>NZ_ADFR01000016.1 GCF_000177375.1 Bulleidia extructa W1219
AAGATTGATGGTAGTAAGTACTGGTTTAATCCGGATGGTCATGCCGAAACTGGTTGGGCGCGTATTGGCGGTAAGCTGTATCATTTTGCTCCAGATGGAAAAATGGATATGGGTTGATTTTAGGGCTATGAGAAGAGGAATGATTGTTTAAAAATCTTATGTGAATTGATTGAAAATGCAACATAGATTTAGATGATTGAAATTGAAAGGATTTCAGGTAAAAAAGATGAATATTATTGTGGATCAAAGTATGAAAGAATTAGGAGTTTCCTCTGTGGTGGTAGCGTATGCCAAGAATGTGGATCCGAAAGCTCAATTTTCTGACTCTTTTCTTCAGAAACAAGCCGAAATTGAAAAATGGGCTTTAGAAGTAGATATAAATGAGGTGATTCAGCATCCAAATGTACAAGGTTATATTTCTCTCATGCAAAAAGTAGGGCGTAGTATCAAAAAGAATCCGCCTACTATTCCCAGTTTTGTACGCAATATTCAACATCGCGGCGGGATGCCTCATATTAATACGATTGTGGATATTTATAATGTAGAAAGTCTACGCTCTTTAATTGCCATTGGTGGTCATGATTTTGATAAAATTCAAGAACCGCTCATCTTTACAGTCAGTCAAAAAGAAGATGAGTTCTATCCTATCTTATCAACTCCTAAGCATGTCGCTAAGACAGATTATGTGTATAAAGATGCCAAAGGAATTTTAGCTTGGATGGGTGTTCGTGATGGAGAAAATTATAAATTTGATGATCATACTAAAAATGCGATTTTTATTGTTCAAGGAAATGGTGTTTTAGATGTCCATTCCAGGATTCAAGCTTTGAAGAACCTAGAAGAAGATCTTCGTTCTTGCATGCCGAATTTAGAATTTTCAATTGAAGTGATTGAAGCGAACTAAGCTTTTGAAAATAAATAAAATATGAGTATAATTGTCATACATTGGAGGAAGTCATCATGAATTATAGGATTGTTTCGGATTCATCTTCGAATTTATTTCATTTAGAGGGAGTGGACTATCAGAGTGTTCCTTTGAAAGTGATTACAACAGAAGGGGAATTTTATGATACTGAAAAAACGAATTTGAGCCGTTTTCGTGAAGTCCTCAAAAATACAAAAGGGAAAACGAGTACTTCTTGTCCCAATACATTTGAATGGATTTCTTGTTTTGATGGTGCAGATTGTATTTTTGCGATTACTTTAACAAGTGCTTTATCAGGTAGTTATAACGCTTGTGTACAAGCTAAAGAAATGTATTTAGAGGAGCATCCGGAAGCGAATATTTTAGTTATTGATTCTCTATCGGCAGGGCCTGAGTTACCCTTAATTGCTGAAAAATTAAGAGAGCTTATTTTGAAAAAATTATCTTTTGCTGAAATTTGTACAGAAATTAATAACTATATGAAACACACTCATTTATTGTTTTATATCCAAGATCTAAACAACCTAGCAAGAAATGGTCGTGTCTCTTCAACGATTGCTAAATTGGCTGGTTTATTAGGTGTTCGCATTGTAGGAAGAGCCTCTAATGAGGGAACCTTGGAATTATTGTATAAACTAAGAGGCGTCAAGCGATCTGTCCTTAAAATTGTTGAGGAAATGGTTAATAGCGGCTTTGCAGGGGGGAAAGTGTATATCGCTCATGCCAATCATGAAGAAGCGGCTTTGGAATTAAAAGAATTGATTGAAAAAGTTAGTGATAAAGCAGAAGTTGTGATTCATCCAACTAGTATACTTTGTTCATATTATATTTCCGATCAAGGACTGATGGTTGGTTATGAAGATAAAAATTAAATAATTCACCAAAATAAGATAAAAGGAAAGAAATATCATGAGAAAATTTATTGTGGATGAAAATTTTTGGAAAATTTTCCCAACTGCTAAAATAGCCGTATTGACGGTTAAGAATGTGAAAGAATTCGTTCAATTGGATGAAAAAAGTGCTGCTGAAATCAAACAATTATTAGATGATGCCAATAAGAAATCGAAAAAATATTTACCAAGTGATGTGATTTCAGAAAATCCGGTGATTCGTGTATGGCGTGAAGCTTATGCAAAATTTCCTACTAAAAAGGGAGCTCGTTGTTCGATAGAGTCTTTATTGAAACGAGTTTTGCATGATCACCCGGTAAAAACGATTGCCCCTACGGTAGATATCACAAATGCGATTTCCTTAAAATATGCTTTTCCTATCGGAGCTGAAAATATGGATGCTTTTGTAGGAGATATTCATGTGGGCATTATGAAAGGGGGAGAAGATTTCTGGCCAATTGGTTCGGATAAGCCTGAACCTCCTTTAGCTGGTGAAATTGCTTATTATGATGAAGCGGGTGTTATTTGTCGATGCTGGAATTGGCGTGATGGGAAAAGAACAGAAGTGACAGATGAAACAACTACTGAATTTATGGCTATGGAATGTATTGAACCAGAACGATATTCTCAATTAGAAGAAGCGATAGATGAATTGGAAGATCTTCTGAGATGTTATGTTGGTGCAGAAACGATGTATAAAGCCATTTTGGATAAGGAACATTCTGAAATGAACATCCAAGACTAGGGTTCTAGTCTTTTTACGATAGGAGGTATATGTGAAAGAATCTTATTATTATCATGGAGATATGGTTATTCTTAATTATTCTAAAAAATACATTACAAATAAACACGAGGTAGTGGAAACGGAAGCGTTTGATTGTTTTTTAAGTCATTATCTATCTTATATCCAGAAACATCACATTGATTTGTATCATTACCTTTGTGTTTATGATTCTTCAGAAATGAAGTCTCATATCAAGATGGTTTTAAAACAACTATTAATTTGTGAAGTGAATGAAATTCAAGATGAATACGTTAAAGATCCTAAAATTTTACTAGACTTAATTGAGGAAGGCTATCATTTTTGGCGTTCTTTAGAACGGTATTCTATTTTGTATACACATCATGAAGAAGGTTTTCAAATTCAAAATTTTATTGAAGCTGATGAAAGAGAAAGCAAGATTGTTTTAAATTTTTATCGGGAAATTCAACAAAAAGTGCAAGGTTCTAAAAATAAAGTTTATCGTCAATTGCAAGCCGGGACCAACGCTTCCATGCTATTAAGCTATTATAAATGGAAAACAATTCCGGGATATGAGACTTTACAAGACATTCCTTTTATTTCTCAAATTTTACTTCGTACTCCTTTGATTCTTCATCCAAAGCACAATAAAAGGACGAATATTTTTAAAGAAACAGCCTTAAATCCAATAAAGGATTTTATCAAGGGAGAAAAAGAATGGATTTGTTATCCAGCTAAGATTGGTACTATTCTATTGTATGCTTATTTTCATCGTAACTTTCTGGGTTCAGCAGTGGCTTGTGCGAATTTATTCGAATTAGCGAATGCTCAAGAGTCGATTGATCAACAACCGGATGCCATCCTTTTATTTGGGAATCCGGATGGGAAAAAAGAAACAACATTTTATCATGACCTAAAAAATGATATTTGGGTTGGTAAATGTTCGGATGATCCGGTCATTGATTACTTTGGTTATACCAAAAAATCAATGTTAACACTCCATAATTTAGTCATGATTACACGTGGCTGGTTGCCAATCCATGGTGCAATGGTCAATCTTTATTTAAAAGATGGAACAAAAAAAGGACTTATGTTGATGGGAGATTCAGGAGCTGGTAAGTCTGAAACGTTAGAAGCTTTAAATACATTAGCTTCTGATTTAATTGATCATCAAGAAATCATCTTTGATGATATGGGTACGATTCATATTGGAAAAGATGGCCATCCTTATGGGAAAGGAACGGAAATAGGGGCTTTTGTTCGCTTGGACGACTTAGATAAGGGAACAGCGTACAGAGATATGGATCGCTCTATTTTCTTTAATCCGGAAAAAGCGAATGCTCGGGTGGTGATTCCTGCCTCTACTTATGAAGTGATTGTTAAAGATCATCCCATTGATGTTTTCTTATACGCTAATAATTACACAGATAAAAGAGGAATTCATATCTTCAATAATCGTGAAGAAGCTGAGCCTGTCTTTGTAGAAGGGAAAAGGTTGGCCTTAGGCACCACACAAGAAAAAGGGTTGTCCACCACTTTCTTTGCGAATCCTTTTGGTCCAATGCAAATGCAAGAAGCCACAAAGTTATTGATTGATCAAATTTTTGATAAATTATTTGAAGAAAAAATTCCAGTTGGTGAAATTTATACCTGTCTTGGTCTTTCAAACAAGGGCGATCGTGGTATTGATGAAGCAGCGAAAGCTTTAGTAGAATTTGTTCAAGATAAATCTTTAAGAAATTCTTAATTTCATTAAAAATCCTTGTCTTTTCAAGGATTTTTTTGATAAATTTGAATTATGAAAAAGAAAAGAAAAAAGAAGAGAAGAATCCGTAAATCATTAATTGTTTTATTGATAGTTCTCCTTGCTTTATTTATAAAAGATCCTTTTATTTATCATGGTCAAAGATTATTTCAAAAAGTTATTAATTCGTCAGAATCTCTCAAATTTGAGAAGGAATTTAGTGCAAAATCTTATGCCGTCATGGATTTGACCAATCATAAAATCCTTTTCAGTAAGAATAGCTATGAATCTTATGTTCCGGCTAGCTTGACAAAGCTATTTGTGGTGGATTATGCTCAACAGTTTTTTCAATTGGATGATTATATCCATGCTAATCGTGAAACATTAAAGATGGTTAAAAAAGGCTCTTCAACTGCCCATTTAAAATCAACGGATTATCGCTTTAAAAGCTTAGCAGCAGCGATGTTAATACCATCCGGTAATGATGCTGCTTATGTATTAGCCGATGCCATAGGAGCGAAAATAAACCCCAAGGCTGTGGATATTCAACAACGTATGGAAGCTTTTAAAAAAGGATTTCAAGAGTATCTGAATAAACATCAATTTTTAGGAACTTCCATAGCGGATTCTAGTGGATATGATTTTAAAGCTAAAACCAATATTCAAGATTTAATAAAAGTTAGTGAAAGATTATTACAAAAGGATTGGATAAGGGACATTATTTCTAGTCAATCATATACAATCACTTATATTTATCCAAAGAAACAAACACAAACTTGGTATAATACTAACGATTTCTTAAATCCAAATTCAGAATTTTATGATAAAAGAGTCAAGGGAATGAAGACCGGATCTTTAGGAAACCATTTTAATTTAATCACTTTATTAGAGAAAAATAAAAAAGAATATCTGATCATTGTTTTAGACTCTGAATCAGATAAAATCAGATACTCATATACTAAGCAACTGATAGATGAGATTCCTGACTAATGGATTGTAGTTATCTTTCTTTGATACCTATTATAAATTTAATACTTGTTATAATTTAGCTTTAACATGGAAATCAAATTTAAATAATGATATCATTTGTACATTGAAGAGGAGAGGAACTCTAAGAAAGTTGATGTGTTTAATGGTTCTAAGGAGCACCATAATTTCAAAAGATGCAAAGACTGTAACCATTCGGTTTTAAGCACAAGGGTGATCCTTCAAGAAGTTTCGGTAATAAATTCAAGATCAGGAACATGAATGTTATACGTAAAAATTTTAATATACTGAATTTTTTATACAAAAGTGATAAAGAACACAGTAGGCTGAAGATTGGTGATATTTATACCCTTAAAGATGGTGGGTGTGTATAGGTATGTATATTCGTATATAACTATGGATAAATTTTCAAAGTACCGTCACTTTAATCTTTTTATATAGAATATTAATTATAATGGAGTGGTTTCCGGATGAAATCGCTCCATTTGATTAATGAAAAAGAGTATTGGATCATTGTTTTGGATTTTGTGAATGATTCACAAAATTGATAGAAAGATGTTACAATATATGTAGATGAAGGGAGAGGAAATATGCTGACTTATAATCCTTCAAGATATAAGAACGGCCTTTAGTTTCTGACGGAAGTCATTGAAATCAGTTTGCGATGGGAGGATTCATGAAAAAATCAACAATCTATTCAATTATTGGAATTATTTTGATATTGTTTTCACCTGTTTCAGTATTTTTAAATCATTTTCTTGATTTGAATTTTGCTGTTACTGTTGGTCAATTTTATCAAAATATTCCCTATACAGCTTTTGTTGTTCCAAATATTATTGTTGGCGTTTTGGTATTTGTTAAAGGATTATTATCATACTATTTAGAGGAGAAAAAATGAAGCGGGTAGTTTATAGTATATTTTCAGTGATTATTTCTATATCATGTATCTTTTCAGGTTTTTTGAAAGTCAATGCAACTGATTTTGAAACAAAAAGCGGAAATTCGGGGAAAGATTTTACAATTTCAATAAGTGAACCGATGACTAAAGAAGAAACAGCCAGAAAGTTCTCTAAAGAAAATGGAGTTAGTTATAAGAAAGCTTTTGTGACTTTATATCCGGATGAATATAAAATTAATCGATTAATCGCAAAGGGCATGTCTTCTGATACAACTAGAGAACTTGAAGTTGGATTACCGGTAAAACGTGGTCAATATTATCCACACATCTCCTTTTATTGCTATACAAGTGAATGGAAAAAATACTGGGGTATTAAATCGATTTATTATGTTACCTTAGTACGATCTTATAAAGGGATGTCAAAACAGTTTTCAGGAGAAATCAAAGCATGGCTTAGAAGTCCATATCAGATTGAATATGTGGTAAATGGAGACTTTTATCATCATTCAAGTCAAACTTCAGGAATAGCTGCTTCAGGGGAGTTTGGTCTAAATAAATTGATTCGTTTAAAGGGAGAAATTAGTGGAAGTAGTTCGACTAAACATTATGCTTATTTTTATGAGCACAGAACTGTTGCTTTCCAGTATTAAACCTTATTTTATATCTTAAAATACGATGAAAGATGTCCGATAGGGACATCTTTTTTTGGCATTAAACGCAAAAATGATCATTGATTATAATTTCGCATAATGTATGTTATGCGATTTTTTAATTTTGACGACTTCTTTTATCAATCACATTTCTTACAGATCCAATTTTAAGGAATTACCATCTACATATACAGCCTTCGATTCTATAATTTTAATTTTTTCATCTTCAGTAAAGCCAATGGTTTCACCATCATTTAATATGATATCCTCAGCCAATACATACTCAAGAATTGACAATAAGAAGTAGTATAATTCACTACCCTCCATATCGACATCAATAATTTCCATTTCAGATTTGTCGAATTCTTTCATACCATAAGTATATACACTGCTCTTATTACCGTTGTTTATAATACCAACATATACCCAAAGTTGAATGGGCAGTGTGTTTTCTTTCATCAATTCTGCAAGATTTATGTATAGTTCATTCGGTACTAACAGTGTGGATGTTCCATGATAAACTCCTATAGCATTTTCACAGGTTCTTAAAATAGAAGCATTTACCTTAGATAAGATAGAATATCTCTTAATTATATCTTTACTTCCAGACATAACAGAAACTATCGCATGCCTTGTATGAGCTTTTGTTTCTTCTTCTACCCCATCCCACAGATAAGAGTATTCATATAGTGGCTCAAGCTCTTGTGTAGGTATGGGAATTGGCATAAGTGCAATCGCTACAGTCTCATCCTCAATGGTCAATATAGCCACGGTATCATCACCTTCAATATCTTTGACATTCAATTTCCAATGTTGCTTTAAATCCTCTACTACTGCATCTAAAGAATAGGCTTTATCTCCTTGAAACATCGGCATTGACAATATAACCTTTTCTTTACTTTTTACCTTTTCCGTCTGATTTTTAAACATTTTCTTAAAAGCTCCTAACATCTTTAATATAAGCTACCAGAATTCTATCCGTTTATCTTATTTCTTTTTTGATAAAGGATGAAAATTTTGGTACGCTTCAAATAATTGTCGGTTTTGAACGTGTGTATATATCTCGGTGGTTTTGATATTAGAATGACCAAGAAGCTCTTGAATGATTCTAAGATCAGCCCCTGCTTGTAATAAGTGAGTCGCATAAGTATGTCTTAAACTATGAGGAGTGATGTCTTTTTGAAAGCCACATTCCATTGCTTTTTGTTTTAAAAGAAGTTGTATACTGCGAGCAGTAATTCGATTACCGAGATGATTAATAAAGAACGTATTAGTTTTATGTTGATTCCAAATAGGACGAATGAGATTTAAGTAATAATCTAAATCTTTGACTACTTGATTAGGAATGGGAACAATTCTTTCTTTATTCCCCTTTCCCAGTATTCTTAAAATTCCTGTTTCTAATTGAACTTGTGCAACGGTTAAGGAACATAGTTCTGAAATTCTCAAACCACAGGCATAAATCAGTTCTAAAATCGTCCGATTTAATTCTTGTTTTGGATCGTCACGAGTAAAACTATTTAATAATTGTTTCACCTCTTCTACACTTAAAAACGAAGGTAAATAGGTTTCATTTTTTCGTACTTGAATCAAAGAAACAGGATTTTCTTCTCCAGTTGAAAATTCAATGTCTTCATGGAAATTACGAATACTGGTGGCCATATGAACAACTGAATTAGATGATTTTATAGTTGATTGCTGTGATAAAAAATCTTGCACTACCTGTAGTGTTACTTTCTGACTATCCAAAATATGTTTTTCTTTTAAATATGCCAGATATTGTTTTAAATCATTTTCATAGGATCGAACAGTTCTAGGACTTTTTCCTTGATTGATTTCTAAATGAAGGTGGAATTGTTGAAAAGCTTGATCAAGTTTCATGTATTCTCCTCTTCCCTTTCGTTTTCGCTTGATTTCCCCTTTTTAATAAGGGAATTGATGTTAAACGGTTAATTTCATCAATAATCTGTTGTGTTGGATCTATTTTTTCTTCTTCAAACAGATTTAATTGCTGTATGGCTTGATGTTCATCCATAAAATCAGTGATGGTAATACCAAGAAGACGAACCGGTTCATCGTATTCCCAATACTGATCAAATAATTGTAAAGCCAAGTCAAAGATATCGGGTTCTAGATAAATACCTTGTTTGACCGATAATGATCTGGATACATTTCGAAAATTATAATAAGTAATGCGAATGGAAATAGCTCTTCCTATCCTTTTTTCTTTCTCTAACTGGTGATGCAACTTTTTAGATAAAGAACGCAATAAACCTCTTAATTCTTCATAATCGCTTATATCTTCCAGAAGCGTTTCGGATACTCCAAGTGATTTTCGTTGCCAATCTAATTCTAAGGGAGTACGATCGATGCCTCGACATTTTTCTAAAAGAGAATCGGTACTATTTTTGAAGATTTTTCCTAAATCTTGGATGGGTTGATAATTCGCTAAATCACCAATGGTTTTAATTCCTAAAGCTTCTACTTTCGGTAAAGTTTTCCGTCCGATGCCACGCATCTTATGAACAGGTAAAGGCCATAGTTTCGCTTCAACATCTCGAATTCGTAAGACAGTAATTCCCATTGGCTTTTTCATATCACTGGCCATTTTTGCAAGAAATAAATTGGGGCCGATACCAATAGAACAACCAAGACCCGTTTTTTGATAAATCGCTTTTTGTAAAAGAACGGCTAAATCTAATGGATGCTTATATTGTTGAATCACATCCGTTACATCCACATAACATTCATCAATTGAGGCTTTTTCCATATAAGGAGAAAATGAGCGAACAATGGTCATAAATTCATCTGATAAGCTACGATAATAAGAATAATGACCTTCAATTATTTCTAAGTCCGGGCAAAGTTTCTTAGCTAAAATAATAGACATTGCTGAATGGATACCATAAGCTCTAGCTTCATAGGAAGCCGTTGAAACAACCGAACGTTTTGTTTGACCAGATACAACGATAGGTTTTCCTTTTAAACTGGGATCACGAAGTATCTCTGCACTGGCAAAGAAAGCGTTGAGATCCACATGAAAGTATATTCTAGACATGTTCTAACAATTCCTTAGCCGCTTCAATAGCTTTCTCACTACGATTTCCAGAGAATAAATAAGCTAACTCACTAGCTCGTTCCTCTTGACTTAAAAGATGAACCTTTGTTTGCGTATGAGTGTGATCTACGGATTTAGAAACTAAGAATTGATGATTGGCTAAAGAAGCTACTTGAGCCAAATGTGTGACAGAAAAAACCTGACAATCTTTCGCTAATAAAGCCATTTTTTCACCAATGGCTGTTGCGACATGACCGGATACACCGGTATCAATTTCATCAAAAACAATGGTTTGAATTCCTTGTAATTTTGTAAAAATGACTTTTAGAGCCAACATAAAACGAGATAATTCACCACCACTCGCCACTTTTGTTAGAGGAGCTAATTTTTCACCCTTATTCATAGAGACAAAAAACTCCACATCATCTATACCACTGAGGTTTCCTTCTATGGAACGAAAAAGCACTCTAAATTGAGCAGCCGGTAATTCTAAGTCTTTCAGTTGTTGAAGAACTTCTTTTTCCAAAGATTTAGCGGCTAGTTGTCGTTTTTTACTTAGTTCTTGGGCTTTCTTAGAATAGATTTCAAAAGAAATAGCGATCTTTTCATTGATTTTCTTCAGATAAAATTCTTGTTCACCATAATGAGCTAGTTTCTTAGCTAGATCTTGCTGATAATGAATCACATCTTCTAATCTTGGACCATATTTTCTCTTTAAACGTTGGATTAAAAATAAGCGTTCTTCAACTTGATTGATTTCATCTTCGTTTAGAAAATCCGGGTTCAATTGATCACGAATGGATTCTAGACCATCCACCAAGTTTTCATAAGCTTCATGAATCTTTGTTAAGTTTTCCTCCACCCCTTTTAATCTATCCGTCATTTTGATGGTTTGATAAAGAGAATCTGAAACTTCTGTATCATAATAGGCAAATAAAGAAAGATAATCTTGAGCGGATTTTTTTAGCTTCTTTTGCTTGTTTTTCTAAATCCTTCAATTCTTCTTCTTCCCCTTTTTTCAAATGAGCTTCTTCTAATTCATGAAGTTGAAATTGATAGAAATCCAATTCTTCCTCTTTTAATTGAGTATTTAGAAAGTTTTCTTTTTCTTCTAGGACTTTCTTATAGTTTTCGTATGCTTCTTTTATTTCTTCTTTTTGGTGATAAAAATGTCCGTATTTGTCTAACAAATAAATATGGTTCATTTTTTGAAGAAGATAAGCTGAATCTTTTTGACCATGAATATCCAGTTGATTTTCCAAAAGGGTATGTAAAAAGGATAGAGGTACTATACGGCGATTCACTCTTGCGGTAGATTTACCACTAGATAAAATTTCTCGTGTAACAGTAAAAGAATCTTCTACATCAAAACCATTTTCTTTCAAAAAAGAAGAGACAGGACTATTTCCTTTTAGAGAAAAGCTCCCTTCAATAATCGCCTTCTCCTTAGAAACCATTGAACTGGACGCTTTTTGACCTTGTAATAAGGATAAAGCATCTAAAAAAATAGATTTACCAGCCCCCGTTTCACCCGTGATTGCCGAAAAGCCAACTGGAAAATCCAATTCCAATTGGTCGATTAAGATGAAATTTTGAATATAGAGATGTTCTAACATAGTTATTCAGTTCCTTTTAAAATAGCTTCAATAACGGTAGGAATATCTAAGCCTAAATCACGTTTGATTTGTTGAGGGTCTCCTTGTTCTATATATTCACTAGGAAGACCGAATCTCCTTAAAAATTGCTTGGAATTTTTAGCATTTAAGTAAGAAAGAATTGCAGAACTTAATCCCCCTTCTTTCACATCAGATTCATAGGTATAGATCGGTAATTGTTCTTGAATCAACTGATCCATCATGTTTGTATCAATTGGATTTAGAAAACGAGCATTTATCAAGCGATATGGCAAATGATTGGCTTCAATAGTTTCTTTAAAACGATAAACATCGTCTCCATAGGTGATGATGGTACCGATTATTTGGTCAGAATCATCCATCATCTGCCAAGATCCAATTTCAATGGCTTCCATTTCTTCCGTTTCATCTGATTGAATCGATTTTGGATAGCGAAGTGCGAAAGGATGATTTTGATGGAAAGCGGTATATAGTAAATTTCGTGTTTCTGAAGCATCTTTTCCGTGAGAAATGATGACGTTCGGAATGGTTCTTAAGAAAGACACATCATAAATACCTTGATGAGTTTCTCCATCTCCTCCTACTAAACCAGCATGATCAATACCAATCACAACAGCCGCATCTTGTCTTGCAATGTCATGAAGTACCTGATCATAGGCTCTTTGTAAAAAAGAAGAGTAAATACACAGAAATGGTTTTTTACCACTTAATGCCAAGCTTGCCGCAAAAGTAGCAGCATGCTCTTCGGCGATCCCTGTATCAAAAGATCGATCCGGATATTTGGCATAGAACGGTCCCAAAGCCGAACCATGAACCATTGCTGGAGAAATACAAATAATATCTTGATCTTTTTTTGCCAAGTCCATCAAAGCATGGGTAACTACTTGAGCATTTGAAACGGTTCCTTTCATAGAATGATTTAGAAAAGTACCGGTCATAGGATCAAAAGAGCCAACACCATGCCAAGAGCCGGACTGATCCCTTTCACATGGTTCATATCCTTTTCCCTTTTGAGTAAGCACGTGGATGACAATAGGACCATGATGATTTTTTGCCATTTCCAGCGCAGGTAGTAACTCTTTATAGCGATGACCATTTACAGGCCCTAAATAATCAATACCAAATTCCTCGAAAATGCCACCATGAGTTAATCCTTCCCTCACTTTATTTTTGATATCTGCTAAAGATTGATAGACAGATTTCCCAATTTTATTCTTCGGAATTGAATTTTTAATAGAAGTTTTTAAAAAACTATAGGCTTTTGAAGTTCTCATTTTTGATAAAGAAGCATTAATAGCTCCAACATTTTTTGAAATGGACATTTCATTATCATTCAAAACAATGATCATTTTTCGCTTTTCTTCCCCTATTTCATTCAAAGCTTCTAAAGCCATTCCAGAAGAAATAGCACCATCCCCAATAACTGCAATAACTTGGTAATTTTCTTGATTCATATCTCTTGCGACAGCCATTCCTAAGGCGGCACTTAGCGATGTGGAAGAATGACCTGATTCCCAAACATCATGAACAGATTCTTTTCTTTTTTGAAAGCCAGAGAGACCTTTGTACTGACGAAGGCTCGGAAAATCCTTAGCTCTTCCTGTTAATAGCTTATGAATATAAGATTGATGTCCTACATCAAAAATAATCTTATCTCTTGGACTATCGAAAACTTTATGAAGAGCAACAGTCAATTCAACCACTCCTAAATTACTGGCTAAATGACCACCAGTTTTTGAAATAGAATCAACCAGAAAATGACGAATATCTTTGGATAATTCGTTTAGTTCAGGTATGGATTTATTTTTTAAGAACGTCGGATCTTTAATATCCTCTAACTTCATAGCATTTCTCCTAATATTGACGATTTTGAATGGATTGAATATATTCCACTAAAATGGATGAATCCAAGTTAGGAATGGACTTCAAACGTTCTATCCCCCGACAGTAATACGTTTGTTCTAATTTTTTTGCTTGCTTTAGACCGACTAATTTCAGTAAGGTATATTTATTATTTTTTTCATCAGAATTGGATTTTCCTAATTCTTCAGTTGTTTTTTCAACCTCTAATAGATCATCTTGAATTTGGAAAGCCAGACCAATCCATTTTCCTGCTTCTTGAAAAGACATCAATTGTTCCAGTTGATTGGCCGCAATCGCTCCTAATTCAAAAGAGCTTTCCAATAAACGCCCTGTTTTCTTTTCGAGCATCGTTTCAATATCCTCTTGGGTGCTGAATTGATTGGTTCGCATATCCATGACTTGCCCTAAAACCATTCCATTGGCACCAGCATGGGAACTTAGCACTTCTAAGGCTTTTAAATTCTGCTTATCAGAAAGTGTATTTTTGGTCAATTGATAGAAGGATTCTGTCAATAATGCATCACCAGCTAAAATCGCCAGATCTTCTCCAAAAGAAACATGAACGGTAGGCTTTCCTCTTCTGAGAACATCGTCATCCATTGCCGGTAAATCATCATGAATGAGGGAATAAGTATGGATGTATTCCAAAGCACATGCATAAGCATAGCCAAGTTCCTCTTGTAATCCGAAGGCTTTCAATGTATGAAAGATGATCTGAGGACGAATGCGTTTTCCCTTCGTCATCAAAGCATACTCCATCGCTTTTTTTAAGACTCCGTCTTCATAAATGGATAGGCTCTGTTGAAGATAGGATTCAAACATCATTTTCATCCACCTTATTTTCCGTTACCAGTTCATTCACCTTGTTTTCGAATTGTTTTAATTGTTGATCGCATTGTTTCGCTAGAATTAATCCTTCTTCAAATAAAGAGATGGTTTCTTCCAAAGGAGCTTCATTGCTCTCTAATTGTTTTACAATATCTTCTAAGCGTTTCATTGCATCTTCAAATTTTAATTCTTTCATGATTTCTCCTTTGTTTGTATATTAGCTTTTATAAAACCATCGTTTAAGCGTATATCAATCATATCCCCTATCGCTAAATCGTCTACGGAATGAATTGCTTTTCCTTCTTTTAAGATAACGGAATAGCCTCGATTCAAAATTTTTAAAGGGGAATAGGCATCTAACAGTTGAATGAGGTGATGATAATCATTTCGCTTCAATTGACTATATTGCTGCAATGCTTTTGATAAGGTGTTTTTTTGTTGAGATAAGTGATATTTCTGATTTGAGCTTGTTTCTTGGAGCTTTTGTTTCATTTGTTTTTGATAATCTTGTAATTGATTTTGATAAAAACGAGACCTTTGAATAACAGAAGATTCAAACCGGTGGATCCATTGATTACATTGTTTCCGTAATTCCAATAACGTTTCTTTTTGTTTGGATAAACGCAATACATATTGATCCAATTGGTAACTTTTATCTCTTGTTAGCAGTTCAGGGTTTTGGAAATACGCACTCTTTTCTAAACGACTTAAATTCTGTTGAACAAGTGATAAACGTGTCAACATTTGTTGAATGAGATGTGAAAACATGTGACGTAAGGATTGACGAACTTCTATTTGGTTAGGTGTGACAGCTTCCGCTGCCCCCGTTGGAGTATTGGCTCGTAAATCAGAAACATAATCCACTAAAGTGGTATCCGTTTCATGCCCAATTCCAGTCACAATTGGAGTTTGACACGCATAGACACAACGGACGATTTTTTCACTATTAAAGATAAATAAATCTTCTAAAGATCCCCCACCCCTGGCCAAGATCAAAACGTCATGATGACCATGATCCGCTTCTTGAATCGCTTTTAAGATCAAAGGAATTGAACCGGATCCTTGCACGGGACATTCATAAAAAAATTGTTTTGCCATAGGCCATCTAAGGTTTATGGTTCGGATCATATCCGCTTTTCCAGCGGTATCTTTACCAGTGATAATACCAATTTCTTTAGGATAGGTCGGAAGCGGTTTTTTATGTTTGGCATCAAACAAACCTTCTGTCTTTAATTTTTTCTTTAATTCTTCTAACTGTTGCATCAAATCACCAATCCCTTGTTTACGCATAGCAGTGATGGTCAAGGTAATGGAAGTGTTTGGGACATAAACACCTAGAGAACATTTAACAATTACTTGATCGCCATTTTGCGGTTTGAAAGGAATATGGGATATGGTTGAATTCCAAATAGCACAATTAATAGAAGCTTGTTCATCTTTTAAACTAAAGTACCAGTGTTTGGAAGAACGAAAGTTGGAAATTTCCCCTTCCATTAAAAAGTTATGTAATGGTAAATCCCTTTCTAAAAGAGATTTAATGCGCTTGGAAACAACGCTGACAGAATGTATATTTTCCATCAGATAACATCCAGTACATTATTGATCAAACGATAACTATCCGCTTCACCATAGGTTTTCGCTAACTCTACCGCTTCATCAATAATAATAACCGCCGCCACTTCCTTTAAAGAAAACTCTGCACAGCCGATCAATAAAATAGCTTTTTCAATAGTACCTAAGCGATCAAAAGTCCAATTTTCAAGAACTTGATTAATATAATTCGTATATTCCTGAATATGTTCCTGAGCGTTTTCAACCACTCGAATGAAATAAGGATCGGCCTTATCTAAAGAACCGAATGAATCTTCCATAATGCTATGAATATCTCTTGGTAAACTCAAATAGGCGTATAACGATAAAACAGCTTTTTCTCTTTGCACACTACGACTCATATCTAAAACTCCTATTGTTATTTTACCATAAGAAACGAATTCACTCTAATAAAAAAGACTAGCCCAGCTAGCCTTTTAATGAGTTATTTTCTTTAATTCTTTTTCTAAAGACCAATTTATGATTAGTGAAATAATGATGAATAATGGGGTGACATCTATTATGGCAATTGGTAAGAGCTTAATACCGGTTAATAAAATAGTTCCGATGGCTGATCCCTGATTACGGTTAACGAGCATAAATACAGATTGAATCGTATTTATATACCATCTTGTAAAAACAGTTTGGTTTTGAACCGGGGTTGATATAATCGATGCAATTATAAACATAAAAGCAAACAAATAGATCATTCCAACACCAACAATTAATTGATAAGCTCTTTTGCTAGCCATTAAACAGATTTTTTTTATGTCTTCTTGTTGTAATTCATCCAAGTATTTATCATTTAAACGTTTTCTTCGAAAAAGATATTGGACATAATATTGGATACCTTTATAAAGATACTTTCTTTGTATACCTAATGCTTGTATACCTAGTTTCATAGAAAAATGGCTCCTTTCTTTTTGAAAAAATCATGTAGATGGACAGTATCCCTTTATCTCACTATAAAATCATTCATTATTTATAAGAATTATCTCTATTTTTAACTTGTACGTCATGGGCACCACCTTCGACGATAGAGGTTGATGAAACTAAAGTGAGTTTTGCTTTTTCTTGTAATTCCGGAATAGTTAATGCCCCGCAATTACACATTGTCGATTTTATTTTCAAGGTGGTCATCGTTACATTGTCTTTTAATAAACCGGCATACGGAACATATGAATCCACTCCTTCTTCAAAAGATAATTTCTTTCCTTGCCCTAAATCATAACGCCCCCAGTTACGAGCCCGAGCAGATCCTTCTCCCCAATATTCTTTAACAGTATTTCCATTCACCACTAATTTTTGACCTGGAGCTTCTTCAAAACGGGAGAAATAACGACCTAACATCACAAAATCAGCTCCCATGGCTAAAGCTAACGTCATATGGTAGTCGTAAACGATACCACCATCAGAACAAATAGGTACATAAATTCCCTTTTCTTCAAAGTAAGCATCACGGGCTTTTGCGACATCAATGACCGCTGTCGCTTGTCCACGACCAATTCCTTTGGTTTCACGAGTGATACAAATTGATCCTCCACCAATACCAATTTTTACAAAATCAGCGCCGGCATCCGCTAAAAACCGAAAGCCTTCTTCATCCACCACATTACCAGCTCCCACATAAACTTGGTTTCCATATTGTTTTTTAATCCAAGCAATGGTTTCACTTTGCCATATAGAATATCCTTCAGAAGAATCAATAACCAAGACATCAACACCGGCCTTAATTAAAGCCGGAACTCTTTCTGTATAATCACGGGAGTTAATACCGGCTCCTACAAGTAAACGTTTTTCTTCATCTAACAATTCATTTGGATTTTCTTTGTGGGAATCATAATCTTTTCTAAAGACCAAGTAACATAGGTTTTGATTTTCATCTATGATGGGCAATGTATTCAATTTATGATCCCAAATAATATCATTCGCTTCTGATAAACTTGTAGTCTTTGGTGCAGTAACTAATTCATCAAAAGGAGTCATAAAGGTTTTGACTAATGTTGTCGGTTCCATTCTAGATAAACGGTAATCACGACTGGTGACTAATCCTAACAATTTACCATGACTGGTACCATCCTCTGTAACAGGCATGGTATGATGGCCTGTTTCTTCAAAAATATGCAATAAATCTTGCAAAGTTGAGGTTGGCATTAAATTCGCATCCGATACCACAAAACCGGCCTTATAATTCTTAACTCGTTCTACCATATCCGCTTGAGAGGAAATGGATTGAGAACCAAAGATAAAAGAAATTCCTCCCTCTTTGGCAAGGGCAATCGCGAGACGATCATCACTCACCGATTGCATCACCGCTGAAACCATTGGAATGTTTAGTTTTAATGGGGCATTTTCTCCTTTTTTAAAGCGGACTAAAGGGGTCTTAAGACTGACATTAGTAGGAATATTTTCTTTTCCTGTATAACCTGGAATCAATAAATATTCACTAAAGGTATGAGATGGTTCTGTGTAATATTTAGCCATGATAGCCTCCTTAAATTAAAACGATTATATCCCATTCCAACACCTTTTTCAATGCCTGTTTTACTGATATAATAAGGTCTGTTAGAGGTGAAATATGCGCTTAAAAAACAGTTATTTTTTTACGTTAAGAGAAAATGCAAAAGATGAAGATTCCCAAAGCTCCAATTTATTAGTTCGAGCCGGTATGATTAAAAAAAGTTCCACAGGAGTTTACATGATTCTACCAATGGGATTGAAAGTTTTTAATAAAATTAAATCCATTATTCAAGAAGAAATGGAAGCGATTCATTGTCAAGAATTACTAATGCCTTCTTTGATTCCGGAAGAAGTTTATGTTGCCTCAGGAAGACGAGAGGGATTTGGTTCTGATATGTTTTCGCTGAAGGATCGCAAGAATCAAAATTATGTTTTAGGTCCAACTCATGAAGAATTATTCGCAACCGCAGCGAAATTGAAGATTCGTTCATATAAAGACATGCCCTTTTCTATTTATCAAATTCAAACAAAATTTCGAGATGAACCAAGACCTCGTTATGGTTTAATTCGTGTGCGTGAATTTCAAATGAAGGATGCGTACTCTTTTGATGCAAATGAAGCAGGAATGGATAGTAGTTATAATAAACAATTTCAAGCTTATAAAAATATTTTTGATCGCTTAGGCTTGAATTATGTGGTCGTAAAAGCTGATACGGGGGTCATGGGTGGCTTGTTATCGGAAGAATTCCAAGCACTTAGCCCTGTCGGAGAAGATACATTAGCTTTAAATGAAGATGGATCTTACGCGGCTAATTTAGAGGTGGCCACTTGTCTTCCGGAAGATTTTAACTCAACTGAAGAAAAGAAAACGATGATAAAAGTGGCGACCGTTGGTCAACACAGTATTGAAGATGTCGCTAATTTTTTCCATATTGATCCTAAAAGAACAGTTAAGACGCTTTGTTATGAAGCGGATGATCAATTGGTGGTTGTCTTAGTTCGTGGCGATCGAGAGGTTAATGAATCAAAAGTCCAAAAAGCTTTAAGATGTTTCTCGTTGGAGCTGGCTTCATCTGAAAAAGTAGAAGACTTATTCCATTGTCCATTCGGTTCTTTAGGCCCAATTGGCTTAAAGGCCACTATTTTAGCGGATGAAGAGATTAAATTGTTACGAAACTTTGTGGTGGGAGCTAACGAAGACGGTTATCATTATTGTGATGTCAATCCTAGTGATTTTGAAGTTTCTCAATATGGAGATTTTCGCCAAATTCAAGAAGGAGATCGTTGCCCTAGTGGTCAAGGATTTATCCACTTTGAAAAAGGAATCGAAGTTGGAAATACATTCAAACTTGGGACAAAGTATTCAAAAGCGATGGATCTTCAATATTCTAATGCCAACAATCAATTGGAATATGTCTGGATGGGTTGTTATGGAATTGGTCCGGCTAGAGCGATGGCAGCTCTTGTGGAACAAAATTATGACGAAAATGGTATCAACTGGCCAAAGAATTTAGCGCCTTACCGTTGTTCAATTACAATCATTTCAATGAAAGATGACCAACAGATTCAAGTAGCGAATGACCTTTATGATCAACTAAGAAAAGCAGGAATTGATGTTTTATTAGATGATCGAGACGAAAGACCCGGTGTAAAATTCAAGGATATGGATCTCATTGGTATCCCTACACAGATTACAGTGGGAAAAAATGTAGTGGATGGTCAAGTAGAAATCAAAGAACGTGGCCATATGAAACAATCCATTTCCATTGACTCTGTTTTAGATTATTTGACTCAAAAGTCATAAAAAAAGCGGATTTTCCGCTTTTTTAGTTTACTTAGCTTGATATGTCTTCGCCAGTTTATCTACCGATTCAATATCATCTTTAGAAAGTTCAAGAATTTGATTTTCTCCTGTCTTAAAGTTTTTATATGTGGCATAGCCTTCTTTATAGAAAGAGACATTGTAAGTAACCCCATTGACTACTATTTCAAAACTATCCACAACACTTGTTTGAGGTAAAACAGGCTTTTCATTGACTTTTTTGGTTTCTAAAGACTCTATGGCATTTGAAATACCAGAAATCAATTTCTTATCTTTGTTAGCCTCTAAGCTGACACGGACAGAATCTTTTGCGTTTTTTGGCCAATAAACCATCTTGATGGTTGCACCATCCACCTTCATATTTTTAGCGAATTCCTTCATGGCATTTTCCGTCTTAGGTGGTTCTTTCTTAGTGCTTTTACCGCCATTAGAACAAGCTGACAACACAGACAACAGGACGATTGCTAAAACTTTAGTAATGTTTTTCATTCTCCATCTCCTTTAATTTCAACCTCTTAAATTGTAATTTATATATAGAATGGTAGTCAATCATTTTTTAATTTCTAGACTTTTGGGCAATTTGTTCTACTAATTGATTTAAGTAATCTTTAAATGAATGAGTCACTTCTTCTTTAGATCCATATGTACGAACTGTCACCGTTTCATTTTCAATATCTCGATTGCCCACAACGATTTGTATAGGAACTTTATTCATTTGCGCTTCACGGATCCGATAGCCCAATTTTTCGTTGCGATCATCCAAATGAGAGCGAATCCCTTCCCTTTTCAATGCACGGTTGATTTTAGAAGCATAATCGCCATGAGCTTCCGAATTAACAGGTATCACTTCCACTTGCAATGGAGCTAACCATAAAGGAAGAACCCCTTTTGTTTCTTCTAACAAGAAAGCCACAAAACGATCTAAAGAACCTAAGATAGCACGATGAATCACAACCGGTCTTACTTTCTGATTATCTTTATTGACATATTCCAATTCAAAGCGTTCCGGTAACTGATAATCCAGTTGAATGGTACTCAACGTAACATCGTGTCCTAAAGCAGATTTTACTTGGACATCAATCTTAGGGCCATAGAAAGCCGCTTCTCCTTCGGCTTCATAATAAGGAACTTTCATTTCCTTTAAAACTTCTCTTAATTCATTTTCAGAGCGAGTCCATAAGTCATCATTTCCAAAGTATTTATCGGTATTATTCAAATCTCTTAACGATAAACGGAAAGAATAATCCTTAAATCCAAAGTCGTTATAAACATCTAAAATCAATTTGGTCACATTTTTAATTTCCTCTGCGATTTGATCAGGACGCAAGAAAATATGAGAATCATTTTGTGTAAAAGAACGGGAACGTTCAATTCCGGTTAAAGCACCAGAAGCTTCAAACCGAAAATCATGGGCAATCTCAGCAATTCGAACCGGCAAATCACGATAGGAGTGCAAACTGGCTTTATAAATGATCATATGCTCAGGACAATTCATGGGGCGAAGCACATAACTGTCTCCATCTCTTTCCATAATCGGAAACATATCTTCCTGATAGTGAGCTAAATGACCAGACACTTCATAAAGCTTAGTACTTGCAACGGAAGGAGTTAAAACATGTTCATACCCTAAAGCGATTTCTTTTTCCATAATGTAATCTGATAATAGACGTCTTACTGTGAAGCCGTTTGGTAACCACATCGGCAAGCCAGAACCCACCGTTTCCGAAAACAAGAACATTTTCAAATCTTTTCCTAATTTACGATGATCTCTTTCTTTAGCTTCTTCTAAAACTTGTAAGTAAGCCTCTAATTCTGTATCTGTTGGAAAACAAACACCATAAATACGTTGTAGAACTTTATTGTTTTTATCTCCTTTCCAATAAGCTCCTGAGTGTTTCAATAACTTGAAATTCTTTAAAAGTTTGGTGCTTTCAACATGGGGTCCACGACACAGGTCGGTAAAATCCCCTTGACTATACATAGAAATATTAGTATCTTCCGGCATGCGGTTGATTAAATCAACTTTGTAAGGATCATCTTGGAATTGCTGTAAAGCTTCCGCACGACTGATTTCATGACGGATAATTCGTTTATTATCTTTGGCGCACTTCTTCATTTCCTTTTCAATCTTAGGGATATCTTCATCACGAATGACTTCATCTCCTAGATCAATATCATAATAGAAACCTTCTTCCACCACCGGGCCAACCCAAAATTTGGCTTGTGGATATAAATGTTTGACTGCTTGTGCTAACAAATGTGCACAAGAATGATTGAGTACTTCCAATTCCGGATTTTCTTTAAAATTCATAATTTCTCCCTTTCAAAACAAAAAGGCCTCCTAATCAAAGGACGCCTAGCGTGGTACCACCTTTATGTCAGATTACTCTAACGCTCAAATGCTTTAACGCAGCAAACGATCTATTTTCATAGATTGCTCACAAGTAGTAATTTCATAAGATTTCTTATCCTTTTCAGCCACCAGGATACTCTCTACAAGCCTCGTTATCAAATCATGTCTTGATCATCGCAACTACTCTTATTGTAATAGCTTTCGGGTAGATGTCAATCAAATAGGGATAATTGATTAGTATCATTTAGATTTTGAACAATTCCCATTTCTTCAAAACGTTGTAATAATGTCTTAGATAAATGAGTCCTTGCTAAGAGATCTTCTTTTGATAAAAACTCCCCTGATTGTCTAGCTTCAACGATCGTTTCAGCTACGGATTCTCCCAAAGAATCCACCACGACAAAAGGCGGGATCACCGCTTTCGGATTAGTCGGTGATTTTTTAAAACGGGTGGATAAAGATTCATATAAATTGACATTCTCAATAGAATAACCTCGAGCATACATTTCTTCACAGATCTCTAAAGTATTAAACAAAGCCTTGTCTTTGTTAGATAGACTTGGATCTCGTGTATCCATTAGTTTTTTAATTCGATCCATTTCTAAGCGAATCGCATTCAGACCTTTGCTCATAATGGAAATATCGTACGCATCACAGCGTAAAGTCAAATACTGAATGTAGAAATTAATCGGTTCATGTACCTTATACCAAGCAATCCGAACAGCCATCATAACATAAGCTACCGCATGAGCCTTAGGAAACATGTATTTGATTTTCTTGCAAGAATCAATGTACCAATCCGGAACTTGATGTTCACGCATGGTTTTTTCTTGTTCTTCAGTAAGTCCTTTCCCTTTACGAACACTTTCCATGATTTTAAAGGAATCTAAAGGTTCTAATTTTTTATCCAATAAATAAGTCATGATATCATCGCGACAACCAATGACCTCATTTAAAGGATGACCTTGTTTGACTAATTCCTCAGCATTTCCCGCCCAAACATCGGTACCATGGGTTAATCCGGATAAAATGGTTAAATCAGAGAATGTGTGCGGATTGGTTTCTTGTAAAACACGTCTTGTATTAGCTGTTCCAAATTCAGGTAATCCGACCGCTCCTGTTTCTTGATGATAAAGTCTTGGATCGGCCTTTAAAGCTTTATCTTCATAGAACAAAGATAGAGTATCTCGATCATTCATCGGGATATCCATCGGTTTTACTGTCGCAATTTCTTGCAACAAACGCATAGAAGTTGGATCGACATGTCCTAAAATATCAAATTTTAAAATTTGATCGCCATAATCATGATATTCAAAGTGGGTTGTTTTCCATGGACCCGGCTGATTGGAAGGATATTGAATAGGAGTAAAATCTTCGACAACGTGATTACTTGGCACGATAACAATACCACCCGGATGTTGTCCGGTAGTTCTCTTTACATCTTGGCAATGCATAGCCAAATACTCTTTCATCGGATAGCTAAACTGTACTCCCATATCTTCCTCATAGCCTTTCACATATCCAAAAGCTGTTTTCTCAGCAACCGTTCCGATTGTACCGGCACGGAAAGCGTGTTCTTCACCAAAATAATCTTTGATGAAATTATGAGCTTTGGCTTGGTATAGATCTGAAAAATTCAAATCAATATCCGGTGTTTTATCAGCATTAAAACCTAAGAAAGTTTGGAATGGAATGTTATGACCGTTTCCTTTCATGATAGCTCCACAATGCGGACAGCTTTTATCTTCTAAATCAAAACCGGATAAAACTTCTCCGTTTAAGAAGAATTCAGAATAGTGGCATTGCGGGCATAAATAATGAGGAGGTAACGGATTGACTTCCGTGATATGTGACATAGTCGCCGCAAAAGAGGATCCAACCGAACCACGAGATCCAACTACATAACCATCTTCATTTGTTTTCATAACCAATAAAGATGCAATGTAATAATGGACTCCGAATCCATTTCGAATGATATTATCCAATTCGTTATCCAAACGTTTTTGCACCAGATCAGGCACTTTTCCCCTAAAACCGTATCGGTCCATGGCTGTTTTTTGACATAGTTCTCTTAATTGGTCATCAGAGCCTTCAATGATTGGTGGATACGTTCCCTTAGGAACCGGTTCAATTTCTTCAATTTCCTTGAATAGTTGATGAGGTGTATCCAGAACCAATTCTTCTACTAATTGAGAATTGTTCAACCAAGAAAACTCTTTGATCATTTCATCGGTTAAACGAAGATGTTGATCTGGATTCGGATGGCTTCGGCGAATTTGTTCATTACGGATGTATAGAGGATGCGCAATTCCACCAACCCCCTTAGCTGTGATATAAATGTCTCTAAAAATCTTTTCTTCTTGTTTACAATAATGGCAATCAGAAGTAGCGAGAATAGGAAGCTCCAGCTCATGAGCCATGGCGATCATTCTTTGTTGAACTTCTTTTAAACGAGCTAAATTGGGAAGCGAACCAAGTTCTAAAGAAGTGGAATAATTTCCCAAAGGTTGTAATTCAATATAGTCATAGAAAGCCATTGTTTTTTTAAGTCGATCATCATCACCATTACAGGCCATCTCAAATACTTCCCCATTTAAACAAGCAGATCCGACCAATAAATTTTGCCGGTATTTTTGCAATGTAGAACGCTTGATACGAGGTTCCCCAATCGCATTAGACCCTTCATTTTTAGTTTTAACAGCCAAAGTTTCAGTATTGGAAATACTAACCAAATCGTACAAGACTTTAAGACCGGCTTGATTTTTAGCAATGACGATAGCGTGTTTTGAAAACATGCGTTTAAAATCGCTATCGGTATGCACCTTGTCTTGCAAGTCACGAATGGTTTCTACTTGAAATTGACGTTTCGCATCTACTAGTAAATGTTCAAAAGCATCCGCTAAAATATTGGCATCATAATCCGCTCGGTGAGCATCACTTCGAGAATAATTTAACTTATAGTGATTAGATACATACTCCAAAGCGAAACGAGAGCGATCAGAAAGAATCGCACGAGCCATATCCAATGTATCAATAACAGGGTTTGTCAAAGGCTTGCGAGACAATCTGCGCAATTCCTCATTTAAGAAAGGGAAATCAAAGCTAGCATTATGGGCCACCAAAACCGCATCGCCAATATACGCTAACAATTCATCCACCACCTCTGAAAATGACTTGGCATTTCGAACCATTTCATTAGAAATGTTGGTTTTCTTCTCAATAAAAGCCGGTATGGAAATCGGTGGTTTGATAAAAAGTTGTTTAGAATCTAAGCGAAGTCCGTTCTTGATTTTGACAGCACCGAATTCAATCATGTAATCGTATTTAGCACTTAAACCGGTTGTTTCTAGGTCAAAAACGACATACGTAGCTTCATCTATTTTTTGATCATTTGGTTGCCGAACAATGCAAAGATCGTCTTCAACCAAATTTAGTTCACAACCAAAACCTACCTTAAAAGACCGATTCGGATCTTTCCGACGCAATCCTTCAACATAGTGCTTTGCTTTGACAAACGATTGAACATTCGCATGATCAGTTAATACAATTCCCTCATGTCCTAAATCCCAAGCGTATTGGATCACTTCCTGAGGTGAACAAACGCCGTCCATCTCCGAAAAGTTCGTATGGGAATGGAATTCAATTCTTTTTTTGATAGCGTTGTCCATGACTTTCTGAGGAGCCTCAATAATTTCAATGGAATTAGCCATACAGCTGCTTTCTTTCGCAAAAGTATCATAACTGATTCTTCCTTGAACCCGAACGTATAAACCGGTATGAATTTCCTGAAGATCTTCCATGGTCAATCGATCAGAGCTAAACCGCTTGACATGAATGGCACCATGGCCATCATAAACAGATAATGTTTGGAGTTTTTTCCCTCCTTTTAATTCTCTGATTTCATCCTGAAAAACTTCACCTTCAAAATAAATGGGACCCGTTTCTGAAAATACCTCATCTAATCGAATCAGTTCCACATTCGTTTTTCTTGGTTTATAGAGTGCTTTTTTAGCATTACCTGTTTTTTCTTCTTTGATAACCGGCCGTTCTAATACAACCGTTTGTTCGATAGGGACACTAGAGGTTTCATGTTGAACAATGGAAATCCCATAATCGTCTAAACCGATTTGGTCTAATAAAGATCGTAAAGAAGGTAGAGCCTCTTCCCCTTTTTGAATCAACTGGGGATTTAAAAAGGAAAACTGAATCGACTTTTGCTTCGAAAGAATCTGAATTTCAGCTAAATTAAACACAAATAAATCATTTTCCTTTTGAAAAAAAGGTCGAACATAACTTTCAAATTGAAGGACATTTATTTCATTGTTTTCCCAATGAAAAACAAATTTCATCTTCAGCCCAAGTTGATGAAAGAGCTCATTGTCTAATTCTTGGAAACAATCATAAGTACAAGGCTTTTGCCCATACAGATGAATTTCAATCTCTTGAGACTGTTTATAAAAGCGTACAGACAAAACCTCCATTTTTTCCAAAGTGGAGGTGGGTGTGCAATTTAATCTATCTAGTAATTCAATTAACTTCATGTAAGACCTCTTCCTATTTAGATTCCCCTTATAACCATAACATCATTATACAAATGGTTGACAAGAATATATTTTTTCTACCTAAATATGCATCTATTGGGAATGATTTCTACTTTGCCAGTTTTTCAAACGCATTTTTAGCCGCCGCTTGTTCAGCCGCTTTTTTAGAACCGCCACTGCCCGTTCCCAGAACCAGTCCATCCACGACCGCATTCATCATAAATGTCGGTGCATTGCTCGGCCCTTTTTCTGATACCAACTGATATACCAAAGAACGCCTTGAGTCCGCTTGAACCACTTCCTGCAATCGGGTCTTATAGTCTAGTTGTACTCCTTGAACAATCTCTTTAGCTTGTTGTAGATGAGGAGTAATCACCTGCCTTAAAATCAAATCCACTGCCAACATACCTTGATCTAAAAACAAGGCACCCAAAAAGGCCTCCAAAGCATCCGCAATAATCGCATCTTTTTCACGACCGCCAGAGTGTTCTTCTCCTTTTCCTAAACGAATGTATTGATTTAAACCCAACTGACGAGAATAATTCGCTAAAGCCGATTCACAAACCAATTGCGATCTTAAACGGGTCATTTGACCTTCACTTAAATTCAACGGGTAGATTTGAGCGGATGACCATAATTGCAAAACGGCATCCCCCATAAATTCCAATCGTTCATTATCCGCTTTAGATCCATGTTCATTGGCATAAGAACTGTGTGTTAACGCTTGTTCTATAAGCTCAAAATGATCTACTTTTATTCCTTGAGCTGTTAAAAAATTATGAATATCCATGATTTAACCTTTCTTTTAAAAGACTCTCTATAAAAATTTGGCACTCTTTTTTTTCTCGATGTTCTAATATTTCTTGTGCATCTAATTTCGCCTGATCAATAAAAGCTGTATCTTCAATCAAATTTCCTAAAACAAAACTGGGTAAACCAGATTGTCTTAGCCCTAGTATATCACCCGGTCCTCGCAATCGTAAATCTTGCTCTGAAATATAAAACCCATCATCACTTTTAACTAAAACTTCTAACCGTTCAATCGTTAATTCATCTTGACTGCGGCTTAACAACCAACAATATCCCTGGTCATTTCCACGCTGAATACGTCCTCTTAATTGATGTAAAGTACTCAAACCAAAACGATCACTGTCATAAATAATCATTCCAGTCGCATTGACACAATTCATTCCCACTTCTACCACTGTTGTAGAAACTAAGATTTGAATTTGATTGCTGTAAAATTGGTTCATAATAGCTTCTTTTTCTTGTGATTTCATTTGACCATGAATCAAAGCAACTGTATAGTTCGGGAAAACTTTGGCTAAATTTCTTTGTGTATCGTATACATTACGAACTTTCAAGCCACTTTCATTTGCGTTGACAGCGGCACAAATGACGTATAATTGATGTCCTTTATCCAATAAAGCTTGAACTTCTTTCAAAACAGAATGAAAACTATTTTCTTCAAGGCGCTTGGTCACTGGGGCTTTTCTTCCTTGAGGCATGCTATGAATGGTGGAAACGTCCATTCCGCCTAATAAACTGGAAGCTAAAGTTCTGGGAATAGGGGTAGCGGTCATGACTAAAAAATCCACATCATTGGATTGAGATTTTAAAAATTCTCTTTGTTGAACACCAAAGCGTTGTTGTTCATCAACCACGACCAACCCCAATTTTTGAAATTTGACACCGGACTGTAATAGAGAATGAGTCCCTATCACCATTTGAATCTTCCCCTTTTTCAAATCCGTAAGAATGGATTCTTTTTCAGAACCAGATAAACCACTATATAACAAAGCCATTCGTTGACTTTCTTTAGGGAACAAAGATTTCATAGTTTGAAAATGTTGACGAGCAAGGATTTCTGTTGGAGCTAACAAGGCACACTGATATCCAGAAGAAACACATGCCAATAAACTCATTCCCGCTATGACCGTTTTCCCCGATCCCACATCACCTTGTACCAAGCGATTCATTTTTTTCATAGAGCGCATATCTTGAACGATCTCAAAAAAAGTGTTTTTTTGATCTGTTGTCAATTCAAAAGGAATTTGTTGGATAAGAGCTTGAAGATAGGTATCTAAAATTTTCTTTTTCTTTTTCCCTTCATAGTGTTCATCTTCCTGTTTTAAATATAAATGAGTGAAAAAGCGCAGGAATTCCTCATATTTTAAGCGTCGAACAGCTTGTTTTAAAGAGGCTTGATGCAACGGAAGATGAATATAACGAAGAGCTTGTTGACGATGAAGTAAGTGATATTTTTCTATTAAAAACCGAGGTAGAACATCTTCTTGTTCACCAAGACATTCTTTTAAAATTTTTTCCATAAATCCCCGGATAGAACGTTGCTGAAAATCTGCTTTACTTCGATACACCGGTTCAAAAGGCCTATGATATTGCATAGGCTTTAAATCATAATTGATAGCTGTCAATTTATTGTGACCATTGTATTTGCCGAAAATAGTGATGACATGATTACTAGGAAGATTTTTAGCCCAAGGACGATTAAAAATAGTCACATCAACCACATGTCCTTCTACCAAAACATCAAAATGGACAACCATTTTCTTTCCATAACCAAAAGAACGGAATTTACCCAATATTCTGGCTTCAAAACGGAACGTCTCTCCAACTTTCCATTGTGTATATGGTAAAGATTCATATCGTTCATAGCGAATCGGATAGTTTGTCAAAACATCCTCAATTGTTTCAAACGAAAAGGCTTCTTTAATTTTTATTTGAGTGGTTGTTAATCGAATCTCATTTAAATTCTTCATCGTTATTATTATAAACGAAAAAAGTAAGAAGAACTTCGCTTCTTACTCAACACCAATTAAATAACTGTAGACAGGTTGATTGCCTTGTTGCACATCCAAATCTAATTCATAATTTTCATCTAAGAAAGTTTTGATTTGTTTGATTTCTTCTTCATTGGAATCTTCTCCACAAATGATAGTGACAATTTCACTGTCCTCATCAATCAAATTCTTCAATAATCCCAAAACACTTTCTAAGCGATCTTTGGAAATAGAAACGATTTCTTTATCAAAGATTCCCATGTAATCTCCGGCATGAATCTCTTTGCCATCCATCGTGGTATCTTTGACAGCATAAGTAATTGATCCGCTCTTGACATTCGCAATCGCTTCTTTCATCGCTTCGGTATTATGGCTTAAATTTTCATTTGGATTAAAGATCAAGCAAGCACTGATTCCTTGTAAAATAGACTTGCTTTCAATCACAACAACTTCCTTATCCTTCGTCACTTCTGCCGCTTGCTTAGCTGCTAAGATGATATTGGAATTATTTGGAAGAAGGAAAATTTTATGGGCATTAACCTTTGCGATGGCCTTTACAAAATCTTCTGTAGCCGGATTCATCGTTTGACCACCGGAAATCACATAATCTACTTGATAATCTTTGAACAGTTTTGCCAAACCGCTACCGGCTGCAACGGCAATAATCCCATATTCTTTTTCTTCTTGTGCTGTTTGATTAAATCCATCTACCAAAGAAGCCCTCAATCCTTCTTTCAAAGATTCTATTTGAACTTTCTTAAATTCTCCATAACGTTGAACCAAAGAAATCACTTCACCAGGAGCAATGGTTCTTAATGAAACACAAATTTCATCTCCACCATCAAAGACACCAATATCCGATCCGAATTGGGACAATTGCTTACGAAGCCGAATTTCATCATATTTGGCTTTTCCTTCTTCGTTGATTGGTAAAATCGCTTCCACACGATATCCCGATAAGACTTCTTCTTGATTTATCATACTTGGATGATCTTCACGAGAAACCGGTTCTCCCTTTAAAGCAGATACAAAACCATCCAGAATGATCGTATACCCAAAACCGCCTGAATCGATACAACCGGCCTCTTTTAAAACCGATAATAATTCCGGTGTTCTTTGCAAAGAAGCATGAGCCTCTTCATCTACATAGGCGAATAGCTCCTCTACACCAGCTTCCGGATGTTCCGCCATGTAAATTTGACCATATTCGGCACTTTCTCTTAAAACCGTTAAAATTGTGCCTTCTGTTGGCTTCATCACAGCCTTATAGGCTAAGCGAGCCCCCGCCATTAAAGCTTCTGTGAAGTCATTGGCTGATAATGTTGTCAATGCATTATCTTTAACATATTTAGATAAACCGCGAAAAATTTGGGAAAGAATAACCCCTGAATTACCACGAGCCCCCATCAACAAACCACGCGAGAATACTTTTGAAATTGTAAACAGATCAGTCGATCCACTCTTCTTGACCTCTTCAATTCCATTTTGAATGGTCAAAGACATATTCGTCCCCGTATCTCCATCCGGTACAGGAAATACATTCATCGAGTCAACTTCAGCCTTACGGTTATACAGTGCGTTGGCTCCAGATTCAAGTAACACTCGAAATTGTTCACCATTTAAGTTCTTCATAAAATCTCCTTAAGCAATTACACGTACTCCTTGTACAAAGACATTCACCGCAGCGATTTCTTCGTTCAGAGCTTTCTCCAATTCATATTTCACTTTCTTTTGAGCCTCTTGTACAACCGAAGCGATCCGAACGTTATAGCCAATAATCACGTATAAATCAACGACTACCCCACGTTCCTCTCTTTTTACAATAACACCCTTCGAGTAATTTTCTTTTTGTAACAATTCAGCCCAACCATCACGCAATTGTTTGCGAGAAGCCATGCCAACAATACCATAGGATTCCATAATGACTGATCCCGCCAAAGAACTAACTGCTTCAGCAGAAATGGAAATATTGCCATAATTTGTGTTTTTTTCAACAGACATCTTGTTCACCTCTTGCCTATTCTATCAAAATTTAATATGTCTTTCAAAACTATTTCTTCATGTTAAGTGTACCAGATTTATAATAACCGGCTGCATAATGCTGATTAAACTGTTTATCCGGCACCTCGTAACCATGTTCATTGACCGGGATTTTAATCAATTGACCATTTTCCGCTTTCGCTTGTTTCCCGCTAGATTCAGTATAATAGTGTACAATCACTTTATCACCACTAGCATTTATTAAAGTTTCTCCCTTATTATTTTTCCAATAGCGAAGAGATGAATTTTCTTTCTTCCATGGGCAAACGGAAGAATAAGCGGTATTTTCTTTTTCCGTGGCATAAATACAGAAGTCTTTATTTTTAGTCTGATGATAAATTGAATCAAATTCCTTAACTATGGAAGCGCTGGAGTAACTGGTGATCATATAACCACCGTTCCTCATGATAAATTTAACTCCTTCCGGATCATACGCCAAACTATATTGATGTATCTCTGAAATGCCGTCCAATTGATCATCACTCAACTTTTTTAAAGAACGAGCCAATAACTCTCTTTGTTCCTCTGTTTCAAAACCGGATAAATAAGGAATTGTTTTCAAAATAGATTCATCTTCTTTTTTAACTTTTTGACTTTTCCCATTCCCCAATAAAACATACGTATCTTTATTTTGTCTATAGTAAGCAATTTTTTCTTTTCTCGAACGGTTATCGTTACTGTTTGATTAGTTTGTAAGGATACCTTAGCTGATTCAATCCAAGGATCTGATTTTAAGCGATATTCCACCCACAAAGGAAAATGACTATAAAAGATATTTCCGCGTTGAACCCCCGCTTTATGTTGAATTTCTTCGCTGGTATAAGCATAATTTCCTTTTACTTCAACACCTTGAGTTCTTGAAATAGGTAAAGCCAAATAAATTAGGAAAAGAAAGAAAGACCCTAGAAAAATGGACCATCTGATCAATTTAGGTTGACTTTGACGATAGTTCTGACGATGGCTTGCTCTTCGCTTGCTGGATAAGATCCTTTCAACGACAGGATCTATTTTTTCTTTTCTGGCCAATTAAATATCTCCACTTCCGGAACAAAGTCTATTTGATAAGACTCTTTCACTTTTTCTTGAATTTCTTGAATCAAGTTCAAGTAATCATCCGCTTTCGCTCGACCCATATTAATAATAAAATTGGAATGTTTTTCAGAAACCATCGCATCCCCTTTTCTCTTCCCTCGATACCCAATATTATCGATTAACTGCCAAGAGTAATAGCCTTGTGGATTTTTAAAAATAGATCCACAACTTGGGTATTGTAAAGGCTGTGTTGATAAACGGCGTTGTTTTCGTTGGCTCATAAGGCTGGCAATTTCCTCTACCGGCTTTTTCTTTAAATCATAACGAGCCGCTAAGATAATCCAATCTCGATGTTCTTTAAAAATAGAATGACGGTAGGAAAAATCACACTTTTCCTTAGATAACCATCTAAATTCACCATCCAAATAGACTAACACTTCCTTTAAAATATCGGCCATATTTTCTTTATAGGCTCCAGCATTCATAAAAACATTTCCGCCTACCGTCCCCGGGATTCCTCCTGAAAATTCCAAACCGCTTAATCCTGCTTTCATGCAAGCATTACTCAATGCGATCGTTGAACAACCCGCTAAAGCAATCACTTCATTTCCTTCAATATAATAGTCATTAAAATGGCGATCAAATCGAATCACAGCCCCATCAAATTTCTCATCCGAAGCCAATAAATTAGACCCTTTTCCAACCATCTTATAGGGTATTTGGTTCTTTTTCAGAATACGAATAATACCATCCAAAGCAATTAAATTATCCGGATAGACCACATATCGAACTAAACCGCCGATATGGAGAGTGGTCAAGTCTGAAAAACTTTTCCCCTCTTCCACTTTTGCGTATGTTTCTAGATCTTCTTTAATGTTCATTTTGTATTATCTCCTCGATCCAAGCAATCATTTCTCTTGCCGGATCTTTTTCTTTTCCCAATAAAGCTTTTTCTTTCAAACTTTTATAAACCGCTGGATCTTCCATGCATTGGTTGATTTGTTTGGCCAGTATCTTGGAAGTCAACGTTGGTTCTTTTAATAAAATAGCCGCCTTCTTATTGACCAAACTCATCGCATTGATCTCTTGGTGATTATTAGGCACATAAGGACTTGGTATCAATATACTGGGAACCGCTAAAGCCTCCAATTCTGAAAGAGTCGTTGCACCAGCTCTAGTAATGGCTAAACGAGATAAAGATAAGTAAGTCTTACCATCGAAGTAAGGGACAATTTTAACTCTTTCTGTACTTGAATGTTTGTATTGATACTGATTGGATTGACCAGTGCTAATCAAAACTTGATAGCTATCATGAAAAGAATCAATTGCTTCATCAATCATTTTGGAAACGGAAGCAGAACCCAAACTGCCAAGCATAATGGTCACTAAAGGCAAGTCTTCTTGTAAGTTAAATGCCTCATAAGCTTTCTTTTTATCCACCTTAAAATCCTTTAATAGACTGGCTTGAGGATTCCCCACCAAGCGTGTTTTTTTCTTAGGAAATTGATTTTGATCAAAACAAGTCGCAATCGCTCTTGCTTGTTTTGCCAAAAATAAATTCGCTTTACCAGGAAAAGAATTTTGTTCATGAATAAAAGTTGGAATACCCAGTTGATGAGCTGCTTTTAAAACCGGTACAGAAATATAGTTACCAAAGCCCAAACAAATATCCGGTTTTTCTTTCTTTAAAATTTTTTTACAAGTTGGAATAGCCGATAAAACAGAAACCAAGCCTTTTACTTTATGAACAATATTCCCGGAAGGACTTGAAATAGGTAAGGATATAAAAGGAAAACCGGCTTCAGGAATCATCCTTGATTCCAAACGATCTTTACTTCCTATAAAGATAATCTCTAAATCAGGATTATTCTTTTTAGCCACTTTCGCCAAAGCTAAAGCAGGGTTAATATGACCAGCCGTTCCTCCGGCTACGATCACCCATTTCATAACAATCACCTCATTTATTATTTTACCATAAAAAAATAGGCAACTTTATGCCTATTTCAGAGATAATGTTTCGTGAATTTTATGCCAGACTTCATCTATACCTTGTTTCTTAACAGAATCCACCGCCAAAAAAGAAGAAGCGTTTAATTTCAACTCTTTGGCAATCATAAATTGTTGATTCTTTAATTTTCCATAAGATAGTTTATCTTTTTTTGTACAAACCACCAGGATAGCTAAATGATTTGCTTTTGCATAATCCACCATCGCTATATCCTCACGACTTGGCGTGCGACGACAATCCAGCACCAATACCATAGCCTTCAAATTAGATCGTTTTTCAAAATAAGGTTCCATCAAGTTTCCAAATTCAATCAAAGAATCACGATTCCCAACCGCATAACCATAACCCGGTGCATCTGTGAAAACGAATTGCGCATTCACAACAAAGAAATTTAATAAGCGGGTTTTTCCGGGTGTTTTACCAGTATAAGCCAATTGATTTCGGTTTACCAAAGCATTGATTAAAGAACTTTTACCGGCGTTTGACCTTCCTACAAATACAATTTCCGGTAAATGATGTCTTGGCCATTGATCCGGTCTAGCTGCCGTTGCCATCCATTTGGCTTCGTAATATTGCATGTTACACCAACGTTTCTTTCAAGACATCATTCACCCGTTTCACAGGAATAAATGTAATCTCTTTTTTCACCAATTCAGGAACTTCTTCTAAATCGCGTACATTTTTTTCCGGAATCAAGATGGTATGAATGCCCACACGATGAGCCGCTAAAGATTTTTCTCTTAAACCGCCAATTGGTAAGACATGACCACGTAGGGTCACTTCTCCCGTCATAGCGATATCTTTACGAACCGGTCGATTGGTAATAGCGGAAACTAACGCTGTTGTTAATGTCACTCCAGCACTTGGGCCATCTTTCGGCACAGCCCCTTCTGGCACATGAATATGAATATCATGTTGTTCAAAAAACTTTGGATCAATTTTGAAATCGTTAGCATGGGCTTTGACATAATCTAAAGCAATATGTGCTGATTCCTTCATAACGTCCCCTAATTGACCTGTGATAACAAGACCACCCTTACCAACAAAGAAATTCACTTCGATTTGTAAGACATCTCCGCCAAATTGAGTATAAGCCAGTCCCGTCACAACTCCAACCTCATTCTTTTTTTCTTTAGAGCCGTAATCAAATAGCGGTTTACCCAACCAAGTTTCAATTTTCGTTTTTGTCATCGTTAAGGATTTTTTATCTTCATTCAAGATTTCTAAAACCGTTTTACGACATAGACTACCGATCAAACGTTCTAATTGACGTACTCCCGCTTCCCTAGTGTAATGACGAATCAAATACAGAATCTCTTGTTTCTTCAATTTAAATTGAGAAGATTTTAGACCATTTGTTTTTATTTGCAAAGGAATTAAATGTTGACAAGCAATCTCAACTTTATCCACCTCTGTATAAGAAGGTAATTCAATAATTTCCAAACGATCTCTTAATGGAGCCGGTATGTTTTCTAAATAGTTAGCTGTCGCAATAAACATAACTTTCGATAAATCATAAGCTTCTTCCAAATAATGATCGGAGAATTGAGCATTTTGTTCAGGGTCTAAAACTTCCAATAAAGCATCACTTGGATCCCCTTTATAATCAGCTCCCAATTTATCAATTTCATCAATTAAAAATAATGGATTGATCACTTCCGCTTTACGCATACCTTGAATGATACGGCCAGGTAAAGCCCCTAAATACGTACGGCGATGACCACGAATCTCGGCTTCATCTTTCACACCGCCTACAGACATTTTCACAAATTTACGATGCATGGCATCTGCAATACTCTTAGCTAAAGAAGTCTTTCCAACTCCAGGAGGACCAACCAAACAAAGAATCGGTGCTTTTAAGGAATTGGTCATTTTCTTAACGGCCAAATACTCCATCACTCGATCTTTGACCTTTTCCAAGCCATAATGACGTTCGTCCAAGGAATGACGCACAACTTTCAAATCTTCCAAATCAGTGGTCTCTTGCCACCAAGGAACATTTAAAAGCCATTCAATGTAATTTCGTGAAACAGACGTTTCCCCACTTCCTGCCGGCATCATTTCATAACGACGTAACTCTTCCAAAGCCTTCTTCTTAACCGAGGCGGGATAAGGATGTTTATCAATCATATCTCTAAAATTATCCGAGTCATCTTCTGAATTGGGGATATCTCCTAATTCTTCACGAATGGCCTTTAATTTTTCACGAAGGTAGAATTCCCGTTGATTTTCATCAATGCGACTTTTCACCTTTTCATTGACCATCTGTTCCACTTCTCCATATTCTAAAGCTTTATTGACTTCTTCTAATAAGTAGTATAAACGATCATTGATATGACTTAATTCTAATAAATGCTGGCGACTTTCCGAATTAAATAAGAAGAACTGCCCACATAAATCCGTGAATTCATCTGCCGCAATTCCAGAATTCACCTGTTCAATAGCGGAAACAGGAAATAAGTCACTTAATTGAGGTAGCTTTCCAATGGTATCCATCAGTTTATGCACAAGGATCTCTTCTTCATCGTCCCCACTAGCCGATAAAGGTTGCATATGTATCGTAGCCATTTGATAACCATCAACCATTTCTATTTTTGTAAAAGAAGCTCTATCTAAACCGGAAAAACTAACTCTCAAAAAATTTTCTTTATGACGAATGGACGTTATCTTAGCTAAAGTTCCCATCGTGTACACTTCTTCTACACTTGGATGATCCACCATCATATCTTTTTGACAAACCAGAAAAACCAATCCATCGTATTTTTCACTAGCTATTTCCACAGCTTTTATAGATGCCTCGCGACCCACTTCAATATCAACTTTATTATGAGGGAACAAAACGATGCCACGGGTAAATACCGCCGGGACTTGAATCAAAGATTTTTTCATAAAACCTCCTTATTCTTAGAAAAATAAGGCGCTCAGTTGCACCTTATTCTTCATTTCTTTTCTTCGCTTTTCTTAGTTGTTTTCGGTTTGGAGCTTGTCTTCTTTACCTTAGGAGCAACTTTTTTAGCGTTATCTTTCACAAAATCGTAAGCTTTCTTATTCACAACATCTTTGCTTAACATATTCTTCGAAATCATCGATTTTACTCGATCTATCTCCATGTTGTATTGGCTAGCAATGTCTGAATATTCTTTTTCGATTTCTTCCTCATTCGCCGTCAGATTTTCAGCTTTCGCAACAGCTTCTAGTGCTAAACGCAAAGTCACCGTTTTAACAGCATTATCATGGTAGCCTTTCTTCAAGGTTTCTTGCGTTTGACCTATCATCTTTAAGTAAGCATCTAAAGACATACCATACTGTTGGATTTGTTGAGCCAATTGGTTCACTTGATTTTGAACTTCTTCTTCTACCATAACGTCTGGTAATTGTACCTCTGTATTGGCCACTAAAGCATCCATCAAGGCACTTTCCGCCGTTTCATTCGCCGTTTTCTTTTTCGAATTTAACAAACGATCTTCGATCATCTTATTCAATTGTTCCACATTTTCCACTCCAGGAGCATTAATGTCTTGTGCAAAATCATCATTCACTTCTGGTAGCTTCTTCACCTTTACTTCATTAACTTTCACCTTAAAGGTAACAGGAGCACCTGCCAAATCGACCGCATGGTAATCTTTTGGAAAACTTAATTCTATCTCTTTTTCCTCACCAGCTTTAGTACCAATTAACTGTTCCTCAAAACCCGGGATAAAAGAACCGGATCCTAGGACTAAATCATAGCCATCTGCTTTACCACCTTCAAAAGGAATTCCATCCTTAAATCCTTCGTAATCAATATTAACAGTATTACCTTTAACAGCTTTGCCCTTCTTGATTTCCATCTCAGCGTATTGCTCACGCATACGATCCAATTCGGATTTGATTTCCTTTTCAGAGACGCTCACTTCTTCTAAAGGATATTCTAAGCCTTTATATTCTTTTACATTCGCTTCCGGTTGAACAGCAAACGTATACACCACTTCAGCTTTATCAGCTTCGATTGTTTTAATATCTAACTTTGGTTGACTGATCGGGGTTAATTGAGTTTCTTCTAAAGCTTCTCTCAGCCATGTATTCGCATTATCTTGAACAGCTTCTAAATAACGTTCATTTTCTGAAATTCTCTTTTCCAGCATTGCCTTTGGAGCTTGCCCCTTACGAAAGCCAGGTAAAGTAATATTACTCACTAACTTATTAAAAGCTTTCTTAACAGCCTTTTTCCAAGTTTCCCCTTCGATAACAACGCTCAAATCTCCGGTGGATTTTTCTTTTAATGTCCAGTTTGCCATAATTTCTCCTTATTTCATTTTTGCTAGTTTAGTATAACAAATTTTTACACTCTTGAGTAGATTTAGCACTCTTACATGAAATCTGCTAATAGATTATTAAAAACCGAAGCATCTGTCAAGACATTCGACTCTTTTTTTCTTCTTTAGAAATAATTTCCTGATAAAGATTGCCATCATCCATATAGGAGGAGATTTTTTCTAATATAGATAACGCTAAAAATCTCCCTTCTGGTGCATCGTAATGCAATGGTAAAAACACATAACAATCATGAATCAATTGGTGCATACAAAGTTCTAAAAAATCAGGATGGTTATTCTCTAACCAAACTTTTAAATAGCGTTTTGCTTCTAAAAATCCGTCACTAGAAGAAACCGGAATAATCTCCTCAGGCCAAAAAACATATTCTACGCCATCCTTTCGATAATGAAATTCCTCACGAATTCCTTGCTCTGCCAATCCTTCTATCAAAAGTGAAGCAGCCTCTACATTGGGTTCCTTCTCTAAATAATCTTGCAATTCCGGTACGACGTCACGAAGATTTCGTCTTAATAATTGACTGACTGCTTGTATTTGAAAATCAGCTTTTTTTTGCAGCATCGTCAGTAAACAATCCAAACTAACTTCCCCTTTTTCCCGACGAAGGTACCCTTCTACTTCTTTTTTCAATACCATCAACTTTTGTTCAAAACCTTCAGGGATATAAGGCATGCTTAACTCTTTTTTTAATAAAAATTGAGCTTCTTCGTAGTTTTCTTCTGACATTGCTCGTTGAATCTGATCTAAAATTTCATCATAATAACTCATCTTTCCTCCAAAAAAGAAACCGTCGAAGTCCATCGACGGTTGATATACGTCCTCGAAGAGATTCGAACTCTTGACCGCACGCTTAGAAGGCGTGAGCTCTATTCCAGCTGAGCTACGAGGACAGCGTAGTTATTATACTAGAAGAAAAGATTTTTTTCAACAACTATTTTTAACCCCGTTAAATTTAAATTTAATCCCAGTATGAAGATATTTGCCCTTGCTTTTCGCCATTGTTTTGCTTTGTCTTGTTTGTTCCAATCTACTGTATCTATTTTCTTTTTTGATTTTGCTCTTCATTCTATAGGATTTACCCCATCGAATCTGTGACTTACCAGTACATTTTACTCTTCCGATAATTCATCGCAATGTCTCTTCAAGTTGTTTTGTGTCCAGTCGATACCAAATCTGATTGATACGCATAAGATTATCCCAAAGTTGAACATATAACTTGCTTTCATCACGGAATATAATCTTTATGGTACGCTCTGCAACTTTCATTTTAACCATTCGTCCATCATTCATATCATCATCATGTACAGCACGATTTAAAATATCTGTTAACCGCTTTATCCTTGCTTCATTGTCAATCTCTTGAATGATATTTCCCGTCTTATCTAAAATTTGGACGGACTGGATTTTGTTCGATTTTATAATGTATTTTTTCACACTCTTAACACTCTGCATTTTATTTTCACCGATACCGACAAACACTAAAATGACTATCAATACTCCGACAAGCACTATACCGATTCGCTTTGACTTACTGTTTATCATCTTTTTTCCCCACAACACATGTTAAGTTTTTATTTAACGACTATTTTCAAAAAGTTTACTTAAAGCGACGAATCTCTTTTCGAATGACTTTACCTTGATCTAAAACAAGATAAGCATAACTTGCTGGTGACATATCTCGATTTCCATGTGGTCTACTACTTCCTGGATTGACACAATTCACTCCCTTATGAATATGAATCAAAGGAATATGAGTATGTCCATAACAGACTAATGTACAACCTAAACGTCCAGCTTCTTCAGGTAAAGTTTTCTCTAGCGGAAAAGCTTTCTGATCTCCATGGCATATCATTACCTTAACACCCTCAATTTCCACAATCCTTTGTTTCGGAAGGTCTAAAAGCCAATCGTTATTTCCTTTGACCTGAATAAATCCGGGTGTTTCCTCTAATTTTAGCTGAGTATCTCCACAATGGATGTAAATAGCATCAGGATACATGTTTTGAACCGAAAGACAATGTTGGACTTCACCATGATTGTCGCTTACTACAATGACTTCTTGCATAAGTACCAATTCCTTTTCATTAATGATACTATAAATTTAACAGAAGGAGGCTTCTTCATGGAAAAAACAATTTTATTCATCGCCTATAGTGTCGTTCTAATAACATTATTGTTTCTATTCGCCCAGCTTTTTTCTCGTTTGATTCAATTTGTGAAAAGTGTTATGAAACTCCAACCCACATTTGATCATCTTCAAATGCTTCAAAATAGACTTCAAACCTTTCAAGAAGAACGAGAAAAAAAGAAAAAAGAACAATCAGAAAAAAGAAAACCTTCTTTAAAATAGGACTCCCTCTTCTATTAGCCATTCGAACTCGATATAAGAAAGAAGATGACTTGCATGGTTTAAAAGCCTATCAGTGTTATAAAAAAGAAAATCATCACAAAGGACGACTCACTAGTTTTTTTAAACTATAAAAGGATGAATCATGTATCAACCTCCAATCATTAGACTTTCAGGGGGCCGCCTCATCACTCATCCTCTTTTTTATGTAAGCTTTTGTATAAAAGATGTGCCGGTTCAGCAGGAATAATCCTGGCAATTTCTTCTTCACTGGCATTTTTTAAATGGCTGAAATTCCCAAAAGCTTTCCATAATAATTTCTTGCGTTTTAAACCAATTCCTGCAATTTCATCTAAAACAGATTTCGTTTGAGCCTTTGAGCGAAGTTGACGGTGGTATGAAATCGCTACCCGATGCACTTCATCCTGCATACGAGTCAAAAGAAAGAATAAGGCAGAATCTTTCGACACTTCTAATTCTCTTCCTTCACCATCCATCAAAGCTCTTGTGTTATGATGAGCGTCTTTCACCAGTCCCATGACTACGATTCTATCCAATAAGCCCAACTGTCCTAAGATTTCTTTAGCAGCTTCAATTTGAAGCCAACCACCATCCACTAAAATACCATCCGGAAATCGGCTTCCTTCTTTTAATAAACGAAAATAACGGCGATATAAGACTTCTTTCATGGAATCCACATCGGAATTTTGCGTATGTAATTTAAATTTTCGATACGATTTACGATCCTCTTGGCCATCTTCATAAACCACACAAGAAGCAACCGTGAAAGAGCCAGATGTATGAGAGTTATCAAATAATTCAATTCGATTCATGTCTTTACCGGCTAATTTTGACAAATCCTTGACAGCTTCTTGACGCATCGATTCTTGCCGATTCACAGACTTGAACTTAAGATCCAGTTGTTGTTGAGCATTATGAAGACACATGTCTATCAAGCGAACCTTATAACCTCTTTGGGGTTGAAATATCGGAATATCCAATACTTCTTTTAAAGCTTGAATATCCATTTCTTTGCTTAAAACCAATTCTCGAGCAGCGGGATGATCTTGGTAATATTGAATCAAAAAGGATTCAAAAGCTTCTTGAGCATCACCATATAAAGGTCTTAAACGAAATTCTTTATTTAAAATAATTCCTTGGCGAACCAAAAATCCGGCAATCGCAATATACCCTCGATCCACTACATACGCAAAGGCGTCTCGATCTCCTCGATTGTCTTTTTCGATGTTTTGTTGATGACGAACAATGGCGTGAATAGATTCTAACATGACTTTGTATTCTTGTGCCTGCTCATACAATCTATTTTCAGCTGCCACCATCATTTTTGTATATAAATTTTCTTCTACCTCTTTACTATCCCCTTTTAAAAATCGTTGTACTCCTTCACACATATCGTCATAAACCTTAGGATTAATTTCAAATTCACATGGTCCCAAACATTGTCCTAAATGATAATACAAACATAGTTTTTTAGGCATCGTCGTACACCGTCTAAAAGGATATAAACTTTGCAGAATTTTACACGTATTTTTAGCTGCCGTCACATCTGGAAAAGGTCCAAAATAACGAGCTTTTTTATCTTTTTTCGTATCACGAGCTATTAATAAACGAGGGTATTTTTCTTTTGTCAATTTAATATAAGGATAACTGGAATCATCAATGAATTGTATATTATATTTCGGACGATATTTCTTGATTAAATTAATTTCCAAAATCAACGCTTCTTTTTCACTGGCCGTTACAATAAAGTCAAAATCATCAATATTAGAAACTAATTTCGTTGTTTTAAAATCATGAGTTCCCACAAAATACTGATTCACCCGATTGTGCAAATCTTTTGCCTTACCCACATAAATGATTTCGCCATACTTATTTTTCATTTGATAAGATCCCGGTTCGTGAGGAAGTTCAGCTAATTTAGCTTCAATATATTCCCGATTCATTTAAGAATCACCACCGTTGCTCCACTACCGCCTTCATTAGGCATTGCCAACCGAAAAGAATCCACCATCTTCATTTTAGATAAATGCTGATGAACCGCTTGCCGCAACTTTCCTGAGCCATCCCCATGAATCACCCGAACTTGATGAAGGTGTCCCATTTTTACCCTATCTAAGAAATCATCCAAACGATGTAACCCCTCCTCCACCGTTAGACCAATAAGATTCACTTCACTGGGGATTGCCGTTTGAAATAAATGTGCCGTTTGAACAAAGACTCTCTCTTGACTCTTTTTAGGAATTTGTTTTAAAGAATGACGCAATTGATTCTCTTTGACTTGATATTCACGACCATTTAACTCAACCGTAATCCGCTTCTTTTCTATCTTCATGATCTGTCCAACTTGTTTGGAAGATAACAGTTCCACGGCATCTCCCACTTCAAAAGGTCGCTTTGAAATATCTTCAAATAGTTCATGGTGGATTGGTATGTCCATCTTCTTCTTAATGGACAAGGCTTCGTGATACTTCAAATCTTTTTCTTTTAATTGATGAAGAATTTTCCTGGCTTTTTCTTCATATTGATGTGCAACCTGATGAAGCACCTTATCTTTTTCTTCTTCAAAGCGCCTCTTTTCTGCTTGTAAAGCATTTTCCTTAAGATGAAGTTCTTTATAACGAGAAAGGAAAAGTTCTTTTTCTGCTTCCAATTTTTCTTTTTCTTTTTCTAAAGAGATCCTTTGTTGATCCAACGTTTCCATCAAACGATCTCCTTCACTCTTGGCTTGTTCTTTCAAAGATTTTGCATAATGAACAATGGATTTCGGAAGACCATAGCGCTGTGCTACCGCAAAGGCATTGCTGGTGCCGGTTAATCCTTGACGATATTGATAGGTCGGTAATAATGTTTCCATATCAAAAAGAACAGAAGCTACTAAAATATCCGGATGTCTTTTTCCATAGGATTTTAAACGATCATAGTGAGTTGTCGCAAAAGTCATACATCCCACTTGTCTTAAATGATTCAAAATAGCAATCGCAATGGCTTCTCCTTCTTTTGGATCAGTTCCATTTCCGATTTCATCCAATAGAACAAGAGAATTTTTTTGAACATGTTCAACGATATAGGCTTGTTTTGACATATGAGATGAAAACGATGAAAGCGATGAAATAACTGATTGGTCATCTCCAATATCCACATACACTTCATCGACCATAGGAAGGATTGCCTTTTCCGCTAAAACACCAATTCCACAAACGGATAATAAAATCGATAAGCCAATCACTTTTAACGAAACCGTTTTACCACCTGTATTTGGACCCGTTATCAGGATCATGTGGTGAGGTTCTTTTAATGTATAGGTATTTGCCACCACTTTTTTTGAATCAATCAAAGGATGACGTACTTTTTTTAAATAAAGTTCTTGTTTTTCATTCAAGCAAGGTACGCAAGCATCATGTTGAATTGACCAATCAGCTTTTGCGAAAATTTGATCTAAGATTTGTAAAGTAGAACAATTGGCTAAGCCTTGATGCGCTATGCCTTGAACTAAGTCAGAGCCCATCCTTAAAATACGGCCAACCTCTTCTTCTTGGGCTTCGTATAAAGCTAACCGTTGATTATTTAAAGAAACCAAAACAGCTGGTTCCACATAGGAAGCTAAGCCAGAAGAGGAATCCCCATAAACATAGCCACCAAAACTATTTTTATATCCCGATTTAACCAAAATTAAAGTTCGATTCGCTCGCATAGTAATGACTCCATCAACCACCTTATCAGAGTGCTTTGCTATAAACTCTTGTGCTGTACTGGCAATGGCCTGCTCATTTCGACGTATGGAAGAACGAATATTTCTTAACTCAACACTGGCAGAATCCAACACCTCTCCTTGCGAATCCACCATATTCTTTAATTGTTTTTCAACAGCTTCTTCTTTGACTAAACTTTCATATAAATCTTTCAATTCTATTGATTTAGTTTCCGCTTTTTGGAAATAACAGTAAATGGAAGTCACTAAACCAAGAAATTGGATAACATCATATAATTGCGAACCATGAAGAAGGCTTCCCTTGGAAGCCTGTTGAAAAGTAGAAACCATTTCTTTACGAAAGAAGAAAACAAGTGGACCCTTTTCTTGAATATATCGCATTGCCTCTTTCAAATAGCTGATATTTCTTTTCCAAGATAAAGGTGAAAAATCAGGTTCACTATTTTGAATACTTTGAGCACTTGAAGGATAGTTGGTTTGCATGGATACTTCTTTTAATATTTCCGGTAATTCTAAACTACAGTAACTTCCCTTCATTTTTTCCTCATTTCTCTAAACTTCTTTTGATACGTATTCCAATCAATCTTCAAGTCATCAAACCATTTCTTTTCCATCGTAGCCCGATACACTATTTCACTGGTGGATTGAATTGGTTTTAAAATCGTTTGGCGACTGATGTCTTTTCCGTTTTTAAATAAACCCGACTGTAGCACAAATAATAGAACAAAACAAACTCCCACACCTTCTACAATTCCAAACAACAGTCCTAATAACGATGAAAAAACATGATATACAGGAATTTCATGTATCTTTTTGAAAACATAATAAACGACTCCTGAAATAATTTTTAATAAAAGTAAAGCTATGACAAACCATAACACTTGATCCATATAGATATCAATTTTTAAAATTCTCAGATACAATTGGATTTCCTTTGGAAAGAAAGGATGAATTGGAAATAGCTTTGATAATCCGGGTGATAAAAGGTAAGCCAACACATAAACAACCACAAAGCTAATGAGACTGTAAATCGTTGCCAGGAAACCATTTTTATATCCAAAAAACATATTTCCCAATAGAATCATTACAACCATGACGTTGATCCATAGAACCCATTCTTGACTGATAATCATTGCAATACCTCCCCTTCTCTATTTTAATGGTATAATTCAAACATGAAAAATTCAATCACACTGATGTTAAATTCCGAACAAGCCGATCGCTTATACCATACTTTTCAAGATAAAGAAACCAAAAAACCGCCTTATGCCCATTGGCAGTTGAAACTTGAAAATTGTGTTATCACCTATTATCAATCCGGTAAATGTTTATTTCAAGGAAACGAAGCCGAAGTATACGCCTCTGCTTTTATCGAAAGGCCAAATCAGCCTTCCTACAAGTTATATCCACAAGCCGGAAGCGATGAGGTTGGAACAGGGGATTATTTTGGTCCTGTGGTTGTTTGTGCAAGCTATGTTTGTGAAAATCAATTAGATTTACTAAGAAGTTACGGAATCACCGACTCAAAAGCCATGAGTGATAAAGACATTCAAAAAGCCGCAAAAAGCCTACAAAATCAATTCACTCATGTTATTTTTTCCCTAAGCCCTAAAGCGTACAATGATCTTCACCGTCGTTACAATATGAACGCAACTAAGGCTTTACTACATAACCAAGCTTACTTAGCTCTTTCCAAACGCGTGGATTTGCCGGAAATCTGCATGGTTGATCAATTTACAGCAGAGAAAAATTATTTTTCATATCTTGCTTATGAACCGGAAATCTTTCATCGTTTGCAATTTGAAACCAAAGCCGAGAGCCGCTATGCTAGTGTTGCCTTAGCTTCTGTCTTTGCCAGAAATCGTTTTTTAGAAGAATGGTCTTATATGGAAGAAAAATATAATTTCCATTTTCAAAAAGGAGCCGGTGCACTTGTGGATCGTTGTGCAAAAGAATTTGTCAAACAATTTGGTTATGATTCGTTAGAACAAGTTGCGAAAATTCATTTTAAAAATACCGATAAGTTAAAAGAAGGAGAATAGCCATTACTCTCCTTCTTTTATTTCTACCTGTAAAGACATGGAATAGGGTAGTTTGATTAACTCTACTCCGGCAGATTCCAGCATTCTTTTAGAAGCAATATTCATTTCTGTTCCATTGTATTTATCGCTTTCATAAACAACTCGTCGAATGCCCGATTGAATAATCGCCTTCGCGCATTCATTACATGGAAACAAAGAAACATAAATCGTACAATCTTTCACTGGCCATTTAGAATTTAAAATCGCATTTAATTCTGCATGCACCACATAGGGATATTTCGTTTCTAAAACATTTCCCTCTCTTGACCAAGGATAGTCGCTATCTTCACAACCTCTTGGTAATCCATTGTAACCCACTGAAACCACACGATGATTTTCATCCACAATGGCCGCTCCTACTTGAGTGTTTGGATCTTTGGAACGCAATGCTGATAAATGAGCTAAACCCATAAAATAAGAATCCCAAGGTAAAATCATTTTTATCTCCTTTGTTTATCTAAATAATCTAAAACATCTGTGAAATACGTCGGTAAAGGAGCAATAAATTCCATTTCCTTCCCTGTTATCGGATGCTTAAATTTTAATGTATGAGCATGAAGAACTTGACCTTTGGTCTCATAAAATGAACAAGCACTACCATATTTTTCATCTCCTAAAACAGGATGTTGAATATATTTCATATGCACACGAATCTGATGCGTTCTTCCCGTTTCCAACAAACATGATAAATAAGTATATTGACCAAATCGCTTTAAAACATGGAAATGTGTTTTAGCTGGACGGGAATTTTCCGCTACAACAGCCATTCGTTGACGATCCTTCGGATCACGGCCGATAGGTGCATCAATCAAGCCATCTTCATGTTGAATATTCCCATGAACGATCAAACGATATTCACGATAAGCCTCTTTGGTTTCAATTTGTTTCGATAGAGCAATGTGGGCAACATCATTTTTGGCAATCACCAAACAACCACTGGTATCCTTGTCGATACGATGCACGATTCCCGGGCGAATTTTACCATTGATCCCACTCAAATCTTGACAATGAAATAATAAAGCATTAACTAAAGTGCCATCTTGATGACCGAGTGAGGGATGAACAACCATTCCCTTTTCTTTATTGACGACAATAACATCTTCATCTTCATACAAAACATTTAAAGGAATGTCTTGAGGAATGACCTCAATTTCTTCTAAATCAGGAACTGCAAATTCAATGATATCCTCCAAGTTTACTTTATAAGAACTCTTCACTGCTTTTCCATTGACCAAAACTTGCTGTTCTTTAATTAAGTCTTGTAAGAAGCTACGAGATAACTCACAATGATCACTGACATACTTATCTAAGCGAAGACCAGATTTCTCAACGACTAATCGTCTTTTTTCCACGTTGTTCCTCCTTCCACTCTGCATAAAGCCATAAAATAACTCCTATGGTTAAGGCACAATCCGCTATATTGAAAATAGGAAAATCATAGCCAAATATAAAAGTGTCCACAAAATCACGAACATAGCCTAAAAACAATCGATCCAGCAAATTACCAATCGCTCCGGCCAACATAAATTCAACAGCTATTTTTCTAGCACCGATCGGTTTCTTTTGAATCAAGTAATACCCCATGAAAACAATCGCTACCCCTGCTACCAAACTCAAAAAAGCCACTTGTCCATTTAAAAAAGACCAAGCCATCCCAAAGTTTTTCACAAAATTCAAATAAAGAAAACCGGGAATTAAAGGAATTGAATGGGTTATCAAAGAAGCGAAATGCTTAGAAATTAAGTCAATAGCGACGATTAAAATGACAAGCCACATAGCACCTCTCCTTTCTCATCTATTTGTTCAAAAAGAGCTTTTTCCTCCCACTCATAAGGTTCTTTTTCATTCGTTAAAAGATGATAGTTTTCCTCAAATTCTTTTTCACTCATCGAAAAATCCGGTAATTTCAAAGCGAAAGAGGAATCCAACGATCCACTACGAATGGCTATCACTCTTTTCAAACCATCAATAAACACAAAATGATAGAAAAAAAGGTTCTTTTTATCGTAATTAAAATCTTTTAAATAGACCGGAATATCGGAACATTCCAAAACATCTTCTATTTGCACTAAAAATAAAGGAACCTTTCTTTCTACTAAAAAATGGATCTTAGAAACTCGATTTCGAATCGCTTTTATTTCTTCCGGATACCATTTTTCATCCTGAATCATAAAATACCAATGATTGTCCTTTTCTTCTACCCAAATTCCCTCTGAAGTCGCTATATCCAACACTTGATTGATTTCATACATACTCATGGTTCAAGTTTAGCAGTATTTTCCGAAAGAAAAAAGAGATATTTGATTCAGAATATCATGGTTTGTTCATGTAAATAGAAAAGCACCCTCATCAAGAGTGCTTGAATAGATCCATCAGCTGTACTATCCCAATTTACGAATCTTCTTAGGACCATATACCCATAGGATAACCTCCAACACCAAAGCCATTATAGCAACGATCACAGCCAAGCATAGCATTAAAGTCACCTTATTTGAAATGGAATCCTCCATACTTTTCATAAAGGATACAAATAAAATGATGGAACCAAGATAAGGTACAACACCACCAAGAACGGATCCAATTCCTCCTTTCTTGATAGCTAATTCTGGTGAATCATAGATCATCTTCGGTAGTAATAAATTCATCAATAATGCAAAACTATTGATTGCCACAACAAGGCTAATCACTAGGATAAAACCGGTAAAAAACAAAGAAGCATCAAACTTAAAATGAATTGAACAAAGAATCAAACAAACCATTGGTCCAATAATAGACATGAAAAGACCCACAAAATGTTTGACCATTAAAAATTTTCTTTCCGAGATTGGCAGACTTCGAATGATCCAGAAACGAGTTCCTTCAATATTGATAGCGCTAGAACTATAAATAGGCATTCCGGAAAAGATGGTTAAAAAATAAATTATGGGTAATAAAATCGTTTCCCCATCAGAAATCAGAAAATTCACTAAAAATTGTGGTGTAAAATAGCAAATCGTTACCCCGGCTAAAATTCCCATAAGTGGCATCATGAAGATATTCAAAGAAGCAGCAAAGTTAGAAAATAATGTTTTAAATTCTCGCTTCACTAAAATGATGACTTGACTACCACCCTTAGCTTTTGTTAGTTTAAAATTCTTTACATGGTAAGTAACGGCTGAACGATGGTGAATACGATCAAATAGTTTTAAGTAAACGGTAACTACAATCCCCAAAGAAATAACAGCCACTAATAACAAATAGAATAATTGCATCGAATCTTTTAACACAGTTCCAAAAGCAAACCAGTTTGCTGGGGTAAAAAACCATTGATTAACTAACCCGGGACCTATTTTTCGAACCGTGGAAATGGATCCGCTGCTTCTTCCGCTCATACCGAAGTTTTGACTAAAATTGATGACAATAATAAAAATAACCAGTGCCACATTTAGGATATTCTTCAATAAATTTTCAAAACGTGTTCCGGCTGTTATCCAACGGAATGCTAAGGCAATCAAAATACCAAGAGAAACAGGAACAGCTGGTAATAATAGCATCCCCAAAAGATAAAAGACAGCAAACTGAAACGATCCGGAGTAATGAACAATACAAACTACAAAAACCGGAATCAACACCACCCAAGAAATGATCCATTGGTTGACCATAGCCGATAAAAACTTAGAAAAAGAAATCCATTTCTTATTAACCGGTAGACTGATCAACAGATCATAATCTTTAAATTCAAAAAACGTTGCTTGAGCTGTCGATAAGGTCGTAAAGAATGAAATGGCCATGACAATCGAAGCTGCCAAAAAAATTAAATAAGGATACACAAAGGCATTAGCCCCTTGAAACAACATAGCCGCATAAAAAGAAGCAATTCCTAATATAAACAAAGCAAGTGGGACAGATCTTAACAATTGAGAACGAATCGTCTTCGCATTTCCTTGTAGCCAATAGTTCATCATTTGAACTTTGAGTAATTGAAAAAATTTATTCATGGACATTCTCCAAAGATAAGAATAACTCTTCTAGGGATTCTCCTGATTCCAATAATTCCTTCGTACTTCCCATCTTAACAATATGGCCACCCGATAAGATAGCTACGTCATCACATAAATTTTGAACTGTTTCTAAGACATGAGAGGAAAAGAAAACAGAAGAGCCTTTAGCCGTTAATTCTTTCATCTTGTTTTTTAATATGAAAGTGGCTTTTGGATCCAAACCGACAAACGGTTCATCTAAAACAAGCAACTTAGGTTCCCGCATGAACGCTGAAATAATCGCAACTTTCTGTTTCATACCATGAGATAAAGACTTGATTTTATCTCCTAAAGCTTCGGAAATTTCAAGATCATTGGCTAAACTTTCAATACGTTTTAAACGAATATTTGGTTCTAAGCCTACCATATCTCCAATGAAATTTAAATATTGATAAGCGGAGATATTATCATATAAATCCGGATTGTCCGGTAAAAAAGCCGTTCTTTCTTTCACCTCAATTGGATATTTTTGAATATCCAAACCATCAATTTCAATCATTCCTGATTCATACTCCAAAATGCCCACGACAGAGCGAATGGTAGTACTCTTACCCGATCCATTATGGCCAATAAAGCCAAAAATATGTCCATCTTCCACTTCTAGTGAAATACCATGAAGAATTTCTTTGTTGGCATAACTTTTATGAAGATTTGTAATTTTTAACATATTCTCATTCTCCTAAATTTTTATTGTTTATATAGATCATTAAACCGCATTTTCCTAAATACTTCAATACCATGATTGATATAACTAAAAAGAAGCAAACGAAGTTAAGTTCACTTCTTAAACGAATTATTGAACCGCTTGAATTTGAGCTAAAATATCTTCTTTAATAGCTCGGTTCACTTCCAACGCTTTTTGTCGAGAATCTTGTTTTGTATAGAAATAGAACTTGATTTTAGGTTCTGTTCCACTAGGACGAATAGCAAACCAAGAATCATTTTTCAAATAGAATCGTAACATATTTTGAGCTGGAATATCTTCATAACCATGCATGTAATCAATCACCTTTTCCACCTCAAAGCCAGCCACTTTATTTGGCTGGTTTGCCCGAATCCAAACCATCATTCTTTGAATTCTTTCTGCTCCGGCCTTCCCATCCAAAACGATATTCGGTTCATCTTCTGCATAAAAACCATAAGTTTCATACAAACCTTGTAATACATCCCAAAGCGTTTTTCCCTGCTTGCGATAATAAGCGGCCGCTTCAGCCACCAACATACCGGCTGAAATACCATCTTTATCTCGAATTTGCTCACTAGCCGCATAACCAACGGATTCCTCATATCCAAATAAATAGGTGTAACCATGCTTATGAAGGTAAGGAACTTTACCGGAAATATTCTTAAATCCCGTTAAAGTCTCAAACATTTCAACTCCATACGCTTTCGCTATTTCTGTTGACATCGTTGAAGTAACGATAGACTTCACCATAGCTCCCTTTTTCGGTAAAGTACCTGCATCCTTATGTCCTTCTAAAATATAATTCACCAGGATATAACCTGTTTGATTTCCATTTAAAGGCACATAATTTCCTTCCCCGTCCCGAATTTCAATCGCAAAACGATCACCATCCGGATCCGTCGCCATTAATAATTCCGCATTTTGAATACGCCCCAATTCTTCAGCCATTTTGAAAGCAGCAGGCGATTCCGGATTCGGATAACCTACCGTTGTGAAATCAGGATCCGGATCTTTCTGTTCAGGAACAATCATCCAATTTGTGAAGCCACGATCTTTCATCATCGTTTGGAAAGGAATTGATCCGGCTCCATTTAAAGGTGTATAGATTAGTGGAATAGATAAGTCTAAATCATCTCCTTGATGTATTGCCAAAGATTCTACCAAATCCAAGTAATCTCGATCCACCTTCTTATCAAGAATGATGATTTTTCCCTCTTCCACTGATTTTTTGAAATCATAAGCTGGAATATCTTTAAAAATATCCACACTTTGAATCTTAGCCAACATGCCATCTGCTACAGTTGAAGACACTTGGCATCCATCACTCCAATAAGCCTTGTAGCCATTGTATTCTTTTGGATTATGAGATGCTGTAATATTGATGCCCGCTACACAGTTTAAATGACGAACGGAATATGCCAACTGAGGCGTCGGTCTTAAATCATCAAAAACGTAGGCTTTGATGCCGTTGGCCGCTAAAATAGCAGCGGTCAATTCTGAAAATTCTTCACTCTTATGACGAGGATCATGAGCAATCACCACACCCTTATCCTTTTCATCCGCAGCCACTTCCAGAATATATTCAGCAATTCCCTGCGTTGCTTTAGCCACCATAAAGTGATTCATTCGATTTGTCCCAGCTCCTAATTTTCCCCTGAGACCGGCTGTACCAAAGGTTAATTCTTGATAAAATCGTTCTTCGATTTCTGAATCATTATCTTGAATAGACTTTAAATCCGCATAAAGTTCATCCTCTTCAGAAACATTTTCCAACCATAACCGATATCTTTCTTGAGCATTCATGTCTAAAACCTCCAAACTTTCTCTCTACGTTCATTATACAAAAACCACGCTAAGAAATTCTATAAATCAATCCAAAAAGTACTGCCTTTCCCTAATTCAGAGTCAACACCATATCGCAATTCTAGTAAATCCAAATTTTGTTTAGCGATAGATAATCCAATCCCCGATCCATAAGCATATCGACGATGTTCTTGTTTCACCTTATAATACCGCTCAAAAATATCCTTCAGATCTTCTTTTGGAATTCCCACTCCGCTATCCCTTACTTGCAAACGATACGTCTTATCCTTTTGAATCATTTCTAAATAAATAGAATCACCGTCTGCCGTATAATGAAAAGCATTTGATAAGAAATTTTGAATGACTTGTAATAAAAGCTTATAGTCCGTTTGATAATGGTACTCTTCAACCAAACGAACTTCAAAATGACGATTTTCTTGTTTTGCATAAGCCTCGTATTGATGAATCAAAGGAGCTAACTCTTTAACTAGATCTTTCTGTTCAAACTGAGCTGAAACCCGATGGTCTTCTAACTTAGACAAATCTAATAGATCGTTCACAAATAGATTTAAATGATTCGCTTCATCTACAATGATTTGAAGATTTTCGTTTGTTTTCTCCTCCGGAATATCTTGCATCAGTTCTCCATAGCCTGAAATCATGGTCAACGGTGTCTTTAAATCATGTGAAACATTAGCCAATAAATCTCTTTTCGCTTGATCAGCCTTTTGAACATCCAAAGCCGCCTGAGTCAATGTTTGATTCAATTCCTGCACTTCTGTGTAATTTGGTTTGACCTTTTCACCGGAATATAAACCTCTCCCCAATTCCTTAGCCGCCTGATTCATTTCAATCAAAGGCTTTACTACTTTTTGACGAATCCATAGTGTGACCGCTAAAATCATCAAGAACAAGAATAAACCAATGATCCAAATCTGAGTAATCAACGTTTGGCGGGTTGCCGTAATTGGTGTAATCACATCATAAACCATGGCTGTCACAACATCTTTTCCATTGCTCACCACATGTACATCAATAACACCTTGAAAGGTTTGCGAAGAACCACCGACTTGTAATAACTGTTGATCAGCATAATGTCCATTATTTAATAAAGCATTCTTTTGAAGGGCCATGGTTTGTGAATTACTCAAGCTAGATAATAAGCAAGCCCTTGAACCATATACTTGATCACTGGTGGAACTGATTACCCGAATACAAGTTTCACCTTGTTTTCCTAGATCTTGAATGGTTTTTTCTAAATTTCCTGATAAGTAGGCATTTCCGATCATTTTAGATTGATCCGCCAATGAATTTAAACGATAACGTTCATACATAGGCTTTAATAATACAAATTGAAATAAAGCTAAAATCAATAATAAAGACACGGTGAAAAACAACAAGATTCTAAGAATCAAGGCATTCAAACTATTATTCTTCATCATAACGATATCCAACACCACGAATAGTCACAATATGTTTTGCGAAATCCTGCAAATTTTTTCTTAATAATTTTATATGGGTATCCAATGTACGGTCATCACCAAAGAAATCCATCCCCCACACTTGGCGTAGTAATTGTTCCCGACTTAAGGCAATCCCTTTATTCTTAATTAAATACACCAATAAATCATATTCTTTCGGAGATAAAGAAAGAACACAGTTATTTAACATGACCTTATGTGCTTGGTAATCAACTTTTAAACCCTCTTTTTCATAGCCCTCTAATTGATGACCATACACTCTTTGTAAAATAGCTCGCATACGAAGTAATAAAACCTTGGGACTGAATGGCTTTTCAACATAGTCATCCACCCCTAATTCAAAGCCATGCACTTTATCGTATTCTTGCCCTAAAGCAGTTAATAAAATAACAGGAAGATTTGGCTGTAAAGCCTTCATCTTTTCTAAAGCTGAAAATCCATCCAATTCCGGCATCATCACATCCATCACCACTAAATCAATGGAATGCATCTTCAACTTTTCTAAAGCTTCCAAACCATTACTGGCTAAAACCGTTAAATACCCTTCGTGTTTCGCATAAGTATCAATCAGAAAACGAATTTTTTCTTCATCGTCTACAATCAATATAGTTGCCATATTTTAATTTTCTCCTTTTCATTTTTTAGAAAAAGAAAGCCTTAAAGACTTTCTATCAATTTCAACAAAGATTCCAACTCCTGAATGGTCAGATCCTCTACTCTTCCTTGATCGCAAGCTTCCGGAATTGATGAATACATCGGGATTTCAGCCAAAACCGGCACATGATATTTAACCGCCGTCTCATGAACATGTGATTTTCCAAAAATATAGATTTTTTCATGACACTTAGGGCATGGCACATAAGACATATTTTCCACCAATCCCCATACATTTACATGCATCATACGAGCCATATTGATCGCTTTTTCCACCACCATGGAAACCAAGTCTTGCGGACTGGACACAATGATTACGCCATCCAAAGGTACTGATTGAAATAATGTCAACGGAACATCCGATGTTCCTGGAGGCATATCCACAAACATATAATCCACATCTTCCCAAAGTACTTCTGAATAAAACTGTTTCAAAACATTCGCTACCATCGGCCCTCGCCAAATCACCGGTTGCACATCCATATCCAATAACATATTGGTACTCATGATTTGGATACCTGTCTTCGTCACTGCCGGAAACATCATACCTTTTTGTCCTTCCGCTTTAGAAGTGATTCCAAAAATTCTACCTTGGCTAGGACCGGTAATATCCCCATCCAATACAGCGGTTCGATAACCTTTTTTCTGCATGCCGGAAGCTAACATAGCTGTCACAAACGATTTACCAACACCACCTTTTCCACTTAAAATACCAATGATTTTTTTAACTTTAGCTTGATCATGAAGTTGAAGACCAAAATTTTCTTTTTCCCGTTTACGGAAACCATAATCCTCCGGTTTTTTACCTTTATCATTTATTATTTCGCTCATTTTTCCCCTTATCTAATTGACTTAAATAGTTATTAACTTTCTGATTTGCAAGTTCAATATTATCATAAATCACCAACACCACATATTCGTCTGACTCAGCTAATATGGCATTACTTATCTTAAACACTTCACTTGGATAGGAATGTACCATCTGTCGTTTCAATTCCACTAAGTAATCTTTTAGATCTTGTTTGACTTTCTTCTTTTCTTTGCTGCGGATGATGGCAATCAGATTAGCCGATCCTTCTTTACGAGATCGATAGATAACCGCTTCACTATACGGCTGCTCATTTTGGAAAAATAACCCTTTCACCGTACGGTCTTTTACTCTTTCCAACTGGTCTTTCTGATTAAAGTCATTCAATAAACGAGAAGCCAATTGCTCACAAGAAGAAACAGACATCCCTTTTCCTGTTGAACAAGCACTTAAACTAATAGATAAAAAAAGACCCAATACAAACTTAAATTTCATGATCAGCTCCAAAAAGTTCATCATTTTCATGAGATTGATACTCCGGTAAAGCCGGCAATTCTTGCAAGCTTTCCAACTGAAAAGCATCTAGAAACGCTTCACTAACCCCATATAAGATTGGTCTGCCCGGAGCTTCTGAACGTCCTAGCTCTTCAACCAATCCTCTTGATTGCAGCTTTCTAAGCATAACATCCGCACTAACTCCTCGAATTTCTTCAATTTCCACCCGAGTAATCGGCTGTTTATAAGCAATAATAGCCAAGGTTTCCATAGCTGCGACAGATAATTTAGAACTGGTCTCTTCTTGAAATAAAATCTTTAGATAAGGTTCAACCGTCCCTTTGGACAATAGACGATAACGGCCTCCATAATGGCTCAATTCAACTCCGGAAGATTCTTGATCATACCTTTGATTCAATAAGTCGATGGAGGAATGTAATTGTTCCTCATTTAGAGATAATGTATCCACCAACTGTTCATCACTAATCCCTTCTTCCCCCACTGCGAAAAGAAGGCCTTCTACTAAGCTTAATAAATGATCTTGATTTTCCATGTTAGTTATTTCCCTTCTGTATCCAGATAAAATCCTTCTCATCCAATTGAATAAAACACTTTTGTTGGCGAGCTAAGTCCAAAATAGCTAAAAAAGTAACGATCAATTCCTGCTTTGTTTCACAATCCTCAATCAAGTTCTCAAATTTGAAACAATCCGGTAACTCGTGAAAACGAATCTTTAATTCCAAGACCCGATCCTCCATGGATATTTCTTTCACTGTATAACGAACCGGAATCGGTTTTTCTAATTGTTTACGTCGCCACAAACGAGCCATTGCTTTTAATAAATCATAGGGATTTCCTTGAAATCCTTCCATTGTTTCTATATCACTTGGCTGATATTCAATCATAGGGCGTGTGTATTTCAATTGTCTTTGTTCATAATAGACTTCCAATTCCTCTCGAATCTCTTTAAATTGTTGATATTCCAACAGACGACGCACTAAGGCCTCTCTTGTGTCTTGCTCATAATGATCTTCCAATTCTTCTTTTGAGTTCGGTAAAAGTTGTCTGGATTTATACTCAATAAGAGAAGCCAATTGGGCTAGATATTCCCCTGCAATTTCTAAATGCAATCGCTGCATGGAATGAATGTAGGCGATATATTGGCTAGCTAATTCGTTTACATCTAAATTCATCAAATCCAATTCTTTTTCATGAATCAAATGCAACATCAAATCTAAAGGACCATCAAATTGATTTATCGTTACTGAAAATTCTTCCATGCGCTTATTTTACCAAAAAAAAAGACAGTTTTCACTGTCTTCTTTCTACTTCACAACGATATTCACTAATTTATTCGCTACCACAATAACCTTCATGATTTGTTTACCATTCGTATAGTTAGGAACGGATTCAATCGCCTTATCTTTTAAAACTTGTTGATCACTATCTTTTGCCATTTCAAACTTTGATCTTAATTTACCGTTGACCTGAACAACAATGGTCACGGTATCTTCCACCATCTTGCTTTCATCATAACTTGGCCATTTTTCAAAACTGATTCCCTGTTTACCAGTCAGAATTGTCCAAAGTTCTTCTCCTAAATGAGGGGCAAAGCAGGCAAACATCTTCACAAAGTTTTCAAGATATAATTGATACACATGATCCGCTTTATAACATTCATTGATAAAAATCATCATTTGTGAAATAGCTGTATTAAAACTCAAACTATCAATATCTTCTGAAACCTTCTTAACTGTGGCATGATAAACGCGATCTAAAGAACCATCATTTTCAGAAGTCAATTTATGACTTTCAACAACCAATCGGTACACCCGATTCAACCACTTGAACGTCCCCTCTATTCCTTGATCACTCCATGGTTTTGAAGCTTCTAATGGTCCCATAAACATTTCATAGACACGTACAGTATCCGCACCATACTCTTCTATCAAAACATTTGGATCCACAATGAATTCAGGGAATCGTTTTCCCATTTTGATTCCATTAGTTCCTAAAATCATGCCCTGATGCACCAATTTTTGGAATGGTTCTTTAGTTGGTGTAATCCCTTTATCATATAAGAAGCGATTCCACATACGAGCATACAAAAGATGACCTACTGCATGTTCTGGACCTCCTATATACAAATCAACGGGCATCCAATGTTTCAAAAGTTCAAAATCCGCTAAGCACTTTGAATTATTTGGATCAATGTAACGAAGATAATACCAACTACTACCAGCTGATCCAGGCATAGTAGAAGTTTCTCGCTGTCCCTTTATTCCATTTATTTCGACATTGACCCAATCGTCAGCTTTAGCTAGTGGAGCCATGCCGCCTTTTCCTGGTTTGTAATCATCTAAAATCGGCAATAACAGGGGTAATTGGTCATCACTTAACGCTACATAGCGATCATCTTCCAAATGAATCACCGGAATCGGTTCTCCCCAATATCGCTGGCGTGCAAAAATCCATTCTCGAATCCGATAATTGACTTTTTTAGATCCCAAACCTTTTTCCTCTAACCAAACCAACATTTTTTCAATGGCTTCTTCTGTATTTAAGCCATTCAACCAATCGGAATGAATATGAATCCCATCTTCTACCCAAGCTTCTTTTGCGATATTTCCACCTTCTAAAACAGGAAGAATATCTAAGCCAAACTTTTTTGCAAAAGCATAATCTCGTTCATCATGAGCCGGTACCGCCATCACCGCTCCTGTTCCATAACTTGCTAAAACATAATCTGAAATCCAAATAGGAATTGCTTTCCCATTAACCGGATTAATGGCATAGGATCCTGTAAAAACACCAGTCTTTTCTTTGTTTAACTCTGTTCTTTCCAAATCCGATTTCAAAGAAGCCTCTTTTTGATAAGCTTTTACCGCTTCTTTTTGAATCTCTGTGGTGATTTCATTCACCAATTCATGTTCTGGAGATAGGACACAATAACTAGCTCCAAATAAAGTATCACAACGAGTTGTGAAAACGATAAACCGTTGATCACTACCTTGTACTTGGAATTGAACACTCGCCCCCACTGACTTACCAATCCAATTCCGCTGCATTTCCTTGGTTGATTCTGGCCAATCCAACTCATCCAAACCATCCAACAATTTTTCAGCATAAGAAGGAATATCAATGATCCATTGTTTCATATTCTTACGAACAACCGGATAGCCTCCCCGTTCACTTTTACCATCAATGATTTCATCATTAGATAAAACCGTTCCCAATTCTTCACACCAGTTTACCGGCATATCCACACACTTAGCCAACCCTTCTTCAAACAATTGTTTGAAGATCCATTGAGTCCAGTGATAAAAATGAGGATCGGCTGTACTAATTTCACGACTCCAGTCATAAGAAAAGCCAAAAGACTTTAATTGTTTTCGAAAAGTTTCAATATTTTTTTCTGTAAAAGTAGCGGGATTATTCCCGGTTTGAATGGCATACTGCTCCGCTGGTAAACCAAAAGCATCATAGCCCATCGGATGAAGTACATTATAACCTTGCATCCGACGTTTTCGGCAAATAATATCTGTGGCAGTATAGCCTTCCGGATGACCAGCATGCAATCCTTGTCCACTTGGATAAGGAAACATATCCAAGGCATAGTACTTAGGTTTAGAAAAATCATAAGCATCCGTTTTAAAAGTTTCTTCTTGTTCCCAATACTGTTGCCATTTGGTTTCTATTTCTTTGTGATTATATGGCATTTTTTCCTCCTTGATCAATAAAAAAAGCCCTTATCTCTAAGGACGTATTTCACGCGGTACCACCTTAGTTCATGAATTTCTTCATGCCCTTTATTCTCTTTTATCGCAAGAGTTACGCTTCGCTCCAAAGCAAGTTCAATGATTTTGAAACACTAAGTTACACCATCCCTTAGCTCTCTATGCTTTCAGTCTCATTTACTACTCTTCTTCAATGTGATAGATAGTTGTATTATACACTCTATTTAAAGATTCCATCAAGCGTATCCACAAGATAATTCGGGTAGTTATTTTCTCGATCCTGTGTTAAATCAATTTCCTTTCCTTCACTGACAAAAACACTTGTCAGTCCTAATTGCGAACACATTAAGATCTCTTTTCCCATAGAGTTGCATAGCCGGATCACATCCTTACGAGATTTCTTTACAAAGGATAGAACGCATTTTTGAAACGCTTTCGATTCAATCCCAAACGAATAAAATTTCTGCAAGCACGCATAGGCAATCATCCGAGCTAAACTATCCGCTCCAAAACTAACCTCTCCATCCACGCTTTGAACCCTTCGAGAATCCAAACAAATCAATTTCGCACCAAATTCTACTTCTGATAATACGGCTGCAATTTCATGTTCATCAATAACGGATTTACGACCAATTAAAACATAATCCGGTTTAGAAAAATCAATTTCTACACCATAATTCAAGATTTCTTGTTTGATTTTATTTGATCCCAAATAAGAAACCTTTGCTGTTTTTTTACTGGAACAGATATATTGTAAAGCCGCTTTAGTGGTGGAGTAAAACTGATCTTCCCGTAGAAAAGGGAGCTGATTTTTCCAATCAGCATAGAATTTTTTTTGACTCAGTAGCAAGAATTCCACTTTTTCTTGATTTAATTTTTCTAAAAAAGAACGATCTTTTTTGGTATGAATCAAGTCATCCGGTATTAACAATGTTTTTCCATGTAAGTTCATGGTTTAAGTGTAGCACTACTACAGGTTTTATCACAATTGTGTTAGTATGAAATACATGAATAAACAACAAAAATGGCTTTTCGGAATAGTTGGAATGTTATTGATTATTTTGCTTGGAGTGATTCATTCCTTTTGGATCAGCCCCCAACGCTTTGAACTTAGAAAAGAAACATTAAGTTCTCCACAAATTCCTAAATCTTTAGACAATCTTAAAATTTTATATTTCAGTGATCTCCATTATGGAGAATTCATGAATCAAAAACGACTTCATACATTAGTGGATAAAATTAATTCCTTACAACCAGATGTTGTTTTATTTGGCGGAGACATCTATAGTACTATCGCAAAAATAAACGCTCAATCAAATAAAGAGATCCAAAATGCTTTTTCTTCCATTCGAGCTAAATATGGGAAATTTGCTGTTCTAGGTGATCAAGATGAAATGAATGAAGAACACTTAAAAGCATCTCGCTCTATTTTAAACAAAAGCAATTTTGAGATTCTTCAAAATCAATCCATCACAATTCATAAAGATCAAGAAGACTCTATTGAATTGGTTGGTTTAGCCAATGGGATCACCACCCCTGTCGACTCTAAAAAAGCCTATGAAAATCTAGTTCCTATGCATTATGTTCTAGCTTTTTCCCACACGCCAGACTCAGCGAAACAAGTTCCGGCTGATTTAACCGACTATTATTTAGCTGGTCATAGTTTAGGAGGTCAAGTTTATTATTTATTTGGTTCTTTAACAAGACCTGCTATGGCCAAAGAGATTTTCCGCGGTAAATCTTCTATCAAAGGGAAATTTGATGTGGATGTCACAAATGGTGTTGGAACCATCAAGAAAGATGCCCGTTTCTTAACCCCTGCCGAAGTGGTGCTGTATACGTTAAAAAAAATTCCTAAATAACCAAACCGATGGCCGAAAATAATAGCTAGTTTCATCAATCAAAAAAGGCAACTTCCTTGAAAAATTCTCATTGAAATAGCCTTTTTTAATATAATCATAGACATCATCTCATCTACTATTCACCTGAAACACTAGACTTCCTCTTCTTTTAACTCTCTAAAATTTGAAAGATGATATCCAAAATAACATTTACCCGATTTGCCTATAAATATCCCATGTTCAGGCATGTTGACTATTTCTTCCAAATATATCATAGGCAGATCGTTTTTAAACGGATAATCACTGGTCATGTTTTTCATAGTTACTAAAGTCTTTTCTCTTAACTTGTTCATTCCATCGCCTTTCTTAACTCCAAATCGCTGAAACTCTTTCTCCATCTTAAGAAACCCTCCCATTCCTCATTTCATACAGTTCATCTGCCAATGACATTGTTGAACTTCTATGAGAAACAAGCACAATGGTTTTTCCCGTCTTGGCTTCGGATAAAGATTTTAGAATAATACCTTCATTTAAGATATCCAAATTACTCGTCGGTTCATCCAAAAGAATCAGATCACCATCTTGTAAAAAAGCTCTTGCTAAGCCAATTCGCTGTTTCTCGCCATCTGAAAGAGAATCTCCCAACTCTGCCACGTTTGTTTCATAACCATCAGGAAGACTCATGATAAAGTCGTGAATACTCGCTTTTTTAGCCGCATTTTTCACTTCTTCCATCGTTGCTTTCTGTTTAGCTATCTTGATATTTTCAGCTATCGTATCACGAAACATCATCGTATCTTGCGTCACATAACTCGAAAAATGTCGTAAATCATCAGTATTGATTTCTTTTATATTTTTATGAGAAATATAAATAGACCCTTGGTTGACATCCCAAAAGCGCATCAGTAATTTTAAAAGTGTCGATTTTCCAGAACCACTAACCCCATGAATTCCCAAAACTTTCCCCTTAGGAATCTGCATGGAAATATTTTGAAGAATCATATCCTTTTCATAGGAAAAATAAACCTTTTCAACCTCGGCACCTTCAAAATCAATCGGTTTTCTACCACTCACTTCTTCAATAACCGGTTTTTCTTCCAATAACGAAAGAACTCTTTCTCCACAAGCTAGCGTTTGATTTAAGTTATTGGATAATGAAGATAAAGCAATAGTAGGTCCAAAAGAAGACATCATCGCTAGTGTAGCGATCAAGACTTGTGAAAAATCAACGTTTCCTGTTTGGTACAACCAAAGCATCATGAAAAACATCCCCCACGAAAAAATCTGGATAATCAGATTTGTTACCGCTTTTTGTGAACCTTCAAATGAGCTTAATTTTTTCTGATTTTCAGACAATTGTATCGATTTCTGATCCATGATCGTTTGTTGAATTGTCCCTTGATTGTATTGTTGAATTTCATCTAAACCATACATACTATTCAATACAAAATCATTCAGTTTTCCTACTTCATTTCTAAATTTTATTCCCGTACCATAACTGCGTTTTTCATTCCAAATAGGCAATATAATCCCTACTATTCCATAAGCAAATAAAGCCAGCAAGCCAGCCAACCAATGTTGTTGACCAATAAAAAGAATCATCATCATAGAAGTGAGAAACGCTATCGCTATTGGCGAAATAGTATGCGCAAAAAAGACTTCCAATAATTCAATATCGCTTGTGATAATCGTAATCAGATTTCCTTTTTCTTTTCCTTCCAGTTTAGCAGGACAAAGTTTACGAAGAACCGAAAACACCTTATGACGAATAATAGCCAATACACGAAAAGCGATATAGTGATTACAGTATTGTTCCCCATAATGAAGAATTCCTCTTGCTACAGCCATCACCAGTAAAAGAGTGAACAAATATTGCCAAGAAGATAAAAACCAAAACGTTACCTTTCCAGATGCTGCCATTCCTTCAACAACGCCAAGCCCTTTAAGAATGCCATAACCACCAACGATCGTCAGAAAAATTGCGCATAAAAAACCAAGAACCCCTAATAGAATCCCTAAAAGCATCACCCCCGTTAGTGGTTTTACCAAAATGATAAGCTTTCTCATAATGGCTACAGCCGATCTTCTTCTATCTGTATTCATAGTGCCTCTTTTCCATGTGAATATCTTTCGAGATTCATTTGTTTGGTGAATAAATTTTGATAAACACCTCTTGTTTCCATCAATTCATGATGTGTTCCCGATTCCACGATTGTTCCATTTTGTAATAAATAAATACAATCGCTATCTACTACATTGGCTAATCTGTGTGAAATTAAAATCACCGTTTTTTCTTTTGAAAGATTTCGAATTACTTGCATAATGATTTCTTCACTCGACGCATCTATATTTGAAGTCGCTTCATCAAAGATGTACATCGGCGTATTATGCAACAAGGCTCTTGCCAATGCCAATCGTTGTTTCTGACCACCGGAAAAATTGGAACCATTGGTTTCTATTCGGGTATTCAAACCATCCTGAGAGCTGACAAAAGCCAACAGATTCACTTTCTTTAACGCATCTTCCATCTGTTCGTCCGTTGCTAAAGCATTCCCCATTAAAAGATTCTCTTTGACCGTTCCTTCAAAAAGCCAGCTATTGTGACTAACCATCGTTATGTGACTCATAATGGACTGACTGGATAAATCACCATGTTCATCCTGATTGATTTTGATCACGCCATGATACTTTGGATTCAAACCCATTAAAATACCGGCTATAGTTGATTTTCCGGATCCGGATACCCCCACAATCGAAACAAAGGATTTTGGCTGTATATCCATATCAATACCATGCAATATTTCCCGCTTATCATCGTATGAAAAAGAGAGATTTTTTATCTGAATTTGAAGTTTGTCACCTGTAATTTCTTTGGTTCCTCTTGTTTGTTCCGGAAGATCCAAAAGTGCAAAAATACGATCGCTGGCTTTGATACCATTCATTCCAATATGGAATAAACTGCCTAGCAAACGCATTGGCAAGAAAAATTCAGCCGCCAAAAACAAAATCATTAAAACACCGGTCAACGAAATTTCTCCTTTAGAAAATAGAACAAGAGCACTAATCATACCCACCGTTGCTCCTCCATAAGCAATAATATCCATCATAGAGGTACTGTTTAACTGCATCATCAAGACTTTCATAGTGATTTTACGAAATTTCTCCGACTCTTTATCCATATCATCAGCCGCAGTTTGATCAGCCTGATAAATTTTCAAAGTGGTCATTCCTTGCAATTTTTCAAGAAAGCTATCACCTAATCCATAATAAATTTCAAAGTAGTGACTGAGCAATTTTTTAGCAATGATCATAACCAGCATAATGACTATCGGAATCAAAAAAACTGCCACCAAAAGATACCAAGCCGTCTTAACACTGATTTGAGATATCACAATAAATAAAATAACCGGAGCGAATAGGGCATAGAAGAATTGACTAAGATATCGACTAAAATAAGTTTCCAATTGTTCAACACCCTCTCCGACCATTTGCACAATTTCTGATGTACGAATCTGTTCACGATACGAAGGCCCTAGTCGCAATAATTTCTCATAGATTTGACCTCGTAACACCCTTTTAACATCTACGCTGGCATAGAAACTAGCACGAGTATACAAAAGATCACAAATATAACGGATTGTCACTCCCAAAAAAATGCTCATTGCCACTTGGATCATATCGGCGTTAGTCAGTGTATGATGCCATACCAGACTAATTAAGTTCGTGACATTCCAAGCAATCATAATTTGTACCAACAAAGATACCAACTGCCAAATAATCTGATAGATAATATATTTTCCCGACCCCTTTAAAAGGCGCAATAACCTTGTCTTAATCATACATTCATTCCCCTTTTCATCACCACTATAAAGCCATTCAATATCCCATATCTCATTGAATTTCCTATTCATGTTAGTCGATATTTATTCCCTGTCATATTAACATGGTCAAAATTCTCTAACAAGAAATTCAATTCAAATAAGATCATCAGAAAATTGAATCATACTTATGATTTTTATATATAAGTACGTTTTTATCACAAATCAAAAATCATCTTTTACAAAGATGGAATCTTGCATCATTAACCGGAATTTTTGACCACCTATAATAGCTCAAATACTCTCCATCCCCGTTATAAAAATAATCAACTTCCAAAGTCATTCCTCTTTTTATTCAGGGTATAGAAAAAGACGCTTGACACGTCCTTATGAATATTCTTTATCGTCACTTAGCGCAGCAATAATTTTATCCTTAAATTCTTTACTGTTCAGTCCTGCTTTTTCCACCATTTCCAGTTCGCCATGATGAAGTAATACAATCTCATCACAAAGATCAAGAGCCAAATCCATGATATGTGTTGAGATAATCGTGATTCGACCTTGTTTTAAAGACTGAAGTAATTGTTTCATTCGTTCAGCAATCACAACATCCAGTGAAGTAAAAGATTCATCCAACAACAAAATCTCTGATCGAGAAATAATATTCGTCAACATTTGCATTTTGTTTTTCATACCGTGGGAGTAAAATTCTAACGGCCTATCTCTATCTTCCGGTTCAATACTCATATACTCAAAATAATCATCAATGCTTTTAAGGTTAGATGGTGCATTTTTATTCGTATTCAAAAAGAAATTTAAAAATTCTCTTCCCGTCAAAAACTCCGGTACAATAGGCGTAGATAACACATATCCAATATGATCTGCTGTGACTTCTTGATGAACTCCATCCATGTCCATATAGAAATCTCCATTATCAGTCTCTACATCTCTATTCAAACAATTAAAAAATGTCGTTTTGCCAATTCCATTCCTTCCAAGTAAACCATAAATTTTCCCTTCTTCAAAGGTGAAATCTATATTTTTCAAAACTTTCTTATTTTCAAAACTTTTTGATAATTGTTCAATGATAAGTCTCATAACATCCCCTCAACTATAATTCTAGAATACCCGCTCAAATTAATCAAATCGTTTCAAGCTAAGAATCAACACGCTTGACATAAAAAGACGATAAAAATTTAATTTTTCTACCGTCTACCCTATTTTACGATTATAAACCTTTTTTAAAAAATTTCCTGAACTCTGCAACTTCAGAATTAGATTGTGTAACAGAAACCGAATATTTAGCCCCTCTATTGAGACCCGGCTCATAAGTAACCGGTACAAAATGAAACGAATATTCCGCATTAAATACTTTGCAATACCCCAAATAACCTTCTGTATGACTACCATTATCTCGATTAAATATGACCGCATCACCATGATTTTTCAAATCTGGTTCAACTGGAATAACCACAACTTCTCCCTCTTTATATCCCACAATAAAATTACTATGTTTTGTAATTTTCACCACAATAGCATCTGTAAAATCTTCCGAGTGACAATAAATCAACTTATACTCATCGCCATTAGGAACACTATTATTAAAGATTTCTCTCATTCTTGCCTTGTTTTTTCTATTTTCTTCATCCGTCGCTCCCAAAAACGCTTTCTTAGCTAAATCCATTAATCCCATTTTCGTTCTCCTTTTATTTTATTAATAAAATTCTAGTTGTTTACATTATACCTTAAATCTTTTTACATCCATAGACTTGCCAGCTATTTTTTATTTTCTAATTTTAAATGTCTTTGGAGCGAAACGATACACCAAAAAACTGGCCATCATACTATAAAGGACACAAAATACAATCGTCATCAATCCAAACATTAAAAATGATAGACGGAAAACTCTCACATGGAAAGACACTAAGTAAGTTAGTAACATGACCAGTTGATAAATTCCGCTTTTTAATTCTGTTTCAGCATTGTATGGCTGGAGTAAATAATAAATAGTCAGATAATGAATGGAAAAAAATAAGCTTATACAAAGAATTGAAACGATCATTATAGCATCATTCAAGAAATCACTTTTCCCCTTGATAACATAAAGAATCAATGATAATCCAATTCCAATAATCAAAGCAGGAACCGCATTGATTTTCATGATTTCCCGTAAACGAATCTGGAATAGTCGTAACACCAATTTGGGCTGTTTATAAAAAGAATACGTCAATAAACTATGATCACAATTCATAAATAACACTTGTGTAAAACGAGCACCACGATTGATAGAATACATAACAAGCACCAAAGAAGAAAAATTCGTCATAATAACACGATACATAGTTGGTTTTAAATCAGGACGAAGAAAAATAACCATCAAAATAGCAAAGATGAAAAGGATACAACCATACGAAACCTTTTTAGTGGAATTCCAAAGTATCTTTTTGTGTCTTTTAATAAACAATTCATTTAAATATTCAAAGCCTATACGATGACTATGAATGGAAGTGTCTGCCGATATTTTCTTCTCATTTTCCTTCTTAATCAACTTTGCCATCGCTTTAGAATCCATTTGTGTGACCATTTTTGATAATAATTCCTGATTAACAGCACGATAGTCTTGAAAGGTGAATACTTTTATCAAACCGATCATTCCTAAAGGAAGACAAATCAAAAACAGCCAGATAGAAATAACCTCCGGCAAAGCGACGCCCATCATCGGTAGCCCATATGCAAAAGCCACTAACAAAGTAGCGCCAATCATCGCGTTTTTAAAGAACTTATTTTCATTATAATCATACCCTTTTTTCTCATATTCAGATAAAATCAAGGCCGTCACTGAAAGTTTCATACCCGCTATACAAAACGGTAAAAGCAAACACAACCATAAAGGTATTCCTTTTCCTATCCCAAAGAAAATCGTAAAAGGCAAAAAACCAATTACAATCTTTAAAAGAGCATAAAAATAATTAACCAATGTATATTCCTTTGCGTCCATTCTCATAAGAATCATGGCATAGTATTTATCCTTTGTCGGATTAAAAAGACGTGTATTCATCAAGCTGCCAATCATCGTTAAAAAAAGCAAGATATGTAAAAAAGTCATACTTTTAGGTAATCCCTTATTATAAAGAAATCCCATACCACCAACCATGATTAGAAAATAAAGGAATTTCCATAAAAAAGTGGAAACAATTTCCCATAAAACAGATAACAGATTCGCGAAAATTTTAAATCCTTTTACTTGGTACACCATTTCCGGAAGTATTTTTTTCAAAAAAGGAATTTGCTTAAGAAAAAATAAAATACCATTGACACGATAGGTGTTTTTCAAAGAAAAAGAAATCCTAAGTGTCTTATTCATGGTCTTCCTCACTCAATGCTCTAATGATTTTATCCTTGAACTCTTGACTATCTAAGTTTATTTTCTCAACCACTTCCAATAGACCATGATGAAGTAATATGATTTCATCACAAAGATCAAGGGCCAGATCCATAATATGCGTTGAAAAGATAATGATTCGATTTTTCTTTAAAGAACGTAACGATTGTTTCATACTTTCTGCTGCAACAACATCCAATGAAGTCAAGGGTTCATCCAGTAATAAAACATCCGGTTCAGTCATCATGTTAATTAACATTTGCATTTTATTTTTCATACCGTGTGAGTAGTCCTTTAACAATTTATCCCTATCTTCCATCTCAATGCCTATATCATCAAAATACGCATCGATACTTTTAAGATGGGTCATTGACTTTTCATTGATGTCAATAAAAAACTTTAAAAACTCCCTACCGGTTAAAAATTCCGGGACAGCTGGCGTGGATAAAACATACCCCATGCGATCCGCCGTCAAGTCTTGACAAACCCCATCTATTTCCAAATAGAATTTTCCACTATCCACCTTCATATCCTGATTCAAACAATTGAATAAAGTTGTTTTACCGGCTCCATTTCTTCCCAGTAAGCCGTAAATTTTGCCTTCTTCAAAGGTAAAACTGATATTCTTTAAAACTTTTTTATTTCCAAAACTTTTTAACAATTGTTCAATGATCAATTTCATCCGATCTCCTCTATTATCTTTAAGAACACTATTCAATCCGAAACGAAAAACATCAAAAATATTAAATATGTCTTATTTTACCAATCCATGTAGATCTTGTGCCAGTTCTTTCAATATTGATAAATCCCGTTCTCGACAAAATCCAAAGATATTGCTGATATCTCTTCCTATAAAAGTTGTTTTCTCTTTTGATCCATAAATGGTCAATTTCAATTGTTTCGAGTTTTCTTGGATCGAAATATCCTCTAAATTATCTTTATATTGAAATTCACCATCCATCCACACACTTATTTGTTTATTTTCAAGTTGAACTTTAAAATCATGACCACATTTCTTTTTAATCCAAATGGCGACCGGTGCCCCTATCACAAAAGCAGGAACCAAAATAATCAACTCCAGATAAATATTAGAGCTTGCCATGCCTGTTATATTCTTATGCGGAAAAACAAACTCAAAAACGATTAAAATCATGGCTACCGGAACCATGAAGGCAGCAGGATAACTTAGTCCCATCACTCGATCATCTTTTGGAGTGCCTGCTCTAAATTGATATATTTTCATGACCACTTTCTACCTCAACATTCTTTCTATCAGCCAAAATAATAAAGGCTTATGCAACTCTAGATTCACATAAGCCTAGTCTACTTTTCTCTACTCTGACGGCCTCATCAATGGTTGTAACAATCTACTTCCACTTTGATTCTATCATCGCTTGTACTTGTCCTAACGGAATATTGAACAAAATACCATACAGACACATTCCTATTAACAAAACCGCTATCGCAACGGAAATTCCATAAACAAGCGGATTATGTAGTTTAGCTTTCCTGACTATTACATTGATCAACGTATAAGCCAGAAAAGCAGCCGATACAACTAATACAACATAATTCGGCACCATGCTGCTCATACGATATCCTACCTTCCGCTACAAAAATGATTCCAGAATTCAACCCAACTACTATGTTCATCTCTTTGATCCACATACGCAAAGGTTTCTTCGTCATACCAATCGTTATTCAATATTTCATCCACATATTTAGGAACAAAGAAATTAAAGAACTCCTTTTTAAACGAGTTTCCATACTGCAAATAATACGCCCCCGTCATCTTAATAAAATTCACTCTCTTAACATCTTGAGGTTTGTATGTATACGGTTCACCAGCTTGACTTAAATCTGGACTTACTTCCAGAAAAACCAAACTCAAGTCACTTTCTCTATACCCAATCACAAAACTTCTAAATTTACATGAAAATGTTCGAATAACTACCAAACTAGCTCTTTGTATATCTTCTGAATACGCATAAACAATCTGATAGCTTGATCCATCTTCTACATGGCTATCAAATAATTCTCGCATCCGCTTTTTATTGCCATCATTTCTGGAATTGTCTACTTCCACTTTACTTTTACTTCCACCAAATAAACCAAATAATCCCATTTCATTATCTCCAATCTTTTTAGGGAAATTTCCCTTAACTGGTTTCTATTGTAACATAACAAATATTTAATACATATACATGTATATATAATTTCCAATTTTTACTGATTTTTTAAAAAGGCAGCTATACACTACCTTTTTTTAATAATTCATTCATTAAATCCATATACGCATAACCATCTCCATTGTGGCGATAGCCAATACCGATAAAGTCAGATTGCTTTGGTAAGCTATATTGAAACAAGCTAACAATCCCTTTTTCTTTTTCTATAAAGCCATTTCTTTCCAATACAGTTAGTGTCAAAATCCCTTCTTGTTCCACCAATTTTTTCAACATTCTTTTCCCTTTTTGATACACCTCAAACCTAGGAAAACAAAGGCGAACCCCATCTTCAATCACTTGCAAATGACAATCCAAGAAATAAGATTGAAAAACATCCAAGTCAATGGTTCGATCCAAATAAACATCCCAAACTCCCTCTTGCTGATAAGAAATTCCTTTCGTGAAAGGAAATTCTAATTCAGTTTGAACAATAGTGGTCTTTTGAATACCAAATTCCAGCAAGGCTTGACCAGGATTTCCTTCTGTCAAAAGAACCATTATTTTTTTAGCGGTCGGTATATTCTCTTGGAAATACTGATCTAATTTTTCAAAAACAGGAAATAAGCTCTCTTGATGAATAATGAACACCATTGATTCTTTTTGAAATTGACTTGGTCGATACGTCCAAAGACAGCCATAAATTCCTTTTTTATAGTCCATATAAACTTTTTGTAAAGGCCAGCGAATCGACAATTCTTTTTGCAAACGATCTAAAGAAGAGGATTTTAAAACCTCTCCTTTCGCTACTTCCGGAACAAAAGAAATTGAAAGTTGAAAGCGAGATTTCCATAGCCCTACCAAAGCATAGAAAAAGATACCGATAAACACAATCAAACAACCCCAAATCCAATATTGATTCATCTTTCTTTTCCTTTCTATCTTTGATCTAAATAAATCGCTTTTTCTACCAAACAATCTTTTCTTTGTCCCCACTTGAATTCCATCAAAACCGTCTTAGCCTTGGAATGGACATGAGCATACGCTAAACCCATGCGCACACAAGATAATCCCTGTTCATGAGCTTCTTCTATCATACTACCTATCTTTTCCGCTTTTTGCACGATATAAAACCGACCATTCCCTTTCAAAAGACGATGAACAGCTTCCATTAAATCTCTCAAAGGCAAATATTTTTCCCGTCTGGCTGTATCCAAATAAAGATTATTATTTTTAATATCGCCAGAAAAATATGGAGGATTACACACAATAACATCCACCAATTCCGCTTTGTATTCTTGAATTCTGGAACAAACAAATTGGAAGTTTACTCGATTGTAGATAGCATTTTCCTTAGCACTTTCTAACACTTCAGAAAACACATCTACTCCAATTCCTATAATATCGGCCTTCTCTTTTGCGTAATATAATAAAGCCCCTTGGTTACAACCAATATCCAATACCGTTTCTCCATCATAGACTTCCAAAAAACGACCCAATAATTCCGTATCACCATTAAAATGATACCAATCCTTACCTTGTGCAAGGCTATATCGAGTTCCATTCAAGTAATCTCTTTTAATGCTGATCTTGGTACTCATATAACCGTTGTTCCCTTTCCTAACCTCATCCTACTCTCTCCAATTTCACTAACTCGATTGATTGTCGATTGGTGATCCTTCCTTTCATTCGAATCACTTGACCAACTTGTAATTTTCCTTTCAAGGTTTCATATAGTTGACTAAATATCAACACTTCTAACTGTCCACTTTCGTCTTCGATTCGAACAAAGGCCATATAATGCCCATTTTTATCCTGGTGTTCTTTGATTTGTGTGACCGTTGCTAACCCTATCTGATCAGGTTGATAAGACCAAGTTTTTAAAAATGGTAAGCACCAGTGGTTTTTTTGACGCACTAAAGCCGAAGGATCTAATTGAAGACTATATGAAAGAACAGATTGCTCATATTGTCGTTTCATATTCAAACTTTCTTTTTCATCTTGCAAAACAGGGCTGGAAACCAACTCGAAATTCAAATATTTCTTTCCTTGTTGATGGACAACACATAAAGAAGCATAGCGAAAAGCATCCTCTAATTGATGAATCAGTGCACTCCGACTATATCCAAAAAAGTCCAAAGCCCCTACTTTGATACATTCAAGTACTTGTTCTGAATGGATTCCCAATAAAGATAATCTGGCGACACATTGAAAATAATTTTCATAAGGACCGTTTTCTTTAAAATCTTTTTGAATCGCTTCAATTGTTTCATAACGTAAAGAAGGAATTGCCATGAGCCCCAGTTGAATGCCTTCCTTATCCATTCGACAATACGCTTCTTGACAACGTAAGTCAAAAGAATAAAAAGGAATTTTTTGAAGACGCATTTCTTTTAAAATCGTAGCCATCAACGAATTCGATTTCAAAGATTGATTCAACAAGACACTATAAAAGGTTAATGGATCATGAGCTTTGATATACAACATTTGATACGCCAATAATCCATAAGCCACCCCATGTGATAAATTAAAGCCAAAACCGCTTATAAATTCTTGAATCACACGCCATAAATTCGGATGAATCGCTGTGAACTTTTCTTCCAATCCTTTAATCAACTCAGGTTCTTTACAACCGTTTTTTCGAATGGTCTCTGCTTGGGCAAAGTTCATTCCTGTCACCTCTACCAATAATCGCATGACCTGTTCTTGAAAGATAAAAACACCATGAGTATTCTTCACAAGCTCTTGAATCGACTTCGGATACTCTGATCTCTTATTTTCAACGTATTGAGGAATGTGTTGAACCGCTTGCGGACGAGCAATCCCTAAAACATTAACCAATTCCATAAAGGAATTTGGTTTTAACCGTGGCAATTGTTGTCGCAAAAAAGGAGCATCCAGCTGGAATAAACCAGCTGTCAATCCACGATTTAATAAAGCATAACTATCCTGATCCTCTAAATCTAAGTGAGGAGTATCTATCTTTAAGTTGGTTTGATGTAACAGTTCTTTCAAAAAATCCAAGTTGGACAGAGACAAAAAATCCATCTTAATCAAACCATGTGTTTCTAACGTATCTTTATCCCACTGAATCTTTAAAAATCCATTGCTTTCCATAACCGGTACAACATCCAATAAACTCTTTTCACTAAGTACAATACCGGCCGGATGAATGGAATCTGATGTGTATAAACCCTCTAATTTCTGAGCCATCGCAAAAACCTCTTGGCAAGCTTTCGACTGTTTCACAGCATTTTGTAAGGCGATATCCCGTTCTTGCAACACCCTTAAATTGTCTACCTTATATTTAGCTCTTGCTTTTTTGACAGCCAAACTTAACGATCTGGCTTCCCTTTCCTTAAGAGTATAACACTGGCAAAGCGCTTGAATGACTTCTACACTCGCTAAGGAATGAAAGGTTGAAATTAAAGCCACATGTTCATATCCGTAAATCTTTTGTAAATAATTGAGTAATAGAGGTCGATCTTGGCTGGCAATATCTATATCTATATCCGGCATCTTTGTTCGATTCGGATTTAAAAACCGTTCAAATAATAAACCATATTTCAAAGGATCAATCTGACTGATCCCCATCGCATAAGCCATCAATGATCCCACCGCCGATCCTCTGCCTGGTCCTATTAGTAAGTTTTGTTTACGAGCATAACGAATGGCTTCATACACTATCAAAAAATAACGTTCAAACCGTTTTTCACAGACGATGTTAAATTCCATTTGAATCCGTGTTAAATAGGCTTTAGGAATCTCTTTGGTCTGAAGGCGTTTTTGAAGCCCTAAGAAAACCAATTGTTTTAAATAAGTCTTTTCATCTTTATCTTTTAGAAAAAACGGCTTTGGCAATTGAGTTTGAAATAAAGTTAAATTCACATGACATTCTCCAGCTAAACTGGAGGCTCTTTCTTGTTCTTCATCATCATAATATTGATGAATCTCTTCATCCGAATAGAAATAGCGACCAACTAAAACGGGCACACCGGGATCATGAATGGTTTTCTTTTTTCCCAATAACTCCAAAACATGAAAATCTTTTGCTTCAGAGGATGTTAAGTATTTTACTTTAGAAATAGCGACGGTAGGAATATTTTTAGATCGGCAAACTTGCTTTAAAAGAACATTACATTCCCTAAATTTTTGATTTTCATTATACGAAATAGCCACATCAAAAAAACGTAAGTCTTCCTGAAACTGGGTCAGTTGTATTTCTAAGATCTCTCTTTGCCCCTTTAACAACGCCTCATCAAATAACCCTCCTTCTCCATACACGATGATATGAATATGACCGGAATGATTTTTTAATTGATCATAAGAGACAGATCCTGTTTGACTGATTTGATAGGAATACCGAATCAATTCTTGATAACCTTGATTATCTTTTGCCAAGATTAAAAAAGGAACTGTCGAATTTTCTATCTGAACATCCATTTCCATTCCGAAAATGGCTTGAATTCCCTCTTTAGCACAAAGTTTTGAAAATCGATCATGTCCTGACAAAACATTATGATCACTAAGAACAAGACTCTGATATCCAAGCTTTTTAGCGTATCGGACATAGTCTTCTAAGCGTATAGTTGACTGGTAAAAACTATATTCGGATGTCACAAGCAAATGACTAAACATATTCTTATTATAAACGAAAAAAGACTTTCTTTTCATTTTACTTTATGTCTTATTTTTAGTAACATTTATTTGAATCATTTCTACGATTTAAACACATATGGAGGGGCGTCTTATGAATAAACCAAACATCAAAAAACCGATCTTATACTATGCCAATTGTGTTCTCATTGGCGTTTTAATTTTATACGCTTTGGTTGGTGGCTTTGCACTTGTTAAAGGAAGCCAATTGTTAAAAGGAATGCCCTCATTAAACGTCGATGACTTCCGCTCTTCCGATTCTACTAAAATTTATGATGCGAATCATAAACTCATTACAGAAGTTGGTAACTACTATCGGCAAAACATCTCTTATAAAGATATGCCTCAGGTTTTGGTAGATGCTTTTTTATCTGTTGAAGACTCTCGTTTCTTTGCCCATAACGGTTTTGACACACCTCGCTTTACCAAGTCTGTTATAGAAACATTGCTTCATCATAATATGCAAGGGGGATCCACCTTCACCATGCAGCTGGTAAAAAATACGTACTTTTCTACGGAAGATAAAGAAAGAACAGCCACTCTATCTTATAAAGCCCAACAAATCGTCTTAGCCATGAATTTAGAAAAGAAACTATCAAAAGAAAAAATCTTTGAGCTATATTTAAACAAATTAAACTTTGGTGATCGTATTCGTGGGGTACAAAAAGCCTCTCAATACTACTTCGCAAAAGATGCGAAAAACTTATCCCTATCGGAAGCTGCACTATTAGCCGGTATCATCAATTTACCGAATCGATATAATCCTTATCGTTATTTAGATTATGCAACATCTCGTCGTAATGAAGTTTTAGATTTGATGGAATACCATGGCTATATTACAGCCCGTGAAAATCAATTAGCGAAAAATATTAAACTTGAAAATCTTTTAAAAGGCAGTCAACATTTAAAAACTGAAAGTACACAATATAGTTCTTTTGTGGATGTAGCCTTGAATGAGGCACAAGAATTAACCGGAAAAGATCCTGTTTCTTATGGCATGGAGATTCATACAACATTAGTTCCTAAAATTCAAGAACGCATTGAAAAAATTCAAAATGAGAAATACTTTCGATTTCCAGATAAAAACATTCAGGTTTCTTTAGTGGCCATTAACAACAAAAATGGTGAAATTGCAGGTATTGGTGGTGGTCGAAATTATGGTGGTGGTGCTCGTTTATTGAATCGAGCCATTTCTAACTACAAGCAACCGGGTTCTTCCATCAAACCAATCATCGATTATGCCCCTGCTTTTGAACATCTAGGCTATTCCACCGATGAAGTTCTCTTAGATCAACCAATGACCTTCCCTTCTGAATCCCGTGTTCTACATAACGCTGACGATGACAATTACTATCGTGGGGATGTGGATATTAAAACCGCCTTAGCTCATTCCTTAAATATCCCGGCTATCCGATCTTTTGAAGCGGTGACCGCTAAAATTGGTTCCGATAAATATATCGATTATCTGCGAAGTCTTGGTTTCAAGAAAGCTCGCTATGGCAATTTTCACCCTTCCATTGCGATTGGTGGTAATTTATTTACAACAACTGTCACGGAAGTGGCGGGAGCTCATGCGGCCATGGTTAATCTCGGTAAATATAATCAGCCGCATTCCATTCGTAAAATCATTTATAACCGAAAAGAATACCTTCCACCAAATCAAAACAAACAAGTCATTTCTAGTGGTTCGGCTTATTTAACAGATGTCTTGATGGCTCATAATGTGACGTCCGGTGTTTACAACTATATGCAAGTTCTACGACGTCCTTATCCTGTTTATGCTAAGACCGGTACCACCGACTGGGGAACGTCCGGTTTGCAATACGGCATTCCAGAAGGAGCTGCTAAAGACAGTTGGATGATTGCTTCCACCTCCAATTACACTAATGCCGTTTGGATGGGCTACGATTTTGCAAAAAAAGGAGAAGGAACTTATCTTCATCAATGGAAGAGACTATTAAACATTCCTGGTCGCATCAATAACTTAATGCTAGATGTGGAAGAACAAATTCCGGGAGTTCAATTAAAAGGTGTTCAAAAACCAGATGATGTTGTCAATGTGAGATATTCGAAAGGAACCTATCCTCATATTGGAATTGACTCTCAAAACAATCATAACCCTATCACTTCCATGGTGTCTAAAAAAGGATTGGAAAACGTTCCAACCGTCTATGCTGGTGATTACCAAAAAGATCGCAATCATTTAGCCTTCTTCCACGCGTCTATCTCCAACGGTTTGATTTATGCCAATTGGGGAGCCCAAAATGTTTGCAGTGGATCAAGGGATATCTCTCTCCATGATCGTTTTAATCATATTTCAAAATCCGGAAAATGTATCGCTCATAATGGCTGGTTACCTTCTTTGAGAAATACGCAGTTCTATATGGATCTTTATCAAAATGATCAATACGTGACTACCGTCCAATCCAAGCGAAATACTTGGCAAGGTCTTCCCGCCTATTTCAAGGGAACTGTGAAAGCCTGTGGATGGATGGTGAGAAACGGTTCTAAGTCTGAAAAAATATGTACAACTGCCGGTTACTATGATCCGGAAGATACCAAAAAGAAGGATCAATCTCTAGAAAAGAAATAAAGGAACATCGTGATGAACAGATGTTAAGAACGTTCATCACTAGTTCCTTTTTATTCACTTTTCTTGTATATAAACAAAACTCACCACATATTCACCATCATGAGAGATTGAAATTTCAATTTCAGGATGATTTTTGACATAAGGAGAGCCATTTTCCTTATGTAAAATTTCATACGATAGATATTGCTGATCCTGCGTTGCCTTAAAAATAGCTTCTTTAGCACAAAAATGCGTTGCTAAATAGACCTTTTTTTGTTCATCATTCCGTAAACAACGGTACTCTTCCCATTCATCCCCCGTTAAAATAGAGGACGCCAAAGATTCTTTTAAAGAGATTCGATTGATCTTGAAGATATCTGTTCCAATCATAGATTTATTATAATAAAAATTTGGGACATAAAAAACATGATCTCTCTAGAATCATGTTTCTAAGATTATTCACTCTTTAATCGATTCACCAAAGCCAATAAAGCCTTAGCAGAATTGAAGTTTTCATTCACAATTTCCGTTGCCGGAATTGAAATATCATAATGATCATTCAAAGCACTGATGGTTTGAAGAATATCAAAAGAATCAAACACTTGATGATCAATCAAAAATTCTTCTGTTTCATAATCCACATCATCACGCACTTCTTCTTTTAATAAATTAATCAATTCTTCCATTTTTATCTCCTTGTGTTTAAAATATACGTTTCTTCTTGATCTCGCAATAATTCCAACTTATTGCCACTCAATTTATAGACGGAAGGCAATTTTCTGGATAAGAATAATCCAATCCCTTCTGTTACACCATAAGCTCCACAATTATGAAATACAAGTACATCTCCAATCTTTAATTTTGGCAAAGTCACTTTACGAACCAAAACATCTGCCGTTGTACAAAGAGAACCCGCCAAACAATAGTCTGCCATTTCTTCATTCTGTGGACTTTCTAGAAGAGGAACTTTCATTCCCATCATTTGACCATAGTAATTTAAATGATGAATGCCACCATCTAAAATAGCCACATAGCTGTCGTTTAATTTTTTGATATCTTGCACTTGACTATAATAAGATCCACAGTTATATACCATAAAACGACCCATCTCCACCATGACTTCTCTTTTTAAAGAGGATAGACTATCTTGAATCGCTTTCAAAGGAGCTAAATCCTCTGAAAAATCATCACCCACAAATAATGGAACCGGTAATCCCGGTCCATACTCCAAGGCTAACGAAAGACGATACTTTTTTTCCCACAACTTTAATTGAGCGTCCAACTGCTCTAATTCACTAATCTGATGTTGACTCTTTTTACGTTGAGTTCCTGCAAAATAGTGAATACCGATGATTTCAATTTGTGGATCCGGATGCTCAAAAAGATATTCTGTATCTTCTACGCTCATCCCAAATTGATTGCCGGACGTTAAACGAATATAAGCTTTCACTTTTTCATGACTATTTTTTAAAACCTCTTGGAGACGTTCAAAATGAACGATACTTTCAAAGCTAAATAAACGAACCCCATAATCAAAAGCTTCTTGAATATCCTCCACCGTTTTATTCACACCGGACATCAATATTTTAAAAGCCGGCACTTTTCGATCTATACAAATTTTCATTTCACCAGGAGAGCAAACTTCCAACTGGTCAACCGTTTCAAACAATGATTCCACCAGGAACGGATTAGCTTTAATAGAATAACATAACCCCCATTTCCCATCTGCAATCTTTTTAATATCACAAATACGCTTTAAAAGTACATTTTCATCCATCACATAATACGGTGTTTTCATACAAAATCTCCTTTCAAAGCTTGCCGATCAATTTTACCATTTTTAGTCATTGGTAAATGAGGCCAAAAATGAATATGATTGGGAATCATGTAGCTTGGTAACTTTTTCTTTAAAAAATCAGCCATTTCTTCTTTCGTTAACGTTCCTTCAAAATGAGCTTCTATCTTACTTCGTTTAGCATCATATAATACGCAAGCTCTTTCACAAGCCAAATGCTCTTGCATGACAATTTCAATCTCACCCAGCTCAATTCGGTGTCCTAAATGCTTGATTTGAAAATCTTTACGACCTTGGAAAAAAAGCTTCCCTGTTTCGTCATAATAAGCTTGATCACCCGTTCGATACATCCTTATTTCCACTTCTTTTACAAAAGGATTCAGCGGAAAAGAAGTCGCTGTTTTTTCCGGAAGATTCCAATAGCCAAGCGCTAAGCAATCTCCGCTCACGCAAATCTCACCTATGCGATTGGGTTCTTTTACTAATTGATCATTTTCATCCAGCAAGAATACCCATTCGTTATCAAAGGCTTTTCCAATACTGATATGATCCAAATCTCCTTTTTGATCAATGATTTCATAGGTGCAATTGCAAGTAATCTCAGTAGGGCCATATAAATTCACATACCGAACTTGTGGTAAAAACTTCATCCACTTTCTTAGATGTTTCACCGGCATAACCTCACCAGAGAATAAGATAGAATGAATTCTATCCGGCAAACGATACGATAAGCCGTTCATGATTGACACAAAACACAAAGCGGAAACCGCCCAAACTAATACTGTTGCTTCTTTTTCTACCAACAAATCCATCAAATCTGTCGGATTGGAGAAAAATTCTCGTGGAATCAAAATCACCGAAGCCCCTAAGTACATAGCCGAATACAAATCCTTCACTGAAACATCAAAATCCAGCGGAGCTTGATTCGCAAAAACATCGTCTTCCTGAAATTGAAACGTCTTACAAAAGGTAGGGATAAAATCAAGAACTGATCGATGACTAACCGCTACTCCTTTTGGTTGACCTGTACTGCCGGAAGTAAAATTGATATATAACGGTGCATTGGAATAACAATGAGTTTTTAGCTCTACTTCCTCTGTTGATAAAAGAATATCTTCTTCCAGTAAATACTCAAAAGAAGAAACTAGTTTTTCATATCCTTGTTTCACAATCAAGCAACTTGGCTGAAGCTGTTCTAACATTTTTGATAACCGCTCTTCACTTTGTCTAGTATCTAAAACACAATAGCACGCACCACAATAAGCACACGCCATCATCCAAGAAACCAGCTCAATGGACTTATCCATCAATAAAGCAACTGGCCGATACATTTGACTTCTATCTTTTAAAAATGAAGCCTTCTTTTGTGTCAAACGCCAAAACTCAGAATACGTTATTTGGCTGTTTTTTTCCATCAAAAAAATATTATTAGGAACCCGCTTTACTGTGTTTTCTAAAATATCAATTACCGTTTTCATCATTTAAAACCCCGCATACATCATCGCCACATGATCAAATCCTGGCCCATAAGTCGCAAATAAAATATACGCGACAACTAAACCATACATCACTAAAACCTGAATAGATCCATGAGAACTAAAGAAGCTTTGTTTCCAATCCCAACCTTTTTCTTTTGCGATATTGAAAAGACTCACTAAAACAAAACCAATCCCGACCACCAACCACTCTGCCTTAGTAATAGAAACGATCGATAAGAAAGCTGATAATTCTTGTCCTCTAAAATTAGAGAAAATACTTTTGACCATCATCCCAAAAGCACTTAAATTCGGTGATAAAAATAACGCTTCCCCAAGACAAACAATTATAATCAATTTGATAAAGCGAAGAGTCTTAACACCAAATGAATCAGAAGAGACTCCTGTTTTTTGATAAAAAGACTGCATTGGTTTTTCCAGCAATAAATCCAATAAAATAAAGATAAAATAGTACAACCCATATAAAATATAGGTCGATTGCGGACCATGCCAAAGTCCATTTGCCAACCAAACAAAGAATAAAGCAATGATCGGACCAACTAAGCGAGCCACTGACTTATTGATGTGCTTTTTTGTCCATTTACTCATTTTCTGAACCGGCTTTGCTAAAGAAATCGGATAAAAGATGTAATCACGGAAAAAATGACCCAATGTCATATGCCAACGGCGCCAAAACTCCGAGGCATCTTTCGCAAAAAATGGTTGATTAAAGTTTTCCGGTAATGTAATTCCCAATAATTTAGCCGAACCAATTGCCATATCTACTGAACCGGAAAAATCCATATAAATTTGTAAAGTACACAACCCAATTCCCAATAATGAAATGGAACCGATATGTGTATAAGATTTAAAAATAAGAGCCACCACCGGAGCGATTCCATCCGCAATGACTGATTTTTTCAATAGCCCCCAAAAAATACGGATAAATCCCTCTTTCAAATCATTGAAGCTAGCCCCGTCTGCTTTCCTAATTTGAGGAACCACCTCTTTAAAACGTGTGATAGGTCCCAAAACAATGGTTGGAAAAAAGCTCGTATATACTAAAACATCCACTAAACTCGGATTTTTTATCTTATTTGTTTTCACATCCACTATCAAAGAGATCAATTGCAAGGAATAATAACTAATTCCTAGCGGTAAAATTAACCTTTTTACTTGTAAATTAGAAGAAAAGAAAGAATTAAAAATTTCAATGAAAAAATTCCAGTATTTCAGTTTGAATAATACCACTAATAAAAAGACGATACTAAAAAAGGTAACTACATTCTTTTTCCTTTTCTTGATACATTTATCTTTTTCTTTCAATTCTATCTTATCTAATAACCAACAAGACATATAGACAAAAATAGACGAAGCTAAGTAAATAACCACTAATTTCCGTGACCAGTTAAAATAAAAGGCCATATTGATTAATAAAAGAGCATATTTTCGAAAACGTTTTGGCACGATGTGATAGAAAAGAACGGCTAAAGGAAGAAAACCGGCAATGTATAAAATACGAGTATAACTCATTGTTGTTGACCTCTTTCTAATTCTTTAACCAAGTAGGAGCCTAACGCTTTTCTGATTTTTTCTTCACCAAAGTCATTTAAATGATCACCACCATCACGATAATCTTTCTCAAAATCAATCTTCACCTGTTTTAATTTCAAATTATAATCGATATAGCGAATGCCATTTTGATTTGCCCACTTTTCAACTTCATCATGTCTCTTTTGATTCCAATTCACAGGACTTGGAACACTGACCAACACTAACTTCACACCAGAATCATGGCATAGCTTTTTAATCTTATCCAAGTACTTTAAATTAAAACGATTTAAATACGTAATATTATATGGATTTAAAGGGTTAAAAGGAATTTTCTTTTGTTTCATATAATCCATTCTCTTTCGATACGCTTCTATCGTTTTATCCGGATAATACCCCAAATGAGGATCTTCTTTCCCCTTTAAATCAAACCGATACATCGCATGATAATTCATAATTGGAAAAAGGTTCATTAAATCAAAACGATTATATTTATTGGTAGCATTAAACAGAGCGTGTGCCTCTAAAACGATGATTTTCGGCTTTTGCGTTTTTAATGCTTCACGAATCATAACATAGCTATCCAAGGTCATTTGGCCGGTTGTTGATAAATTATAGTTTTTAATTCCGAATTCTTTTTCATATCCCTTTGGATTAAATCCTGTCCAAGCCAAACTATCCCCTACAAAAAGAACTTCTTTTGAAAACGGCTTTTCTTGTTGATATGTCGATAATTTTGGTTGTACATATTGATAATGGTATCCATATTTTTCTAAACTACCAAATGGAAGTCCTATTACATAAACAACCACCACTAATCCTAAGAAAAATAAACCTATCTTTACAAATAATTGAACTATTTTTTTCATGTCGATTCATTCTAACATAAAAACAGTCATGAAATAAATACTTCCGCATGAGGTTATTTTTCTTCAACCAAATAAAAAAGGAACTTCAGTTCCCTTCATTACTCCTCTTTTAACTCTCTAGCCATCAAATCTATCATAGCTTGACTTGGCTTTTTTCCTTCATACAAAACCGCATACACTTCATTTGTGATAGGCATATCAATGTGATGTTTTTTTGCTTCTAGATAAACAATCTTACAAGCATACATACCCTCTACTGTTTTTTGATTATTTTCTAAAAATTTCTTTGCACTATCCTCCCGACCAATTTCATAACCTGCCATAAAGTTACGAGAATGTCGAGAGGTACAAGTCACGATCAAATCTCCAACACCATCTAAACCTAAAAATGTTTCCGGTTTACTACCAAAATAGATTCCATAACGACTGATTTCCGCTAATCCGCGTGTCATTAGAGCCGCTCTAGCATTGTCTCCTTGTCCTAAACCATCTAGGATTCCTGAAGCAATGGCCATCACATTTTTTAAAGCCACGCCAATCTCGGCTCCAATCAAATCATAATTTCGATATACTCGGAAGTAATGATTTGAAAAAACTTCTTGAACAATTCTTGAGGCTTCTTCATCTTCACTTACTGCATTAATTGATGTCAACAAACGAAGGACCACTTCTTCAGCATGGCTTGGTCCTATCAAGCTGACAATTCTTGCTTGCTTGTTTTGAAAAGCTTTTTGAAGAACAACAGACAAACGTTCATGGCTTATAGGATGGAACCCTTTCGCCACATTAACAATAATCACACCCTCTTCTAAATAAGGGCTAACTTGTTTAGCCACGGATTCTAGAGCAATAGAAGGTACCGCCATCAAAACAATTTGGCTACCTTTTACCACTTGAATATCTGTACTGGCTTTAATGCTAGGGTTTAATGCCGCAGTAAAAAACTTAGAATTATGATGATTATTTTGAATATCCTCTACTTCTGTAATTTCTTTACCCCACATTTGAACCTCATGGCCGTTATCCGCCAACACCTGTGCTAATCCGGATCCCCAAGATCCTGTTCCAAGAATGGAAATTTTCATTCTGACACCTTCTTTCGAGCAATGATACGAATTGGCGTCCCTTCCAATGGGAACGCATTTCTTAATGTATTTTCTAAAAAACGTTCATAGCTAAAATGCAATAATTTAGGATCGTTACAAGACAACATAAAGGTTGGTGGCTGAATACCAACTTGTGTGGCGTAATAAATGCGAAATCTTTTTCCATTATGAGTGGGGGATGGAGTCGTGATTTGAGCATCTCCCACCACCTCATTTAAAACATTCGTTGGAATTCTTCTTTTAGCATTTTCCAAAATCATATCGACTATTGGTAAAATTCGATTCACCCTTTGATGTGTTTTGGCTGACACAAATACAATCGGAGCATAACTTAAGTATAAAAAATGATCCCTTACCTTTTGGGTAAACTCATTCATCGTTCTATCATCTTTTTCAACAATGTCCCATTTATTCACCACAATAATAATTGGTTTATTCATCTCAACAGCGTAGCCGGCCACATGCTTATCCTGTTCACGAATACCAGCTTCTCCATCCATCACAAACAAAACCACATCACAGCGTTCAATGGCTCTCATGGCTCTTAAAACCGAATATTTTTCAATGGATTCATATATTTTTCCACGCTTACGAATACCTGCTGTATCCACAATAATGTATGGCTTACCTTCATGTGTAAATGGTGTGTCAATAGCATCTCTGGTTGTTCCTTGAATATTGGAAACAATAGCTCTTTCCTCATTTAAAATGGCATTGACCAAAGAGGATTTTCCAACATTCGGTTCTCCAATCACAGCCATCTTAACCCCTTTTGTCTCAGGAATATCCATTCTTTTTGGCATCAATTCAAAACAACGATCTAAAACATCTCCTACACCGACTCCATGAATTCCCGAACAGGCCATCGGATCTCCTAGGCCAAGCTCATAAAATTCATAAATATTGACCATACGACTTTGATCATCAATTCGATTCACCGCTAAAACAACCGGTTTTTTATTTTTCTGCAATAAACCGGCAATAAAACGATCGTCCTCCATCACCCCCATTTGTCCATCACAAACCATCAGGATGACATCTGCTTCTTCCATTGCAATATCCACTTGCGCTCGGATCTCTGTTTGGAATGGCTGATTGGCTAATTGAATGCCGCCTGTATCAATCACCCGAAAAGAATTTCCTGCCCACTCTGCACTACCATACAAGCGATCTCGCGTAACACCCGGTATATCTTCTACAATAGACATCCTTTCACCAACCAAACGATTAAAAATCGTACTCTTTCCTACATTTGGTCGACCGACAATGGCTACCACCATTTCTTTCATACTCGACTCCTTTCTAGAGATACGAACAAACTTTCTCGACCACTTCTTCAATAGTCATATCCGAACAATCAATACGCACCGCATCCCTAGCTTGCTTCAAAGGAGAGGCACTTCTTGTTTCATCCTGTCGATCCCTTTCTTCCATAGCCTTCACGACTTCTTCCAATGTGATAGAAGAATTCTTTTGTTGCTCTTCTAAAAAACGTCGTTTCGCTCTTGCCTTGACACTGGCCACTAAGAAGATCTTCAGTTTAGCATCCGGCAACACTACCGTACCAATATCACGACCATCCATGATAAAACCCTTTTCTTTCGCCAAAAACTGTTGTCGAGCCACCATTTCTTGACGCACCTTCGCCCACTTAGAAATATTTGAAGCCCCAATAGAAACTTCAGGTTCACGAATGATTTTAGTCACCTCTTCACCATCTAAAAAGACCCGATCACTCTCCAAGCGAATCTCTGTTTCATTCAAACATTTTACTAAATCCTTTTCATTTTGCTGTGAAATACCTTGCCGAATGGCTTTTAAAGCCAAACAACGGTACATAGCTCCTGTATCTAAATGCGTCATACCCAAATTTTTTGCAAGTTGTTTAGAAATGGTGCTTTTGCCCGCAGCACTAGGCCCATCAATCGCAATATTATATCGTTCCATTAATGCTTGCCTCCAAAAATACTCATAAATACAAAAGTCAATATAATCACCAAAGCCACAATTAAAATAACTAATACAATATTTAAAATACGGTTAGTTCTTCTCACTTTCGTATTCAAAGAAGCCACATCATCTCCATAATTTTCTAATTGAGCTCGCATGGAAGTTGTCTCATTTAAAAGTTGTTGATGCGTAGATTGTTCTTCTTGTCGATTCATCTCCGGGATTTCCATTGAATATTGTGAATCCTCGGTTGAAGAAGCCACTCTTCCAGCCATGATATCCTGTACTTCTTTCATGATATCAGCCTTTGTTAAATTTTGAGTCGATTCACTAGATGAATTTACTTTTTGAAAAGGGATATCAGTCGTACTGCTATCTTCTAATGGTTCATAGTGCCGCTGTTGCTTTGGAAAAGGACGTGTCACTAACTTCTCTTCTTTCTTTAAAGAAGTCAAAATATCCAAAGAAGTCTCTTCGCTGGCCGCCTGACCATGTTCAACATTATAGCGTTTAGCTTCCTTAAGATATTGATTGATATATTCATTATCTAAAGGAGAAGCTTCAACATGACTCAAAGCTTCTAACGGAGATAAATCTGACTGTTCAATCCGACTTGGTTGACGCGGTGTTGCAACCATCTCTTTGGCATGATTCGCTTTTTTGATCTCTGTATTTTTTTCACTAGGCACTTTAAAATTACTTTGATCGATACGATTTAAACGACGAGCCAACCGTGATAATTCTTCACTTTGAATCGGGGTATCCAGAAGTGATTCTTGTTCTTGCATACTACTTCTTAATTCTTTGTATTTTTTTGTACGGGAAAATTCTGACATATTAACTCTCCAATCGTCAAAATTATACCATAAAGAAAAGAGCCTTTCGGCTCTAATTAACGATGTAATAGCGGACTGATTGATTTATACAATAATAAAGTGCAAATAGAAACGATGATTCCTTTGATTAAATTAAAAGGAAGTACTGATAAAAGCACAAATCCCAAAGAATCTTGGATGAGTGGAATAATGGCTTGCCCGGCCTTTACAATTGAAGAAATACTCGTATGAAAGAAATATGCATACGCAGGTAATAATAAGAAATAATTCGCAATTACTCCTGTGGTCGCCATGACTATAGTTCCTACACCCAATCCAATGAAAGCATTCTTTTTTGTTTTCTGTTTTTTATAAATGAACATAGCTGGCAAAACAAAAGAAAGACCAATTAAAAAATTCGCCAATTCTCCTACAAAAGCGGTTACCGTTCCTTTGAAAAGAAGATGTAAAACAATCTTTAAAGCTTCTATACAAACGGCCGCAAAGGGGCCCAAACTAAATCCGCCAATCAAAACAGCCACTTCACTTAAATCAAATTTATAGAAAGGCGGTGCAATGAATGGTAATGGAAATTCAATAGACATTAAAACAAAAGCCAAGGCTCCCATAATCGCCATCAGCGCCACACGTTTGATGGTAGAAACTTTTCTTTCTACTGTTTGAACATTTTCTGACATAGGTTTCTCCTTCCCTCTTACAAAAAAAGAGGTTCTAAGTAACCTCAGGAAAGATAATAAAAGACTCTTTCATCCAGACTCTACTGTCGCCTTCGGAATCACACCGAATCATGCCATAGGCTCGCGGGGTATACCGCCGGTAGGGAATTTCACCCTGCCCTGAGTTACACTTTAATTATAGAAAAATTCGACCAACATGCAAGAAAAAAGAATTCATTCTCTGAATTCTTTACGCACGTCCACAATATTTACCATCCGATGTACTGACGACAATCATTTCTCCATTTTGAATAAATAAAGGAACCCTAATACTAAGCCCTGTTTCAACAACCGCATTCTTCGTAGCCGAAGTAGCTGTATCTCCTTTCACCGCTTGCTCGCATTCAGTTATCTGCAAAGTCACTTTATCCGGCAAAGAAACCCCCAAAATTTCACTACCATAAGTTGTTACAATAACAGAATCATTTTCTTTCATAAACTGCATTTCCCAAGTCAATCGTTCTTTAGGAATTTCTATTTGATCATAAGTATCATTATCCATAAAAATCAAATGACTGCCATCGTCATACAAATATTGCATATTCTTTTTTTCAATTTCAGCTTGTTCAATCTTGTCGCCTCCCGTAAAAGAAAGCTCATTAATAACACCGGTCCGCATATTCCGAACCTTCACTTTAACAATCATTTGACGCATGGCTGTTTTATTGTGATCAACATTGATGACTGTATACAAATTGCCCTCATAAGAAATAGACATATTCGGTTTTAAATCATTAACTATTATCATTCTTCTTACCACCTTTTCTATGTTATTCTACCCAATTCAAAAGGACTTATCAACTTGAAAATGATATTCAATGACTTCCTTATTCACCAAATCCACTTTAATTTCCATCTTCTTTTTTTGAGGATAATAAATTTCTTTAATGATTTTATTTTCTTTAACACTTCCTTTTTTCAGATCACACTCAACTTGTCGAATGATTTTTCTTTCTTCTAAATAAAACGCAAAATCTTTCTTTAGATTTTCTTGAATCATCATTTCCTTTTTCTTAAAATCTAATTGTTCACCAAGATAATACCCATAAAACAAAAACAATGCCAAAAAATAGATGGATATGAATCCCTTCTTATGGCACATAGATTCCCACCTTTCTTTCCCCATAATTGGAACGATAGACCAAATAAATCTTTTTTTCGAATTCTTCAAAAGAAACAAACTGGATTTTTTCTAAAAAAATTTGTGTCCCCGGTTGTAAAATTAACTTTTCATTGACCAATAATAAAACCTTTTCCTGTTGACCAAGACGATAATGAAGTTGATGATTTTCAAGGGAAAGATCTTTTGCCAGCATCAACTCTCTTCTTAATTGGGCCAAAGCAATTTCATCTTGCCAAAGAGAATATGTTTCCCTTCTTTTCTGTGTTCTTAAGAAAGAAGGAATCACCGATACTAAGCTCACTAAAACGAGAATGGACAATAAGACATCGATGATGAGACTTCCTCTTTGACTTCGCATGATGAACTCTTCTCCTTTTCAAAACCTCTTTGAATCCATTTTTGATAGTTCTCTAGTCCTGCATCTTTTTGAAGATAAAATAACACCTGATACCCTAAGCTGACTAACATCATAAAAATAAACACACAAATTAGAGCTTCCATTAGAAAAAATCCAGATTTACTCCCACCGTAATCGCCCTTGTGCAATTCGAATCACCACCTTTTGTTTCAAGGATTCTATCCATTTGCTTTGACCATGATCAACATACCCATTTGCATAAAAGAAGATTCCTTCATACTCTTCAGTTCTTTTATTGGCCATCGCTGTACTTTGAGTCAATAAGTAATTCAAAGACCACCCTTGTTTAGATACAAAACCACGAAATAAAGGCATAGGGGTCCACACAAATAAAATAGATAATACCAATAAAATAACCAACAATTCCATGAAGCTAAATGCCTCAACGTATCTTTGCTTGACCATTTTGAATAATGAGATGTTTTGATCCATCACAAGTTAATTGCGATTCACTTAAAAGTCCTTCCGAAACCAATTCATTCACTGAATTGGGCAAACGATCATGAGCCAATTTGTACTGTAAGATAGCTGAATCTCCTATTTTTTCTAGCGCTTGGCATCCTTTATGATTGACAATCGTTAAGGTTTTTTGAATATTCGGAACCACCAATAAAAATAAAACTGAAATAATTAAAATCACAATGACCATTTCCAATAATGTAAATCCACGAACTTTCTTTTCCATTCTCTTTCCTCCTTTCAAAATTGCTGAAGAAACCGCATCGGATAAAGAATCACTTGATACATGAGCACCAATAAATAGGCAATCTGTCCATAAGCAAAACACTGTAAAATCATTGAAAAACGCTTTAAGCGTTGATTTTGTTTATCACTTGCAATGACCAAATATCTCTCTAGTAAAAGAATAGTATCTTTAAAAAAATAAGAAAGTTGAAAGAAACGCTGTAAATTAGGCTCCACAATCCGATGAGAATAAATAGCTTGAAAAGAAATACCAAGACACAATAAACGGTTAAATTCACCAGCTATATAACGAACCATAGGTTTTTCCTGAATGTGACTTAATAGCCGAAAACTTTCTTGACTGGATTGTTGAAGTTTTAAACATTCTAAATAATATTCCACAAATTCTATTGAACCTTTCTGGACAAAATAACTTCTTGGATATACCTTACTCAACACACGATACAAAACAATCTGCACTTTCTTTATTTTCAAAAAAGTCACTAAACCGATCAATCCAAATGATAAAAATCCCATCATGATCCAAGAAAGCCTTAAACTTCTTTCCACCTCTTTTAAAGACTGATGTTCAATCGCAAATGAATCAATGACCCTTGTCATTGTGGGAAGAATGAAGTAAGAAAACGCAAAACTACCGATACTGACTAAAAGAACCAGCAAGAAAGGATAAGTTAATTTCTTTTCCATTGCTTTTTTCTTTTGTTGTTCCATTTGCGTCAAACAAATAGCTAATTGTAAAGATTTTGAAAAAGACAAAAGCGATAAAAATCCCTCTAAATGAACCCATAATTTTTTGGGACAAACTTGATGAAAAGCCACCTCTAAAGCTTCCCCTTCTTCTAATTGCCTCTTCAAATACTCAATAGCTTTTTCATTTCTTTTTTCTTCAATCAGTGTTAAAGCATCCTTTAAAGGAATATCTTGTTTTAATAGTTGATTCAAATACAAACAATCTTCAAAAGAAATAGACTTCCTCCGATTGTTTAATCTGCTTTTCCAAAGGGATAAATTCCGGGGAATGTTTTTGATTTTGAAAATAATACCTCAACTCCTTTTCATCCATCATTTCATAAACAGATTGTTTATGACCATCTTCTTCAATCAACTCTTGATAAGAAATGCCCACTAACACTTCTTTCAATTGATTTAAAGAAACACCTAAATCCACCATTCGACTGATGGCTAAAGAAGAACTGGCAGAATGAATTGAACTAAATACCAAATGGCCGGTTAAAGCACAACGATACGCCATTTTTGCGGCAATACTATCTCTAATTTCACCAATGAGAATAATATCCGGATCATGTCTAAGCAACTGTTTGATGCCTTCTTCATAACTCAGCTGTTCTTTAGATACTTGTAACTGAACCATATTCTCTTGATAAACTTCAATAGGATCTTCCAAACTAAAGACCTTTTTTCCCTCAATTTGGTGTAAAAGACTATACATAGTGGTTGTCTTCCCACTTCCTGTTAAGCCACTGAATAACACAAAGCCACTTTTCATTTGAATCATCTTCTTCATCCATCTTTGATTGTTCTGAAAAGGAGTCAATTCTTCAATGGAAAAGTGATGACTTTGATTAAGAATCCTTAAAACCGCTGATTGCTTGTGGTGACTTTGGATCAAAGCAAAGCGACAACTTAAGTTCTGTTCTCCGATTTGAATTTCGAAAGAACCACTTTGAGGTACATAAGCTCTTGAAACATCTAAATTAGATAAATACATCAAATAATGAAACAAGCGTTCATCCTCCGGTCTTGTTCGTACCTTCTCAATTCCCTGCATGGTGCGTAATTCCATCTGAATGACTTTACCATCTTGTTTAATAAAGTGAATATCACTTGCTTTTCGAAATAGAGCTTCTTTTAACCACTCTTCTAATCTTTCCTTCATATCCATGCACACTTATATTCCCTAATAGAAGAAACATCCATAAAAAAAGATGAGATTTCTCATCTTAAGAAAATATTGGTTTGAAGCTCATAAGCCAAGCTAGTCACTTGATCATGTCCCGGATACACTTTTAGCCCGGGATTTAAGTTTTTTAATTTTTGTAAGCTTTGCATCAAATCTCTTTCATTTCCGCCATATAAATCACTTCGTCCTATAGTTCCTCTAAATAAGGTATCTCCTGAAAACAAGCAATCTTTCAACAATAAGCACGTTGAGCCCATGGAATGTCCTGGTGTATACAAAACTTCGGCTTGGAAATGTCCTATTTGAATCATTCCTTCTTCAACAGCTAAAAAAGGATGATAAATAGGCGCTCCTGACGGAATCAAAAGATTTGGATCAACCAAATCACGATCACCTTCATGCATATACAATGGAGTATTTGGATAAGCATCCATCAAATCATCTACTGCAACCGTATGATCACTATGCCCATGTGTTAAATAGATACCGACCACTTGAAAACCAAGCAAATAAGATTGAATGGCGGAAAAAGAATTTCCCGGATCAATGATTAAGGCTTCTTTTTCTTCCAAACAAATATAAGTATTCTCTTGAAACTTTCCTTGATTTAAACAAATCACTTTCATATAGACGTAATAAAAAAATAGTCCGATGACTATTTCTTCTCCTTATGTAGAGTCATTTTTCTAAGACGCTTGCTATATTTCATAACTTCTAACTTTTCAGGATGCTTGCGCTTATTTCTTGTCGTGATATAGTCCTCTTCCCCACATTCTGTGCAGACTAAGATAACATTTTCTCTTGCCATGATCCACCTCCTGGTCTTTGCTAAAAGATTATATCATAGTTTTCTATCAGTGGACAAATAAATGAAATAGTGAAAAAATATTTTTGAGGAGGATCTAGATGAAACGAAGTGAAACAAGACCAATCTATGTTGGATCCGTACAAATCGGCGGCCAAAATAGGTGCGTTTTACAATCGATGACAAATGTTTCTACTCATGATGTAGAAGCCAGTGTCAAACAAATCAATGAATTAGCCAAAGCTGGATGTGAGATTGTCCGTTTAGCTGTTTTAAATGAAAAAGATGCCGAAAAAATCGGTGAAATCAAAAATCGAACCAGCGTTCCCTTAGTCGCAGATATTCACTTTAATCATAAACTTGCCCTAACTTGTCTAGACTTAGGAATTGATGCTATTCGTATCAATCCAGGAAATATTGGCGGAAAAGAAAATGTGGAAGCTGTTGTCAAAAAATGTCAAAAAAGAAATGTGCCCATTCGTATTGGAATCAACTCCGGCTCCCTTGAAAGAGAACTCTTGGTAAAGTATGGCGGTCCTTGTGCCGATGCCATGTTAGAAAGTGCTGATAAACATATCAAAATTCTAGAAGATCTGGGTTTTGAAGACATTTGTTTATCGTTTAAATCTTCCAATGTAGCTTTAACTATTGAAGTCTATGAAAAAGCCTCCCAGAAATACCCCTATCCATTGCACTTGGGGGTCACAGAAGCAGGCGGATTTAGGGATTCTTCTATTAAATCCTCGGCTGCTTTAGGAGCTCTTCTCTATCAGGGAATCGGTGATACCATGCGTATATCCGTTTCTGCTGCTCCTGTTGAAGAACTTTATATTGGCAAACAACTCTTAAGGAGCTTTAAATTGATAGAAGACGTCCCTGATTTAATTGCTTGTCCAACTTGTGGTCGTATCCAATATGATATGTTACCACTGGTAAAAGAAATGGAAGATTATCTTCAAGACCTTCATTCCAATATCACTGTTGCTGTTATGGGATGTCCGGTTAATGGTATCCAAGAAGCCTCAAGAGCTGATATTGGTGTAGCAGGTGGTGTCAAACACGGCCTTATCTTCCGCAAAGGAAAAGTCATCCGTAAAGTTCCCCAAGAAGTCCTTCGAGATACCCTTATTGAAGAAATCAATAAATTAGTACAAGAAAAGCTTAGTCAATCAAACTAAGCTTTTTTACTACCTTCTTTTAATTCTTTAGCTCTTTGTTTATAGCGGGCTTTTTTCTCTTCTTTAATCTTTGAACGAATAAAGTCTCTTCTTTTTTGACGATAAAGTTTATCAATTTCTGCTTCTCTTTTTTTCTTATAACCGGGTTTTACCTTAGTGTTTTTCTTAGTCATCATTTTAGAAATCTGAATCTGCATTTCTGTATCTTTTTTAGAATGACGTTTCCCATATGGGCGAAGTTCTTGCCAGTTATGACGATGATAACGACGATGTTTAAATGAAATACCCTGTTTCATTAAAGAACGAATGGCTTCATCATCACTTTCATGATATAAGGCATAACAAGTTCCTTGAACACCAGCTCTTCCCGTGCGGCCAGCACGATGAATATAATATTCCAACTCATTTGGAAAGCCACATGAAATAACAAAACCAACTTCCCCAATATCCATACCACGTGCTGCCAAATCAGTCGCAATCACATACTCATATTGAGATTGAGATATTTGTTTCATGGCTTGTTTCCGTTGGCGAGAATTCAAATCACCATGTAATTCTGTCAACTTCACACCATGGTCCCGCAACTCTTGTGAAATTTCATGTGCTTCTTTACGAGAATTCGCAAAAATTAAGCAAACATACGGATTGAATCCGGGCATAATCTTTAAAATAGTTTCCGCATAACTGCGGTGATAACATGGAATCAACACATGATCAATATTCTTATTATTCGATTGGCGCTTACCAATTTCCACCGTCATTGGATGACGCATATATTTTTTAATAAATGGTTTCAATTGATTTGGCAAAGTAGCTGAAAATGACAACATTTGTACGTCTTCCATTCGTGAAACCATCGCGTCAATATCCGCCAGAAAACCAAATTCCAGTGTCATATCCGCCTCATCCACTACTAAAATTCTAGCTTTATCCAAACGCAAGGAATGATCTTCTAAAAATAAATCTTTTAAACGCCCTGGTGTACCAATCACTACATGAGGCTGTTGATGTTGAAATTTCTTGCTGTCTCTTACTCTTTCTTTGCCACCAACCACAGCACTGATTCGAATCTTAGGAAGATAATTTTCTACTTCTTTAGCCATTTCATAAATTTGATAAGCCAATTCCCTTGTCGGAGCTGTCACCACAGCTTGCACCTGATCAAGACTGACATCAATTTTTTCAAAAATAGGTACCAAGAAGGCATGCGTTTTACCGGATCCGGTTTCCGATAAACCGATCATCTCCTTTCCTTGTATAATCAAAGGGATCATTTCTTCTTGAATCGCTGTCATCTCTTTAAAATGTTTATCTTTTAACCATTGTTTCAATGGTTCTTGAATGTGTAAATCTTCAAACTTTTTCATATAATCACCTATAATAAGTATAAAGGGAACCCACCAAATAAGAAAGGAATAACGCATGGAAATTATTTCTGTTCAACCAAGGGGCTATTGCCATGGTGTCGTAAGAGCCATTCGTTTAGCTCAAAAAACCAGAGAAACATACCCGCACACAACAATGACGATTTTAGGTATGCTGGTTCATAACCAACACGTGGTAGATGAGTTAGCCAAAAACGGGATTCATACCATTGAAGATCATCATCAAGATCGCCTTTCTTTACTAGATAAAATCCAAGAAGGAATTGTTGTTTTTACAGCTCATGGTGTTTCACCTGCCGTTTATGAAAAAGCCAAAGAAAAAGGCTTGCAGATTGTAGATGCCACCTGCCCCGATGTTTTAAAAACGCATGAATTGATTCGAAATCATCCTGGCGATGTGATTTATTTAGGTAAGAAAAACCATCCTGAAGCAGAAGGTACTATCGGTTTATCTTCTCGTGTTCATTTAGTTTCTTGTGTTGAAGACTTAAATACTCTACAATCCTTCCCCCTTCAAGACCCCATCATCACCAATCAAACTACCCTATCCCTTTTAGACTTACAAGACTTAATTACGGCCTGTTTAAAGCAATACCCAAACGCCAAAGTGGTTCGTGAAATATGTCCAGCCACCCGCTTACGCCAAGAAGCTATTTTAAATTTAGAGACTGATGTTTTATACGTCGTTGGCGATGTTCGTTCCAATAACAGCAACCAATTAGTTAACATTGCTAGAAAAAAAGGCATCTCCTTTGTAAAAATGATTTCTTCAGTACACGATTTACAAGAACACGAAATTATCGAAAAAAAAAGAATCGCTGTGACCAGTGGCAGCAGTACTCCTAACACCTTGACCAATCAAGTGATTTCTTTCTTACAAGACTACGCAAAAACAGGTAGTTTTGTACTACCTGTTTCCTTAGATCGACAACTGCTTTAAATCTCCAATTTCTTCTTCACTCAAGGGGCGATATTCCCCTTTTTTTAATGTTTCATCCAATATCAGATTTTTCATTCGAATTCGTTTTAAATAAGTAACTTTATTGTCAATGGCCAAAAAGATATTTTTGATCTCGTGATATTTTCCTTCTTGTAAGATAATGGTGCATTGAAGATCATCTAAGATTTTGAGCTTAGCCCCTTTATAAGTAATATTTTTATACCTAATTCCCCGTTCGATACAAAGTACATCCTCTTGACTCAATGGCAATTGATGTTCCACATAATATTCTTTTTCCACATGCTTTTTAGGAGAAAGCAGATTATGAGCTAATCGTCCATCATTCGTCATCAACAGTAAACCTTCTGTGTCTTTATCCAATCGACCACATGGAAATAGTCCTTTATAATTCGGAACCAATTCTAATACCGTCGGATCATACCTTCCCTCCGTTGCAGAGATATAGCCAGCCGGTTTATATAACATCAAGTATTGATACTTTGCGTATTGAAGTATTTCATCATCAATTCGAATCACATCTTGATTGGGATCCACCATCATACTAGAGGCTAATGCTATTTTCCCATTAACACTGACTCTTCCATTTTTAACCATATTTTTAACTTGTGTTCGGCTACCCACACTGGCATTCGCTAAAACTCGATCCAAACGCATTAAGCTCTCCTTATCATACGACTTAAAATCGTCCTCAAGGAACGATGAAATGTTACTTGAGAGATTCTTGTCCATTCTGTCAAAGCAAAATAGATCATGATAGCAACGATAGAAACCCCACTAAATAAGATCAAAGAAACAGCTCTTGAATAATGGGAAAAATCCACTCCCAACATTTGAACCGCATAGTAAGGAAGATTCATCATCATAGAAATCACTAAAATTTTAATAAAACGACGCAATAAAATCTTCCAGTGCAGGTTGGAATAAGAAGAAATCTTATGAAAAGCCAAAAAGAAAATCGTAAAACCTGATACATAACTGGAAATAATCGCCCCAGAATAGCCAAATAAGGCTGTAAAAGGGTAAAAAGAAATCAACTTCACCAAAAAACCAATGGCCAGATATCCAATACAAGACTTTCGGAAACGTATGGTCAATAAAATAGAAGTGATTAGAGGTGTCAAAGTTGATGAAAAAGCCAAAATACCAGCTTGCCTTAAAGCCACTTGACCATACATCAATTCACTTCCCCCATACATAATGTAATAGACTGCCCGTGATTGAAAGAATAAAACAGAACTTACCGGAATCGCAAAAAAGAACGTTACGTCAAAGGCGTCCATCAAATATTTACGCAATTCTCTTAGATTTTGATTTTCTAACGCTGCCGTTACAAAAGGAATGATACCGGCACTAAAGCCACTAGCTACCACTTGTGGAATAGAGGTTAACTTATCACAGTTCGTTTGAATAATCGAATAAATTAATGTGGCTGTATGATGATTCATTCCCAAACTTTGATTCACAGATACAAACAAATTGGTATTCACCAGAATTTGCGAATTTCCCAAAATAGCTGTCACAAAAAACGGAATCGCATACATCAAAAATTCTTTTAAAACAATCTGATATGAAACGGCTTCTCTTTTCTGTTTTTTCGCTAATCGAACCAATTTTTTATTTCTTTTAGTATCAAAATAAGCAAAATAGAAAATAGCTAAAATAGCCCCTAAGCTCGTTCCAATCACCGACGCATAAGCTCCAAAGCTTGGATGCATTTTAAAAACATAGACCCCTATCATGGAAGCTACCAAAATAAACGCAACCCTTCCTACCTGTTCCAACACTTGTGATCCAGCATAGGCTCTCATTTCTTTTAAACCTTGATAATATCCACGATAGCTATATAAAATAGGAACGATAAATAACGCCAACGCCAATAAAGCAAAAACATTTTGCATGGTACCCAATTCCCACGCACTCAGATTGTGTCCTCCCAAGGCTCGGGAAGCTAAAGGTCCGGACATCAACAAGAAAAACATCGCCATCACAAAGCCAGAAGTCATCAGAATTCCCGTTCCTAATCGGCGAACTAACAAAACGGTCTTATAATCTTCTTTGGCATAATACTTCGCCACTAACGCTGCAATAGCGAAAGGAATACCGGAACCGGAAATCTGTAATAATAAAGCATAATAATCATAAGAAGCCGAAAAGAATACCATATTCTGTTGGCCCACAATTTCTTTAAAAGGAATAATGTAAAACAGGCCTATCAACTTAGCGATAAAAATACCCGCCGTGGAAGTTAGAGAACCAGCCAAAAACGACTGACCGACTTCCTTTTTCATTTTTTCACTCATTCTCAAACTCCTCATTGAATATCTAGATGAATAAATTCTCTTTGAACTTCACCGGAATGATCTTTAAATTCCACCAAAACTTCAACTTTTATTTTTTTCTCTTTCGATTCCCCGGAAAGAACAATTCCCTTTACATAACCCCGTTCTTTATTAATCTGATGAGGAATTAAAGAACTTGGCCGATCAAAAATTCCGGAACTTGGCATCATCTTGGGATTTTGTTGATATGGTATATCATTCTCTACCACCATCACCACCACTTGATTCATTTCCACTTTGGCTTGATCTATAAAAATATAATAAACATAACCATGATTCTTCTTCACCATTTCACTGGAAATTGAAAAAAAAGTTGATTTTTGTTTAAAGTTTGTATGACTTTCCACCATGTTGTAATGAAGTTTATAAGACTCCATCTTTAAATTTGTTGTTTCATCTTTATAGCAAGCTTGTAAACAACTAATGAGCATCAAGCCAACCAACCAGCTTATCTTTTTACGCATATATAAAATTATACCTTAAAAAAGACCAATGATCGCATTGGTCTACTTAAATTCAACCATATAATTCTAGGATGATCAAACATATGCGACGAAAACCATCCGATTTTGGCATAGAACAAACCATTTGTATCATCAGATGGCAAACAGTAAACTCTCTGTTTACTCAAACCGTTCACAAAGTCTTATGTCATATCATCCACAACCCTTTATGAATTTTAATACCGTACTTCTTTGTTTCTTTCTGGAGATTGCTCACCAATTGATCTGTTTTCTTAGTTTTTCCAAACATCACAGTGGCTCTTTTTCCATTTCCATGTTTTTTCTCAATCAGAAGAATATATCTTTTTCCCCTGCCTATCCTACCGCGAAAATAGTGAGTTTCAATACTCTTTATCTCTCTTAACGGGATGATTCGTTTGCCAAAAAACATAGCATTATGAATATAAAGATTTCCATTTTCGATATGATAAGGTAAAAAGAAACTTCCTCCACTTTTCCAAACAGCAAACCCTCTGCGAAGGCATAACAGTATTATCATGGCTATTAGTAAAATATTCACATTTTTAAAAAGATCAATTGCCCATACCTTTTCAAATCCTATCCAAAAATATCTAAACATCTTCTCATTCTCCTACCTAATATCCTTATATTCTATATTTCCTCTGTTATGCTCATCATAAAAAGCCTTTTTTCTGATACTATGGTTTGTCCTTAAACTCATCTCATCAGATGGCTTTCTATTTTTGAGTTTTTTGTCACATATCTGTTATCCTCTAACAGTCTACTGAAATTCAACAATATAATAATTCTTTTTCCTTTTTTCAAAATCATAAATTCCTGATCAATAGCTTCTTCTTTGACTAAGACACCATCAATGGCTTGAATTTTAATACCATTGATTGAAATCGAACCTTGTTGAATCAACTGTCTGGCGTTTGATTTTGACTGACAGACTCCTGCCAAAACCAAAGCATCCAAAATACCAATTCCACTATCGACCAAAACTTTCTTAGCATCGCTTAGGCCCTCTTTTAATTCTGCCGGACTTAAACTCATAAAATCACCGGAAAATAAAGTTTCCGAAATACGCAAAGCTTTCTCTAACCCTTTTTGACCATGCACATAAGTCGTCAATTCACAAGCCAACGCTTTTTGGGCTTCTCTTCTTTCCGGTTCTGTTTCTACTAAATGAGCTAATCGTTCAATTTCTTCCGGTGTTTTTAAACTCAATCGCTTCAAATAGTCTACGATAGAATCATCTGGTGTATTCAGCCAAAATTGATAAAACTCATAGGCGCTGGTGCGATTTGGATCCAACCAAATGTTCCTACCTTCGCTCTTACCGAATTTTGAACCATCACTTTTGGTAATAAGTGGTGATGTAATTCCAAAAACTTCTGTGTGATTTCCCTCTAATTTCTTAATCAGATCCATACCGGAAGTTAAATTGCCCCATTGATCAGAACCACCAATCTGAACCCGACAATCATATTCCTTAAATAAATGATAAAAATCAATAGCTTGTAGAATCGTATATGAAAACTCCAAATAAGATAAGCCCGTATCTACCCTTCTTTTGATTGTGTCTTTTTGCAACATATACGCAATATTGAATTGTTTTCCAAAATCACGCAAAAAATCTAAAGTCGTCATCTTTTCCAACCAATCGTTATTATTCACCATCACAGCCGCATTATCACCACTAAACTCAATAAACATTGCTAATTGGTGCTTAATACATTCTACATTATGCAAAACCTCTTCATGTTGAAGTAATTTTCTTTCAGTGGTCGGACGTGGATCGCCAATCATCCCCGTAAAACCACCTGCTAAAGCTAAGACACGATGACCCACTTTTTGATAACGACGCAACAGCATGATTTGTTGAAGATGACCCACGTGCAAAGAATCGGCTGTTGGGTCAAATCCGCAGTAAACCGTTGTTGGCTTTTCTAATCGTTTCTGTAAAGCTTCTAAATCCGTATAATCTTTGACTAATCCTCGCCATTGTAACTCTTCTAAAAAATTCATATTTCTCCTTTCAAGGCACATAAAAAGCGCCCTTTCTATCTAAGGACGCTCTTTGCGCGGTACCACCTTAGTTCATAGACTTCCCTATGCCCTCTATCCCCTTTAACGCAAGGTCACGGTCTGCCTTTTGAGACAAACAGCTCCAAGGTGTATTTCCGATCTTTCCAAACAAGCTTTTTCACCAAACAAGCTCTCTCTACCGTTCTTTCAGATGGTACTTCTTCTTTTCAACGCTTTAAGACATTCTAACAAAGCAAAGATTTCTTTTCAATGCCTATTCCTTCGTAGATTGACGAGAAGTGAATAAATAACTCAATTCAATTGAATCTTCGCGATCTTCATTTTCATCTTTTTGTAACATTTTTGTCATCATACGCATGGACACAGCCCCTAAATCATAAGACGGAATGGAAAAAGAAGACACTTGTGGACGCATAATAGTATTGTATTTAGTATCTAACACACAAACCACTTCCATCTCTTCCGGAACAGAAATATCATTTTCTCTGGCTGCATTGATAATAGCCATAGCTTGTGAATCCCGATAGCCGACCATCAAATCATAGCGGTGCGTTTTTAACCAATCTTTTAAGAATCCATAAGAAGTTCTTGTCCCTGTCGGAAGATTCAACTGTCCTTTGAATTCTTTGCCTTTTGATTCATAAGCTTTTTTAGCCCCTTTTAAAATATACTGATATTGTTGTGGGTTCTTACGATCTTCTAAAATAGCAATCTTATCCTTACCTTCTTCCAAATATTTCATGACTAATTCATAGATGGCCTTTTCGATATTGACATAAACCGAACAAACATCCTTAGCTTCAATCTTATTGCCAATTACAACAACAGGGATATTATAACGATTCAAAGTAGCCATATCATTCGCTCTTAATTTATCATCAAAGATCACCACTCCATCCACATGAGATTTAATGATATCTTCCACCACAGAATTCAAATCCGTAATGCCCTCAGTGATTGTATGTAACATAATGTTGTAATTATAAATTTTAGCCACATCAATTAAACCATTGATAATCTGACCCGTATACGTAAACGAAGCTTCCGGAACCACCAAGCCAATGGTGGTTGTTTTTTGTAAAGCCAATCCTTGTGCTATCGCATTTGGTTTATACCCTAACTTTTCAACCGCATTTTCAACTCTTTCACGAGTTGGTGCTTTTACGACATTTGATCCATTGATAACACGAGACACCGTTGCTAAAGACACGTTCGCTTCACGAGCGACATCATAAATTGTTACACGTTTCATTTCCAGCTCCTATTTCTTTTCATTCATTTTATCCTGAACTTTATGCCAAATCATTTCTCCGGTTTCCTTGGCTTTAGCTATTCCATCTTGAACAAAATCACTCTGGATAAATTCTTTTGTCTTATCCACGGCTAATTGAACCCCTTCTTGAACTTTCGGTAAAATCGTTTTCTCAAATTGTTCTTTTCCTTCTTTGACTTTCAAAGATAAATTTTCCCATCGTTCGCAAGATTGTACTTCCTTCTGATCATTTGATAAACGCTGTTGGCTCTTACGAGCATGTTCTTTCACATAAGATAGAACCTTTTGAGTTTGGTCATGGTCTTCGATTTTTTCACCTAAATCTTCGACTTGATTGATAGCTTCTTCTTTGAGATCCTTTGTGCTTTGCTTCAATTCATCCACAAAAGAATCCTCTTTAGGGGCCTCTTCCATCACACTTTCCACTTCTTCCTCTTCTAATTTCTGTAATTTCTTTTTTAAATCTTCCACTGTTTTCTCAATATTTTCAAAGGAATCATCATAGTTTTCATTCTTGTTGGTCATTTGAATTTACCTCCTCTTTTTTCTTTTTTAAATTATCACTGACTGTTTTGCTTGCCTTTGATATCGCTGAAGAAACTTTATCATGAATGGAATCTAAACTTTTACAATATTTCACCGTGGTATCCAAAGGAGCTTGTGCTTTTTCAAGACTTTTATCTACCAACTTCATCGTCGGTTCCAATTGAATCACCGTTTTATTGATAGATTCTAATAAGGTAATCAATCGCTTTAAAACCATACAGAGAAACAACAAAACCACAACTCCTAAAATCGGTAGTAATTTTGCGCATACCAGTTGTAAATCATTTAATAATGCATCCATATAGCTTACCTCTAATTACCATTATAATAAGACTTGTAAACACTTTCAATTATATGTAATGAAAATCATTAAAACATTTTCAAAACCACATCAAAAAAAGAGGATCACTCCTCTATTTCTTCGTCTTTTCAATCACAGTGGTTGAATCTTCTGCATCTTCTAATTCATCATCAAATAAATTCAGTTGAGGAAAACCATCATTTTCAGCTTCATACATAGTATCTTCACTAGATGCTTTGCCATAAACTTGATCACGAGCACTCAAAATGTCATCTAAAGAAAATTCAGGGATTTCATCATCCATTACCCCATCATTCATAAACGTTTCCGAAGATTCTTCTTTTACTTCTTCCTTTACATCGTAAATAGGATTGTTTTCTTCCGTACCCCACATAGGCGAAAGTATGGTTGTCACATTTTCCATATGTTTCTTTTTTTCTCTTTCATTTAACTTTGAAGTGGTTGATTTCAAAGCATTAACATCCTTTTCATCCGCTCCGAAAATAGGACTAATCACCGGTTGAAATTGATAATCAAAGGATTTTGCCATAACTGATTTACGACTTTCTTTTTTCACACGCTTAGCAACAGAACTACTCGACTTTCCAGCATCATCAATTGTAATATTTGGAAAAGATGGTTTAGGAGCTTCCACTACTTTTTCCTCTGGTACTGAATCGATTGCCTTTTCTTCTACCGGAACAACAGGTATCACAGGTTCTTCCACTACTTTTTCTTCTTTTTCAACCCTCTCTTTTTCCGTTTCTTCTGGTATTTCATCTTCAAACAATAAATTTTGTATTTTCTTAATCATAGAATCCTTCAATCCTTCCTATGTACTTTATTATTCTAGTCTATATTTAAAAACTTGTAAAAGAGAAAATCAATCTCCTTCCTGTTGATCAATATTCTTTTCTTTTTCCTCAATTGAATCATTTCTAAATAAATCTTCAATACGCCCTTCTTTCGGTAATTTTTTTTCGAAAAGAGGAATAATGTCGGCTATGTATTTTTTTCGATTTGATTTGATCAATTTCTTTCGTAAAGCATTTTCATCTTTTTGTAAGCTTTGAGAAATTTGAACCATGGCCTTTATAATCGCCTTTAATTCCACCTTTTCACAAACACTGGTTCCAATAAAAGCAGGACTTTCATATACTAAATAATATTTTTTATTGGACAGTTCTTCATAAAAAACACGATAACTTTGTAGACGATGATAGACATCCATATAATTTCCTTCAAAATTGGGCTTTTTAATCCATGATTTTGGATGCTCAAATAAAATGGATGAAAGATTTAATGTCATTTGAAACTTGGTTCCTTGATGATCTAAAACATAGCTATAATCCGTTGATTCAAAACGCCCAATCGAACTGGGAATATAAAAATGATAGGAACTTCGAAAAACATTACTACCTGAGCTTGTTAAGGAAGGTATATCCCGGCTTAAATGGATGTCCGAAGAACAAGCCGCCATCATGCAAGCCATAAAAAGCAGGATTATTTTTTTCATACTTCTATTTTACCGTATTTTTTGAACAACACAGCGATAAATTGGTTGTCCCAGATCCATAAAGCGTCGTTCATATTCTGTAATGGCATCTTCCGGATGTTCCTTTCTTCGGTAATCTACAGAAACCTCTACTAATCTAAAGCCGGCTGCATTAAAATAAACTAAACTGTCTTCAAATAGACCTTTATTATCAGTTTTCATAATTATTTCACCATCATCCGCTAAAATCACCCGATAACGTTCTAAAAACTTTTGAGAACTTAATCTTCGTTTGTGCGTATATTTTTTTGGCCAAGGATCGGAAAAATTCAAGTGTAAATAGTGAATTTCTTTAGCTTCAAACCACTTTAGAACTTGATCAGCATCGCCTAAGACAAAAATTTTATTATAAAAAGATTCCGAATTTTCTTCATAACTATATCGGGCTGCCATCGCAATAGCTGGCGCTTCTTTTTCAATCCCAACCCATGCGTCTTCAGGATATAAAGCTGCCATTTGATTCAAATAGTTTCCCTTCCCTGTTCCAATTTCTAAATGAAGTTTTTTACCATGAAGTTTTCGCTTCCAATTTCCTTTTAAAAACTCAGGATCTTGTAAAATCAGATCCGGATGGTCTTCAATCCAGGGAATAGCCCATTTTTTGGTTCTCATTCTTGCCATATCATCATTCCTAATAAAAGAGAAGGTTAAGCCTTCTCTTCTTTCTTCTTTCTAAAGACACGCGTTTCACCCTCTATTTTTTGAGGTTTAAAAGACTTACGTGGTGTTTCCACATACCCTTCGGGCTTTTCCAAAAGCTCTTTAGCAGAAACCTTCACTTTGCCGGTTTCATCCACTTGAATGACTTTCACCCGAATATGATCACCCACACGAACTTTATCCTTAATGTTTTCAACCCGTTCCCAAGATAATTGAGATACATGTAATAAAGCATCCACACTACCAAATAAGTTCACAAACGCAAAGCTTTCTCTCACATCGGTGACACAAGCCTCATATATTTCACCAACCTTGGCTTCTTTGATTAAGTTTTCAATCATTTCTTTCGCTTTGTCAATCATTTCTCGATCCATGTGATAAATGACACAAGATCCATCATCTTCAATATCAATCTTGACATCTTGACAAGATTCAATGATCTTGTCAATCATTTCACCACCCTTACCAATCACAATGCGGATCTTATCCACAGGAATGATCAGACGATCCATCTTAGGAGCCCACTTTGATACATCAGGTCTAGGTTCAGCAATACAAGCTTCCATATTATCCAATATTTGCATACGACCCTTGTGAGCTTGAGCTAAAGCCTCTCGTAAAATATCTTGTGAAATCCCTGTTACTTTAATATCCATTTGTAAGGCAGTAATCCCTTCTCGTGTACCGGCTACCTTAAAGTCCATATCGCCATAATGGTCTTCCATACCTTGAATATCCGTCAATACGGAGTAAGTATCTCCGACTGTGATTAGACCCATTGCGACACCGGCAACCATGGCTTTAATAGGGACACCAGCCGCCATTAAAGACATGGTCCCAGCACAAATAGAGGCTTGTGAAGAAGATCCATTGGATTCCAAAACTTCCGCAGAAGTACGAATAGCATAAGGAAATTCCTCCTCACTTGGTAACACTTGTGCTAAAGCTCTTTCTCCTAAAGCACCATGACCGATTTCACGACGACCAGGAGAACCCATACGACCCACTTCTCCCACAGAAAATGGTGGAAAGTTATATTGGTGCATAAATCTTTTTTCTTCTTCCATGCCTAAATCATCCATCATTTGAGCATCACTTAAGGGACCTAGTGTTGTCACCGAAAGAACTTGAGTTTCCCCACGGGTAAATAAAGCAGAACCATGTACACGAGGCAATAAATCGACTTGACTATCCAACGAACGTAACTCATCTAAAGCCCTGCCATCCGGCCGAATCTTATCTTGTGAAATCAGGCGGCGAACTTCATTTGCTTCAATTTCAACACCATACTCACGAGCTTGTTTCATCGCTTTATTTTGATCCGCTTCTGATTCATATGCCCACTCAGAGACCCCTTGAACCATTTCTTCAATAAGAGCATCAATAGTGGCATAACGTTCTAACTTAGCTTTAATGGAAACGGCTTCTCGAATCCGTTTTGCACCCTTTTCATCAATATACGCCTTAATCTTTGAATCAATCTCGTAAAGAGTCACTTCCATCTTTTCCTTAGCACAGCTTGCAATCACTTCTTCTTGAATTTCACAAAGCTTCTGAATCGCTTCATGACCAAATTGCAAAGCAGCCAACATCGTTTCTTCCGAAACCTCTTTTGCTCCGGCTTCCACCATGTTGATAGCTTGTTTTGTACCTGCCACTGTCAAGTGAAGATCTCCTTTGGCATTCTCTTCTACACTAGGATTAATTAAAAACTCACCATTGACACGAACCACTTGAACCCCAGCTACTGGCCCATTAAAAGGAATATCCGATATGCAAAGAGCTAAAGAAGAACCAAATAACGAAGCCATTTCACTACTGGCATCCGGATCATTGGATAAGACCGTATTCACCACTTGCACTTCATTACGGAACCCTTCCGCAAACAACGGACGAATAGGACGATCAATCAGACGCGCTGTTAATGTTGCATGTTCACTTGGTCGACCTTCTCTTCTTAAGAAACCGCCAGGAATCTTACCTGCCGCATACATTTTTTCCTGATATAAAACTGTTAACGGGAAAAAATCCGTATCCTTTGCTTGAGAACTAGCGGTTGCTGTGGAAAGAATCGTTGTATCGTTATAGCGAACAACGACAGATCCACCCGCTTGTTTAGCAATTTCACCATTTTCTACTGTAATTGTCTTTCCAAAAAAAGACCAACTTTTCTTAAACTTTTCCATCTTTTCTCCATTTTTCAATTACTGTAATAGTACCACAACCAGCCCTATTTTCATACTTTCCCTAAAAAGTGCCCTTCATTGGTACACTTTCATTTATAAACATCCCTCCAAAGACTCGTTTAATCAGAATCTCCTTTCTTTTTTATTATGTTAGATTTGCCTTTTAAAATCGTATCAGCCTTCTTTTTTCTTCATATAACCCTTGCTTGTTTTTACATATTCCACCATAAACAATCTTTTCAGTAAATGATTTCATGTGTATTTGACTCTTCTCCTAAACCGCAGAAAAAGTCAAACATCTTTCTAACATCACTCGCTCCATCTGCATAAAAACATTCATCTTGATATTCTAAACCATCCATGTCATTCATTCCAAACTCTTCAAGCTTTCCACCATGTCAATACGATGAATATACCGTTTCATCCACTTAGTCACTAATAAACCAAATAAAGTGGTCCATAGGAAAGAATATACGAAACTGGGCCATTGAATCCATATTGGAAAAACCAAGTTTTCAACTTGAATGGTTGTCATAATAATCCGATGCAATACCACCCCTATAGGAAGTCCCACAAAAGAGGCTAATCCCGTCAATAAAATATTTTCTTGGAAAACGTAGCGTTCAATTTCTCTTTTCCGAAAACCCAGTACTTTTAAAGTCGCAATTTCTCGCATTCTTTCTGAAATATTTAAACTAATTAAATTTTGCAAGACCACAAAAGCCAGCAACATAGAAGACACAATTAAAACCCAAACAATAGCATTTAACCCCTGAATCATTTGATTAAAATTTTCAATCAGTGGTCTAAAAAACTCAATTTTTTTCACATCTGTTCTGGCTAGGATCTTTTTTTCTAAATGAGCGATTGAAACGTTATCCTTAACCTTTACAAAGATACTATTTTCAACCAGTTTCTCTTGGAAGATTTTTTGATAAGTCCTTGGATTCATCCAAACCGCATTTTGCGTATAATAAACCGCAATCTTTCGAACAGGTACGGAAAACTTTTTACCCACTTGATTTTCAATTGCGATAATATCTCCTTCTTGAATATGAAATTGTTCCGCTACTTTCTCGCTTATAATCACACCATCTTGTTCAAAAGATATTTTTTGTTTATGCAAATCTTCTAGTTGATATAAAGATGATAAGTTGGATCCCGAGAATAAACTAACACTTTTCTCCTGTTGGTTAAAACTCAGATTAGTGGTGTAATAAAGTCCCTCTTTCACATAATCTATATCTCGATTTTTTTCTAAGTCTTTCTTTAAATTAGATATCTGACCTTTTGCTTCAACAATACCATCATAATGAAGAATTTTTGTAAATTGAAGATGAACTAAAGAAGTAATCGAATCCCGAATCCCAAAACCCATCACCATCAAAGCAGAACACCCTGCTATACCAATTATCGTCATAAAGAATCGTTTCTTGTAGCGAATAAGATTACGAAAAGTCACTTTATGTAAAAAACTAAATCGTCTCCAAAGACAAGAAATTCTTTCCAATAAAATGATTTTTCCAACCTTCGGTGCCTTTGGACGCATTAATGAAGCCGGCACTTCTTTAGTATCCTTATGAATCGCCATCCAAGTGGTTAAGTACATCACAAGCAAAAAACCAATCAATGTCCAAACGATAAACATCCATGGAATTTCCATTTGTAAGGAAGGAAGAATAAACATCATTTTCCAAGCTTCATAAATAATCAATGGAAAACTAAGCATGCCCAACAAAACACCCAAAACCAATCCTAGTCCCGTTGCACTTAATGAATAACAAGCGTACTTCTGAAGCAATTGTTTACGTTGATAGCCAAGAGCTCGAAAAATTCCCAGTTCACTTCGATCTTCTTCCACTAAACGCGTCATTGTTGTCAAACAAACCAGCATCGCCACTAAAACAAAGAAAACAGGGAAGATACGAGCAATGGCTTTCATTTGATCCACCGTATTTTGAAATGTAGCGGAAGCATAATGACGAAGACGGTCTAAATACGTCCATTCTCCATTTTCCAGCTGATCAATTTCTTTTTTAGCTTCTATTAATTGATACCTGACTTCTTTTAGTTTTCTCTCTCCTTCATTGACCTTTTCATAGCTATCTTTTTCAACTAACTGGAGTTGTTTCTGACCGAATCGAAGTTTTTCATAACCGCGCTTCCATTCATTTTCCTTTTGTTGTAAAACTTTTTTAGCATCTTCCAATTGTCTTCTTCTCAAGTCAAGCTGGGCTATTATCTTTTTTTCTTTTTTTTGAATTTGTTGGAAAACTTGTTCTAAGGCTTGCTGACCTATTTGTATCTGTTTTATACCTTGAGCAACTTTCTTTAAACCATCTTTCACTCGACTCAATCCTTGTTCAGTTTGATCAATGGCTTGTTTCAGACTTTCTTTTTTCTCACTAGCATTATTTCCCTTCAGTGTTTTTAATCCTTGTAAAGCTTTCTGATCTTGCTGAATCAACCCGGATAAATAAATTCGTAAAGCCGCTACATTTTTTTGCACATCGAAACCATAACGCTCACTATGAATCCCCGGAATCGTATAGACAGCCGTTTCATCCGGATAACTTCCCCAAATGGCCTGTTCAGAAGAAATCAATGCAATTAATTGTTCTAAAGTCACCAATTTTTCCAAGACCGGCTTTAATGATTCCAGTTGATTTTTTTGCTTTTCTAAAAAATCTTTTTGTGTCAATAAAGCATATTTTTGTTGTGATAAAGATTGGAATTGGGCATTTAAAGAAGCCTTCTGTTCTTCAATTTTTTGATAAGAAGCCTGAATTTGATCCTTGACCGATTTCTCAGATTGTTGAAAAAGATTTTCGTTACTAGATAACTCTTGCTTACCTTTATCTAACAAAGACTTTCCTTTTCTTAATTCTTTTTCCTTCTGAATCAATACCTGCCTTGATGTTTGTAACTTCTGCTGAACTTCCATTTTCCTTTTAGAAAATTTTGCCCATTCTCTTTGATAGTTATCCCATCCTGATTGATAATCTTGTAGTGCTTTATCTTTTACACGCTGACCTTCTTCTTTACCTAACTCCATGAGTTTTGGTTTTAAGCTTTCCTGAATTTTCTTTAATTGATCTTGGTACTCTTTGGAAAACTCATCTGCTCCAAAGTTTCCTTTAAATAATAGATTGACTTCACGATAGCGATTTGCTTTAAATCCTTCTTCCGGTAAATAAAGATAAGTCGAAATAGCCTGATTTTGCAAAGTGGAATTTTCTTTGGTTTGATTCAGATATAAAGGTGTATTGACCAAACCGACCACCTTAAAACGACGTTTTTTCAAAATAGAATCTTTCTTTTTGATCGTTAAAACATCTCCCAAAGAAAATCCGGGCATAATACCAGAGCCCTTTTCTGCCAGTATTTCTTGATCATTCTTAGGCAAGCGACCTTCTACCAAAGCAAAACGATTGATTGTTTTTTTCGGATGATAAGAATGAATACGAGTGATTCTCGTCGTATGAGAACTCATCACCTGAGCATCTTCAAAATAAGCCGCTTCACTTTTTTGAACTTCTTTTTGACGAGCAATTTTATCTAAGTCTTCTTGTTCAAAACCATAATTGGAATAGATAGTTGCCTGTTTTAAGTTGTACTTTTGATTATACAAAGAAACCGAATGAGCCATAATACCGGCCGAAGAAGAAACACCCACGAAGAAAGCTACCCCTATCGCTACAATAGCAACGAGGTTGATATAACGCCCTTTCGTCTTACAAATTAGGCGTCCTAATGATTTCCAAAAGGTTTTATCTTTTACCATTCAATTTCCTCCACAGACAGTGGATGTGTGTTTTCTGTATAAGATTGAATCAAGCCGTCTTTTACCCGAATCACAATATCCGCCATTGGACAAATGGCTTGATTATGAGTGATGATGATGACTGTTTTATGAAATTGGCGGGACATATCCTGCAATAATTGCAGAATTTGTTTTCCTGTCTTATCGTCCAACGCTCCCGTCGGTTCATCACACAATAACAAATCCGGATTTTTAACAATAGCCCTTGCAATGGCAACCCGTTGTTGCTCACCACCGGATAATTGTGCCGGAAAGTGTCCTTTCCGATCTTTCAAACCCACCAAGTCCAATATTTCTTCCGCCTTCAAAGGATGCGTTGATATTTCCGAGGCTAATTCAATATTTTCTAAAGCTGTCAAATTACCAATCAAATTATAAAATTGAAATACAAAACCAACTTGCAAACGGCGATAATCAGTTAACTCTTTTTCATCCATCTTATGAATGGATTGATTACGAACATATACTTCTCCCGAACTTACCTGATCCATCCCGCCAAGAATATTTAATATGGTCGATTTTCCCGCTCCACTATTGCCGACAATAACCGCCACTTTGCCTTCTTCAATTGAAAAGTTAATGCCAGCTAAAGCAGGAATTTTTACTTCTCCCATGGTATAAGTCTTCTTAACCTCTTTTAATTCAATCATTTTCATAATTTTATTATAGGACAGGGTATCAGAAAGCACAAAAAAACCACCATAGAAATAAAGTGAAAACCATTCATTCCATAAAAAAATGAACCTACTGAGTTGTTGTCCAACTTTTCAGGTTCACTTCAAAATGACATTTTTTGAAATTATTTTCTTAAGCCTAAAGCCTTCACTAAATCACGATAACGGTTTACATCGTTCTTCTTTAAGTATTCCAACATATTTTTACGACGACCAACCATCTTTAAAAGACCACGGTTAGAAGAATAATCCTTCTTGTTTACCTTCATATGTTCTGTCAAAGCATTAATTTGATTGGTTAATAAAGCGACTTGAACCTCTACAGAACCGGTGTCCCCTTCTTTACGTCCAAACTCTTTTGTGATTTCAGCAATCTTTTCTTTCGTTAACATGTATTCTCCTCTTTCTTTCTTATTCTTCTAAACCGAGTTTATCGTCGAGGATTCAGTAAACCCAGTCCAAAAGCCTATTCATAATATCCTAAAGATTAAAGAAAATCAACTAATATTGATTGCAAAATTGGAAATCCTTTCTTTGTACATCGAACATACGTTCCTTCTAAAACCAAATTACCGTTTGATAGATGCTTCTGAAATGCCTTATCATAATATTCCACCATATTTTCCTGGTATTTCTCTTTCCAATCTAAAAGATCAATTCCTTCTTTTAGACGCAAGCCCATCATAATAGATTCAAATTGTTCATCTTCTTTACCTAAAGGGATTTTTTTATATTCTAAAGGGTTCTTTAAATATTCTCTCAAGTTTTTTGATTTATCATAGCGTTCATGATTTTCTTTCCCACTGGCTCCACAAGATAAACCAATAAAATCCTCATAATGCCAATACATCTGGTTATGTCTTGATTCAAACCCCTTTTTAGCAAAATTGGAGATTTCATAATGGTCATATCCTTGACTTGGTAAATAAGCACAAATCCATTCATACATATCCGCTTCCAGATCAGCTTCTAAAGGTTTCAATCCCTTTCGGGCAAACAAAGTATTTGGTTCAATCGTTAGTGAATACAACGAAAGATGTTTCGGTTCTAAAGCAAGGGCATCATTGACCGATTGTTGAAACAGTTCCATCGTTTGTCCTGGCAAAGAGTATAGTAGATCCAAAGAATAGTTGGTTATACCGACTTTTTTTAAAAACTCAATCATTTCTTGCACTTCTGTATAATCATGTTGGCGATCCATGAGTTTTAATAAGCGTTTATCAGAACTCTGAAAACCGATAGAAGCCCGATTGATCCCATGTCTATGACAGATTTTTGCTTTCTCTAATGTCATTACTTCAGGATTGATTTCAATCGTATATTCCTTAATCTTTTGACAATAAGGATCTAATAAAATCAATAATTTTTCTAATTCATCTTCCTGAAGACTAACTGGCGTCCCTCCTCCTAAATAAATGGTTTCCAGATTTTCAGGCACTTTTTTATCTTCTATTTCTATTTTTAAAGCCTCTAACCATTGATTCACCAAAGAAGAACAATACCCCACATGTGCAAAATCACAATAGGCACAAATATGAGCACAAAAAGGCACGTGGAGATATAAAGCTTTACTTGTCATGATCCATGGATAGAACAGCCATGAAAGCTTCTTGTGGAATTTCAACCGATCCCACCGCCTTCATTCTCTTCTTCCCTTCTTTTTGTTTTTCGAGAAGTTTCTTTTTACGAGAAATATCTCCCCCATAACACTTAGCTAAAACATTCTTACGCAAAGCTTTAATATTCGTTCGTGCAATAACTTTACCACCAATGGCAGCTTGAATTGGAATTTCAAATTGTTGTTGAGGAAGTAGCGTTTTTAATTTAATGGCAATGGCATTGCCTCGTTTAAAGGCAGAACCACGGTGCACAATGATAGATAAGGCATCCACTGCTTCATGATTTAACAAAATATCCATCTTAACTAATTCTTCTGCTCGATAGCCTATCATTTCATAATCTAAAGACGCATATCCTTTTGAACATGATTTTAAACGATCAAAGAAATCAAAAATAATTTCCGATAGAGGTAATTCATAGTGAATTTCATTTCTACCCACATCAATTATTTCCATATTTTTATAAATACCGCGTTTGTTTTGACAAAGCTCCATTACCGATCCGATATAAACATCCGGTACCATGATTTTAGCTAAGACATACGGTTCTTCAATGCGATTGATCTTAGAAGGTTCGGGCATATGAGCCGGATTATCCACCGCTAACATAGTGCCATCCGTCTGATACACATGGTAAATAACTGAAGGAGCTGTCACAATCAAATCTAAGTTATATTCTCTTTCCAAGCGTTCTTGAATGACATCCATATGCAATAAACCCAAGAAGCCACAACGAAAACCAAACCCTAAGGCTTGTGAAGTTTCCGGTTCATAACGAAGTGAAGCATCATTGAGTTGTAATTTATCTAACGCCTCCTGTAAATCCGTATAACAATCCGCATCCGTTGGATAAAGACCACAATACACCATTGGATTCATCACGCGATAACCACTTAAAGCCTCTTTGGCTGGTTGATGAACATGTGTCATTGTATCTCCCACACGCACATCTTGAATGGATTTAATAGAAGCCGCAATCCAACCGACATCTCCACATTCTAATTTACTAACTTTTACTTCTCTTGGTGTTCGAATTCCACACTCCAAAACTTCATATTCCGCCTCGGTTGCCATAAATCGAATTTTATCTCCCACTTTAATAGAACCTTCCCAAACACGAATCAAAGGAATCACGCCCCGATAAGCATCATAGAAAGAATCAAACACCAACGCTTGTAGTGGCTTTTTCTCATCCCCTTGAGGACTTGGAATCAAGGCAACAATTTGTTCTAAAACTTGATCCACATGAAAACCGGAACGAGCTGAAATCAAAGGCGCATTTGAACAATCCAAACCAATGATTTCTTCAATTTCTTTCTTTGTTTTTTCAGGGTCGGCATTGTTCATATCAACTTTATTAATGACCGGTAGAATTTCCAAATCATTATCTAAAGCCAGATAAGTATTGGCCAAGGTTTGCGCTTGCACACCTTGTGTACTATCCACCACCAAAACAGCCCCTTCACAAGCCGCTAAAGAACGGGATACTTCATAACTGAAATCAACATGACCCGGAGTATCAATTAAGTTAAAGATATACTCCTGTCCATCTTTTGCTCTATATTTCAATTGAACAGCATTGAGTTTGATGGTGATGCCTCTTTCTCTTTCCAGATCCATATCATCCAATAGTTGCGATTTCATTTCCCGTTGTGAAACCGTATCCGTCATTTCTAAAATACGATCCGCTAATGTGCTTTTTCCATGATCAATATGAGCAATAATGCAAAAATTTCGAATTTTTCTTTGATCCATATAACTCCTATTCAAAACAATGACCAACCCAAGAACGACCAAGGCCATTCATGACGGATTTGGCATCCATTGCTTTCTTCCCTTCCGGTTGTAATTCGTTGACGATCAGATAGCCTCCTTGACAAGCGATCTTCAATCCTTTTCCCTCTAAACCAATCACTTCGCCAACCGCTTTTGAATGATGAACTATTTCTTTCCGACAAGAAATGAATTTCACTCGTTTTCCTTGAATGACACCATAAGCCATTGGCCAATCATATAAAGCTCGTATATGGTTGTACAACTGTACGATATCTTCTCTTTGAAAATGAACCATTTCCTCTTCTTTCGTCACATTTAAGCCTAAAATAACTTGCGATTCATCCTGAACAATAGCCTCTAATTTCCCTTCAAAATACAACGGTAAATCCTCACGAATGATTTTTTTAGCCACCTCTATCAGACGACGATTCAATTCGTAAAAACGCTCATCTTCACCAATCTCAATCACTCGCTGAGCATAGATATCACCAGCATCCATTTTTTTAACCATTTTCATCAAAGAAACCGCTGTTTCTTTTTCACCATTCATGATGGCATGATGAATGGGAGCTCCCCCTCGATACTTAGGTAATAAGGATGGATGAATATTCAAACATCCATATTTAGGATATTCTAAAATGGTTTGTGGAATAAATTGTCCATAAGCACAAGACAAAATAAAGTCCGGTTGATAAGATAATACCTCCTCAACAGCCTCTTTTAACTTTTCTGGTTGAAGGCAAGGAATATGATGATCCTTTGCAAATTCATGAGTCGGTGTTAAAGTGAATATTTTTTTACGACCAACAAAATTGTCAGGTTGAGAGACGACCGCTACAATATTGTACTCTTCTTGATAAAGTGTTTCTAACATTTCTCTTGCAAATTCAGGTGTGCCAAAAAATAGGATATTCATTCAAAATCTCCTTTCTCAATGGCTTTATTCTATCATAGTTTTTTCAGATAAATATTTGCAATTTAGTTGTGCTTTTGATATTATAGAACAGCTTATAAAGACAGGAGGTGTCACCATGGCGAATATCAAATCACAAAAGAAACGTGCTTTAACGAACCTTAAAAAACAAAACGCATTAGCTGGTCAAAAAACCGAATTGAAAACAGCTATTAAGAAAGTTTTAATGGCGGTTGAAGCTAAGGATAAAGCGGCTGCTACTGAAGCTTATAACCTAGCAAATAAGTCTTTAGACGAAGCTCTTGTTTCTCATATTAAGAAAAAGAACTATGTAGCCCGTCAAAAGTCTCGTTTGTCTAAATTAGTTAACGGTCTTTAATCAAAAAAGCGATCAATCGCTTTTTTATTTTATTAAAAAGAAAACTTTAAAACTTATTTCAATTTGTAAGCACACTTAAAACAAGTCCGATAGTTATCATATTATCTCTAAAATTTTATTTTTACATTCTTTAATAACCTTTTTATTTTCTTTTAACATTAAAAAAGCGGTATATCTACCGCTTTAATAACTTTAAAATTCACTTTGTCTTACTATCTGATTTTTAACTTTTCTATTTTAAATTGATTTTTTCTCTTCTTTTTTTGATTTATCTTTAGACTTTTGTTCACTTGCCGTTTGCTGTGAATCATTTGATTTTTTATCATCCGATTTCGATTCGCCCGATAAGCTACTTATAATAGCAATAACTAAAACCACCATGAGAACAACAAACCACGGTCTTTTATAGACCGGTTTTTTTCGACAAAAACTCTTCCATTTTCATCTACTACTTTTTTAGACATCAATTTTCTCCCTCAACATTCTTTAATTGGATTATATATATTGTCAATCTTAAAAATGTGCTTTCCATTTTTAAGTTTCTACTCATTGATTTTTGTACAGATAATATATTTCTCAAAATCGTTATGATTGACATATTTTATTTTTTCTATCACATAAAAAACATACACTAAAATAGTGTATGTTCATTAAAATCATCTGATATATTCTTTATAGTAATCAATACGTTTCTTAAATTTTTCGTCCTGAGTCAAAGGCAAAATCTTTTCAGCTTTCTTAATTTCTCTACAAAACCATTTTATCGCTATCGGATCTTTTTTCATTTTTAAATAAGGTCCAATAAAAATATCTTCTTCTTGATATTCTGTCTTTCCTGTATAGAAAGCAGAAATTGAAAGATAATAAAACTTTCGTTCTTGAACAACCCACTCTTCTTGAATCAAAAATCCATGTTCAAACAACCATTTTCGCAACTCCTCATACCCACGATTGACCTGTAAAATAATTTGCTGATAAGATTTCGCTTTTTCTAATTCACTTTCGAGAATATGAATAGCTGTCTTCCCACCCATACCGGCAATAATAATTCCTTGAGTGTCATTTGGTACTTTTTCGATTCCATCACTTAAAATTGTTTGAATTTCATGTTCATAACCGAAACACCTAATATGATCTTTCGCAATAGATAAAGGACCCTTTGCAATATCACAAGCATATACTTTTTTAGCGATACCTTCTTTCATTAAATCAATGGATAAAAAAGCATGATCACAACCAATATCAGCTATGACCAAGCCCTTTTGTACATGACGTTTTATCGCTTCTAAACGCGCTGAAATCATTTGTCAAAAAAATCCTTCAAACGTTTTGAGCGATTTGGATGCTTCAACTTACGAAGAGCCTTAGCTTCGATTTGACGAATACGTTCACGTGTCACATTAAATTCACGGCCAACTTCTTCCAACGTTCTCGTACGACCATCATATAAGCCAAAGCGTAAACGAAGAACCTTCTCTTCTCTTTCCGTCAAACCGGAAAGGACATCATTAATCTCATCCTTCAATAATTGATTCGAAGCATATTGATCAGGACTTAAAGCATCCTTATCTTCAATAAAATCTCCTAAGTGAGAATCGTCTTCTTCTCCAATTGGTGTTTCTAAAGAAACAGGATCTAAGGCAATCTTTTTGATTTCACGTACTTTGTCAGCTGAAATCCCCTCTAAACAAGCCGAAATTTCTTCCGGAGTAGGTTCCCGACTCAACTCTTGAACCAAACTTCTTTCCACACGAGTCAACTTGTTGATCGTCTCTACCATATGAACAGGAATACGAATAGTTCTAGCTTGATCCGCAATAGCTCGTGTAATCGCTTGACGAATCCACCAAGTAGCATAAGTCGAAAACTTAAAGCCCTTTGTATAGTCAAACTTTTCAACAGCCTTAACAAGACCCATATTACCCTCTTGAATCAAATCCAAAAACTGCATACCTCGACCCACATACTTCTTAGCAATGGATACCACCAAGCGTAAATTGGAAGAGATTAGAACATTACGGGCTTCTTCATCCCCTTGTTCAATTTTTTTGGCAATTTCAATCTCTTCACTTGCTTTCAATAAAGGAACACGACCAATTTCTTTTAAATACATCTTGACTGAATCACCAGAGGTGGCCGAAATATCCCCATGTATCGCATTCACATGGTCAAAATAATGATCTTTATCTTCCTTTTCATCATCCGATTTATCTAAATCGTCCAAATCCTCATCAGAATCTTCATCACGATCAACTACGAGATCCTGATCCTCTTCTTCCTCAAAAGTTTCCAACTCCTCTTCGGAAGTGACTTCCATCTTCTGTTCATTAAACCAGTCCCATAATTCATCCATTTCATCATCACTCAGATCCAAATGTTCCAAAGAAGCCATAACATCCTTTTGGAGTAAGCCACCATCCTTTTGGTAAGCAACTTTATATTCCTCTTTTAAATCATCCAGTGTTTTTAAAGTGACATTTTTTCCAATTCCTTTAACAGAATTAATCTTCTCTTTAGTTTCAGCTTTCTTTTTTGTTGGCATTGTTATCTCCCATCTAAATCCATCAGTACTCTGTGGGCTACTATCTTTCCATACAGGTTTTCATTGAAAACACTATCTATTTTTCATTCCACTTTCGCCTATTTTACCACAATCTATTCTAATACGGTAAATAGCTTTAGAATTTCTTTTGTTCGGAAGACTTCAAACGACCTAATTCTCGTTTCACTTCACTATATTTTTGTAACAAAAGCTTTCTGGTCGCCTCATCTAAACTAGGATTGGAAAGACTATCATATAGTTGTTTCACTTGATCATCCAATTGTTTCATTTTAATTCGATCAAATAAAGCTCTCAACTCTTCTTCTTGATAGTCTTTCACATTCATCTCAATCAATCTCGTCCAACAAGTTCTTTCTTCATCACTTTGGGCAGATTCCAACAATTCAATTGGTTGAATTTCTTGCCTTCGATGCAAGCGATTCACTAAAGTTAAAGCCACATTATTTCTCGTAGCATCTGTCAAAAAACCCAATTCTTCATCAAAGATCTGAATGGCTTTGGGATATTGAATCATGATAGCTAAAATCTCGTATTCCGCCACTTCTACCCCATCTACCTTTGTTTTGATAGAAGTTGATTTCGTTCTGGTTTTATTAACAGATACCTTAAAATTCAAGCCTAGTTTTTCTTCTAAAAGATGCTGAAAGTAACGTCGATCCACTTCATCCTTTAAGTTTTGAATTTCAAAGGCTATTTCTTGTCCAACTTTTTTTCGTTCGGAATAATTAGATAAATTAGCACTCTTTAATTGATAATCCATGAAAAATTCCATAAAACTTTCTTCCTGTTTTAAAAACTTTTCAAGTGCTTCCTGACCTTTTTGACGATAAATCTCATCCGGGTCAAGATGATCTATATTCTTAACAATTCGACATTCTAAGCCGATTGATTGTGCCAATTTAGCCACTTTATACGAAGCATTCTGTCCAGCATGATCACCATCATAAGCAATCACTAACACCGGTGCCATTGTAGCTAACAATCGTATTTGATCATCCGTACAAGCTGTCCCTAATGTACAGACTACATTTTCAATTCCGGCTTGTGTTAAGGCGATCACATCCATGACCCCTTCACATAAATACACTTTCCCCGCTCTTCTAGCGGGCGTTTTAGCTCGATGGTAATTGTAAATCACATTTCCTTTATGAAAGACTAAAGTATTATCGGTATTGATATACTTAGATTCCGATTTCGGATCCATACTTCTAGCTGTATAGCCAATACTTTGTCCTTGTCGATCATGGATAGCAAACGTAATACGATTTTGAAACACATCTTCAAAATGCCCATGATAATAACGAATCAAATTAGCTTGACTCATTTCTTCTTCTTGATATCCTTTTGCTTTCAAATAAGGATATAACTTTTGATAAGGATTATAACCAACACCAAATTTCAAAGCAGTTTCTTCATCAATTCCTCTAGAGTCTAAATATTCCTTGGCTTTAGCGCCATCCGTCGTCTTTAAAATATAAGAAAAATAACTTGTGGCATCGCTGAGCACTTCTTTTATCCTTTTTACCTGCGGATCCTCCACCACTTCTTTTTTAGGAACACTTTGGACATGAACTCCAACTAATTCTCCGACCTTTTCAACAGCTTCCGGAAAAGAGACTTTCTCAAAGTCTTGCACAAATTGAAAAACAGATCCGCCTGCTTGACAAACAAAACAATGATAAATTTGTTTATCTGGTGCAATTTTTAAAGAAGGATCATGATCATTATGAAAAGGGCAAACAGCCACATAGCCATTTCCCTTCTCACTTACGGGTATATAATGTCGAATCACATCTACAATATTCGCTTTCGTTCGAATATCATTGATGATATTTTTGGGAATATTCGCCATAGAACTCCTTAAAATTCAATTTCTTTTTGAACCTTTTGTAAAGCTTCCTCAACGCTCATTCTTTCCTGAGCCATAGAATCACGATAACGAAGTGTCACCATATTATTTTCTAAACTTTCATCATCAATAGTAATGCAGAATGGAGTCCCAATTTCATCTTGGCGACGATAACGTTTACCAATTGAGCCTGATCCATCACTTTGAACCGCAAAATGTTTTGCGAACAAGTGACGAACTTCTTCTGCCTTTTCACCATGAAGCTTAGCTCGTAATGGTAAGACAGCCACTTTAACAGGAGCCAACACCGGAGAAAAACGCATGACCACACGTGTATCACCATTTTCCAATTCTTCTTCATCGTAAGCATCAGTAAAGAACATGAAAAACAAACGTTCCACTCCAACAGCCGGTTCAATCACGTATGGCAAATATTTTTCATTAGTGATTGGATCTAAGTAAGTCAAATCCTTACCAGAGGCCTTTTCATGTTGACCTAAATCATAATTGGTCCGATTGGCAATACCCCAAAGTTCACCCCACCCCCAAGGAAATTGATACTCAATATCAGTGGTCGCTTTGGAATAGAAAGACAACTCTTCTTTAGCATGATCACGGAACCGTAAATTTTCAGCATGACCCCCTAAAGAAAGAATCCAATCCATACAAAAATGACGCCAATAAGAAAACCATTGATCATCCTCACCAGGCTTCACAAAATATTCCATTTCCATCTGCTCAAACTCACGAGTACGGAAAATAAAGTTACCCGGTGTGATTTCATTACGGAAAGATTTACCGATTTGTCCAATCCCAAAAGGAAGTTTTTTACGATATGCTCTTTGAATGTTCTTAAATTGCACAAACATTCCTTGCGCTGTTTCCGGTCGCAAATAAATGGTATTCTTAGAATCTTCTAAGATCCCTTGGAAAGTTTTAAACATCAAATTAAATTGACGAATAGGAGTAAAGTCATGGCTACCACATTCAGGGCAGGCCATCTGATGTTCTCTAATGTAGTTTTCCATCTCTTCATTCGACCAACCCTCCGGACTCACTTCTCCATTTGTGGCTTCTTCAATCAAATGATCCGCTCTATGCCTTGTCTTACAGTTTTTGCAATCCATTAAAGGATCGGAAAATCCGCTTAAATGTCCAGAAGCTTGCCACACCTTTGGATTCATCAGAATAGCAGCTTGCAATTCTACATTATTCGCATCTTCTTGAATGAATTTCTTTTGCCAAGCTCGTTTAATAGCATCTTTTAATAGCACTCCATTCGGCCCGAAATCCCAAGTATTGCTTAATCCACCATAAATTTCCGAACCTTGGAAAACAAAACCGGTTTCTTTGGCATGAGCCACAATCAAATCAAAACTTTTTTCTCTTTTCATCCTTCAATTTTCCTTCTAATATGCCTTTTGATTGTACCATATTCTACTTACATAAATAAATGTTCATAAAAATCAAAGGACTTTAAAGACAAACCGGCATGTTGTCTAAACAGATCCAAAGCAAAATGAATCTCTTGATGACCAAAATCAATCTTATTTTTCAATAAATCATAATGTTCTAATCGAGCCTTAAAAGCCATCCGTAATGTTTTTAACTGATTGACTTTCATCATCGGATTTCTCAACTCTTGAGCATGATCAGCACAAAGAAATCCTCCCTCTTTCGAACTAAAAGATACCACTTCTTGCTTACCACAATGAACACAAGCATCCATGTTCGGTTCAAAACCAAATTCTTGTAATAAAGTACTTAAACTTAATACAAAAATCATGTTCGCTTTCTCATTACTTTCCCATAAATCAAAGCTTTTTTCTATCAATATATAAAGATTAGAAGTATCTTCATTTAAAACAACCAATCGATCCACAATATCAACCAATACACTGGCCATAGATGAAATCTGTAGATCACTATACACATGACGATAAAAGCATAAAGGCTTCGCTCTTTTTAATACCTGAAGTTCTTTCCCTTCCCGATGGTCATATTCCACTTCCACTTTTGTGAACAGTTGTAAAGCTGCCGCATTCTTAGAATTGATGTTTCGGATTCCCTTTGCTATAAAACTAATTTTCCCTTCTTTTGTCAGAAGAGAAACAATGACCGCTTTCTCTTGATAAGGGACTTCTTTTAAAACAAAACCAACTGTCTGATCATTCATCACGATTCGCCCCGGCATAACCCATTTGAGAAATACGTGCATCCTTAGAACGCCATTCCTCTTCCACTCGAACAAACAATTCCAAAAACACTCTTTTACCTAATAAAATTTCCATATCCTCTCGAGCCAAAGACCCAATTTTCTTTAACATGGATCCCTCTTTACCAATTAAAATCGGTTTTTGTGACGGCCGATCCACCAAAATAGTTGCCTGAATATAACAGGCATTCTTTTTGACTTCCCGATTTTCGATGTATACAGCACAAGCGTGAGGAACTTCATCTTCTGTTTTGCGAAGAATCTTTTCTCGAATCATTTCCGCTAAGCGAAAATCCAAAGCATTATCACTAATGAGATCACAAGGATATAAATAACCTCCTTCTGGCAAATAGTTCAAAGTAGTCTTAATCAAATCCTCTAATTTTAAATGGAACTTAGCCGATAAGGGAAAATACTCCGCAAACGGATACCGTTTTGCCCACTCTTCTAATAGAGCGATCACTTTCTTTTTGGACAACCGATCCACTTTATTCAAAATTAAAAAGACCGGTTTTTTTAAATTTGAAATATGTTCTAAAACAAAAGCATCTCCTTTTGCGAAAGGAACACTTGCATCCACGACCAAATATAATATATCCACGTCTTGGATAACAGAGTATACTTCTTTATTCATCCGAACACCAAGACGATCCAAAGGCTTATGAATCCCTGGCGTATCCGTAAAAATGATTTGTCCATCTTCACGACTTAAAATGCCACGAATCTCTGAACGAGTGGTTTGGCTTTTTTCTGAAACAATCGCTACTTTCTCACCCACCAAAGCATTGATCAACGTGCTTTTACCGGCATTAGGACGACCCGCTATACCAACAAAACCACTTCTCACCGAATCACATCCTCTTTGTTGAAGTGATAAGGAAGTAGCTTTTGTATATTGGTATCCCATTCATCTCCATTGCCGTTAGATAAATAAATCGGCGTATCTAAATTCAATAATTCACTCAATACTTGTCGACAAATCCCACAAGGAGCCGCCACCCTTGGGCCATCGCAAACAATAGCAATCGCTAGAAAATCTTCTTTTTGATAGCCTTCTGAAATAGCCGCAAACACTGCTGAACGTTCACCACAATTAGTAGCTCCAAAGCTGGCATTTTCAATATTGACGCCATGAAAAACACGACCATCTCGGCACTGTAAAGCACTCGCTACATGGTAATTGGAATAAGGTGCATAAGAGTTCTTAAGCACTGATAAAGCCTCTTGTATCAATTCTTCTCTGGTCATTTTCGATCCGCTATCCCTTCTAATAGTTGATTTTGTAATGCAATCATTTTCTTTTCCTCTTTTGGATTCCTATGGTCATAGCCTAAACAATGCAATAAACCATGCGCAAACAAGAAACAAAATTCTCTTTTTTCCGAATGACCATATTCCTTAGCTTGACGAACAGCATAATCAACATTGATAAATAAATCTCCTAAATCATGTGTCTCTATTTCTTCCCCTCCATCTTGAATCGCAAAAGATATCACATCGGTTGGACGATCAATCCCTCGATAATCTCGATTGATTCGGTGTATCGTACGAGATCGAACAAAAGTAACAGAGATTTCTTTCTTTTCATCTAATTGTAAAACTGCTTCCGCTTTCTTTCCAATTTTCCGATAAATACTTTCATATTTTTTAGCTGGAAAATTAGTTCGATAATAAAAAGTAATTTCCATTTCAACTACCTCTTTTTTTTCTTATTATATCGTTATTTAAGTAAATAAAAAAGGACTTGTGTCCTTTAGTGTTCCTGCACATAAGCTTCAATTTCAGCTAAGTATTTCTCTTTTTCTTCTATCGTTAGCCAAGAAGCCAAGAAACTATTTTTAGCAAATTGAACCATATCTTCTTTGCTTAATTTTTCCTTTTCACAAGTCGCGACATAATTGTCAGCAATATAACCGGAAAAGTAAGCCGGATCATCCGAATTCAAAGTAACCCATAAACCTTGGCGCATCAAAGAAACCATTTCCTTTGTCTTCATATCATCCTTACGCACAAAACCATTGGATAGTGGGCAACAAGTGAAGCCAATCTGATGTTCTTTGGCCAATTGAACCAAGTTTGGATCCTCTACGATATTAGTACCATGATCAATACGTTCTACTCCCATGATTTTCAAACAATCTTCAATATGATGGATAGAATCCAATTGATCAATATCACAATGGATGGTGATATGATAGCCGTCCTTTTTAGCCAAATCAAAGACTTCTTTGAACTTTAAAGGTGGATTATCTCGTTCATCCGAATCCAGTCCGAAACCGACGATCCATTTCTGATAATCTTGAGCTAAACGATAGTGCTCCATTGCACTTTCAGCACTTAAATCTCTCAAAAAGCAACAAATTAATTTCGAATCCACGCCAAATGTTCTCGCTTCTTCTTGAGCTTGATGATACCCTTTCATAAAGGTTCCAAACTCAACACCACGTGAAGTATGTGCTTGTGGATCAAAGAACATTTCAACATAACGAACTCCTTGTTCCTTAGCTTTCCTTAAATATGCAATCGCTAATTCATAGAAATCCGATTCATCCTGTAATACATTCATGGCTGGATAATATACCGCCAGAAAAGAAGTTAAATCATTAAAATGATAGGAATTTTTGACTTCTTCAATGGATTTTTGACCAATATCCACCTTGTTTTTTTGCGCTAAAGCCAACTTTAAATCGGGCTCAAGGGTTCCTTCTAAATGAAGATGTAATTCTGCTTTTGGTAAACCGAATAAAAAATTTTTAGAAACTGACATGGTTTCCTCCTTCTAAAATGAAATTAATCTTTGGCAAAAAGAGAAAACTATGTTTTCGCTTAATTGTCGGATCATTAGGTGACCCGGTAGAAACTACCCAACCAAATTATGGGTATTAAACCAGCGATTAATTTACTTTATCATCATACTAGAATTCAATCAAAAAAAGAAGCTTATTGTTCATAAGCTTCAATAATTTTTTGAACTAAAGGATGACGCACCACATCTCTTCCATCCATGACCACAATAGCAATATCCTGCACATGGGCTAAACGATGTTGAACATCTAACAATCCGGACATGACCTGATCCTTTAAATCCACTTGTGAAATATCTCCTGCAATAATCATTTTCGAGTGAAATCCCAATCGAGTTAAGAACATTTTCATTTGGGCACTAGAAGTGTTTTGAGCTTCATCTAAAATAATATACGCATTTTCTAAAGTTCTTCCTCGCATATAAGCTAAAGGAGCTACTTCTATAATTCCTTTTTCCATCAGTCTTTCCGTTTGTTCTGAACCTAACATGGCATGTAAAGCATCATATAAAGGAGTTAAATACGGATCAACCTTCTCTTTTAAATCCCCCGGCAAAAAGCCAAGACTTTCCCCGGCTTCTACTGCCGGTCTTGTTAAAACAATCCGATCAACTTCTCGATTTTTTAAAGCTGTTACTGCCTTTACAACCGCTAAAAAGGTTTTTCCCGTTCCTGCTGGACCAATAGCTACCACAATGGTGTTATTTTCCATAGCCTTCGCAAAATGATATTGTCCTAAAGTCTTTGGATTGATTCTCTTACCTGAAGAAGTCCGACCAATCTGAATCTGATCCACTAAACCCAACCCTGCCTTTTGACTATTTTGAATTAAAAATTGCACTTCTGATAAACTTAAAGAATGGTTGATTCGCACAAAACGTACCAACTCTTCCAAGATAGAAAATGCTTCCTCCTTTCCGTCAATAATAAAATGATGATCGCGTAAAATAATCAAGCTTTGAAAAGCAGATTCAATCTCTTTCAAGTATTGATCTTGTGGTCCAACCAAAATTTGTAAATCTTGTGTACTTAACTCTCTTAAATCAATTGTCTTATTCATACAACATTATTGTACCATAGGTATTATAATATTCTTATGAAAAATATCCGTTATTTCATTATTAAACAAGCCGAAAAGAAATTTCATATCCACGCAGAACATCCTTTTCGAAGAATTCCAGAAGCTCAAGTTCTTCGTATTCCAAATAAAAAGAATTGGTTTGCACTATTTATGAAAATTCCCAAAAGAAAACTTGGCATAAATGAAGAGGGATTGGTGGATATTGTAAATTTGAAAAGTGACGAATTTATTTCGGGAACTTTGAGAAGAAATCCCGGTTATTTTCCAGCTTATCATATGAAAAAATCAAATTGGGTGTCTATTCTTTTGGATGGGACAGTTTTGAGTAACGATATTTTAGAGCTATTAGAAATCAGCTATGACCGTTGTGCTCATCCAATTCAAAATAGACCGTTTAAAGATCAAACTTGGATCATTCCTTCCAATCCAAAATACTATGATATTCATCAAGAAATTGAAAACAGCCCTGACCATAGTCTTCTTTGGCATCAATATCCCAATTTCCATAAGGGAGATACTGTCTTTATTTATGAAACAGCTCCCAGTCAAAAGATCATTTATGAAGGCTATATAAGTGAAGAAAAGATTCCTTGTTCTGATACAAACGAACCTTTTTCTTCCAAACAAAATATGCTCATTAAAATTCTATTCGACGATCGTTCTCAAGAGTTCACTTTATCTATGATGAAAGAATATGGGGTAGGCCCTATTCGTGGACCTCGTCATTTACCGGAAGAATTGGTTCAAGATTTGAGAGCTTCTAGAAAAAATCATTAGACCATTTTAAATGTTAGTTCCAAAATGTACCTTATATATAAAAAAGAAGTCTTTCGACTCCTCTGAAATTACTTGTTGCGCTTCCTAGCCTTCTTCGCAGCTTCAATCTTAAGCTTACGCTTAATACCCGGCTTAACGTAATATTCTCTCTTACGAGCTTCTGCGAGGGTTCCATTGCGGGAGACCTGGCGCTTAAAACGACGTAAAGCATCATCAAGGTTTTCGTTTTCTTTTAATACGACTCTTGCCATTCAACAACCCTCCTTTCAACTTAGCTTTATGATTATATCCTAAATAATGATACTTGACAATAGAAGTTTTCTTTTTTTAACGATTCATCCAAAACATCTTTTCTGCCAATTTCTCAACAAATATGATATTAGTATAATTTTGATATAATCGCTCCTACAAAATGACCTAATGGTGAAGAAATAAGTTCTGAAATTTTATGGATACACTCTGATTTTTCAAGTCTTAAAACCTCATCCCCCATTCTTGTACAATCATATGCATTAGCACCAAAGTGATTAGGTAGACCATTTTCACAAATCAATTTAGCCTCCAGAAGTTCCTTCAATAATGACTTGAACTGTTCTTGATATACTCCTAATTTTAGACTATCTATATATTTATATTCACTGATGGCCTTTAGTAACACATAGCGCCTATCCGCCGAATTTTTCAATTTATAACCACGTAAATTAAATGGATATCTCGTCCCATTCAAAATTAGAAATTCCCCATTCTTATAGTCTAATCCGGGGATTTTATCAATATTTTTTCGAACTGTACTTAATTTTACACCCGCCATAGCCAGAAATTCATCCATACTAACCATATTATTTTTTGATAATTCACTCATGTATTTCCTCCTGCATATGAATGATTTATTGACAAAAATCAGCTTTCAACCTTGGTGAATTCTCTAAAAGCAGAAAAATCATTCAATGACTTTCTTCTATATTATGACATGAACTTCAACAAAAAAATTCATAAACCCTACGTTATGAATTTTTTATTTCCAACTATTTATTCTTCCATCAATTTCACACCAGAAGAAGTTCCAATGCGTTGGGCACCTGCTTCAATCATAGCGTAAAGATCATCCTTAGATCGCACTCCACCAGCTGCTTTTACCTGAATGGCATCTCCGGCCACCGCTTTTAGAATCTTCACATCTTCTACCGTTGCTCCATGAGTTGAAAATCCGGTACTCGTCTTCACAAAATCAGCTCCACCTAAAATGACATCTTGGGTAGCTCTTTTCTTTTCCTCATCTGTCAATAAACAAGTTTCAATGATCACCTTCAAAAGATGATTACCACACGCTTCCTTAACAGCTTTGATTTCATCAATCACATATTGATCATGACCATCTTTCAATTGACCAATATTCATGACCATATCAATTTCATCCGCTCCCATTTCTAAAGCATTTTTTGTTTCAAAAACTTTGGTAGCGCAAGTCATAGCTCCTAAAGGAAAACCAATCACACAAGCTGATAATACGTCCGAACCCTTTAAAGCTTCTTTCACAGTAGGAATCCAACTGGGATTTACCATACAAGTCATGAAATTGTATTTTTTAGCTTCTTCACATAGTTGAAGAATTTGTGCCTTTGTGGCATCCGGTTTTAAAAGTGTATGATCAATATATTTGTTCAAATTCATAGTCCTCTCCTTCCTTGATCAAAACGTATTTCTTCAATACTTCTTTTACAATTATAACATCTCCTTGGTAAGAACAACGTCCAATATCTCTTTCCATGAATTTCTGATTACCCTTTCCAAGAACTAAGACCGTATCTTCCGGATCCGCCAGTTCCAATGCTTGGCGAATAGCATCATAGCGATCCGAAATAATCAAGTATGGTGTTTTATCAATACCTTTTGCGATTTCTTCTGCAATCTCTCTAGGGCTTTCATTACGTGGATCCTCTTCTGTTAAAATAATCATATCGCAATACTGATCCATCAAATTTCCCACTTTCTGTCGCTTGATTTTATCCCTTTTACCAACTGAACCATTGACTACAATAATTCGACAATTTTTAGGCGTAATTGAAGTAGCATATTCCAATACCCTAGATAGCCCATCTACCGTATGTGCTATATCGACTAAAACATTGAAATTTTGCCCTTCTTGAATCATTTGCATGTGACCTTCCATCTGTGTTAAAAATTTTACTCTTTCCTGAATGAGTTCCATCTTTACGCCGGATTCATGTAAAGCCACAATAGCGGCCGTCAAATTCATTAAATTAAACCGAGAAACCAAATTTGTTTCTATATCATATTCTTGATCATAAACTTTCAAGCAGAAACTGGTTCCATCTTTTTTCAAACGATATTGTCGAATCGAATACATCGCTTCTTCACTCATTCCATAAGTCACCACACGTGCTTCACTATCTTCAACCATCTTCAAGCCATAGGGATCATCTATATTAGTAATAGCACAAGCTTTTTCATCTAAATCATCAAAAAATTTTTTCTTAGCTTCGAAATAATTCTGCATAGTTCCATGAAAATCTAAGTGATTATGATCCAAATTTGTAAAAATAGCGTAATCAAAATGAACAGATTGTACTCTTTTTTGTTCTACACCAACGGAACTGACTTCTAATGTGGCCGCTTTCATACCGGCATCAACCATTTCTTTTAGAATGGAATGCAAATCAATGATGTTAGGCGTCGTTAATAACGGTTGTAACTTCACAGTCCCATAGGTGATGGAGTCGCTTCCAATATTTCCAGTCGCTTTGTCGGGATTTAAAACTTCTTGAATGATTTTAGCAATAGATTCCTTTCCATTTGTCCCAGTGACTCCAAACATTTGAAGATGATAAGATGCCTCGGCATAAAATAAATCAGCAATCACATTAAGCGTATCGACCACATCATTAACACGGAAATATAGAATCCCTTCTTCATAATGGACTAATTCTTCACTATGCACCACTGCAATCGCTCCATTTTCAATCGCATCTTGAACAAATTGATGCCCATCAAAGCGCATCCCCTTGACACAAAAGAACAGACTGTTCGGTTTTTTCTTACGAGAATCATCGTTGATGGATTGAATCTCAATTTCTGGAGCTTGTTTAAATAATTGATTCAGTAACATCTCTATATCTCCTTCATCGCTACCACTGATACTGCAAAAATAGCAGCCGTTTCAGCTCTTAATATACGATTTCCTAAACTAATCGAACGAAACCCCATTTTTTCTAATTTCACTATTTCTTCACTACTAAATCCACCTTCCGGTCCAATGACAATGGTGGTATTTTTTTTAGTTTTCAGATCAAAGAACGTGTGTTCTTGATGTTTCGTTTCATTAGCAACTACATTATCTTCGCTTTGGTAATTCTTTAAATCATCAAGATGAACCACCTCCAACACCTCTGGAATATAGTTTCGCTTGCACTGTTGACTGGCCTCCAAAACAATTTGGCCATATCGTTTTTTCATTTTCATCTCTTTTTCTTTTTGAACTTTAACAATCGTTCTTGAACTGGTAAATGGCACAATTTTTTTCACTCCCAATTCCGTTGCTTTTTGCAGAACCCATTCAAATTTTTCTTTTCGGATCAAAGCCATGCAAAGAGTGATTTCTTGTTCTAATTCATTGACAAAAAGATCCTCTTTCTCTACAAAACATTGAAATTGACCATCTATCACAGTTGCGATTGCGAAAAATGCTTTCCCATCATAAACCAATCGCAACACTTCATGATCTAAATGAAGCACATGATGAGCATGGTGTTCTTGTTCCTTTAATAAAGTATACGTTTGACCAACTATCGGTTTTGTTTGACAAAAATATTGATGCATTTCTTAAAAAAGAGGATCACTCCTCTTCCTCCTGTTCTTTTTCCTCAACACGAATACGAACTTCATTCACCTTACGGTTATCAGCCTTCGTGATTTGAACAAATAAATTTTCAAATTGGAAGGACTCCCCCACTTCAGGAATATGTCCTAATTGAGCAATAGCCCAACCGGAAACAGAGTTGTAATCATCTTCTTCCTCTTCCTTGACTTCAATATCAAAACGTTCGAATAAATCATCGACTTCCGCTTCTCCCTTGACCAAATATTCATTATCAGAAATTTTGGTGTAAAATTCTTCAACGACATCATGTTCATCCCAAATTTCACCAACCAATTCTTCGACAATATCTTCTAATGTAATCAAGCCATCCGTTCCACCCCATTCGTCTAAAACAACCGCCATATGGAGCTTTTCTCTTTGTAAAATCTGCATTAATTCGTAAATATGTGTATTCGGACTGGTATTAATCACTTTTGTAATGATAGAATGCAAGTCATTCTTTTTATGATATAAAAGATCATAAAAATCTTTTTCATGAATCACTCCTATAATATGATCAATGGTTTCTTCATAAACCGGTAAACGGCTATAAGAATTGATACGGAAAGTTTCCTCAATTTCTTTCAAATCTTCATTCACATCCACCGCCACAATATCCACACGTGGTGTGAAAACATCTTTTACTTCTAAATCACGAAACTCAATCGCTGCTGAAATCAAGGAAGATTCATGTTCTTGAAGATCCCCTTCTTTTTCTGCCTCATCCACCATGGTAATAAGATCGTCTGTAATATCCCCATCATCTTCTTCAATAGGAATTAGTTTACTCATTAGCCATTTCCAACCCGATAATAACCATGTCAGAGGGAAAAGAAGAAAGACCATCACCTGTACAAAACCGACCATGGCACAACTAAACCGCTCCGGAATCATTTTAGCAATTGATTTAGGCGTCATCTCTCCAAAAAGCAAAACCACAATGGTCATCACAATAGTGGAAATCGTTGGTCCATTGGCTTGGAAGTAACGAGTAAATAATACTGTACCAATCGTAGCCGAAGCAATATTGACCACATTATTTCCAATTAAAATGGTTGTCAAAAAACGATCAAAATGATCCAATATTTTTAAAACTTTCTTAGCACTTTCATTCCCATCGTTTGCCATGGAACGCAAACGAATTTTACTAGCAGAACTAAAACTTGTTTCTACAGCCGAAAAAACACCTGACAAAAGGATTAAGACTATTAAGGTCAATAAATAGGCAGAGTTGGAAGTCATCACACATACTTCCTTTCAAGTAAAATAAATATAGGTATTTCAAGATCCTCCAAAATAGACACATCCTTTCATTGATGCTATTGATTATAGCATAGTTTTAAAAAATTAAAAAAACCACTATTTCTAGTGGTCAACTCACATTAACGAAAGAAAGTAGGAATATTCTCATCTTCATCCACATGGATACCAAAGTCACCGGTAGTAGATTCCACACCGATTTGAGGAGCATACTCTTCCTTATTTTCCGACTCATGACCAGGTAAATCAAATCCGGTTGCAATCACTGAAACAATGATGGCATCGCCCAATTTATCATTAATAGCCACCCCAAAAATAGTATCAATTTCAGTTCCGGCCGCCCCTTCAATAGTCTCAACCGCTTGACTGGCTTCCTGCAAAGTCACCCCAGATCCGCCTGTCACGTTAATAATGGCGTTCTTAGCTCCTTGAATTTGAGCTTCCAATAATGGGGATTGAATAGCACGCAAAGCCGCTTCTTCAGCCTTGTTATCGCCTTCAGCCATGCCAATTCCAAATAAAGCCGTACCCTGTCCTTCCATAACAGACTTAATATCCGCAAAGTCCAAATTCACCATCGCTTGAACCGCAATCAAATCAGTAATCGTTTGAACTCCTTGGCGCAAGATATTATCCGCTTCTCTAAAGGCTTGATCAAATGGGACAGAACCCAAAACATCTAACACCTTATTATTCGATATAATAATTAAAGAATCCACATATTCCCTCAAATTAGTAATACCCTGATTGGCTTGATTGGAACGTTTCTTACCCTCAAATCTAAATGGGGTTGTGACAACACCGATAGTCAAACAGCCTAATTCCTTAGCTACTTTTGCAAACAATGGAGAAGCTCCGGTTCCGGTTCCTCCACCCATGCCGGCGGTAATGAAGACCATGTCTGCCCCTTCCATAGCTTGACGAATTTCTTCTTCACTTTCATCAGCAGCTCGACGACCATTATCCGGATTGCCACCAGCGCCTAATCCTTCTTTACCTAATTGCAATTTATTCGCAACTGGGGACATATCCATTGCTTGTAAATCAGTGTTAGCGATATAGAATTCAACGCCCTTAACACCATCTTGAACCATGCGATTTACTGCATTTCCGCCAGCACCGCCAACACCGAAGACTTTAATCTTCGCTACCTGATTGTAAGTTAATTCTGCCATAACGACTCCTCTTTACTCTTATTTACTAGTAAACATACTCTTCAAACGATTTGTAAGAGTATCTTCCTTTTTCTTCCCTTTTCTACTCTTTCGGAAAGAAATCTGGCGGACGAATTCATCCACATCTACGCTATCTTGTATTTCTCCATAAATAGGGAGCTTATCTTGATAAGCATAGAATAAACCCAAACAAGTCGCCAACGCCGCATCTCTTCCCCCTAAAGATTCAGGAATGTAACTACGAGTTTCCACTTGGAGGTTCTTATTCAAAAGTTTTACAAAACCCTCTTGTTCTCCACCTTCACCATTAACTATAACAGTACTTTCACCTGTTTTCAATATTGGAGAGCAAGTATTTACAACTGTTTCAATCCATTGGGACACACGCTCCCAAATTGATTTCATAAATTCTTCTTCACTCAAAAGAAACAATTCTCCATTTTTCAATTTCCACATATGAATTGGATTCTTTGAAAATACTTCTTTATCAATTTGTGTGCCATATTTTAATAATTCAATGGCCATTTCTTTGGTCAAACCATACCTATCTATAACCGGTTGAACCATGTCGACCAATCCGCCTTTAAACAAAACCGAATTTTGAAGTTTTCCCCTGTAAATTTGATTTAAAGTCGTTGAATCATATTCCAAATCAATCGAAATGATTTGCTTATTTAAAGAAGACTCAATCAAAGCCGCCTCTTTCGCAATCGCAAAGCCGGACACAAATAAATCCATCAAAGTCAAACCGGCATTCTGGATGACCATAGCGATATCGTAAGCTAACTTCTTATCCACAAAATATAAATCCACATCCACAGTTAATTGAGAACAACGATCCCCAATCGGAGGTTTTCTTGTGCTAATCCCATTGATTGTAAAACGAGATGCCGTGCTTTGTACACGGACATATTGATCACCATATTTTAAAGTTTCCGCCTTATGAATGGCACCTTGAATATCTTTGGCAGTGATCACACCATCAAACCCCGCAATATCCACTGTTTGTTTGGAATTCAAATGTTTGAAACGATACGAAGGAACGCAAGTAATCACACCTTTGATATCCATCTTTAGTTTTTCCTTCACCTGCTGAACCGCTTTATGAATAGCATTGACTAAAGCATCTTGATTCTCAACCCCTGTATAACTCATGCCTTGACAAGGAATACGAACCACTTGAAAAATTTGAAAACGAGTGTTAAAAAATTCTCCTACCACTAAGCGTACCTCATGGCTAACAATCTCTAGGGTCGCATATATTTTTTTCTGACTCACCGAAAGACTCCTTTCATCGTTTCTATAGTACCATAAGCTCTATCTATTCTGTATTATTTTTCCAACGCAATTGCTTTTCTTTCATTTTCTAATGCCCCATGCACTTGACGTAAGGTCATCAGTAACATAGGCATCAAGAATAAATCTGCTCCTAGCCAAGCTGTTTGATCAGCCCAAGTAATAGCCTCATAGCCAAAATCTTTAACAAAAACCAAACTAACAAAAACTCGACAAATCATTTCAATCACACCGCAAAAAATAGCTCTATTAGCAAATCCTAATCCCTGAACAGCCATTCTACCGATATTCAAAAAAGACAATAACCACCAGCCATACCCCATTCTTCTCAAATACAAAGCCGAAGCATTTAAAACAGCCCAACTATCCCGATTCACAAATAACATACTTAATTGATAACCAAATAAAATCATGATCGCGCCAGAAATAAGAGAATATATTAATGCAATCCCAATTCCTTTATAAATCCCTTCACGGATACGACCTTCTTCTTTCGCCCCATAATTTTGTGAGACATAGGTAGAAACAGCAGCTCCAAAAGCATCAAAAGGACTTAACATAAACAGTTTGATTTTCAAACCGGCAGTAAAGCCGGACACATATAAAGTTCCCAAGCCATTATTAGCCGCTTGAAGAACCATTGAACCGATAGCTGTAATGGAATACTGAAGTCCCATGGGAATTCCCATCCCTAAGACTTTTCGACTTTTTGACCATTGGAACATTCTTTCCTTTTTCCCCATTTGTAAGATGGTGAATTTTCGACGAATTAAAATCAAACAAAGAAATCCGGAAATGGCTTGAGAAAGTACCGTTGCGAAAGCTGCTCCAAAAACCCCCATCTTTAAAACAACAATGCAGAAGACATCTAAGAAAATGTTTAAAATAGCAGACAAAGTTAAAAAATAAAAAGGGGTCTTGGAATCTCCTACAGCTCTTAAAATACTAGATAAAAAATTATAGAGAAGTGTAAAAGGAATACCTATAAAAATCATTAAAATATACCGATATGTATCTTGATAAATTTCTTGAGGAACTTGTAAAGCATGTAACAAAGGATGAATCATAAAAATAGTGATGGACGTTACCGATACTGCTAAAATAATCATCCAAAAAGCTCCTTGATATTCGTATTGTCTCATATGAGACAACCGATTACCTCCAAATTCTTGAGCAACCGGAATCGCAAAACCAACCATACTTCCAATACAAAAACCTAAGACTAAAAATTGAACAGAACTGGTAGCCCCAACGGCCGCTAAAGCATTGGGACCTAAAATTTGTCCGACAATCGCCGCATCCGCCATGTTATAAGTTTGTTGAAATAAATTTCCCAACAACAAAGGAAGGCTGAATTCCAATATCAATCGAAGGGCATTTCCCTTTGTCATGCTTTTTATCATAGTGATCATTTCCTCCCATTTCTACTTATTATACGGGAAAGAATCGTTGTTTTTCCAACCATTTCTTATGCCGGAGTGGATTTCCCCTTGCCAAGATTTGATTTTTTTGATAATATTGTCAAGCATTCAAAAACAGGTAAGGAGGTTATGGTATGTCTAGAGTTTGCACCGTATCCGGTAAGAAAGCTTTATATGGAAACAAACGTTCCCACTCATTACGAGCTACACGTCGTAAGTGGAATGTTAACTTACAAAAAGTTCATATGATTGTGGATGGCAAGCCACAAACACTACGCATTTCTGCTCGTGCCCTTAAGACCTTAAAGGCAGGACAAAGAGTTAGTGAAGCTGAATAAACCTCTTATGAGGTTTTTTTATTGATCATTAAAAGGGGCTTGAACGAATCAAGCCCCTTTTTCATCCTCACATTGCATACATAACACCAACCCTTTTCTCACGGTTAATTCAATCTCATCTTGAAGAAACTGATTGGATGTTGCGAATAAATCTTCCTTCGTTAAACGTAATTTTCTTAAAGGATATAATAATCCTTCTGCACTTAACTCACTACTATCATTTGTTAAAAAAGAAAGATACTTATATTCCTTTTGAATTCGATATTGACCAGGTGCCAACACTTTCAATACTTGATGATGGTCACGCATTTCAATTCCCGGATACCGATATAACAAACCGATATTGACTAACTCATGATCCATTCTTCCTCCCATTGCTCCCCAAAGGATGATGGAATCATATCCTTTTTGTTTTAAAACTTTTAAAGAAGCCGCACTATCGGTATCTTCTTTTAAAGTCGGTAGTACGATGACTTCTTCAGCAAAGTTTCGTATTTCATCTAAAGCATCCGTCGAATCAAAATCACCAATTGCCAATTTCATAAAGATTCCTCTAGTAGCTAAAAAATCGGCTCCATAGTCCACTCCAATCCAATCCACATTGGTATATGACGGCAATTCTTGAACCCTTCCCAAGATAACAATCGCTTGATTCATCGCAAACTTTGCACTCTTTCCTCAATCTTTCCTTTAAAGATATAAGAACCGGCAACCAAAACTGTTGCCCCTTTCTCTTTACAAAGATAACCGGTTTCCTGATCAATTCCTCCATCCACTTCAATTTCGAAATTTTCTGAACGACGGGCTAACTGTTCAATTTTATCCAGAGCCATCGGCATAAACGATTGACCACCAAACCCCGGTTCCACAGACATGACCAAAACAATGTCTACCAGACTCAAATACTCCTCAATCGCAGATACAGGGGTAGCTGGTTTGATAGAAATACCAACCTTTACACCTTGTTGATGTAGCTGATGAATGAATGGAACAATTTCTTCTTTCTTTAAAGCCTCCACATGAAAAGTAATGGCATCCGCTCCCGCTTTAATAAAGGCATTGGCATAGAAAATAGGATCGCTCACCATCAAATGAACATCAAAAAATTTATGGCTACTAGATCGAAGCCCTTTGACCACATGAGGACCATAACTCAAATTCGGCACAAAATGACCATCCATAATATCTATATGGATCCATTCTGCACTAGATTGATTCAATTCATCCATTTGTTGGGAAAAACGGTTCATTTGAATAGCTAAAATAGATGGGGCAATTTTCATCGTTTCATCCTCCTGTTTTCTTCTCTTATTAAAGCTAGCACTTGCAAATAAGACTGGTACCGACTTTTGGCTATATCCCCTTTTAAAACAGCTTTTTTAATAGTACAGTCCGGCTCATTTTCATGCAAACAATCGTTAAATCGACACTGATGAAGATATGGTTCAAAGTCGGGAATACAATCAGCCATATCCTTTAGTTCTAAATGCGAAAAACTCAAAGAACTAAAACCTGGTGTATCGGCTACCAACCCGCCAGCGATTTCATGCAATTCTGAATGCCGAGTGGTATGCTTTCCACGTCCTAAAGCCTTGGAAATTTCCTGTGTTTCTAAATGAAAACTGGGATCTAGCGTATTTAACAAAGTTGATTTACCCGCTCCGCTTTGCCCGGTTAAAACGGTTATTTTACCTTCTAAAGAATGCTGGATGGCCGGATTTATAAATCCCTTTTCCGTTCGAATCACCAGCATTTTTCCTCTTTCATAGGCTTCTATTTCTGTTTCGACATCATCCGGATATTTCAAATCAGTTTTTGTAATCACTAAAATCGGTTTAATTCCGGCTGCTTTGACTAAAATAGATAGCCGATCCACCAAGGATGTCGAAAAATTAGGATCCACCACCGACATCACAATAAAAGCCTGATCTACGTTCGCAATAGCCGGTCGAACAAGCGAATTACGCCGAGGTAAGATACGATCAATGACATAACGATCCGTTTGATAACTCACCTCCACCATATCTCCAACTACCGGGGAAAATTGAAGTCGCACTTTACCCGCCACCCGAGCCATCACTTTTTCTTTTGTGTCTTCCAAAAATACACCATAATCTTTAGAAACAATTTTAATAATTTTCGCTTTCATCTCTCTCCTAATAAAAGAACAAGGTCACATAATTGTTTTTTTTCTGAACAAATGCAGTTCCTACCTTCGGTTCTACATCCACCACAACACCAACTTGAATCTTATCCAATTCTTTTTGTGTCATATGACTTGTATCCCGGTTGGAACGACGGACAACAAATCCCATGGCTTCTAATTCCTTGGCTGCTTCATCCACTGTTTTACCAAGAATATCTTTTGGAATGATCTTGGTTGGATAGGCCGAATACTCCAATTGAATCGTCGCCCCTTTCTTCGGGTCAAACAGACTACCTGGCTTCAACCCGGATTGACTTAGAATCGTTCCTGGCTTTTCTTTTGACTTTTTAGCCTGAATATGTACCTTTAATTTCGGATAGGCGGCTAATTGTTTTTGAACATCTTCCACATTTTGACCACTATAGTCTTTTACAAGAATTCCTTTACCACTCGATATGAGTAAGGATACTTTCGTTCCCTTATGAATTTCTTTTCCAATTGCAATATCTGTTTTACTCACCAGACCAGCTTCATATTCTCCCGATAATGCATGTTGAATTTTACGTTCATCCACATCCAAACCGACTTCTTTTAATCTTTGTTTAGCTTGGTTGATATCCAATCCTAATATATTCGGCATCACTACTTTTGCAAAATAATGGTTATATACCAATCCTAAGGTTCCCAACAAAACCAAAAACATTAAACCGATCAAAACCACTTTTGAAAAATAGGATTTCTTTTTTTGACTCTTTTCTTTTTTCTTTTTTGGAACGGTCTTTGGAATATACAATTTGACATCGGAATCTTTCATGGATAAGCAAGTTTCTAAATCCGCTAATAAAGCTTCACAATTGTTATAACGATCATTTTTATCCTTTGCCATAGCCTTTAAACAGATATTTTCAATAGCAAGTGGCACCTTCTTGTTTTTATAGCGAACAGACGGCACCGGTTCACGCAAATGTTTCATCGCTATTTGAATGGCTTGTTCTGCTTTATAAGGAACATCTCCCGTCAACATTTCATAGAAAACCACTCCTAAGGCATAGATATCTGATTGTGGTGTGGCCGGATCCCCTTTCGCTAACTCAGGAGCTAAATAATGAACTGATCCCATAACATTATTGGCTCTGGTCAATTGCAGATTTCCTTTCGCTATAGCAATCCCAAAATCCAACACTTTGATCGTTCCATCGCTTTTCACAATCACATTTTGCGGTTTGATATCTCGATGAATAATCCCTTTCATATGGGCGCAAGCTAAAGCAGAAGCCAATTGTTTCAGAATATCTACCGCTTCTTCTAAGAATAGCGGTGCTCTTTGACGAATCATTTCTTTTAACGTTTGTCCTTGTAAATATTCCATCACAATGTAATGGTGACTGCGATAATCTCCCACATCATAAATTTCTACAATATTCGGATGAGCTAAAGCCGCCGCAGCTTGAGCTTCTCTTTCAAAACGGACAATACTTAAAACATCTTTACTTAAATCGCTATGTAAGATTTTGATCGCTACTTGGCGATTTAAGATCATATCCACCGCCAAAAAAACATCCGCCATGCCACCTTTACCAATATGTTTAATCACCTCATAACGATTAGCAATGACATTTTTTTGACTCATCGATCATCACCTCGCAAATCCACAATAATAGCTGTCACATTATCAAAGCCGCCCACTCGATTGGCAACTTCAATCAAACGCCGAGCTTTTTTAGCGACCGGAATCGAATTGGAAAACAAGATCGATCGAATGACTTTTTCATCTACGTAGGCATGTAAGCCATCTGAACAAAGAAGAACGCCTTGAATTCCTGAAAAACCATGAAATTCATCAAAGCGAACATCCCGCCACACACCCAGTGCATTTGTCAACATATTCTTTTGTTTTGAGTGTTTCGCTTCTTCAAGTGTCATTTCTCCTTTACGAACTAAATCGTTCACATAAGAATGATCTTGGGTGATTTGTTGGAAACGACCATCTGCAAACCAAGCATACGCTCTTGAATCGCCAATATTCACAAACCAGCAACCCAATTCACAAACTAAAAGAGCACAAAGCGTTGTTCCCATTCCCTGATAATCCGGATGACTTTGTGCATAGTAAAAAATTTGTGAGTTTGCATTACTGATCGTATTACGCAACCATTCATGGATCTGATTTGGTTGATTGAATTTTAAAGACGACGAAAAACCCTCACACATCACCGATACTGCAATGCGTGAAGCAATATCTCCTCCTCTGTTTCCTCCAATTCCATCCGCCACAACGGCCAACACATCCTTAGATTCATTTGTGGCAATCACATAAGAATCTTGGTTGCTTTTACGGATAAAGCCTTTGTCGGTGATTCCATAATACTTCATACACGTATTCTACCTTTTTCGTGTTTAGCTCTTAATTGGCCACAAGCCGCATCAATATCATCCCCATGTTTCTGACGAAGAGTGGCTTTGACTCCATGTTTCATCAACACATCATAAAAATGTAATGCTGTTTTATCATCCGTGGATTCATACCCTTTTTCATCCACTTTATTGTATGGAATTAAATTCACATAGGCATTCATTCCTCGAATCAAATGAGCTAATTCAATCGCATGCTGATCTGAATCATTAACACCATGTAATAAAATATATTCAAATGTGATGCGACGATGATTACTTTCACTATATTCTTTTAAAGAATCCATCAATTCTGATAATGGATAACGATGATTGATGGGCATCAGTTTATCTCTTAATTCCTGATTTGGTGCATGCAATGAAATAGCCAAATTATATTGATAATGACTTTTTGAAAACTCACGAATTTTTGGCACGATACCGCAAGTGGAAATCGTAATATGTCGGGCTCCAATCCCTAAACCAATATCTTGATTAGCAGTCTTACAAAAACCCAAGACATGGTCGTAATTGTCAAAAGGCTCTCCTGTCCCCATGACAACAATATTACTGATACGAAGATTTTCGCTATCCAACTCTTTTTGAACATACATCAATTGACCCAGGATTTCTCCTTGGCTAAGATCTCTTTGTTTCTTAAGAAGACCCGAAGCACAAAAAGTGCAACCCATATTACAGCCTAATTGAGAAGTAACACAAAGACTTTCACCAAAATTAAAATGCATTAAAACCGTCTCAATAGAACTACCATCTTCTAACGAAAACAAATATTTCCGAGTTCCGTCTTTAGAAACTTGGCGCATCACTTCTTTGACTGGCATAATGATAAAATGAGATTTAAGTTCTTCAATAAAAGAAGTCGGTAAATCTGTCATTTCTTCAAAACTTAACACTCGTTTACGGTATAACCAGGTGAATAATTGCTTAGCACGATACTTTTTTTGTCCTAATTCTAAAACCAGTTCTTCTAATTGGTGAAGGGTTAAATCGTATATTGTTTGCATGCCTTTTATTTTACCATATCTTTTCGTTTTCTTCTTAGCTTTGCGTAATAAAAACCATCACTTCCATTTTTCGGAAAAAACGTTTTTTCTTTCTCTAAGATAAATTCTTCATATTGGTTTAAAAATTGTTGAATTTGTTTGTGATTTTCTTTTTGGTTAAGTGTGCAAGTACTATAGACCAGAATTCCTTCTTCTTTTAAATAAGAAGCATTAACCTCTAAGATTTTAGATTGTAATTGTTGAATTTCATCTATGGAATTCGGACTAATGTGATAACGTATTTCTGGTTTATGACTTAAATCTCCTAAACCCGAACAAGGCACATCCAATAAAATTCGATCAAAGGCTTGCTGCCAATCTTTCCGAAAACAACTGGCATCTTGTAACTCACTGTGAATGATCTTAGTACCTGTTTGACTAGCCAATTGATCCAGCAGTTTTAAACGATGAGGATAAATATCACAACTGATGATTTCTCCGTCATTACACATATACGTAGCGATCTGTTGGGATTTGGTACCAGGAGAGGCGCAAGCATCCAAGACTTTCAACCCCCTTCTTAGATCCAATTGTGGGACAATCATTTGAGAATGGCGGTCTTGAACTAATACTTTATGATTTCGAAAAGCTTCGGTGGAAAGTAGATTACCTGTATAGGAAACACAATCGTTTTCATAGAATGTAAATCCGGTCAATTCTTCTTTTTTAGCTAAAAAAGGATTATACCTTCCATACACTTTAGACGGTTTTTGGTTTTCTGCTAAAATTTCTAGGGTTTTATTCAAGCCATATTGAGCCAACCACAGACGAATCAACCATTCCGGATGCGAATAACGAATCGCCAAGTCTTCCGGATTATTTCCCATCGGTTCTATCCATTCAGATTGAAAAATCTTTCGTAATACCGCATTTACAAACCCTTTTTCCTGCGATTTCACCAATTCAACTGTAGAATTGACAATCGCATAATCCGGCACTTTCATAAAATGATGTTGGTATAAAGCCATCACCAAAAGAACATCCATTTTCTTCTTGATTTTTTTCACAAAGGGTTTGTATTGTTCTTGCAAAAGCTTGTAATGACGTAACGTTCCATACACCACCTCTGTCACAAATCCTATACTACCCTCTATTTTTAGCTGTTTCAAACTCAAAGACGCATATGCATGATCATATAAAACATGCTCCAAAATTCGAACAATGGCTTCTCTTTCTTTCATACTTACTCCAAATACAAAGGATTGACATCAATCTTCATCCCTTGTAACTCTACTGTTGTCACTTCTAAAAAAGCTCTTATTTTTTTAATAAATTTTCTAAATATTTCTCTTTCACCACAATACGATAACGATATAAATCCTGTTTTTTTAATAATGCAGCAACCCCCAAGCTAAAACAAATCTTCGCTATTTCTTGCTGAAAATTTTCCGCTATTTCTCTTACTTTCTCTTCTTTTCTACCTTCAAATGTAAAGCTGACAAAAGAAGTATAAGGTGGATATTTAGCTAAATGGCGGTAGACCATTTCTTGCTTAAAAAAACTTTCATAATCCTGTTCGATAGCAAAGCGAATAGCAAAATGAGTTGGATTATACACCTGAAAAATAACAGTTCCTTTTTTTTCTCCTCTTCCACTTCGCCCAGCTGCCTGCATCAAAAGATCAAAGGTATGTTCACCACTTCGATAATCACTTCTTTGTAAACCATCGTCTGCATTTAAAACGCCTACTAAAGTCACATTAGGAAAATCCAACCCCTTAGCCACCATTTGTGTTCCAACAAGAATATCGGCTTTATGGTTCCCAAAAGATTCCAAAATTTTTCGATGAGCGTTCTTTCGTTGCGTGTTGTCAAAGTCCATTCTCAAAATTCTGGATTTCGGAAATTCTTTTTGTACTTCTTCACATAAACGTTGTGTGCCAAATCCATAACCACTAAAACCGTGTTCACTTCCACAATGCGGACATCTTCTCAAAACCTTCATTTCATAACCGCAACTATGACATTTCATCTTTTGACAATCCGCATGATACGATAGTGCCAAGTCACAATGTGGACAAGTTAATACTTCCTGACAAGATTTACAACGCAATAAGCGACTATATCCCCGTTTGTTTAAAAGAAGAATGGCCTGTTCTTTTTTTCTTAAAACTTCTGTTAGTCTCTGTTTCAATTCATCCGACAAAATGTAATCCTTACCCTGACGGATTTCTTGGCTCATATCCACCACATGAACTTTAGCCATATCTTGACCAAAACGAGTCTTTAAAGAAACCATCTGATATACCCCTTTTAGTGCTTTGGCATAACTTTCCAAAGAAGGGGTCGCCGATCCTAAAACCAAAGGGCAATGATGAAATCCAGCTCTTTCCACCGCTACATCCCGACAATGGTAACTTGGTTGCACATCCTGTTTATAAGAAGAATCATGTTCTTCATCCAACACAATTAAGCCTAATTTTTGAAAGGGTAAAAAAATGGCCGAGCGTGTTCCCACAATCACTTTCAAACGTCCTTGTTTGACAAGTTGATATTGTTCATAACGTTCTTGTTCATTCAAACCCGAATGATACATTCCTAAGTCTTGACCAAAGACACGTGAAACACGGTTGACCATTTGTGGTGTCAACCCAATTTCCGGCACTAATATCAATACCTGTTTTCCTTCTTCTATTGCTTTTTTTGCTAAATGAAGATACACTTCCGTTTTCCCGGATCCTGTTTGCCCATATAAAAGATGAACTCCTTCTTTTCTTTGGATCAACTGATATGCTTTCGTTTGTTCTTGATTCAAAACCTTCAAAGGTTGCACTTCCTGTTCGGCTTGTAAAAAGGATAAACGTTCTTGAGCTTTCTTGATGAAAACTCCCTTATTTAACAAAGTTTTTACGATGGATGGATATTTTTTTCGTAATTCTGTATAAGAAATAGGAGTATGTTCTTGAACATAGCGTAAGCATTGCGCCTGTTTTACACTGAGAGAAAAAGATTCATCGGCTACCTCGATGATCTGCTCCAAAACAACCGATTTCACTTTCCCCTTCACTCTTTTTTTATTGGTCATCATCACCTGAAAACAAGCAATGGTGGTAGATAATGTTTTTTCTTTTAACCACAAGGCCAAATCATATAGTTCTTGATTCAGTAGTGGCTCTTCATCTAAAATTTGTTGGATTTCTTTCACCGGATACCCCAGTTTTTGACTAAGACTTTCTAAAGTCCCATCATATTCTTCACTATGATCCACAAAAGCCATTCGCCGACTCTTTCCAAAAGGCACATAACAACGGATACCTCTTTCAATTGGAACAGATGATCCATAGGTGAATAAATGATCTAACGAATGAACTGCATTTTCAATCCAACATTCTACTTTGTACATAGGATTATTATATCAAAAACCCCTCTACCCAATCACCCCATTCCATAAAAATCCTACCCCATAGGATAGGACTCTGTGATCACAATATCTAAAGGAACATCATGGCTTTCGCTTTCTATCTGATCTACTTCTTGTTCTTGAAAAGCTAAGCCGATTTTGAATGTGGCATCTTTTAAAACCGTATCGTAATATCCCTTACCATAACCACATCGATTTCCCTTTCGGTCAAAAGCACAAACCGGTACTAAAATCAGATCCATCTCTTGGATGGCTAAGGAAGATCCACCTGTTGGTTCTAAAATGCCAAATAAACCCTTCTGTACTAAATTTGAATCATAGGGATAAAAACAAAGAGTTCCTTTTTCTACCTTTGGCACATATAAAGAAATCCCTTTTTGCTTTAAAAGAAGATTTGTTTCAACTTCACAACCCGTTGATATATAAAGAGCGACCTTTTGTTTCCCTTTCATCCAAGTTAATGCTTTTTCTTGAATGATTTGACTATATTGATGCCTTTGTTTTGCACTTAGAAGCCTTCTTTTTTCTTGACCTCTTTTTCTGGCTTTGATCTTATCCAATAGAACCACTCATATCTAACTTCAATAGCTGATTCAATTCCACTGCGTACTCCATTGGTAACTCCCTCGTAAATGGTTCTAAAAAGCCCATCACAATCATTTCCGTTGCTTGCTCTTCACTCAATCCACGTGACATTAAATAAAATAATTGATCTTCTGAAATCTTAGAAACCTTAGCTTCATGCTCAATCGTAGAATGGCTATTTAAATTGATATCCACTGGAATCGTATCCGATTTAGACCGATTGTCTAAAATCAATGTATCGCATTCAATATGCGATTTCGCACGATCTGCTTGTGGTAAAATTCTAATTTCATCTCGAAAGTTCGTAACACCGCCATTTCTTGAAACAGACTTTGAAATAATAGAAGACTTCGTATCAGGAGCCACATGAATCATTTTAGCTCCTGAGTCTTGAAATTGATTTTGCGAACCCACCGCAATAGATATACAAAGACCCGTTGCCCTTGCTCCAGCTAAAATACAAGAAGGATATTTCATCGTAATACGAGAGCCTATATTGCCATCAATCCATTCCATTGATCCATCTTCTTCCACTTTCGCTCTTTTCGTGACTAAGTTCAAAATATTACCCGACCAGTTTTGCACGGAAGAATAGCGACACTTCGCTTGTTTTCCAACAAAAACTTCTACAACTGCCGCATGTAAAGAGTCCTTAGAATATTGTGGAGCTGTACAACCTTCCACATAAGAAATTTCAGCTCCATCATCCACAATGATAATGGATCGTTCAAACTGTCCCATAGATTCTGAATTGATACGAAAATACGATTGCAAAGGTTTCTCCAGCTTGACACCAGGTGGCACATAAATGAAACTGCCTCCTGACCAAACGGCTGAGTTCAACGCAGCCAACTTGTTATCTCCAGCTGAAACAATGGTTCCAAAATATTTTTTAAAAAGATCCGGATATTCTTTCAAAGCCGAGTCAATATCAAGGAAAATCACCCCTTTTTCTTCCACTTCTTTTAGCATGGAATGATACACCGCTTCCGATTCATATTGTGTCGTCACTCCGGCCAAAAATTCTCTTTCCGCTTGAGGAATACCCAATTTTTCAAACGTATTTTTCACTTCTTCCGGGACATCCTGCCAAGATTTTCCAGTTTCATTAGAAACCCTTCTAAAATAGGTAAAATCTTGAAAATCAATATCTTGTAGATCCGGTCCCCACTTCGGTAGTGATAATTTTTCAAAAATATGGAAAGCTTGAATTCTTTTTTCACACATCCATTCCGGTTCTTTTTTGAGCTTTGAAATTTGACGGACAATCTCTTCACTGATTCCCTTTCCTGTATCAATAATACTGGTCACGTTATCGTGAAAACCGTATTTATAGTGATCTTGGGATGACAAGACTTCTTCTCTATTTTTCATCCGGTTCATCCTCCTTTTCCAATATTTCTTGCAATGCGGACCAACCGATTGTGGCACATTTAATCCGATTCGCTTGACGATACACATTTTTCAAGGCGATTGCCTCCTCTAAAGAATCTGGATCATAGGCTTCTTCATGAACCATATGTAAAAAATTCTCTATCAGTACTTTCGCTTCTTCTTTGGTTTTCCCGATCAATAAGTCTGCCATCATAGAAGTGGAAGCCGTAGAGATAGCACAAGCCACCCCTTCAAAATTAATATCCTGAATGATGCCTGCTTCAACCTTAGCCTCCACAGTAATATCATCAATACAACTATCACTCGCTTTATGAACTGACTGATAAGGTGCTTTTTTTATTAATTTATGATGATGAGGATATTGGTAATGATCTAAAATCAATTCCCGCAACACTTCCGGTTGATCTCGATATTCTAAATTTCCCATACTTTCTCCTTAAAAAAAGATATCAATTGTCTTTTCAAGACTGATTTCACGCATCACTTTTACAAATCGATCAATCTCTTCTCTATTGTTATAGATAGCTAAAGAAGCTCGTACGGATTGATCCGTACCAATAATATGATGCAATAATTTAGCACAATGGTTTCCCGAACGAACAGCAATATGATGATGGGCCAAATACCCTGCCACATCTTGCGCAAATATTCCCTTCACATTAAAAGTGATTGGGCCAAAACTATTTTTTGGATTATAAACTTCCATCAAATCCAATTTTCTTATTTGATCATAAAAATAAGTCCTTAATTCTTTTTCATAGGCCTCAATTTCATCCAATCCGACACTCAATAAAAAATCACAAGCTGCTCCCAAACCAATCACACCTTCAATATTTGGGGTACCGGCTTCAAACTTATATGGAGCATGTTTTAATTCCACTTGTCCTTTTCGATAGAAACGAGCATTCATACCTCCACCAAGAACTATTGGATCCAAAGCCTCTAAAAGTGTTTGCTTTCCATATAAAACTCCAACGCCATTAGGACCATACATCTTATGGCTTGAAAAACAAATATAATCCACATCTAAATCTTGCACGTCTATTGGATGGTGAGCGATTGTTTGTGCCGCATCGACAACCATCATAGCCCCCACTTCATGAGCCAGTTGTGCTAATTCCTTGATTGGTTGAATCGTTCCTAAGACATTCGTTACTTCAGCAACCGAAACGACCTTCGTATTTTCTTTCAAAGAAATCTGATCCAACCGAACTTTCCCCACCTCATCCACCGGAAGATACTCTACTTCAATACCTAATTCTTCCTGCAAGCGAAACCAAGGCAACACATTTGAAGCGTGCTCCCCTTCGGTAATATAAACCACGTCTTTTGGCTGAAGTTGTTTGCTGAGACCATATGCAATTTGATTCAAAGAAGCGGTCGCATTGGCTGTAAATACAATTTCTCCATCCGATTTGGCATGAATCAATTTCGCTACTTTACGTCGTACAGACTCATACGCTTGATCCGCTTTAACCGCTGTTTCATAATCTCCTCTTTCCACATTGGAATTAAAATCATAGTAGTAAGAAAGAATGGACTGAATCACAGAATACGGTTTATAGGTCGTTGCACCGTTATCCAAATAAATCAATTCCGGATGATTTTGAAGCATCGGAAATTGTGAGCGAATATTGACTAAATCCATCATAAATGAGCCAACTCACTTTCTAATTCTTCACTTAATTTCTGGTTCAATTCTTCATCATTTAAAAAGTGTGTCATGGATTGTAGATAACCACGAGCAATTAAAGCAGTGGATTGTTTAGCCGTTAAACCGCGACTTTGAAGATAAAACATTGTTTCAGCATCCATACGTCCGATGGTCATTGCATGTGAAGCTTGCACATCATTCTCATCAATAATTAATTCCGGAATAATGGTACTCTTTTGTCCTTCTTCAAAGCACATCGCTCTGGATTGTTGGTGGGATTGTGACTTGAAAGATCCGTTAACAATTTTACCAATAGCATCTATATATAAATCTCCACCCTTTAAAACAACCGCAAAATTTTGAATTTCACCTAAGGTATGTGGCGCTAAGTTAACCACATTTTGAACCAAATGATACCGATTCGCCACCAAAGCAGAACTTCCTACCAGACCATGGGCATTTGGCTCACGTAAAGCCATCCAGACATCACGTTTTACTTCCTGTTTAGATAATTCTGCATATAAAACATGTGCCTTTGCATCAGCCATTACTTCGTGATGCTCTTGTGTTTCCAATGGATTGTTTAAACAATTCCAAACCAAATAACAAGTCGAACTGTTAGCGTAGTTAAATGTCCTAAAATGAAACTTTCCAACCTTTTTTAAGCGAATAAAAACTTGTGCATTTTCGCTATGATTTTCCAAAGAAAGTTCAACATCTCGATCAGTATCCACCAAAATTTCGGTCAACCCTTCTTCCAAATGAATTTCAGCATCGGAACGAACGAGGATCATTTTCCTTCTCCTTTAACCGTCATTTCTTTTACAGCACAACGACCAAGAACCGATCTTGGCTTCACTTTTGATTTCAAATTTTCCGGCGGTATAATCCCATATTTTTCATAGACCCAATCATAACCTTCAGAATCAATACGACGAGCTAAGTCCCCATCTCCTTGAATCGCAATCTTTCCGTCAATCAATACATGTGTAAATTGAGGCTCAATCATCGTAAAGAAACGATCGTAATGAGAAACAATGATCAAAGACATTCCGCTTTCTTGACGAAGTTGATTAATCACCTCTGCAACTACCCGCATAGCATCTACATCTAAGCCTGAATCGACTTCATCCAACATCGATAAACTTGGTCGCAACATTTCCATTTGAACGATTTCATTTCTTTTCTTCTCACCACCCGAAAAACCCTCATTCAAAAAGCGATGGGCTAAATCTTCTTTCATTTGTAAATCTTGGATGGTTTTTTCCATGGTTTTAATAAAGGTAAACAACGGTACCGGTTGTTCACGACGAACATTCATCGCCGCTCTTAAAAAATCAGAATTAGTGACCCCGGGAACTTCTTGTGGATATTGCATAGCTAAGAATAAACCGGCAATTGAACGTTCATTCACCGGCATGGCCAATACATCCTTACCATCATAGAAAATAGAACCTTCTGTCACGGTATAATTTGGATTTCCCATAATCGTAGCTAATAACGTTGACTTCCCATTTCCATTAGGCCCCATCAACGCGTGCACTTCATTTTCACGAACGGTCAAATCAATACCTTTTAATATTTCTTTGTTTCCAACCGAAACATGCAAATTTTTAATTTCTAGTTTTTTCATAAGTCTCCTCGATGGAGAAATTATAGCATTGTTCCTTCATTTTGCCTTGTTAGATGATTATTTGATAAGTCGTGTTTTTTCCCTTATAATTTTACAGAGTTACAAAGGAGGCTCCTATGGGTAAATTTTTAAAAAAGAACTGGTTTGTAGTCATGATCGTTATTATTTTTATCGGCATCTCTACTTACTACATTTATGATACAAATAAAGGAAAACTAAAAGGGAAGAAAACGAATGGTGAAGACGTTGTTTTCTCCATTGATAATAGTCATACAACCGCTAACCAACTCTATGACGAACTCTATCGTTTATCTGGAAAAGCAGCCATTACAACCCTTTTTAAACAAAAGGTAGCTGACGCTGCCATCAAAACAACCAACGAGATGAAAGATATCTCTGCTGCCCAAAAGAAAAATATCATTTCTCGTTATGAACAACAATATGGTTCTAAGTATGAAGCTAAATTAAAAACAGATTTACAACCAACCGGCTATACCGATTTAGAAGAATACCTGATTAATCAACAGAAAATTCAAAAGATTGCGGCAGATTATGCTAAAAAACATTTTGATAAGTTGAAAATTCGCCAAATTTCTTATATTTTAATAAAATTTGACAATGCCAAAAAAGCAAGTAAAACACCTACCGCAAAAGAAAAGGCCAAAATGGATGCTGTAGATAAAAAATTAAAGGCAGGCATGGCCTTCTCCAAGGTTGCCGCCAAGCATACAGAAGACACAACAGCCGTTGCAAATGGTGGTAAATTGGGGATTATTGATAAGAATACCTCAAAATTAGACTCTTCTTTCTTGGAAGCTTCTCTAGCTTTAAATGAAGGAGAAGTCAGCAAATGGATTTATTCATCTAATTTTGGCTTCTTTAAGATTAAGGCAGATGCCACAACAGCGAAAACCCTTTCCGCTTTAAACGCCAAGAATGATCCATTCTTACAATTAGTTTCCACTTATGATAACACTTTAAGCAATCCGGCTATTTGGGAAAAAGCCAAAGAAGTAGGCGTTGACTTTAAAGGTAATAAAGAATTAGAAAACACCATTAAATCTTCACTTGGTGTAACAGAAAGTAGGAATAAGTAATATGAAAACCATTCAAAAAATCGCTTTTTCGTTAGTGACTGTGATTGCTTTAGCCGGATGTAGCGATGCTGTTACCAAAGTAAAAGATGCCCAAAATACATTAGTAACCATCGCAGGTGAAAATTTAACTAAAGGTTCTCTTTATGCTTTCATGAAAAAATCTACCGGTGCCAGTACTGTAAACTCTATGGCCTTAAAGAAAATTTCTGAAAAAGAAGTTCCTGTTAACGAAGATATGAAGAAAAAAGCCAAAGAAACATTAGCTAACTATAAAAAATTATATGGCGATAGTTTCGCTTCTTACTTAAAGAGAATGAATTTGAGTGAGGAACAATATATGAATAACTACTTAGTTCCATCACAACAAGCTCAGAAATTAAGCGAAAAATACATTAATGCACACTACGCTACTATTGTTAAAAAATATCAACCCGTACAGGCAACGGTCCTAAGTTTCCCTACCGCTAAAGACGCCAGAGAGGCTTTAGCTGAAATTAAAAAAGGAACCGCTGTTGAAAAAGCAGCAAAAGCCCACAAAGCTTCCAACAAATTTATCAAACAAATTTTCACTCTTGACTCCAAACAGATTGACTCCCTCGTTCGAAATGCAGTACAGTCACAAGATGAAAAAATGAATTGGACTATGGTAAGAAGTTCAGATGGTGCGAGTTTTAACTTAATCAAAGTACATTCAAAAGACAGTAATACCTTGAAAAACGAAATCATCAAAATCTTTAAGAAAGATGATAAAATCACCTCTGATTCCACTGCTTATTTCTTTAAAAAGTATCAATTCCATGTTTATGACAAAGGTATTTATGATGCCATGAAATCTGATTACCCTCAATCTTTGGTTCAGGACGCTAAGAAATAATATGTGTTTATTTTGTGATATTGTAGCCGGAAAAATTCCAGCCTATACGATCTATGAAAATGATGATATTTTAGCTTTTTTGGATATTTCTCAAACCACAAAAGGTCATACTTTAGTCATTCCAAAGAAACACTATGATTCCTTATTGGATTGCCCCACAGATGAAGCCATCCGACTTATGACTGTCATTTCTGAGTTATCAAAAACATTAGTTACCTCTTTAGAGGCAAAAGGAATCAATGTGTTAAGCAATGCTGGTGAAATAGCTGGTCAAACGGTTTCCCATTTGCATTTTCATCTATTACCTCGTTATTCTAAGAAAGACGGTTTTCAAACCATCTTCTCTGAAACAAAACATCCTGATTACCTTGCGACTTTAAACCAAATCAAAAGAGACAACCCATAACCATAGCGGTTGTCTCTTTTACTTTATGAAAAACTATAATGTTGATTCGTGCCAGTGAATTTCACAAGCTAAAATTTGATTTGGACATTCCTCTGCTTTCTTTTCAATCGCATCTACTAAAATTTTAGCCGATTGATAACCTTCTTCATAAGCCGGTTGAACAATGGTCGTAACAGAAGGAGCGGATAAAGTAGTCCATTCCGTATTATCAAAACCAATCAAGCCAATGGTTTCCGGCATTAAATTACGATAGTTTCTCATCGCCAAAAACACCCTCGGCAATAAAAAGCAATTCGCTACAAAAATTAAGGTTTTTTTACCAAATTTCAATTCACCTTCAATCAATTTTTGAAGATCTTCTACTTGAATATCGCCATCTACAATTTTCGTTTTCCAAGATAATTTTTTCAATTCCAAAGCATCTTCAAACCCTTTTACACGTTCCATTCGGGTGCTTAAAACACTAGGATTTGCAGTAATCATCATAAATTCATCATATTGAGAATCAGCGTACTTTGAAATCAAACTTAAAACCGCCTCGTAATTATTGGTCTTGACCCACTTTTCATCTTCCATAGAAACTTGTGAATCAATAAAAACCACTTCTTTTCCCTTTTCCTTAATAATTTTCGTTAAAGAAGAGAAACGACGTGAAGGCTGAATAATAAATCCATCCACCCCCATCGATAACATTCGATGAACATAATTTTTCTCAATTTCAAAATCATAATTACTATTTCCAACAATCAGTTGATAGTGCTCCATTCGAGAAAAATCATCAATGCCTTTTACAATTTGGTTAGCAAAAGTGTTAGTAATATTTCCAATAATGACACCTATCAAGTGTGTGTGTTTCGAACTTAAAGAACGAGCCGCTATGCTGGGATGGTAGTTTGTTTCCATAATGACTTTTTCAATTCGTTTTTTTGTTTCTTCTGACATCTTATCCATTTTCCCGTTTAAATAAAAAGAAACGGTTGTTTTGGAGGTGTTTGCCCTTTCAGCAATTTCTGTAATTGTTATTTTTTCACTCATAAAAACCTTTCTTCAATCAGACTTATAGTAACATCTTTAGCAACTTCTTAATAGGTATACCTGTTTTTCATGAATGACGATAGCTTTAGCATGAAACGGAATATTTTGACAAAATAAAATTTTAGATCCTTGATAAATCTCTTCTTGCAAAAGAACAATCGTATAACGATTCCCATTCTTTCTCTCAATCGTATACGCTAATCCTTGCTTATCAGAAAGCATTGAATGATCCCCTTGTTGAATATTCACCTGATGAATCTTTGTATCAGGCGGATAAAAACAAGTCACAAAACTGCCCTCTTCTTTAAAATCATGATCAAGTTGCGCCACCAGATGATTTTCCAATTGATTATACGCTTTGGAACAAACTCCTTTTTTTAAAGTCAGAGAACCGGTATAAAACCAAGAAACTTCCTCTAAAGAAGTAATACTTGGATCAAAGTGGAAGAATTGACTTGCGGTATGTCTACCTGAACAATGTACCTGATCCAATACCAAGCAAATCCCCTCTTCTATAAATACGATTTTTCTTGTCCATACTTCCAAAGGATTTTCAGATAAAATCGTTCCTTCTAAATAATGAAACTCACCTACATGTTGAACAAAAGTTGGCATAACCTTCGCAAAAGCTTTGTAAGACCAACTACCTTCGGGAAGACAATTTTCTTTTTCATCCACCAATAAAACATTATGGCTTCTTTGAGATTTTAAAAGAGGTCTTAATTCACAATCTTCTCGGTACGTATAACGTCCTGTATCGATCACAATCGGCTTTCCATCTAAAAATAAACTGAAGTGTAAATTGTCACTATGCCCATGACCACTGCCCAAAGAACTATTTAAAAACATCAAGTAATTAGCCGATGAATTCCAAGAGCTACGAATGGTATAAATACCTGAATAATCACCATCGTAATATCGTTGAGTCATTTCTTGCTCCATTTGGTTAACATAAAAATCTTTGATATCTTGACCAAAACTAAAGAAAGACTCTCCTTCTATCCCTTGAACCAAACTTAAATCTTCTTTTTTTTGAAGTAGAAAAGCCGAACGCAACAACACATCATCGATAGAAACTTCATCACTATCCCCATAGGCTTCTATTTTATTTTTTGGAGTTATCAACTGTTTTAAAGCATTGGTCATATTGAAAATAGAGTAAGCTAATAATCTCTTTAACTCTGTTTCTAATTCTACATAATAGTAGACCTTTTGAAGACTATTTAACACTTCAACATGATACATGGTTGATTGTTCCCAATGCATACCATCTGGATAAATCTGTATTCGTAACTGATTTTTAAATTCTTCCAAAGCCCAATTCAGTTCTTCTGTTAATTCTTCAAATAATGGTAAAACAATCAATAAAGAAGCAATCTGTATACTTCCCCAGTTACTCAAGGTATATTTAGTTTTATACTCTTTTTTTAAATATAAAGCTTGTTTTTTCATGTTACAAAGAATCATTTCCAGTTCTTCTTTATTCAGCATATCAAAAGCTTTAAGATAAGGAAGTAATTCATAAAAATTCAATAAACGAATCCCCGTATCCAGTGTTCGAGTAGAGAGATCTATTGTCATCTTAGGATGATCTTTCACCCATAGAAGCATCCATTCTTTTGCTTTCAATAAGTAGCGCTTATCTTTTGTCATCTGGGTAGCTAGTGCTAAGTCTTTGAGATAATCCATTCGATTTAACATAAAGCACCATTCTTCATCGCCATTGGGATAAGCCAACCAATCCATAGGATCTAAGGTATAGCCTTGTAAACAACGTTCCATATCCCATCGCCTATCGAATATAAAGGTATGGTTTAAAAGACGCTTAGCATTATCTAACGCCCTTTCATCCTTAAAACAAGATTCTTTTATTTTCTTTCGGACGATCATTTCGTCCAAAATTTTTTCAGCTATTTTTTTCATATACAATAAAGAAAAAGGAAGCAATACTTACGGTTGCTTCCTTGAGGATGGTTATTTCAAAATACCACAGAAACTAAGGGCGATACCAAGAACAACAGTAATCAAAACCAATTTATAGGTAGTCATCCCCTTCTTCTTGATGAGATAATACATCAACAATGTGTAAAGCACCGGTAATAAGGCAGGAGCTACTTTATCCAACATAGCTTGAATATTCACTGTTGATTGTTTTACACCTTGTTGAACTTGACCGGCTGCTAAGGAAACTTTTACATTCATCTTCACGAATGTAGCTGCCAATCCAGCAATAACAGTCACACCAATCATGCTGGCTGCTTCAGAAATAGTTCCCATTTGGCTGGATAATTTATCAATCATATCGGTACCAAGTTTACGTCCATAACCACCAACAATTAACTTGATCGCTAATAAAGTAACATTTTCAGCCAATAAGAATAATAATGGAGCTAAACTGAAACCTTGCATGGCCATAGAAGCAAAAATAGTTGAGAACAATGGAGCAATACAGAATTGTGATAAAGAGTCACCAATCCCGGCTAAAGGTCCCATCAAAGCCATCTTGATACCGCGAACCTCTTCGTATTCATAACCGTTATCAGCCATTGCTAAATGAATGGAGGTTACAAATGGTAAGAAGTTTGGGTTGGTATTATAGAATTCAGAGTTATTTTCCAATTCTTTAGCCAATTTAGCTTGATCATCTCCATACATTTTCTTAAAAGCAGGATACATGACTAAAGCATATCCTAAACCTTGATAGTTCGTATAATTAAATCCATTTTGTAAAAAATAGGCACGCAATGTGGTCTTTGTATAATCAGCCTTCGTTAATTTATTAAATCCAGTCATCGTGTTCTTCTCCATTTCCGTTTTCTGTTTGTACAACGGCTTTTTTATTGGAATCATTGTAGTACTTGATAGCGAAACAAGCTCCAACTAAAGCAATTCCCATAACAGGCATCTTTAAATAAGCAGCTAAGATATAACCAAGAATAGCGAATGGAATTAATTCCTTCTTTAACATAACTGTCATGATCATAGCGAAACCAATGGCTGGTAACATACCACCAGCTACTGACAATCCCTTCAACAATTGAGCTGGAATCAACTTCACAACATTGCTTAACCATTCCATGGAATAAGCTCCCGTAAAACCTAGGGCAAAACCGACAACAGCGAATAATACAACCGTTGCGTTAGCGTGCCAACGGAATGCTGAGAAATTTTGTTTCTTAAGAGCTTTAGCAGCGGATTCCGGTCCACCAGCACGAACGGTATAAATAGCCGTTTGTAAGAATTGAATCGCTACCGCAAATGGAATCGAAAGCGATAAAGCGGATTCTGGTGTTACACCAGGAACTGTAATTGCCATCAAAGTACCAATAATACCAGGTCCGATTGGATTTGGAGGAACTGTTCCACCTGCCCCAACGCCGAATCCCATAAAAGCTAATTCAGCAATTGCACCACACTTTAAAGCCGTTGGGATGTCATTCAAGATCAAACCAACACCAAAGCTTAAAACAATAGCACGGTTTGTGAAAATCCCGAATAACATACCGGAATAACAGAACGCGGTCCATAAGCCAATTAAGATGGCTTGGATCAAACTAATAGTTACCATATCATTTTCCTTTCTCTCTCATCATAGGTAATTTTTTATGTCCACCTGAGCAGCCCCATCGGTTCCTCCAGGTGTTGTGACCGTATTAAATTGAATCTTGTATTTTTCAACCATCGTCTTAAGAGCTTCTTTATCTTGAGCTCCTAAGAAAATGGAACGAGTAACCATTTCTTTTCCTTCAGCATTATGGATATTGCCAATATTAATTTCCTTAATTGGAACACCCCCCTCTACCAGTTTTAAGGCATCTTCACAATCCTTAATCACCAAGAAGATCGTTTGTTGGGGACTAGCTTTATGAATGATATCAATCACTTTTTGAATGCTAAAGAATCGAACAGCCAAACTCTTTGGTAAAGCTGTTTTCATCAGTGTTTGCGACATATGATCCTCACTAACCGCATCGTTAGCGACAATCACGGTGTTAACACCTAACGTTTTTGCCCATAAGGCCCCTTGACCATGAACCAACCTTTCATCGATTCTAGTCATGACAATATTTGGTGTGCTCATATTTTCCTCCTCACCAATAGGAATTCCATTGTTTTAATTGACGATAAATGGCTTCCATATAATAGTAATCGCCCCAGATATTTCCTTCATCCACTCCTTTTCCCGAATGCCAAGAATAGACGCCATGTTCCAAAATAGCTTGACCTGGCTTTATTTCTTTGTTGGCATAATTTTGCATCAAAGATCTTAGAATAACCGCCCCAGCATGTTCATAAACTTGAGCATCCGGATCATTTTTCAAAAATGGCAACATCTCTAAAATACCGCAGACCGCAATGGCGGCAGCTGAAGAATCTTTGGACTGGTTAGAACCATCTGTGAAAATCAAATCCCAATAACACACATCGTCTTTTGGTAAACGATTTAAGAAGTAATGCAACATACCTTTGAAGTAAGGAATGTGATCCATGTTATGGGTATAGCGTACATTTAGCGGAATACCATAAATTCCCCACGCTTGCCCTCTAGCCCAAGCCGAACTATCCGAATAGCCTTGTCTGGTTGCTCCATGGGATGGACCTCCTGTTTCATAATCCATATAGAAGGTATGAAATGCAGAGGCATCTTCTCGAATGACGTATTGGCAACTTGTTTTAAAATGTAAACTCGCCACTTCTGCATATTTTGGATTTTTCGAGATATCACTTGCCCAATACAATAATGGAATATTCATCATACAATCAATGATGAAACGATAATGTTCTGGACTATCTTTAGGACCCCAAGCCTGTAAAAACTCACCCTTCTCTTGCCAGCGTTCCATCAACTTATCTGCCGCCAACAAAGCCGCTTCTTTGGCTAATTCACTACCTGTGATTTTATAGGCACTGACACAAGATAAAGAATAAAGGAATCCCAAATCATGATGATCTAACTCGATTCTCTTTTTGACTCGATTAGAGAAGCTTGCCACATTTTTCATAGCCAAGTCACGATATTTCTCATCTTTTGTATATTCGTAACACAACCACAACATCCCTGTCCAAAAGCCATCTGTCCACTCAATGTTTTCAATGATGGGATATTGACCTTGTTTCGTACAAGAGTAAGGGAATTTCTCTTTAAAATAATCCAAATTCGCTTCCACCTGTTTCACACACAAGTTCATGGCTTCTTCTAATTCATCCTTGCTAAGTAATTCAGAATGTAAGTATCTGTCTTTTTGCTGAATCGCTTCAATATGGATCGATCTAGCCATCATTCTCACCTCCTAAATAAAACCGGTTTACTAGCAAATCCTATTTTAGAAGCTCTTTATGGATTATGTCAAGCGTTTTATAACACAAATTTCACATAATCGAATAAATTAAACCGGTTTAGTTTGTCTTATTGACAAAACCGGTTTACTAAACTACAATAACTTTGCATGAAAAAGGAGGAATACAATGAACGATTTATATGATAGAATCTCACAAATCGGTATTGTCCCTGTGGTCAAGATCTTGGAAGCTGAAGATGCCCTTCCCCTAGCGAAAGCTTTATACAATGGTGGCATTGATGTAGCGGAAGTGACCTTCCGTAGTGAGCATGCAGTCAATGCCATCCAACAAATTCATTCTGAATTACCGGATATGTTACTGGGAGCCGGAACTGTTTTAACAATTGAACAAGCCAAACAAGCCAAACAGGCTGGGGCTTCTTTTATTGTGACGCCAGGGTTGAACCCAAATATTGTGAAGTGGTGCTTGGAAAATGAAATTCCTGTTTTACCCGGAGTTTCCACAGCCAGTGAAATAGAACAAGCTTTATCTTTGGGTTTGAAAACTTTAAAGTTCTTTCCGGCTGAAAGTAGCGGTGGGGCTAAAAAGTTAAAAGATTTCAGTGGCCCTTACCAAGATGTTCAATTTTTACCAACTGGTGGCATTAATGTTTCTAACATGCACGATTATTTACAACTGCCGAATGTTATCGCTATTGGCGGTAGTTTCATGTTGCCAAATGATGTGGTACAAGCTAAAGATTGGGAAAATATCCAAGCTTTGTCTGGAAAAGCCATTAAATCTTTATTAGATTATCAACTCATTCATGTTGGTATCAATTGTGATAGTCCAGACGAATCTGAAAAAGTGTGTAAACTACTTTGTCAGTTATTTCACTTCACTTACTACAAGAAACCAAAATCCAATTTTGCTGGCGTTGGTTTTGAAGTCTTACATAGTCATGGCCGTGGTCAAAATGGTCACATTGGAATCTATACCCCTTACCCGGAAAGAGCTTTATATCAACTAAAGAAAATGGGAATTCATGTTGTAGAAGAAAGTATCACACGTAATAAAAAGAGTCATCTGATTAATTTTGCGTATTTAGATTTAGAAATAGCCGGATTTGGAGTTCACCTCATTAACCCGGATCTAAAAATGGAGGTATAAGATGAAAATCATCACATTTGGTGAAATTATGTTACGGTTAGCCCCTCATGGCTACTATCGTTTTGGACAAAGTAATGATTTTGAAGCTACATTTGGAGGATGTGCTGCTAATGTGGCAGTCAGCTTGGCCAATTTTCATGAAGAAGTAGCCTACGTCACAAAATTACCAACACATGATATTGGACAATGGGCCGTCAATGAATTAAGAAGATTTGGTGTCGATACATCTCTGATTGTAAGAGGTGGCGAACGAGTCGGTATTTATTACTTGGAAAAAGGAGCCAGTCAAAGAGCCAGTCAAGTTATTTACGATCGAGATTACTCCTCCTTTGCACAAGCAAAGTCGGAAGATTTTGATTGGAAAGAAATCTTTAAAGAAGCTGATTGGTTTCATTTTACCGGTATTACCCCGGCTTTAAATCCAACGATTGCTGCCATCACTTTAGAAGCTTGTAAAAAAGCGAAAGAATTCGGGTTAACCATCTCTTGTGATTTAAATTTCCGTAAGAAATTATGGACTAGCGAACAAGCCAAAGAAACAATGTCTAAAATTGTTCCTTATGTCGATGTTTGCATTGCTAATGAAGAAGATGCCGATAAAGTCTTTGGTATCCAAGCAAGTGCTACGAATGTATTAACTGGTGAATTATCCCAAGAAGGTTATCAAGAGGTCGCTCAAAAGCTTCAAGAAACCTTTGGCTGTAAAACTGTTGCGATCACTTTAAGAAAGAGTTTATCTGCCAGCGAAAATTTATGGTCAGCTATGTTATATGAAAACGGTAAAGCCTATTTCTCTAAGGAATATCACATGCACATTGTAGATCGAGTTGGTGGAGGAGATTCTTTTGGAGCCGGATTGATTTATGCTTGTCGTCACTTCAGTAATCCGAAAGAACGTATTGAATTTGCGGTTGCTGCAAGTTGCTTAAAGCATAGTATTGAAGGTGATTTCAATCGTGTGAAAATTAATGAAGTCTTGACTTTAGCCCAAGGGGATGGTTCAGGACGTGTACAAAGATAAAAGGAGAAACGATATGTTTGAAATGAATTCATTTTCTTTGAAAGGAAAAATTGCCTTTATTACAGGGGCTAGTTATGGAATCGGTTTTGCGATTGCCACTTCTTTCGCAAAAGCAGGAGCAACGATTGTTTTTAATGATATTAAACAAGAATTGGTAGATAGAGGCTTAGCCTCCTATCAAGAGTTAGGAATTAAGGCTCATGGTTATGTTTGCGATGTGACCGATGAAGAAGCGGTCTTAGCTTTAGTTCAAAAAATTGAAAAAGAAGTTGGTATCATTGATATTCTTGTCAATAATGCGGGTATTATCAAACGTATTCCAATGGTAGAGATGTCTGCCAAAGATTTTCGTCAAGTCATTGATGTGGATTTGAATGCTCCATTTATTGTTTCTAAAGCTGTTATCCCTTCTATGATTAAAAAAGGTCATGGTAAGATTATTAATATTTGTTCCATGATGTCAGAATTAGGCCGTGAAACAGTAAGTGCATATGCGGCAGCTAAAGGTGGCTTAAAGATGTTGACTCGCAATATCTGCTCTGAATATGGTAAATATAATATTCAATGCAATGGTATTGGTCCAGGCTATATCGCAACCCCTCAAACGGCTCCTCTTCGTGAAAGACAAGCCGATGGTAGTCGTCATCCATTTGATAGCTTTATCGTGGCTAAAACTCCTGCTGAAAGATGGGGAGATCCGGAAGACTTAATGGGACCGGCTGTTTTCTTGGCATCCGATGCTAGTAACTTTGTGAATGGTCATATCTTGTACGTGGATGGAGGTATCTTAGCCTACATCGGTCGTCAACCAGAATAAGGAGGAATTATATGAAAATCGCATTAATCAATGAAAATTCGCAAGCGGCTAAAAATGCTATTGTTTACGCTGCTTTAAAAGAAGAAGCGGATAAAAAAGGCCATATTGTTTATAACTATGGTATGTATTCCGCTGAAGATGATGTTCAATTAACCTATGTTAAAAATGGGCTATTAGCTTCCATTTTATTAACCACTAAGGCTGTTGATTTCGTTGTAACCGGTTGTGGCACAGGGCAAGGAGCTATGTTAGCTTGTAACTCTTTTCCAAATGTTCTCTGTGGTCATGTAACCGATCCATTAGATGCCTTCCTATTTGGTCAGGTAAATGATGGAAACTGTATCGCTATGCCATTTGCTCAAAACTTTGGTTGGGGTGGTGAAGTCAATCTTCGCTATACCTTTGAAAAACTATTCTCCGAAGAATTTGGTGGTGGTTTTCCAAAAGAACGCCGTGAACCAGAACAACGCAATAAAAAGATTTTAGATGGAGTTAAGGAAATTACCTATCGTCCATTGATTGATATTCTGAAAGAAATCGACCGTGATTTTTTAAAGGAAACCATCTCAGGCAAACATTTTAAGGAATATTTCTACCCAAATTGCCAAGATGAAGAAATTGCCAATTTCTTGAAATCCTTATAAAAATAAAGTAAATGAAAGCGTTAAAAAAAGCGATGAACAAATAGATTGTTTATCGCTTTTTTACATTACTTCTATCAATTCAATTCCAAAAGATACGATGCCTCATTCGATGAATGTGATTCCAAATTGCTCTAAAGTTCGACAAAGGACTGTTTTATTTCAGACAGTTCTTGTACCTTTCGTTCCAATACCACCGGATTCATTCCATTTTTAACTGCAATTTCATAATACTTATCAAATTCGGGATGATTATTTTGTTTCACAACTGCTAAAAGTTCTGCAAAATATCCCCAGCTATTATTGTAGCTTTTGGTTGAAGTATAATCCTCTCTTTTCGGCATCCATTGCAGTTTTACAAAGAATTTGTAAAGTATCTTACTCCACGTTTCCACCTCATCGTCATAACAAAAAAACTTGGTCTCAAACAAACTGCCAAAACGCCTATCCCAAAATTTTACATTGTCAGGCAAATACCAAGTGTTACGGGTATCGTGACATATCAATTCGATTGCAATTCTTTCAAGTATAACAGCCGGGTCACCGCCAGCACAATCATAACTTCCAGCAACCATACTTTGTGAAGCTTCTTCTCTTAATTCCTCATAGGCTGTGCTACTATCAAGCAACACCAAAGCAATTTTTGCACGATGACCAAAAGCTTTCCCCGCACTCAATATCTTATATTTTTCAATCTGGTTCATAATTCCTCCCTTCAGCAAACAGGTTCTATCGTTTTGCCAAACAGCATGATTCAAGCTCGCAAAATTTCCCTTCGTAAAAATAGGTAGGATGACTGTCATTTCAATCGCTTTAGCATGATTTCTCTTGCCTTATTTTCCCATTCATCTTCAAGCGGCTTCAATGCCATCGTCATTCCTTTTCTTTTTAACGCTTTTTGTAAAATAAAGTCGGCCACTTTCGGATTTTTTGGTAACAAAGGACCATGCATATAAGTCGCAATCACTTGTTCATTCATAAAGCCTTCAAAAGCACTTTTATATTCATTCCCATGGCCACTCAACACACGACCAAATGGTGTATCCACCTGCTTGGTTTGACCACCATGATTTTCAAAGCCAACCACTTGAACCACCTCATTATCCAGTCTTGTTTCAATAGCAATATTACCAATACAACGATGACTTCGATCACTAGCGATTGTGTAATAAGGGAAAAAACCTAAGCCTTCGACAACTTGACCATCTTGATCCTTGTAGTATTGACCAAAGAGTTGGTATCCCCCACATATCAACAAGAATTGACAACCTCGATGCAATAAATTTCGAATCGCTTCTTTCCGACTCAATAAATCTTGATAAATGAAATTTTGTTCCCTATCCGCTCCACCACCCATGAAGAAAATATCGACATCTTCCATTTCAATGGTTTGATCCAAGGAACCATTCCTCACTTCCAACTCAATCCCCCTCTTAGCACAACGATACTTGAAGGTTTCCACATTTCCTTTATCCCCATACAAATCCATCAAATCGTGGTACATCCATAAAAGAACTAGTTTCATCGCACTACCTTCTTTCTAAGTAAATGGCGAGTTGAATGCAAGGCTGTATAAGTAGAAAGGACATAAGAAGGACATTCATCTTTTTCTAAAAATTCCAACGCTTCTTCTATCTTTTCTTTTACCATAACTTTTTCTTCTAAGCCCTCGTATTTTAAACGCAATGCCATATCGTATGCCCTTTTTCCGGAAGTCAAGATATGACGCACATTTCCCTTTAACAACCGTTCAAAATGGGCATCCCAAATCCAAGAAACATCGCAACCATCTTGATCGTTATCGTTTAAAATAATAACCACATTTTTTTCCTGTTCATCCTTTAAGATATACTTCAACACCTCATTAGTTCCTGTTGGATTTTTAATCAAATTGATAATACAAGGTTTGGATAATTCAAAAACTTCATTCCTTCCTTCTTTCATTTGAAATGTTTTAAAAACTTGATTCGCATGATCCACATCCAATCCTAAATCTCTCATCACCGTTAACACAGCCGCACAATTATAGATGGCATAAATGGTATTCATAAAAGAATGGAAACTTTTTCCCAAAGCTTGAAAAGTATGGCGATCGTATTGAATAGAATGAACATATACCGTTGGTTGAATTTTACCAAAATCATCCCGCTCACAATAAAAACGACCAATATGTGAATATTGATAATAATCATACACCAAACGATTTCCACAACGAGGACAAAATTTTCCTTCACTCGCTTCATCTGTTGTATTTTGTGACACAGCGTTTTCACAAACCGAATAAAATTGAACCCTAGCTTGTTTCGCCTGATCAGCCAAACGAACCACATTAGGATCATCACCATTTAAAATCAACGTTCCTTTAAAATCTCGAATGATTTCTTCCACACGACGAATTATCGTTTCCATTTCTCCAGCACGATCCAATTGATCACGAAAGAAATTATGAACAACCAAATGACTCGGATGAAGTGCTTTAAATTGATGATAGAGGGTCAATTCATCCACTTCAATCACACACGCATCCGCTTGAATCCGATAATGCCCATCACTATTCATCGCTAACAAAGAAGCAATCCCAACATTCAAATTATCTCCTTTGCGATTATGAACAACTTTCAGACCGGATTGATGCAAACTTTCTGCCAGCAAATTAGCTGTCGTCGTTTTTCCATTAGTACCTGTGACTAAAATGACTATTTTCGGCATTCGAAATTTGGAAATCATTTGCGGATCTAATTTCAATCCCAATGTTCCCGGAAAAGATCCCCCTCTGCCCATCTTCTGCAAAACTTTACCCACAACCTGCACCAAGCGTAATGACAACGACATCTTATTTCTCCTTTGGTTTATAGAACTGACGATTTTCCATTGAAAATTGACGACTTGTCCAAGAACCGGGTTCTATTTCTTTTAAAGCTGACTTTAAAGTATTCAAGCGAGCATCAATATTATCCACCAAAGAAAGAATTTCAGCTTCTTGAATGGCCGGTAAAACAGGTGAACCATATTCCAAGTGACCATGATGACTTAAAATCATATGATGCAATAAAATTGTTTCTTCCTCTTCTTCTAAATTCAATGCCGTAGCCACCTCTGTTAGCCAACCGTTCGCTAAAGAAATATGTCCTTCCAGCTTACCTGATAAAGTATATTCTGTTGTGATCGGTCCGGACATTTCCGCCGTTTTTCCCATATCATGAACCAAAGCTCCACTGATCAATAAATCTTTATTCAGTTGCGGATAGAGTTCACATAAAGCTAGACAAGTTTTAACCATGCTTAAGCTATGTTCTGATAAACCGCCTAAAAAAGCATGATGAATTTTAGAGGCTGCCGGATAATCAAAATATTTTTGCCCCACTTTTTGAAACATACCAATTACTAATTTTCTTAAAATACTTGAATCAATTTGATCAATATAAGATTTGACTTCCTTTTTTCTTTCCTCTTCAGAAATGATGGAAGAAAGCACAAAATCTTCCAAAGCAATTGATTCACTTGGTTGCTCAGCTTGCAAAATACGTCCTTGAAGTTGTCCCTTATAATCTAAGACATCAAAAGTAAACTGAATTAATTTTCCATTTTGAATCAGCTTCATATCTTCCGGACTGACATCCCACATTTTACATTCTAAACTGCCGGAACTATCAGCAAGAGTCAAAGATAAATAAGGTGCCCCTTTATTGGTCATTCCATTCTTCACTTCTTTAACCAGTAACGGTAACTGATATCTTTCTCCCACTATATATTCACTAATCTTAGGCATCATCATCCTCCATGTCATTCATGACTGTATAAATATCTTCGTGACTATAACCTTGACTTAGGCAATAGCGATAAATTCGATTACGTAAATCGGATCCTTGACTCTTAAAAGCGTATCGTTTCTTGGCTTGATTGGCACATTTACGCAAATGTTCCAACTCCTTCGCATCCACTTTACTAAAATCCAATTGATTTAAAACACCATCAATCACTTCATTTGTATAGCCCCTTTGATGAAGTCTCATACGGATGGAATCCTTTGTCTTCCTTACAGAATATGACGATGATTTCAGGACTTTTTTAGCGTATTCCAACGCAAAATTTTCTTCCTGTTCTTCTTTTTGCGATAAAACTTTTTGAATGAGATACTCTGAAATTCCCTTTTTAGCCAAACGACGACGAACCTCATTTTCTCCAAGCAAAGACGCAAACAAAGAATGAAGGTGTTCTCTGGCGTATCGTTCATCATTTAAATAGCCCTTTTCTTTTAAGGATTGAATGATGATTCGAACGCTCTCCAAAGAACAAGAAGTATTCTGAGTTAACCAGTCTACAATCTCTTTTTGGCTTCGATCTTTGATGGCTAATTTTCTCAAACAAGCTTGATAGGCCGCTGTTTGGACTTCTTTTGTTTTTAAAATGTCATAGACATATCGACCAAAAAAACCATGGGCTCTTAAGCCATACTCATAATAATCATCTACTGATACTTTTAGACGCAATTCCTCTTGATCGCTCGTTCTTAAATACAACTCCACAATCGAATCCTTGGTTCGCATACGTAATATTTCATATTGAATTCGATTTGAATCAATGGCTCGACTATAGACATCCAAGACCTTTGTATAAAAGGTTTCTGCATCAAACGGTTTTGACACTTCCACGCAACGTTTTCGATATTGCTCGTATTGGTTTAAATCCATTTTCTCAAACTCTAAAATAGAAGTAGCCAAACTTTCTTCATCCGCAAAGAACCACCCTGTTGCACCGGGAATCAGTAAATGATCTAAAACTTCATCTTTTCTAGCAAATAAAGGTAATCCTGAAGATAGAGCTTCAATAAATGTCATTCCTTGTGTTTCTGATAAAGAAGCTGACACAAACGCTTCACTACTGCGATATAAATCCGGAACTATTTCGCGTGAAATAGGCCCCGTTATAATAACGTCTTTTTCCAGTCCTTGCTTCGCAACTAGTTTTTGAAGACTTTCTAAATCAGGCCCACCACCAACAATCACCAACTGACTTTTCGCTCCTTTTTTAAGAGCTGTTTGATATCCAGCAATCACCAAATCTAAAGACTTTTCCTTTGCTAAACGTCCCACATAAATAATAATAGAACGGTCTAAAGATAATCCATATTTTCGACGGGTTTCCTGTTTTTGTTCTTGGCTAAACTCCTCGGGATTAAAACGATCTAAAGAAAGCCCCGTTGGAATAACCGTTAATTTTCTCTGGATTTCATACTTCTCCAACATTTCTTTGGTTTTAATGGAAGGGGTAATCACTTCTTGTGAACTTTCCCCATATAGTTTTGACAATTTAGCAACCGCCATTTTGCCAACTTCATCCACTGCTTTCGAATTAAGCAAGTTCACATAATGGGTATAATCTTCATAAGTCGTATGATAAGTTGATACCAAAGGAATATTCAAATGTTTGGCACAAATACGAGCAAAAATACCCACTCCAAATTCTGTTTGAGCATGAATGATTTGTAAATTTAAAGAACGAATCACTTCTAAAGCTTGCGAATGAAAAGGAGAAGTCATTACATAACCGTATAAAAATTTTAACTGAATCCCATTCAGACGCAATACGTCGTGGCTTTCATTCCATTCCATACTTTCTTTTCCACGATAGGTTGTAACCACGTAAACCTCATGACCATGTCTTTTGAGTTCTTGAAAAAGGATATAGGTTGAATTCGCTACCCCATTAATTTCCGGTACAAAAGTATCTGAAAATAACCCAATTTTCATGAAAGTCCCCTCCTATTCGGTTTTCATTTTCACAATAAAAAACACCATTGCTCCAATGATTAAAGTTAAATAAAAAGTTGATAAACGCCATAAAATCATAATTGATGTGGCTTGCGCTGAAGTGAAAATAGTGGAAAACATCAATACAAAGGTTGCTTCTGTTCCCCCACTACTTCCAGGCATAGGTAAAAATGCATTCACCATGGCCACAAAAGAACTCAAAGCTATCATATCTAAAATAGTTTTCATAGTGAATGGAATATGTAAGGCCCAAGCACAAAGAACAGGAACAGAATAAATAATTAAAAAGCGCATAAGATTAATACTGACTAATTGATACACCAAACGATGATTTTGATGAAGCGTCGTGATTTCCTGAGCCAAATTCTCTAAAGTCTTATCTAAACGACTCAAAGAAGTTTTGACATCCTTTACCAGATGCAATTTAGCTCCTATATAGATTCCTTTAGTTGTGAGCCATGTATAAAACTTTTTAGATTTCGCCAACAAAATCAAGAACATAATAATCCCCAAGGCAATCGCAAATCCGCCTAAAACAATCGCAAAAAAAGAAGAATAAGTGCGATAAAAATAACCAAAACGCATGAGTAATAAAGCCAAGACAACGGCAATCATGGTTCCCTGATAAACAATAAAATCAAGCCAAAGGACACCAACAGCCCTGGAAACAGAAACACCTTGTTTACGGAAAACATAAAGTTGAGCCACCTGTCCACCTGAAGCTCCTGGTGTAATGTTATTGAAAAGACCCGCTATATAAGCATTCACAAAACCTTCTTTAAAATGATAGTTTTTGTAATTAGCTTGTACTTCTAAAGCCAAGCCCTTCCCTAACAGTGCCTTTTCTAACACCAATAAAACCACTAATAACCATAAAATCCAAGGATTAGCGGCTTTTAAATGATTAATCACATCTTGGTAATGATCTTTTAAAGTCATATAAAACACAAAACCCGTCAGCGCAAAAACTAAAAAAATATTAAATACCGTATTTTTAAACAGCTTTTTCAGAAATTTTAGCATACGTTCATTATACTATCCTTTCCTTATTTTGAACATTTCACGTGTTGGTCTATATCCAAAAAACAACCTGCTATAAATAATGATTTCAACCATGTTTCTTTCTCCAGAAAAAAAGCGATATCGCATTCTATCGCCCGTATCTTGATCATTATGATTGTTACTTGTTAAATAATAAAGTGACAATCAATAATAAAATTCCAATCATTGAAACTATTAAATAATTCTTTTTTTCTTGAAAAAAATAGTAGCCCAATCCACCACCGATTGAAAATAAGATAGGTAATCCAACAGCCAATATTTTAGGATATGTATTAGATGGATTCCCTGAAAAATCTATCTGCACTGTCACCACTTCCGGCAAGACAATATAACTATAGATACCCAAGACAACTGATATGATCACAATCACTCCTACTATCACTTTTTTCTTCATCTCCATCATTGATACCTGCCTTTCAACCATTTCATACAATACCCAAGCCATCTCCACTATCATTTTTATCCCATGATCTTATTTTTTTAAACTGAAACATGATTTTATATTTTCACGACTCCATCACATCGTATCGTTCCACACCTCTATCTCATCCATCCACGATAAAGGATCCTGTCCGCGCTTCCGTTTACCTTTTTCACGAACTTCATACTGCATAGTTTCCGAAAACAAACAACCCTTGATCTGAATCGTTAACTGTAGATACCCTTCTTTATTAAGATCTAATTTTATATGAATATTCTTATACTTTCTACCAAGTGCCTCATATATCTTCACCACATCATTTATTTTATGAGTTGAACAGAAACTCCCTCTTCACATAAGGGACAATCTCTTTTTTCACCTCTTCTTTGTTCGCTCTTTGTTGCTTCATTTTTTCTACCCTATAGCCTCTTCTTCATTTTAGTATCATTTTTTACTCTTATCCAGTTCATTTCTAATCCAAATTCATCATCATATTCCAACAAAAAACAATATCACTGGCAAAAATATGCGTGATATTGTTATCTTACTGCTTCCATACGGATTCATAGACTTCTTTTAATTGTTCACCGATTTTTTCGATTTGCCTTTCTTTAGCCACCAAATAACCTTGTTCTGAAAGATCAGGCAATTGATGTTCTACAATACCTTGAAGCTTTTCTATAAACTCTCCATTATCTTTCGCTAAATACGCATTTTGACCATCCTTCAGCCAAGGATGATAACAACCAATATCTCTTAAAAGAACTGATTGTTTTGAAGCCAACGCCTCTAGCACTACAATGCCTTCCGTTTCTTCATAACTAGGAAAGAAAAAACAATCCGCATCATGATACGCTCCTTCAATCAACGCTCCTTTCACATAACCGGGAAAAAGACAATTCTTAGGAGCCTCTTGAATAGCTAAAGTAATTTCCGGTGGAATAATCAGCTTAGAAATATCACCAAACCAAATGAAGGTATATTCCGGCAATCGTTTCGCCACTTCAATAAAATCAAGAATACCCTTTCGCTTAAACAACAATCCCACTCCCATGACTACTTTTTGATTGGGTTGTATATAAAAATAATCACGATATAATTGGATCTTTTGTTTATCATAAGCATAGCGATTTAAATCAATCCCATTAGAAATCGCATAAATTTTTTGTGTTAATCCATACCCTTCCAACAAAGATTTCGAATAAGGAGTGGGCGTAATAATGGCATCAGCCTGTTTGTACAAATCCACCAAACGAATCTTCACAAATGGGGCAATCATATTGGAAAAAGTAAACGAATTACGGAAATCTTCCATCGTACTATGGGCATGATAGATGACTTTCTTTCCTCTTTTTTTAGCATGATGAATGATCGCATCTGAATTCATTCCCCAAGTATTAATATGTAAAATATCATAGTCATCTGCCCAAGGATCAGTGGTATACTCCACTCCTTGTGAACTAAGAGCTTTCATTTGATGCTGAAGAGCCCGACCAATTCCGGACTTTGCCAAAGCATCTTGCCCTTCAAAGTATAGTAAAACTTTCATAAAACTTGTTTTTCCTTTTGTGCTTTAATCACCTTCAAGCGAGAAAATTCTTCTCTTTCCTTTTCTTCCAAAGAGGCGGAAATGCGTTGAATTTGTGAAGATAAACGAGGAAGAACGACATTTTTTAAAGCGTTCGCCCTTTTTTGAGTTTGAGCAATCGAAGAAGCCAAACGATAGACCGCATTATCTACCTCTGCTAAGGTATAACTTAATTCTTTGATTTTTTGAAACTGTAAATACGCTTCATCAATACGCGAAGAAGTATTTTGAAGACCATAAGGAATTTCCCGGTTTTCTTTTGGAGTGTATAGAACATTTGGGATTTCAACACCCATGACAGAACGATACGTTAGTTCCACATCCTCTTCTAACGTTACTTGTTCTGCAATCGACTGAATGATTCCTGAAGACATATTGGCTTGTTGAAGAAGATAATATCCAAGATGATAGGCTTCTGTGATTTCCTTACGAAGTACCTTGACCTTTTCTACCATCTCCATCATTTCCTTGATTAAAATATTTCGCTTGCGATCCATCAAATCATACCCGTTTTTCGCTAAATCATACGAATGTTTTAAACGAAGTAGGTTTCCTTTTGTCATCGGGATCTGAGTAGGCATTACACCACTCCCTTTCTCGCCAGATCAATCACATTTTGAGCTCTTTGCGGATGATAATATTCCTTGATTAAATCATCATCCAACCGATCTAAAGCTTCTTTTGGAAGGATGGCTAATAAAGCCCAAGCCAAATCTAAAGTTTCAATGATCGATCGATCATCCCCTTTTTGACCAATAAAGACCTCTTCTACCTGACGACCAAATTTCATATATAGCTGATCTGTTTCGGATAATTCATCTTCTCCAATGACCGAAGCTAAAGAACGAGCTTCTTGTACTTTTGAATACGAAGCGAATAATTGGTTGGCGACAGATTGATGATCTTTACGAGTATATCCTTCGCCAATACCATCCTTCATCAAACGAGATAAAGAAGAAAGAATCCCGATAGGAGGTTGAATACCATTCATGAATAAGTCGCGATCCAAAACAATCTGTCCTTCTGTGATATATCCCGTTAAGTCCGGAACCGGGTGAGTAATATCATCATTTGGCATTGTTAGAATCGGAATCTGTGTCACGGAACCTTTTCCTCCTTGAATGATACCGGCTCTTTCATAAAGTGAAGCCAAATCAGAATATAAATAGCCGGGATATCCTTTACGAGAAGGAATTTCTCCTAAAGTACTAGAAAACTCGCGGACAGCTTCACAATAAGACGTCATATCTGTCAAAATAACCAATACATTTTGATGCTCTTCAAAGGCTAAATATTCAGCAGCGGTTAAAGCTACACGCGGTGTCATCATTCTTTCTAAAATCGGATCATCAGCCAAATTTAAATACATGCAGACTTTTTCCATGACCCCTGTTTCTTCAAAAGCTTTTTGAAAAATGTCCGCCACATCTTTTTTAACTCCCATCGCTCCAAATACAATACAAAATTTATCCGCATCTTCCCCTGTTAAATGAGCTTGGCGAACAATTTGAATCGCTAATTGATCATGAGGTAATCCAAAACCGGAAAAAATAGGCAACTTTTGACCTCGAATCAACGTATTTAAACCATCAATAGCCGAGATGCCGGTATTGATATAATGACGAGGATATTGACGTGAAATCGGATTTAAAGGTCTACCGTTCACATCTTCATAGTTTTTTACAAAGACCGGTCCTAAATCATCTATCGGTTCTCCTAATCCGTTAAAAATACGTCCTAAAATTTCTTTTGAAACCCCTAACTCCATGGGATGACCCAAGAATTTCGTTTTAGTATCCGTCTTTGAAAATTCATCCGTTCCTTCAAAAACTTGAATAATGGCTTTATCACCTTGAATTTGAACCACACGACCAGAGCGACGACGACCATCCTTCAGTTGAATCTGAACCATTTCTTCATTGGATACTCCTTCACAATGATCTAAAGCGACTAGAGAACCTTGAATTTGAGATAATCCTAATTTTCGAATACTCATGGTATTCCTCCTATCGTATCGTTGCTAGTGCAGCATGAATCTTATCTTTAAAATCATCCAGCACTTCCAAGTGGTCATTTAAAACTGTATATTTTATTTTGATGACTTCCTCAAAAATACCTGTCTTCAAAATCAAAGACATAGGAATATGTTTCTTCACTAAAGGAAGACATGCCTGATTCAAATCATGAATCACTTGTAACATCTTCAATTGTTTTTCCATCGGGACATAAGTATCTTCTTTGTGGAAAGAATTTTGTTGCAGATAACCAACGCGAACCACCCGAGCCATTTCTAACAATAACTTCTGATCATCCGGTAAAACATCCGCTCCAATCAAACGCACAATTTCCATCAATCTACCTTCTTCGTGTAAAATTTGTTGTATTTCTTCTCTTAAATCTAAGAAATCACGAGATACTTCATGATTGTAATACGGCGTTAACTCTCCTATATAATCGGAGTAAGAATCACTCCAATTGACTGCCGGATAGTGACGAGCATACGCTAAATTTTTATCTAAAGCCCAAAAACAGCGAACAAAGCGACGAGTATTTTGGGTCACAGGTTCTGAAAAATCAGCCCCTTGAGGAGACACAGCTCCGATCAAAGAAACCGATCCTTTTTGACCATTTAACGTTTCTACCATACCGGCTCTTTCATAAAATTGTGCAATTCGACTTGGAAGATAAGACGGAAATCCTTCTTCCGCCGGCATTTCTTCTAAACGTCCGGAAATTTCCCGCAAAGCCTCTGCCCAACGGGAGGTGCTGTCTGCCATTAAAGCCACATGATAGCCCATATCACGATAATATTCAGCAATCGTTACCCCTGTATAAATAGAAGCTTCCCGAGCCGCCACCGGCATATTTGATGTATTGGCGATCAAACAGGTCCGATCTAATAAAGGTTGATTGCTCTTAGGGTCTACCAATTGTGAAAATTCTTCTAAAACTTGTGTCATTTCATTCCCACGTTCACCACAACCGACATAAATAATAATATCCGCATCACACCACTTAGCAATCTGATGTTGCATCATCGTCTTACCAGCTCCAAAACCACCCGGAATCGCAGCTGAACCACCTTTAGCTAATGGAAATAAAGTATCAATAACACGTTGACCTGTGATCAAAGGAACTTGAATTCTCTGTCTTTTCCTGATCGGACGGGGAGTACGAATCGGCCATTGCTGTGTTAAGGTAAACGGAATGATTTTTTCATTTTTATCCAATTTTACCTCGATAATAGTGTCCTTAACCGTATACAATCCATTTTCTTGCACACAAACCACCGTTCCACTCATTCCTATAGGCACTAAAGAACGATGTTCAATCAAAGAAGTCTCAGGACATCTAGCAAAAACATCTCCTTCATTCACATGTTCTCCTACATGAACTTCTATAGAAACATCCCATTTTTTCTCCTCATTCAAGGCAGGAATCGGATCCCCCGCTACAATGAAAGAACCCTGTTGTGCTTGAATAGCCATCAAAGGACGCTCAATACCATCAAAGATATTTCCTAAAATACCTGGTCCCAATGTCACATTTAATAAACTGCCCATACCAACGACCGGATCTCCCTTACGAAGACCAACTGTGGATTCATAAACCTGAATCATTGTCTTGGTTACATCAATACGAATGACTTCTCCTAATAAACCTTCTTTTCCAACACGAACGACTTCCTTCATACTAAAAGAGTGTGTTTCCAAGACCGAAATAACCGACCCGTTGATAGAATAAATTTCAGCCATATTATTCACCTCTTTCTAAAATAAAGCCCGAATGTCCATGAAACCACTCCAAACTTTCTTCTAAACGTTCCGCTAATGCACAAGTAAATTCCAATCCTTGTTCAATATCAATGTAACGAAAACCTCCAAACTGAAAGTATTGTGTATACACTTCATGGTTCATTCCTCTCTTTGCTAAAAGGGATAAAAACAATGCTTTATCTTCTTCTCGAACACAGAAATACCCACTTTCTAAAATAGGAGCCTTTTTTAAATTTTGAACTAAATAATCCTGATATCGTTCACTTTTTACAAAAGCATGAATTCTTTCCTTAACTTCCTCTACCATTTCTGAAATGTATTCAGCACGCATGTTCAATAAACGTCGCATATACTCAAACTTTACTTGTGATTTTTGATTGGCGACAGAAACTCGAAGATCATTTAATTCTTTTTCCAAATAATGTTCTGTTTCATGTTTTAAACTTTGTTCATAAAGTGATAAGGTATCATCGTGCATCTGATGAATTTCATTTCTTAATGTATCTAAAACCATTTGGGATTCTGATTTCACACCCTGTTCAATCGCATTCAAGATTTTCTTTTCGTAATCTTCCATATCCCTCCTATAATTTCAAGCCAATAGCCGAACTAATATATCCGTCGATTCTCTCACTGATTTTTGCGGATCCATGACGATCTGAAATTTCCACAATCAAAGGTTGTTTCAAATCCATCTTCCATTTAGCAACCACATCCGCTACTTCGTTCATAGCATGCGTTGTCATAAAGATGATGGCAATGGATGGATCTTTTGTTTTTCTTGTAATGTTTTCAAAATTTCTTCTTTTTCGTGTAATACCACGCCTTCAATACCGGCTAGTCGTAATCCTGTTTGGGTATCCACATTATCTGATATACAATAGGCTCTCATAATTAAAGTTTGTTGATAATCAAAATGGAAATCAATAAACCATAAATCGCTACCCCTTCACCAAGGGCAACAAAGATAATGGCACGACCAAAGTTATTTCCATCTTCACTTACAGCTCCAATAGCCGCTGGAGCTGCACTGGCAACCGCCCAGCCGGCACCCAAAGAAGAACCGGCCACTGCAATAGCAGCCGCAATAAAGCCTAAACCGGCATTACTATTACTAGATTGAGTGGCTTCTTGAGCAAAAGACGCAAATTGATTAGCCTGGAAAAGAACCGTTGTTAAAAAAGCACCGGCAAATATCGCCACTTGCATCAAAACTCTAGATTTCACATTCTTTTGATTCACTCCATGGCGAACAATCAGCCATAAAGGTCCAACGATTAAAATAACAGCCATAAATGGTAAAAAAATTTGATTCAACGATAACATACACTCCTCCTTATTCTGCACTCTTTTTTGTGCTATATGCTATAAATTTTGTGCCACCACCGGTGTAATAGCGAGAAAACATTTCATAATATTCCAAGCGCAAGGTTTGAATGCCTACAATTAAACCCTCCAACCCCATCACAAAGATATTACCTAATACAAATACCACCATGCCGCCTGAACCGGTCATTTTCATTAAAGTGATCACAACCAACATCATCCCGGCATGAGATAAAATAAACCCGCCTACCCGCAAATACGATAAACTATTAGTCACAAAACTCAATAAGATTTCAAACACTTCAAAGAAATTTTGAACCATATAACTAAGCCAACCCCCACTTGGTTTAAAAGAATGACCGTTCGCTACCGCTTCAAAGCGCTCTTTCATCAAGAAACAAAGCAATGGTGTATACACAAACGGAATCATCCATGAAAGTGTCATTAGACGGACATGGTATAAAACTTGAGCACCAATAGCGACTAAAATAAAACCATAGAAACTAAATCCTGCGACTCCATTTTGTGAGAAAATCGCTTCGATCCATCTCTTATGACGGACATGATTCCAAATATTCATCAACATGGTGATCAGAATTAAACTAGCCCCAATCAACACTGCCCCAATCAATAATCCCATGGTATTAGAACCATCCATCACATCCAACAGCTTTTCACGAACATTAAATATTTGTTGATGAATTGGATTGAGAACCTCTTCTAAACCAAATACGGATCCATATAAGAAACCAAAGATAGAAGAAGTCACACCAACACGAGCAATGATACCAAACAACTTTCCTTTCTTTTCAAATAAGAACCCCATCAAGGCCAACAATAAGCCCTGTCCTAAATCTCCAAACATAATGCCAAAAATCAAAGAATAGGTCACCGCCACAAATGCTGTAGGGTCAAAATCATCGTATTTTGGCAAACCATACATTTCCACAAAAAGTTCAAACGGCCTTGTAAACCAATGATTATGTAGAACCGTTGGACAAGGAATGGAAACATGAATCGGATCTTTCTCTTCCCAAGAAACTTCTTTTAACAAAGCTTTGAAATTTTGAACTTCCTTATCTTTGACAAAACCCGCCAATTCATAGCGATCCCCTTTTTTTAATACATAAGGATATAGTTTCAAGATAGAAGATTGTTTTAAGCAATAAGAATATACATCCATCATCTTCATGCGACAGTCTTGAACCCTTTTTTCCCGGTCAAAAGAAGGAATTTTGATCGGCTCAAAGAACAAGGAATGAAGGACTTTTTTCGTTCTCATTAAATAAGCATCACTGGTCACATAGATCAACCAAACGTATTGATTATTGCTATGTAATTTATGAATTGAAAAATTTTCCCCAGCGTAAAGAGAAATCTTTTTGTATGAATCTAAAGGTAACCGACCTAAACCGAAATTTAAGTACTGTGCCTCCTTAATTCTTTCAAATCCTAATGGTGCTACTTCCCTTAACGCCTTTTCATCATCCTCTGATAGTGTTTCCAGATCCCCATTGGTATCTAAACCGAATTCATGGTTTAACTCGGCGATATAAGCCTGAATTTCCTCTTCTGAATAAACTCCTGTTGGCTCTTTTTCCTGTAAGACACAACCAACCATATGCCCAATATTTTGAAACCCTTGAACATAAGAATCATAAGGATTATCCCCACTCATTAAAACACCCTCTTCATTTTCCACCAATTGACTGGCTAAAATGGGATGGATATACTGACTCTTTCCAACTATCTCTAACATCTTATTCAACTGGCCTTTTGAACAAGAAAGAGACACATATTTCATTTTTTCAATTGCCATAATACCTTCTTCTAATAAATTAACAGAGCCTTTGTTTTCTCTTGACTGATACCATAATGAACCGCTTCTATGATATCAATCAAATTTTGAATTTCAATTTCACTTAAATGAATATAAGCAAACATCAAGATATTCAGGTTTGATTCCTGATACATAAAATGCCGATTCAGTTCATATTGAATTCTCTTTGTAAAATGTTCAATATATTGAAAGTGAGTCATCCCTATGTATTTTTTATATCTGGTTTGATGAAGCTTTTCTAAAATTTGATCCGCCGTCAACTGATCCACCCATTCCATTAACTTTGTCCAAGAAATATAAGCTGTTTGCTTCATCAATAAAGGACGAATTTGTTCAGGATTTACTTGGAAATATTTCTTTAAACGATAAATCACTCGAATATTTTCCAACTCAATACCAATTCTTAGAATCTCATTCATCTTCCTTTGCGTATCTTCACTGCCAAATTGACGAATATAAGACATGGTTTCTTCATCCATTTTCTCATGTAAGCGATGTTCCAAGGTCACAAAATCTAACTCTTCAATGGGTTTTGAACCATATAACTTTAAGACTGACACATAAGCCGTTTTCTTTAGTAAAGTTAACAATTCTTCAAAATTTGACACGTTACTTAAACCCATAAAATCAAAACTGCTATATTGTGATACATACAACGGTATATGTGTAATCAAATCTTCTCGTAATACTAAATTCCCTGAAGACAAAGCCCGTATTTTCATCATAATCAATTCAATTTCCGTATTAGAAATCAAATTATGCACAAGATGTTTCCCACTTCCTTCCATATACCGAATCAGTTTATTGATACGATGAAAGATTTCTGTCCGAATCAAAACCTCCAATTGACCCCGATGAATCGCTTTCACATTGATCCCCATTAAGCAATCATGAAAAAGATCACTATTCTGCAAAAAAGAGGCGACTTCCGATTCGTTTTTTTATGTAAAAGCATCAGATAATCTTTTTCTTGAAAAGAATGTCCATACATCGATCGAACTTTTGCCATAATGGCATTGCTGGAACTATTCATGATATTCTTCCAAAGAAGTCACACGCTTACTTAGCATTTCGATCCATTCGTCTCGATGACTGGAAAACTGTTTTTCTAATTTTTCTTTATTTTTGTTAAAACGACCTTCTAACCGTTTTTTTTCATCAGCCACTTCTTTTACCATTTCCTTTTCTTTCTGTTCAATTGTCACATGAACTTTATCCCACACTTCTTTAGAGAGACGTTGTTCTTCTATGGCAATCTTGGCAAGAAGTTGATTTTTTTCCTCATGGGCAGCCGCCACTTCTTTCCTAGTTTTTTCATCTAAATCTAGAAGTTTTTTAATTTGCTCAAGATCCATATTCATCCTCCATACAACGTCTTATTATAATCCTCATCACCCTGTTTTTTCATTTTTTTCCCAATTTTCTAATTCCAAATGAAAAAGAATGTACCGAAATACACTCTTTTTGACCATTATGATGGTTCTTCATCTTGTATACGTTTCTTCATTTGAAGCTTTGTATAACGCATTTGAGCATCTGTACAAGCTTTATCAAATAGCTGATTCGCCTCTTCTTCGCCCTTGATCTTCACTAAGTTGAAATAGCGTCCTTCATTCATCAAGAAATCTTTGAACTTTTCCCACTTAGGTGTACGAGAATCAATCGTTAGCGGTTTATCCTTGCGTGGATCATAACGATACAAAACGGTATACCCACATTCCACTGCATTCTTTTGCGTCACCGGCATATTGATCAAGCCACCCTTAATTCCTTGTTCAATACATGGAGCGTAAGCAATCACAATAGAAGGTCCTTTGTAAGATTCGGCTTCCTTGAAAGCCTTAATTGTTTGGCTTTGATTAGCTCCCATCGAAACAGAAGCAACGTAAGCTGTCCCATATTCCATAAAGATCTGACCCAAATCCTTCTTCGCTAAAGCCTTACCACCAGCCGCAAACTTTGCAATGGACGCTGCTTGCGAAGATTTCGAAGATTGTCCACCTGTATTCGAGTACACCTCTGTATCTAACACCAGCACATTCACATCCAAATTATTAGCCATCACATGATCCAGTCCACCATAACCGATATCATAAGCCCATCCATCACCACCAACGATCCATACAGACTTCGATATCAAGTCATCTTCATAGCTCAATAATTCTTTAACAGCTTCTACCTTAGAACTCCTTAAATGCTCCACTAAGCTCGATTTGATTTGGCGTTGCGCTTCGCGATTATCATTCGCTGCTAAATAAGCTTCAAAATCAGCCTTCAATTCAGGTTCTACTGTATCCAAATTTTCTTCCATCAACTTCAAAATATGAGCCGACTTATATGAATTCGCAATAGCCATACCAAAACCATATTCAGCATTATCTTCAAATAAGGAGTTTGCCCATGCCGGACCATCGTTATTTTCGTCAGTAACAAATGGTGAAACAGGAGTTGCCGAGCAGTAAATCATCGAACATCCCGTTGCATTGGCAATCATCATATCCTTACCAAATAATTGAGTGGCTAAGCGATAATATCCGGCTTCTCCACAACCAGGACATGCCCCAGACACTTCAAAATAAGGCATCATCAAAGAAACACCGGCCTCCGTATTTTGATTTCCAAATTCAGGTTTATAAGTCACTTCTTTATATAAGTAATCAGCTAACGCTTGTTGCTCCCTTTGCGTATTGATATCCTTTGCACTTAAAGCATCCACCGGACATACTGTAATACAAACACCACAGCCAACACAGTTTTCCGTTGAGACTTGAATACGGAATTTCAAGCCGGCTTCTTTTGCTCCTTTATAAGCAGGTGTCGGATCCTTGTAAGTTAATTCAAGGTTATTTTCCTTCGCGATTTCATCAGCCTTAATCAATTCTTTTTCGTCCATTAATACCGAACGAATGGTAGCATGAGGACAAGCAAATCCACACTTACCACATTCAATACACTTATTCACATCCCATTCCGGAACAAAAGCACCAACGCTTCTTTTTTCCATAAAGGCTTCATTACTGCGAACGGAACCATCTAAAATATCGTGTTTTATAAAAGTCGATATAGGCATATGATTGCCATCTAAAGCATTAATACGTTGGGCCACTTCATCATAATAAGAATCACCTGTTTCTTTATATAAAGCATTAGAGTAAGGCAAGTCTACCCATGCCGGATTCACCGGAATTTCAACCAAACCATCAGCACCGGCTTCAATAGCACGAATATTTGCGGCCACAACTTCTGGTCCTTTACGAGCGTATGTCTTTTCAGCTGAATGCTTCATCAACTCAAGAGACTTATGATAAGGCATGATTTGTTCATTTAACTTAAAGAAAGCCGACTGTAAAATCGTATTGGTGTGACGACCCATACCTGTTTCTTGTGCTAACTTAGTTGCATTAATGATAAACCACTTAGCTTTCTTCTTTGCCAAAGTCGCCAGCAAACGATTTGGCATACGATTGACAATTTCTTCCGCTGAAATCATGGTATTTAATAAGAAAGTACCACCTTCCTTTAAATCACGAACCATATCAAACTTGAAGCAATACGATTCTTGTGAACAGGAAATAAATTCAGCTTTATCAATATAGTAAGGAGAATGAATCGGAGATTTACCAAAACGTAAATGTGAACGTGTGACGCCTCCTGATTTCTTAGAGTCATAAGCAAAATAAGCTTGCGAGTAAAGATCGGTATTATTCCCGATGATTTTAACGGTTGACTTATTGGCACCAACGGTACCATCCGATCCCAAACCATAGAATAAGCAAGAAGTATAATCAGCATCTACAGAAATTGGTGCTTTGGCTAAAGATAAATTCGTAACATCATCTTCAATACCAATCGTAAATTCTTCTTTTGGATGACTCTTCTTTAGCTCTTCATACACTGCATTAATATCCGATGGATTTGTGTCCTTTGAAGATAGACCATAACGACCACCAATGATAGTTAAATCCTTATGTTTACGTAAAGCTGAAACAACATCTAAGAATAATGGTTCACGAGCTCCTTGCTCCTTTGTACGATCTAATACGGCAATACTCCTAACACTAGCTGGCAGCACCTCTTCTAACATCTTAGTGGAGAACGGACGATATAAGTAAACCTTCACCAAGCCAACTTTTTCACCACGTTTCACTAATGTATTGATGGTCTCTGTAATCGTATCCGTAACCGAACCCATAGCGATGATAATTCGCTCTGCATCCTTAGCACCAACATAAACAAATGGAGCGTAAGTACGTCCTGTATAATCCGAAACTTTCTTCATATAAGAAGCAACAATTTCAGGAATTTGATCAAAGTGTGTATTTTGTGCTTCCGCTGCTTGGAAGAAAATATCATCGTTTTGTGTACCACCACGTACCACTGAATTGCCATGTGGATTCAACGCATGTTTACGGAATTCAGCTAGCTTTTCTTGATTCAGCAAAGACTTCAAAAAATCATAATCCATGACTTCAATCTTATCGATTTCATGAGAAGTACGGAAACCGTCAAAGAAATGCATCACCGGAGCACTTGCTTCAACAGCAACGGCATGGGCCACTCCAGTTAAATCCATACAATCCTGCACCGAATGAGAACACATTTGGATAATGCCCGTTTGACGAGTCGCATAAACATCAGAGTGATCACCAAAAATACTTAATGTATGCGTTGCCAACGTACGAGCCGCTACATGAATAACCCCCGGTAACATTTCCCCTTTTAATTTGTAAATATTCGGAATCATTAACAGCAATCCTTGCGAAGCTGTAAATGTAGTGGCTAAAGAACCAGCTTGTAAAGCACCATGAATAGCACCTGCCGCACCACCTTCCGATTGCATTTCAACCACTTTCACACGATCACCAAAAATATTTTGACGATTAGTCGTTGACCAAGCATCGACACTTTCCGCCATTGGTGATGATGGGGTAATGGGATAAATTCCAGCTACTTCTGTAAACGCATAGGCAGCGTGCGCTGTGGCTGTATTCCCATCCATCGCTTCGAATACTTTCTTATGTTCTGTACTCATTTTGTCCTCCTTAATATGATTTCATTATAGTCTTTCCCTTTTGAAAATAAAATTTTTTTGCCCATGGTGATACATTCCTCAATATATTAAGAAAGATACAATATTTATATGAAGCTTATTTTGCAATAGAAAATAGGCAAAAATAAAAACAGTCTTTCCTTCGAAACACTGTTTTTATACATTCTATTTGTTATCTTCAACAATCGCTTTGGCAGCACTGCGACCAGAAACAAAAATTTCAACAATGGCATTACCACCTAAGCGGTTACCACCATGAATTCCACCAGTTACTTCACCTGCCGCATATAAGCCCTTAATAGCCTTGCCGTCTTTATCTAAGACATGGCGTTTCGCATCAACAACCAATCCTCCCATGGTATGGTGTGTGGATGGAGCTAATAGACGTATTTTTAACTTAACACCATCTAAAGTATATGTTTCCGGCTTAAACTTACCTTTCGCATCTTTTTCAGCTTTACCAATCAAATGAGTCCAGCCTGTCTTGGTTGGATTTAAATTCTTTTCCTGACCAGTCATCAAAGCCTTATCGTATTCTATGATTGTCTTCTTAACTTCTTCTGCATTAGTCTGTAATCCAAGTTGCTTAAATAAATCACCCAATTGATCCACTGTACGAGTGTATTGACGATTCTTAACATCACGATTCCATAACGTAAGGTCGTCGTCCTTTGGTGTACCATACGGATATGGTCCAGGAATATGATGATTATTATTCGCAATTTCAATGATAGTTCCATTAGAACCCTCAAAGCGAATACCATGATCAAATTCACCTAACGATAAAACATCCCGTTCTCCTGTTTCATTCACAAAACGCTTACCGGTCTTCGGATTGACGTAGATAGTATAATTACCACCACCAAAAGCCAAATTACCATTATCTACCCAAGAAATTGGCATCAATTGTGTATAACCCATACCGGTTAATTGTGCCCCTACTTTTTGAGCCATATCCAAACCACTACCCACTAAACTCGAACGATTGGTCGTCTTGGTAGAATCTGTCAACGCTCCATCTTTCCAATAAGTGTTTGTTTCTTTAACACGTTTAATATTAGCCGCATAACCTCCAGTGGTTAACACAACGCCCTTTTTAGCGTGTAAAATGACTTCTGTACCGTCATATTTTTGTGCTTTGACACCCGTTACTCTTCCATTTTCAACCATCAATTCAGTCGCTTTGGTACGTAATAAAATCTTATTCTTATCATGGTTAGCCACTGTATTTAATAATGTATTCTTCGTTGGTACAAAGTACGTATTCCATACCGATTTACCTTTCTTATTAGCACCATCTGGATCAGGAATTCCGTCCTTATTTAAATCCGATCCCAAGAAATCATTTTCACGATTCCATAAAGCCCCAACAATCGTAGGTTGAGTAGCGTTATCGAACATAGCCCCTTGAGATTCTAACCATCCTTTTAACTCTTGACCACCATTTACGAATTGTGCTACCAATTCATAATTACCATAAATCCATTCTGTCTTCTTCGCATTTTGTCTTAATCCACCATAATAGGTTTGGAAGATATGTAAGTTGACCGTTGAAAACAATGGCAATTCCGTTTCAGCCGTACCGGCATTTAGCTTAGGTTGTGCCCAATCAATGTAAGCTTTAATTTCTTTCTTTAGAGCTTTTAAAGTCCCTAAGTATTCCTTATGAACACCAGCTTTCGATAATTCATGGATATCTCCTGCCACAAAATTTCGATCCTTAAAATGATTACCATCAAATTCTTTTTCATTCCAATTTAAAATCGTCTTAAGAATCGTAATATTCCCGGCCGCTTGTTTTACTTTCTTATAAGTCTTGCCTTTATAGGTACCACTTGTCGCATTTGGTTTGGCAGGATCCCATACCAAATACTTTTGAACCGATTGGAATTGTCCACCGGAAGCCACGGTATTACCACCTATTTCCGCATTTTCTTCCACAACCGCCACACTGTTTCCCTCTTGTGCCGACTGAACAGCGCTAGCCATACCAGCTCCACCTGCCCCGACAATCACCACATCATAAGTTTCTTCTATCTTTTGACCGGCTTTATGAACCACTTTATTTTTCTTAAAACCTTCTAAATCACTTGCCTTTGCTTGCTTAGCCGCATCCACTAGCGCATTTTTAAAACCAATTGACGTAAAAGTAGCTCCCGAGACAACATCCACACCAGCTCCGTTGGCTTCCTTAGCCTCTTTCACTAAGTAATCAAAAGCTGGTTTACCAATATGAGCCGTTTCCTTGTTATCACTATATTGAATTTCCTTAATACCGTCTTTTGCAAAAGTCACTTTTAGACGAATGGATCCATTATAACCATTCCCTTGCCCAGTATAAGTTCCTTCCGTATAAGTCACCGGAACATTCTTATGTTCTGCCTTTTCACCATGATCCATCGCACCGGCTTTCTTTAAGGCATCATTGACTGCATCCATGATTCCCTTTGAAGTCATGGTCGCCCCCGATACTGTATCCACATTTGCCTTATTGGCCTTTTCAATAGCCTTTGGAATTTGTTCCAATGCCGGTTTTGCAATACTTTCCGTTTCTTTTTGATCCGTTATTTTGACTGATTCAATCTTATCTTTTGAAACAGTCACAGAGACTTTAATCTCTCCATTACGTCCTTTCCCCACTCCTTCATAGGTACCGGCTTTATACTTACCTCGGTTTGAACAACCAATAAGCGTTAAAGCCAAGATAGAACTTAAAAACAGATTGATTTTCTTCTTCATATTTCCTCCCCGCATATCGCTATGCACATTCATCTTAACAAAGCGCTTACATTGTGGCAATACCGCCCCCTCTTTCTTGGTGGTTTTTAAACCATATGTCTTTTTTTAATTCATCACTTATCCCATTACAAAAGAAAACTCATCCATAAAAAAAGAACAAATTTTACTCTGCTCTTTATTGTTTCATGGTCTTCATGACAGCTTTGATTTGAGCTTCGCTTGGTTTGCGACCCATCTGCATGAACATGGCACGAATCATCTTTTCAGTTACAGGTGGATTTGCTTTCAATTGCTTTTCAAAAGCACGTCTTGTTAAGAAAAAAGTCACTAAAGCTGACACAATAGCACCTGCTAAAAACATTCCTAATGAACTAAAAAATTCTGGCATGTATTTTACCTCACTTTTACTTGCTTATTCTATCTATTTTTTCTCAGACTTTCAAGTTCTTCACCTGATGAAATAGATCTTCATCCATCAAATGACGTTCTATAACGTGACGGATAAAACCATGATCATAGTGGCAAACTTCATCTTTCACTTTTAAACTTGGATAGCCTGTTCCTCTTTGTAGATAATCATCCGTCACAATGGAGTATACTTTCTTATCTTCTAATTTTTCACCATTTACAAAAAGATAACCATCCTTTTCCTGTACATTGGAACTAAAACTGAGAGTACCTAGCACCGTTCCTCTAAATCCCGGTCCTTTCCCGGATTGATGAATATGTTCTTCTATTTTGGATAAACGATACGCTTCTAGAATATCTTCTCCCTTCAATGAATACATGGTTGGATTCAATTTGGATGGAAATGTTTCCAACAGTGATTTTTGACTAACCGGTCGAAGCAAAGACTGATTGGCAATACCATGATGCATGATAGCCAAATCCTGTCCATAATCCTGCCATAAAGCCTCGCAAAGAAAACGAATCAATTCACAAGAATGAAATGGATCAAACCCCAGCTCATCATAAATCCTCATTTCTTTTTCCAGAATAGCATCCGCCCGTTTTAAAAAAACATCCCTTTTATTTTCAAACACGAGACTCTTTCCATCTTCCACATCAATTTGTTCACTTTTTACAAAGTGAATTCCATGCTCCGAAACATCCAATGTTAATACATCCAAAAGTTCCCCTTTACCACCTTGTAAATATTGATCCGTACAAATCTTTTGATGCGAATGACCACCCAAGATAAAATCAATTTCTTCAAACTCTTCCAAAAACTTCTTATCGACAAAATAGCCACTATGCGACAACAAAAGACAGAAATCGTATTGACCCTTTCTTTCAGTCAAAACTTCTCTTAAACTTGCAAAAGGTTCTTGCTGCTTTAAATGATCCATCACCATAAAATGATTATATCCATTTTCTTTTAGCTCTTCGTTATAATACGGTGTCAACCCAATCACTAAAATGGTTTGATTCGCTACTTTAAACAATTGACTGGAAGCCAGATTTTTTAATGGCTGATCAAACTCATCACTTAAATTAGCGGAAAGGTAAGGAAATCTTCCAAAGAGCTTCTTTAAAGAAGCTCCTAAATCGGTTTCATTATTCCCGATAGCTAACGCATCAGGATGACAAAGAGATAATAATTCCATAGCCATTTGTCCATGATCAACCGCCACCATTTTATGACTAATATCAATATAATCTCCACTATCCAAATAAAGGTCATCCTTCTTACGATGTTGTTGTAAATAAACAAATACTTTTTCTAAAAAAGAATAGTTACTATGTATGTCATTAGTATGAAATATTTGAATTTTCATGATTCTATTCTAGCTAATTTTATCAAAATGAAAACCCCTACAAAAAAAGAAAAAATGCTTGTTTTTTAAATACATAAAAAGCCAGAGGCTGATATGTTCCCTCTTATGTAGAGGTGGGCATTCTTATTCCCTCTTTAGGATTCTTGGGCGAACCAAGCATTCAACACCGAGGTCCTAATCAGAATTCCCTTATATCGAAATGTTAGAAAAATACAAATCCTCTGACAATTTTATTATAAAAGCTCACTGTTTGTTTTACCAGTCTTTTAATTCTTTTTAATTGTGGTAAAATACATCATCTATACTTCCAAATCATTTAATACATAAACACTATGAATTTAGCTAAAATGAAAGCCGCCACCAATAAAACAGGAATAAAGATAATTCTTTTTTTAATGACCTCTATCACACTAGGTATATATTCACTATCTTTTATACCTTTGATTTTTAACTTCTTGCTATTACTGGTCCATAAAATGTCCATGACTAGTCCATCAAAGATATTCCAAGATTGAAGAAAAATATTTAATTGAATAAACGCTTGTTTAAAATCATTGATTTTATTCCATGATCCAACCATTAATACCAAACTTCCAAACATTAAAACAATAAACAAAGAATAAAATATCATCTTATTTCTTTTGACTGTTTTATAATCTGTATAACCAAATTCAACAACTTGATCTATAACGGATTTAGGATAAAAATACACAATATTAATCGCATTACCTCTAAATGATAAAGCCACTAATAATGTGAATAATAAGCAATATAAAACTACTTGTAGAAATAAGAGATCCATTTTAAAGATAGCCTCCTTTAGTGATCCTATTTTATTTTTAAAGATCCATCATTATTTAGGATTCTGAACCTTGTCTCCAACAATCCAAAAATCGCACATATCATCACCTTTAGCTAATGTTTTATCCCTCAATAATTTTGCTTTTCTAGTTTTAATCGTAAGATGATCTAATTCGCAAAATATAGGAGCTATTTCTTCTAAGTGATGATCTTTAAAGAATTTAGCGATGGGACATTTAGTAAAATAATAATAAAAACCATCTTGATGACTATCATCAAAATTAAATTTCCAAGTTTCCGGATACTCTTTGCGATGAAGCTCTGCCCAATCAGAATTCCGATGCATAAGCTCTTTAAATTTTTTTAGATCTTTTGGATGATTATAATCTTTCTTGCCCATTAATTTTAACAATATGGGATCCGATAAAGTCATTCTCATGATTTCTTTCAAATCTTCAGAAATTATTTTACCTTCACTTCCCTGCATAAAAGAAAAAATAACAGACAAAAATAGAAATTAGAAGCCATAGGATTTTTAGTGCCAATATCATCCGCTTTATTTAGTAATTCTCTATATTCGATTTTAGCATTTCTAACAATCGTTTTAACATCTTCATGACTATATTTTGTTTTTAAGGCCCTTTTTATAAAAGGAATCATCACAAACCAATATATGGGTTGATACTTTAACATTTCCACCTCGACATAACACTAAATTAATGGATAAGATTATCACTATTTCTACTATAGCACTAATCAATTATGTTTACTATTTCCCATAGTAAATACTATCAAAATCTTAACTTTGGATTATGATTCTTCTTTATACAACCGTTTTAGATCCGTTGGAAAGACTCCTGATAAAAACAGGGGAATCGGTATCTACTTTTCAAATTCAACAATGGATGGATACTTCTTTAATATCTCTATCTCTTTCTCATTTAACGTTCTGTGCATTGCATAACGATACAAATTAGCGAATTTATCTGTTTTGGTATCATTTCGTACTCTTAAATAACCATACACTTTTTTATCACTATTTAATTGATAGTATTGATTAATTTCTTCCTTACGATACTTTTCCATCATATCAATAACTTCTTGATACTTGGAAAACTCATGAGTTGGAATACGAATATGTATGTTCCTTGTTCGATAGTCATCATTATTTATTTCGTAAATCAGTGTTTCTCCTACTTTTAATTGATATTGATTAGCCAGTCCAAAGCCCTTGGTATGCATGCCCATAAAAGCGAAACCGAAACCGATAGCCATTGTCAAAACAAATACAATCACATTATTTCTCGATAAAGCAATCTTTCGTCGATACACAAACATGGCGATCACATAAGCCAATAATAATAACAATAACGATAAAACGATCAAAAATCTTTCCATTTTCCAATATTGAAAAGCCAACGCAAACATCAATCCCCCTAAATACACATGAATGATCAATGGATACGCCATCGGATCATTGGATACCAGCTCTGCGTTTTCACTTGATCGACAAATAAAATAACGACGCAAACCAATGAGTGCCACAAGACCATACATCACCAGCAAAGATATCGTAAACCAAGCCGGATAAAAATCATAAATAGATCCCATAGTCATAAAAACTCTTAGATAATCATTTATAATCATCATAACCGGTGAGAACAACAGATATACTTCTCCTAACCAACCGACTCCCCAATCACCTTGACCTGCAATAATGGATGACGTAAACGATTTTTCCAAGAATAAAACAATGAAAAATATAAAGAAATAGGCGATCGTCATTATAATACCGTCAAACACATTATTAGCCACTAAGAAAACTAAGCTATTGACTAGCAATAATACCCCAATAGCTAACGCCATATAAAGGATCAATAATGGCCATTTTTGTAAAAAACCAGCGTTCATCAAAATATGAGCCAATACGGTTACTCCAAGCCAGTTCATTAACACAAAGAACCAAGCAAAACCAATGGTGCTTACTAATATAGTTCTTCGATTCAATGGTAATGCAAAATACTGATCAGAACTTCTTCGCCTTTGATATACTGAAAACAAAATAGCCGGTAAAACAAAACATAATATTAAAGATAAAGATAAAGCAACTGTCACAATGGTTTTCAAACGCAATACTCCATCTTCCATATCAGATAAAACAGGCGTAAAGGAAATCGCAAAGAAAACAAGTGTCAAGAAATTCCAAAGTATTTTTTTGGATTGATAAAGATACTTAAAATAGGATTTACTCATCTAAACTTCCTCGGCTTTCTAATTCATAAATAAACAATTCTTCAAAATTCACCGGCAATACGTCTAATAACAGCGGATTTAAAGTATATAGGTTTTCTTGAACTTCCTCTTGTTTCCCACGAATCACCAATTGATAGACCCTTCCTGCTTTTTCAAAATGAAGCACGTCCAAATCTTTGAAATTTGATCTTGTTAATTCCTGTTCAAAAGCAATTTGATATTTATGTAAGTCATCTTTAGATTCTAACAAATCACCCGTCCGAAGAATCTGCCCTTTTTCTAAAATCCCAAAAGAATCACAAATATCCTCCAATTCTTTTAAACTATGAGAAGAAATCAAAACCGTCAATTGTTCGCTTTCCACCAATTCGGCTAATACTTTTTTAAACTTCAAACGGATCAATGGTTCTAATCCATCATACGCCTCATCCAACAATAACAATTTTGGTTGAACTGCCAAAGCGAACAACAAAGCCACTCTTCTCTTATTTCCTTTGGATAAAGTAGAGATAGTCATTTTTTCATCCAACTCGAACATCTTTAAAAAGCGCTGGTAATTCTCCTTTGAAAAAGAATATAAGTTCTCATAAAAACACCTTTGACTACCTACCGTCGATCCTGTTGGAAAATATAAATCATCCGATACAAAGGCAATCTTCTTACGGACAGTCGCATCTAAATAGCTGTCTTGTCCATCAAAAAGAATTTCTCCTCTATCCAGTCGATATACTCCGGCAATTGATCGAAGTAACGTGGATTTCCCAGCACCGTTAATTCCTACCAAACCAAAGATGGAACCGGATGGAATCACTAAATCTAAATCACGCAAGACTTTTTTTGAACCAAAAGATTTGGTCCCTTTTTTTATTTCAAGCATTCTTTTCCTCCCTATATAGTTTTTGAATGATCGCTTCTAATTGTTCCTGTTTCATACCATTTTTTTGAAACGGTCTTAGAAAATTTAAGATTTCGCTTTCTAAACTTTGTTGAACATTAATTTTAGCGACATATACCCCTTTTTTGGGAACATTGTACACAAAACCTTGTTTTTCCAACTCACTATAGGCTTTCATCACAGTATTGGGATTAATGCCGTTATCTTGAGCCAATTGACGAATTGATGGTAAACGATCTTCTTCTTTCAAAATACCGACTTCGATAAATCGAATCATTTGGTTTTTAATTTGTTCTTGAAGAGGTATCTTAGATTGTAGATTTAATAGAAACATGTTACCTCCATCTGTATTATCTGTACTATCTGTCTTAAATATATAGTACAGATGATTTTCCGTCAACTAAAAAAACACCTGAAGGTGTTTTTTTAAGATGAATTCTACTTTTTGATTTCAATACCAACCACATTCAATTGCTCAGTCTCTACTTTATTCGGACTTTGAGACATCAAATCCATTGAAGAATTCGTTGTTGGAAAAGCGACAACATCACGAATATTATCCGTATGAGCCAAACACATAATCAATCTTTCTAAACCAATTCCCACTCCACCATGAGGAGGAGCACCATATTGAAAGGCTTCTAAGAAAAAACCGAATTTCTCTTTAGCTTGTTCAAAGGTCAGACCGATAGACTCAAACACTTTTTCTTGCACCTCTTGGCTATGAATACGAATAGAACCAGATAATAACTCATAACCGTTTAATACTAAGTCATAAGCACGAGCCAAAACACGCTGCGGATCACTCACCAGATATGGTATATCTTTTTCACGAATGGCAGTAAATGGATGGTGCGTTGCGACCCACCGCTTTTCCTCTTCTGAATATTCAAACATCGGGAAATCGGTCACCCAAGCAAAATGATAGTTTTCTCCTTCCGGAATTAAGTTTAATTCCTTAGCCAAACGAACACGTAAAGCTCCTAGAGCACTTAAAGTACGATTTTTAATCCCAGAAATCAAAAGAACCAAACCATTATTTTGAACCTGTAATTTTTCATCTAAATGCTTTAATTCTTCCTCACTCATGACTTTGCGAATAGAACCAGTATAGCTACCATTTTCCTTTTTTAAATAAGCTAATGCTTGAACTCCAAAACCATGTTTCACAAAATCTTGAAGTTGATCCAATGCCTTACGAGAATATTGATTCGCCGCATTTTCAAAGTATAAAGCACCAATGGTTCCTGTATCCTTTAACCCTTCTTGAAAGCCTACAAATTCAGATTTTTCAAAAATTTTTTTCATGTTTTGAATTTCATTTCCAAAACGTAAATCCGGTTTATCTGAACCATAGCGATCCAAACTATCTAAGTATGGAATTCTCTCAAAAGGTGTCTTTAATTCGATCTCTTTCGTTTCTTTCCAAATGGCTTTCATCAACTTTTCAACCACTGTAAAAATATCTTCTTCATCCGCAAAGCTCATTTCAATATCAATTTGATTAAATTCCGGTTGACGATCAGCTCTTAAATCTTCATCCCGATAACAACGGGCAATTTGATAGTACTTATCCAATCCGGCAATCATACATAGTTGTTTATAAATTTGTGGAGATTGAGGTAAAGCCCAAAATTTTCCCGGATAAATACGAGATGGGACCAAATAGTCACGAGCTCCTTCTGGTGTGGATCTGGCTAAAGTCGGTGTATCTATTTCTAAGAAACCTTGTTCTTCCAAAGATCTTCTAGCCGCCGATTTTACTTTTGCCCGTAACCATAAATTCTTTTGCAAAACAGGTCTTCTTAAATCCAAATAACGATATTGAAGCCGTGTTTCTTCTAAAGATTCGCTATCATCTTTGATTGGAAAAGGCGTTGTTTTAGAACGATTTAAAACCACCATCTTTGAAACCAGAACTTCAATATCGCCTGTCTCTAATTTTGGATTAGGATCCTTCCGAAGAGCCACCTTTCCTTCCACTTGTAAAACATACTCACTACGAATCTCTTTTACTTCCGGAATATCTTCTTCTTGAATCACCAATTGAACTAAACCAGAACGATCTCTTAAATCCACAAAGATCATGGATCCAAAGTTCCTTCTTGTATTGACCCAACCGACCAGCTGAACTAACTGACCGATGTCTTCTTTTCTTAAACTGCCGTTTTCTCGATTTCTAAGCATTGTCCTTATCCCAGCTTTCTAATTGTTTTATTAATTCTTGACGAACGATGGTCACTTGTGTCTTATCACTTGTCCGTTTGACATTGACCCGGCCATTTTTTACTTCATCTTCCCCGAGAATGATAACATACTTAGCTTCATGACGATCAGCCGACTTAAATTGTGACTTAAGAGATCTCGGTAATAAATTTGCCTCTACAATAAACCCATTCGTTCTTAATTCCTGTGCCATCTTTAAAACTTCTAAACTAACATCTCCTAACCCAATTACATAAGCATCACAAGTGATATCCTTGCCAAAATCGAATCCTTCATCACTAGCTAAAGAAATTAACCTTTCCATACCAATCGCAAACCCGATGCCCGACATATCAGGACCACCATAATACTCCACAAAGTGATCGTAGCGCCCTCCTGCAAAAATCGTTGCTTGAGCTCCACTATCTGGTCGAGTGGAAACCACTTCAAAGACAGTGTGTGTGTAATAATCCAAGCCACGAACCAAGTGATCATCTACTTCATAGGGAATTCCTAAAGCATCCAAAGCTGCTAATACACGACTGAAATATTCTCTAGACGCTTCATTTAAAGAATCGACTAAACGAGGTGCTTTATGTAAGCAATCTTGATCATGGTCAATTTTACAATCTAAAATACGAAGCGGATTTTGTTCATAACGACGACGACAATCAGAACACAACTCCTCCAAATGTGGTTGGAAATGTTCTTTCAAGGCTTGACGATAATTTGCCCTTGACTCATCATCTCCTAATGTGTTGATTAAAACTTTAATGGATGAGATGCCCATTTGTTTCACAAGATCATACCCCAAAGCAATCGTTTCCGCATCTAATTCAGGTGACTTAGCCCCAATATTTTCAATCCCAAATTGAGTGAATTGCCGTTGCCTTCCTTTTTGCGGTCTCTCATGACGAAACATAGCTCCTAAATAATACAAACGCACCGGTAATTCCATCGATCCATAAAGCTTATGTTGATCAAAGGAACGAATGACGCCCGCCGTCCCTTCCGGTCTTAAGGTATATGAATCTTTTCCCATATCGAAAGTGTACATTTCTTTATTCACCATATCAGAAGAATCATTTTCTCGTTTGAAAACCTTGGTTTCTTCAAAATAAGGAGTTCGAATTTCTTGATAGCGATATTTCTTGGTTATCTGCCGAATCACTTTTTCTACATAGTGCCATCGTTTCATCTCTTGTGGCAAAATATCATAAGTTCCTCTTGGTGTTTGATAGCTCATAACTTCATCCTTTCTTATTTCAAAAAAGCGTCCTTGTAAAAAGGACGCTTTCGCGCGGTACCACCTTTATTCATGAATGATCATTCATGCCCTTGACCTTAACGCAGTATCACGTATTTTCCTACTCTTTTCAGAAAATCTTCTCCGGAGTGTCCTGAATAAGTTCACCGTCAATGCTTGCACCATCTCATTGTCGCTAAATCGGTTTCCTTATTTTTTCTCCTTCTTTGAATTATCTTTGTTATTATACACTATTTTTAATGTGACACACCACTTCATGTTCATACCATCAATGGATCCATTTAATGAATCGTTCTTTCCACTGATGTGATAGAGTCAATTTTACGAATATTAGCCATTAAATTTTCTAGTTGTTCTAAATTTTTCACCCTCACTGACATCGCAAAGCTGGCCGTTAATGTCTCATGATTGGTGACCGCATTAATAGCTTCTAAAGTCAATCGACATTGAGAAACAATCGTCACAATATCTGTTAATAAGAAATTACGATCACTTGCAATCACCAACAAATCCGTTTGATAGGTTTGATCTTCCATATGTTCTTCCCAATAAACATCAATTAAATGAGCTCCTTTATGATTCGCATTAGGGCAAGAAGAACGATGCACCTTGACCCCATCCGTCTTGGTGATATGACCCACGATAGCATCGCCATATACCGGTAAACAACAATGCGCCAAAGACATTTTAATGGAATCAATTCCAGGTACAACCAAGCCCGATTTTGAAACTTTTTTTACAGACGATCTATTTAAAGAACGTGATAAATTCAAATCCTCCGCTACTCTAGACTTTTGATTCGTTAACCGCTCCGCTACCAAGCCGATGTTGATATTCCTAGTCGCAATACCATACATCAATTCTGTGTAATTTGAAGCCGGAAACGAATTACAGAGTTCAAATAGTTTATTTTTATCCATATATTCCTTCGGATCGAAACCTCGTTTTCTAAGTTCTTCACTCAACGCTCTTTCGCCATCTGGAACACGTTCTTCTTTTAATTGGGATTCTTTCTTTAAAAAATATGCCTTAATCTTATTCTTAGCCTGATTCGTCTTCACCACGTTCAACCAATCCTCTGAAGGACCCGTCCCTTTTTGTGTACGAATATGGACAACATCCCCTGTATGAAGAGGAGTATTCAAAGGAACCATAGCGTCATTGACAATCGCTCCTACCGTTGTATGACCAACATCTGTATGAATCCGATACGCAAAATCCAATGGCGTCGCTCCACTTGGTAAATCAATAACCCTTCCTTTTGGTGTCATAACATAAACATTCGCTTCAAAGATATCTTTTTGCAAGGTTTCCATATACTCACAAGGGCTTGCATTTTCCTCTGAATAAATCGCGAAGTCTCTGAACCAAGATAATTTCGCCTCAATTTCTTTATTTGCGGTATGTTTATCATACTTCGTTCCCTCTTTATAACGCCAATGGGCCGCAATCCCTCTTTCCGCAATCGCATCCATTTCTTCTGTTCGAATTTGCACTTCAAAAATCTTTCCTGAATCACCAATGATCGTCGTATGCAAGGACTGATACATGTTAGGCTTTGGAACAGCGATATAATCTTTCAAACGCCCGGGAATCGGCTTATAAGTTGCGTGAATATAACCCAATATTTCATAACAATTCAACTCTGTCTTTGTCACAATACGAATCGCCAATAAATCTAAAATTTCATCAAAACGCTTATTCTTTTTCTTCATCTTACGATAGATGGAATATAAGTGCTTTGAGCGACCAAAAATACGAAATTCCAAATGATTTTCTCTTAAAACAGTTGAAATATCTTGAATCATCACATTTACATTATGATCCCGTTCGGTTTTCTTAGCTTCCACTAAATGAGCAATACGGTAATATTCCTCCCGATTCAAATAATAAAAACTCAAATCTTCCAATTCATTTTTAATGGTCGAAATACCTAAACGATGAGCAATAGGCGTATACACATCCAACGTTTCTGAGGCAATTCGTTTTTGGCTGGCTTCGGGCTGAAATTGAAGCGTACGCATATTATGAAGACGATCACAAAGTTTAATTAAAATAACGCGAATATCTCTTGCCATCGCAATAAAAATTTTACGATGATTGGCCGCCTGGTATTCCGGATCATCTTTACCTTTGTATTCCAAAGTACCAATTTTGGTCACAGACTCCACCAAAGAAGCGACTTCTTCCCCAAAATCTTTGGCTAAAGTTTCCTTCAAAATACCGCAATCCTCAATCACATCATGTAAAAAACCGGCACTAATCGTCTGTGGATCCACTCGCAATGTTGCCAAAATATAAGCCACATTAGCCAAGTGAAAAAAATAAGGTTCGCCACTCTTACGAAATTGGCCAGCATGCTTTTCCAACGCATAGTTCGCCGCTTTTTCAATTAAAGAAAGGGATTCTTCTTGATGAATATATGTTTGAGCTTCCTTTAAAACATCCGATATGCCTGGATTATTCATGATTTGTTTCATCTTTTCTCCCCTCCTTCCAATAAAGCAGCGAATCATCGCTGCTTTCAATTATTGGTCACTTAATTCCACCATACTAAAGACATTATAGTCTTCTAACATTTTTCTTCCTTCCATACCGTTCCCATATAATTCAACGATAAAAGCGCAACCGGCTACCACGCCCCCTAATTCTTCCACCATTTCACAAGTGGCTTTCGCTGTACCACCGGTGGCTAATAAGTCATCCACGATTAAAACACGTTGACCCGGTTTAATGGCATCCTTGTGCATAAACACTTCATTAGATCCATATTCCAAAGAATACTCCTTAGAGATCGTTTCTCGAGGCAATTTACCAGGTTTACGCACAGGCACAAAACCCAAGCCCATTTGAACCGCTAATGGACAACCAAAGATAAATCCCCGACTTTCCGGCCCTACAATTATATCTGCTTTTACTTTTCTAGCATAAACTTCTAATTGGTTGGTCACTTCTTTAAAAGCTTCTCCATTTTGAATTAATGGCGTCACATCTCTAAATAAAATTCCCTTACTTGGAAAATTTGGAATAGCAGCGATATAATCAGCTAAATTTAATGCCATAATAATCTCCTTTTTTAAAACGCAATTGTATTATATCATTCTCACCATAAATCTTCGATAATCATTTGGATTTTCTCTTGATTTCGAAAAGAATTCATCGAAAGTGTCCCTATAAAGTTCGTTGCCTTTGAATCTGCTTGGATTCCTTTATTGGCATAAAGAACAGCTTCCACTTTTTCTCCATTCACTTCAAACTCATATTTTTGCATTGAAGGATAGTTTCTAAATACAATCTGACTTGGATGTTCAATCCAAACAAACGGATTTTTCCATTCACTTGGATACGGTTCCAGCTTCATAAGTGATTGAACCGCTTGAAAGCTAAAATCTTCAGTTTCTATCCATAAAGCTTCTTTGCCAACCTCTTGGTTAACTGCCAGTTGAATTTCTGCCACATAATTTTCAAATGCTGAAAAATTTTCTTCTAGAACACTCAAACCACAAGCTTGTTCATGACCACCAAAGGCTTCATAAAATTCAAAATCCTTTAACGCTTCAAATAAATTCACACCTGGGATGGATCGACCACTACCTTTGATCATATCTCCATCTGTTTTCGTCAACACCAAACAAGGACGGTTGATTTTATTGGTGATTCGACCGGCAATTAAACCACAAACCCCCTCTAATAAGTCCGGATCATATAAAACTTCAATGGCTTGATCTTGTACTTTTTCTTCCAACTCTTTAGCTTTAATTTGGGATACTTTTTTTCTTTCTTGATTAATATGATCAATTTGTTTGGCCATTTTTATTTGAGCTTCTTCATTTCTTGTTAATAAATACAACACCAATTGATTCACATTGGCTAAATGGCTCATTCTGCCCAAACTATTCAACTTTGGAATGATCGAAAACTGGATGGTTTGTACATTGATTTGGTTCCCTTTAGGCACCAACTTTTGTAAAGCAGGCATATAGCCTTCTTGTAAATATTGAACCGCTTTTTGAATCAAGGGACGGGTTTGTGCAAACGGAGGCATCACATCTCCCAACGCCGCCACTCCAGCCAACACAACCATTTCTTTCGCTTCCCCAATCAAGTAATAAGAAATCTGTAAAGCAACCCCGGCTCCGGAAAAATAGCGATATTCCTTTTCCATCAAATCAGGATGAACCAAAATATCCACAGGCACTGGTTCTTCTATTTGATGATGATCACTGACAATCACTTCTATCCCCAACTCTTTCGCTTTCTCAATCGCCGCAAAAGCTTTCACCCCATTATCAACCGTGATAATCAATGAATACCCTTTTTCTTTCGCCAATTCAACGGTATGGACTTGTAACCCATAGCCTTCCTTAACCCGATCGGGAATATAGTAACCGTTTAAAATGCCATATTGATCTAAGCTATATTTCATAATAGCCGTCGAGCAAACCCCATCACAATCATAATCGCCAGCGATCAATACCTTTTCTTTATTTTCCTTAGCTTTCTTTAAACGCTGAACTCCATTTAAAACACAAGCGGCCTTGGAATACATGATTTGCCTGGAAGACGATAAAACTTCATGAATCTTCTCCTTATCCTGACTAACCATGCTTAATAATTTTCCCACTAAATTGTCCACCGGATATGGATTTTGTTCAATGATCCTTTTATGCCACATCATCTTTCACCATATTTTTAAATTGACAACCCCGATCTTCAAAATTCTTAAATGAATCATAGGAGGAGGCCGCTGGGGATAATAAGACCATTTTCCCTCTTTCTGTGATTCTTTTAGCTAAACAAACCGCTTCTTTCAATGTTTCAACAAAATAGAAATTCTTTTCTCTCTTTCCCAATTCCGACAAGATTCTTCTGCCGGTCGCATACATGAAAATATAATGATGGTTTGGATGTTTTTGGATATAATCTTCCAATTCCTGATATCCAATTCCTCGATCCATACCACCAATCAAAACCGTCTGAACTAAAGGAAGGCTTTCCATCGCTTGTATGCACGATTGACCAATGGTTGAAATAGAGTCATTCACATAATGAATTCCTTGGTATATTCCCACATACTCTAAACGATGTTCTAAAGGTTCAAACGTTTCCAAACCCTTTTGAATGCCTTTTTCACTGATTCCTAGTTTCATGGCAATAGCGACCGCTATCGCCATATTTTGTTCATTATGATAACCAATCAATTTTGTCTTGGGAATGATCAATTGTCCCAATGGATTAAAGAAATACCCATCTTTCACAAAGACTTCTTTTTCAAGATACCAGGCTGTTTCCGGTTTTGGTAAAAAAGAAGGTAGATTCATCGGCACAATCGCTAAATCATTGTCTTGTTGATAACTATAAATATGAGATTTCGCCAAGCCATACTTTTCAAAGCTACCATAATGATCCAAATGTTCCTCATATAAGTTTAATAAAACCGCTATATATGGTGATACACGAGTATATTCCATTTGGTGACAAGACAATTCAAAGACGGCCAATGCGCCTTCCTCCATTGCCTCTATTTCCTCAAAACAAGGCTTCCCAATATTCCCCACTAAAACAACTTTTTTCTCTTGTTTCAATAAAGAATATACCAAAGAACTGGTAGTACTTTTCCCCTTGGTACCTGTAATACCAATCACTTGATTCCGATACATTTTAATAAACAATTCACTTTGAGAACTGATGGTTTCTAATTCTTGTTCTGCTTTTAATACGATGCCCGGTGCTTTTAAGATATAGTCAAAATCATGTAAACAAACTTCTTCAATCGTTTTTAAATCTGCTCCCGGATAACTTTTTTGGAAAGCTAAGGAATCTTTTCGATCGATCAAAATCAATCTTTGTTCAGGAAATAGACGATGTAAAAAACGATAGGAAGATTCCCCCTCTTTTCCAAGACCCCATATCGCTATTTTTTTATCTTTCAACAAAGTTTTCCAATTATCCAACATAGTGATTCTCCTTTCATCTATTGCTGACATCCAATCAAAGAAGTCGTAAAATCAAATGATCTTACGACTTTTTTATTATTTTTAAGCATTAATACCCGGAATCGTGTATTCATCCAAGTGTTCTTTTCGAATTTCTTTCTTTTTCTGATTCTTTTCTTTTGGTTTATAGTGCGTACGAAGGTAGTACCACAAAATCGGTGAAACAAAAATGGAAGAGAAAGTACCGGCTACCAATCCCACCAACATCGCGAAGATAAATGTAAAGATAGCCTGACTTCCCAAGAATAATAGAATAATAACCGGTACAATGGTTGTAAAAGAAGAATTTAAAGCTTCTTTAATCGTTGCATCAATCGCATCATTCACCACCACTTTATAGTCGATATTTTCCTTATTTTTACGAAGATTCATCTGTTCCCGAATGCGGTCAAATACAATAATCGAGTTATTGATGGAATAACCGATAATGGTCAATAGAACTGAAATCAACTCAATATTCACTTCTAAACGTAAAATACCAAAGACAGCCAACACAATCAAAACATCGTGAACCAAAGCTACAATACAAGATAAAGCATAATCCCATTCATAGCGTATCGTCACATAAGCCATCATCGCAATCCAGGCAACCATTGTTAAAATAAACGCATTCTGTACTAAGTCTTTACCAACCACCGGTGTCACCACATTATCTCCCGGTTCTTGACCATATACTTCCTTCAAGCTCTTCTTCACCTTTGATAATTCTTCTGTAGAAATAGCCTGTTTGGTGGTCGCATAGACGGTTTTATCTCCGGAAGCTTGGAACGAATAATTTTTTAAACCAATCTTTTCAAATTCCTTTTGCACATCCATGGTTGTGATCTTTTTATTGGACGTGATGGTTAATTTCGTACCAGCACTAAAATCAATCCCCAAATTCAAGAAACCAGTTCCCTTAAATTGATTGAAAATACCTAAACCTAAGAAAATGGCGATCGTCACGATAGCTGTACGAATTAAGTATTTTGCTTTATCAACATAGTTCACATGATGTGTGCCGGTATAAAATTGTTTCTCTCCTTTGGTCACATCTGGGATTTGGTTTGGTTTAACGGCAAACCATGTCGGATGTCCATCGCAAATACCGGACTTGATTAAAAGATCCAATAAAATCTTAGATAAACCAACATTTAAGATCAATGTCATAAAGACAGTAATTATCAACATCGTCGCAAAACCTTTGACTGTGCCAGATCCCCAAATGTACATGATTAACGCTGCAATCAAGGTTGTAAATTGAGCATCAAAGACAGCCGCAAAAGATAATTTTTGTCCTTCACGAACCGCTGATCGAATGGATTTTCCGGCATACATCTCCTGACGAATTCGTTCATAATTCACAATATTAGCATCCACCGTCATCCCAATACCAAGCACCAAAGCTCCAATACCTGACAACGTGAAAGTAGCCCCCATTAATGCATAGATACCAAAAACAGCCCAAACATAAGACACCAACATAATGGAAGCAACGATACCCGGCAAACGGTATACAGCTATCATAAATAACATAACAACGCCAACCCCGATCATGCCGGCAAAAGCTGTTTTACTAAGTGCATCTTGACCATACGCCGCCGAAACAACGTTTGAAGAAATTTCTGTCAATTTCACCGGTAAAGAACCGGAGTTGATTAAATTCGCTAAAGTACGAGCACTTTCTTCTGTAAAGTTTCCTTGAATGATCGAATCTCCTGATAAAGCTTGATTAACAGAAGCTGCCGAAACATATTTAGGTTCCTTTCCTTGTGCCTTTTTCTGTGATTCTACTTGGTAGGAATCTCCCTTACTATAGTCCAACCAAATGACCATAACATTTTGACCATTCTTTTTTGCGGCAATTTCTCGTGTAATTGCTCGGAATTTTGCAGTATCTTTAACTTTAAAAGAAACCACCGGTTCCCCGCTTTGATAAGCTAAAGAAGCGCCTCCCTCTTGCAAGATAGAAGAATCGGCTAATTCTTTGTCATTAACATCTCGGAAAGTTAGTTTTGCGGTTGTCCCAATCAACTTACGAGCCGTATTAAGATCTTTCGCGCCTGCTAATTGAACACGCACACGATTATTCCCTTCCACACTAATTTGAGGCTCATTTACCCCTAAGACATTAACACGCTTACTAATACTCTTGATCACCGATGGCATATCCACCGCTTTTCCTTTTTGAAGCGGCTCAATCTGATAAAGGATTTCAAAACCACCCTGTAAGTCAAGACCAAGGTTAATACGACGAATAATCGTCTGATAAGTTGTAGCGGCTAGCACAATCAAAAGAGTCACGATTAACCCGAATACTCCTAAGCTTTTATTTTTAATTTTTCTTCTTTTCTTTAGCATCTTATCCTCCAATCATTTCTGAAAAATCGGCAATAGGCATCTTTGCCCCCTCACGAATAGCTTGATTTGATAAAAAGCGAATGATATCACGTGATTCTATCTTCCAAATCGTATCTACCGCTTCTGTTAAACTATCATTTGTCCCGTTTTTCCAAATAAACAAAGTCAAATAGTCTTCTAAATCACTATAACTAAGAGTCGGAATTTGTGTTCTTTTCATCTGTTGTAATTTTAAAACCATCGCCATTTGAACTGATGGATGATTTACATCAAAGACATCTTTGTTCATTCTTCCTCCCCAGTTTGAAAATTATACCAAAAAAAAGAGCTCTATAATAGAGCTTTTAATGAATTAACAACCATAATCCCATCATAGCAAACATAAATTCCAACAACCAGAACAAATAAACCACTTGAACTTCCTTCAATCCCCAAATCTTAAAACTATAGTGAATGGGGGTATAAGGAAATACACGACGATGACATAATTTCACTGATCCAATTTGAATCATGACACTTAAGGCTTCCAATACCGGAATTCCGGCAATCAGAATAAAAGCCCATTCGGTATGTGTAATAAAGGCAATGGTTGCTAAAGATCCCCCTAAAGCCAAAGAGCCTGTATCTCCCATAAATACTTTTGCTGGCTTATGATTGAAAAACAGATAGCCAAATAAAGCTCCCATCATAGCGGCACAAAAGATAGCGATCACTGGTAACTGTTTTTGTACTGCATAGATAAAATAAGCCAGAAAGGCAATCAAACTAACTCCACCTGCCAGACCATCCATTCCATCAGTTAAATTGACCGCATTGGTAGAACCCATAAACATCAATAAAGTAATACTCAAAAAAAACAAATACCCTATCCATGAAGATCCCTTTAAATAATCCAATCCATTCAAACAAGAAAGAAGGAGGATCATGACTAAAGCCAACACCGCTTCAATAGCCAAGCGAGTCCTTGCTTTCAAACCGACATTATTTCTTTTCAAAACAATCGTCATATCATCCACAAATCCAATCATTCCAAAACCGATCACCCCTAGTATCAGCATCCATAATGTCAGGTCTTTTTTACCGACTGAAAAAACTAACGTAACCACAACGACCACCAGATTAAATAATAAGCCTCCCATAATCGGGGTTCCCGTTTTCTTTTCTAAGGCATATTCAGATTCCGTTTGTTGAATAGATACTTTCTTTAAATACTGAATGAATTTTGGCATCAAAACCAAAACCAATGCACTACTTAAGTAAAAAGCCATCGCAAATAAGATAGGCATCGTTATAGCCACGATCAGACAACCTAAGAGATAAATACCCATCTGAACATATATTTTCTTCATTCTATTCTTCTCCTTACGTTCCCAGCTGGACTTCTATCTTATCATTTTTATGCACCACTGTATTAGGCGGAATAGATTGTTTTAACACAACTCCATTTCCTTTGATTTCAAAGTTAAATCCCGTCGCCTGTTTCAACGATTCAATTTCTTTACGAGACCAACCCCTTAAATCCGGCAATTTAAACTGATTCTTATCCATCACTAAGAAAACTTTTTCAGAAGACCACACACGACGAGAAGCTAGTGGATACTGGCTAATCACCGATTGTCCTTTCCCTAACACAAATACATTTGTCTTAGTGGCTTCCAACTGATTCTTAGCATAACTTAAAGAATGATTCACTACATTTGGCATCTTGGATTGAACCAATTGCTTATCGCTATCCTTTTGATTAGTGGATTTGGTGGTTTTACCTCCAAAGCCATAAGTCATGGCGATCTTTCTTAAAAAAGCTTTTTGTGGTTCAACCGTTACATGAGCATTCAAATTATCAGGTCCTTTGAAAGCATAATAAACAAGTACTTTTGGATTTTCAGCCGGCATGGCACATATAAAAGATGAAATTGTCTTTCCCGTATTATAACTACCCTTTTCCGCCACTTCAGTTGTTCCTGTTTTACCCAGTAATTTCACATTTGGAATGCGATAGAACTTACCCGATCCATCTTTGTCATTTACCACTTTTGTCATTACCTTTTGAATCCGTTTGGCTGTCTCAGGCGTAATTGGTTGACCAACCACCGTCTTTTTGGCTTGATAAATCACCCTTGAAGCATCATAAGGATCTTTAATAGACTCTACAAAATAAGGCTTCACCAGCTTTCCATTTCCCGTTAAAGCCGTATAAGCTTGCATTAATTGAATCAAAGTCACTGTAGACCCTTGACCAAAAGATAAAGAAACCTTATCTCCTGGATAATTAAAATTTAGGCTTGTAGCTGCTTCCGGAAGACCGTCAGTATCGACATTTTGAAAGAAGCGAAAATTCTTTAAGTATTTCAAATAAGTATTCGGCGTTATATGTTCCGTTAGAATCGTTGCGGCAATTGTATTCAGTGAATGAACCAATCCGGAATCTAAACTTTGACTACCCCATTGATGACGACGAGCATTATAAATACAACCATAACTCTTACTTTCGCCCGTACGAACCGGATTGTTTTTCCGATCCGATGTATAGCACCATTTATTTCCCTCAGCCTTTTTTTCACCGTCATATTTACCTTCATTCATAGCGGCAGCCCAAGTAAACGACTTCATAGTAGAACCCGGCTCATACGGCATTTGCGTACCAAGATTTGAATACTCTTTAATATTTTCAAGCGTATTTGGATTAAAGGAATTCGATTGCCCCCATGCAATCACTCTACCGGTATCAATTTCCATTGCGGCTGCCCAAACGGATTCCGCCTTCATATTTTTAAGCGTTGCCCTCATGGACTCTTCTAAGGTATTTTGGATACCGGAATCCAAAGTCAAGGTCACATTATTTCCATTAACCGGCGGTTTGGATTCTTGTTTCATGCCCGGTAAAACATAGCCGTTTTTATCTCTTTGTTCAACAATAGAACCGTTTTTTCCGGTGAGATATTCATTCAAATACAATTCCAACCCCATTTTACCGATCGTATTACCTTTTTCATTACCTGTTGCATAGCCAATTAAATTCGACGCAAATTGACCATTTGGATACACCCGTTTAATCGAATCGGTAAATTCAATACCAGGAAGTTTCGCTTCTTCAATTTTTTCTTTCGTTGCCTTACTTAAATTTCGTCCCTTACTGCCTAATTCAGTTTGATATTTTTTCTGACTTAATTTTTTAATCAATTCTTTTTTGGGAATTCCTAAAATAGGACTTAAGACTTCTGCTGTCCGTTCTTTATCTTTGATATAAGCCGGTTTTCCATCACCTGTCAACCGCTTTTCGCTTAAGATACAAACAATATTATAAGTACGATTATCTTGTGCAATGACATTACCATTACGATCATAAATCACACCTCGAAGAGCTTGTTCTGTCTTGGTGACAACATTAGCTGTTTCAACATACGGTTTTAGATCTGTTTTGGAACGCATATGATATTGTCTAAGACTCACTTGGAAAACGGAATAAACTAAAAGAAAAAAACAAGAGCTGAAACCACTAAAATTTTTCCGCTTTCTGCTATCATTCTTTTTTTCGCCATAATTATTCTCCCACTTTGGTGTTAGGAGTTGGAACCGTTGTAATATTTCCTTGATTACGCTTCATCCCATTTTTACTGGCAATTTTATTGATACGATCAGCCACCAATAACTTTTGTGTTTCCACCGCAATAGCATTATTTTGCAGTTCCAAGGCAGCTGTTTCTGATTTCACTTTTTGCACTTGCGTTGCCAAAGCATTATTGACATTACTCAAGAACAAAGACGAGATTAAATATAGGATAAACATCACAACAGATATCATGACATATATTCCATCGAAATTTCTTTTTATTTTTCTGGTTTTTTTAACAAGACGTGCCATATTCCTTTGTCCTTTTCTCTATTACTCTTAATTTCGCGCTGTGTGCACGATGATTATTTTCCAACTCTGCTTCTTTCGCTAAAATCGGCTTTTTGTAAACCAATCGGAAATCGGCCTGTTGTATATCCTCAAATCGAATCGGAAGTCTTGGATCCGGCTTTTCAATTTCACAATGTTTTTTCAAAATGGTTTTAACCATCCGATCTTCAATAGAATGAAAACTGATTACCGCTAAACGACCTCCTTCTTTTAACAAGGAGCAAGCTTGATTCAATGCTTGTTCAAGCGTCCCCAATTCATCGTTTACTTCCATTCGAATCGCTTGGAACACTTGTTTAGCAGGATGCTTCTTTTTTCTTAATTCCTTAGCCGGTAAGCAAGATTTAACGATATTGACTAATTCAAAAGTTGTTTCAATCGGCTTTCTTTCACGAATCTCACAAATTTTATTGGCAATCATAGGAGCATATCTTTCTTCAGAATATTTCAAAAAAATGTCCTTTAGTTCTTTTGCACTATAATGATTAACCACTTGGTAAGCATCTAAATCTTGGCTTTGATCCATTCGCATATCCAAACGAGCCTCAAAACGATAACTAAAGCCCCGATCCCCTTGATCAAATTGTGGAGAACTGACTCCCAGATCAAATAAAATACCATCTACTTTCTCGACTCCTAACGATTGAAGTTTTTCCATCATTTTTGAAAAATCCGCATGAATCAGTGTCACTTTTTCAGCATAGGATTTTAGCTTTAGAGAACACTCTTCGATCGCTTGTTGATCCTTATCAAAGGAATATAGATGACCCGTTGTCAACTTCTTTAAAATTTCCACACTATGTCCAGCCCGACCCAAGGTCGCATCCACATAAATACCTTCCGGCAAAATTTTTAAAGCCTCTAAACTCTCCTCTAATAAGACCGAAATATGCTCACTCATAACAGCATCTCCGTCAAATCTTCCGCAAAGTTTTCGAAATTGTCACCACCAATTTGGCTATATTCGTCATATTTCTTTTCTGGCCATATTTCAAAGTGATTCGAAGCCCCAACAACCACACAAGCTTTTTCAAAGCCTTCATCCCGCAACTGAAATTGAGGAAGAAGGATGCGACCTTGGCTATCCAAAGCACATTCATCCGCTTTTCCTGTGATACGGCGAACAAACGCCCTAACTTTCGCATTGGTGATTGGTAACCCGTTCAATTTTTCAACCAACGCTTCCCATTCTTCTTGTGCAAAAGCAGCCAAGCAACCATCCAACCATTCCGTCACATAAATCTTAGGGGTTAATTGATCACGGTATTTCGCAGGAATCATCAAACGATTTTTAGCATCCAAATGATGGCGATATTCACCAGTAAATAATCTCATTTCACAATCCTTCCCACTTCTTACCACTTTCTACCACAATATTAACAAAATTCTTATTTTTTTCAAGTGTTTCAAGAGCTTTATCCAAAAAACATAAAAAAAGAAGAAAAGATTTTCTCTTCTCTTCCCTTACACAAAAAATAAAAAAGACTTTTCCAAAAGGATCAGTCTTAAGCGTTCACTGCAGAACTTTCTTTCCCTGTACCACCACAACTTGGACAGGCATGGTGAGGAAGCTTGTAAGCGCCACAATTAGGGCACTTCACGAATGTGGCAGCGGCTAATTTGTAGTGCGTTCTTCTCTTGTTCTTGCGAGTCTTTGAATTTCTTCTTTGTTGAACAGCCATCTTATTGCACCTCCTAATCTTGTTCTTTAAACTCTTTCAGCTTAGCCAAACGAGGATCTATTTCCTCCGATTGACTTTTCTGGTAGGCAGCTTCACTATAGACTTTCCAGCCATCCCCTTCAGGATACTCGTCATCGGCTGCTTGTGTTACTTGTAGGGGAACCTCTAATTGAATTGCATCTAAAATCGCTTGCCGTAGATCGACGACATCATTTTCAACCAGGCGAACACCATCTTCTTCACTTGGAACGAAGCTATACACTTCATCGCTTTCCGTTCGGAATGGTAAGCGAAGAGGCTCGTTCGTAATGGAATCGGGAAGAATCATATCCCCCTCCAAATCCAAATGAACTAAAACTTCCGTTTCTTCTCCATTCAGATACCCATCTGCGACCAAATGAACATTCTCAAGCGCTAAAATCTCCGACATTCGATCAAAATCAGATTGTAAAAATCCTAGATCTTGATCCACATGAAAGTTATCATTTTGCAATAATTGCGCCCTCGTCCACTTCACTTCGTTCTCCTTACCTAATAACGCCTAATCATTATACCAGAGGAAAGCCTAAAGTCAATCAACCACGGTCTTCAAATAAGCTCCCACTCTTTTATATACCTTTTCATATCCTTCTTCATGGAGGATATCATGTTTCATATGACTAAATAAAGCACTTTGAATCTTTGTATAACCCACCAATCGTAAGCGATAAATCGTATCCTGAAAACCCTTTAAATATCCAATAACCGGATCATCTTCTCCCCCGATCAACAAAATAGATAAATCAGGATTATGACAAGCATACTCCCTGACATCACTCATCTGAATATTTAGTGCCAACAAATCATAGTATCCCTGAATTGTCCAAAGTGGAATTAAATAAGGGTCTTTTCTGGCTTCTGCTAAAAATTTTGAATTATAAGCAACCCAACTTTCCCCTTTTTTCTGACCTACCTGAAATCCTCCGGTCACGACTTTATCCATTAATTTAGATTTTCCTTTTGGCCCTTTTTGAATTTCTAAAATCTTCGCTAATGTCATCCCCATATAAGCGCTTGGATTATACATAGCCGGTCCTTGTAAAACCAAAGCTTCAATCAAGTGATCGTATTCTTGAATAAAAGCCCGGGCAATCATAGAACCGAAAGAATGGCCATACACAACCACAGGTATTCCAGGATAGCTATGTTTGATTCGCTCCACCACTGTTTTCAATTGTTCCACCAGATTCTTCCAACCATCTTTTTCTCCAAAGTAGCCCCTATCTTCCTTAGCCACACTTGGTCCATGTCCCAGCAAAGAATAACGTACGACCAGATAGCCTTGTTGACTTAAATAGTTCGCAAAATCAGTATAGCGAAAAAGATGTTCCTGCATACCGTGTACGATGATCACTATTGCTTTTACTTTTCCGATTGGCTTTTCAATCAAAAGGTCTCTTATTTCCATTGTTCAAACCTCTCTTTTCCTGTTATTCTAACATAAGTATAAGGAGGAATCGGATGAAAACCTGCGGAATTGTTGTTGAATATAATCCCTTTCACTTTGGTCATCTGTACCAAATTCAAAAAATCAGACAAGATCTACAAGTAGAGGCAATCATCGTGGTCATGTCGGGTAACTTTGTCCAACGGGGAGAACCGGCCATCATTGATAAATGGGCACGTACAGAGGCCGTTTTAAAACAAGGAGTGGACGTGGTGATTGAATTACCCTATATCTATGCCACCCAAAGTGCTTCCCAATTCGCTAAGGCAGCGATTGAAATTCTTAAATTAGCCCAAGTAAACTATATCTGTTTCGGAAGTGAATGTGGAAATTTAGAAAATCTAATGGAAATTGCAGAAACTTCAATCAATCCGGATCATTTACGAGAAGCCATGCGTGAGGGTTCCTCCTATCCAAAAGCCTATTCTTTATTAACTGGTGCGATGTTACCAAACGACATTTTAGCTGTCAGTTATTTAAAAGCCCTAAAAGGCTCTTCCATTCAGCCATATTTGATTCAACGCCAAGGAGAATCTTACCATAGCCTGGAAAACAAAGAATTGGCTTCCGCTAAAGGAATTCGTTATGCTCTGTTCCATCATCAAGACGTTACCGAAGCCACTCCCCTCTCCTTTAAATCAAATCAATTACATCATTGGAATGACTACTACCCTTTCCTTCGTTTTCAGCTTCTATCAAGCACCAGGGAAGAATTACAATCCTTTTTCTTAGTTCAAGAAGGTATTGAGAAACATTTGATTCATTGTGCAAAAGCTTGTGAAAATTTTGAAGAGTTCATTAATATGGCTGTCAATTATCGTTACACTCAAGCTCGCATTCAAAGAACTTGTTTACAAATCTTAAATCACATCAAAAAAGAAGAGGTTCAATTACTAAAACCACTTCATCAATTTCGGATTCTAGGTTTCAACACCATTGGTCAAACATGGTTAAAAGAAAATAAACACCTTCCCGCTATCGTGAAATTTTCAAAATTAACGGAGCATCTTCGCCAAATGGAACTACGAACCACCTATAGTTATGCTTTAGTTCATCACGAACAAGATCTCATCCAACGAGAAGTGAAAGGCCCTATTATTCATTTTGAAAAGAAAACCGAATCATTCCATTCCGATTCATTTGGAAACACCCTATGAAATAATTTTTTCATCTCTTTGGCGTATTTAGTCGCGGCCGGAATACGTAATCTTTTATAATAATCAGAAAGAATTTCAGAATGATTTTTTAAAATATCAAATTCTATTAGATATTGAGCAATACTAGATCGAACATATTTGCCCACCATGATAATAGATGATTTGTCTTCTTCATCAATTTCCTCCCCTTCAGGAAATTCACCATCCGGATAGTCTTCAGACGTATGACGACTATATTCCCAAAATTGTTGGATCCAACGAATGATATCATGACGATTTTCTTCCATTATTTTTTGATAAAACTCAATTATTTCTTTTTCTGACTGTAATTGGCAATGAAATCCCTCTAACAAATACTGCCGTTGTTTCAACCGATCTTTCAAACACAATAGTTCCATAGTATATTGTTTTTCTTCAAAATGATCTCTCCCTAATTTTTGAATAAAGCTTAGGTATAGATCACTTTCCAAAAAGTTCTGAATTGTTTTCATCATTTCTCTATAATCTTCCATTTTAACTATCTGTTGATATTCAAAAATGAACTAAAAAATCTATATCATCTTAAGATGATATAGACCATCATTCACCCTTCACCAAAACATTAGAATAAACTTTATCCACATCATCCACTTCATTCAACATATCCATTAACTTATGATAAGCGTCAATATCTTCTTGTTCCGTTAAAATGACATATTCATTTGGAATCCAAGTGGCTTCACAAGTCTCAAATTCAAGATTTGAAAACTTTTCTTCGAAGACCTCATGTGCCTTACCGAAGTCTGTGAAAGAAGTCTTGACTGTCATCATACCATCTTCCACATTTATATCCAAAACATCCACATCGCCTTCCATCATGGCATCCAACATCGCTTCTTCGTCTTCAAACGGGAATACAAATAAACCCACGCTTTCATACGTATAAGAGGCACTTCCGGCATTAACCATCTTGAATCCCTTACACTTGTTGAAACAAGTCTTAACATCGGTGATTGAACGATTGGTATTATCCGTCAAGCAATCCACAATGACGGTTGAACCGGCAGGACCAAAACCCTCATAACGAGCTTCTGAATAATTATCCGCATCGCCACCCTTTGCTTTTTCAACAGCCCGCTTGATCACATCTGCCGGAACTTGATTGCTTTTAGCTTCTGCAATCTTTCTCTTTAAATTCAGGTTCATTTCAGGATCAGGGACACCGGATTTCGCCGCAATAAAAATTTCCTTTCCAAAACGTGAATATAATTTTGATTTCATGGCAGCTGTCTTTGCCATTGAAGCAGCTCGAACTTCATGTGCTCTTCCCATTGAATATACCTTCTTTCTTTTTGTAAACGCAGATATTGTACCAAAAATCATCCTTTCTGTATAGAAAAAAAGCTTATGTTAGAATAAAGTCATGTCAACTTATGTGATGAGTGATCTACATGGATGCTATGATGAATTCCTAGAAATGTTAGAAAAAATTCAATTTAATGAATATGACCATTTGTATATTGATGGAGATATTTGTGATCGAGGTCCCAAATCCATCTCTTTATTGCAATACATTATGGCACAAAAAAACATGACCGCCATTTTAGGGAATCATGATGTTTGGTTAAGGGATTTTGCGGATTATCTGATTGATCTAAAAAATAATCGCCAATGTGAACCCGCTTGTTTAGAACTTCGTTTATGGATGGAGTCCAATGGTGGTGCAAGCACTATTGATCAATTTTTAGGTCTATCCAATCCGGAATGTTACGATATTAAAACATACTTAGAATCCCTACTGCCCTATCATACCCTGACCGTTCGTAATCATCACTATTCCATCGTTCATGCCGGTTTAGGAAGCGATATTCGAGATTATCACTTAATTCCTGCCATCTCTGAAAACGATTTAATTTGGGGTGATGGTGGGTTAGCTTCTAATTCTCTTCGCAATAGCACTTTGATTGTAGGGCATGTACCAACTTTCATTTATGGCAAACAATATGAAAATCATATTATTCATGAAACAACCAGTGATACTTTTCATATTGATGGTGGTTGTGTCTTTGGAAAAAGTTTGCTTTGTTTAAGATTAGAAGATCAAAAAGAATTTGTGATTCCATCCAATAGTTAAATACCCCCATCCACAATCGAACACAAAAAAGAGCGGTACACATCAAATGTACTGCTCTTTTACTTTT
>NZ_ADFR01000015.1 GCF_000177375.1 Bulleidia extructa W1219
TCGTATTGTTTAATTCTATTTTTTCATCTATCGGATTAAGACAAGAAAGCACTATTTCTTGTTCTTCTATTGATGGAATATCAAATTCAAGCCTGTTAAGAGTTTCTATTCTAAGACTTGGAATGGTTGTTCCCTCATTATAGTTATTTAGGTCTATAAGAGACATAATATAATATAAGTATTTGGGACGTACAATATCCGTATTAATGATAGTATAAAAAAGCGTATCAACTGTCCAAAATGGATGCTCCACATATTTAACTTTTCCTATTGTCCCCTTTCTTCCAATCAAAACAGATGGTTTATCATAAAGAGCTGTTGTCGCATACCCCATTAATCCTCCAGTGCCATAAATAGGAATATTTCCATCCTCTGAATGAACTTTTTTCTGATTTTTCCCATATTTAATCATCACCAATTCCGAAAGAGCGTATCTTTTATACTTCATATCCAATCGCCCCCAGCTTCTTACGAATCTCCTCTTCCAATTCATGAGATTTCTTGAACATATCTGAAAGTTCTGAGGTCAGTCTTGTCATCTTTTTTTCAAAAGGCTCTCCATCATCTTCCTGTTCTTCAATTCCCACATATCGACCAGGAGTTAAGATATAGTCTTGTTTTGCTATATCTTCTATTGACGCTATAGCAGAAAATCCTTTTTTCTCCTCTAATTCTCCATTTTGAAAATCTTCAAAGGTTTTTGCTAATAAGTCAATATCTCCAAGACTTCCATCTTCTTGTATCCCTTCCGTAAAGTCTCTATGCTTTCTATCAACCATATATCCCATTTTTCTGGCATCAATAAAAAGCGTCTTTCCTTTTTGCTTTTTATTTTTAGTAATGAACCATAATGTCACTGGAATAGTAACGCTATAAAATAACTGTGTCGGTAAAGCTACAATCCCTTCAACAAGATCATCTTCTATAATCTTTTTCCTTATTTCTCCCTCTCCGGAAGATTGGGATGATAATGCTCCATTAGCAAGTACTAAACCTATTTTCCCATTAGGTGCTAAGTGGTGAATCATATGTTGTATCCACGCATAGTTTGCATTCCCCGATGGCGGAGTTCCATATTTCCACCTAACATCATCTTTTAATTTATCTGCACCCCAATTAGAAAGATTAAATGGTGGATTTGCCATAATGAAATCTGATTTTAATGTTTTATGGATGTCATTAAAAAATGTATCGGCATGGTAGGAACCGAAATTGGCATCAATTCCTCTTATTGCCATATTCATTTTCGCCATCTTCCATGTGTCTGCATTAGATTCCTGCCCATAAACAGAAATATTCCCTCGATTGTCGCTATGAGCCTGTACAAATTTTTCACTTTGCACAAACATACCACCACTGCCACAACAAGGATCATACACTCGACAGTTATTGAACGGTTTCAATATAGCAACGATAGTTTTTACAATACTCGAAGGCGTATAAAATTCACCGCCTTTTGTTCCTTCATAAGCAGCAAACTGAGCAATACAATATTCATACGTCCTACCCAGCAAATCTTTACTTGCTTCTGTTTCGTCCATTTTTACTTCGTTAGTAAATAAGTCAACAACTTCCCCTAATACTCTTTTATCCAAATCAGGGCTGGCATAATTCTTAGGCAAAACATTTTTTAAACTCACATTTTCTTTTTCAATCGCTCTCATTGCGTCATCAATCACTGTACCAATTTCAGGTGTGTGTGCAGCAGAAGAAATCTTACTCCAACGAGCTTCTTCCGGCACAAAAAATATATTTTCTTCTACATATGCATCCCTATCGTTTTCAAAACCATCGCCTTCTTTTAAAAGTTCTTCATAACGTTTTTCAAAGGCACTGGATATATAACGAAGAAAAATAAGTCCAACAATTACTTTTCTATATTCAGCAGCAGGAATATGTCCCCAAAGAACGCAAGCTGCGTCCCAAATTTGTTTTTCAAAGCCTATATTTGCATTGTTTTTTCCAGCCATTCTTTATTCCCCATCCTCTTCAAATTCCATAATATCGTCTAATGTGCAATCCAAAGCTTTACAAATCTTACCTAAAACTTCGACCGTTACATTATCGTTCTTATTAAGCTTGTTGATAGTATATGTACTAACTCCAGATATTTGGGCTAATTCTTTCTTTTTCATGTCCCTATCTAATAAAATATGCCACAGTCTTTTATAATTAGCTTTCATTAAATTTCCTCACTTTCTATAAGTCCCCAAACTCAATTTAGGATATTATATCATATTTAGACATAAAAATATAGCGTTCTCTCTATTTTAATTTTATATTCTACTATTCTTTATATTTTATCAATATAAAAACATAAGAAGTCGATGTAGTCCTACGACCACATGCCTCAAATGTGGAAATTGCTTAAGAAAAGCATTTATTTCCTCATATGATTTCTGATATGCTTCAACATCTTTTCTGTTCATCATCATGTAAATTTTATCATTCGGATTTTTACGATACCCCTCGTAATGTTCTCTTTTGCTAATACAAGTTTGAATATATTTTACAACTTCCTTTATCCCTTTTTTGTTCCCATGACAGCTTATCAAATTCTCATTTCAGCTCATTCTTTTCAAAGAAATTTCTATCAATAGCCTTTTCCAGTTCTTACATTGAACCAAAATCTTTTTCATAAATTATAATCATAGTACCGATAGCTGCCTTCATATTATGCTTTATTGCCCAACGCTCATATCCTTTGTTAAACTTGGCTTTATCGTTATTTTTAATATCTATGATATTGCCAAATTTTCTGTCCTTATCCAGAATTCTATTTTTGATTTTTTCTTCTGTGTCATTAACTCCAATAATCTTTGTTCTTGAGTTAAACTGTTTCTTTGTTAGTTCAAATTCCTTATGAGCATTTTCTCTGCTGCACAGGTGCGTTGTAACATAAATTTCATCATCGGTTTTATCTCCGTTATAGATATAATCTATTGCCTTTTTCAGTGTTATTTTAATCGGATATATCTTTGTAACTGCCATTAGCTTATTACTTTGTTGATAATAAAATCCGATACTTTTTCTCTAAAGTCTATTAGGAAAAGCAGTTCTCTCCGCAAAGCTTTCTTAATACTTTCAATATCATTTTTATAAACAACCCCTGTACTGTTTGCTACCTTTGCAATCTGATTCAGGTTCGCTGAATTGCGACTGATAAGAGAAGATAATTTCCCTAGTTATTTTCTAAACTCTCCAGATATGTTAATACTGATAATCCTGTTTTTGAAAATGCTATCTCGGTAAAATTCTCTTCTATTCTTAAATTAGTCAATACAAATCTTCGGTTAAATCATTTATATCTCCTTCGTTCACCATGAAATGAACGGTACAATTGTTTTTACGGTTAACGGTCTTTGACATTTTTCATTACTCCTTTCTTCTTCGGGGTTTTACGATCTTCCTAAAATTGATTAAACCGAATTTTCGACTTACAAGCCTACTTTTTCGACTGTAGTCAAAAAGTATATGCTTGCTATCTCACTGAAAATAATATTTTTACTATACATACACGGAATATGATCTTATACGATTCTTATTTGAGTTGAATGACAGTATTGAGTTTAATATAAACAGGTTATTATGAATGGCGAAGATCCTGAATATACTATCACAGGTGCATATTTTGGCAGTGAGGCTATTCTTAGAATCCGTAATATGCTTGAACAGTGGCAGAAAATGAAAGAAAAATATGAGAATAACGAAATTACGAAAGAAGCCTTGCAAGATTGGAAATCTAACTATCCTGACAGTCTGAAAAAAGATTATGTTCCTTTTGAAGAAAGCAATGTAAAATTTTACAGAAAAGGTATAACCGCTAAGGTTCCACCGGATATTAGAAAGTAAGCATAGAAAAAGCACGTAGCTGAAAGATTGTTGGATCTTAAAGTCATGTGCTTTCGCTATATTATTTATCGAATGAGCCCGACAAACTGGGGTTTAGATTTTAACCCTTACGGAAAATAAAACGGGCTATTCTCCTGAAGTATGTTCTATAACATTATAGTTTAATGCAAAGTGTAGCTATGTAGTCATTTCCATAACGTGATAATCTATGTCTTTTGTCACACGATTCATAAAAATCTATCATAGCGAGACCATTTTTAAGTTGTCCTCTAATCTGAGTTTCTAAGGTATGGCTAAATTCATATCCATATTCTGGATTTATGGTTATCTTGCCTTCCTCTTCAAGCTCTTTTGAATTAAAAGGTATTGAAAACTTTAAAAGTAATTCCTCATCGGGTTTGTCCCACACAATGTCAGCATCATACATGTATATCCAAGTATTCATAAATCCGACCATTAACAATCCACCCTTTTTCAATACTCGAGAGGCTTCTTTATATATGTTTTCTAAATCTTCTACATATACATTTGAAACCGGATTAAAAATAATATCAAAAGTTTCATTTTCAAATGGAAATGGTTTTGTCATATCGCCTTGAACTGTGTTGATTTTTAAGCCTTCTCTTTTAGCAACCATATCATCTCTTTGTAATTGTGATTTAGAAAAATCCATTATGGTTACATCATAACCTTTTATGGCAAAAACTGGTCCCTGCTGTCCACCACCACAAGCTAAACCTAATATCTTTTTTCCGTTAGCTTTTTCAAACCATTCTTTTGGAACTTTTTTCCCAACAGTTAATGCAACAGAAATTGGATTATTTCTAACTTCTTCTAATTCTTCATGTGTCAATGGCTCAGTATAGTCATTTTTTACATTATTCCATCTATCTTCATTTAATTTTATATAATTGTTCATCTTATAATCTCCTCGTAATTTTATATTATTTCGATTTAAGTTGAATATGTTGCCATTACATTTTTCTCACCTCTACAAATTCTGATTTGGTTAATATCTTTTCCCATATAAACTTTTTGCTAAATTTGTATATTTTCTTATAAAATCTGTTTTTGCTTCAGTATATCCATCTCTATCATGTTTAAATTCTTTCCAAAGGGATAATTTTAAAGTTTCATATCCTTTGGCTATTTCCTTATACTCATTCAAATAATCTCTGAAATATAATTCATCATTATCTCCGGCAATTCTAATATGAAGATGAAATACTTTTTCAGCAAATCCTTGTTCTGTGTAGCCTTTGTTTAATGTAATGCGGGCTTCAGTCATATTCATACATAGCCAACCCTTGTTTATTAGAATATTTTTAACAATATCTAAATCTGCCTTGTCGTTTACTTCAACTAATACATCCACAATATTTTTTGCCCATATTCCTGATATAGCCGTGCTTCCGATATGAGATATTCTTTTTATGCTTTTACTCGGCACTGCTGATAATATTGATTTTCTTTCTTCTTCATACCATTTTATCCACTCTTTATTATGTTTAACTAAAAATATCGGAAACAGTTGCCAAAGCTCTTTTAAACTCATTTCCTCCAATTTTTTATTCATATCTAACCTCTACAATTCCGATTTACAACTCACTATTTTTACAAAAGCCTCCCACCAAAATGATGGAAGGCTTCCTAAACTATCGACCTAAATTCAACAACTCCCTTTTAGACCTGCTTTTTCACCTTTTTAGTATCAAAACAGTATCATTCAGGAGTTTTTTGCTCCTGCAAATCGCTAAAAACCACTGTTTTCAACAGTTTTACAACAGAAACATATTTGTTACTCTATTCCCACTCTATCGTCCCAGGCGGCTTTGACGTTATATCCAAAGCAACCCGATTGACATGTTGAACCTCATTAACAATACGCGTTGAAATCCGATCCAACACCTCATATGGAATCCTAGCCCAATCCGCTGTCATCCCATCAATAGAAGTCACAGCCCGAACCACCACCGTATAATCATACGTTCTTTGATCTCCCATAACACCAACCGAACGAATATTCGGCAAACAAGTAAAATACTGCCAAATTTCTCTCTGTAGACCAGCCTTATTAATCTCTTCCCGTAAAATCAAATCCGAATCACGAACAATTTCTAACTTTTCTTCACTAATTTCACCAAGAACCCGAATTCCTAACCCAGGTCCCGGGAAAGGTTGTCTCCATACCATTTCTTCCGGTAAACCAAGCTCAATTCCTAAAGTACGAACTTCGTCCTTAAACAACTTATTCAAAGGTTCAATCAACTTGAAATTCAAATCCTCCGGCAGTCCTCCCACATTATGATGCGACTTGATGGTCTGAGCCGTCTTCGTACCGGATTCAATCACATCCGTATATAAAGTTCCTTGAGCCAACCAGTGAATATCCACACCTTTCAATAACTTTTGAACCTCATCTTGAAACGTATACACAAATTCATTACCAATAATCTTGCGCTTCTGTTCCGGATCCGAAACACCCTTCAGCTTATTTAAGAATCGTTTCGAAGCATCCACCTTCGTCAACTGAATATTCATATTCTTAGCGAAGGTTTTCATCACCGATTCAGCTTCTCCTTTACGTAATAAACCATGATCAATAAACATACAATGCAGCTGACTCCCAATCGCTTTATGCAACAAAGCTGCCACAACCGAAGAATCTACACCACCCGATAAAGCTAACAAAACCTTATCCGAACCAACCTTAGTTCGAATCTCACTTACTTGCTGATGAATAAAATCCTTCATCGACCAGTTCGCTTTTGCATGGCAAATATTAAACACAAAATTCCGTAACATAACCAAACCATATTCACTATGGCGCACTTCCGGATGGAACTGAAGCGTATATATATTTCTTTCCATATCCATTGAAGCCACTAACGGGCAAGTGGCACTTTGACCAATTCCAATAAATCCATCCGCTAATTTAGTTACCTGATCCCCATGGCTCATCCAAACGATTTGTTTTTCAGGAAGTCCTCTCAATAAATCATTATCCGTATCAAAAATAACCTCTGTCCGCCCATATTCTTTCTTGTCTGAGCCTTTTACTTCGCCTCCTAACATTTGATGGGTCATCTGCATTCCATAACAAATTCCCAAAATCGGAAGACCGGAGGTAAAAATAGCCGGATCACACTTCGGAGCCCCCTCTTCATACACAGAATTAGGACCACCCGAAAAAATAATTCCCTTCACATCTTTCATCTCTAGGATATCATTTAACTTCATATCCCCGGGGTGCAGTTCGGAATACACCCCAAACTCACGAACACGACGAGCAATTAATTGATTATATTGACTACCAAAATCTAAAACAATAATTTTATCTGCCATTTTATTTTCCTCTTTAATAAAGATACTATATCAAAAAAAAGAAGGTTCTTCACCCTCTTTTCAACCAAAACCCTATTCCGATGGAATCACCGATCCATCCGACCAATTAGACTTAATAAAATCCTTGATTTCCTTCGATTGTAACACTTCCACCAACGCTTTAATCTTCTTATCCTTTTCATGTCCTTCTTGGCAAACAACGATATTCACATACGGATTCTTCGCAGTGGCCTTTTCTAAAATCAGTGCATCTTGACTAGGTTTTAAACCGGCCGAGATCGCATAGTTCCCATTGATAGCCACTAAATCGCCTTCGCCATTAGCGTAAGCCGTCGCCAATAATTCCGGTTTAACCTCCTTGAACTTTAAGTGCTTTGGATTATTAGTATCATTATCAATATCTGCAATCGTTGTTTTCAAAACATTCGCATTCGCCGGCAATTTAATCAAACCGGCCTCATTTAAAATCGACAAAATACGGCCGTTATCTGCTACAGAGTTTGAAATAATAACGGTTGCTCCATCTTTAACATCACTCACTTTCCGAATAGTCTTCGCATAAATTCCAAACGGTTCAATATGCACACCCCCTACATTTACAAGCTTATATCCTTTCTCTTTCTTTTGATTATCAAAGAATGGTACATGTTGAAAGAAGTTCGCATCTGCACTGCCACCGGAAACGGCTTCATTTGGGATATAATAATCATCTGTGATTGAAACTTCTAATTCAATTCCATATTTCTCTTTCAAGATCGGCTTCGCTTTTTCTAAAATTGTCCCATGAGGATTGGCCGTAGCGGCCACTTTTAACTTTCCATCTTGATGAGAAGATTCTTTAGAACCACTCCCACAAGCTATTAAGCTCAGTGCCAAACTAGAAATCGCTACCACTTTTATCCATTTATTCATACTAATTCTCTCCTTTACGATTTACCTATCGCTTATCTATTCGTTTTACAATTGTATCACCAACCCATTGCATCAAAAATACGATTGCAATAATAATAGCGGTTGAAGTGTAGACAACCGGCTTGTTATCTCGTGCAAAGCCATATAAATACGCAAGATTACCAAGACCGCCAGCCCCAATAGCTCCTGCCATGGCAGTATAAGAAATTAAGGCAATTCCTGTCACGGTGATTCCCGACACAATCGCCGGTAAAGATTCAGGTAATAAAACTTTTGTAATAATTTGCCAGTTTGAAGCTCCCATTGATTTACTGGCTTCAATCGTTCCTTTATTCACCTCTTGAAAAGCAATGACACACATTCGAGCAAAGAAAGGGGATGAAGCTAAAATCAAAGACGGCAAAGCCGCTTTAGCTCCCAACATACTTTTCGCAAAAAATTTCGCTAAGGGAATGGCCAATATCAATAAAATAATAAACGGAATAGCTCGAAGAACATTAATAACCATATCCGAGATTCGATGAATGAATCGATTTGGAAATAAACCATCGCTTTGCGTCCCATATAATAAAATCCCTATCAACAAACCCAAAATCACCGATACCGCCAAAGAAATAGAAGTCATATAAACCGTTTCCCAAACAGCCGTTAAAAGTTGTTCCATATTCACTGTTTTTGCCATTTCAAAGAACCTCCACACCAACATGACTTTGTTCTAACATTTTCATAAAACACCCATAATCTTCTTTATTTCCATTACTCAAATGAATGTATGTGACTCCCATTGGTCCACTCGCTGATTGAGAAATATTGGATTCCACAATAGAAACATCAAAGGATACTTTTCGAGCAGCCTTGATGATAATCGGTTGATCGGCATTATTGCCGGTAAATGAAACTCGTAATAATTGACCTTCCGGATATCGCTTCTTTAAACTTTCCGCCAAGTCCTCAATGGATTGATCCGCCTCAATATTCTGTACAAATTTTCGAGTCACCGCGTGTTTCGGATGGGAAAATAATTCTTCTACCAATCCGATTTCAACCATTCTCCCTTCCTCCATCACCGCCATGCGATGACAAATCTTTTGAACCACCTCCATTTGATGTGTGATCATCACAATCGTCAAACGCAACTTCTGATTAATTTCTCGTAATAATGATAGAATCTGTTCTGTCGTTTCCGGATCCAAAGCAGAAGTGGCTTCATCACATAAAAGAATCTTAGGGTGATTTGCTAGGGCTCTAGCAATACCCACTCTTTGCTTCTGACCACCTGATAATTCACTCGGATAAGCGTTCTCGCGACCGGTCAAGCCAACCAATTCAATCAATTCTTTTGCCTGCTTCTGACGTTCTTCTTTAGAAACACCAGCCAATTCCAAAGGCAATTCGATATTCTTTTGAACCGTTCGACTCCAAAGAAGATTAAAGTGCTGAAAAATCATGCCGATACTTTGTCTTTGAAAACGCAATTCTTTCTGACTAAGTTGCTTGATATTCACCTCATCAATGAAAATATCACCCGTTGTTTGTGTTTCAAGTTGATTAATCAAACGAATCAATGTACTTTTACCGGCACCTGAATAGCCGATGATACCAAATATCTCTCCATCTTGAATGCTAAGCGATACTTCATTGACCGCATGAATATTTTCCGATTTCGTAGAAAATGTTTTAGTCACATTTTTAATTTCGATCATCTTTTCCATCCCCTTTTTTTCTATGCAAAAATCCCGTCCTGCTTATAAGGACGGGATAGATCATCTCGTGTTACCACCTTAATTCACATATACCTCACGATACATGCCTCATAGAGTACCAACATACTCCGCGTCTATAACGGGACATCCCGTTGATGCCTAACGATCGACACCAAAGCTCCAAGACCATATTCACCAAACCTTCCTTGTTCCCTTTTCAGCTGCCGGGACTCTCTAAGACAACTATTTTCTGGCTACTCTTCTTTTCATCGCTGTATATGTAGAATTGTACTGTTAATTTTCCGTTTGTCAAATTTTTTCATCAACGAACGATCTTGCCTGGCCAAGTACCAATACCACCCATCTCATAAACCTTAGTATACCCTAAAGCCACTAACTTTTTCGCTGCTTGCCGACTTCTATTTCCACTTCGACAATACACAAAAATTGGTTGATCTTTTCGAGGCAACTCCTTTGGAGCTTCATTTTGAATACTTTCATTCGGAACCAAAATAGCTCCCTCAATATGCCCTTCACGAAATTCTTCTTCACGACGAACGTCCACAATCCGATAATCTTTTAAGGATTTCATCATCTCAATAGCCTTTTCTTGTGAAATAGAAGTATATCCATTTTTATTGGAAGAACCAGCACAGCCAGTCAAAACCAAACCAAATAAAACCATTAAAACAAACCATTTTTTCATTTTTATCACCTCTGGTATCACTATACCAAAGAATATAAAAAGCATCTTCTCAGATGCCTCTTAATGAACAAATCCAACAAAACTAAAAATCAGAACAACGATCCCTAAAATGATACGATATACCCCAAAAATCGTGAAATCATGCTTACGGATATATTTTAATAAGCGTTGAATCGCCACGATAGAAACCAAAAAACTAACGATGATACCCACCAATAAAATCATAACTGCATACCAATTAAACGCAATTTTTGCCTTGACCAGTTTCAATAAAGAAGCCCCAAACATAGCCGGAATTGCCATAAAAAAGCTAAATTCCATCGCTGTCTTACGATCAAATCCCATCAAAGTAGCTCCCAAAATAGTAGATCCCGAACGGCTGGTACCAGGAATGACTGCCAACAGTTGGAATAAACCGACCGAAATCGCATCTTTTGGCATAATATAGCCCACTCGATCAATAAGAACATCATGTTCCCGATGCTCCATCCAAATAAAGAGGATGCCATACACTATCAAAGCTACCGCAATCACATACGAACTACTCAATACCGTATCCACCAGCTTATCAATCACCACTCCAACCACCAACGGTATAGAAGCAATGACCACCAATAACCAAAGCCGTTGCGTTCTTCTTTTCTTCTCCAAAGTCGCCCTCTTACCATAAGTCAATTTTTTCCAATACAATAAAAGAACTGCCAAAATACTACCAAATTGGATCACCACTTTAAATAAATTCCAAAAAGCCGTGTTCATAGCAGGATCCGTATATACCTTTAAAGGTAAGAAATTCTCCATCAAAATCAAATGTCCTGTTGAACTAATCGGTAACCATTCCGTAATCCCCTGCATAATGCCATATAAAACAGCTTTGAAAATATTCCAAACAAAAGCCATACCATCCACCTCAATATCTTATGTATTTTATCATTATCATATAGGCAATGCAATTTGAGAATTGTGTATAATGGTAACTAAAAGGAGACCTAAAATGATTGTAATTGAAATGGATAATGGTGGTGTGATTAAAATTAAATTAGACGTCAACGCTGCTCCAAAAACAGTAGAAAATTTCGAAAGCTTAGTCAAGAAAGGATTTTATAACGGATTGACCTTTCATAGAATTATTCCCGGTTTTATGATTCAAGGAGGCGATCCACTTGGCAATGGCATGGGCGGATCAGAAACGAATATCATTGGTGAATTTGCAAGTAACGGAATCCAAAACCCGCTACCTCACAAACGTGGAGTCATCTCAATGGCTCGTTCACAAGATCCAAACTCTGCCAGTTCTCAATTTTTTATTATGCACGCTGATGCTTCCTATTTAGATGGCCATTACGCTGCTTTTGGAAAAGTTGTAGATGGCATGGATGTTGTAGATGAAATCGCAATGACACCGACTGGATTCCAGGATAAACCAACTCATCCTGTTATCATGAAACGTGTTTATATTGAAAACTAAAAAAGGCTTCGGCCTTTTTTAAATATTCATTTTTTCACGAATCGGTTTTAGAGCTCGATACATGAAAGGAACCATCATCCCCGCCGCCATCATTTCAAATAAGCCATTGCTTAATAACACAGTTACAATCACCGATCCAACGCCAACGCCAACCACTCTTGAATAAACCGACCCGAAGACAAGCCAAATCAAACCCATAACACTTATCGTATGCACCAAAGTACAAATCACCGATAGAGCCATCATCCAAGGTAATTCAGAGAACCGTTTTTTTCCAAAGTTTTTCAAAAATCCGGCAAACCATCCTAAAAAGATTCGTGGTCCAAAACAAATTACCAAACTAAATATATTTCCTTGCACGTTTCCAACCGAATAAAATGGTGTAAAACAAAAGCTTGTTAAATTTGGCGCAAAAGTTGCTCTTAGAAAACTGGCTAAACCAAACACAAAACCAATGATCGCTCCTTCTTTTTTCCCCATAAACACACCGGATAAAATCACCGGCAAATGCATTAAAGTGATTGAAATCACTCCTACATTCAAATAGCCAAGAGGGGTCAATGCCAGCAGCAGTTCGATTGCTATAAAAAAAGCCAAGACTGTAAAGTGCTGTGTTTCTGATTTTATTTGCATAAAAGCTCCTTATTTCCGATATTATTTTATCATCCCTACTTTAGCACAGATTTATCTTACCAACAAAAAAACTCCCGCAGGAGTTTCGTTAGACTTACTTACTGTTGACTAAATCTTTCAAAGTCTTAGAAGCTTTAAACTTAGGAGCCTTAGAAGCTTTGATTTTAATCTTCTCACCAGTTGCTGGGTTTAAACCTTCGCGAGCCGCTTTTTCAACAACCACAAATTTACCAAAACCGTTAATGGAAACTTCTTCACCCTTCTTGATAGCTGTTGTGATTTGATCAAACACAAAGTTTACCAATTCATTTGCATCTTTTTTCGATACTTCATATTCAGCTGCGATGCCTTCAGCTAAAGTTTTCTTCGTTACTTGTTCTGCCATGATTCTCGGCCTCCTTAACCTAGTTCAATTCTATCTAAATTTTCATACTAATTTCAATAGGTTTCTTTTATTTTTTGCTCTTAATACCCATTTTTATGATTTTTTTCTGTAAAAATGGAACAATCTCTGCTTCAAACCAAGGATTTTTCTTCAACCATATCCCATTTCTTCCTGAAGGATGTACCAGTGGTAAATATTCCGGCAAATAGTTAAAGTAGTTTTTGACTGTCTCTGTTAACGTCTTTTTTCGTCTTTCTTTTAAATAATACGCTTGTGCATATTGACCAATTAACAGGAATAATTCCACTTCCGATAACTGTTTTAAAAGGAGCGGATGCCACTTTTGGGCAAACCCTTTCCGTGGGGCCAAGTCACCTCTTTTTGCACTTCCGGGAAAATAAAAGTCCATTGGTAAATGAGCTATCAAATTAGTTTGATAGAATTCTTCTCTGGATAAGCCAAGCCAATCTCGCAAGCGATTTCCACTTGGATCATTCCAATATAAATGACTTTCTTGCGCTTTAATACCGGGAGCTTGCCCAACGATAACCAATTTTGCCTCTTTGGGAGCTGAAAATAAAGGTTCAATGCCTTTTTCAGTATATACCCTATTTGGTGCATCATTCATGATGGAGGTTTTGATTTCTTCGATGTTCATACGATAAAAAACATAGCTTACGCTATGTTTAGTTAGCCTTTGCGTTTGCTAAAGCCGCTTTAACAGCCTCCTTGATTGCATTGGAAGTGATTGTAGCACCAGAAGCACCATCTACTTCTACTGAATTCTTCTTAACAATGGCTTCAGGAACATTCTTTAAAGCCGGATCCGCAAGACCGGCCGTTTCTTTATGTTCCTTGATCTCTACTTTTGTAATCGCTGTATCGGATACTGTTACCGCAACCATAACATCTCCATTACGACCTTTCGCCTTTCCTTCATACGTACCGGCCTTATAAACCTTCTTAGAACCGCATCCTGCCAATAAAGCAATTGATGCTGCCGCAACCACTAATTTGTTTAATTTCATGAGTATTATCCTCCCTTTGGTCAACCTCATTATAAAGGATTTTCCACCCCTACGCAAAACATTAATTCAAGCGATTTTTCCCTGTTTGATAATCAATCCAAATACCTTTCTGTACATTAAAACAGAAGACGCAAAAATGAATTCCCTTTCCTCCATCTTCAATGGATCGTGCTTCCATTAAAACTCCTCTGGCCACTAATTCATTTGCTTCATACAAAGGGCGAACACGATATAAGACATGATTCCCCGTTTTACGAATGTAACGCACCACTTGATTCTCATATGGTAACATCTCTTCCACATTCAACTGTCTGGTTCCTGTGATCAGATTCAAAGGATTCGCATTTTGTCCACTTAATTCATAAGCGATCAAATGACAACGGTGATACAAATACTTACCGTCAATAAAATCATACTTGGCCATCTGCCAACCACTTGGCTTCACCATACCAATGGATTCTCTTTTCTTTTTTGGTAATGTATGCACCCCCAATAAAGCATAAGCCATTCTAGCTCTACCTAATGAATCTAAAGGTTGGTATATTTCAAAAGCCTTTTGACGCAAATCCGCTTTTGAAAAATAAGGGATATTCGCATTCATTTCGACAACATGTTTCCCCTCATATTTTGGAATGGAGACAGGCGTTTCCATTTCCACTGTCGAAATTTTTTTCGGCCAATATTCCGTTATCAAAAAGGAAGTAAATAACGCCGTCACTAAAAAATACTGTCGAAATTTCCGTCTCCATTTTCGGTTTCGTGGTTGAAAAATCACCTTGACTAGTGCGATCAATAGAAAAAAGCTAGAGATAAAGACACAAGAAAGGCTTCCTAACCAGATCAAATCAATTTCTTTCCACATGGTTCTATTCTATCATTCCCCGTTTTTTTCATAAGCCATAAAAAATAGTGGGATTTTATAATTGTCCCACTAATTCATACATATATGCCGCCAAATGACTTGATATATTTCTTCCTACTTCATTGACTTCTTCATCTGATAGTGGTTGTTCTAAAATACCGGCAGCCATATTTGTACAAACCGAAAAACTCAATACCTTCAAACCACAATGACCGGCTGTCAGAGTCTCTGTGACCGTGGACATTCCTACTGTATCTCCCCCTAATATCCGAATGGCCCTAATTTCTGCCGGTGTCTCAAAATGAGGCCCCTGCATAAAGAAATAATTGCCCTCATGAAAAGTTAAAGGAAAATCACGAGCCACTTCTTTCGCTTTTTCTCTTAATTCCGGAGTATATAACGTGGAAACATCATAGAAACGAGACCCGAAATCTTCTTCATTGAAACCTCGCATCGGACTTTCAATGCCAAAAAACAGGTGATCTCGAATGATCATAACATCCCCAGGTCGATAACTTTCATTTACCGCTCCTGCCGCATTGGTGGTCATCAGAATTTGAATCCCCAACAATTTCAATAAACGAACAGGAATAACCAATTCCGAAAAAGAAAAACCCTCATACGAATGGAAACGACCTGACATACAAACCACTTTTTTACCATTTAGAAAGCCGAAAATCAATTCACCTTTATGAGATGGATTGGTGGTTTGTAAAAAACCGGGTATCTCTTGATAAGCAATCGTGATTGTATTTTCCAATTGTGTCACTAAAGTTCCTAACCCCGAACCTAAAATCAAACCGATTTCCGGTACCATATCCGTTTTAGTACGAATAAAATCTAGGGCTTCTTGAAAATAAGCTTTATTATACCGCATGTGTTCCTCCTAATTGCATGACTAATGCTAGAACTAATTTTGCACAATCTCTTGCAGCCTGTTCTTCAAACTGCTCATAAGTCAGTGAACTTTGATGATCTGCCTGGTCAGAAATAGCTCTGATGATCACAAAGGGTACCTGATTTAAATAACAGGTTTGAGCAATCGCAGATCCCTCCATTTCCACACAAAGAGGTTTAAAATCTTCCCACAATTTCTTTTTGACCGTCTCTTCTCGAATGAATTGATCTCCTGAGACAATCGGTCCCGCTTGCAAACTTCGAATGGTTTGAACCCAATGAATCATCTCTTTATCCGCTTCAAACCATAAAGGAAGCTGAGGTACTTGCCCCTTGGCATAACCGAAATTCATGACATCCACATCATGATGAGCCACCTTTGTACTAACTACAATATCTCCCACCTTTAAAGAGGGATTAAGCCCTCCTGCAATACCGGTATTCAGTATTTTATCCACACCAAATCGATCCACCAGTAACTGAGTACCGATAGCCGCATGCACTTTCCCAATACCACATTTCATCACCACAACTTCTTGATTATTGATTTTACCTGTATAAATTTTAAACCGTCCGATTTCATGTTCCCGAAGACTTTGGCATTGATGCAAAATAGTTTGAACCTCGATATCCATAGCTCCAATAATTCCCAATTTCATAAACTTTCTCCTATCTTTTTGACGTTAAAAAGCGTTCAAAAGTGTTCTTCTATTTTTTGCAATAACACTTCTCCAGACCGTTCGTAATAGTGATTAAAGTCCTCTTTAGCTTCCATAAATTCCACATATTCATTGAAAATAGCTAATTCCAAATCTATTTGATACTGCCTACGATCCATCTTTTCCGGTAATCTTTCATACATTCTCTGTACAAATATTGTTTTTTGTTCATCACTCATGTAAAAAGGGAAGGTACTTTTATGGACGGTGCTATGCGCTATGAAACGAGCCACATCCAAGGTATAGGGCATTTTACCACCAAATCCCCAATCGATGATTTTAACTCCACTCTTAGTTTCTATCACATGACAAGCCAATAAATCTCCACAAGATAGAGTTAAGGGCAATTCCTTTTGTCGATCTATAAAGATGTGATAGATTTTTTCCCATCTTGGTCTATTTCTCAAAAAAGCAGCTCTCTTTTGAATCCTTTTTAAATATCTTTCAAAACGATCGTCTTGGATATCGGTTTTCCAATATTTTCGTTGCAATTGAGAAAGACTCGTAACCAGCGGCATCACCAAATCATTCCTCATTTCAGACAAATCATTTCCTTGGCAATATTCCATCAACAACCAATTTCCTTCTTCTGTCTTTAGAAAGCCAAAATAGTCAGGGACCGCTAAGTGATGATCTTTCAAATACGTTTCATAAACAAAAATTTCTTGTTTTTCTACTTTTTTTAATATATATGAACAAGCTGAACATTCAATACGAAATACATCATACATTCTTCCCTGTTCTTCATATTGTTGGTAGATTTCCTGGATTTCTCCTTTTTGAAAAGATTGAAAGATCGCCATGACAAATTCTCTTTTTTTACCTTTAAGCTTTTTCTCCATGTTCTTTCTGTTTAGCAGCTAAAGCTGCTTTCTTCAAGTTGGCGATAGAAGTTGGACAAGTTTCCGGTGTACAAGCCCCATTTGGGCCGAGATCACTTGAACGATCCATAAATCCTTCAGTATGCAATAACTGATGAGACTGTTCACTCAATGGCGCTCCAAAAAATTCATTATACATATTTTGGATTTCCGAATTATCTTGAGCCGTTTTAATCACAACTTCACCATCTCGTTTATACAAAGAATCAATCCGAGCCTGCTTAGCCGCCATCACTTTAGGCATCTTCACTCTCGGCATCCCACCACCACCAATACAACCGCCCGGGCAAGCCATGACTTCAATAAAATCATAATGCTTACCCGATTCCTTCATTTCCAAATAAAACTTACGAAAGTTTCCAGTACCCGAAATAGCCGCCACATGAAGAGTGTGCTTTCCAATTTGTACATCTGCCTCTTTAACTCCCTGTAATCCACGAATTTCTTTAAATGGAATCAAAGACAATGGCGCATTTTCATTGGTCATAAACTTATACGCCGAACGCATAGCAGACTCCATCACTCCACCGGTGTTTCCAAAGATAACCCCACCTCCGGAGGCTTCTCCCATCACCTGATCAAAACTTCCTTCTTCCAGATTCACAAAATCAATTTCTTCTTCTCGAATCCATTTTGCTAATTCGCGTACTGTAATACACAAATCTCCATCTCTTAAATTTTCTTGATTCCAATACTGTGCTGAACTATTCATTTCCGGACGACGAATTTCCGCTTTTTTAGCTGTACATGGAGTGACGCAAACAGTGACCATTTTAGATGGATCAATTTGATGTTTCTTTGCAAAATAAGTTTTTTGCGTTGCTGCCGCCATTAAAATAGGACTTTTAGCAGACGATAAATGCGGAATCAATTCAGGATAAAATGTTTCTACAAACTTTACCCACGCTGGACAACAACTTGTTAATTGAGGTAATGGATGATTGGAACTTGTCAACCGTTCAATCAATTCTGAAGCTTCTTCCATAATTGTCATGTCCGCTCCGAAATTGGTATCTAACACATAATCAGCCCCTAATTGTCGAAGGGCAGTAATCACTTTTCCTTCCACAAAGGAACCATATTCCATGCCAAATTCTTCCCCCAAGCCAACCCGAATCGCCGGAGCGGTTTGGAAAACCACCACTGATTGTGGATCCATGATGGCTTTCTTTACTTCTGAAATCTCCGAGCGCTCATTGATACAATCAAAAGGACAGGCAACGGCACATTGCCCACAATTAATACAAATTGGCCGATCACCATTAGTTGTTAGATCATAAAAATCCATCACTCCCGCATCATTGACACAAGCCCTTCGACATAGGGTACAATTCTTACACTTGTCCAAATCTTGAACCAAAGACACATTATCCAAGGCAATCGGAACACGCTTATCTAAATTTTGATATTGACTCATTGTTTTCCTCCTCTAAAAACAGTAAGTATCTCTTTACTTCTATTGTAATCGCAGATCACTTGAAAGGTCTAGACACAAAGAGTCTTCCGGAAAGTCAAGTTCTTCATGATTTACCCAAAGTGTCAATGAACCATGACACTTTTCTAATAAATATTGATACACCATTTCTTTCGTTTCCGAATCAAATCCCTTCAACGGTTCATCCAATAACACTAAATCATAGGGAATTAAAAAAGCTCTTATAATCGCAATTCTTCTTCGCATTCCTCCTGATAAAGTGGCAACAGGTTGATCCATCCAATCCTCTAAGCCAAGTTTTTTTAATTCCTTTTTAATTTTATTCTTGGCTTTCTCCTTAGGTTCATCCATCACCATCCATAAATTGGTAAAGACCGTCAAATTCATGACTAAGCGATCCTCCTGAAAAACCATGGTTTTATGTTTGATTTCATCCACACTTCCTTGATATGGTTCTAAACCGGCCAAGATCCTCAATAGAGTTGTTTTTCCACAACCATTTTTCCCCTTGATCCAATATAAACTTCGATCTTGAAAATCATAGTTAAATGAATGGAAAACCTCCTGATCACCATACGATTTAGATAGCTGTCTGATGTTCATGAACGTAAAACCTCCTTAATCATTTTATGAATACCTATTTGAACCATTCGATCCATAAGACTACTTAAAATGATTACCAATAAAGTCCACGCAAACAAAGAATTGGTATCTAAAAAAACTTTGGCTTCATGTAGCTGACTACCAATGGCCCCATCCGGTAAACCGATCACTTCCGCTGCCATGCCTGCTTTCCAACAAAAACCAATGGCTAAAGAACAAGCCGTTTCCAAATAAGGCAAAATCTGGGCCAATGTCAGATAACGAAACTTTTTCTTCTTGGATATATGGAAAACAATACTCATTTCCTCTAAAGATGGATTCTGCGATTCTAGGGCTTTTAAAATCTGATCATAGAAAATAGGCAATCCTACTAAAAAGGAAATCACCGGCGCTAAAGCATTCGCTTTCACCCAAACTAGAATTAAAATCACAAAACTGGCAACCGGAATAGACTTCACCGTATAAAAAACCGGGTTCATCAACGTTTTAAACCAATTCCAACGATACGCTAGATAGGCCAATAAAACCCCTAATATCATAGCTAACAAAAAGCCTGACATCACCCGAACCATAGAGGCACCTATCAAAAACCAATTATGACTATCTTTCAGTAATTGAAAAAGCCTTTGAAATACGACAAAAGGAGACACCAACAGTATCTCCTGATTTAATAAACGAGCTCCTATTTCCCAAATCAATAACCAAAATAGGATGACCCACCACGTCCATTTCTTCTTACTTTTGAACTCCATAATAGAAATCATCTTCCGGCAAATGCCCCCCTATAGCCTTTGGATTTTGTTGGTGTAAAATACTTAAATAATTCGCTAATTGTTTCTTTAAATCTTTTCCGGTTACTAATGTAATATGGCAATTCGGTAATGCTTTTTTCGCAATAGCTTCTTTCACAATATTATATTGCCCAACCAATTTTGCTGCCTCATCCGTTTTCGAATTCGCAAAATCAACAGATTCTTTATACTTATGTAAGAAATCTTGAATGACTTCCGGGTTTTTCTCAACAAATTCTTTACGAGCAATCACCACACCTGTTAATAAAGGACTACCATTGACCTTTTCCCATTCCTTATTTAAATCCAAGGCTACACGAATCTTAGGATTCTTTGTCGTGGCAACGGTGACGAAAGGTTCCGGCAATAAAGCAATCCCCTTGGGATCTTTCGCCAAAGCTTGTACTACTTCTGTATGTTCGCTCTTCCATTCAATATGAACATCTGAAATTCCATTCTTTTCTAATAAGGATTTCAAGCTGTATTCCGGAGTAGCTCCTTTTCCACTGGCATAAATGGTCTTTCCTTTTAAATCAGAAAGTTGCTTCAATTGATTTCCCGTTTCCACCAAATACAAAACACCTAATGTATTAATTCCCAATACTTGAACCGATTTTTTAGTGTTATTATACAAAACAGAAGACAAATTCGCCGGCACAGTAGCAATATCCACTTCTCCCTTTGCTACTAAAGCAGTTACCTCATCCACCGCTGATGCTATCTTAAAATGATAAGCATGTGTCTTTACTTTTCCTTGTTCACTATCTTGCATCAGTTTGACAAGCCCCATGGAAGTCGGTCCTTTTAAGCTAACCACTTTAACCTCTGTTCTTTTGATTTCTTGCTTAGGAATGGCACAAGCCACTAAAGATAAAGCCGTGATACAAGCCACTATGATTTTATTAAAACGATTCATATTCCCTCTTTTCCTTTCTGAAATCATATCATAAAACTTCCCAATAAACCTAAGTCTAGAAAATTTATGAAAGCGCACCCAAACATGATATTATATTATCTGTAGGTATATAAGTCTTATATCAAAATGACTCATTGATATTTTAATACATACCAACTCCACCTACAGAAAGGATATGACATAATGAAATTATTCAATCGTTTAAATAGCCATCAACCTCTAAGTCCCATGGAAAGAAGAGATAATAATAACCGGTTGATTCAAGAAATGGGAATTTCCTGTTTGGAAAATTTACCAGTGCTTGAATCAAGTGAAGAAGTGCAACTAAAAGAAGTAGATATCATCATCAAAAGAGCTATTGCGTGTTTACTTGTTATCCAACTAGCTTGCGATATTTGTGGAAATGGCGATTATCAAGAGTCAAAATCAATTATTTCTGATTTATTAAAAAAGTTTCAGGTAGAAGAATGCTTATTGAGTCATGAACAAAGATTATTCGATCAAGATTATACCGAACAAGATGCCATTAATGTAGCGTGGACTTATGAATGTTACTGGAGTTTGATATGGGCTTTAGGATTGATTGAAGACGATGATTTAAAAGTTCCAAATACAATATGCGATTGCGAACGAGCCATTAATTTCGTTAAGAATTGTAACAATTTTAAGGAATTTAAAGACAAAACCAAATTAAGAAGTATCGAAGAGGTTTTAGATATGACAGATCTTTACTACCGATACCATTGGGCTTGTGTTGAAAAATCCATAAATCCCCAAACCAATATTGGCGATCTAAATCCGGAAGTGGTCTTAGAAAGAAGAAAAGGATTAGAATGGCTCATTTCCACAAAGGATGATTGGAATGAAATATCGCTTGATACTTAATGATTTTTAAAAAGAAGTTTTTCTTTCTTGAGAAACTTCTTTTTTATTATTCCTTACCAATAAAGTCACTTCTCAACATAGGATTGAAGTACTTTTCCTTTAAATTCTGCTAAAATAAACCTATGTTTCAAACCCTATTCAAACTAAGTTTATCCACTATCCTACTTCTTTCTTTCTCTGTTAAAACAGAGCTTTTTCAGAACACTAAAAGTAGTCATTATCTTTTACTGGATCTAGAACAAGGAGAAGTCTTAGAAGAAAAAGGAAAAAGTGAAAAAATTTATCCCGCTTCCTTAACTAAGATGATGGTAGTCTATGTGGCTTTAAATCACATCGAAGACAAGCAAAAAACCGCTATCATTTCACCGAATCTATTAAAAGAACTTCGTCAACAAGGAGCAGCTATATCCAATTATCCTAGTCAAACTCCTATCAGCTATGAAGATCTTCTATACGGAATAGCCCTCCCTTCTGGTGCCGATTGCTCCATCACTTTAGCTAAAGCTTTATTTCCCACAACCGATGCCTTTGTACAAGCTATGAATCAAGAAGCCAAACAGTTAGGCATGCTCCATAGTCATTTTGATAATGTGACTGGGCTACATAGCCCCAATCACTACACTACCCTAGAAGACCTTAGTCGCTTCTTAAAGGTAGCCCTCAAAAATCAACATTTTCGAAACTATTTTTCAGCTATCAAATATACTTCCAAAACAGGAATCACTTTATCTCATACCCTTTATCGGGATATACAAAAAACAGGATTGAAAATTCCCGGCTATCAAGGCTCTAAAACAGGATATACCGCTCAAGCCGGTCATTGCTTAGCTCTTTGGTTCAATCAAAAAGGTCATCCTTTCCTTTACTTAGCCACTGGTGGTCCGGGTGATGTTTACACTAGTAGTCACTTAAGTGATGCTCATCTAGTGACCTCTCGACTGGCCAAAGCAACAAAAAAGTCCTTTGGACCATTTGATTTTTTTTACAGTCATTCAAAAGAGGTTTTCTTTTCTTATTGCCTGATCCAATCCGGTATGCCTCATCTATATCTATTTCAACATGGTTCTTAATTCCAATCGCTGATTTTTCATTTCATAAATGCGGTCACAATGCACTAACGTTGAATAACGATGAGAAATAATGATCACCATCTTATGTTGATAAGCTTTTTCAATGGTTTGTAATAATTCCAACTCATGTATGGTATCTAAGTTGGCACTTGGTTCATCTAAAATCAAGATGTCGGGATCCTTTAAAATAGCTCTAGCCAAACTCAATCGTTGTCTTTCACCACCTGACACCCTATCATTCATCTCTCCCATCAACGTATCTAAACCTTCCGGTAAATGATGCACAAAAGTATCAATACCTGCCTCTTTCAAGCAGGCTTCTATTTCCTCTGTACTGGCATCTTTTTTTGCCATCAACAGGTTATCACGGATACTTTGATCAAATAAATAACTATCTTGTTCTAAAAGAGACATGCGATCATGTAACGATTGTAATGAATAGTTACGAATATCCTTCCCATTGATTAAAATAGAACCGGATTGAACATCATAAAAACGCATCAACAAACGTAATAAAGTTGACTTACCGCTACCACTTTCGCCAATAATACCAATTGTTTCTCCTGATTGAATCATGAGATTCATCCCACTTAAAATTTCTTCTTGAACTTTTGGATACGTAAAATGAACATCTTGAAATACAATTGTTGAAATCGAGGATAACGGTTCGCTATCCTTTTTCTCTTGCACAAACAAGGGTCCATCTTCCAGTTGAAATAAACGGCTCGCTGCCGCATACGCTTGTATTAATTGCGTTAATATAAATGTCAAACTAAAGGAAGAAGAAAAAGAAGCACTCGTTACAAAACTCACTACAATCGTTCCAACCGGATCCGCTTTCCCAATTCCCGCTAGATAAGCCGCTACATAAATCACTAATACTCGAGCCAAATAAACAAAGAAATTTGGAATGGAATTTAAAGCCTGTTTGTATAAAGTCAAAACATGTTGACCGGCATTCACTTCTTCATTTTCCTGTTGGATCATTGCCAAACGTTTTCCCTGGAAATGATAAATTTGAAGATCCTTTAATCCATAGACTGTTTCTAAAATAAGAGCTTTTAAACGACCCAAGGAACGACGTAAGCGAAGCCCGATTCGTTGTCCATATCGCAAAGAAACTGAAGGAATCACTACAATCACCATTATGTACACCGGCAATAATACCCACATCCATAAAGCAGAGTAATGGTAAGCAATGGCTAATGAAATGATTGGTAATAAAATAACTGTAATCATTGGTCCTATGGTGTGTGCATAAAAATACTCTAGCGTTTCAATATCTCCCATTGCTAAATTCATTAAGTTCCCCATTTCTTCCTGAACGAAGATGGCGGGGCTTCTTTTTTCAATAGAAGTGAAGAATTCAATTCGCAATTGAGCCAATATCGCATAAGCTCCAATATGAGAAAATATCCCTTCTATATACCTTCCTATCGCAATGAAAATAGCCGAAAGAATCATTAGCCATGGATAAAGCGCATGAAAAGAAATCATCTTTGCCACTGAAAGAAGCCAAAGAGCTCCAAAGCCCATAAACCCCATCTGACCAAGATGACCAAAAAAGCTAGCTAAACAAGAAATCACCAGTTCTTTCCAAATTGGTTTTGCTTTAGAAAGAAGTCTTTTAGTCAGAATAAAAATCGAATATTTCTTAATCACCAAAACCTCCTTCTAACGCCTCTTGTTGATCCACCATTTGAGCATACAAACCTGCATTAGCCATCAACTGATCGTGTGTTCCCTCTTCCACAATTTTCCCCTCTTCCATCACTACAATACGATCCGCTTGTTGAATAGTAGATAAGCGATGGGATATCAACAATAATGTTTTTTCATGAAATAAAGTATGAATAATTCGCCAAATTTCTTCCTCATTTTTTGGATCTACCGCTGAAGTGGCTTCATCCAACACCATATAAGGAGCATCGCTTAATAAAGCTCGAGCCATGCCTAATTTTTGTTTCTGACCGCCGGACAACCGACTACCATTTTCCCCAACTTCTTCATCCAATTGATGGGGAAGAGTCTTTACAAAATCTTCTAAACGTACTTTCTTTAAAACTGCAAATAATTCCTCATCACTTGCGGTTTCTTTTCCTAACATCAAATTTGAACGAATCGTTCCTGAAAAAATATGTACCCTTTGAGGTACCATCACCAACTTTTTTCGCAATATTTCTTCTGATAAGCTTCGATAATCCTGACCATCTAATCGAATATGCCCTTTTTTTGGATCAATGAATCGTAGTGCCAAAGAAGCGATGGTACTCTTCCCACAACCCGATAAACCGACCAAAGCTAAAACCTCTCCTTTTTTAATATCTAAATTGAGATCTTGAATCACTTCATTCCTTCCCTCATACGAAAAGGAAACATTTTCAAATTGAATCCCTTCTTCTTGATTAGCCGGTATGAATTCATAAACTCTAGCGGTTTTTTTCTGAAGGATAGATTGCATCTTTGTTGAAGCAGAAATAGCCGTTAAAGCATCATGTGTTGCTGACATCAATTGGCGAATACTCGCGAAATACGCATAACCCAGTAATAATAAAGACAAATTATTTGCCAAACTCAACTGACTTTGTATCCCCCATAAAACCACTAAAAATAAAGTTCCATACATGATCCACTCTGTCACTAAAAAAGAGCTGAAGTTGATTTTCATAAACGCATGAATATCCCGGTTTAATTCTTGACTATATTGTTCTAATTTCTTAACATGGGCCTTTGACTGATTATAAATTTTCAAAGTGGTCATACCTCTTAAACCATCCAAATACAATCTCGTCATCATTTCTAAAGAAAGCCAATATTTTTTTCTTAAGCGTTCAATGTTTTTACGAAATAGATTATGAATCGGTAATAAAAGCCAAGAAACCGCCAATAAAATATAAGCAATACCAATTTGGTATTTGCAAACTTCAAAAAATAAATACAATGGTGCCACAAAGCTATATACCAAACTGGGCAAATAAACGCTCACATAAGGAAGGGCCATTTCCACCGCATCTAACGCCGCTATACTACTGGAAGTCGGCCCAATTTCCTCCAATTGCCCACTATCCAATTCCAAGGTTTTCTTCACCATCTCATTACGCATCATCGTTCTCGTGCGAGCTTGCAATTGATATTCCAGTTCCCCTTGCACCAAAGAAACAAGCAAAATAAACAAGGAGATACTAAGACATAAACCAATCACAAACCCGATTGTAGATACGGTCATAGTCGCTAAAACTTTTCCCAACAATAGTGAAAACTGCGTAATGCCAACCAATATAAACAATCGTAAGCCTACAATACCAACAATCCATAACCATGATCTTTTCCCATATTCCATCAATAAGCGATCAATGAGTAACACTTTATCTCTCCTTTCAAAAAAACCATCAGGATACACCTAATGATTTCTTATAGAGCAAGCTGAGCAGCCACCTTTAGACAATTGCCAAGCTCTGCTTCCGCTTTTTCTTATCCATCTTTTATTTTACGGCCAATCTTCTCAATTAGAACATATCATTTTTCACGTCTTTATTATACCGAAGTTTCCGTATTTCACTATTTATTTGCTTCAAGATCTCTAGCTAATTTTTCCGCTAAAACCTTTCCCGACACAAAACTAAACGCATTGGAAACTCCCAAAGATTCCTTGTTTCCAAAAACTCCGCCAACCGCAGAACCAATCGCATACACATTCGGAATCGCTTTATTACCGCTCATCACATGAAACTCTCGATCCACCTTTAATCCTGATAAACTTTGAATACGATATGGTTCTAACTCAATACAATACAATTGACCTGTTAATTTAATTCCTTTCGGTAAAGCGATACCTGCTTTCTTAGCTACTTCCGAAACACTATTTCCACTGCTAATCAACAAACTATCTTTTTCTCGCATGGCCTTAACATATTGTTCCGATAAAGCATGTGTTTTGATAATTTCCTCACGCAATTTATCATAACCGGATTTCGTTAGCCATAAGTAACCACGATGATGATCTAACTTTTGAATCCAAGAAGACAATCCATTCTTTTCATAGCTTTCTGTTGATAGTAAATTTCCTTTAGCATCACTTAAACTAAATTCATTTTGCTTCAGTTCATGAAGGGCTTCCTCTACCGACACAGCTTGTGTCTGATCATTAGCACCAGCTTGTGCCATGATGGATGGCAATGAAGATGTCACATCATATTTTTCTTGTTTTGCTAACACCAAACCGTCTCCTTGGTTTTGAATAGGACCGCCAAACACATGCGTTGCATCCAACGGTGTTAAACCATCCATATTACGTAGCTGACTTCCCATTGCTAAAACAACCGCTTGGGCTCTAATATCAACTAACCTACCATTCGCTTTCTTAATGCGCACACCTACAATTTTATGGCCTTCTTTCAAATAACCAACTAAGGCCGCATTCGTATATACATCCGCTCTGGACACCCCTATTTCCCGACGAAGAAGGGCTAATAATTCATCTTTCTTTTTTTCATATTTAGCACTGGTTAAATTAGCATCTTTCGCATCGGATACATATTTATTCTCAAAAGTCATCCCTAAGTCTTCTGTTTGCCAGTTAATGGTTTCTTGCAAACGGCTTTGAAAATCTTGAATCATCTCTAAATTTCCTTTACCGGCTTTTTGTAGCTTAGTAGCCAATTCAGAAATAGACATCTTCTTACTTTGTGGATCTAAACTCGTTCCTGATACATACTGATACGCATTTGAGGCAAAGGCCATAGTTCCACCCACTTCCCTTGCTTTTTCCACTAAAGTCGTTGGAATACCTTGTTGACGAAGGCGAAGCGTCGCTGCCATCCCGGCCGGTCCGGCTCCAATCACCACCACTTTCGTTTCTTTTTTCTCCACTTTGGTTTCACTATGACTCCTACGATCTATCATCCATTCTTTTTCCACACCGCCAGCTTGAAGAATCGCTTTTTTCACACCTTCTTGAATTGCTTTTGAAGTTTTCGTTGCTCCTGTTGACAAATCCACGTTTAAAGATTGACTTTCGATCATCTTCTTTGGAATTCTATCAAAAGCTTCATTGGTTAACACATCCGTTTCTGAATGAGAAACCACTTTGATTTCTTTCAAATTCTGCTTTTCGAAAAGAACCTCCAATTCAATATTGCCACGATATCCCGCTACCTTTACCGCATAAGTACCATCTTTAATTCCTGTTCTTTTAACTGTTACACCCTGACAAGCACTCAAGCTCATCGCTAGCCCTAATAAAGGCACATACCATTTCTTTAATTTCATACTTGTATTATATCAGTTATTTCAAATACATAAAAAGTAGGATAGCTCCTACTTTTGAATCACTTGTTGAATCGCCGATACATAACGATTCGCTATTTCTTCATACCCTTTATCAGAATGCCAAGTTTTCACATCATTTTGATTCGATATATAAAATTGTTCCACCACAATGATTCTCTTATCTGAATCATTCATAATTGACCAAGTTTCCAAGTTTTCTTTCTTGCCGCCCAAGTCCACATACGTAGGTATTTGCGTATTTTTTTCCCCTTGCTTATAGAAAAGATACCCGGCCCAAACTCCCTCATGCCCATTACTGAAAGATTGCTTTAAAGCAGACACAATGGAAGTTGTTGCCTCTTGTTTTGGATTCGCATAAAAACGAATACCTGATTTCTTTGGATCCTTACTATGCGCAGCTCGAATACTAATCACCAAAGCCGGATGATTCTTTTGAATGAATTTTATCTTTTCTTCCAAAGTCGCAAAAGTTCCCGCCGGATGCGTTCTTTGTACTCGATAACCACTTGCCAACAATTTCTTTTCCAAGGCATTGACCGTTTTTTCTGCCACATCAGCTTCATTTACGATACCTTCAAAACCTTTCTGTTCACCACCATAAGTCGCATCCAACAAAATCAACGGCTTCTTCAATTCATTTTTCGTATGAATCGTTGATAAAACAGAGCCAATTAATGAACCAAGTGTCAAAAAGATCAGTAAAACAGAAAGAATAAAAACCATCGGATCTTTCCAATTCAAAGATTTAAAGTAATGTACTACTATTTCTATATATTTTTTCACTCGTTCCATATTTTATTTTCCTTTTCCTTTAAAAGCAATTTTTCTCGAATCGCTCTTAAATTTTGTTTTACATACCGATCTAAAGGACTATTCAACTCATAATTGGCCGGCACCGCTACGTTTACCCTTCCTTCTTTTAAAAGAGTTTGACTCACTTCTAAAGGATCTTTTTGATCCGGATGGTAAACTACAATGGATTTTCCTTTATATTCCTTGATCAAACGCATACAAGGCACATCGGTGAAACCATCTCCAATATACATCATATTTGAAATCGGAATCGGTCTTTCTTCCAATGGCACATAGGTATTAATAGCCGTACTGGTTTCAGATAAAATCTGCTTATTAATACGAAATACAAATTGCGTTTTTGTCGTGTAATTGATAATTTGTGACGGCCATACCGCTTCTTTATTTTCATCATAGAGATAAGAACAAGCATAAATTTGCGTAATATCCTTAGCAATGGAAGTACCCTCCACTATCTCTTTTAATCCTGACGAAATAATATAGTGTTCCACTTCCAGATTCAGTGTTTTCCCATATTCCGTGATTCGTGAAAACCAAGTCTCCACACCATCACAAAATGAAATATTCTTACCGTATTGCTGCAATCTTTCCTTGGTTAAAGAAATTCCTTTTTTCTTAAATTCTTCTTTCAATAAATACAAATACGCCGGAATATAGTCCATATCCCTTTCTTGGGCCAACTTGACCACTTGAACCCAAAAAGCCTCGGTATTCGTATACCCAAGCTCAGGCAATACTTCAAAATCAAACATATTTTGACGACTTAAGGTATCATCAAAGTCATAAATTAACGCCACTTTTTTCATGGGGTTATTATAACACAATAAAAAAAGCGACCTAAATCGCTTTTCACTACAATTCTAATAATTTTTCAATACCACGAACGTAAATCTCCGTTTGTAAAAGAAGTTCCTCCACGGGGCAAAATTCATTGGCATCATGGATATGATAGTCTGTGCCCGGAAAAGCACAACCAAAGGCAATGGTATTCTTAATAGCTTTAGCATAGGTACCACCACCAATCACCAATGGCACTGCTTCCAAGTCACCCGTCACCTCTTGATAAGCTGATACTAAGCTCTTAATAAGTGGGGCATCCGGTGGAAAGTACAATGGTTCAACCAGTTCATCAAAGACAACTTGCCCGCCTTCATCTTCCAACCGATTTTCCACCATTTTCATCATTTCCTTCACTGTCTTCGTAACCGGAAAACGAGAATCTATCGAACCACGAATCACACCATCTTTCATCATGATGACTCCGGTATTCATTGTCAAAGAACCAAATTCATCTTCACACTTCGCATTCATTCCCGAACCATCCGTAGATAAACCAAAGTGTGAATCATAAAATTCCACAAACGGATCCTGATACCCGGCTTCCTTTAATCCAACTAACGCATAACTAATAGCATTAACCCCTAAATGAGGTAAAGAGGCATGAGCTGCGACACCTTCTACCACTAAAGTACAAACTTTCTCACCACATTCTAAAGAAAAATTAATATTATGATCGTTTAAGAAATCTTCTAGTACCTTCTTGGAAAAAGAATTCTTTTCCACTTTCACCATACATTGACGAGCCACTACATTTTCAGCACTACCCCCAACAATATCTAAAATATGACTATTCTTAGAAAAATAATATCCTCTCATCAATCCTTTTTCACCATGAATAGCCGGAAAATCACCATCTGGAGTAAAACCATAGTCTACCGAACCTAGTTTTTGCACATAATGCTCTAAACACTTAGAACCATTTTCCTCATTTGTTCCTAAAATCAAACGAATTCGTTTATTTAATGGAATCCCACTTTCTTGAATTAGTTTCATAGCCATCATTGAAGCTACGGCGGCTCCTTTATCATCGCTAACCCCACGGCCATACACAATACCATCTTTTTCCACCATTTCAAACGGATCACTGTTCCAACCATCTTCTTTATGAGCTGGAACAACATCTAAGTGAGCAATAATCCCAATAACCTCATCGCCTTGGCCAATCTCTCCATAACCAATGTAGTTATCCACATTGACTGTCTTGAAGCCATCATCCTCCATCATTTTCAGTGCCGACTCTAATGCTTTCTTAGGGCCGGTTCCAAAAGGAGCCTCAGCACTCGCTTCTCCCATTTCAGAATTAATGGAAACTAATGTTCCTAAACGCTTCAACAATTCTTGTCGACAAGCCTGCACCTTTTCTTTTACGCTCATACTTCTCCTTTCATTGCTTAAAAATCCATTTCCAATTCAATCGGACAATGATCCGAACCTTTAACTTCATCATCAATCAAAGCATTCTTTACTTTTTCTTTCAAATTTTCCGATACGATAAAGTAATCAATTCTCCAACCAACATTTCTTTCCCTGGCAGCTGCCCGATATGACCACCATGAATACTTCACTTCCTTAGGATATAAATAGCGAAAGGAATCAATATAGCCATCTGCCAATAATTCTGTCATTTTTTGCCGTTCTTCATCCGAAAAACCGGGATTCTTGTGATTGGATTGCGGATTCTTTAAGTCGATTTCTTCATGAGCCACATTCAAGTCACCCGTATAGATCACCGGTTTTACCTCTTTTAAACGATTCAAATGATCTCTTAACCTATCTTCCCATTCCATACGAAAACCCAAACGTGCCAACCCTTCTTTCGAATTAGGGACATACGCCGTCACAAAATAGTAATTTGGATATTCTAAAGTAATCACACGACCTTCCATAGAAGTATCCCCTTCTATATCGTATTGCACGGATATCGGCTCTTCCTTACAATACACCATCGTTCCTGAATAGCCTTTTCTTTCAGCTGAATTCATGTACCGATAATACCCTTCAAATTCCATCTCCGATGTGATTTGATCAGCTTGCATCTTTGTTTCTTGAAGAGCAAACACATCCGCATCTACCCTTTCAAAAAACTCTTTAAATCCCTTCTTCATCACTGCCCGAAGGCCATTCACATTCCACGAGACAAACTTCATCAACGAACTAACTCCCTCGTCACTTCTTTCAAGTAAGCCAATTCTTCTCCTTGTAAATAAGGACTTAAAATAGAACAAACTTGACTATGATAGTCGTTCAATTGTTTCAACTCTTCATCCGTTAATAAGGAAATATCAATTGCTTCCACTTCATAAGGCACGTACGTCAAGGTCTCAAAGTGCATAAATTGACCATAAAAATTTTTCTTCCCATTAACCACTAATAATTCATTTTCAATTCGAATGCCTAATTCATGAGGTAAATAAACCCCCGGTTCATCTGTTACAATCATTCCCTCTACAAAAGGAACCGGTGGGCGAAGGCTGGAAAATCCCCACCCAATGCGATGTGGTCCTTCATGAACCGCTAGGACATGACCAACTCCATGTCCTGTTCCACACTGATAATCAATATTTTCTTTCCACAAAGGTTGACGAGCTAAAATATCTAAGTTATTACCTGTTGTTCCTTTTAAGAAATGAGCCGCCATCAAATCTAAATGCCCCTTTAAAACTAAGGTATAGTATTTCTTCTCTTCTGCCGTTAAAGGACCTACCGCAATGGTACGAGTGATGTCTGTCGTCCCATCTTTATAGGTTCCACCAGAATCCACTAATAAGAAACCTTTTTGTTCAAGTTTAGCGTGGCTTTCTTCTGTAGCAGAATAGTGCATCATGGCCCCATTAGCTTGGTAGGCAGAAATCGTTGTAAACGAAGGTTCAATGTAATCCTGCCCTTCTGATCGCAAAGCATATAACTTATTTTGAGCACTAACTTCTGTCACTTCAGACTTCTTAACTTCATTTTTCAGCCAATAAATAAACTTAAATACCGCAACTCCATCTTTCACATGAGCATTCTTCGTACAAGCAATTTCCACTTCGTTCTTCACTGCTCTATAATAAGCGATTGGCGATCTTTGATCTAAAATCGTATTACCTTGTAAAGCTGCATAGAGTTTCGAATTTAGAGTATCTAAATCAGCTAAAACCACTTTATTTTGAAGCTTTAATAAATCCGTTTCAATTTCCTCATAATCCTTAACTGTCACACCATTGTCTTCCAAATGAGCTTTTACTAACGCGTTTACTTTCTTTTCATCTACATAGTAGTTCACTTCATTAGCACTCATTAACACAAACGCATACGCCACTGGTGTGTTCTCAATATCATCGCCTCGAAGATTCAATAGCCAGCAAGGATCCTCTAAAGTACTAACGAATAATTCATCCGCTCCAACTTCTTCCATAGCCTTTCTGGTTCGAGCAATTTTATCTTTCGCTGAAACACCTGTAAACTTCGTATCTAACACATACAAAGCCGCTTCTGGCATCCTAGGGCGTTCTTCCCAAATTCGACCCACAAGATCCACATCATTTACGATGGAAGCTTTTTTCTGAGCTAACTTTTTTTCTAAAAACAACATGGTTCTAGCGCTCACCACAGAACCATCAAAACCTAAGACACCATGATCCGGTGTCTGTTCCACTAAGAAATCCAGCGGATTGGGAACTCCCTCTTGACGAAGACGCATCAATTCAACCTGTGTTCCAGCCAATTCATTTTCAGCTTGTGTAAAATAACGACCATCCGTCCATAAACCAGCAAAATCTTTGGTAACAATCACGCAACCCGATTCTCCACTAAAACCAGATATATAAGACTTGGCTTTAAAGTAATCTGCTGTATATTCTTCCGATAAATGATCATCTTCATTTGGAACATAATACACGTCCAAATGGTTCTCCCTCATCAACTGACGAAGTGCTTCTATTCTTTCATTTACTGTCATAATTCACCTCTTTAATGTATGTGTTATTTATTATATCCCTTTTAGTAAGGTCAGGCTAACAAAGCCGTTATTTTCTTTCTTCAATCTCATCTCTTCTATAATACTCTTCTTCTAAAATACCCATAGTAATAACATCATAATACCGCCCACGATGGTACGAAGCTGCTCTTCTCACACCTTCTTTCACAAAACCCACTTTTTCATAGACATGAATCGCTGAATCATTATAAGAAAATACATTCAATTCTACTTTATGGGCATTCAATTCTTCAAATGCCAACTCAATTCCTTTTCTCATTGCCTCGGATCCATATCCATGTCCTTGATAATCCGGCCCAATAAAAATACCTAATGTAGCAATTCTTTCCGGTAAAGTTAAACCAAAGCAGGATAGATGACCCACCACTTTTCCTTCATGATTTTCAATTGTTAAACCAAAACCATCTTTTTTTTCATTACTTGACCATTCCATAAATAACTGATCATTTTTTTCTTCATAAGTTGGAAACAAGCGGGAACGATTCCCAAGCAATAAAGAATCTTCATTCCACCATTTTGCAAAAATAGCCCGATCACTTTCCGTTGTTCCTCTTAAACGAATTTTATCTCCTTGCAATAATTGATTTCGATATTGAATTAGTTCCTTCATATTAAACCTCACTATTCTAAGTATAACCTAAAAAAGAGTGTCCGTTTGACACTCTTTCTTGCGAGTTACCTCGCTGTTGGAATCTCGTATTCCAAACCACTTATTTTATCAACTATTCAATTTTTCCTAACTTAAATTGTACATGGGTATATACCCCCTTGCCTGTTTTCTCTAATTCTTTTAGCCAGGCCACTAAAAGAACGCTACCTTAATTCGAGAAGAATCTCCTTCATAACTTGCGCTCCTTTCTGTCCAAAGGGGACACTTTTTACACCTTCATCATACCTCTTTTTTATTCTTTTCCAAGTCTGTTTTTTAAAAATTATTTGATGTATAATTATTCTATGAGCCATCTAGAAAAGAGGGGCTTTTTTAATCACATCATTTACTTAAAAATTGAAAGAAAAACCATACACAAAGCAATACTCATCAGTATTATCACCGCCAACTGTACATACTGATTTTTAATAAACCGATAATGCTTAATTTTCTCATGTAAAAAAAGACTAAAAATAATTGCCGATAAAACTAATGCATACTCTACCCAAGACACAAAACCACCCCTCCCTTGGATAACATCTATATGTTAACCACCAATTAACATCCAAAATAACACCATTGCCAGGTCTATTAGCATTATAATCCACTGTATCTGCAATAGAATAGGCATAGAGAGCCGACAATCCGCTTGGCAAAGATCCTATCCCACCAAAGATTGCCCCAGCCAACGCAGCCGCTCCTGCATCAACATGTGCATTCATTCTGACATTATATGCATAATCTCTAGCTGAGAAAACTTTCGATCTATACATAGCAACTCCCTCTCCCCCTTTACTTCACACTTCCATGTAATCATCTAAATTGTACATGGGTATATACCCCCCCTTGCCTGTTTTCCCTAATTCTTTTAGCCGGACCACTAAAAGAACGCTACCTTAATTCGAGAAGAATCTCCTTCATAACTTGTGCTCCTTTCTGTCCAAAGGGGACACTTTTTACACCTTCATCATACCTCTTTTTTATTCTTTTCCAAGTCTGTTTTTTAAAAAATATTTATTGTATAACGTTCTTATGGGCATCCAAACAATGATGCACTTTTTTATTTTCAACTGCTTATCTTGATTAAAATTTTGGATGTTTTTCCTTTTGCCTTATACTAAAAAGAAAAGGAGGTTCTTATGATTCAAGATATTTATCCCTACATCATGATGAATCACTATCATCCTCATCAAAAGCCTAAGAAAGGGGATAAAATTTTTTACTTTGAAGATAATCAAGTCATTACAAAACCGGATGGACGCTTCTTTCAATATGAAGATTGTATTGAGAATGAAAGCTACATTTATTTGTTCTCAATGGGAACTCACCACTTCTTTCTAAGCGACATTCGCTCTTTACAACATAGTTCTTTTTCTGCCCGTCAACTTCGCTATTACGAACCTCAATTTCTTGGTTTTGCGGCTTTAACCGCTCTCCATTTGTTCCACTGGTACACTGAAAATAAATATTGTGGGAAATGTGGTCATTTGTTTGAACTGGATCAAAAAGAAAGAGCACTTCATTGCCCTTATTGTCAAAACATCGTTTATCCTAAAATTTCTCCTGCCATGATTGTAGCTATTCTTAATCAAAAAGGTCAATTATTAGTCACTAAATACGCTCAAGGAGACTATCAAAAATACGCTTTAATAGCAGGCTATGCTGAAATAGGCGAAACCATCGAACAAACCGTTCTTCGAGAAGTTCAAGAAGAAACAGGATTAAAAGTTAAAAATCTTCATTATTATAAATCTCAACCATGGGGATTCTCTTCTTCTCTTCTCTTCGGTTTCTTTGCTCAAGTAGATGGTGATGAGACCATTCATATGGATCAACAAGAACTTCGTTTAGCTAGATGGGCTAATCCCCATGAAGACTTAGATACCAATGGTGTCGCTTCTTTAACAGGAGAAATGATAGAATTATTCTTAACCGGACGATACAAAGATTTCTATACTTTGGAAAAGTAAAAAAGAGCAACTGCTCTTTTTTATAGTTGGCTTCGCAAATACGAATCGATGAAGCCCTCAATATCTCCATCCATAACCGATTGCACATTGCCTACTTCATAACCTGTTCTTAAATCTTTAACCATTGTATATGGTGCAAAAACATAGGAACGAATTTGTGATCCCCATTCATTGGCTTTCACTTCACCTTTAATTTCAGAAGCTCTTTGTTCTTGTTCACGAATCTTGAGCTGCAATAGCTTAGATTTCAACATATTCAAACAAGTTTCCCTATTCTGAAGTTGTGAACGTTGAGATTGAGAAAAAACCGTAATTCCTGTCGGCTTATGTGTCATCCGAACCGCTGAATCAGTTTTATTAATATGCTGACCTCCAGCTCCTGAAGAACGCATCGTAATCACATCCAAATCTTTATCTTCAATTTCAATTTCCAAATCATCCTCAAACTCCGGCATAATTTCCACCGAGGCAAAAGAAGTATGTCTTCTAGCATTTGAATCAAAAGGAGAAATGCGCACCAGCCGATGCACCCCATTTTCCGCCTTCAAATATCCATATGCCATATTACCTGAAACACGCATCGAAACTGACTTCACACCCGCTTCTTCTCCCGGTTGATAGTCCAAAACGTCTAAATGATATCCTTTTCTTTCCGCAAAACGGGTATACATGCGATATAACATTCCCGCCCAGTCCATTGCTTCCGTTCCACCAGCTCCCGGATGAATTTCTAAAATCGCATTGTGGTCATCATAAGGGCCAGATAGCAAAACACGAACCTCAAATAGTGCATAATCTTGATCATATTGGACATATTCTTCTTCCACCAATTCTTTCATATCTTCATCCAAAGAAGATTGTAATTCCGTAACGGAAGCTAATAAATCCAAGGTTGTTTCATACAACTTGGTATGTTGATCAACCAAGTCTTTCAAACTATTGTTTTCTTTAATGATTTTTTGAGCTTTCTTTTGATCATTCCAAAAGTCTTCCTGTGCCATCAAATCATTGTTTTTTTGAATTTCTTGTTTCTTCTGATCTAAGTCAAAGCGAGTAGCCAAGCGACTCCAATTTGGCTTGGCGTTGACTTAAGATCTGTTTTAATTCATACAATTCCATTAAGCTACCTCTTCTTGTTTAACCACTTGAACGTTCATACAATAATTCACCACATCTTGTGAAATATTTCTTTGCATATCTTCAAACATTTGGAAACCTTCGGATACATACGCTTGTAAAGGATTACTTTGAGCATACGAACGTAACCCAATTCCGTCTCTTAGTTTGGACATATTATCAATATGATCCGACCAAGCACGATCAATCACACTTAAAGTCATATTTCGTTCAAAATCCTGAATTTGATCACGAACCGGTTCAATTTTTTGATCATAATCTTCCCAAGCTTTCTCTGTACTGAAATCCATTACCTGTTCATCATTCATCCCTTCAATATCTTCTATCCTCACAATACCTTCAAAGCCCAAACTATCCAACGCCTTCACATAATCATCTACATTCAATTGACGTGACTCAGGATTCACATGAGAAGCCACCAAATCAGAAATGACTCGTTTAAACATACTTTCAATGAAACTATGGATATCTTCATGTTCTAAAATGTAATCCCGCTGTTCATACATTGTTTCACGTTGTTGACGCATAACGTCATCATATTGAAGAAGTTGTTTACGAGCATCATAGTTAACTCCCTCCACCCGTTTTTGTGCGGAAGAAATCGAACGAGTAGCCACTTTGGATTCGATCGCTGTATCCCCTAAAGATGCGAACAGAGATTCAAATCGTTCTGGAGCGAATCGTATCATCAAATCATCCTGTACAGAGATATAAAAACGAGACATTCCCGGATCACCCTGACGACCAGAACGACCACGTAACTGGTTATCAATACGACGAGATTCGTGTCTTTCAGAGCCGAGAACACATAAACCACCTAATTCACGAACCCCTTCTCCAAGCTTAATATCGGTACCACGACCCGCCATATTGGTCGCAATCGTAACCGAACCGATTTGTCCTGCCTTAGCGATAATTTCCGCTTCTCGTTGATGATTCTTTGCATTTAAAACTTCGTGGTGAATATGGCGCTCTTTCAAATATTTTGAAATCAATTCTGAAGTTTCTACTGCAATCGTACCCACTAAAACAGGTTGCCCTATCTCATGACGTTCCACCACTTCATCTACCAAAGCTGAAAATTTTGCCTTCTTAGTTCCATAAACTGCATCCGGATAATCCACCCGAATAACCGGACGATTGGTAGGAACTTCCACCACATACATATTGTAAATTTCCAAGAATTCTTCTTCTTCCGTCTTAGCAGTACCGGTCATACCGGCTAACTTGTTATATAAACGGAAGAAATTCTGATATGTGATAGTAGCTAAAGTAGTTGTTTCCTGCTTAATAGAAATTCCCTCTTTAGCTTCTACCGCCTGATGTAATCCATCCGACCATTGACGACCCGGCATCAAACGTCCTGTATTTGGATCAACAATCACAATCTCATCATTTTCTGTGTCCACTAAGTAATCAATATCACAAATCATAATATAGTTCGCTTTTAAAGCTTGGTTAATATGATGCAACAATTGTGTATAAGCCAAGTTGTACAAATTATCAATCTTAAACGCTTTTTCCGCCTTATGCACACCAAATTCTGTCAATTGAACTGTCTTTGATTTAACATCTAATTCATAGTCTTCATCTTTATGTAAAGACTTCACAAAACGGTCAGCTTGTAAGTATAGGTTTGCCGTTTGTTTCTTGCCACCAGAGATAATTAATGGCGTTCTGGATTCATCAATCAAAATAGAGTCTACTTCATCGACAATCGCAAAATTTAAGCCTCTTAAAACACGGTCATTTAATTCTGTTACCATATTGTCTCTTAAATAGTCAAAGCCTAATTCTGAATTAGTGGTATAAGTAATATCACAAGCGTAGGCCGCTCTTTTTTCAGATGGTGTTAACTGGCGAAGATTCAAACCGACACTTAATCCCAGAAAACGGTGAATCTGTCCCATCCATTCCGAGTCACGTTGGCTTAAGTATTCATTGACCGTCACCACATGAACCCCTTTTCCTTCCAAAGCGTTTAAATATACCGCCATTACAGAAGTTAAGGTTTTTCCTTCCCCGGTTTTCATTTCCGCAATATCGCCTTGTTGCATAACGGTTGCTCCAATTAGCTGAACCGGATATGGAAATTCTCCAATCACCCGCTTACAAGCCTCTCTTGCCGTAGCGAAAGCTTCGACATAAATATCATCTAAGCTTTCCCCATTTTCTAAACGCTCTTTAAACTCAACGGTTTTATGTTGCAATTGTTCATCGCTTAGTTGTGCATATTCTTCTTCCAATGCCAAAATCGGCTGAATCTGTTTTTCTAATTTAGCCAGTTTTCTTGCATCTTCATTAAAAAGTCTTGTTAAAAAATTCGCCATAATTTACTTTTCCTCGCATAATAACTCAGGCTAATTATAAGGAAATACACCCTAAAAGGCAATCGAACCAACTTTATTATTCCTTCAAAATAACCAACTTTGATTCACCGAAACACAATAAATTTGAATCTTCACTTTCTTATCTTGCAATAAATTCAACGCTGCCTCTAAAGTGGCTCCTGTAGTAATGGTATCGTCTACTAATAAAATCCGTTTTGGAAGAGAAACGTCCGGAATTAAAGAAATGAACTTTCCAACATTTAAACGTTGTTTAACACTTAGGTTTTTTTGATCCATCGCATCATTTTTTTGAAACAGTTCTTTTTGTTCCAAAGGGATATCCGCAAAAATTTCTCTCAACGGGAAAAAACCCCTTTCTTGAATTTTCTGTTTTCGAGAAGGCATAAAAACGATTGTGTATCCTCGATAACGCCACCAAATCTTTCTTTTTAAGCCATAGAGAAAAACGGTTTTCAACGCTTCATCCTTTTGTTCCTTAAATTGTTTCAACAGACGAGAAAAAGCCACATCATACACATAATCCGAACGCAACCAAACACCATGAAACCGGAAACCAATTGATTTCTTTGATAAGCCTCTTCGACATTCCAAACACAAAGGATCTTCTGAAAAAAACAACTCCCATAGAGAAGCGTTCTTTCTTCGATCACAAAGCAGACAACGCATTCGACTCCTGTATAGATTGAATCGCTTTTTCCACCACTTTGGATCTTTCCATGCATAGAAACAACACATCTCCACTTGGATGATTCATTTTTCTTCCCACACGACCGGCTATTTGAATTAAACTTGCCTGATCAAAGACGATATGTTGCGCTTGCCAAACACAGACATCGACTCCTTCAATGGTGATTCCCCTTTCCATCACGGTAGTACAAAATAAAAGATGACATTTTCCTTTTCGAAAAGAAGTTAATACCTCTTCTTTATTTTTACTTTCACTTGTGACTATTTCACACGGATAAAAAAGACGAAAAATGCGATAAAACCAATTTGCCAAAACGATTGTCGGCAGAAAAACCATACATGGAATCCTCCGCCTTTTCTTTAACCAAACACACAAACGGAAAAACTGTATTGCTTTTGAACCATATTTTAAATAAGGAACCACCAAAGGATACCCATGAGGTCTTTGATCCAAACGAAGAATTTTTAACTTTTTCCGCTTCAAAATAATATCATTGGGTGTTGCACTTAAAAAAATCATGTGACCGAAGCAGGCTCTTTGAGCAAAGCCCCATAAAACCGGATTGTTTTTAAAGGGAAAGGCATCAGGCTCATCTAAAATCAAGACATCAAAAGTATGTGGATACCGATATAACTGATGCGTTGTGCAAACCACAATATCTCCTTTCGTTTCTGTGGTATAACCCGCACAAACCGCAATCACTTTCGCTTCTTGAAAAATCATAGCCAGCCTTTCCTTTAATTCCAAAACCACCTCTCTTCTTGGAATCGCAAAGCCCACCACTTTTCCTTTCTTTAGTTGTTGTGCGATCGTTTCCAACACCATTTCTGTTTTCCCTGCTCCACAAACACAACGTAATAGCACATCTCGATGTTCAATCTCAACAGCACATTGATGAGAAATTTCTTGTTGCTTCAAGGATAATGGATAGCTCAGACAATATTCATCACAATCTTCTTTTGATAATTTCCACTCTAGCTTTTCTTCCTCTAAAAATGAAACACATTTTCGACAATAACGCCCTCTTTTTCCATGATAAAAATAACCGGGATCTTCATTTCCGCACCTTAAGCATTTCATATCTTTATATTCCCTCAAAAAAGATTTTCCCCAAAAAAAAAGGATGATTATCGCAAATCATCCGGTGTTGTTATTTTAAAATTGCTTGGACTGCCTTCTACAATCTTAACAGGCACATCACTATAATATTCCACTAAAGAAGCGTCATCTGTAGCTAAATATCCTTCCTTCTTTGC
>NZ_ADFR01000014.1 GCF_000177375.1 Bulleidia extructa W1219
CAAGCAGTTATAAGATGGTGATACCGGAGAGTGTCAAAGAGATTGGTGAACGAGCGTTTGCGAATAGTGAAAATTTGAAGACCTTGACATTAAATAAAAATATTACATTAATTGCTGATAACTCTTTTGAAAATTGTTCTTCTTTAGAACTTGAATTCCCATTAAATTATGTTTGTTTGGAACATGTTTTTAAAAAGAATATTCCTTATAAATTGATTATTGGAGAACATAAAATGAATGCCGGTATTTTGAATGAAAAATCCAGCAGATTCAAGGTGGATGGAATAACGCCTGAAGGATATTATAACTGTAGTATTCAATATGAAGTGGATTCTAATAAGTTTGCCGCATTGAAAAATAAGATGATTCGAATGAGATTGGATAATAATACTAGAATGGTCTACTCTTCTATTAAGATGAATGGTCAGAAACTGACAAATATTTCTATGATAGATCACTTGTTATCCATTCCTGTTACAGAAAATCACGGCACAATTTCCTTTTTATTGAAACCATTTAATGGAATTCAAGCAAAAGCCTTTGCGTCATTTAGTTATAGTGATTCTGATAAAAAAATGGATGATTTAATTGGTTATATTTCTTCAAGCGAGGCTGGCATTACGTGTGAAACACCTTCTTTTACTTCTGAAAAAACATTTGAAATTCAGGGTTATTCTAAAGCTGATGCTGTTGTTAAAATCTTTATAGATGAGAAATTACAGGGAGAAGTCAAGACAGATCATAAAGGGTTTTATAAGTATTCTCTTCACCATAATTTCAATACTTTTGGTAGTCATACAATCAAAGTGAATCTAAATGAAACGAATAAATGGGTCTTGAAGAAGGTTGTGTTTGATCCAAATCATCCTGAATTAGAGAAATTTGAAATGATTTATTCTAACCATCATTTGGAAGCTGGAAATGACTATCATTCTGTTGATTTGTTGAAAAATGATATTTCTTATGTTACGGCTTGGTATAACAGACCATTGACATTTAAAATCAAGTATAAAAATGATAAAAATATCGGAGCTGTTTTCCTAAACGGTTACATCGAAGGTAAGAAGGCCATGATACAGATGTTTAAGGATAAAAAGACCGGAGAATGGGTTAATAAGTATCCATTTGTTCCATCTGATCCTTTAAAACTGCCTTCTTCTATTTGGCCAACCGTGATTAGAAAAGATCAACTAAAGACGGAGAATGATGATAAAATTGATCTTGATTTAAAGAAAAATGAAAAGTTAGACAAGTCGGTTGCAAGAATGTCTAAAAACTATTTCAGTGAGACTTTAAAAATTAAAAAAGATGACATCAAACCGGGGTTCAGTCGTAAAATTGATAAAAATAAAACCTCTTCGTCTTTGTTGGCTTTAGCACAAACATACGACAAACTGATTTCATCTTCAGAAGTGGAATATGACTCTATATTAGCTGAGTATAAACATTCGCTTGCTAGTTATATCAAATCCAGTGTTTCCAAATTTAAGAAGATGAATGGCATCACCATTGAAAAAAATCCAAATATTGAAGTAGTCAGCAACATTGCCATGAATATGCTTTCCATCGGATTAGGTGAATTAAACGCTGACTTAGGATTTGTATTTGATACGATCACAAATACCATAGATGTCTATACCTGTTATTACTATATGTTTAGAGTTTTAGCGGCTATTGAAAACAATAACAAAGCTGATTTGAAAAAGTATGGAAATCTGCTTATTAGAAAATCACTTGTTGCCAGTTTTAATATATATTCTCTTTTCAATCCCACACAAGGTTTAGCAAACGCCATCACCATGGGACTATTTAGTTTTGCATTAGAAAAAATTTTAGATGGAATAGATTTTGCAACTGGTATAGAATTTCTCGTGAATTTGCCAAAGATCATCAGAGATCCAAGTGGCTATGTGTATGAGGCGGTGACTTCTAATCGAATTGAAGGGGCGGTTGTTTCTATTTATCATCAAGATTTAGTCAATGGTACTCCGGTTTTTTGGGAGTCGGCTAAGTTTGGACAAGAGAATAACCAAATTACAAAAGCGGATGGTAAATATGGTTGGAATGTGCCGGAAGGAAATTGGCAAGTGCGTTGCCAAAAACCGGGGTATGAAAATTACACCAGCGGATGGATTAAAGTACCACCACAACATGATGACATTAATATCGGTTTGATTTCCAAAGAAACGCCGACATTATCAAATGGAATCAGAAAGGATGATGGTATCGAATTGAATTTCAGTAAGTACATGAAACCGGATTCGGTTAAGAATATGGTGATTAACGATGAAAAAGGTGAAGTGTTTGCGAAAAAATACATTCTTAAAATCAAAAATAAAGGAAAAGTAGCGTATTCTTTGAAGACTAACGGAAAAATAAAGAGCTATGCCGGTATTTCTATGGATGAAAAAACAATGGTCTTAAAGTGAAAATGGATCATTAATCCCTATTTTACTCGATTTTCAAAGGGTTTTCAAAGAAAAATGGGGAAAAAGGTTGACATAGAAATTATCTGTGAAATAGAATAGAGTCGGGAAGCAAGATGAGATTGGTAAGTCATTGCTAACTATAGGACATATATAAAAGTACAAGAGGGAGGGATATTCTTGAGAATATCGGTTTCACATGTGATTCTATCTGTTTTGGTTGCCGTGATTTATTTTTTCTTAGCTCCTAAAATAGCAGATTGGGTCTTACAAGAAAAAAAGAAAAGACGTAAAAAGTCACTAGAAATCAAAGAATTAAATCCATATTGCTGGTATGCTGTTGGCTTGGTATCGTTGGTGGCAACTTATTTTGCATTAGAAAAGTTTGATGTCGTTCATCTTTCTTTCTTTCTTTCTTGTGTTTGAATTATTTGCGGCTGTGATTTCGATGATTGATTTTAGAGCAAGAATTATTCCAAATGAATTGGTGATGATTCTTTCGGCGATTGGTTTTATTTATTCACTTGTCACGAAAGGACTTCAAGGACTTGGAGTAGCTCTCATCGCACCTGTTGTATTGTTTATCCTATTTATGATCATTATGGTCGGCTTTCAAAAATTAACGGGTAAACAATTTGTGATGGGGGCCGGTGATTTGAAATTGATGATGGCTGCTTCGTTGGTTGTCGGTAATTTAGCCGGTTTTCAGATTTTTCTATTGGGTATGGCTGGTTTTATGATGGCTTATATTTTAATTGGTCTTGGTTTGAAAAAAATCACATTATATTCTCTGTATCCTATGGCTGCTTTTATTATGCTGGGGATGTTGTTGGGTTTGTTTGAAAGGGTTTTGATATGAGTATTGAAGAATGGAAAAGTGAAGATGGACAAGCCATGACGGAATATGGCTTATTGATTGGGATTCTGGTTGTTGCTTTATTGTTAGTGATTGGGGCTACAGCCGGTTCTATTGTAAACCTCTATGAGGTACGGATTAGACCGATTTTACTGAATGCTTTAGTTGGTCGTTAAGATTGGTTATAAATCTGAAAAGATTTGTAATAAAAAAATAAAGAAAGGAGAAAAAGGCATGAAGAATTTTATGAATTGGTTCACAGAAGAAGAAAGTGGACAAGGAATGGTTGAATATGGTTTGATTATCGCTTTGATTGCAGTTGTATTGATTGTGGCTTTACAAGCTATGCAAGGCGGAATCGCAAATACATTCCAAGCAATTACTAATGCTTTACAACGACCATAAGGCATCGTTTTTTGGAGCTGGTAAAAGGGGGTATGGTGTCAAAGCTATACCCCACTATTTTAGAAAAGGAGGATAATGTGTTATTAAAGAAGATAACCCGATTTTTAAAAAGAGAAGATGGTCAGAGTTTTATTGAGTTTGCGTTGGTGTTGCCTATTTTAATAACAGTATTGTCCGTGGTATTTGATGTGGTTCGTATTGTTGATGCCAAGATGGTACTGAATAATGTGGCGGGAGAAATATCAAGAACGTTTGTCATGCAAATTGAAGGGGTAAGTCAGGACGAGAATTCTGTTATCGAGAGGGTCAAAGAAAATTTTAAGGATCGTTTAGATGTTAAACGATTGAATGTGACAATTTCAGGACAAACACCAATATCAGCTAAGTATACCTTGAGAGGATGTTGGCTGAAGGATGCGGACGAAACTGGTTATTGTAAACCGGGTCATATCCATGAAAAAGAAAAAAATTATCGGTATAAAGAGTTAGTGGTGAATGTACAGTACAATGTTGATGTTATTTTGCCATTATCAAGGGTGGTATTGGGAAGAGATTCAGTCAGTGCTTCTACCCGTTTTATTGCGAAAGTAGGTGTTAAGCCTTGAAAAAAATTTGGAAAAAAATAGGAAAAACTGAATGTGGACAAGCCATGGTTGAGTTTGCTTTAACGGCTGTGATGTTTTTTGCAGTGGTTTTTGCGGTAGTGGATATCGGATGGATAGGATATCAAATGGTTGCTTTTGATTATGGGTATCAACATGTCAGCTGGAATTTCTTTTTCGAATGGGACGGTTCGGTTAGACGAAAACAAGGAGAAGCCGGACTGAGTGATAATGAACTGATTAAAAGAAGGCTCGTTTCTTCCATTCGAATGGTAAATCCGAATGATTTAACGGTTAGTAATGGAAAATTCACTTTTTATAAAGAAAAATTCGGTAAAACTTTTTTGCGTGGGGATAAGGAATCAATAACGAAAGATACAAAAATGAGTATGAATATTCAAGCGACGATAGAGTATCGTGTTAGAGCCTTAACGCCACTTGGTCTATATTTCTTTAATCAAAATGGAGAAAGGGGCATTGTTCTTAGAAAACAACTCAATCGATATAGACTATTATCTGAGAGGACTGAATAATGAAGATGAACATCAGGAAATGGATCAAAGAGGAAAAAGGTTCCTATATTGTGATTTTTGCATTATTTCTAACTGTCTTATTGGGGATGATTTCCTTGGCTGTTGATGTCGGGATGATGTACCTCAAAAAGAATAGGATGTATGAAATAGTTCAAGTTATGAGAGATTTACGGTTTACGAAATATGCAGAGTCAACCTTAATTCATGTTTTGCATGGAAAGGACCCTGCTCGAGAAATATCCCAAGAAATGGTGAAATACGCTCGCTTGAATGGGTTTGAAGGTGAGATTAGAATTACTTATGTTGAAGAGCACCCGTACGATGACAACGGCAAACCGGCAGACCCTCGCTACTATAGGAGATATAGGATTTATATTCTTTTGATTGATACGTATCAAACGACAACATTAAGAGCTCTGAATTTTTTAGGAAGGAACTTTGATACGGTTTTAATTAGAAGTGGTATTGCAGGAAGTGGACATCGATGGAATGGTGGCGGTGATGCGGTTGTGTATCGCCCGTACGTTCCGGGGGCACAAAGTGCTACCTATGTCAGCAAAGGCAAAGGAAATTTGTCAGTAGAAAAATCAGCAACTTTGGATCGATATAATTATGGAAATCATTATTAATAAAAGAAGGAAGGAAATATAATGAAAAAAATCAAATTTATTGCGGCTATCTCAGGAGCCTTAACCATGGTGTTTCTCGCTTTGTTCCTGATTAGTTCATCGGCTGGAAGAGGAGCTCAAAGCACAGCAGTTTATGTGGCGAGTAAGAACATCAAAGCAAATCAACAGATCACAGAGGATATGTTGGAATATAAAAAAGTACCGGGGAACTTGGTGGTAGAAGGTGCGGCTAAAAATAAAGATGAACTTTTGGGAAAAATGGCCAAAGTAGATATCTTAAAGAATAGCGTTATTTCTAAAGAAAATGTGTATAAAGAAGGAGAACCGGAAAAAAACGGTGGTTTAACTTATGTCATTGCAAAGGGAAAAAGAGCGATCAGTTTCCCGGTTGAATATAGTACCGGTATTTCTTCACTGTTACGTGGTGGGGATCGCGTGGACATCATTTTGACGCGTGCAAAAGACAGTAATTTTGTTTCTAAAACGATTTTGTCGAATGTTAAGATTCTGGCGTTAGGAAATGACTATTCAGTTGGTGTCAATAAGTCTGGTTCGGAAGGAAAATCTTATTCAACTGTAACAGTTGAATTAAGTCCTGAAGATTGTGTGAAGTTAATGAATGGTTCTAAGGCTGGTACATTGTCTTTGAGTTTGAGAACGCCAGGAGACAATTCATCATCTAGTAAGAGTGAGTACGTTTCTGATTAAGATAGGGTATTGGAGGAAAAAATGTCATTAAGAACAATTGTATATGGAGCTTCCCAACAGGAAATTAAATTAATTGAAGATCACTTGGTGGAAGATCAGGAAATTGAAGTGGTATATCACTCCTTAAACTTACCGGTAGCGGGAGATGATGTAGCGAAGATTCAACCGGATTTGGTTTTGGTTTATGGAGCCGCTTCGGAATGGGCCTATAAAATAGCTGGTCAAATTTATACGATGTTTCCGAATATTGTCACGATTGTTATGTCGGATTTGACGGATGAATCAGTGGCTAGACAGGTATTAAATGCCGGAACTTCAGGTTTTATCTGTCCGATTCCGACCGATCATAATGAAACTTGTGATGCGATCAAGCGCATTTATTCAAATTCCAAATCAAGAATTGATTTGATTTTGGAAAAATCCGGTGCGCCAAGAAAAGCGGAAATGATAACGGTTTTCGGAACGAAAGGTGGCATTGGTAAAACGACGTTGGCAACAAATTTAGCAGTTTCTTTAGCCAAACAAAAGCTAAAGGTCTGCATTTTGGACTTTGATATGCGTTTTGGGGATGCTCATATGTTCTTGGGGGTTGAAGTGAAAGAAACGGTGACGGATATGCTTCAAGAACAACGAGTTCCAACGATTGATACCATTCGACGCTTTTTTGTAAGTCATCATTCAGGGGTGAAATTATTGGGTTCGCCATCCAGTCCTGAATACGCTAGTGATATTTCGGGAGAACAATTGGAGCCGGTGATCAACTTGTTAAGAGCTCATTACGATTATGTGATTGTGGATGTATCACCGGAATTTTCAGACATTAATTTATTGATGTTGGAAATGTCTAATACGGTTTTATTTATGACTTCTTTGGATATTGCGGCGTTGAAGAATGCCAAGAAGAGTTTATTGATTTTGGATTCCTTAAATTTAAAGGGAAAGGTAAAATTGATTGTTTCTCGTGAATTTAAGGGTGATATTAGCTTGAAAGATGTTGAAAAAGTAATGGGCTTGAAAGTGGAAGCTTCCATTCCAGATGGGTATCTAGATGCTACAAAAGCTTTAAATCAAGGAGAACCGATCGTTCTTTTCAATGAAAAATCAGCTATTTCAGAAGCGGTAGATCGTTTTTCATACCGTATTTCTAGAAAAGTTGAACTTAACCGTAATGATAAGACGAAGAAAAAGTCGGCCTTTAAATTTGGAGGCAGAAAATAATGTTATCGGTTCAAGAACGGTTAGAGCAGGCTAGTGCGACGAAGCTTTCTTCACGATTGAACTCCATGATGAATAATGAGGAAGCGATGATTCGCAATGGTGATGAATTTGATGCTTTCAAAGAAAAAGTTCATCTTGAGCTATTAGATCGAATCAACTATGGAGTTAGTATCAGTGCTTCGCAAAAAGATGAAGTGTATGATTTGGTAAAGTCGATTGTTGAAAGTTTAGGTAGTGATATCAGCCGTCCGATTCGAAATCGGTTGGTGGAAGAGATATTTGATGAGACGATTGGCTTAGGACCTTTAGAGCGACTGTTAAAGGATCCGGATGTAACGGAAATCATGGTCAACGGGCCTGAACAAGTGTATGTGGAACGTCAAGGTAAAATTAGCTTGAGTGATGTTAAGTTTAAAGATAGTGGAGCTGTTTTGACGGTCATTGATCGGATTATTTCTCCTTTGGGAAGACGTTGTGATGAAAGTACTCCGATGGTGGATGCTCGTTTGCCGGATGGTTCTCGTGTCAATGCGATTATTCCTCCGGTTTCATTAGTTGGTCCATCTATCACCATTCGTAAATTCTCTAAAAAAGGGTTTGAAGTGAGTGATTTGATTCGTTTTAATTCCTTATCGTATCAAATGGCAGCTTTCTTGGAAGCTTGTGTTAAGGGAAAAGCCAATATCATTGTTTTTGGTGGAACAGGTAGCGGTAAAACCACGTTGTTAAATACTCTATCGGGTTTTATTCCGGAAAACGAGCGCATTGTGACCATTGAAGATGCGGCGGAATTGCAATTGAAACAGCCTCATAAAGTTATTTTGGAAGCTAGACCGGCCAACGTGGAAGGAAGAGGCGAAATTGCGATTCGTGATTTGGTTAAGAATGCCTTGCGTATGAGACCGGATCGTATCGTGGTCGGGGAAGTGCGTTCTGGTGAAGCTTTAGATATGTTACAAGCGATGAATACCGGACACGATGGTTCTTTGACGACCGCCCATGCGAATACGTCACGGGATTTATTGTCTCGTTTGGAAACGATGGTGTTAATGGCGGGAATGGGATTACCTTCTCGGGCGATTCGGGAACAAATTGCCTCTGCTTTTAATATCTTAGTTCATCAAAGCCGTTTAAGAGATGGAACCAGAAAGATTATGGCGATATCGGAAGTAGTGGGAATGGAAGAGGATACCATTTTATTGCAAGATATTTTCACGTTCAAACAAGAAGGGTTTGATAGTAATGGTCATATTCATGGCTCTTACGTACCAACAGGTATTCGACCAAAGATTTTACAACGAATCATGGATGAAGGAGTGGCTATCAATGATCATTGGTTCAATACCACAGGAGGTAGGCCATGAGTTTGCAGTTCGTTTTTCTTATTTTATTGGTGTTGACTTTTGGTTTATTCATGTACGCCATGATTTATTTATTGCTGTTTGAATATCGTTATGGAACGAAAAATGTCAAATACCAGCTTCGAAAAATGTATGATGGAGAAGAGAAAGAAGAGGATGATGATTTCATTGTTCGCATATTGTCCTTCATCAACATTTCAGAAAACTTGCGTCGTTATTTATTGACAACCGGTTTACCGTTAAAACCGGAAGAATTTATTCTGCTTTGGGGTGCAACGGCCTTGATTTTGCCATTGATTACATTCATTTTAAATCTAGGTCTATCAACAATGGTTTTGTTTTTCATTGTTGGTCTTTTGCTTTTTCCGTTAATGGCGGAAATAGCAAAAAAGAAAAGATTGGCTTTGTTTAATAAACAATTACCGGAAGCGTTAGTTATTATCGGTAACTGTCTTCGTTCGGGATTTACATTCCGTCATGCTTTAGCACGGGTATCGGAAGATTTACCAAATCCTATTTCAGAAGAATTAAAACGGGTGATTCGTGAAGTGAATTATGGTCGAAAATTGGAAGAATCGCTTGGCGAATTAGCTTCAAGAACTAATTCAGCGGAATTGGAGATGATCAACTCGGCGGTGACCATTCAACAACGCTCGGGTGGTAATTTAGCAGAAATTGTAGAGAAAGTAACGGAAACCATTAATGATCGTATCAACATCCGAAATCAAATCCGTGTTTTGACAACACAGGGAAGATATTCGGGAATGTTAATTGGCTTATTACCGGTCTTTTTGCTTATAATTTTGACTTGGATCAGTCCTAATTATATGAATTCCTTTTTTAAAACTTCTATTGGTAAAGTGATGTTGGTGGTTTCTGTTATTCTAGAAACAACCGGATTCCTATTGATTCAAAAGATCGTGAATATCAAATATTAGAAAGTGGGGCGTGTATGAGTCAGAATTTATTAATCTTGTTGATTTCCGTCAGCACCGGCTTATTTGTGTATTCGATGATTTTGGTCAAATTTGTGAATGAAAGAACTCATTTAAGACTTCAGTTAAAGGACATTGCGGAAACGGAAAATAGCCTTAGACGCAATTCGGATGACATGGATTTTGAAAATAAATCTTTTTATAGTCGTGTTATTTTCCCAGGGATTGAGCGTTTATCACTTTTTATTGGTAGAGTTTTCCCGATTGCTCAAAAGGATCAAGATAAATTAAACCTTCAATTGCTCCAGGCGGGATTGCGGATTAAAGCACAAACGTATTTGACCATTCGTATTTTAGTGATTGCGGTCTGTATGATTTTCACCTATATTTACATTGGCCCTTATCATCTATATTTTGGCTTTTCTGTTATGATGAGTGCATTGGGAGGAATTCTTTCAGGCTATATCATCTCTCGCTTTGTTTTGGCAAGTCGGGTTACGAGAAGACAAAATTTATTGGAAAAACAATTACCCGGTTTCTTGGATTTGTTGTCGGTTTGTGTAGAAGCCGGTTTGGGTTTTGACCAAGCGATTCAATACGTTTGTCATGAATATAAAGGGGAATTGAGTGATGAATTTAAGGTCGTACAAAGAGATATTTCACTAGGAAGTACTCGTAAACAGGCTTTAATGAGCTTATGCCAAAGAGTGACTTCCTCACAAATGACTACATTTACGGCGGCTGTTTTACAAGCCGATGAAATGGGGATTTCTTTAAAAAATATTCTGAATGCACAATCGCGTAATGTTCGATTGGCCTACAAGAATAAAATTGAAGAAAAAGCACAAAAACTGTCCACCAAAATTTTAATCCCGATGTTGATATTTATCTTTCCGGTGATTTTTATCATCCTATTAGGACCGGCGGTTCCGGGGATTATGAAAGCCTTGGGTAGTTAGTGATGAATCAAAAAGTGTTGATTCTAAGTGATCGAACAGAAATACCGGTTCGAGTAGCGGATACATTTTGGTTGAGATTAAAAGGACTGATGTTTGATAAGAGCTTGGAAGGCGGATTATTCTTTCCTAATGTATCTAGGGTACACACCAATTTTATGCGCTTTACGATTGATGTGGTGTATCTGGATCAAACTATGAAAGTGTTGGATTGGGAAACCTTACCCGCTTGGCGTATTGGCAAAAAAGTGAAGCAGGCTAAACACGTGCTTGAACTGAATCAAGGAGTTGCTCAATCATTTAAAAAAGGTGAACAGATAAAGGAGAAGGAACATGAGTACTGATAATCAAAATAGAAGTTCAATAGCCTATTTGGACTCGCAATTAGAAAGTGTGTATTTTAACCAAGGTTATTCTAAGCAAACGGTTAAAAATTTTGTGGCGGAGTTATTAAAAGAATTAGAATTTCAAAAAGATAGCTTTGAACTTCAAACCAAAGATTTGTTTAATGATAAAAATCGTTTAGAAGAAGAAAATAAAGCATTGGAAGAAAAATTGAAGAAAGCATTGGAATCAGATCCGGATACGAATCAAAAAGAAGTAGAAGAGTTAACCGGTAAAGTAGATGAACTTCAAAAAAATTTGGAAGAAGCGAATAAGCGTTGTAAGAGCTATGAATCGTTATTGACAAAAGCGAAAGAAAAGATGAATCAAGATGGTCAAGGTGATGATCAACAAATAGAAAAATACCGCCTTGAAAATGAAGCTTTGCAGAAGGAATTGGAAGAATACAAGAAACAAATGGGCGGTTCTGAAAAGCTATTAGAAGATGTAGAGAAACTTCAAAAAGAAAATCATAAGTTGTCGAAAGATTTGAAAGAAGTGAATGAACTAAAAGAAAAAATGGTTCAGGAATTGGAAGAGGCTAAAAATGAAGCGAGTCATTCTCGTTCTGCTGAAGCGTATGAGCATCTTCAAAAGACCAATAAACTATTGGAAACGGAAATTTTCTCTTTGAGTAAGAGCATTGAAGAATTAACCGATAAGACGGTGAAACAAAATAAGCAATTAAATGATATGACCAGTGAAATGGATCAGATTCGTGAAGAAAATAATCAAGCGATCAACGCACGAACAGAAATGCACTTGCGTTTATCCTCTTACGCGGAATTATTTAATGAAATGAAGGATGAATTGGAATACAATAAATCGAATATTGATGTTCTAAAGAGACAACTGGAGGATCAAAGAGAAAAGAATCGTTTCTTATCCGGTTTAAAGGTAGAAAAAGTTAGTGAAGATTTGAAAGGTTAACCAGCTAAGAGAAGACTTGATTTCTGTTGAAAAAAGAAATTGAGTCTTTTATATCGGCTTTTACATAAAATTCATAAGATTTTCACTGAATTTTACGGTGATTCAATGGTAGAATAGTAGTAGTGAAGCGTATAGAAGAAAAAGGAGGCGGAAAAGATGGGTTTATTTGATGTGTTTAGTAAGAATAAATTCGGCCAAGAACAGCTGGACAAACGAGTCAATCAATTAAGCGATTTCTTAGGTCAAAAAAATATTCGATGGGATTCCATTCAACTCATCAATACCACTTCAGACTGGTCAGTACATATTCATTACGCCGGTTTGGAAATATCTTTCGTCCTTGATTTAGGAAGATATACTTCTACCTATACGGGAGGAAATGAGTTGGAAGTCAACCAATTTGTTTCTAATTGGCGCTCGGAAATGGAAAGTTACATTAGTTCCAGTACGTCGTGTCACGATTTTATGATTCTGAAAAAGGAAGAAAGAGATACTCGTTTATATGCTTTCATGGATGATCATTTTGAAAGTAATACCATTCTTGGTTATAATCGTAAGACACTCGCTCTTTCGAACTATCCTTCGTATCAAAATAAGGCCATCCCGTGGTTATACGAGACGGTTGGTTTATGGGAAGACATCAATGCTTTTACGACCCTTATGGAAGGAATCATGGAATCGTTAGGAACCTTCTTTGGTGGGTATTATGAAGTGAAAGTGGATCAAGAGGATTTCTTAATTTCTATTCGTGGTTCCATTAGTGATGAGATGACGATTCGATTGAATCTTGGTAAAGGAGCCAGTTTAAAAACCAGTGATGACCAATTCCATTTGTTGGATTTTAATGTATTTAAAAAAATGTGTCATTTCTTTTATCGCGTTTTAGATGGCTTAAATCTTGATATAGAAGATTTTGGTCCAAAATTCAAGATGGTCTATGATGGCGTCGGTCGTCAAAGTTTTGAATTTACATTTGTGAACTTATTTGGATTGACGGATTTGACGGTTTATGGAGAAACTAGTCATTAAAAAGCTTGCTATTTAGTCGGAAAATAGGTAAACTGAATCTGTTGAAGTAGAAGGAGTGCTTAGGCACTCCTTCTGTTATGTATGGAGGAGTATGAATCGAATAGATGAAATCAAAGCTTTAGTCGTTCCGGCTTTAAAAAAGCAGGGATTTGAAGTGGAAGAAGTAACATGGATTTCAAAGGAAAGGACGCTTCAAATCAGTGTCCACAATTTGCAAGGTGAAACGGACTTGGAGGCTTGTGCAAAAGCCAGCGAATGTATTTCCGATATGTTGGATGAAAATGATCTGATGTTAGAAGGATATACCTTAGAGGTATGCTCTCCTGGAGCAGAAAGAGAGATTCAAGATATTCATTCCATCCAAGATGAATCCTATGTCCATGTGGAATTTAAAGAAGCAATGAATCACCATCAAAGTTTAGAGGGTTATTTAGTCCCCACTCAAGAAGGATATGAACTTCATTATCGTGAAAAAGCCGTTTTAAAGAAAGTGAAGTTGAACGAAGAAAATATTGCGTTTTTACGCTATGCAGTAAAATTTTAGGAGAAAAGAAAATGAAATTAGATTACAAAAAATGGCTCGCTGCTTTAACCGATGTCGAGGAAGAAAGAAGCATTCCTCAAAGTGTGATCTTAGAAGCCTTAAAAGAAGCGATGGCAAAGGCATATAAGAAAAATGAGGAATTGCCAGATATTGATGTGGTGGCGGAAATCAATGAAAAGAAGAAATCAATTGATTTGTTTCAAAATTATGTTGTTGTCACCGAGGTGGAAGATGATGAGTTGGAAATGTCTTTAGAACAGGCTCGTCAATTGGATAAGAATGCTCAAGTGGGAGATACCGTTCGTCGTCCGGTTGAAATTGAATCCATGACTCGTGCCGCCGCTATGTTGGCGAAAAATGTTATGCGACAAAAAATTCGGGAGGCTGAAAAAGAAGCGGTGTATAACGAATACATTGGTCAATTGAATGAAATGGTCTTCGGTACGATTGAAAGCATTAAAGATAAATTTACTTTAGTCAATTTAGGAAAAACGACAGCACTGATGTTAAGTGGAGAACAGATTCCTAATGAAAGACTAAGGGAAAATCAACGAATCAAAGTGGTGATTACCGAAGTCAACAAAGAAGGTAAAGGAGCACAAGTCTTAGTGTCACGTGGCACTGCAATGTTGGTACGTCGTTTATTTGAAGCGGAAGTTCCCGAAATTTTCCAAGGGGTTGTTGAAATCAAAGCTATTGCTCGTGAAGCTGGTGAAAGAACGAAGATGGCTGTCTTGAGTCACCATCCGGAAGTGGATCCGATTGGAGCTTGCATCGGTCCTCGCGGTTCTCGGGTACAAGAAATCATTAAGGAATTGAAAGGCGAAAAAGTAGATATTTTTGAATGGAGTGAAGATATTACTTCATTGGTTCAAAATGCGTTATCACCGGCAGAAATTGAGACGGTCATTCCTAATGAAGATGGTTCTTTGATGGTGATTGTGGCAGAAGATCAATTGAGTTTAGCCATCGGTAAACGTGGTAAAAATGCTCGCTTAGCTGTGAAGTTAACCAATCGAAAAATTGATATCAAGACACGAGCGGAATTAGAAGAAGCCGGTGTGGATTATGAAGCCTTGATGGAAAAAGCAAAAGAACGCAAAGAAAAACTTCAAATAGAAGCTCAAGAAAGGGCTCGTAAGGCGGCTTTGGAAGCTGCTAAATTAGCGGAAAGCAAGCGTCTTGAAACTTTAGAGAAATTAAGAGCTGAAAATTCTGAAGAGTTGGAACAAGAGTTCTTCCCGGAAGAAATGCAAGAAGTCGTGGATGATGGCTTAGTGGAAGAAGTGGATCATATTGAAGAAACAAGTTCTGAAGTAAGGGAAGAAGAAAAGGTTGAAGAAGAAATCATGGTGGAAGAAAAGCCAATTGAGACAAAGAAGGAAGAAAAGAAATCCAGCAAGCATGCCAACTTGGAAGAATTAGCGAATAAGGCAACTTATGTATCGGTATTTGAAAAATTGGTAGACAATAAAACTCCGAAGCAGGAAGTCAAGAAGAAGTGGAAGAAAAAGAAGAACGAGGAAGAAGAAATCAAGGTCAATAATAAAGAACTGGAAGAACAGATCAAAAAGAAGTTGGCTTCCCAAAATAATCTTCCGATTTATACAGAAGAAGAGTTGGCTGAAATTGAAGCTCAACAACAAGCGGAAGAAGAAAAAGAATATGACTTCGATTACGATGAATATGAAGATTACTATAACGAGGAGGATGACAACTAGTCATGATGAAAAAAATTCCCTTACGCAAATGTGTGGTTACCGGGGAACAATTTCCAAAACAAGAGCTATTAAGGGTGGTAAAAACGCCAACGGGAGAAATCCATGTGGATCTAAGCGGTAGAGCCAATGGCCATGGGGCTTATTTAAAAAAAGAAACTTCGGTTGTGAAATTGGCTCAAAAGAATAAAGCACTGGAAAGAGCTTTTAAAATGAAAATAGAGGAAAGTGTCTATGAGGAGATCTTAAGAGCCGTTCAATAATCAAATAGTGAAATAGAAAGAGAGGGTTTATGCCAGTCAATAAGAAAAACAATACAAAAAAGAATCATCATGCCAATAAGAAAAATAAGAATTATCGAGCAGAAAAACCGATTGTCAAGAAGGAAATTCACGAAATCACTTATTCAGACGGTATGACGGTTGGTGAATTAGCTGATAAGATTGGCAAACAAGCTTCTGATATCATCAAAGCATTATTTTTAGAAGGCAAGATGGTCACGATCAACTCTGCCTTGGATGATGAAATGGTCCAATTGGTTTGTATCGGTTATGATATCGATGCCACTAAGGTGAAAGAAAAAGATGAATTTAGTTTAGAAGATGAAGAAGAGGATGACGCAGACAGTTTGAAATCTCGTCCACCGGTGATTACGATCATGGGGCATGTTGACCATGGTAAAACAACTTTATTGGATGCGATTCGCCGTACGAAAGTGGCGGCTGGTGAAGCGGGTGGTATCACTCAAGCTATTGGGGCGTATCAAGTCAAAGTTAATGAACGTCCGTTGACTTTCTTGGATACACCAGGTCATGAGGCTTTTACAGCGATGCGAGCTCGTGGAGCCGGTATTACCGATGTAGCAATCATTGTGGTGGCGGCAGATGATGGAGTGATGCCTCAAACAAGAGAAGCGATCGACCATGCCAAGGCGGCTAATGTACCAATGATCATTGCGGTCAATAAGATGGATAAGCCGGATGCTAATCCGGATCGGGTTAAAAACGAATTGTCTGAGTTGGGCATCATGCCGGAAGAATGGGGTGGTGATACCATCTTTGTGAATACTTCTGCCCGTAATGGAGAGGGGATTGAAACATTATTAGAGACGATTTTGACAGTTGCGGATGTTTTAGAATTAAAAGCCAATCCGAATCGCATTGCAACCGGGACGGTCGTGGAAGCTAAATTAGATAAGGGACGTGGATCGGTTGCCACTTTATTGGTTCAAAACGGAACATTACACCAAGGAGATCCGATTGTTGTGGGAACGGCTTTTGGTAAAGTGCGTCGAATGGTGGACGAAGATGGTCATGTCTTAAAGAAGGCCGGTCCATCTAGACCGGTGGAAATCATCGGTTTAAATGCCGTTCCTGAAGCAGGTGATATTTTCCGTAGCTATGAAAACGAGAAGGAAGCTCGTGCTATGGCGGAACGTCGGATGCGTCGTAAACAAGAAAGTGATCGTCGTAAGACATCGGCGATGAGCTTGGAAGAGCTTTCCGAACAAATTGAGTCGGGTGAAATCAAAGAAATTCCGGTGATTGTCAAGGCGGATGTGCAAGGATCAGCGGAAGCGGTAAAGTCTTCTTTAGAAAAATTAGAAGTTGAAGGAGTTAAGGTGAATGTCATTCGTGCAACAGCCGGATCAGTGACTGAGTCTGATGTGATGCTGGCGAGTGCCTCTCATGCTATGATCATTGGTTTTGCTGTTCGTCCGGATGCAAATGTTCGTAAGAAAGCGGAAGAATCCGGTGTTTCGATTCGCTTGTATGACATTATCTATAAAGCAACGGAAGAGATGACTTTAGCTATGAAGGGGATGCTGGAACCGGTTTATGAGGAAGTGGTCATTGGGCAAGCAGAAGTTCGTGAAACCTATAAAGCTTCAAAAGTTGGCACGATTGGTGGCTGTATGGTGACGGATGGTAAATTGGTATCCGGGTGCAAGGTACGTTTGATTCGAGATGGTATTGTGGTCTATACCGGTCAATTGGGTTCTTTAAAGAGATTCAAAGACGATGCTAAGGAAGTATCGACCGGTTTTGATTGTGGTATTACGATTGAAAACTACAATGATATCAAAGTGGGTGATACGATTGAAGCTTATCAGGATCAAGAAGTTGAGGTGGATGCTTAGCCATGGCAAACACCATCAAACAGAAACGATTGGAAGGCATTATCCGTAAGAATATCTCGGATATTATTCAATTTAATTTAAAAGATCCGGATGTCGGCTTTGTGACCATTACGGATGTGGCGGTTTCTAACGATCATAGTTATGCCCATGTGTATGTGGTTTTCTTAGGAAAAAAAGAAAGAGCACAGGCTGGCTTAAAGGCTTTAAATCGAGCAAAAGGATTCATTCGTCGGGAATTAAGTCAACGTTTGGATATTCGCCGCACGCCAGAGCTTATTTTTCAAATGGATCAAGCGGAAGAAAGAGGTCGTCATATTGATGACATCATTAGAAAAATTCATGAAGGAGAACAATAGTTTTCCTTTTTTTGATGGAGTTTTCATTCTTTTGGGAATAAAAAAATGAAAGGAGTTTTTTATGATTAAAGTTGAACCGGAAGAATTAGAACTGCAAGCCAATAGGCTTCAACAGGATTTAGAACAATATCAGAACCAAAGCAAACAAGTATTGAATACGGTATTGAATCTAAAGGATATTTGGCATGGTAAGGATAATGAAACCTTCACCAATCGTTTATTGGAGTATCACAAGGACATTCAACAGGTCGGATTGATTCTAAATGATTACATTCAATTTCTTAAGCAAAGTACTCAAAGTTATCGTCAAGTACAAGAGGATCTGGTATCCCAAGCACAGTCTTTGAAAGGATAGGAGGTTTTTATGGCCATACAAATATCAATTGTGAATGTTCGAGAATCTAGCCATCAATTGAAACAACAGTCTCAACAAATGATGGATACTTTAGAAGCTATCAAGCAAAAGATGTTATTGGTGCAACAGAGTTTTGAATCGGAAGCTTCAACCGAGTTTCAAAATCGTTTTTTGCAATTCTCAAAACGTTTTTTGGAAATGCAGGATACGATTCAGTCTTATATTCAATTTCTAGAGATTACAACCAGTTCTTATGAAAGTTTGGATGCAAGTCTAAAAGGAAATGCGAATGGTATGCAAGTCTAGCAAAATTATTTTAAGTTTGTTTCTGGGATTGACTTTATTGGCTTGTCAGAAAGAGGTAAAGGAAACCATCACTCTTGGTTCTTGGCTTCAAGCGATGGAGCAAGAATCTCATATTGAATTGACGAAAACAGCTTCTCCTTATTTTCTTCATATTCAGAAAGATCATCCTCAGTTTCAAGTGGTTCAAACGGCGGTGGATTGGAAAATAGTGGAAGAAGGCATCCGTTTGGATTTAGAAAAGCCGTTAAATAAAGAATGGTTAGCGTATACGTTGGTGAATCTATGGTCACCTCAAAAAGAAGTATCTGGTTCAAAGGTGAAAGATAAAAATAAATCACAGTTTCCTAAGCATATCGAAAAAGCCATTTCTTTAGGAATATTAGAGGTGGATCAACATCATCTTTTTCATCCGGAAGAGGTGGTTGAAAAAGATAAAGCGATGGCTATTTTAAAGAAGGTGGTCCGTTATTTAGACGATAGAAAAGTGGATTTAAACAAAGGAAAAGTGGAATGGAAAGAACAGATGGATGTGCAGGAAATAAAGCCATCTGATTGGAATGAAAATGAACAGTCGCTTCATTTAGCTAAAAATTCTCACCTAAAAGTAGGCTCTATTGTGAAATGTCGGGATCAGTATTATCGCATCTGGAAACAAAAGAAAAACAAGGCTTTTTTAGAGAAAATTAATCCATTAGAATTAACCAAAAAAATAGATTTTTCAGGGGAAACGAAGATTGATTGGTCACAAGCCAAGATTCAACCCATTTCTAATGGGGTTCAACCAACTGCACTAACGACTTCTTCTTATCGAAAACCCATTCAGATTTTAGGGTATCAAGGAGAATTGAAATTGGATTCTTCAGGAGTATATGCTCGTTTGGAAAAGCAACTTCCGAAGGAAGCTAAGGCTTTTGTTCAAATGGAGGTAAGTGGCTTATCGGTTAAATACGATTGGCATTCTAGGGGCTTAAAAATACCGGATGCGTATGTCCGTTTTCGCTTTCAATCTAATCAAAAAGTAGGGATTGAAAAAGGAAAAAAAGTCAGCTATCAAGCTCATTCAAAAATCAGTTTAGATGAAATCCGTTCGTATCTCATTCCTGAAAATCAATTTGTGCAAGCTAAGATTCCTTTGTGTTCCATCCAAGTTCCACTTCCTCAAATCCCCGGTTTGTATGTCCATTTGGCATTGATGGTTGAATTGGACATTCAGGGGTATCTTCATTTTTCCCTCCAACAAATGAATTTATTGGGGTTTCAAATTCGCAATTCCCATGTCCGTTGGATTCGTAATTCCAGTCAACAAAATTCTCTTCAATCCAATGCGTCCGCTTCTGTATTGGCTAATGTACATTTGGGATTGAGACTGGCTAAGTATGATTTAGGAAATATCGGTTTAAAAGCGGGAATACAAGGTCGCTTAAAAGATAAAGTGGTTTTTTATGATTCTCACCAGAAAGCTCAAGAAGTTTTTGGACCCTTTGATCAACAAATTCGACAAAAAGAAGGAATACGGTATTGTCAAGATCACTCTGCCAATTGGATTTTAGAAGTTTTTTTCAATCAGGAAAATAGTCTTTTAAATAAACTGGGTATCAAAGCAAATTTTTCATTATTAACTGAGAAACAAGCCACCATTTTTCAATCACAAGCTCATCATTTAGAATCCTGTCGCCTGAATCCACCTTATGATCAGGAAAATCTTCATCACCGAGATGGCTTTGGAATTCAAAAGCTCAGTTATATGGTTAAAAAAGGACAGTCCATTGATATTACATTAGAAGAGCTACCGGCTGGCTATTCCTTATCTGATATTGAAGTAAAAGTGGTGCATCCGGATATTATTGAAAATGACTTTCTACGCTTTAAAGGTTTACAAGAAGGAGCCAGCTCCATTCGTATCCAAACCAAAGATCAGGCACATATCCTTTATATTTCCATCATGGTTGTTTCATGAGATTATTGCTTTATCATCAAAAGCAGGTAAGGCAAATTGCGTTGAATGAGTGTTTTGCGGATAAATTAAAGGTGGAATTTCATGAGGGATTTTATTTAGGTAAGAAACGTTTGGAAAGTCATCAGTGGCTGTATTTTCGCTATCATCATGAACAGTATGGTCTTTGGATTGAAGATCATCCAAGCTATAGCTATATTTTTCCGTGCGACTTATGGCTGGAAAAAGACCTTCCGAAAGAAGTTCCAATCCTAAAATTAAAAGCCAATGGAGAAATAGAACCTTTGGGTCGACAATGGGCTAAAGGAGATGGTTTGGATTACTACCAATACCATTTAGAATGGCATGACTTTGGCTGGCTGGTGAATACAAATCTTTTGGAAAAGAAGGTGAAGATTGAAAAACATCATAGAAAAGAACTCTATTTTCCTAAAATAGAAGAACCGATCGTTCCAAAGATTTCCGATCCTGCCATATCTTCCATTCATCCAAAGCGTTCTCTTTTTCTTCAAATGGGGCCAGGTTTAACCATGGCTTTTGCGACTTTGATGAATGCGATGGTTCAATCAATCCGCTTATATGAACAAGGAAAGCCTTATGAAGAGCTTCTCTTTGTGTTTTTAATGCCGATGATGATGTTAATCAGCATCCTTCTTTGGCAACCTTTAAATCGTTTTGCGGAAAATAAACAAGAAAAGAAAATTCAAGAAGTGCAAAAAGAAGAATATCGGAAAAAAGCAGAGAAAAATTGGCATTCTTTTCTAACAATATTTCAATCGTATCAAGAAACCATCAAACAATCATTTTTTTCTTTAGATAGTTGCTTAAGGCATCCGTCCGGTATTTGGATGGGGTTGGGATTTTACCAAGAAACCATTCCATATCTCATACCAAAGACGATCAAAAAGCTAAAGATTGAAAATTTTACGAATCAACAATTATTATTTTCGAGTAGTGAAGAGGATTTTATTCAATGGATTAGAAGATGGGATGCTCTTTATCAGGCCGGTGATGTACCGGCTTATTTATTGGCTTCGAAAACTTGGTTTTCCAATTATCCTGAAGTGTTACAACTTCCGATTTTCTATCATCATGGGAAAAGACATCTTTATGAAGCTGGTCAAACATTTGAAATGGAGGAAGGAGGCATTCTTTTTTCATTAATTCCTTTAACCGATAAACACAAAGGAACTTGTTTCGTATGGAGTCATCAAGCCCTTCAGTATCCTTTTGAAAAAAGGCTGTTGTATTGTCAATCGAAAATGATCGTAGAAGATCAAATGGAAAAAAGAATTTATCAGCCTTTAGACATAGAACAAAAAGATTATCGGGCAGATCCATATCAAATTCAAAAAACGAAAAGTAATCCCCATCAAAAAGGCTTGGTTTGTGTGATGGAAGAGGGGAATTTATCATTAGATCTAAGTGAAAACAAAATGGGACCTCACGCTATCATTACAGGAACAACCGGAAGCGGGAAAAGTGAATTGGTGCTGTATTGGCTTTTAAGTATGGCCAAACAAAATTCTCCCGAACAACTTCAAATTTTATTATTTGATTTTAAAGGTGACAGTTTAAAACAATCTCTTCGTTTTAAGGGAAAGACCATTCCGCATATTAATGCCAGCATTAGTGATTTACAAGTCGATGAAGTAGATCGTGCTTTATGTGGCTTGGAACAGGAATGTCGATATCGAGAAGCACTTTTTCAAAAAGCAAGTACTTGTTTTCAAGAACCAATCACGAGTTTGGCACAATATCAAAAATACCAAAAAAAGGGATGGGAACGGTTACCTGAAATAGTGTTGGTTTTTGATGAATTTGCTCAATTTAAACAACGGTTTCCAGATAAACTAAATCCATTTGTGACATTAGCCAGAATTGGTCGAAGTTTAGGAATTCATTTTATTTTAATCACCCAAAAAGCCAGTGGTGTGATTTCCGAACAAATTTGGGCTAACATTCGTTTGAGAATTTGTATGAAAGTGACGGATCGGCAGGATTGTTTGGATACACTTCACCAAGATCGAAGAAAAGAATTAAAGTCAGCGGGAGATTTTATTGCTCATTATGATGAGACATACATTCAGGGACATTGTCCTTACTTGGAAGATTACATTTCTCCAAAAGAGAATAAGGTGGAATTAGACCATCAGTTACAACCTATACCGACCTATAAGAAAGGTCAAATACGATTGCGAGAATATCTGTTAGAAAAGATTATTGAAAAAAAAGAAGAAAACCATTTGCGTTCGATTTGGTTAAAAGCGCCAAGTTCCGATTTATTAAGAAATTCTCTTCTCGGTATTTTGGATGATTATGAAACAGCTCGCTATATCTCGATACCTTTAGAGGAAGTAAAAAGACCTATTTTATTCATATACGATGATCCAAAGGATTTATATTATCTTAAAAAACGACTCGGAAAAGATACTTTCCAAGCACGGTCCATTCATGAAAAGATCGGTTTGTCAGAAGAAAAGTATTTTATCTTGTATAAAGGTCCATTGACGTTAGATCGAATGAGTCAATACTTTCACCAAATGAAACGGATTCATTCTTTAAGAAAAGGAGAAGCTCTATGTTTGTATCAGGGAAAGATTCAAAAGATTCTGATATTTTAAGAAGAATGATTTTAAAAACGAATTTCTCAGAACATTGGTATGAACTGCCCAGTCATCAATCTTTAGCAGAAGCCTTCCCTGAGTATGAATTATTTTATGATTTAGTGCAAGGAGAATGGATTGATGCTGATGTAGCGATAGAGAGACTTTGCAAGGGGAACCGTCTTCCATATGTAGAAGCCTTTCAGCTCTTTGAATAAATGGTATAATATCCCCATGGATGCAATCTACTTAATCAATAAACCGCAAGGTATGACATCTTTTGATGTGATTGCGAAAATGCGCAAGGTGTTACAAATGAAAAAAATTGGCCATACCGGCACTTTAGATCCTGAAGCTGGTGGCCTTTTAATTGTTTTGACCGGCAAATTCACAAAGTGTATTCCGTATTGTGTGAAAGATCATAAACACTACATCGCTCAATTTGAATTAGGTAAAGCTAGCGATACGGAAGATGTGTTTGGACAGATTATTCAAGAAAGAAAAGCCCGTAAACATACCGCTTTAGAATTAAATGAAATCTGTTCTTCCATGAAAGGACGCTATCTTCAAATTCCTCCTATGTATTCCGCTAAAAAAATAAAAGGGAAAAAATTGTATGAATACGCTCGAGAAGGAAAGGAAATGGAAAGAAAAACGGTGGAAGTAGAAATCAGTGATCTTTCAGTTCGTCATCTTCATGATGATATATATGAGATGGAAGCGGTGGTTTCTTCGGGGACTTACATACGCACTTTGATCGTGGATTTTGCGAAAAAATTAGGTGAATTAGCGTTGATGACTTCTTTGAAGAGAGTGGGAATTGAACACTTGTCTTTAAATCAGAGTGTTCCTTTAGCCGATTTCGATAAGACAACAAAGGGAATTAGATTGTTTGATTGTGTGAATCCTGCTTATCCCTTAGTTGAAGTAAAAAATCCTGCGCCTATTTTGCAAGGTAAAAAAATAGCGTTAGATCGAAATGAAGAAATTGTCTTATTGTATCATCAACAAGACATACTAGCGGCCTATCAAAAAGAGAATTCAGGTTTATATCGTTGCTTAAGAGGCTTATTTTAATGGAAAAACATTTTTTACACATGACAAATGGGACAAAGATAGAAGAAAATTTAGTGGCTTGTATCGGTTATTTTGATGGTCTTCATAGGGGACATCAAGCTTTGGTGCAAAAAACGTTAGAAGTAGCCAAACAGATGAAGGCAGTTCCAACCATGATTTCTTTTGAACCGGATCCTAGGGTGGTGATTAAAGGAATTTCGAATTTTAAGCATATTATGACCATGAGTGATCGTTTTAGTTTGGCGGAAAAATTAGGTATTGAAAAATTTGTTTTATTGGATTTCACTAAAGAGATGGCGGCCTTAAAACCACAAGCTTTCATTGATCAAATTCTAGGTCAACTTCATTTAAAGGGATTAGTTTGTGGCTTTGATTTCCATTTTGGACAATATGGTCAAGGGGATTATCATTTTTTACAAAAACAATGTGACTATCCTGTTTTTCGAATTGACAAAGTAGAAGATCAACAGGGAAAAATCAGTTCGACTCGAATCGGAAAAGCGATCCAAAAAGGTCGTATGGAAGAAGTTAATCATCTTTTAGGAAGGGAATACAGCAGTGAGGGAAGGGTGATTCATGGTTTGCATAATGGGCATTCCCTACACTTTCCGACCGCCAATATTGATTATTCTGAAGAATTGATATTACCAAAAGTTGGCGTTTATGGGGGATATGTTTTATTGGACGGGATTAAAAAACTTTGTATGATCAATTTAGGACATAATCCAAGTGTTCAATATCAAAAAAGGTTATCGTTAGAAGTGCATATCTTAGACTATAAAGGCGATTTGTATGATCAAACAGTGCGTATCTATTGGCTTGGTTTCTTACGTGATGAAATACATTTTTCTTCCAAAGAAGAATTGATTCAACAGTTAAAGAAAGATCAAACTGAGGTAATTAAAAGATGGAAATAGAATTACCAAAAGATTTTTTGAAGCGGATGGAAGTTATGTTGGGAAAGGAATATGATGATTTTTTAAAGGTTTATAAAAAGCCATATCATCGCCATGGTCGTTTCAATTCTTTAAAAAAGAAGGATTTTCCTTTGGAGGTTCAAGATTGGATTCTAAAAAGAAGCCCATTTTGTCCGAATGGGGCTTATTTTAAAGAAGGAATTCAACCAATTCACTTTGCCAGCTATCGTAATGGTGGATTTTATATGCAGGAAGCTTCTGCTTCATCCGTGATTTCTTTATTAAAAATCCAACCGGGTGATTATGTGTTGGATATGTGTGCCGCTCCGGGTTCTAAAACCACGCAAATAGGAGAATATTTACAACAAGAAGGGCTGTTAGTCAGCAATGAATACGTATCTAAAAGAGCGATGATTTTATTGGAAAATATAATTCGCCACGGTCTTCAAAATGCCTTGGTTTTGAATTGTGATACCAGTTTATTAGCCAAAGAATTTCCATCTGGATTTGATAAAATAGTCGTAGATGCCCCTTGCTCTGGGGAGGGATTATTTTTGAAACAAGAAGACAGTGTTCAAGAATGGTCTTTGGATCATATCGCTGTTTGTGCAAAAAGACAAGCTTCTATTTTAGAAAATGCCTATACCTGTTTAAGAAAAGGAGGAGATTTGTTGTATAGTACCTGTACTTTTGCAAGGGAAGAAAATGAAGATTTAATAGAGGCTTTTTTAAAAAAACACGCAGATATGGAATTAGTCCCTATAACTGTTCCATTTGGTCGTCCCGGTTTTTTACCATTTGAAAAGACCAGGAGAATTTTTCCCATGGATGGTGGGACAGGACAGTTTATGGCGTTATTGCATAAAAAGGGAGAAGAAACAAGACACACATGGAAAACCATTTCCACTAAAAAAGAATCTTTTTTTCAAAAGGAAGTCAATGCTTTATTAAAAAAACCATATCGTTATTTTCACGAATTTCGCGGAAAATTATTTGCCGGAAATAACCCTTTTCTAGATAACCAATCCCTTAAAATCATTCGTCAAATGGTGTACGTAGGAGAAATTCGAACTGGGCGGCTTATATTGGATCATCACTTCTTTATGTCTTCTTCTTTAAAAGAAACATGTATGATAGAGATAAATGAAAATCAATATCGACAATATATTCATGGTGAAACCTTATCTATTTCGAAACCAAAAGGGTATTATGGTTTATCTTTTGATGGTTTGGTGGTGGGCGGTTGTCGTAGTGATGGTCAACAATTGAAAAATCTGTATCCGAAAGTATTAAGAACTCGCTAGGAGGAAAAATGAACTTAGCTTTATTTCAATATGTGGATGATGTTTTGTCTTTGTATAAACAAAGAAGAGCTCTTTATGTAGAGGTGAAAGATCAGTTAGAAAGTTTTTTTGAAAAGACCGATTTAGGAGATGGCATAGTGTCTTATCCTTCTCGTTTGAAATCAGAGAAAAGTTTAAAAGAGAAATTAATTCGACAAGAATTTTTCTCCAAGTTTTCTAATGCACAAGAAACTTTATCACAATTATCAGATTTGATCGGGTTAACCATTCAAGTTCAGTTTATCCGTCATGAAATTTCCATCTTTGAGAATTTGTTTCACTTGTTTTTGCCTTGTGATAACGGTCTTTATCAATCCAAAGATTGCGAGAATCTGTATTTGAATTTGCATGCTCCTCAACCACAATCCCAAAAAAATGGGTATCCTATTTATCGGATTGATGGTTATTACCGAATTCAAGATGAGATGGTTCGCTTCGAAGTTCAAATTAAAGCGATGGTTCATCAATTTTGGGCAGATATTGAACATGAAGTCATTTATAAAAATTCAGATTATATTATGTATGATCAGTTTAATCGAAATATGTTAGCAGCCATTCGGGATAATTTAGAAGTGATGGATCATCAACTAGAATTAATTTATTCCGAGATTTTTCAAGGGGAATCCGCTTCTCTTGGTCTGGATGAAATTCATTTCAAGGTATTTTTAGCAAAATCTTTAAATGAGCTGGTAAAGAAAAATATGGAGAAGGGGCTTGGTTTCAGTACGGATTTCCAGAAGCCTTCCAGTACCATTGCTCAAATGATCTTTATTCAGGAGTTTATTCAACGTGAACAAAAAGAATTTTTAATGTTGGATTATTTGGAAAGGTTGGATGAATTAAAGCAGGGAGAAATTGACTTTAAAAAGTCATTTTTATTGGAAGAGGCAACTAATTTAGAGGATGGCTTTTTAATGGAGATGGTGCCGTATTTATATCGAAAAGCGAATGTTAACTTTCATTGGCATGTGTTTTTTCGGATGATTTTTGCGGTTCAAAAAGAGGAAAACATCACTTGTTTTGTGCGAAGTATTCGTATGATTGAACGATTAATTGTACAAGATCAATGGTTAAAAGAAAAATTAGATAAAGCCTATGGACAAGATTCAAATCGTATGAATCAAGAGATGAGAAGAACCTTAGGAAGAGCTATGTGTGAGATAGATGATATACGTTGTTTCTATGAGGAAAATCTATTGAAGATCAGTCGTATTTTTCAAAACAAATTGGAAATCATGATTCAAGAAAAAAGAGATTTGGCTTGGTTTGATATAGAATTGAAAGAAGAAATTGCACAGCAGATTTAAAAAATGGTAGAATGAGAACAAGTAAAAAGAGGTAATGGATATGGCTGAATATATTGTAGTGGAAAAAAATAATGAATTAGGTCGAATTGCGGTGAATAAGTCGGTGATTACATCTATTGTGGAATTATCCATTCAAGAAGTTGAAAATGCGATTGTCATTCCTAGTACACGCTTGAAAAAAACAACCACTGCCAAAGTGGAAAAAGGGGAATTATCGGTTTATATTGAGATGAATTTGAAATTTGGAGCCAATGTGAATGCGACTTGCGAATTGGTTCAAAATAAGGTATATGAAAATCTTCAATTTATGACAGGACTAAAACCAAAGGAAATTATGATCACGGTGGTTAATTTTGAAAATTAGCCTCTTGTTAGATTCAGTTGGATCTGTACGGTAAATCAGTAAGATAAATAAAGGGAAGTTTGGATGGAACGAGTACGCAATTATATAAAGTTGATGCGCCTTAAACATTGTGTTAAGAATATTTTGATTTTACTCCCACTGGTTTTCAGCGGGGAGCTTTTTCAGTACGGAAAACTGTTGAGTTCTGCTTTGGGATTCTTAGCGTTTTCTTTTTTAGCATCCGCTGTTTATATTTTAAATGATATTCAAGATGTTGAAAAAGACAGGCTTCATCCTAAGAAGAAATTTAGACCGATCGCTAGTGGAAAGGTTTCAGAGAAACAAGGGAAAGTGTTGAGTGTAGTTGCGATGATAGGAGCTATTACATTGAATTTTCTAGCTACAACAAATTATGTATCGTTTATCTTTCTTGGGATTTATCTAGTAATGAATATTTTTTATAGCAAAGGATTAAAAAATGTTCCGCTATTAGATATTGTTGTTCTGGCTTCGGGTTTTTTGCTTCGATTGATATATGGAGGTATCGTTACAAATATTCATATTTCAAATTGGTTGTATTTGACGGTTATCACGGCTTCCTTTTATATGGGGCTTGGTAAAAGGCGCAATGAGCTTGGAAAAAGTGGAAATCAAATAAACACCCGAAAAGTTTTAAAGTATTATAATTACGCATTTTTAGATAAAAATATGTATATGTGTCTTGGCCTTACCAATGCGTTTTATGCTCTCTGGGTGATTGGAACGCAAAAAGAAGTTATGATTTGGACGGTACCGATGGTCATGGTGTTAGGGATGAAATACAGTTTGAATATTGAAAGAGATTCAGATGGTGATCCGGTGGAAGTCATATTACAGGATAAAATACTATGGCTTTTAGGAATTCTGTATTCAGCCCTTGTTATCGGAGCTATTTATTTGGTATGACTATGCAACAGGAAATACGTAAATCAAATATGGAAATTTTAAGAATACTGGCCATCTTATGGATTGTCGGTTTTCATTATTGTTTTAAGGGAGGATATCACTTTACAGGTCTTTCTCTGAATCACGTTATCGTTAAGACTTTTTGGATGTTCGGCGAATGGGGAGTCAATATGTTCATGTTACTGACGGGCTTCTTTATGTGTGAAAAAACATTCCGGATGAAAAAGTTGATGAACCTATTATTACAGGTACAATTTTATACCATTTTGACGGCTTATCTAGCGTATCGGCTTGGATTTTTTTCCATCGTGGGAAAGAAAAACTGGTTTTTATTTTTCTTTCCGGTGATCACCAATCGATATTGGTATGTCACAGCCTATGTATTGATTTATATCCTGATGCCTTTTATTAATCTGTTTTTACAAGGGATGGATCAGAAAACCTGGAAAAGATTTCTGGTGATAACACTGGGTTTATGGTGTGTGATTCCGACCATATTTGGAATTTTTTACAATGGAACGGAAGGCTTCTTATATTACAATCGCTTTTTATGGTATGTAGAAATGTATTGTCTGGGGGCGTATTATAAAAAATATGGTTCAGAACTGTTTCCAACAAAAAAGTTATGTACACTGGGCATTTTGATTTCTTTTGGTTTGTTGCTTTTATCCATCATTACCATTATATGGAAGAGGGCGTTCTTTGCTCGTATTGGCCTACTAGAACCGGCTTATTTTTGGCCACCAAATACGATCTTGATTTTGATACTGAGTATCACCACTTTCCTATGGTTTGAGAAAACGGATATTAAGAATCATCGGTTGATTAATCGACTGGCTTCGACAACGTTAGGAATTTATATGCTCCATGACGGTATCCTTGTATCTTGGCTGTGGAGGGTGGTCTTTAAAAACGCAACTCACCAAGAGTCGCCATTCTTGTTGGCTCATATCCTATTCGCAACTTTGAGTATTTTTATCGTGGGGGTTGGAATAGATTTCATACGTCAACAATTAGAAAACACGTTTTGGAATGCCATCAAATGTGTCAAACGCAAACGCATATGATGTTGATAGAACTATGAAACAAATGGAAGGGGAATCGCATGGATACACAACGTAAATTGGATTTTGTTCAATCCAGAAAAAATATTTTTCAATTGAGTTTTCGATTTTTGTTAAGTTTCTCAGGAATTTTTCTATGCCTTAGTTTGCTGAGCTTACGAAGTAGCGGAATGAAGACCTTGGTAGGAAGTGCTATCGTTTCTTTTATTTTTTGGATGTATGGCTCAAAAGGAATAGGGGAAAGAAAAATAGAAATAACACCTTTATTACTATCAATAGGAATGACTTTAGCTACATTAAAAAAAGCTTGGAGCACTTATTCCATTCCACATATTTATCTGATGATGGGTTCTTTGGCGATGCTTGTTGGAATCTATGTACTCATTGATTTTTTAAAATCTCTTTTTTTCGAATTAATCGACGAGGAAAATAGAAAATGTTATGTATGGGCATCCATAATCACGCTTGTTCTGATCGTTTTATTTTATAGTTGGAAAAATCAATTATTCCAACAGTATGATGTTGTTTATTCTATGGATGGTGGTTGGGTATTTAACAAGATGTATCCCAAGTTAACTTATTACGATATTCGACATCCGTTGATTTCAATCTTATATTTTCCTATTTATTCATTTTGTTCTTGCATTTTGAAGTTATTTCAGGCATTGAATGTAACCAATTTAGCGATTATGATTCAAGTCATTCAAGTACAGTGGATGATTATGACGGCTTTCATGTTGAGTAAAATCACGAATAATCGGTGGATTAAGTATCTTTATATGGTTTCCGGTCCTTTTGTGATTCATGTTTTCTTTTTTGAAAAATTTTCTTTATTGGTTTTTTTGTTGGTTTTGGCGGTTTATTTCTATCAAACACAAGATCATAAAGCCAAGATAGCCGTTGCCTTAGCAACGGGCTCCATATTGACATCTTGTGTCATTGCTATCGGCTGCTTGTTGGATAACAGAAAGAAATTTTTGGCTAGAATAGTGGAACTTGGTAAAACCATTCTTTTTTCTCTTAGCTTTTTTGTGGCTTTTGGAAAAGTACATTCCTTATTACATGGTTATTCAGAAATCAATTCGATGCGTGGTTATTTGGGAATCATATCTTTAAAAGAAAAAATATATTCCTACTTGAATATGATTGGCAGTTCCTTTATATCTATTTCTCCTGATATTCAAGCAAAACGGATTTGGTGGACGGGATTGACGACGGCTCTTAATTATTTGGCTTTCATCATAATCATCTTAGTCATTTTAGGATGGATTCGATCCAGAAATAAGTTAGAAGTGCGTATCAGTGCAGGGTGGATGTTATTTTCTGTGATTTTGATTGTCATAGCGGGTTGGAGTATCACAGAAAGCCCTTTGTTTGCGATTTACTTTTCATGGGCTTTGATGATTTTGGTTCAAAATGGTCTGTTTTGTTTCCGTAAGGTGTTTCCGGAAAAACCTATGTTTATAGCTTGCTGTGCCATTATGTTGGCATTCAATGCCAGTACCACTTTTCAGGTTGTTTTTTCTCTACTATAATGACTTCAATAATGATGATAAAAAAAATACATACGGAAATTATGGCGTACATACTAATCGGTTTATTAACAGAGGTAATCACGCTAGGAACTTATTATTTATGCACTTCTCTTTTCTTGGATATACAACGTGCTGTAGAACTTCAAATAGCCAACATCATTTCTTGGATGGTAGCGGTTGTTTTTGCGTATTTTGCCAATAAAATCATTGTTTTTAAAAGTCAAAATCCGCATTGGCTTCGAGAAAGTTTTTCCTTTATCACATCACGTATTTTCACTTTATTATTAAGCATGGGACTGATGTATATCTTTGTAACGATATTGCATTTGGATGATAAAATCATGAAATTGTTAGTCGAATTGGTGGTGGTTGTGCTTAATTATTTAACAAGTAAATTCATGGTATATCCTATGGGAAAAATGGATGATACCAAATAGAGGTTCAATGCATACGATTTTGGTGAATTATATTGAAAATTAAGTTGACAAATGATCTTAAATTTAGTTAAATAAATGGGTAATTGAAACGGAAAGAAGGAGCACCGCTTCTCACCTGATGTCCTTAGGGCTTGGGTAAGTATGCCGTCATGAGATAACTTGATTATTGAAATGAGAGCAGGTACTTCTTCGATACCTGCTTTTTAATTATCGAATAGGAGGTTTGCTTGGGAAAGATCAAAAATAACAAAAACAGAAGACCAGAAGCGAATGATATCGTTAATGAAGATATCAAAGATAAAGAACTTTTGGTCATTGGATTAGAAGGAGAACAGTTAGGAGTCTTGTCAAGACGAGATGCCCTTCAGGCAGCATACGATCAAGATTTAGATTTATTACTGGTATCTGCAAATGCTAATCCGCCTGTTGCTCGCATTCTTGACTATGGTCGTTACCATTTTGAGGATTTGAAGAAAAAGCGTGAGGCCAAACGAAATCAATCGGTGACCGAGGTGAAGCCATTACGCTTATCGCCGGTCATTGATCAACATGACTTTGAAACAAAATTAAAGAAGTCTCGTGAATGGTTGGAAGACGGATTGAAGGTTCGCATTGATATGCGTTTCCGTGGTCGAATGATTACTCGCCAAGAAATTGGCCGTGAAGTTATTGAGAGATTCACGCAGCAAATTTCTGACATTGCGGATGTGTCAAAGCCTGCTAAATTAGAAGGTAATACATTATCCGTGGTGTATTCGCCTAAAAAGGGCAAGTAAAGGAGAAAGAATATGAAAGCTAAAGCAAGAAAACCAAAGAAAATCAAAATGAAGACCAAAAAGACTTTCGCTAAGCGTTCGAAACTGACTGGTTCTGGTAAGATTTCTGTTCAACACAATTACGTTAGTCATTTTGCGGCTAATAAGACTCACAAACAAAAGAAACATCTGGCAAAGGATACTACCGCTTCTGCATCGGATGTCAAGCGTGTATCGCAATTGTTGCAAGGTTAATAGGGGGGCTAAACGATGAGAGTAAAAGGATCAACACCTACAAGAAATAGAAGAAAGAAAGTCTTAAAGTTAGCTAAAGGTTATTTTGGAAGTAAACATGCGATTTATCGGACAGCTCATGAACAAGTGATGCGTTCTTTGCGTTATTCCTATAACCACCGCAAACAGACCAAACGTGAAATGCGTAAATTATGGATTGCCCGTATTAATGCGGCAGTTCGTCCATTTGGCTTGTCTTATTCCAAATTCATGCATGGGCTAAAAGTTGCTCATATTTCGATTAACAGAAAAATGTTGTCGGAAATTGCGATTCATGATGAAGCCGGTTTCGTGAAGTTGGTAGACGCTGCCAAAAAAGCGTTATAATAAAAGAGGGAATTCCTTCTTTTTTCTGGTGAGTTGGTGAAATGGTTTAACACACCGCCCTCTCAAGGCGGGATGTGCGGGTTCGAATCCCGTACTCACTACTATAAGCTCCTAAGTAGGAGCTTTTTTTCTATATGACATATAGAGCTAGGGGGACTATAATAGGAAGGAATGATCAAAGGAGAGTTTCATGTCTTATCAATTTCGTAGTGATATCAGCCCAAAAGAATTTGATGCTTTTGTGCATCAATCTGCTCAGAATAATTTATTCCAAGAAAGCAGCTGGGCGGCGATTAAAAATAACTGGGTTTCTTTTTTGACCGGCATTTATGACGATCAACGATTGGTTGGTACGGGCTTGGTTTTGATGCGCCGTTTATTTGGTCCTTATCAATTGTTTTATTTGCCTAGAGGTCCGATTCTAGACGTTCAGAATGAAGCCCAAGTCACCTTTTATTTTCAAGAGTTGAAGAAATTCGCCAAATCGAAAAAGGCGATTGCCATTCGCTTTGATCCCTATTTAATTTCCAGATCGTATCCTTATGAACAAAGAAAACAGAAACCGGAAAGACAATTGGAAGACTATATAGCTTTATTAAAGAAACTGGGCATTCAACATAAGGGGTATACCGTCCTTATGGAAGAAAGCACACAACCTCGCTTTAATGCTTGTAAGCACGTTGAAGAAGATTTCTTTTCAAAGTTACCCAACCAAACAAGACGGTACGTTCGTTTTACGAAAGAGAAAGGCATTCGGGTTTTAGAAGGTTCCCAATATATTGATGAATTAGCGAAAAGTATGCACTATACTGAACTTAGGAAAAAAATTGCCTTGCGCAGTGAAGATTACTTTAAACATATGTTGGAAGTGTATAAGGATCGATCTATTTCTATGATTGCGGTCTTGAACTTTCCGAAACAAATTGCTCATTTAAAGCAAGAAATTTCAGAGATGGAAACTAAATTAGAGCAAGAAAACTTACCTCGAAGACAATTGGAAAAAGTCAATCAAACATTAACGAAAGATCGAAAAGAACTGGTCATTTGTGAATCGCTTTATCAAAAAGAAGGAAAAGATGAAGTGGTGACTTGTGGCTTATTAGGAGCCTATAACAATGGAGTGATGGAATTGTTTTATATGGGGAATCATCCGGACTATTTACATTTCTATTCTTCTTTTAGATTGTATTATGAAGCCATTCAACGTTGTGCAGAGTTGAAAATTCCATACTGTTCTTTTGGTGGAATTGAAGGTACTTTAGAGGATGGATTAACCATGTTTAAATCTAAATGGAATATGGAAGTGGAAGAGCTGTTAGGAGAATTTAATATGGTTTTGAATCCAGTTCTATATATTGGTTTTGATCGCTTATATCCAAAATTAAGAGCTTTAGTGGCTAAGAGAAGAGGAAAAAATAAATGAGGTTTATTGAAGGGGTAAAGGCGGAGCGATTTGACACATTTGCAGTAAACGACCCATTGAATCACTATTCAAAAACAAGCCCGTTTATTCAATTGGCTAAGTTGAACGGATATCAATCAGGGGATTTATTAGGAGTGGAAGATGAACAAGGTCACTTGATGGCGACGGCTGTCATGGTGCATAAAAAATATCGCTTAATTAATCTGCAATATTCTTATTGTCAATACGGGTTTAATGGGGATTTTGAGAATCGTAAACTGATGCACTTTTTGATCCACCATTTAAAGAATTTTGCTCAAAAAAAAGGATCCTGTTTTTTAAGGATGGATCCAAATATCACTCGTTTAGAACATGAAAAAGACGGTAAGATCAAAGAGGGCGGTTTTAATCACGAATGGTTTACGGAATTTTTAAAGGAACAGGGATTTAGGCATCTTGGCTATAACTATGGCTATAGCGGAAACTGGATGTCAAGATTCACTTATGTGAAGAATTTGGATCTGGATTGGAACGGTTGTTTGAAATCCATTAAACGCCAAGCAAATTATTCAACGAAGAACGAAGAACGTTTTGTAAAAGTACGCCAAGGATCAAAAGAAGATTTATGGATTCTGGTTAGGGCAGAAAAAGAGTTGGCTAAAAAACTTGGTTTTATTCCAAAGTCGGAAGAATACTTTGCGAAATTTTGGGATATTTATGAACCTTATGCTCATTTCTATGTTGTGAAAACCAATTACCATCAAGCCAAATTATCGCTACAAACTCAGCTGGAACAAGCTAAGAATCACTTGTTGGAAATCAAAGATGCCCATAAATTAGAGGTTGAAACCAAACATATAGAAGCTTTGGAAAAAGAAATTCAAGAAATCGAACAAGGCGGATATGATCAAGATGAAGAGGCCTATTTGGGAGCTAAATTTATTCTGCGACAAGGGACAAAAGTCTGGAATGTGAATATGTATACCAATAAGACGTTAATGAATTTCAGGTCGGCCTTTGCACTTCATATGCGAGCCATGAAAGATGTGTATGATCAAGGAGCCAAGAGCTACGATTTTGAAGGGGTGGTTGGTACGAATGATCCTAAAGATCCATTGTATGGCCAACAAAACTTTAAAAAGAGTTTTGGTGGTGATTTTTTGGAATTTATCGGTGAGTTTGATTGTGTCTTTAATGAGAAGAAGTATGGTTTCTGGAAAAAATATGATCATTTATGGCGAGGGCTACGGCGTCGTTATGCTAGATGGTTCATTCGTTTGAAATAGGAAGAATTTCTTCCTTTTTTAGTTAGGATTATACAATATATTTTCCCTTTTTGGATAGAGGGAATCAGTGAATTTCGATATATTGATAATAGGAGGAAAAGATGAAAAAGAAATTTCTTAAATTAGGATCTTTTGTGATAGCTGGCTTATTAGCCCTCCCTTCTATTTTACCAATACATGCTTGTACAGGTGTCATTGTCGGGGGAGATTTGACAAAAGACGGTACGACCATTTTTGGCCGCACAGAAGACTTAGAGGTGAATCATAATAAAGCCTATAAGGTGCATAAAGCCGGAAAGTATAAGGCCGGAAGCACTAAAGTTGATTGTGGAACAGATTGTGAAGCTGGTTATAAGCATACATTCTCACATGATTCATATCAGTATACATCTGTCAGTGATACGACCCCTGAATATGGTGAATTTGACGAAGCGGGTTATAACGAAAAGGGTGTTATTGCGGATATGACAGTATCTGCCAAAGCTAATTCAAAAGCTCAAGGTGTGGACCCTTACGTAGATAACGGTATTACAGAGGCTTTGATTACGACTGTTATTTTAAGTGAATCGGATAGTGCTGTTGATGGGGTACGCCGTATTGCGGATATCTTTGCGACAAAGGGTTCGGGAGAAGGTAATGCGTTTGTTATTGCGGATAAGAAAGAACTTTGGTATGTAGAAGTTTATACGGGACATCAATTCTTAGCTATGAAATATCCACGTAATAAATATTCGGTATTCCCTAATACATTCTGGATTAATGAAGTGAAACTTGAAAAGGGAACGGAAACAGCGAATTATATCACGGATAAGACAGGCAACTATATTTATTCCAAGGGATTGTTTGATGTAGCTCAAAAGGCCGGTACGTTTGTTGGAAATAAGGAAAAGAATATCATTGATGCCGCTAAATCTTATGGATCTAGTCAGTACGATGCTGGAAATCGTTCTCGTGTTTATTCCGGTATTAAGGCATTAAATCCAAAATCAACGGTAAAAGAAAATGATAAAGTTTATAATTTCTTACAAGATGCTGATAAGAACTCTATTTCTTTGAAGGATGTTTTCGCGTTTACCAGAAATCGTTTGGAAAATATTGGGAAAAAGGCGGATGATCAAAAAGGTAACACCTATCCGATTGGTAACCGAAATACCATGGAAAGTCATATTTTCCAAATAGACCATAACAAGAACGATAAGCTTCATTCGGTGATGTGGTTGGCGCTAGGTAGCCCTCGTTTTTCTCCATATATTCCTTATTACCAAAATCAAACAAAAGGAATTGAGGAAGCCAGTGCTGAAAAGAACGAATTTCATCAAAAATCGGTTTATTGGTTGGCAACCGATATGATGCATATGGCAGAAACCGATTTAGATCATTTCTCCAAGCTGGTTAAAGACGATATTGAAAAACTAGAGGATATATTAGTAAAGAAAACAAAATTGGATCCTAAGGATGCCAAGACAGCGACTGATACGAATGCAGAAGATGCTAAAAAAGGATATGAGCTTCTTCAAAAGATGCACGATAAGATGAAAGCTGAATATATCGACTACTTAAACAAACACGATACGGTAAATACTACTTATAATAGACGTAATGGAATAACGGTTCAAATCAAGGTTCCGGCCGGTACGGCGGATGCTCGTTTACAAACTCGTATTAGCCGTAAGGGTGATGAGATTGTAATTTCAGATGTTTATGGAAATCCGGTACAAAATTTAAAGAAACCGATAGAAATTAAAGTGACTTCCAAGCAATTTAAAGACGGTCAAGAGTACGATATCAGTGATGGCAAGACGACTCAAGTTGTGAAAGTGATTAAGAATACACTCACTTATACCACTAAGAGTACCAAGACCACGATTAAGGTTCACCAAAAAGAAGAACCAAAACCAAGTGAACCTGTGTATAAAGCTCAAATTAAGAAGATTGATTCGAAATTGGAAAATCGTAAACCTGAAGAATATGAAGCTTACGACATCAGTTTTGTGGATCAAAATGGTAAGGTGGCGAAAGACGGTAAGATGAGAGAAGTCCGTTTGAGTCTTGAAAAATTTGATGCGAAAGATGTGTATATTCTTCATCGTAAAAAGGATAACAGTTTAGAGGAAGTGAAGACCATCAAGTCAGCGAATGGAAAAGAACTTGTGTTTGAACACAATGATTTCTCACCATACTATTTTGTCAAGAAGAGTACGGTGGCTAATTCTAAGAAAGGTGGTTCTTCCGCTAAGACAAACGATTCAAGCAAGGTATTTGAGTTTGGTCTCGTTGGTTTATCGGCCATGGCTTTATTGGCTTATGCCTTAAAGAAACGTTATAGTACTTCTCATTGAGAGTAAGTAAGCCTCAATCTTGGGATTGAGGTTTTCTTTTGGTTAAAAAAGAGGTGCTAAAATCAAAATATAAAGATAAAAAATAGTTTTCATGTATAGATGATATTTATGAAAAAGGGGGCTATTGTATGAACGTTTACTTTTCCGGATGGCAGAATGTAAAAATAATGAAAAGAGTGTTTCAAGTGTTTCTGTTAAAATTGTGAATAGGGATAAGAAAAGCAGTGACGTTGAATCACTGCTTTCATGGTGTCGATCAAATCGGTTTTATGCTTCTAATTGAGTAATGGATAATCGCAACCTTCGAAGAGTTTCTTCTTTGCCCAAAATATCTGCAAGTTCGATAGCCCCTCCTGGAGTAAATTGTTTTCCCGAGATAGCTAACCGTAATGGGAAAAGAACTTGACCATTTTTCAGTTCCAGTTTAGCCGGTAATTCCATGAGCTTATCATGAATCACTTGCTCATTCCACTCTTCTTGTTCTTCTAACATCCGTAAAGCGGCTTTTAAAGAAATAAGAGCGATTTCAGGGTTGGTTTTCATTTTTTTGTTGTTATATAGGTCATTGTCATAAGCAGGGAAGTGATCAAAGAAATCAACCATTTCAGGAATTTGAAGTAGCGTCTCAGCCCGATTTTGTAAAATTTTTGCGATTTTAGTGATATCAAAATTTCCTTTGACACTTTGAACGATATATGGTTTTACAAGTTCTGTATATTGATCAAGGCTCATGGCTCTCAACCATTGAGCATTGACCCAAGTCAACTTATTCATATCAAAGATGGCTCCGGAGGTACCGATGTGTTGAACATTAAAGGCTTGAACCAATTCTTCCAGAGTATAAATCTCTTGATCAGTTTCAGGAGCCCAACCTAATAAAGCAATGTAGTTTAATATAGCTTCCGGTAAATAACCTTTTTGTATCAAGTCTTGGAATGAAGCATCTCCATTTCGTTTGGATAATTTGGTTTTTTCATCCTTCATGACCGGAGGACAATGCACATAAGTAGGGATAGCCCAATCAAATGCTTGGTAAATGAGGTTATATTTAGGAGTAGAGCTTAGGTATTCCATGCCACGGACAACATGAGTGATATTCATGGTGTGATCATCAATAATGTTGGCGAAGTTATAGGTTGGAAATCCATCAGACTTTAATAAAATGGATTCGTCCAGTGTATCGTTATCGACCGTGATATGACCGAAGACTTCATCATCAAAAGAGGTGGTACCACTTGTTGGAACGGTTTGACGAATGACATAAGATTCCCCGTTTTCAATTCTTTTTTCACATTCTTCTATACTTAATAATTTACAGGGATCGTCATATTTAAAGTTTTCTTTACGAGCGGTTTGTAATTCACGTTGAACATGGATCATTTCCTCATCACAGAAACAATAATGGGCTCCTCCACGTTGAATTAATTCTTTGGCGTATTTTTGATAGATACCCGAACGCATCCTCTCTGATTGAACATATGGACCATAATTTCCCTCTTTATCCGGTCCTTCATCGTATGTTAAATGACATTGTTTGAGAGTTTGATAAATAATATCCGTCGCTCCTTCGACAAAGCGTCCTTGATCGGTATCTTCAATGCGGAGAATGAAAACTCCTTCAGGGTCTTTTTTAGCAATTAAGTAAGTGTATAGCGCTGTTCTTAAGTTACCGATATGCATATAGCCGGTCGGACTAGGCGCAAATCTTGTTCTTCTCATGTGTTTCTCCTTGTTTCTATATCTTTATTATTATAGCCTTATAGTTGTATTTTTCTAGAAAAACTTTATAATTTAAAAGGTTATTGGGGTATAGCCAAGCGGTAAGGCAACTGGCTCTGAACCAGTCATGCGTGAGTTCGAATCTCTCTACCCCAGCTGCGCGATAGCGCTTTTTATTTTATCTGAAAGAGAATAAGTGAAATCGTTTGAATCACTTGTTAGTTTATATGTGTTTTCTTAACGCTTGAATTTATGGTAGGATTTCTGTATGAAAAATGAAATTATTATTGCCACAAAGAATCAAAATAAAGTGTATGAATTTAAACAAATGTTAGAACCTATGGGCTATCAAGTGAAAAGTTTACTAGATTATCAAGACTTTCCTAATATAGAAGAAGATGGATTTACATTTGAAGATAATGCCCGTATTAAGGCAGAAACGACTTCTAAGTTATTGGGATGTATGGTTATCAGTGATGATTCCGGATTGGAAATTGATGCCTTTGATGGACAACCGGGAGTTCATTCGGCTAGATGGTTAGGTGAGCTAACTCCTTACAGTTATAAAAATCAAGTCATCTTAGATCGAATGAGAGATGAACCAAATCGTTTAGCTCGCTATGTTTGTGTGTTGGCATTAGCCAGACCAAATAAAGAAACCATTTTCTTTCGTGGAGAGTGTGAAGTGGAAGTGGCTTTGGAAGCCAAAGGCAAACATGGTTTTGGCTATGATCCGATTATGTTGGATAAGAACAGCGGGAAAACATTAGCGGAAATGAGTGACACGGAAAAAGCAGCGATATCTCATCGAGGAATAGCGGTTCGCCAGTTGAAAGAATGGTTTACATATGAAATGGATTAAAACAAGTATCCTCGGTTTTTTACTCTTTTTATCATTATTATTAACCGTGGTGGATTTAGTAGCTTTTGACCCGAAATTATTTCAATCTTCTTACCAAAGAGAAAATACGATGGCCACCTTGAATATGAGTGAACAGGATCTCATGAGATCTTCAAATGTGCTATTGGATTATTTAAAAGGGAAGCGGAAAGATATCATGGTGGAAGCCGAAGTCAATGGTCACAAGAGAATGGTCTTTAATGAAAGAGAAACCAAGCATATGGTGGATGTGAAAAAATTATACGAAAAGGCGATGCTGATACGGAATGTGTGTGTGATTTTGATGATTGTAGGGATGCTTGTTGAATTTTCAAGGAATCGTGCAGGGATGAAAACTTTTCTGTGGGAAGTTTTTAGAAACGGTCTTCTGGTATTTGGTTTTCTGTTGTTGTTTCTATTGGTCTATGCGATAACGGATTTTTATGGGTTTTGGATGAATTTCCATTATTTATTTTTTGATAATGACTTATTTTTATTAGATCCTAATGTATCTTTGATGATCAATATGTTTCCAGAGAGTTTCTTTTTTAGAATGGTTATAAGGATCGTGATTATGTTTGCGGTTGTGAGTTTGACAATAGGGGGAGTGGTGTATGATTTATTTGGTCGTAGAAGGAGTGTGATTGCATGATTCATATTGTTTTATTTGAGCCGGAAATTCCCGGCAATACAGGAAATATTATGAGAACTTGTGCAGCTTTCCATATGAAGCTACATTTGATTGAACCATTAGGCTTTCATTTGGATGAGAAACATCTCAAAAGAGCGGGAATGGATTATCGTGAAAATGTAGATTATGTGAAACATATAAATTGGGATTCTTTTTTTCAAGAGCATGGAAATCAAGGATTATTTTATTATGTGACTCGGTATGGTAAGCACACTCCTGATTCTTTCATGTATCCAAAAGATCAAGAAATTTACTTGGTCTTTGGAAAAGAAAGTACGGGTATTCCAAAACCTATTTTGGCCAATCATGAAGATTTTTGTATGCGCATTCCCATGGTCGAAAAGGCTCGTTCTTTAAATTTGAGTAATTGCGTGGCTTTATGTGCGTATGAGGTGAATCGTCAATGGGGTTATTCGGGATTAAGTCATACTGAAGTCATTAAAGGAGCGAATTTTTTAGATCAATTCAAAGATTAAGCATATCTTTGGATTTTAAGGGAATAAGTGACTATTCTATTAATAGTTAATTAGGAGTATCTATGATTCAAGAAAGTATACAACCGAAAAATCTTTGTGCTTGTAAGCATTCATCTCCTGCCATTAAGAATGGAGATGCCATTTATATGGCGGCTCAATTACCTATTAATCAAGATGGGTGTTTGGTAGCGAGTGACATTCAATCTCAAGTGGATCAGTGTTTAAGAAACATGGAAATGATTTTAAAGGAAAGTGGATTGGATTTTTCGTATGTTTTGACAACCAAGGTATATTTGGTTCATATGGAAGATCTAGCACTGGTAGATGAAAAGATGGGAGAATATTTTCATCATCCATATCCAGCCAGAACGGTTATCGGGGTTTCTGAGTTGCCTTGTGGTGCTTTAATTCAGATTGAAGGTTTTGCGATGGATAACAGGGCGATTGAAATTATGATGAGTGAGGAAGACTGTTCAGATTGTTCAAAGTCTGTTTGTGAGATCGTGCAAAATATTCATTGATTGAAGATGATTGTTTTTTTATGAAGAAATGAGTTTTTAAAGAAACGCAGGATAGATGGTAAATCATGGATGTATTTATGCTAGAATTGATCTGGTACGAAACGGAAGAAATTACGGTATGTTGAAAACGTTAAATGTTCACTTTGTCAAAAAGGATATTCGAAATATATTGATGATTATTGTGTCCTCATTTTTATATGCTTATGGATTACAAACTTTTGTGAAATGGGGAAACTTATATCCAAGTGGGTTTGCAGGTATTTCACGATTGGTCATTCAAATTATTCATGATATGGCAGGGGTAGAAATTCCATTTGCGCTGGTTTATTTTGGTTTAAATATTTTTGTGACGATATTGGTCTGGAAGCGAATTGGACATAAATTCATCTTGTTTTCATTTTTATGGTATTCGTTAGCTTCTTTTTTTACAGCCTTTATGAATTTTAATGTCATTACCAATGATCAATTATTGATTGCGGTTTTTGGAGGTATCTTGAACGGTATTTCAATCGGGCTTGCTTTAAATGCGAATGCGTCTAGCGGGGGAACGGATTTTATTGCAATTGATTTAAGTGCTCGCTTGAATCGTCCAACTTGGAATTATATTTTATTCATCAATGCTTTAGTTTTGTCCATTGCCGGTATTCGTAGTGGCTGGAGTTTAGCTTTATATTCCATTATTTTTCAGTTTGCTTCAACTCAGGTGGTGAATGCGATGTATTCCCGTTATAAATTGTCACGTATGGAAATTATTACGGATTATCCCGAAGATGTGAGTCAGAGAATTTTTCGACTTTATCGCCATGGCATCACCCAAATTCAAGTGTTGGGGGTATATAAGCATCGTAGACATAGTTTATTGATGTTGACGGTGAATCAAAGTCAAGTTGCTAATATTGTTAAAGCAGTGAAAAAGGTCGATCCTATGGCATTTGTGACGGTGTATGAAGTGGAAAAGGTAATTGGTAATTTTTATCAACAACCGGTGGAATAATGATGGAATTAGAATTGAAAGATAACGAATGGGACTTTGATTATTGTGATCATGATCGACAAATTTGCCGAGCTATTGTGGTGGATGAAAAGAGAAATTTTTATTTTGTCCAAGTGCAGCGAAAAGATGATTTTGGTATTGGTACTTTCATTGAAACGGCAGGTGGAGGAAAGGAAGAAATCGAAACAGAAGAGGAAGCTATTCGTCGAGAATTGAACGAAGAATTGGGTGTTGAAGTGGATATTCTTTGTCGATTAGGGAAAGTATCGGATTATTATAATCTCATCCATCGCCATAACATTAATCATTATTTTTTATGTCAAGTTAAAAGCTTTGGTAAAAGTCATCAAACCGATGATGAGATTCAAAACTTTCATTTATCCACTCTGAAAATGAGTTATCAAGAAGCTTTAAAAGAGTATGAACAATGTCGAAATACAAAATTGGGCAGGTTGATTGCGCAAAGAGAAATACCTATTTTAAAAAAGGCATATTCTTTTCTAAAAAGACGGTCTATTGGTAAGGAGTTTGAGGATGAATGAATTTTTATTAGTGACAATAAAATTGTTAATTGGTTTTTTGGCTTTGATTATGGTCATCAATGTGACAGGCAAAGGAAATTTAGCTCCCTCTTCTGCCAGTGATCAGGTACAAAATTATGTGCTTGGTGGTATTATCGGTGGTGTTATCTATAATAAGAACGTTCAAATTTTAGAATATATTGGTATCTTATGTATCTGGTGTATTTTAGTTCTTCTTTTAAAGTTGATTAAGACCTATAGTGTGAAAGCTAAGCAAGTTTTGGATGGTAAGGCATTTATCATCATTGATCATGGTCAAATTAATATTGAAAATTGTAAGAAAGTGGGTTTATCTGCTCATGATGTGTCTTTTAAGCTTCGGACCAATCACATCTATTCAACCAGGAAAGTGAAAAGAGCCCTCATGGAGCAAAATGGTCAGTTAATTATTGTTCAAGACGGAGAAGAAAATCCAAAGTTTCCTTTGATAACGGATGGGCAATTACAAACAGATATTTTGGATGTGATTGGCAAGAATGAAACATGGTTATTGGAAGAAATGAAAAAGCAAGGGTTAAATTCATATGGCGATGTTTTTTTGGGAGAATATATAGATGGCTATTTAGCATTGACGCCATATCCTTCAAAAAAAGATGAAGTAAAGAATTGAAAAATCAATGGTATATAAAGAAATAATTGGTATACTTGTACGAAATAGGTAAGGGAAAATATCCATGTCATTATTACAAAAGTGCTGGCAATTCTTGGTGAATCATTTTGAAGATAATCATTCGTTGATTCATTTTGAACTTACAGCAACACAGTGGAAAGCACTTGTCAGAGAACATCTGACACCGATAATTGAAAAAGAATTACAAGTGAAACAAATTGCGGATTTTGTGTGGGCAAGTGAATATAATAGTTTGGGAATGAGAAAAGTGATTTCATTCTTTTATCTCAATAATGCGTACGCAACTTTTAAGTGGGGATGGAATTTTGAATTTATACCAAAGTGTTCTGGAAGTAAAGTTGTATGGGCGAGAACGGATAAAAGTATTCATACACATGTGTATGAACTATCGAAGGACTTTTATAATTCTGATGGTACGAATCGTAAAAAAAGAGAAGCTTATGATAGAACTATTGTATCAAGGTATTTTGTCATTGAAAAAAACGCTAAAAATGTTATTGAAAAGATCGTAAAAGATCATAAAAAAACGCTAAAATATCTATTGCCAACGATTCAAGAGTATTATCGTTCTACAGAAACGATGGAATTGATATTGCGTAGAATAGATCTCAATTTAGAAAATCCATATTATCGTTTTATTAATCCGGGACTTTTGATTTCAAAAGTTTTTATCTTATATTATTTGAAGTCAAAAGAAAAAGCGATTTCTGATTTTGAAAAAATTTCCTTCCAATGTGAGGATATAAAAAACCAGTATTACAAGAAATTGTTATCCATGGAGGAATATCGCCAGAAAAGATAAATGCCGTTTCATTAGATTTTGATGTCAAAAGTGAATAGAAGGGCATTATCATTTATAGGGAGTTAAAAAATATGGTTTGTTTTAGAGTTGGAAATATCTCGTATGAAATTGGTGCTGCCTCCTTTTTATATTCTTTTTTTTCAACGGTCGCCTATAGGCTTGAAAAAGGGCGATGGGGTAGTCGGTTTCCTATGATTATGAATGAATTATACCAAGGACAATTATCTTTGGAAAAAATACTTGTGGCTAAACAAGAACTTAAGCAAATTAAAAAGGAATTATCGCTTTTTTTGCCTGATCAGGTTGTATGGGATATTGATGACTTATCAAAGCAACCACCATGGAAAAATCATATCAGCCATACCATTACAAGTTTAGAAAATTATTTTATCACTTGTGATGGTCAGGATTTTATAGAGGTATTCCAGAACACATTAGATACCGCTATTGAAATAAAAGAAGATGTGCTGATTCAATAAAATCAAATATGGAGATAAAATTCATGTCATTAAAAAAAGGTTTATGAGTATTTTCGTGTAGTGACTTGTATGGGAAATGAACTGATTGAAATAGACTGTTAGAAAAAATAGGAAATGGAAATAAGGGTTGAGTGGTTCGAAATAAAGAATAACTCAACTTTTTGAGTAAAGAATAATAAATAAAATGTAAGGGCTTGCAAATACTTAATTTGGAAGTATACTAAAATTAAGGAGTACCTTTCTTGAATGAAAAGTACACCAATGTAAAGGAGGAAAGTTTATATGAAACATTTTAAAAATGTTATTGTTCGTATTCCTGGAAAGGGGATTAGCGAGGGAATTACATCTAATCCTCAGCTTGGAAAACCTGTTTACGAGAATGCCTTAGTTCAACATGAACATTATGTTGAAGCTTTGTCCAAGTGTGGTGTAAAAGTCAATGTATTACCACCAAATAATGACTTTCCTGATTCATGCTTTATGGAGGATACTGCACTTTGTACGGATAAATGTGCCATTATTTCTAGACCGGGAGCTGAAACTAGAAGAAATGAAACTCAATTAGAAGATTTCCGTAAGTTATTATCTAGTTTTTATACCAATGTTCATGAAATTAAGGCTCCTGGCATGGTAGAACCTGGTGATATTATGATGGTTGGTGATACTTTCTATGTGGGTAAATCAGCACGTACCAATGATGAAGGATTTGCACAGATGAAGGAAATACTGGAGAGTTATGGAAAAACTGTCATTCAAGTGCCATTAGAGGAAGTATTGCATCTTAAGACAGGTGTCAATTACTTGGAAGATAATAATTTATTGGTTGCTGGGGAGTTTGTAGATAATCCTTTATTCGCATCATTTAATAAGATCGTTGTTGATTCTGATGAGGCATATGCGGCCAATTGTATTTGGGTAAATGGAACTGTTATCGTGCCGTCCGGATATCCAAAAGTTCAATCTGCCATTGAACACCTTGGCTATAAGGTTCTTCTTGTTGATACTTCCGAATATCGCAAGATTGATGGTGGTTTAAGTTGTTTGTCATTACGTTTTTAGTTAAATAATATATTTGCACGATGGGAAAGGATGATTCTTTTCCCATCGTCTTTCTAATCTAAAATAATATATAGGGAGAATAATTATATGAGTGAAAAAAAATCTGCTCAGCAAAATGTTAGTTTATTAGGGCTGGTTGCTCTGACAGTTACGACAGTTATTGGGGCTGGTGTTTTTAATCTACCACGTGATTTGGCAAGCTCTGTGGCTCCCGGCCCTGCTTTGATTGCATTAGTTATTGCTAGTATTGCCTTTGCGGTATTTGTGTATTGTTTGAAGTATTTGCAAGATCATTATCCAAATTTAGATGCGGGAATTTTCAGTTTTCCGGAACAAGGGTTTGGAAAATTTATTGGTTTTTTATCTTGCGCAGGTTATTGGTTATCTATTGTAGTGGGGAATGTTTCGCTAGGCGTGTTATCGGTTAGTTCACTTGGTTATTTTATACCAATGTTCCGTGGAGGTAATAACATACCTTCTTTAATTCTATTGTCGATTATTTTATGGGTATTTTATTATATTTGTGCTTCGGGAGCAAAGAAAGCTTCACTAGTTAATACTTTTATTTGGATTGCCAAGATGATTCCAATTGTAGTCTTTATTGTGGCTCTAATATTTGCGTTTAAGGTAGATATATTTAACACGGGATTGTGGGAAAATGCGATGGCATCTAATGGTTTACCTACATCTATAGGTGGTCAAGTTGGAAAGGCGATGGCTTCTACAATTTGGGTATATGTTGGTATTGAAGGAGCGTTGATTTATTCAGCACGTGCGAAAACAAAATCAGATTCTTCAAAAGCGATTGTGATTTCTTATGTGATTATTGCAGTTACTTATATTTTGTTAACATTTTTGACCTTTGGTGCAGTTTCGCAAGTACAAGTGGCTGGTATGGAAGTTCCTGCATTAGGAGGTATTTTAGAAGCGGTAGTAGGAAAATGGGGTGCGGTTCTTATGAACTTCGGTATCGCTTTATCGGCTGCGGGATGTTGGTTTGGTTGCTGTTTATTTTCGGGAGAAATTTTAGATGTTGCGGCTAAACACGAAATAGTACCAAAGTTCTTTGGTGTGGAAAATTCAGTTGGTCAGCCAACGAACTCTTTATTAGTGTCCACCGTTATTCAACAAGCATTCTTCATTACCATTATAGTGAATGAATCTATTTATAATGTGATGGCTTTATTTGCGTCTAGTACCATGTTAGTACCATATTTTACTGTCAGTTTAACAATGGTAAAAGAATCAATTAAATTTGATAATGGATTTAAATGGAACACACTTTTGGGCTTTGTGTCAACTATTGCCATGGCGTATCTAATGTATTCTACAGGATGGAAATATATAATCATTACTGCTTTGCTTTTTGCACCATGTATGATTGCTTATTATTTTGCACGTAAAGAAAACCATCGAGAATTTCTTTCTGGTACAGAAAAAATGGTAGCCCTGATCATCGTAGCACTGGCATTAATCAGTTTGTTCTTGATTTTCAATGGAACGATAGATTTATCTGCTATGTGAATAATGGCTGATTGTATTTCAACAGTATCATAAAACCAATAATTAACATTATGGTAAATATTCAAAGAAGTCATAGATAGAAGGTGAATGAAATGACTTATCCGAAATTTATTATTGATAAGAAGAAATTAAAAAATAATGCCAAAAATGTTTTAGGTATGTGCAATAAATTGGGAATTGAAGTTGTTGGAGTAGTAAAAGGGATAAACGGTCTTGAAGGCGTGATTAAAATATTGATTGATGCCGGGTTTAAAACTCTGGCTTCTTCTAGATTATCTCAATTAAGAAAAATAAAAGAAATTTCTCCAGGTATTTTAACGTATGGATTGCGCATACCAATGCTAAGCGAGGTAGATGAACTTGTTTCGTGTGCGGATATCAGTTTAAATTCTTCTGTAGAAGTTTTAAGAGAATTAAATAGAGCCGCATTTCAGCAACATAAAAGACATAATGTCATTATAATGATTGAATGTGGTGATTTACGAGAAGGAATATTTGACGAAGAGGAGCTTTTGAATACAGCGATTGAAGTGGAAAAAGAACTAAGTAATTTACACTTATTAGGAATTGGAACAAATCTAGGATGTTATGGATCCATTATGCCTACTCCGGAAAAAATGTTAGAACTGATTTCAAAAGCCGATAAGGTCAGTGAAGCCATTGGTCGCAAGATTGAAGTTGTATCCGGAGGGGCCTCTACAAGTCTTCCTTTGGTGGGAAAACAGATAATGCCAAAAGGGATTAATCAGTTAAGGATCGGGGATGCTTTATATATAAGTGATTTAGATGATTGCTTTCAGTATAAGGTATTCTCTGATGAAGATGAGGCCTTTACTTTACAAGCAGAAATCGTTGAACTGAAAGATAAACCTAGCCATCCAATCGGGACAATTGCGGTGGACGCATTTGGTAATAAAAAAGAATACGTGGATAAAGGGATACGCCGTAGGGCATTAATTGCGGTCGGAAAGCAGGATCTAGGAGATTGTTTCCATTTGCGCCCTTTGGATAAACGTATTGAGATTATTGGTGGAAGCAGTGATCACACCATTTTGGATATTACGGAATGCAAAAATAGGTATTGTTTGGGAGATATAATCAGCTTTCATGTCATGTATGAAAATTTATTGATGCTGAGTCAGTCTGAGTATGTAGAAAAAGAATACATTTAATTTTTAAAAAATATTTAGGAGGTGAGTATGCTCAAATTCAAAAATGCGATTGTTAGAAAACCTTGTCAAGCAATGATTGAAGGAATTAGTACTGGGATGTTCAGCCATGATAGACCGGTTTATGAAAAAGCGATCAATCAACATGCGGAATACGTTAAAGCAATGGAAAGTTTAGGTGTGAAAGTATGCGTTCTTGAATCTTTAGAACAATATCCAGACTCTTGCTTTGTCGAGGATCCGGCTGTGGTTTTAAAAGAATGTGCGATTATTACTAATTCACCAAAGGAAACAAGAAATGGAGAAAAATTAGAAATTGAACCGGTTATCAGAAAATTTTATAACAATGATCAAATTTATCATATTGAATCTCCGGGAACTATGGAAGGTGGAGATGTTATGTTGGTAGATAAACATTTTTATATCGGATTATCTGATCGTACTAATATAGCAGGGGCAAAACAGTTTGATGAAATTGTTTCGAAATTTGGATATACTTCTTCAACAATACCTGTGACAGAAGGATTGCATTTGAAGGATTTTGTAATTTATCTTGAAAATAATAATATGTTGGTCAGTGCAAAAATGAACGAAGTTCCGGAGTTTCAAAAATTTAACAGATTTGTTGTACCAACAGAAGAGATGTATGCCATCAATAGTTTATATATAAATGGAACAATTTTGGTTCCTGATGGATATCCAAAGACATTAGAGCATATTCAAAACTTGGGATATCCAATTCGAGTAGTCAATACTGATGAATTCAAAAAAATTGATGGAAGTTTGACTTGCTTGTCATTGCGTTTTTAAGAAGTAGGTATAGAACAGGTTTCAGAATCATGCAGAAGTAAATGTAAAGAAGACCAGGATGGAAAACTGGTCTTTCTTCTTAATTATGAAAAGAAGTATGTCTACTTCTTAAATTGAATGGTCATGCCCATCTTTTTTTGGACTTTTTCAAGTTGCTTATTGGCAAGATGATTCGCTTTCTTCGCTCCTTCTTTTAGAATTTCCTCCACACAACCTTCTGCTTCAATGCGTTTGTAGTTGGCTTGGATCATTTCTAATTCACGAGAAACACGATCCGCAACGGCTTTCTTAAAATCGCCATATCCTTTTCCTTCAAATTCTTTTTCAATGTCTACCATTGGTTGATTCTGATTTAAGGAAGAGTAAATCTGCATCAAATTAGAAATTCCCGGTTGATTTTCAGGATCATAATGCACTTTGGCAACCATGTCAGTAACCGCTGACATAATTTTTTTACGAGCTACTGCTGGATCATCTAATAAATAAATAATGCCTTTTTCACCATCATCTGATTTTGACATTTTTTTCTTTGGATTTTGTAAAGACATGATACGAGCCCCTACTTTTGGTACCATCGGTTCAGGAATTTGAAAATCGCAACCATATTTATGATTCATGCGTTCTGCTAAATCACGTGTTAATTCCACATGTTGCTTTTGATCATCACCTACCGGTACATAATCGGCTCCATACAATAAAATATCAGCCGCCATCAAAGAAGGGTAAGTGTAAATACCACCGGTTAAAGAAGTTTCCCCCTTGGCTTGTTTATCTTTAAATTGGGTCATTCGATTTAGTTCTCCCAGATAAGTGTTACTTGCCATGATAAAGCCAAGCTGAGCATGAGCCGGTACGTCGGTTTGTAAGAAAATGGTTGATTTTTTTGGATCAAGACCACAAGCTAAATATAATAAAATACAATCTCTCAAGTTTTTTTTCAGGATTTTGGGATCTTGGGGTACAGTAATGCAATGTAAATTAGCAATGAAAACAAACATTTCATAGTCGTTTTGTAGCTGTACAAAATTCTTTAAAGCACCAATATAATTACCTAAATGGATTTGTCCTGTTGGCTTAATTCCACTCAACATTTTTTTCATAAAACACCTCAATTCTTTCTCTATTTTGCCACAAGGGAAGATATTTCTCAATGAGGTAAATAATGCTATAATGGTCTTCACAAGGAGGTGAATTATGATTGTTGTTTATACATCGCCAGGTTGTGCCAGTTGTCGAAAAGTAAAAGCTTGGCTCAATGAACGTCACTTACCTTTTATAGAAAAAAACATTTTCAAAACTTTATTAAATGATAATGAAATTAAACATTTACTCATGCGTTCCGAAAATGGTTCAGATGATATTATTTCAAAACGATCCAAGGTGATTCAAGAAACGAATTTGGATCTGGATTCTATGACAGTGGATGAATTGGTTCACTTTGTTAAAAAAAATCCTTCGGTTCTAAAACGTCCGATCATTATTTCGGAGAACAGTTTCCAAGTCGGTTATGATGAGGAAGAGATGGGGGTTTTTGTACCTAGAGAATTACGAAAATTTGCCCATGAGGCTTGTGGACCGGATTGTCCCAATTATAAGCTTTGTCAGAATGGGTTTGAAGATTTACGCAAACAAGCAAATTGAAGTTTTGCTTGTTTTTTAATGCTATAATAGGAGCGTATGAAAATATTAGTAGGACTATCAGGCGGGGTGGATTCGGCCATTGCGGCTTATTTATTGCGGCAACAAGGTCATGAAGTGACTTGTGCTTTTATGCGTAATTGGGATAGCGTAGCTAATGGTGATTTTTCCGGAAATCCAACATTGAATGATCCGGTTTGTTCACAAGAATCGGATTATGCGGATGCTCAAGCGGTGGCGGATAAATTGGGATTGCCTTTATTACGAGTTGATTTTATTAAGGAATATTGGGATGATGTTTTTCAAACTTTTTTAAATGACTATAAAAAAGGTAGAACACCCAATCCGGATATTCTTTGTAATCGGTATATTAAGTTTGCGGAATTTATGAATTTTGCTCAAAAAAAAGGTTTTGAAACGGTGGCTACAGGGCATTATGTGAAATTAGGGTATGAAAATGGGCATGGTGTTTTAATGAAGGCTGATGATCGAAATAAAGATCAATCGTATTTTTTAGCTGAAGTTCATCGAGAGGTGTTGGATCATGTGGTTTTTCCTTTGGCGGAAATTGAAAAGCCAAAAGTACGAGATATGGCCTTTGAATTGGGATTATCCATTGCCAAAAAGAAAGATAGCACGGGCATTTGTTTTATTGGAGAAAGGAATTTCCGAGCTTTTTTAAGCAATTATTTGCCAATGAAGCCGGGTAAGATTATGAATATCGTGGAACAGAAGATTGTTGGGGAACATAAGGGTGTCCTTTATTATACGATTGGGCAACGGAAGGGTTTGGATATTGGCGGTATTGGTCCTTTCTTTGTGGTAGGTAAAAATGTGGAAACCAATACTTTGTATGTTGTGGATCAAGAACATCGTTCTTGGCTGAGATCTGATTCTTGTTTGGTGACACATGTTAATTGGTTGGCAGATCGAATGTTTCCATTAAATGGAGGAGCTAAATTCCGTTATCGCCAACAAGATCAAGCTGTTACGATGGAAAAAGTGGATGAACAAACACTTTTATTGAAATATCCCCAAGGAGTAGAGGCTGTGACACCGGGACAAGAAGCGGTGCTTTATGATGGAAATGTGATGATTGCTGGTGGACAAATTGACGTTGTTTACCAAAACGGACAAGATTTAATGGCTTGGATTGATCGACAAGGAAAGTGTTAAGTTTCATGGATGATTTGGTGGTTTTAACAGGTAAATTTAAGTATGTTCTCTTCCGTAATGAAGAGAATTTTTATACGGTAGCTAAATTTCATGATGATACTGAAAACAATCTATTAACCATTACCGGCTATTTTTCTTCCATAGAAGAAGAGATTGTTTATGAACTAAAAGGAATGTATTTAGATCATCCGAAGTATGGTTTGCAGTTTTCTTGTATAGAATCCAAAAAAATACCTCCTCAAGATAAAGAAAGCTATATCACGTACTTTAGTAGTGGAACATTTCCTTCTATTGGTAAAAAAACCGCCAAAAGAATTGTGGAAACATTGGGACTGGATGGCTTAGCAAAAATCAAAGAGGATCCCAATTGCTTAGACCTAGTTCCTTCTTTGACTCTTAAGCAAAAGAATTCCATTTTAGAAAATTTAGAAAAAGAAGAAGATGGTTTGGAAAAATTAATTCCATTATTAAGCATTGCAGGAATTGGTCAGACAAATCTTTTGAGTATTCATCGTTTTTATGGTAAAGATGCCTTTGAAAAAGTATTGGAAAATCCCTATCGCTTAGTAGAAGATATTCAAGGAATTGGTTTTAAAATGGCAGATAAAATTGGTCAATATTTAGGCATTGATAAAAAAGACGAAAGAAGAATTTATGCTTATATCCTTTCCTTAGTGGATAAAATGACCATGAATGGTGGTAATAGTTTTGTTGGTTATCAAGAATTATTGGAACATTTTATACGATTGAGTCATTTAGAAGAAGCTATTTTTTCAAGTGTTTTCAATCAAATTTTATTTCATGGTTCTTTAGTTCAAGAAGACGATCGTATTTATTCTTTAGCGCAATATGAAGCCGAGGTTGGCATTGCGAATGTATTAAACCAATTTCCATTGGAAACATTAGAAGAGTATGAAACTAAGGAGTTACAGGAAGAAATTCTTTCTTTGCAAAGAGAATTGGCCATTGTCTATGATGAAACACAAATTCAAGCGATTCATTATTTCTTTCAAGAGGATTTTGTTATTTTGACCGGTGGTCCGGGAACTGGGAAAACAACGTTGATACGAGCTTTTGTACAGTTATTTCGGCGTCTTTATCCGACCAGAAATGTGGTTTGTTGTGCTCCGACAGGAAGAGCAGCAAGACGTCTTAGTGAGGTGTCGGATACCAAAGCCACAACCATTCATTCTTTATTGCAATGGAACCTGGAGGCGAATGTTTTTCAGAAAAATGAAGAGGATCCGATTCAAGCGGATCTATTGATTATTGATGAGTTTTCTATGGTCGATCAGTGGTTGTTTTATCATATTTTACGAGCTTGCGGGCTTGTGAAAAAAATTTGTGTGATTGGTGATGAAGAACAATTGCCAAGCGTGGCGCCAGGGGCTATATTGAGGGATTTAATCGAGTCAAAGCGATTTGGATATCGCCAATTAACGCATATCTATCGTCAAAAAGAAGGATCGGAGGTCATTCGCTTAGCTTTGGATATTCGTCAAGAAAATCTGGATTTAATGAATTTTCATGAAGATGTTCGATTTGAAGAGTGTGCGGTTAATGAAATCAGACCAAAGATTCAAAAGGAGATTCAAAAGGCACTTGATGAGGGATTAAGTTTTGAAGATATCCAAGTCATATCTCCAATGTACAATGGTACAGCTGGCATAGAAGCTTTAAATTCATCTTTGCAAGAGTTGTTGAATCCCCATAGTGACCATAAAAAAGAAATTCATCATGGTTCACGACTTTTTCGAGAAGGGGATAAGGTTCTTCAATTGAAAAATCAACCTGATGATGATGTGTATAACGGGGATATTGGTTTTATTGAAGAGATCCGCATGGAAAATCCTAAACAACATGAATCTTTATCGGTCATTGTTTTATTTGGTGATCATTGTGTTGAATATTCGTATCAAAATTTGGATAAACTGAATTTAGCGTATTGTATTTCAATTCATAAATCACAAGGTTCGGAATATCCAATGGTTATTGTGCCTATTTGTAGTCAACATCGCAGTATGTTACGAAAACGATTACTCTATACAGCCATGACTCGTAGTTCAAAAAGATTATGGATTTTCGGATCGAAAGAGGAGTTTGAAAGAGGGATTCATTTATCAGAAAAAAATGTTCGAAAAACAACTTTAGTGCAAAGATTGACGCAACAAAATTCGTTTTTATGGTAGAATATCCTTAAATCGAGGATAGAGGATAAGTATTGATCTAAGGATGGAAAGAGAGTGGGGGAAAGCTGAAAACCCATCATTCTTAAGTTAAGAAAGCTCCCTCTTAGAGTATGAAAACATACCGTTGATCGCGTTATTGATCGTTGAGTGTATTTATTCTTGTTAGAATAAGTGAATCAGGATGGTACCGCGCTAGACGTTCCTGTAAAAAGGAACTTTTTTTTATGGAGGAAAACATATGTCAATGAAAAAAATAACCGGTAATGAAACGCGTCAATTGTTTTTAGATTTCTTTGCGTCAAAAGGTTGTATGATCGAACCAGGGGCTTCTTTAGTGCCTCATGATGATCCGACTTTATTATGGATCAATGCCGGAGTGGCGGCTTTAAAGCCTTATTTTGATGGGCGTAAAAAACCGATTAGTCATCGAATCTGCAATGCTCAAAAATCCATTCGTACCAATGATATTGAAAATGTGGGGAAAACAGCTCGTCATCATACCTTTTTTGAAATGTTAGGAAATTTTTCTATTGGTGATTATTTTAAGGTGGAAGCCATTACTTGGGCTTGGGAATTTTTAACTTCCAAAAAATATATTGGTTTTGAACCAGAACGATTATATGTGACGGTTTATCCGGATGATCAAGAAGCCATTGATACTTGGATTAAAGTGGGAATGATACCGAGCCATATTCGTAAAACCGAAGATAACTTTTGGGAAATAGGGCGTGGACCTGGTGGACCTGATACAGAATTGTATTATGATCGTGGAGAAAAATATGATCCACAAGGAAAAGGGGAAGAATTGTTCTTTCAGGATCTGGAAAATGATCGCTATATTGAGGTTTGGAATATTGTCTTTTCTCAATATGATTGTCATCCGGGAGAAATGCCAAGAAGTGAATACCCTGAATTACCACAAAAAAATATTGATACAGGAATGGGCTTAGAACGCTTGGTGGCTCTGATTCAAGATGGGCAAACCAACTTTGATACGGATTTATTTTTGCCGATTATTCATGCTACGGAAAAATTAGCGAGTGTTTCTTACCAAGAGGAGAAAGCCAAGATGGCGTATCGTGTGATTGCGGATCATATTCGTACGGTTACGTTTGCGATTGCGGATGGAGCGATGTTTTCAAATGAAGGCCGTGGCTACATTTTAAGAAGAGTGTTAAGAAGAGCGGTTCGTTTTGGTTTGAAGATTGGTATTGAAAAGGCGTTTATGTACCAATTGGTGGAAGTGGTCGCTAGAAACATGGAAGCTTATTATCCTTATGTGGTGGAGAAGATAGATTTGATTGCAAGGCTGGTTAAGGTAGAAGAAGAATCATTCCATCGCACTTTATCCATGGGAGAAAATCTTTTGCAATCGGCTATGGAACAATATCAATCTGAAAAGAAGTTGCCGGGAGAAGTGGTTTTCCGATTATACGATACCTATGGTTTCCCTTTTGAATTAACTAAAGAGATTTCATTTGAGGCAGGATATGAAGTGGATGAAGAAGGTTTTAAAGCTCAGATGGAAGATCAAAAGAAACGAGCTCGTCAAGCCCGTGGTGAGATACAGTCCATGCGTGGACAGTCGGAAGATTTGTTAAACTTTCAAACGGAAAGTCATTTTGTGGGCTATGTTCAATCAGAAGTTACTTCTAAAATTACGGCGTTATTTAGGAATGGAGAGCGCATTTCATCTTTGCTAGGAGAAGGCGATGTAGTTCTTGCGGAAACAGTTTTCTATGCGGAAAGTGGAGGACAATGTGCGGATACCGGTATCTTATGGCTTGGGGATCATAAAATCTACGTGAGTGATGTTCAGAAATCTCCTAATGGTCAATTCTTACATCATGTGAATAGTGATGTGGAATTGAAAGAGGGAATGGAAGTAAAAGGATGCTTTGATGTTAAAAAACGTGAATTGACACGAGCCAATCATTCTTCTTTGCACTTATTACAAGCCGCTTTAAAGAAAGTGTTAGGAGATCATGTGGCACAAGCCGGTTCTTATAATTGTCCAGATTATGCCCGTTTTGATTTTAATCATTTTGAAAAAATGAGTGAGGAACAATTAAGAGAAGTAGAAAACTTGGTGAATGAAAAGATCATGGCGCATATTCCGGTTACAACTGAAATTTTACCGATTGAGGAAGCGAAGAAATCAGGGGCGACAGCCTTATTTGATGAAAAATATGGCGATTTTGTTCGTATCGTTACCATGGGAGACTTTTCAAAAGAATTTTGCGGTGGAACACATGTTAGTAATACCTCAGAACTAGGGCTATTCCATATTGAAAGTGAAGAAAGCGTCGGTTCCGGAATTCGTCGTATTACTTCTACCACAAAGAAAGTGGCTTTGCGGCATTTTAAAGAAATGGAAGACTACTTGAAAGAAAGCGCTTCTTTATTCAAGTTGAAGAAATGGAATGCTCTTCAAGATCGAATTCAAATGGTGTTGGAAGAAAACATGGCTTTACAGCATCAGATCAAAGAATTAAAAGATGAAAAAATGAAGATGGAAAGTGAAGCGGTTTTAGCTAAAAAAGAAGAAATTCATGGCTTAAATGTACTCATTTTAGAGCTTCATGATCAAGATAATGCCGGTTTGAAGGATTATGCTGTACTGCTAAGAAATAAATTGGAAAGAGGGTTTGTTCTATTAGCTAATGTTACGAAAGATAAAGTGGTCTATGTGGCAGCGGCCAGTCAAGAGGCGATTGCGGCTGGGGTGAATGCTGGTCATATAGTGAAAAAAGTAGCGCAATTAACTGGTGGTCATGGTGGTGGTAAACCGGATTTAGCTCAATCCGGCGGCAAAGAAGTCGATCAAGTGAAATTCGCGTTAGAAAGTGTTCGTAAATCGCTATAATCTATTTTTAAAACCAATGAAATTAGTATAGAATGAAAGAAAAAAGGAGGATGTCCTATGAATGAGAAAAATCGTGAATTAACGGAAACTGTTAGTTTTAATGCAGAAGAGTTGCGTCGTGAAAATATTAAAGAAGTTCTTCAACATGTTGAAAAGGCATTGACAGAAAGAGGTTATAACGCCATCAATCAAATGGCCGGTTTTTTGATTTCAAATGATCCTGCCTATATTTCTTCACACAATAACGCTCGCAATATCATTCAATCTATTGAACGTCATGAGATTATTGAAGAATTGGTTCGTTATTACTTAGAGGGACAAAATAAGTGAGTAAATACCTGGGGTTGGATCTAGGCAGTGTGACGTGTGGCGTTAGTGCTTCAGAAACGGGTCTTATTGCCCATACGGTAGAAACGATTCGCTTTAAAAATGAAGATTACAATGAAGCTATGGATAAGGTATTAGCCATCATTGAAAGGGAAAAGCCTGATGAAATTGTGTTAGGCTATCCCTTACTTTTAAATGGTGATGTAGGTCCTAGAGCTCAGTTATCGGAGGAATTCAAGGAAGTCTTGGAGGAAGAATGCGGGTTACCGGTTCACTTAATGGATGAGCGGTTTACTACGGTAGAGGCGGAAGAAATTCTATTACAAGCAGATATTTCTCGTAAAAAAAGAAAGAAAAAAATAGATCAATTGGCGGCGGTACAAATTCTCCAATATTATTTAGACCGCATTGGAAAGAGGTAATCATGCAAGAAGATCGTATGTGGATACAACTGGAAGATGGAAGTGAAAAAGAGGTTCATATTCTATTCACCTTTGAAAAGGATTTTAAAAACTACGTTGTTTTTGAAGATATTGAAAACAAGGATGGTACTGTCTATGCGTATCTTTATGATGAAGATCATCAATTAACCGCTATTCCAATGGAAGATATGGAAATGGTGGAAGAAATGATCGGAGCTTTTAGTGAGGAGGACGAAGAAGAATGAAGAAATTTCTCCGTTTTTTCGTCTTTTTAGGCGTTGTTTTATTGTTAGGGGCTTTTTCATATGGTGGTTATGGCTACGTAAAGGTTCAACGACCAGTAAGTTCTATTTCTCATAAACAAGTTTTTGTGATTGAGACTAATGAAACACCAAAAACAATTTATAAAAATTTAGAAAAACAAGGATTGATTTACAACGCGAATTTTGCTCAGTTATACGCTAAAATCCATAAAATAGGTCAATTTAAAGCCGGACACTTTGAAGTGGATCGATCTTGGGATCTAAAAACTTTAATTATGACTTTATCTGATTTGAAGAAAGCTCAATCCGGCTTAAATAAAGTGAGTATTATTGATGGATATTGGGCAAAGGATATCGCTAAGGCGATTGCGGCTAAAACTGATCTGCAAGAGAAAGAATTATTGCGACTTTGGAAAGATAAAAATTGGATTAAATCTATTCAACAAAAGTATCCTTTTTTAACAAAAGATATTTTTAAAGATTCTATCCGATATTCATTAGAAGGTTATTTGGCGCCAGCGACATATTCGTTTGATCGAAAAATGAGTGCTGAAGGGGTGACCAAAGTTATGCTGGATCGTAGTTTGAAAATTTATCGAGAGCATGAAAATGAATTTAAGAAATCTTCATTATCTTTGGCAGAGGTATATACGTTAGCTTCAATAGTACAATATGAATCTGGTTCTGATTTAAAAGAAGGAAAAGTGATTGCAGGTATTTTCTTGAATCGGTTGAAGGCGAATATGCCGCTAGGTTCTTCTTCTAGTGTATGTTATGCGATGGATGTGGAAAGAGCGAAAGGGGATTGGAAAGCTTGTGAAGTGAATTCCAAGGTGAAGTCGCCTTATAATACGTATCAAAATAAAGGATTACCTCCGGGACCAATCAATCAGCCTGGAGAAATCGCTTTGAAAGCGGTATTGAATCCTGAGAAAACGGATTATTTGTACTTTATGCACGATGTCAAAACAGGGAAGGTTTATTACGCTAAAACCTATGAAGAACATCAAAAGAATGTTAAAGAACATTTGGATTTGAAATAATGGTTGAAAGCAGCGTTGTGTATTTATTTCGTGATGATCAAGTTTTGATGTTGTTACGGAATAAAAAGAAGAAAGATGTTAACCAGGGAAAATGGATTGGCGTTGGCGGCAAAAAAGAGAGGAATGAAACCATAGAAGCGTGTGCTATTCGGGAAGTTTACGAAGAAACAGGTTATTGTGCATTAGATATACAAGAAATGGGCATGATCGATTTTGTATATCCAAAGTTTAATCTGGAAAGAATTCATGTGTTTCTTTGTAAAAATTTTGATGGTGAAAAAAGAGAATGTTTAGAAGGTGAATTGCACTGGATTGATCGTTCAAAAGTTTCTTCATTAAATCTTTGGCCAGGTGATCATTATTTTCTACCAAGGATTTTCATGAAGGATTGTCCCTATTTTCATTATGAAATGAGCTATGATGAACGAGGTTCATTGATAAAAGTGAAGGAGTTAATATGAGTAAGCCCATTATTATTGGTATTGCAGGTGGCAGTGCTTCAGGAAAAACCACCATATCGAGAACGATTCAAGAACGTTTTAAAGAAAGAACTTCTGTCGTGACGATTCGCCAAGATGATTATTATAAAGATCAATCACATTTAACGATGGAAGAAAGGATTAAGACCAATTATGATCATCCATTTGCGTTTGATAACGCATTGTTGATTCAACAATTAATGGAATTATTAAATCGTCGATCAATCGAAAAACCAACGTATGATTTTGTGAATCATACAAGAAGTTCCATGACAGAAGTCGTTCCAGCTTGTGATGTTATTGTGTTAGAGGGCTTATATGTGTTAGAAGAGGAAGAGATTCGTTCTCTTTGTGACATCAAGATATTTGTTGAAACCGATGCAGATGTTCGCTTCATTCGTCGCTTGGTTCGTGATGTGAAAGAAAGAGGACGTTCTTTAGATTCCATTGTCACTCAATATATGACCACCGTTCGTTCCATGCACAATTTATTTGTAGAACCAAGCAAACGTTATGCGGATGTCATCATTCCTGAAGGGGGTCGTAATACGGTTGCCATTGATTTGATTACGACAAAAATTGATAGTATCCTCAATATAATGATGGTATAATTTAACGGATTAAGGAGTAGTTTATGTCGGAAAATAAAATTTACGTTACCCAAGAAGGCCTTAAAAAATTACAAGATGAATATAATCATCTTGTTCATGTTGTTCGTGAACAAGTGAAAACGGAATTGGCAGAAGCTCGTGCGCAAGGCGACTTAAGTGAAAATGCGGATTATGACGCTGCTCGTGAAATGCAAGCACAAGTGGAAGCTCGGATTGCGGAGTTAGAAATCAATCTTCAAAATTACGTTTTAATTGATACGACGAAGACGAAAGATTCTACTACCGTTCGCATTGGTGCCACCGTTCAATTGGAATTTTTAGATACCAAAGAAGTGAACGAATATATGATTGTCGGTTCTACGGAGGCTGATCCTTTAAATGGTAAGTTATCAAACGAAACGCCTTTGGCTCAAGCTATTTTAGAGCATAAAGTGGGAGATACCGTTTTTGTTAACGTAGGGAAGCCATATCAAGTGATTATTATTTCGGTTAAATAAGGGTTTTAAAATTAGAAGGGAATACGATAAGAGGGGTGTTTCGAATGAAACGGTTGCTTATCGTTTTTTTATGTCTTCTTTCTTTTTGCCAATCGCAATCATATATTGATTTTCGTGAGATCAATCAAGACAAAATTCATATTGTGATTGTTACAGAACAACAGGAAAGAAAGGAAATGATGGTAAAAGTGAATAGTACCATCAAAGATATCGCCAAGATGATTCCGATTGACTTTCAGAAACGAAGATATAATCCAAATCAAGTTCTCCATGACGGAGATGTCTTGTTTTTAAATTCAAAAGTGCCTTCAAAGATCTCTTTAAATGAAGCCGACTTAAAAGAATTGATGAAGCTAAAAGGTGTTGGTAAAAAGATGGCACAAAGAATTTTAGAATATCGGAAAGAAAAAGGTCTTTTTCAAAAATTAGAAGATTTACAGAAGGTAAAAGGAATCGGAGACAAGAAATATGAAGAACTCAAAGATCAGATTACTTTATAAAATTATTCAGGAATCTTCTTTAGAAATAGCGATATTTTCTATTTGTATTTATATGTCACCTTATCGACTTTTTTCAGTATTGGCCTCGTGCCTTTATTTTTTACTAAAGTATCATCAAATGATGTATATGCTTGTGTTTCCTTTGTTGATATTCCCTTGTCTTATTCAAATACCCATTCAATTAAACCATTTGACTTTGATTGAGAAAAGAGAGGCTTCTTCTCTTATGTTAGATTCCTTTGGTCAAACCGTCCTGGTTCGAAAAACTGTTGAAGATCCTTTAGGAAGTAGCTATTCCATAAAAGGAAAGATAGAAAAAATAGATAGGAAAGATTTCTTTTCACTTCCTTTTCAAACTCAAAGACCCAGCCTCAAACCGAAAGTAATAAAGAGACTTCAAAAAGGACAGGGATACTTGGCTTATTTTGAAAAAAGAATAAAAGAAGTGCCGTTACCATATCAAAGATTTTTTCAATCAATTTTATTAGGTTATTACCAAAAAGGTTGTTTTCATGGTTTTGCTTGGATTGGATTTGTTAAATTGCTTTCTTCATTTTTTCGATATCGTTTGGATAATATCCAAAGAAAAGGAATGGAAATGGGATTGTATAGTTTGATTTTAGGTTTTTTAAAGTACCACCCTTTACTGGTTTTATATCTATTTCGCCATTTGATTTCTTTTTTAAAATGGGAAAGGTCGGATCAATATGGTTTACTACTGTATGGTAGCTTATTACTATTTCATCAAGAATTATTATCCTTGGGAATTTTAGTTTCTTTATTTTATCAAAGTGAATTTCTTTGGCGTTTGAAGAAAAAGGAGGCGTTTTGTTTACGGCTTTTATGGTCTATGTATGTCTTTGGTTCTTTTCGAATTGAATTATCCATCGGTTTTTCTTTTTTTCGTAAAGTACAAGCTTTTATGTATTTGAGTTGTTTGTTTTATTTATGGACAAAGCTGCCTATTTTTTTGGAACTGATTCAACTATACATCAAGCAATCGCTTTTTTTAGAAAGTTTTCGGATTGGGTATTCTTTTTCTTGGTTATGGTGGATTTTTATTTTTTTAGCTTTATCCATGAAAAGAAAAATAATTTATCTGGGAATATGTCTCTTTTTGATGATGATGAATACTTATCTTTATCGTCAAGTTTTAGTGTTGAGCTTGCAAGGATTACCATTAATGGTGTTACAGGAAGGTAGAAAAATAAGGGTTATTCATGCTGGTCAACAGCTAGATTCTTTTTTAGAAAATTACCAAAAGAAGTTTCCTTTTCAAGATTATGTATTGGTGGATGGAAGAAAAAAAGTTTTTGAAATAAGATGCCAAAAAGAAACTTTCTTATGGAATCTATCTGAGAATGTTTCAGGCTATCAAAGTCGATACTTGATTTTAAGTCAAACGAAAGATTTGATTAAAAAGATGGATCAAAGTGGTGCTAAAATGATTCTGTTTCCACGTTCTTTAACCATCAGTCAAGAAAGATTTTTAAAAGAAAATCATAAAGCGTATTTTTGTTTAGAAGAAGAGAAAGGCCTTCAGTTTCTTTTTTGGAAATTTGGCACACAAATTCGAACAGGGAAAGGGAATTTTGTTATAATGAGAGCTGATGAATCACGTGTTTTTGATCAGTGGAGATGATCGCTGTCGAAAGGAAGAATATCTTTCCTTTTTAAAACAAACTAAAGAAATTGCGGATGGCGAAGTAGAAATTTTTGATGCTTCAAAAGTGAAGTATTTTTCTTTTCCTCTGTTTTTCCGTTCTTTAGCCAGTCGAAGTTTATTGGTCAATGGAAAACGGATGGTTATTTTAAAGGATGCTTATTTTTTATCGACTTGTCATACCAAAGGGAATGATGGGGATCTGGAGTATTTTCAAAGAGAAATGAGTTTGTATCTAAAAGATCCAAATGACCAAATTGTTTTGGTCATTTACATGGATGAAGAAACGTTAGATGCTAGAAAAAAGTTAGTGAAATTTCTTAAAAAAGAAGCTATTGATCAACAAACATTCATGGCGTTAAAACCATGGGAATTTCCGGCTTATGCTAAAGAACAGTTGCATAATGAAAAGATTTTCTTGGATCAAGAGGCTTTTGAGGAACTTTTGCTTCGAGTTCAACATGATCGTTTTTTGCTGAAAAAAGCCATCGAAAAACTGCAATTAGTGCCAAAGAAACGATATGGTGTAAAAGAGATTGAAGAGATGATCAGTTATTCGGTTGAGGTGGATGTTTTCGCTTTGGGAAATGTGTTTTTAGAGGGAAACTTAAAAAAGACTTGGAAAATTTTAAGACGGTTTCAACAAGCGGGTTTGGATACGCAAGCACAAATGGCTTTATTGGCTTTTCGCATTCGAAATTTATATGATATAAAAGAATTATTTGAATTGGGTTATGATGAAGAAACCATAGCCATACGCTTAAGGATGAAACCTTATGCCATTCGAAAAGGATTGGAATCCTGTTCCTGTTGTTCCGCTTTATCTCTTCTTAAAATTCTTAAAGAATTAGGAGATTTAGATCAGGAAATCAAAACGGGTAAAAGGGATCCGAAGCAGGGATTTGAATATTTCGTGATTAGAAATGGAAGGACTTATGCAGGCGATTAGAGAGTTATATAAAATTGGTCGAGGACCCAGTTCGTCACATACCTTAGCTCCGGAAAGAGCATGTCGCTTATTTGTTCAAGAATTTGGAAACTATCCATATTATGTGGTGGAACTATATGGTTCTTTATCTTTGACTGGAAAAGGACATAACACGGATTTAATCATTCAAGAAACGCTGCCCGGTGAAGTGGAATTTAAGTGGAATTTGGAATGGAAAGAATCGTTTCCGAATGGTTTTTATGTAAAAGCATTGAATGAAAAAAAGAAGTGGAACATGTCTGGACGGTTTTTTCTTTGGGAGGAGGAAGTATTCAGGTTTTAGAGAAACACTTTGATTTTAATGATGAAGTTTATCCGGAAAAGAATTTTAATGAAATCAAAACTGTTTTAGAAAAAAAACAGTGGGATTTATTGGATTATGTTTTATTTTATGAACCGAATATCTTAAGTTATTTAAAGGAAGTCATTTTAGCAGAAGTGCATAGTGTTTCCAATGGTTTGCGTAGTGAAGGTCTTTTGCCCGGAAATTTGAAATTGGCTCGTTCGGCTAAGGATTTGTTTGAGCTGGCGAAGGGGGATGAACGACTCCAAATCATGTCGTATGCGTATGCGGCTAATGAAGAAAATGCGTCTATGAAAACGGTAGTAACCGCACCGACTTTAGGGGCTTGTGGCATTATAGCGGCGTTATCTTATTATTTAGTGGTGGATCAGGGATATCCTGTTTCAACAGTAGCGAAAGCATTAGCGGTAGGTGGTGTTTTTGGAAATGTCATTAAACAAAATGCGACTATATCGGGAGCTGTAGGAGGTTGCCAAGCGGAAGTGGGATCAGCTGTATCCATGGCTTGTGCTATGTTGGCATGGATTCGCAAGGAAAATTTAGAAGTTATTGAATCCGCAGCGGAAATTGGGATGGAACATCATCTGGGGTTGACTTGTGATCCGGTACAGGGCTATGTCATGATTCCTTGTATTGAAAGAAATAGCCAAGGGATAGTAAGAGTATTTGATTCAGTTCATTTAGCAACTACTTTAAGAAAAATCAAGAAAGGTCGTATTGATTTTGATACGATTGTGGAGACCATGAATGAAACAGGTCGTGTGATGGCGGTTCAGTTACGAGAAACATCAGAAGGTGGCTTAGCTAAATTTTATAAGGAGCCGGAATGTTAGATAAAAAAGTCGAGTTATTAGCTCCCGCCGGAAGTATGGATAGTTTGATGGCAGCCATTGAAGGTGGTTGTGATGCTGTTTATTTAGGCTTATCTTCTTATTCAGCAAGAGCTTTTGCAGAAAATTTTTCGTTGGATCATATTGCTGAAGTGATTGCCTATTGCCATATTCGAGAAGTACGGGTTTATGTGACGATGAATACCTTGATTTATGAATCAGAGTTTAAAGGGATTCAAAAAGCGGTAGATATTTTATATCAGGCGGATGTGGATGGTCTATTAATTCAAGATTTGGGCTTATATCATTATGTTCAAACCGTGTATCCTGATTTAGATTTACATTGTTCAACGCAAATGCACATTCATAACGTGGCTGGAGTTCGTTTTATGAAATCACAAGGGGCTAAGCGAGTTGTAGTGGCTCGGGAAAGTTCTTTAGAGACGATTCAAAAAATGTGCCAAGAAGGTATTGAAATAGAAGCTTTTGTGTATGGGGCTGTTTGCATTGCGTATAGTGGACAATGTTTAATGTCTTCTTCCCTAAAAAATCGTTCCGCAAATCGAGGAGCTTGTGCGCAAAATTGTCGTCTGAAGTATCACAAGGATGGTGTTTGTTCAAAAGATGGTTTCTATACTTTAAGTCCTAAAGATTTGAACGCTATAGAATTGGTGCCGAATTTAATTGAAGCAGGTGTAGCCAGTTTAAAAATTGAAGGAAGAATGAAAAATCCGGCATATGTTTATACCGTGACGAAGGCTTTTCGTGAAGCAATTGATGCTTATTATGAAGGTCGATCGTATCGTTTATCTAAAGAAAGAGAAACGGAGTTATTGAAATTATTTAACCGCGGTTTTTCTAAGGGGCATTTGACTCACTCTTCTGTTATGGAAAGAATGGCACATGATCGACCAAATCATCAAGGAATTCATTTAGGAAAGGTAAAAGCCGTTCATGGTCATTATATTGAAGTTGCTTTACAAGAAGAACTAAAACAGGGAGATGGTATTCGAATTTTATCGCAACCGAAAGATATTGGTTTTATTGTTAATAAAATGGAAAATAAAAGAGGACTATTGATCAATTTAGCTAAAAAGAAAGAAGTGGTTCAAATTTATTGCCCTGAAGGATGGCCTAAGGTAAAAGACGAAGTACGCTTGACCAGTGACATTCGCTTGTTGGAGAAAGTATCTTCTATGATTAAAAAACATCAACGTCGGATTCCTATTTCTATTCATTTGATAGGAAAAGTTGGTCATCCTTTGCGGGTATTGATTCAAGATCAAAAGCATGAATTTCAATTAGAAACAGACATGCGATGCCAACGAGCTTTGAAGCAACCTTTAGGGGAAGAAAGATTAAAAGAAGCTTTCTTGCAATTAACGGATTCGGCCTATCGTTTAGATCACTTTTCGTGTACCTTAGAGTCTATTTTTTTACCAATGAAAGAAATTCATCAATTAAGACGAACAATGCTAAAAAAATTAGATGAAATTCGTTCGATTTTTCATAAAAGAAAAGGAAAGCAAGCCTATCATATTGAATTAAAAGATCCAAAATACCAAGGAGAAAGAATATTGGTTCAAGGAACGATGGCCTCTATTCCGGGTCGTTATTTAACAGATAATGATTATACGGCTGTTGTAGATGAATCTTTAGAAGGACCCAGTTTTCATCAAAATCAAGTGTTGAATGAAATGGGGGATCTGTATGGAGAAAGAAAATGTTGTATAGCGGGGATGCCACTGAATATCAGCAATAGTTATGCGATCGCCTATTTTTTATCTCTTACAGGTATAAAGGCTGTTATTCTATCGAGTGAATTAAGTTCTATTCAAATTCGAGAGGCTATCCGGCATTTTGAAAGGCGCTATGGTTTTACGCCTTTTACGTATCAGTTTGTGTTTGGAAAAAGAGATTTGATGATCATCAAACAAGGTTTTTATGAAAAAAAGATTCGACAATTAAACGATTTGCAGGACAATAGATATGATTTATCCTATACTAATGAACAGGTGATTGTTCATGAACCGAAGAATTTCCATGCCCAAAATCAATATGCCCAAGGAAGTTATTTGATTGTGAATGAAAGCCTGGATAACGTAAATAAAATTTTGGAGGATGCGTATGAAGAACTTTATGAACGAATTTAAGGAATTTGCCTTAAAAGGAAATGTGATGGATTTGGCTGTTGGTGTCATTATTGGTGGTGCATTTCAAGCGATTATTAAATCGTTGATTGACAATATCATCAATCCAATCATCGGTATTTTATTTCAAGCTGATTTTAGTCAAGTGGTGATTCGCATGGGTTCTGTCAACTTGGGGGTTGGGGCTTTTGTTTCGACGATTATTAATTTTGTGTTATTAGCTTTTGTATTATTCTTGATGGTGAAAGCGATCAATCAATTAAAGAAGCTAAATCAGGAAGAAGAGAGCACTCCTGAAAAATCTGAAGAAGCTCAATTGTTAGAAAAGATTTTAGAACAGTTGAAGAAAAATTAAAATACGAATTAAACCTATGTCATCATAAGAGTACATAGGTTTTTAAGTGCTGAATAACTCACTTTTTATATATGAAGAGTTTAAGTCATAATCCATGATGATTCATTTCTTTATGATTCCATCTTTGTTCGGCTTAACTCTTCTACAAATTTTTCTACATCTATTACCAATTTTCCATCCACATGGATTAGATGAATCAAAGGCAAGGGACTTTGTAAAATCCGATTTGCGTCAGATAATGGTTCGGGATATTGATAAAATGGTGCTCCTTTTGGAAAATTATTTTTCTGTTGCCATTCTTCTAATTCTTTCAGAAAACATTTATGAGATGGTAATTTAATTTGCTCAAATAGATTTTTGTCCAGAAATCTCACTAAGTGATATAAACCATGTATCTCCGGAATAAAACATTTGTCAATTTTTTGAATAGGATAGCCTTGTTTTTGGTGGGATTCACACAGTTTTTGCAAGCACTCGCTAATTCCATCCACCTCTTTTTTAGCCAGAAAAATAAAAAATCGAACATAGTATTCTGCTAGTCCAGTCATTTTTTTCTTGGTTAAAAAAGATTCGGCTTTTCCCATCACTGCTTTCAATCTTTCATCCTCTTTATAATAGATTGAATGGAGTAGGTTGATGACATTTTCAGTATAATAAGTTCCTTTGAGTAATGGTAATGTATGTGGAATAACAGATTGAATCACTTCAAAATCATTGCAGGCAAAACAGGTAAAAATTCCTTTGATGATGTTTCCTGTATAAGAGGTTCCACTAGGTGTCATTCCTCCCCTGAGTAGATCATTCCTACCGTTTTGCCACAGTGCGTTATTTAATTTTTTAAAATCACCTTCGCAGAAAGCGGAGTAATAACCAAAATATTGGATTCTATTAAGAACTAAATCGATATATAATTTTGTTTTTAATATTTCATTAGAAGAATTATTATATTTTTTTAAATGCTCTTCAAAAATTTGTTGATTTAATTTTTCGAAGTCTACTAGATTCTCCGGATGGGAATGGTTTCCCCATTTTTGATAATAATCCTCTCTCATCTTTTGGTATAACTTGATGTATTCTTTCATAATAAACTCCTTTTTTAATTCCTAAGCTCTCTAGTGTTTGAGGCTACTTATGGTGATTGAAGAAGATTCTTTTGGTATGGCGTTTTGTTCTGAAAACATTCTAGCGGATTCAATCGCTTTTTTCTATACTTTGAAGTTTTATATCTATTGTTCAGGCAAGGAAAGAAGGTAGGAGATTTCTAGAAGTCTAACCATAGACATGGGAATTTTGGTATAATAGTCTAGATTGTAGGAGAATAACATGTTCTTAAAAAGAGTAGAAATGCAGGGTTTTAAATCTTTTGCGGATAAGACAGTGATTGAGTTCAACCATCCGATTACCGGTATTGTAGGACCTAATGGCTGTGGAAAATCGAATATCACCGATGCGATTCGTTGGGTTTTAGGTGAGCAAAGCGCGAAAAGTATGCGTGGTGATAAGATGAATGATGTTATTTTTGCGGGTTCGGCAAATCGTCGGAAAGTAAATCTTGCTGAAGTCACATTGGTTTTTGATAATAGTGATCATATTTTAAATCAACAGGAAGGAGAGGTGGAAGTCACCCGTCGTTTATATCGTGAAAGCGGTGAAGCGAATTATTTAATCAATCATCGTCCGGTTCGGTTGAAAGATATCGTTGATTTATTTTTAGATACAGGCTTAGGAAAAGATTCGTTATCCATTATTTCGCAAGGAAATGTCTTATCGTTTGCGGAAAGCAAACCCATTGAGAGAAGAAGTATTTTTGAAGAAGCGGCTGGTGTTGCTAAGTATAAAAAACGAAAACTGGAAACATTATCTCGTTTAGAACGTAGTGAGCAAAATTTAGAACAAAATCGACTTGTTTTATCCGAATTGGAGAAACAAGTTTCTCCATTAAAGCGTCAAGCTAAAAAAGCAGAACTTTATCGCGAAAAAAAACAACGTCTTCAAAAAATTGAAATTTCTGTTTTAGTCAATTCGATTCAATCTCTTTACGAAGACTTAGAGGCTTTAGATCAGCAACTTTTTGAAATCAATACTAAAAAAACGGTTTGTCAAACGGATATTGAAGTTGGGGAAAGTCAAATTCAAGTTTGGCGTAAAGAAATCCATGAAATGGATCATCGGGTTCAAAAATTGCAGGATGAATTGATGAATGCCAATAATTCCATCGTGGCTTTAGAAGCGAGAAAGAGCGAATGGGAAGAGAAGAGTAAATACATCCTGGAAGTAGGGGATGCGAAGCAACGTCAGCAGGAATTACAACATCTTTATCAAAATGCTAAATTAGAGTATGAAGATCGCTTAGCTCGTCAAAACAGCTATGAACAAGCCATTCAGTTGAGTCAAAATCAATTAGCTTCTATTTCAACAGAATTATTAGATTATAAAAATGAACTGGATATTTCCTCTTTTCGTTATCAAAAAATGGAAAATCAACTTCAAGTCTTGGAACAACTTCAGAAAAATCCGTTTAATCATCATGCGGGGTTAAAGGCAATTGTGGAACATCAAAGTTCTTTGAATGGCATCATCGGGGTCATTGGTCAATTGATTCAAGTGCAGCCTAACTATGAAGAAGCGATTTCTACGGCTTTAGGAGGAGCGATTCACCAGGTCTTAACGGAAAATGAAGTAGCGGCTCGTCATGCGATTGATTTTTTAAAACGTAACCAAGCAGGGCGTTGTACTTTTTTACCGTTGACGGTTTGTCAAGCTCGCTATATTTCAAAAGAAGTGTTAACGATTGCACAAAATCAAGACGGCTATTTGGGCTTAGCTAGTGATTATGTTCATATTGATGAAAAATATCAGGCTGTGGTGGCGGCGTTATTGCAAAATGTCTTGGTGGTTGAAAATTTAGAAAAAGGGAATATCCTTTCATCTTTGATACATCGTCAATATAAGATTGTGACTTTGGATGGTGAAGTGATTCATCGTGGCGGTTCTATGACGGGTGGTCGGTTTAAACAAGAAACAAATTTGATGACCATCAAGAAAGAATTTCATGCTGTTAGAGCTAATTTAGAAGCTTTATTGGCTAAACGAGAATTGGCACAAAAGAAATATGAAAAAGGTGAGGCCGATCGGAAAAAAGTCGCGTCTATCTTAGAAGAAAATCGGTTATCCCTTGCCTCATTATTGCCAGTCGTAGAAGCTAAAAAGGCAAGAATGGATAAATATCATGCGGATTTAGAACTTTTAGGTCAACATGATCAGAAAAAAGAAGAGGGTCCTTCTTTTATCTTTGATTTGAATGAAGCTTATCAAATGCGAGATGAGGTAACCAAAAAGATTCAATCCCTTCGTCAAGAACGTTATCAGCTGGGAAATCAATTAGAAAGAAAAGAAGCGCAACTTCGTCAAAAACGTTCAGAATTAAATGATGTTCAACAAGATAGTCATCATTTAGAAATTGAAAAATCAAAACAAGAAACAAAGTTGGAAACCAATTTACAACGCCTATCTTCCGAATATCAAATGACGTATCAATTTGCAAAAAAGAAGGTAGATGTTCACGATTTTAAGCAAGAAGAAATGGAAGTACAACAGCTTCGACAAGATATTGAAGCTTTGGGAAATATCAATATGGAAGCTCCAGAACAATATGCGGAAGTGAATGAACGTTATGAACTGTTGGAAAAACACATTCAAGAAATTGAAACATCTATTGAACAATTATTGAAGGCTGTGGATGAAATGGATGAGGTGATGAAAAAACAATTTGAAGAAACCTTTATTCAAGTCAATGAAGCTTTTGGAGAAACTTTCAGTGCGATTTATGGCGGTGGTAAAGCCTTTTTACGCTTACAAGATCCGGATGATTTATTGGGAACGGGAATTGAAATTTTTGCTCAACCGCCCGGAAAGACCGTCCATAACAATCTATTGTTTTCAGGAGGAGAAAAGAGCTTGATAGCTTTATCGGTTTTATTTGCGATCTTAAAAGTAAAACCAATTCCACTAGTTATTTTAGATGAAGTTGAAGCGGCTTTAGATCCGGCCAATGTTTCTCGTTTTGCACAATATTTGACGCACTATGTGGAAAAAAGTCAATTTTTGGTGGTAACTCATCGTCCGGGAACCATGGAAAAAGCAGATGTTTTATATGGCGTCACAATGCAACAACAAGGGGTTTCTTCTTTATTGAAAGTCAACTTGGTAGAAGCGATTCATTATGGAGCGGATGATAAGAAAGGGGATGGAGAATGAGTTTTTTAGATAGTTTAAAAGCGGCTTTTCATAAAAAAGAGGACCAGGCGACATACCTATCGGGATTTAAGAAATCCAACCAGAGCTTTGGTGATAAATTGGGCCAGATGAAATATCGTTTTAAAGGAGTGGATGATGCTTTTTTAGAACAACTGACGATTATTTTATTAGAAGCTGATGTAGGGATTCATACAGCGGATTACATTTGTGAACAGTTGAAAATGAAATGTAAAGAATATCCGTCCATTACATTTCAATGGGCTATGAATTTTTTGATAGAAACGATGCAGGAAGTGTATGAAAAGGTGGCGGATACACCGATTCAATTCAATTCGAATGGACCGACGGTCTTTTTGTTAGAAGGTGTGAATGGATCCGGCAAAACAACAACAACAGCGAAACTTGGATATTCTTTTCTAAAGCAAGGTAAAAAAGTGGCTTTTACAGCTGCGGATACCTTTCGAGCTGGGGCCATTGAACAATTAAAAGAATGGGGAAATCGATTAGGGATTCCGGTAATCGCCGGTAAAGAAAATGGTGACCCAAGTGCTGCTATTGTGGATGGTTGTCGGTATGCTAAGGAAAATCAAGTGGATATTCTTTTATGTGATACAGCCGGTCGGCTTCAAAATAAAGTGAATCTAATGGCTGAACTTAGTAAAATGAATAAAGTAGCCGGACGAGAAATTTCAGGAGCCCCTCATAATACTTGGTTGGTTTTAGATGCGACCACCGGACAAAACGGTTTATCTCAAGCTAAAATTTTTGCTGAAAGTACACAATTAAGCGGAATTATCTTAACAAAAATGGATGGGACAGCCAAGGGAGGAATCGTATTAGCGATTAAACACCAATTGCATATTCCTGTTCTATACTTGGGTTTAGGTGAAAAACAAGAAGATTTGCGACCATTTGATTTACAATCGTATTTATATAGTATTTCGAAAGGATTGGAAGATGTCCGATAAACTATACTATGATCAATTATTAGATTTTTACGAAGAACTATTAAGTCAAAGCCAACAAGAGATGGTGAAATATTATTATCGCCAAGATTTATCTTTACAAGAAATCAGTGAGCTAGAAGGTGTGTCTAGATCGGCTATTTATGATCGTTTGAAACGAATACGCTTAGAATTGGATCATTTAGAAAAAGTGTTGGGGTTATATCGAAAAAAAGAAAAAAGGAATCAAATATTGACACAAATCAAGGAACGAGTAGATTTCGAAGTTTGGGAAAAATTAACTCAATTAGAAGACTGAAGTAGGAGGGTATATGACAAAAGTAATTTCAGTAAATTCAGGTTCATCATCATTAAAGTTTCAATTATTTAACATGCCTAGTCATGTTGTCTTGGCTTCTGGACAAGCAGAAAGAATCGGTCAGGAAATGGGGATTTTCACCATTAAATTCGCGGATCAAAAAGACAGTTTAAAAGTGGCTTTGCCAAATCATAAGATAGCGGTGGATATTTTATTAAAGGCTTTGGTGGATAAGAAAATTGTTGAAAATTTAGATGAGATCAAGGGGGCTGGCCATCGTATTGTCCAAGGTGGTGCTTATTTTGATCAATCGGTTGTGGTGGATGAAGAAGTTGTTCGAAAAGTAGATGAGTTAGGGGTTTTAGCTCCTTTGCATAATCCGGCACATTTAGTTTGTTATCAAGCCTTTAAAGAAGCTTTACCTAAGATTGGTCATGTATTTGTCTTTGATACGGCTTTTCATCAAACCATGACACCCGAATCCTATTTGTTTGCGACTCCTTATGAATGGTATGAAAAGTATGCGATTCGTCGCTATGGGGCTCATGGCACTTCTCATCAGTATGTGAATTGCAGAACTGCCGAATTAATGAAAGAAGATGTGCACCAATTGAATATGATTACTTGTCATTTAGGAAACGGGGCTTCTATTACGGCCATTAAGAATGGTAAATGTGTCAATACTTCAATGGGATTAACTCCTTTAGGGGGGATTATGATGGGGACTCGTTCAGGGGATCTGGATCCTTCTGTGGTTTTCTATATGGCCAAGAAGTTAAACTGTACACCAGAAGAAATGGATGTGTATTTGAATAAAAAATCAGGCATGTTAGGTGTGTCCGGTATCAGTTCAGATGCTCGCGATATTCAAGCAGCATTGGAACAAGGAAATCCTCGCGCTCAATTGACAGTAGATATTTATACCAATCGGGCAATCAATGTGATTGGTGGCTATTATATGCAATTAGGACATGTAGATGCGATCGCTTTTACCGCAGGTCTGGGTGAAAACGATACCCAAACTCGGGAAAGAATTTTAAAAGGTCTTGAAGAAGGAATGGGCTTATCCATTGATTATGAATTGAATCATCAAATTCGAGGTAAAGAATGGTTGATTTCTAAACCGGATTCCAAAGTTAAGGTTTATGTGGTGCCTACTAATGAAGAATTGGTGATTGCAAAGGATACGGTTCGTTTGTTAGGCTTGTAAGATATGAAAAAGTTTTATCTTGAAAAAGCAAGAGAATTTCTGGAAAAAATAGAATCTTTTTCTTCTATTTGTGTCTTTCGGCATGAACATCCTGATTGTGATGCTTTGGGAGCACAGTTCGGTTTATGCACTTGGTTAAAAACCTATTTTCCTTCTAAGAAGGTTTATGCATTAGGATCGGAAACCAGTGATCAATTTGACTTTCCTAAACTGGATGTTGTTCAGGATTCCATTATTGAAAAATCTCTAGCGATTGTGGTCGATACAGCGAATCGAGAAAGGGTTGATGACCAACGATTTCAAAAAGCAAAAGAAATTCTAAAAATCGATCATCATTTAAAGGTGGATGATTTTGGAAATACTCAAATTGTTTTGGAAGGTTGTGCAGCGACTTGCCAAATTCTGACATTATTAATATATGGTTTGAAAGAGTATCCATTAACCAAAGAAATTGCTACTTATCTTTATACGGGAATAGTAACGGATAGTTTAAATTTTACGGCGAATTATACGGATTCTGATACTTTATTAGCAGCCAGCTATTTATTGGAACTTGGTTTAGATCCATCTAAACTTAGTCAGCGGTTGTTTGATCAAGACTTTGCGTCTTTGAAGTTTAAATCATTTTTATTCTCTAAGATTAAGCTTTATCAAGATCACATTGCGTATGTTATTTTGGAACAGCAAGATTTAGATCAATGGCATATTTCTGCTTCAGAAGCCCGATCTAAAGTGAATACGTTAGCCGGTATTAAGGAATTTTGGATATGGGTCTTATTTACGTATGATCAAGAAACAGGATATTATGCGGCTTCCTTGCGTTCAAAACAAATATCTATTCATGAGGTGGCGAATGCTTATCATGGTGGTGGTCACCAGAATGCTTGTGGGGTGAAGAACCTTTCAAAAAAGGATATTGAGTCTTTATTACAAGATTTAAAGCAATTAATAAAGAGCGTTCCAGAGTGAATGCTTTTTATTTTGTCCTAAATAGAGTATGCTTAACAAGTTAAGAAACTGAGGTAATCAATGACATTTAATGAATTCAATTTAAGAAAGCCTTTACTAGATTCTTTGGCAAAGGCAAGCTATAAAAAACCAAGTCCTATTCAAGAAAAAGGGATTCCAATTTTATTAGAAGGAAGTGATCTGATTGCATGCGCCCAAACGGGGACAGGAAAAACGGCGACTTTTGCATTGCCGATTTTAAATTCCTTATCAAAAGAAAAGAATCATTCTATCCGAGCATTGATTTTAACACCAACGAGGGAATTAGCGACACAAATTTTTGAGAATATTAAGATGTTTGGTCGCTATATGCATTTAAGAGCTTGTTGCGTTTATGGAGGATCTCCAGCAGCTCCTCAATTAAAAGCCATTCGAAGTGGTTGTGATATTTTAATCGCCACTCCCGGCCGTTTGCTAGATTATCTTGCTCATGGAAAAATTTCTTTGCGGCATATTGAGTTTTTGGTGTTAGATGAAGCTGATCGGATGTTGGATATGGGATTTATTGCAGATGTTCGTAAAATTGTTCAACAAATTCCAAATGATCGAATAACCGCATTATTTTCAGCCACTATGCCTAAAGAAATTCAAGAGTTGGCTAGGGATATTTTAAAAAATCCGAAGGAAGTTCGAATTGAAGCAGAAAAATTTACAGCTTCAACTATTGATCAATATTTGATTTATACAGAGAAATCTAGTAAGAAAAAAGTTTTAGTGAACTTATTAAACACGGAATCCATTAAAAAAACGATTGTTTTTACTCGAACAAAAATAGGAGCGGATCGATTGGAGAAATACTTAAAAGAGAAAGAAATAGCTTGTTTGGTCATTCATGGTGATAAAACACAAGGGCAACGTTTAAATGCGTTACAACGTTTTCGAACCAATCAAATTCGTATTTTAATTGCAACGGATGTAGCGGCAAGGGGAATTGATATTAAAGATATTTCTCATGTCATTAATTTTGACTTACCGGAAGATATAGAAAACTATGTCCATCGTATTGGTAGAACAGGAAGGGCTAAACAAGAAGGAGTATCTATTTCTTTAGTTTGCAAAGAAGAATTGAATTTATTAGCGAATATCGAAAGCTATATTCAATTCCAGATACCTCTGAAACAAAATTTGTATTCTTTACCATTAGAAAGAAAGAAAAAAAGGAAATCAAGTATTCATAAAACCACTAGGAAAAAAGAACGATTTTCTAATCAGAAAAAAAGATCTAAGAAAAAGAGTTTTCATGAAGGACTCATTCCTCAAAAAGGAATCTCACCAAAGAGCAAACAAAAAAGAAAGTAAGCTTACTTTTTTATCGTTATAATAAAAGCATGTTAAAAAGGATGGTTTTGGGAATATTGGCACATGTCGATGCCGGTAAAACTACATTGGTTGAGAATATTCTTTTTCAAACAAAGGTCACTAAAAAATTAGGAAGAGTGGATCATCACGATTCTTTTTTAGATGATGATCAACAAGAAAGAACGAGAGGCATTACGATTTATAGTAAAGAAACTTTTTTCTCCTATCAAAATAGTGAATTTTATTTATTAGATACACCAGGACATACGGATTTTGTTAGTGAAATGGAAAGAACGTTATCTGTTTTGGATATAGCCATCATCTTAATTAATGGTCAAGATGGCGTTCAATCCCATACCAGAACTATTTGGAAAATGGTTGAAAAGCATCATATTCCCACTATTCTTTTTGTGAATAAAATGGATATTTCTCACTTTCAAAAAGAGGAACTTCTTCAGTCTATCCATCAAAATTTAACGATTTCCTGCTTGGATTGGGATGGTGATCAACGAGAAGAAGAACTGATCCTTTCCAGTGATTTTCTGTTAGAGGTTTATGAAAAAAAAGGATCTTTAGATGAGGAAAGTATTCAAAAAGGATTTCAAAATCGTTCTTTTTTTCCTGTTTTATTTGGATCGGCTTTAAAAGGAAATGGAGTGGTCGAATTATTGGAATTACTCAATGATTTGACTCAGAATAAACAGTATCCTGAAACATTCGGTGGTATCGTATACAAAGTTACCAGTGACATGAATGGTGGCCTATTAACACATGTGAAGCTGACAGGTGGATCTCTTCGGGTAAAAGAGAGGATAGAACCATATGGTAAAATTGATCAAATTCGTCTTTATCAAGGTTCTTCTTATGAAGTCATAGAAGAAGCGAAAGCCGGGATGATCGTGACTTTAAAAGGATTAGAAAAGATAAAAGTAGGTATCGGCTTAGGTTATGAAATGAATCAGAGTTCGCCCAGTATTCAAGCTTGTATGATTTATCGATTGTTATATCCTAAAAATGCGAATTTATTAGTTTTAAAAACTTCGTTAAATCGTTTGTCTTTAGAAGATCCAAGTTTAAAAGTGGTGATAGAAGAACAGCAAGATATCCAAATCCATTTGATGGGTCAACTCCAAAAAGAAATATTGGCTAAACGGATTTATGAATTATGTCAAGTGGAGGTAACCTTCGATACAGGGCACATTGTTTATTTAGAAACAATTAAAGACACGGTAAATGGAGTTGGTCATTTTGAACCGCCACATCATTATGCTGAAGTTCATTTGAAATTAAGCCCTTTGAAAAGGGGCATGGGGATTCAAATTGAAAATCAAATTTCGGTGGATGTTTTGCCTAAGCCATTTCTGAAAGCCATAGTATCTATTTTAGAAGAAAAGAATTTTTATGGTGTGCTAACCAATGCTTGTTTAACTGACTTAAAAATTTCGTTAATAGGCGCTAAAGGATCATTGAAACTGACAACAAGTGGCGATTTTCGCCAAGCGGTGAGAAGGGCTATTCGGCAAGCTTTGATGAAAGCGGAGAATCTGTTATTAGAACCGTATCTTCAATTTGAAATTCGGATACCACAAACATTTTTATCCAAAGTTTTATTTGATTTAGAAAATCGTTTTGCACAGGTGGAAGTAGAAAACATGTATAACGAATGGATACGAATTCAAGGAAAAGCCCCAGTTTCTACAATGATGGATTATCAGATAGTTATGTTATCCAGCACAAAAGGATTAGGACGTTATGAATTTGAACTGATTGGATATGATGTTTGTCATCATACAAAAGAAGTCATTTGCGAAAAAAATTATGATCCTGAGTTAGATATCCAAAACCCAAGTTCTTCTATATTTTGTACTCACAAAACAAGCTATACAGTGAAATGGGATCAGGTAGAAGAGAAGATGAATCTTCACTTGGAAAAAGGAAATGCTTCTATCTCTTTTCATCATCCATCTATTAAAATTGAGGAAGAAGAATTAAAACGAATCTTTGAACGGGCAAATTCAAATAATCGAAATCAACATAAAATCATGACGAAAAAAATACAAGAAAAAAAGAAAAGGCAAGGGTGATTTCTCATCTTCCTAAGGTCTTAATTGTGGATGGTTACAATATGATTTTTTCTTGGCAAAGGTTTCAAATGGACGGTAGTTTAATGGTAAAAAGAGAAGAATTGGTGGAGGTTCTTTTTAACTACCAAGCGTATATAAAAGAATCAATTTTGTTAGTATTTGATGGTTATCGAGTCAAAGAGAGCCAAGGCAATCGATACCAAAAAGAGAATATGACCATTATTTATACAGCAGAATCACAAACGGCGGATGCGTATATTGAAAAATACGTCTATGAGCATCATCATGAATTTGATTTTGAAGTGGCTTCTTCTGATGCTTTAATTCAAAATGCGGTTTTTGCGAATGGAGCGAAACGTGTTTCGGCTAGAGAATTGGAAAATCGAATTGAGTTAGCGAATAATCGATTACAAGAGCTGTTGGAAAGGAAGCTATAAACCGGATTTTGTATCAAGGGTGAAGTAGAGAACTATTAGGTGTTTTATTCATACTGAGCTATAATAAATAAAATAGGAGGATTTTATTCATGAAGAAAATCCATATTTCTATTGTGATAGTGGTGATTGTTATCGCTTGTTGGATGGCATTTTTCTACTTAAAAAAACAGTCTGAACCCGGGGCTAAAAATTCATCATCTTCCGAAGTTCAGAAACAAGAATCGCTTAAAAAGAAAGAGGATCATTCTTCGAAAATTCAAGAAGAAAAAAAAGATATTGTTCAAGTTGTTCAGGATAAGAAGAAAAATAGGTTTCAAGTCTACGGCTTAAAAGAAATTGATAAAGCAAAGCTTTTAGCCAATGGAAAAGACGCAAATCTACCTTCAACAGCCAGGGTTTTTGTGGTGGCAGTAAAAGCTAAAGAAATAAAAACCATGAATTTAAAGATTGTAAAAGCTACTTTAACAGCGACGGATCATACAGTCTATCAGGCGGAAGGGACTTCTATTTCTACAAAAACAATGATGAATATTGTAGGACAAGATTTAAACAACTTTTCTCAAGGAATGTTATTTTTTATTGCATTAGATCCAGGGCATACGTTAAAAAAGGGGAAAGGAACTATGACCTTTACCTTAAGCAATCAGGAAGTTGTAACATTAGATGTGGAATTTTAAAAGAAAGGAAACCGATTAGTGAATTTAAAGAAAAAAATCGCTTGTATTTCATTGAGTTTTATTTGTGCTTTGATTTTATTGCCAAATCGTTTTACCAGTGTAAAAGCTGCAAATCCTTATCGTATGAATTGCTCGAATTTTGAAGTGGCTTTAGCGAAAGTGGATTCCAAGAAACAGGGCTATTTTGAAAAAGTGGGTTGTTATGCGTCTTTTGATGCAGCAAAATCTGTTATGAAGGAAAAGGGTCATGCAGCGGTGGTTCGTCATTCCAGCATGGATTCCAGCAATAAAATCATAGCTATGAATACAGGAGTCGTGTATACTGATGTGTCTTCTAGCCATTTGGCTCTTTTAAAAATGGTTGGTCATAGCGGTCATATTACTTATGCCCGAAGCAATCGAATGGCTTTTTATCATGACACATTCCATTATGATAACGGGCATGGTGATGTATGGTTGACTCTTAGTGGATTTAAAGGAACCACTGACATTCATAATTTGGAATTTGTGCCGATGGTTTGGATGAATAATGGTACCTATTCTTATGTGAATGGAGCATCAGTCACTAAAGAGGTTCCGTATTTTAGTGCTTATACAAGTCAGGGCCGCAAAGAAATCCTATTTACCGCCAAAGATCAGGTGGGTAATACTTATTTTAATGCAGCGTTTGGAATCGCTCCTTCTTGGATGAAAGAAAATAAACGCTATTATTCTTCCAATGATATAGATTTTTATGAAGATCCGCAATTAACGAAATATAGCGGTACTTACTATAACTACTATCAATTTTTACCATTGCGAACCAAATCAAAAATTCCGGCTTCAAAATATAATGAATTTTTAAAGAAGATGGGAAAAAATTCTTCTTCGAAGTTATGGAATACGGGTGATCTTTTTGTGAAGGCACAAGAACATTTTGGCTTAAATGCTTTAATGGTCTTTTCACAAGCTTGTGTAGAATCCGCTTATGGAAATAGCTACTTAGCTACCAATAGAAATAATCTCTTTGGTTGGAAAGCATATGATTCTAATCCTAATGGGGCTACCGGGTATGCCAGTGTGAAACAGTGTATTGATCAAGCCTTTCGCGATAATATACGAGATTATGTCAGTACAAATGAGCCGGTGTATTATGGTGAACATTTCGGGAATAAAGGATCTGGTATTACTATGAAGTACGCTTCCAGCACGACCTATGGTTTAACGGTTGCGGCAGTAGCCTATTCTTTCGATAAGTTTGCCGGTTTGGTGGATCATCAATCTGTTCATTTTGGAGTGTTAAAAGATAAGAATGTGAATGTGTATAATCAACCAAGCAACAAAGCAAATGTACTCTATAAAGCTGGTTATGGGATGGATAATGCCAGTCCTTATTATAACAATCATGTGGTGGCTGTATTAGGCACTTTTAAAGACTACTATAAAATTCAATCCACCGATTATCATGATGGTTCCAAGGTCATTACTTCTAGAAATAATCATAGTGATCGAGCTTATGATTGGAACCAAATGATTGGCTATGTTAAAAAGAGTGATTTACAGTTAGTCACCGATTCTGATAAAAAAACCGGTTGGGTTGATAGGAATGGGAAAAAGTATTGGTTTAATGAAAAAGGGAAACCCGAACCCGGTTGGAAAACGATTCAGGGAAATCGTTATTGGTTCCATCTGGATGGTCGAGCTGAAACGGGATGGTCTCCTATAGATGGCAAGATATACCATTTTGGTCCAGATGGGAAGATGGAAAGTGGGTGGTTTTCATACAAAGGTCATCTGTATTATTTAAACACCATAGAAGATGGTCATATGGAAACCGGATGGGCTCGCATAGCGGGGTATAAATATCACTTTGGATCCGATGGTAAATTAGACACCGGATGGTTTCATTATGGAGGAAATACTTATTATCTAGATCCAAAATCTAATGGACGAATGGTGACGGGTAAAGTGACTATCGATGGTAAAGATTATGTATTTGGCGAAGATGGTGTTTTAGTGCAAAAAAATGGTTGGAAACAAATCAACGGAAAGAAATATTGGTTTAATGAAAAGGGGGAACCCGAACCCGGTTGGAAAGATATAGATGGAAAACGGTATTGGTTTTATCCAGACGGTCAAGTAGAAACGGGGTGGCGAACGATTGAGGGTAAAAAATACCATTTCAATGATGCCGGAGAATTGGACTATGGTTGGTTTACTTATCAAGGAAATCAGTATTATCTAAATCCTGAATTAAACGGCGCTACTCAAACTGGTTGGAAGGAAATTAAGGGTGAACTATATTGGTTTTATCCGGATGGAAAAATGGAGACAGGATGGAGTTCTATTGCAGGAGAACAATATCACTTTAAACCGGATGGTCGATTAGATACCGGTTGGTTTGAATATAAAGGAAATCGGTATTATTTAGACCCTAAGTCTAAAGGCCGTATGGTAAAAGGATTGTTTCAAATTAACCAAAAAACATATTATTTCGATGAAAAAGGATGGATGAAAAACGACGGTTGGCATACTATAAACGGTCATCGATATTGGTTTACTGTAGAAGGCTATGCCGAAGT
>NZ_ADFR01000013.1 GCF_000177375.1 Bulleidia extructa W1219
GGAGAATTTAAAGAAAGCAAAGACACCAAGGACATCAGATGATCATCAAGGGATGATGTATGGTGGATTGTTGATGAGTTCTATTATGAGTATGTTGGGTATTGTTATCATGAAGAGAAGAGAAATGGAATAATTCATTTCAGAAGTAAAAGAGCAGTACATTTGATGTGTACCGCTCTTTTTTGTGCTGGATTGTGGATGGGGTCGATTAGTAAAGACTTCGTCAAACAGAATCAGGCATTTAATATTTAGGATATACTGATTAATTGAAATAGTAGTGGTTAGTAGGGTGTTTACGAAATTTTTCGGATGTTAAATTGCTTGAGGTTTCCTTTTTCTTCAAAGGTAACGTAATAAGTTGTGTTTTTATCAAAATGAAATAAAAATTCTTTTCTAAAATCTTCAGTGCCAACAGGGACTTTTCTGAAAAAAAGTTGCGTAAATTTACAAAATTCCACCCTATGTTTTCCGGGAGTGATGAGGATCTTTTCAAAAAATTGTAATGTGTTTTTGGATTTTCCGAGAGGCTTTTTATCAATTGAGAGAAAACGAATTCCTTCTTTTGCGGTTAAGTGAGTCTTTTGTTCTAATTTGAGGATGGCATATCCGGGATGGTTTTTGGCCCACCGGATTTTGTAGATAAAAGCAAAAATACAAAGAGGACCAAATATGATGAAAAGAATGAGTAAGAGCTTGCCTAAGAACATGTATAAATCAGTGGATTTTGATGACGTAGAGGAAGGCAAGAAAATAGGGGCAAAGAGAAAGAGATATATTCCGACTAAGCATAATGGTACTAATAGAATAATCCATAATTTTTTTTGACGACTAATGTGCCAATAGGATGACTTCAGGCCTGGATGCACAAAGGCCATGATAGGTAAAAGCATGAAAATAAAATACAGCATTACAAGTGTCTTTATAGGTGTCTCAAATATCATCTTTTTCTCCTAAATAAAAATTTACATTGGAACAAACGACCCATTTGTTCCATCTATACGTATATAAAAACCGAACATCCTATTTTAATGATGATGTAGGGGCCTTATTCAGATTAATATGAAACTTTCTTTTTATCAAACGGTTGTGTTTCGAAAGGTTATATAGGTGAATAAAGATAGATTTTTTGTCTTTTCTATTTTTGCGGATTCTTTATTTTCCACAGCGTTTGAAGATGTTCGTTTTTTACTAAATATTATTTGTGTCGCCTCTACTATAATTCCACAAGCATATAGGTCTTTTTCTTTTGTAATCTTTTTGACAAATACTATTTTTTCTTGCAGTTCTATCATTTGCATAAGACTTGATGCAGACCATACTCGACAAAAATCATTTTCATCACAAAGCATCTGATGTGATAATAACTCAATTTCTTTTGATGAGCCTACTCAACTAAAAGCGAGTATAAGTTTACGACGGAGAATGCTATTATTTACAGATAAAATATAGGGAAATAGCTAGCTGGGTTATTCGGTTTTTATTCTAGAAAGACAATGGTATAATACTGACTAGGAGTTTATATGCCCAATAAAAAAAATGTAACTATTCAGGAAATCATCAATTTTTTTCATTTTACTCAAGTGACAGGAGATGAAAAAGCGTTGCAAAATTTCACCAAAGATAATGATATTAATCGTCCGGGTTTTGAGTTAATGGGTAATTTCAGGGACTCGGTCCCCTCCCGGTTGGTGTTAATCGGAAATAAAGAAACTCGTTATATTAATAATATGCCTGAGGATATTCAAGAGAAGAGATTTCGTCAACTGTTGGAGTATTATAGTGCCGCTATTATTGTGACTCACGATAATCCCGTCCCAAAGATTATGAAGAGATTAGCACAAGAGTTGAATTTCCCTATTTTAAGTACGCCTTTAGAGACTCAACAAGTGACAGCAGAGTTGATTTCGTTTTTGGATGAACAATTGGCAGAAGAAGATACTAAACATGGAGTCTTGGTTTCCGTAGACGGCGTTGGTGTTTTGATTATGGGAGCCAGCGGTATGGGAAAATCGGAAACAGCACTAGAATTAATTCATCATGGACATATTTTGATTGCGGACGATCGAGTGGATATTTGCCATATTCATAATGATTTATATGGAAGAGCGCCAGAAATATTGAAGGGATTATTAGAAATTCGTGGTATTGGTATCATTGATGTTGAAAAAATGTTTGGTGTTTCAGCGATTCGTCATCGTTCAAAAATTGATTTGGTCATTGACTTAGTGCCTTTCGATAGCCAAGCGGAATATGATCGGATTGGCGGCGAAGATTTGGAACATATGGAAATATTGGGCGTTTCTGTTCCAAAACTAACATTACCGATTAGTGCCGGGAGAAGTTTGTCGGTATTAGTGGAAACCGCTGTTAGACATTATATGTTAGTGAAAACAGGGAATGCCGGTGCTAAAATTATTGAAAAAAGATTTATGGTATTAGCGGGTAAGGAGGAAGTATTATGAAATTTTTCCCTGATTCTATGACTTTGTTGAGCGTGGGGAGTTTTACGTTACCTTTTTATGCCGTTGGCGTTTTAGTCGGTGTTTCATTGGCGGTTTGGATTGCGTATCATGAAGCTATGAAGAAAGGAATTCGTATAGAATTCAATTTAGAAATTGTGGTGGTTGCTGTTTTAGGAGCCATCTTGGTTTCAAGATTTTTTTGGGTCATAGAAAATTTAGATGAATATTTAAAATACTTGCCCTATGTTTTTGCTTTGAATGATGGGGGATTTTCAATTGTCGGCGGCTTGTTTGGCGTGTCCATATTTACTGGCCTTTATGCGAAAGAAAGACGTCTATCTTCTCTTCAAGTGTTGGATTTTATAGCACCTTTATATGCAGGAACAACGGTCATTATACGAATTGCTCGAGCCGTGGAAAGAAGTAGCGTTTGGTTTGCGATTTTCTTGGATATAGTGGGCATTTTTACAATCTGGTATTTATTCCGACCTTATCGTCATGGTTTTAAGCGAGGTCAATCTTTTGCGTTAACATTTATTTGGCTTGGTTTAAGTACCTTGGCTTCAACGGTCTTTAAATGGGATCCAAATCTGAAATCTCAATTCTTGTTAGAAGTGATCACCGAGGGAATCGGTCTTGCTTTATTGTATTGGATCTATCAGCGTCGACCTGAACGACCGCTTCTGCTCTTTGATTTAGATGGAACCATCATGGATAGTCGAAGAATGGTGTTATATTGTTATGCGTATTTGTTTAAGAAATATAGTAGTTTAAAGAACTTTACAATGGAGAAACAAGAAGAGGTTTTTGGGGCTTCTTTGAAAGAAGAAATCGAACGCTTTTTCCCTAATCAAGATGCGAATGCTTTAGTGCAAGAATATCGGCAATATCAGCGTTCTTTCTCTTGGTCAAAAGAAGTATCGTTATTTCCGGAAACGCAAGAGACTTTGGAATATCTTTGGGAACAAGGATATACGATCGGTTTGGTGTCTTCTCGTTTGACAGAGAGTTGTGAATCGTGGTTGAAACAACTTCATTTGGATCATTGTTTTTCCGTGGTTGTTGGTCGTGATCAGGTTAAAAATCCAAAACCGTCTCCGGAAGGGATTTATTTTGCTTGTCAAAGATTGAAAGCCAGTCATTCTAATGCGGTATACATTGGTGATAATGTGACGGATATTCAAGCGGCTAAGAAAGCGGGTGTTTTTGCGATTGGGTTTAATACGGAACAAAGGAAATTAGCTCAGTTAAAGAAAGAAAAACCGAATGTCATCATTCATCAATTAGATGAATTGAAAGAAGTTTTAAAGGCGGATCACGCTTGGACTTATGACAAAATGTAAAAGCCTGTTTGGGCTTTTTTTGGAAAGGATGGGGCGATGAAAAATAAATCAGTCATTTTGGTGAGTGGTATGAGTGGAGCCGGAAAGAGTTCTGTCACCCGTATTTTAGAAGATATGGGATATCACATTATTGATAATTATCCTGTTCAGTTGATGAGCTTTTTGGTGGATATGATTGAATCCAGCATTGATCCTCGCTATGAGCGGGTGGCTTTAAGCACGACAGCTCAAGATTTCCCAACTTTTTTGCGTTTATTTCGGGGATCGGATATTCGACTTCAGACGTTATTTTTAGATGCTCAAGATTCGATTCTACTAAAACGATATAAAAGCACAAGACGCATTCATCCTTTGTTGTTATCAAATAGTGTGAACACATTAGAAGAAGCCATTTCTGTTGAAAGGCAAAGTTTTCAACAATATATGAGTCAGGATGTGATTGTGATTGATACTTCTTTTACAACGGAAAAGGAATTGCGAGCCAAACTGGAAAAGTATTTTTTAACTTCTAAGAAACAAGGCTTTTCGATTTCTTTTATTTCATTTGGTTATAAATATGGTTTGCCTATGGATGCTGATTTGGTCTTTGATGTTCGCTTCTTACCAAACCCTTTTTGGGAAGTTTCTTTACGTGGTTTTAGCGGTAACGATGAATCGGTCTATGCCTATGTGATGGAAAAAGAGGAAACGAAGGAGTTTTTGCGATATTTAACCACTTATTGTGACTACGTATTTGAAAAGTATCGAGAAGAAGGAAAGAATCATTTGACGGTTGGCATTGGTTGTACGGGTGGTCAGCATCGTTCAGTAACGATAACGAACTATCTATTTGATTTATACAAAAAGAAATACCATTGTTATAAAGAACACCGTGATGAGAAAGAGTGGTTTCATGAATAAAAAGAAAATAGTGGTCATTGGTGGTGGCCATGGGCAAGCTACTATTTGTCGCGGTTTGAAGGAATTAGAAAATATTGAATTAACAGCTATTGTGACGGTGGCTGATGATGGTGGCAGTACCGGGCGTTTGCGAAAACAATTCCATATTCCAGCCATGGGAGATATTCGAAATGTGATGATAGCGATGTCAAAAAGGGAATCTCTAATGCGTGGGTTAATGGAATATCGATTTGAGGATTCGGATGGAACGGAGATGGATATTGCCGGTCATAACCTGGGAAATTTAATTTTAACAGCTCTAACTCAACAAAGTGGGAATTTTCTGGAAGCGATTCAACAAGTGGCTGAGGTATTGAATGTCCAAGGAAAAATTATTCCTGCCACAACAGAAGTAATCTCCTTATTTGCCAGAATGGAAGATGGAGTGGTGGTCAAAGGGGAAGCGAACATTCCGACATTGGATAATCACATTGTAGAAGTGTTTTATGATCAAAATGTACAAGCTACGCCACAAGCGATTGAGGCCATTATGAAGGCCGATGTAGTGATTTATGGAATTGGTTCTGTATATACCAGTATTTTGCCCAATGTCATCATTCCGAAAGTGAGGGAAGCTTTGAAGAATACCAAAGCTAAGAAAATCTACATTTGTAATGCGATGAGTCAACCGGGGGAAACGGACGGCTATTGCTTAGAAGATCATGTACAAGCTTTGTTGTCGCATGGGGCAAAGGTGGATGTTGTGATTGGTTCGAAGGATATCATTCCGTCCACCATTTTAGAATCGTATATTCGAAATGGAAGTCATCCGATACAAGTGTCGGAGTTAAAACATGCCTATCGTTTGATCATGGAACCTTTATTGACGTTTGAAAATGGATTGATTCGTCATGATCCGAAAAAGATAGCTGAAGTGATAGAAAGAGAGGCCTAGATGTCCTTTGCGACAGAGGTAAAAGCGGAAGTGGCTGCTAAAAAAATGGAAGAAAAAGATGGACGGGCTTGTTTATCGTCCCTTTTGCAGTTATGTTCTTCTTTGGTTTTATCGAATGGTGAACTTCACTTAGTCGTTTCAACTGAAAATGCGGCTGTGGCTCGTATGATTGTTCGTTTGATTAAAGAAATATATCAAGCACAGGTGGAATTGTTTATTAAGAGGAAGATGAATTTAAAGAAGAATATGGTGTATGGACTACGTGTTCATACTCAAGCTAAGCTTTTATTGGAGGATCTAGGACTTTGGAGTAGTCGTGGGTTGTTGGAAAAACCGTTGGCGAAAATGGTATCGACCACCTCACAGATTCGGGCATATCTGGCCGGGTGTTTTTTGGCTTCGGGATCAATCAATCATCCGGAAAAGTCAAGTTATCATTTGGAAATTAGCACTAATAGTCAAACTCATGCGGAATTTGTACAAGCGCAAATGAAAAAGTTTTACATCCATGCTAAAATGATCCATCGAAGAAATAAGTGGGTGGTTTATGTGAAAACAGCAGAAAAGATAGCGGATTTTTTGCGATTGATAGAAGCTGATGAAGCGGTTATGAATTATGAAAATATTCGTTTATCAAGAGATTTTAGTAATTCCATCACTCGTTTGAATAACATGGATGTGGCGAATGAGGTGAAAAGCCAAAATGCGGCCATGAAACAATTGGAAGATATTCATCTTTTAGAACAAAGAGGTATAATGGTAGACCAAAAATTGGCGGATGTGATTCGCTTGCGCAAGAAATATCCGGAAAGCTCTTTAGCGGAATTATGTTTATTGTATGAACAAGAAACGGGAATAGCCATTTCAAAGTCGGGAATGAAGCATCGTTTTGTAAAAATTCGTGAGCTTGTTCAGAATCATCTTTGAAAAGTGGAGAAAAGGTTGTTTATGAAGGATGGAATACCACTTGAAAGGATTCTGTGATGGGGTTTTAATTCTAATCGCATACAGCCTTATTTCAAGTAGTGCTATTATTTATCATCAGAATTTTCAACTAAGAACGCAAACGGTATTTTATCCGTTATACTTGTATTGAGTAAAAAGAGGTAATGAAAATGGTCCAAAGAGCTCTTCCATCCCAAGCAGGAGAAATTAAACAATTATGGAAACTTTGTTTTAAACCGGTAGATTCTCGATATACGGAGTATTATTTTAAGCATCTGTTTCGACCGGAACATTGTTATGTGATAGTTGTCGATGGAAAAGTGGTGAGTTCTTTAATAAGAGCGCCACATAACTTGGTTTTGCATGGTCAGGTGTTAAGGACATCTATGATTTTGGGTGTTTGTACCCATCCAAACCATCGTCATCGCGGCTATATGAAACAATTGATGAAGATTACTCTCGATGCTTGTGAACATTCGGAGTTGATTACATTGATTCAAGCTGATCGTCCAAAGCTATATGCGATATATGGATTTGAGATGGTGTATCGTCGTTTGGCCTTTCGTATACAAGCTAAAGACTTACCAAGGACAAATGGATTTGGTCTGAATTATAATCCGGAAGCGTTAGATTTATTAAAAGTATATTCGGTGTTTATCCGTCGTTTTAATGGGTTTTATGCTCGTGATTTAATTTATTTTGTGAAGTATCGTAAAGAAATCATTGCCCAAGGTGGAAAAATCGTAGCTTATTATGATGGCAAAGATCAAATTCAAGGGTATGCGTCTTTATTGCCAAATGGAAAGAAACAGTTGCGTATTGAGGAAATGGTGTATTTAGATGCAAATAGTTTGATTAAACTAATGAATGCGGCGGCTAAGGAAAATCCAAATCTGATTTTGGAAGTTAGTGAAGCGGAAGATTTAAGTGTGGCTTTTCCCAAAGCCAAAAAAGCGATTTATGATTCAACGATGGTACGTTTGAATCATCCGATTTTATTTTCAAAATTGTATGGTCATAAGGTGGAAACGGTCCAAGAAGCCTTTGGTTTAGATGATCGCCCATTAAATTTAAATGAATTTGCTTAAAAGGCCAAAATGTAAGGGCTTTTATAACGGTTCGTAATTGACTGTTTATAATGGGGATACTACAATAAAAGTGCTAAAAGGAGGTCTTTAGAAGACATATGACAGATGTAAAAGTTGCTATTAACGGTTTTGGCCGTATCGGTCGTCTTGCTTTTAGACAAATGTTCGTGGCTGAAGGGTATGAGGTTGTTGCTATCAACGATTTAACAACTCCTTCGATGTTAGCTTATTTGTTGAAGCATGATACCACCCATGGTAATTGGAACCATGACATTAGTTCTGATGACGAAAAAGGAACCATTACTGTTGATGGAAAAGAGATTACAATTTATAAAGAAGCGGACGCTTCGAATTTGCCTTGGGGTCAATTGGACATTGATGTTGTCTTGGAGTGTACCGGTTTTTACACCAGCAAGGAAAAAGCTTCTGCTCATATCAAAGCAGGTGCTAAGAAAGTTGTCATCTCCGCTCCTGCAGGAAATGACTTGCCAACCATTGTTTATTCTGTAAATGAACATACGTTAACAGCTGAAGATAAGATCATCTCCGCCGCTTCTTGTACAACCAATTGCTTAGCTCCTATGGCTAAGACATTGAACGATTTATATCCAATTCAAACCGGTATCATGTGTACAGTTCACGCTTACACTGGTGACCAAATGACATTGGATGGTCCTCAACGTAAGGGCAATAAGCGTCGTTCTCGTGCTGCTGCTTGCAATATTGTTCCAAACTCTACCGGTGCTGCTAAGGCTATCGGCTTGGTTATTCCTGAATTAAAAGGTAAGTTGATTGGTGCTGCACAACGTGTTCCTGTTCCTACAGGATCTTCTACATTATTGTTCTCGGTTGTCAAAGGCAAAGATGTGACGGCGGAAGCTATTAACAAGGCGATGAAAGCCGCTTCTTCAGATTCCTTTGGATATAATGAGGAAGAGATTGTTTCTTCTGATATCGTGGATGATACACACGGTTCTATCTTTGATGCGACACAAACAATGGTTACGAAGGTTGATGAGGATACATACGAAGTACAAACAGTAGCTTGGTATGATAATGAAAATTCTTATACATCTCAAATGGTAAGAACCATCAAATACTTCGCAAACGTTAAGTAGTTAAAGTAAGCTCACTTCGGTGAGCTTTTTATTTCCTTGAATTGAAAACTAATCGCCTATAAAATAATAAGTGCGGAGGATTTCATGATTAATAAATTTCCAAATAAATTAAGAGATTTGCGTAAATCATTGGGTTATGCCCAAGGTGAAATGGCGAGTCGTTTAGACATATCTGTGAAAGATTATATGAATTGGGAAAACGGAAACAGTCTTCCTGCTTTTTCGCAGATTCAAAAAATGGCCATTCTTTTTAACATACCCGTAGAATTACTCATGGATAATCGAAAAGAGATTAGTCAGGATTTATTAGATACATTAAGTAAGAGTGTCATCATTCCTAGTTTTGTACAGGCAAAGAAAGAGGCGTCACAAACAGCAACGATGGATCTGGCGTCTAAAGTTCAGTCTGTGGATGCTTTTGAGGAAACAAAGGTGATGTCTACCATTCAAGATAATCAACACAAAAAGGAAATCAAGGAAGAAGTTGAAAAACGGAAGAAGATTAGTCGCAAAGCCATTTGGATTGGAAGTGGAGTGACTGCTTCGGTGATCCTTTTGGTTGTGTTGATTAGTTTGTTTTTCAACCGCAAGAATACGTTAGCCATCAGTGATATGAATCGGTTGGCATTGGGAAAACATTTTTCAATGTATATTGAAGATAATGGCAATGTCAAGATTCGTGGGAATTTGAGCCATAAGAATGCTTTTGAAAATTTGGTTCAAGTTAGTGCTTATGGCGATCATGCGGTTGGCTTGAAGAAAGATGGAACGGTCGTTAGTAATGAAAGCAATGATGATGTTTCTAAGATGAAATCAATTCAGATGATTGCGGCCGGTCATGATCATATCTTAGCTTTGAAGAAAGATGGAACGGTTGTTTGTTCGGGAAATGACAATGCGTGTGCGGTTTCTGATTGGAAGAATGTAAAGCGTGTCTATGCCGGTAAAAATGTTAGCTTTGGTGTACAAGGTGACGGGAAGGTCTTAGTGGCTGGTGATGGTTCTGAAGTGAAGGGGATGAGTGGTGTTCAAAGTATTCGTGCCAATGATCAAATGATTGTGATCGTTCGAACAGAAGGTCGTGTTCAAGTGATTGCCAAAGGCAAAAAAGAAGTTCCGAATGGAAGCCATTTATCCGGAGTGAAGGATGTTGCTTTGACTCAAGATGGCATTTTCGCTATTGATCAGAATCATAAGATTCAATGGTCTTTGGTCAATGAAGAAAAGACTTCTTTTGATAAGGTGACTTTGGCTCGCTGGCAAAACATCCGCTTCATAGCGGGACAGGGAGATACTTTGGTCGGCATTGATCAAAACGGCAGAATGACAGGTATTGGTAATAATAGTTCCAATCAATACGAAAATACAGCTCCCTTGGCTGAACCACAAGCTAAAAAATTAGGGCAAGTGAAAAATATTAAATTTACTGAAACGACCGCTAATGTAAATATCACATGGGATGCGGTTGAAAATGCGGATCGCTATCATGTGACCATTGATACTGAGCCGGCTCTTGATTTGAAAGATATTGCAAGCAACAGCACGAGTGTCCCTACAACAAAGTTAGAGTCCGGGAAGACTTATAAAGTCACGATTACAGCTTTGTCAGATAAGAAAGATCAATATGCTGAAAGTGATGTGACAACCATTAACTATACCTATAATCAAAAAGTCATTGATCTGGATTCGCCAAAAAATGTAACGAATCAAGTAACCAAAAATGGTTGGACATTCAAATGGGATAAGGTGGAACATGCGGATTATTATAAGATTGTTTATGATGGACGGGTGTTGGTTGATAAGCAATTAGAAACAACCTATCACATAGATAATGAAGGTATTCCGGAAAATTCAGAGCATACGATTGAGATTACAGCACATTCGAACCAACCGAAAGTATATCGGGATAGTGCACCAACAAAGGTTAGAGCGGTTTATACACTGAAAAAATACAACGTGACATTTGTGTTTACAAAGAACGGATCTGTCGTAGGGCGTAAATCTTATACCTTAGCGAGAGGATCGTATCCATTGGGTTCCATTATCCAAGATGGGGATATTCCGGGCGGATATCATTTGAGTAATCCGGGGCAAGAAGTGGATATTTCTAAATCGGGTGAGCAACATGTGGAGGTTAAGTAATGGATAAAATTTGGTATTATTTAAATCACATAACAAAAGAAAAAGCGGGTCCTTATACAGATGAAGAATTGATTAAGCTGTTGAATCAAGGCGTTGTGGATGTGGATGATTATATCTGGATGAAGGATTTCGAAAATTGGTTAAAGGTGGAAGATTCTATCTATTCCATTTATATTGGTGAATAAGGCTGGAAATCCAGCCTTTTCTATGCGGTATTTGATATAATAGGACAAGAAAATGAGGAACAAGGTGTATGAAACTATACAATACAAAAACGTTGGAAATAGAAGAATTTAAACCGAGAAAAGAGGGGGAAGTCAGCCTTTATGTTTGTGGACCAACTGTCTATAATTATGCACATATTGGAAATGCACGACCAATGGTGGTTTTTGATGTTTTGAAAAGAGTGTTTGAGGCTATAGGGCTAAAAGTGAACTATGTGTCAAATTACACGGACGTAGATGATAAAATCATTCATAAAGCTCTTGAAGAGGGGGTTAGTGAGGAAGAAATTGCCAATCGTTATATTCAAGCGTATGAAGATTTGCGAAAACAATTGAATATTGAACAACCTGATCATTGCCCAAGAGTCACACATACTATGGACAGTATTATTTCTTTTATCAAAGGGCTACAGGATCAAGGACATGCTTATGAAGTAAATGGAGATGTGTATTTTTCGGTGGATTCTGTTTCGGAATATGGTTCTTTATCTCATCAAAATTTAGAAGAACTGGATGCGGGTAATCGGATTGCTGAAAATGAACAAAAGAAAAATCCGTTGGATTTCACGTTGTGGAAAAAGACAGATAAAGGTATCCAATGGGAGTCTCCATGGGGAAAAGGACGCCCTGGATGGCATACGGAATGCGTGGTTATGATTAATGAAAATTTAGGTCAAACCATTGACATTCATGGTGGCGGATTGGATTTAAAATTTCCTCATCATGAAAATGAAGCGGCGCAACAAAGAGCTATGTTTGGACATGAATTAGCGGATCATTGGATGCATAACGCCATGGTGAATATTGATGGGGAAAAGATGTCGAAATCTTTGGGAAATACCTTATGGGCGATGGATGTGACGAAAGAATTAGGAACTAATTTAACGCGTTGGTTGATCAGTTCGGTTCATTATCGTAAAGAATTGAATTTTTCTGATGAAACGATTCAAGCAGCCAAAACGGAATTGGAAAAAATCTTAATGGCTGTTCATAACGCCACTTTAAAAGTTAAATTTGCGGATGTGGAATGGAATTTTTCGGTGGATACACCTTCTTTTGATAGATTTATCAAACAAATGGAAAATGATTTGAATACCCCCAATGCGTATACGGTGATTTTTGAAACTGTCAAGGAATTAAATGCGTCTATTCGACAAAAGGAACCGGATTATACTAGAATCATGGGTTTGGTGAATAGCATAGAAAAAATGATGGATGTGTTGGGCATAAAATTGGAAAAAGTAGTCGTTTCTAAGGAAGATAAACAGATTTATCAAGCGTGGCTGGCCGCAAAGAAAGAAAGAAATTTTGATCAAGCGGATCAATATAGGAATATTCTTCAAGAAAAGGGGTTAATCTAGTGGATTTATCCTCGTATTCCGGTCGTACTTTAGCTTTCTTGGGAGATGCTGTTTGGAGCTTGGAGGTGCGTAATAGTTTGTTGATGGATGGACAAGGGCAAGGAAAAATCTTGCAGAAAAAGAGTATTTCATATGTGAGTGCTAAGGCACAAGCTCAGTTTTATGAACAGTTGCATCAAGAAGGATTCTTTAGTGAAGAAGAAGAAAACTGGTATCGCTTGGGTAGAAATAATCATGGTGGATCCACTCCAAAGAACACGGATGTGCAGACTTACCGTATGTCGACCGGTTTTGAAGCTATTTTAGGCGCACTTTATTTACTGGGAAATGAGACTCGAATAAGACAAATTTGGGACAAAGTTAGGACTTTTTAGGAGATAGAATATGGCAGAATGGATTTACGGGAAAAATGTTGTGAAGCAAAGTATAGAAGAAGGAATGGTATTAAAATTAATTCTTCAAAGGAAAGAAGACCCGCTGTTCGTTCTTGCCCAAGAAAAACAGATTCCGGTTGAAATATTAGATCGACATAAAATGACTTCTTTGGTGAAAAGCGATCGTCATCAAGGGGTGGCAGCACAAATTCGGAATTATACAATATACAGTGTGGAAGAAATCGTAACCTCAATTCCAAAGGGAAAAGATGGATTGATTGTGATGTTGGATGGTATCGTAGATCCTCATAATTTAGGGGCAATCCTCAGGACTTGCGATGCTGTTGGAGCGGATGGAGTGATTTTTAAAAAAGATCGATCCGTTGGTTTGAATGCGACTGTTGCGAAAGTGAGTGTTGGTGCGATTCAAACGGTTAAATGTGCTTCGGTGACTAATTTGAGTCAAACGATTGAGTGGTTAAAGAAAAGAGGATACTGGGTGGTGGGAACCGCCATGGAAGGAAAGGACTATCGCTCTTTAAAGTATGATTATCCAACCGTCTTGGTCATCGGTAATGAGGGGAAGGGGATTTCTTCATTGGTAATGAAACATTGTGATTATCGGGTTCATTTGCCGATGGTCGGTAAGATTTCTTCTTTGAACGCTTCCGTATCCACGGGGATTTTACTGTACGAGATTTACAACAAACGTTTCCCTCTATAGGAGGAGAGTATGTCTATTTATGAAAACCCTTATGAATTGATTTATATGAGTCGCATGGGAGATGAGTATGCCCAGACGACTCTTTTTCTTCAATATGAGGGTCTATTGAACGCGTTGGTGAATCAAACACTTTTAGCTTATCCAACGGTGCGTCGTTATCGTGATGATATTCTACAAGAGGCTAGAATTTCTCTATTTCAAGCGATCAATCAGTATCAGGAAAGTAAGAGTGCTAGTTTTAAAACGTTTGTCTGTTTGGTAGTCAAACGAAGAATTTGGAATGTGGTTCGTGATATTTTAGTAGAATATCAGCATAAAGGTTTTGACTCGATTTCTTTGGATGACCAAGAAGTGAATTATTACGAAATTTTGGAACAAAATAACCGGTTGGCAGAACCGGAATATTACATGCAATATCAAAATGCGGCGAATCGTTTACAAGAAGAAATCGGTCTTTTGGACGAGGAAGAAAGGGATATTTTATCTTGCTGGATGGCGAGTGAAAGTTATCAAGAGGCTTCAAAACGATTGGGCTTATCTAAGAAACAATACGATGGTCGATTGCAAAGGGTGAAAAGGAAAATCAAACAAGCGTTGTATGAATAAGTGCGTTGACGATCCCTTAAGGGATATGCTAAAGTAAGTTAGATTAGGAGTACTTTTCGTCGTGGTAAAAAAGGATAAGATTACATTGATTTGTAGTGAATGCAATTCTAGAAACTATACAACCAATCGAACTAAGAATTTGAATAAACGCTTGGAATTGAAAAAGTATTGTCCGAAGTGTGGGAAAACCACCATCCACAAGGAAACGAAGTAGGAGGCCCTGTATGTTTGGTAAAAATAGAATTTTTGGTAACAAAAAAGAATCTGCGAAATTAGCGAAGAAACAAGTTAGGAAGAAGGCTGTTGTAAAGGATCACTGGTTTACATTCAGTGGTATCCGTAAGGAAGCGGTTCGTGTTCGTTGGCCTAAGTGGAAAGCCACCAGCAATGAGCCGGGTATATTTAGAAACACAGAGGAAGTATTGCTGTTTACGATTTTCTTCTCATTGTTTTTTGTTCTATGTGATTTCTCGATTGCTTTCTTATTGAAGTTTGTTGGAATTGGAGGATAAGCAAATGAGCGAAATGGATGAAAAGATAGTGAAAGCGACGGATGATGAAAATGAAGTGCGCTGGTATGTAGTGAATACGTATGCCGGGCATGAAAATCGTGTTAAAGATAACCTTGAAAAACGGTTAGAAACGATGGGAATTCAAGAGTCGCTATTCCGTATTTTTGTGGCGGAAGAAGAAGAAATTGTGATTAAAAAGAACAATAAATCAGAAGTGAAGAAAGTGAATATGTTCCCGGGTTATATTTTTGTTCAAATGAAAATGACCGATCAGGCTTGGTATGTGGTTCGTAATACACCGGGTGTCACTGGATTTATCGGTTCTTCCGGTGGTGGGGCGAAGCCTTTCCCTGTTTCGGAAGATGAGATGGAATCTATTCTACGTCGAATGGGCCATGGAGATCAAAAGGTTGTGGTGGATTTCCAAGTTGGAGATAACGTGAAGATCTTGACCGGACCTTTTGCTAATATGATTGGTCGTATTTCTGCTATGAATGATCAAACGCAGATTGCGACGGTCATGACTTTATTGTTTGGTCGTGAAACACCAAATGAAATTAGTTATGGTGATTTGCAAAAATTAGAAGAAGAATAGGAGTAAGGTATGTCAGAAGAATTGTCTTCTATTATCACCACTTACGCAATTTGGGGCGTGATTTGGTATGTTCTACAGAGTTATGGACATTTATTATTATTTAAAAAAGCGGGAGTGAATGCGTTGACCGCCTTTATTCCTTTTTATCGGGAATTTAGAATGTTCCAATTGACTTGGAAGGATAAAAAAGTGGCTTTGATTTGGGCGGTTTGCATGTTGGGTCTTCCTCTTTGGTGGATTGGAAGTTTTATAAAAGTTCAGGTGATGGCTTGGCTTGGCTTTTGTGCCTTCATAGTTGCGTTAATATTAGCCGTTATCCGTTCTTTCCATGAAGTAAAAGCATTTAATAAGGGATACGGCTTGGCTATTGGAATTATATTTTTAGCACCGGTTGTGAATATTGTATTAGGTAGATCGGATGCTGATTATCAAGGGGCTAAGTAAAGGATGAGAAATCATCCTTTTACATTACTAATTCGATATTTAAAAAAATTAGGAGAGATGATATGAGAAAAATTCAAAAGATGGGGACTTTGTTATTGACTTTTGTCATGCTTTTAGGAATAGGAGCTTCAAATATAAGTGTTTTTGCGGAAACGATGGAAAAAACGGGTTTCGAAAACAAAACAGGAAGTACTTCCAATGAAGCTGAATTTTATGCTAAGGAAAAGACGGATCAAGGGATAACCATAACGATTCGTGCTGATAAAGGCGTTTTCCCAAAAGGGACAACGGTTAAGGTAAAAGATGTAGCGAAGAAAAATATTCAAACCATTATTTCAAACACTATGGGCGACGTCAAAGATGTAGCAGCGGTGGACATTACTTTTTACAATAAAGGAAAAGAGATTGAGCCAACAGGAAATGTAGAAGTCCGTTTTGTGTCTTCAAGAAAGATAGAGGGAGATAAGCACAAGGTTGTCCATATCAAAGATGATAAAAAAGTGGAAGAAATGGGTTTTTCCGATTCTAAAAATGCTTCATTTACAGCGACGAGTTTTTCTATTTATGCGATTGTCGGAACGGAAAAATCGAACGAACCGGTCAGAAAGTATGAATTTTATTCTAAGAATAAATTAGTGGATACACAAATTCTGAAAAATGGAGAAAAATTAGTCGAACCGTCTATTCCTGATTCAAAAGGAAATGTTTTTTTGAATTGGATAAAGGAAGATGGCAGTAAATTTGATGCTTTTGGAACGGTGAATGATATCAGCAAGAAAGAAACGGTTAAGGTATACGCTAAATACAAAAAAGAAGTGGCTGTGACATTTTATAATGCACACGGTGAAAAAATTGCCATAAAAGTAGGGGAAAAGGGAGAAAAGATTAGAACTGATGATATTTCTTTTGAATTATCGGTCGGGAAATATATTCATGGTTGGTGTAAAACTCCTAATGGAACAGAATCTGTCGGTAAAGAAATCAGCTTAGGAGATCAAGATGTGTCCTTATATCCGTTGATTAATGGTGGGAAATGGCTCTTTTTCAATGGAAATGAGGGTGATGGGAATTCTGTGAATGAACCATTAGAACCTCAATTTGTCAGAGAAGGTCATCACCCTAAATCTTTTATTCCGGAAAGACGAGGCTATGAATTTTCCGGATGGTATGAAGATAAGGAATGCACAAAGGCATTTGATTTTAATAAAAATATCACTGAGAATAAGGAAGTTTTTGCGAAGTGGATTGCGAAAGAATCCAGTTATACGATAAAAATTTGGCAGCAAAAATGTGTGGATGGAAAATTTATTGAAGATCATTATGTGATGAGGGATGTGAAGATTGTGAAGGCTATGTCGGATAGTTCGATCACAAAGGATAACGCAGAGACAGAAGCTAGAAACTACGTTGCGGAATTGATGAGAAAAGGTAATAGAGACAGTTACAATGATTATTATCATTTTGATTTCAACTCTGACAAAACAAGTATTGAAAACAATAAGGTAAGAGGAGATGGCAGCTCTGTTGTCAATATCTATTATGATTTACATTCATATACGATTAAATTTCATAAGAAAAATACAGCATGGCCTGAAACGGCTTTAGATGAAAGTAAATTTACGGCACAAATGATTGTTGATGGAAAACCGTATGATAAGGATTTTTACTTGGTTGAAAATTACCATGTTGGTGAGAAGATAGAAAATAAAAGACCGGATGTTAAAGCAATTGCCAAGGAAGGTGTCAGTGATAAAGCTATACGGACAGGTTGGGTGAATAGAAATGAAGGCGGAGGAATTGTTAACTTTATAACCTATAATGATAATAGCCTTTCCTATGTCAAGCCAAATTTATTAGTTAGAGAAAATGTTCCGGGGTTTGAAACTATAAATTTTTATCCGGTATTCCCTAAAAAATTAGTAAAAGTGACCGTATTTGATTATGTGGAAACCATGGAAAAAGGGATCTATGAGGAAAATAAGAAAGAATTGCCGGGCAGTCCATCCATTTCATTTAGTGCCAGTAGGATGATAGGCTTTACGAGAGTTCCTTTAGATGAAGCGTTTTCTAAGAAAATAAAGGTTAAAAGAACTGACGGGCATATAGAAGAGATAACTCTTCCTGATAAGAAAACCCAGAAAGCTAACTATACTTTCTATAACATTCATAATAGAAATACTTATGAGTTAACGTTTTTCAACAAAAGTGTTGTTGAAAAATCCTATAGAGGCGATCATGCCATTCCGTATAACGCTACTATTGAGGATAAGATCTATACGCCTAAAAAGCCGCTCGACTTAAGTGATTTTTATACGTTTAAAGGTTGGGCTAACAGAAAAGGTGAAATTTACGATTTGGAAAAGATTAAGAAAATGCCTAGTAGTAATCTATTTCTTTATGCTCAATGGGAAATCAAAAAGGTGAATGTTCGTTTTGATAGCAATGGGGGAACGGCAGTGGCTTCTCAAACTATCAATGCGCTGGAAAAGGTTAAAAAACCTCAAAATCCTATCAGAGCCGGCTTTCAATTTGCGGGTTGGGCATTGCCAAATGGATCTCCGTTCAATTTTTCAAAAGGGGTTACCACAGATATGCAGTTAATCGCAAGATGGGTAGATAAAAAATCCATTGTTGTGAAATACAATGCGAAAGAGGGAGGTCAAGCTCCTATTGATCATAGTAGATATGTAGATGTTTCCAATGTCAAGGTATTAGGAGCTCCGAAAGTTTTACCAAGAAATAAATTTTTTAAAGGTTGGGAGCTTGATGGAGTGGTGTATTATCCTGGACAATTCTGTTTGTTGAAATCAAAGTTAGCTACAAGGCTAGCTGATGGGAAGTACGAAATCACTTTAAATGCAGTGTATACTGATGCAACAGAAAAGACCAAGCTCATATATCATGCGAACTTTGGAAGCAATAGGACAGTGGAAAAAGAATATATCAATAATAGCGATATTCGAGTTTGGAGTGCTCAAAAACTGGGCTTTAACAGAGAGGGATATGAATTCATGGGGTGGAATACCCGAAAAGACGGCAGTGGAATCTCTTACGGAATTCGTGATGAAATTAGAGTGGATAATAATCGACCACTTCCTAATGAATTATTTGCTCAATGGAAGAAAAAGCAGATTTCAAACAGGAGAAATTCACTTCCAAAAACAGCGGATGGTCATCATTTGTCTTTATATGTTTGGACGATGTTGGTTTCAGCAATAGCGATGGTCCTTATTGGATATGGCCGTAAAGAATATGGGCAGTGAAGGGACCTGCATTAAGAATTTTTATTGACTTAAAGAGGTAGTTCGTGTAGAGTGAATAAGCACATTTATGTGCACGTGCGTGGGAGAAGAGCAATACTTCGTTTACCACAGCATGTGGAAAGATATAGGAGGAAACCACATGGCAAAGAAAAAAATTGCAAAGGTAGCTAAGCTACAATTCCCGGCTGGTGGGGCAAAACCAGGACCGGCATTAGCGTCTGCCGGCATTAATATGCCACAATTCTGTACGCAATTTAATGATGCGACAAAGGATCGTCATGGTGACATTGTTCCAGTTATTATTACAGCGTATGAAGATAAGTCTTTTACTTTTGTTATTAAGACGACTCCTGCAGCTAACTTATTGAAGAAGGCTGCCGGTATTCAAAAGGCTTCAGGAACACCGAAGACCGTTAAGGCAGGTAAGATTACAGAAGCTCAACTTCGTGAAATTGCGGAATATAAGCTACCTGACTTAAATGCGAATGATGTTGAATCGGCAATGAAGATTGTTGCAGGTACCGCTCGCAACATGGGTATTGAAATTGAAGGAGGATCGTACTAATGGCAGGAAAAAACTATAAGAGTTCTTTTGAAAAGGTAGATCACTCTAAGCTATATGACTATAAAGAGGCTTTGGCTTTAGCTAAATCATTAAGTACAACTAAGTTTGATTCTTCTGTTGAAGCAAGCTTTGTATTGAATGTTGATCCTCGTCAAGCGGAACAAAATATTCGTGGGGCAATGGTTTTGCCAAACGGTACTGGTAAGACACAAAAGGTTCTTGTGATCACACAAGGGGCTAAGGAAGAAGAAGCTAAGGCGGCTGGCGCTGATTTTGTTGGTGGTAAAGACATGATTGATGAAATTAGTCGTGGGTGGTTTGGCTTTGATATTATTGTCGCTACACCAGATATGATGGGTCAATTGGGTAAGTTGGGTAAGGTATTAGGTCCTAAGGGATTGATGCCGAATCCTAAGACCGGTACAGTGACCATGGATGTTACGAAGGCAATTGATGAAATCAAGAAGGGTAAGGTTGAATACCGTGTTGATCGTGATGGGAACATCAACGTATTGGTTGGTAAGACCTCTTTCTCGGAAGAACAATTGGCTGAAAACTATAAGGCTTTATACGATGTTATCGTGAAAGCTCGTCCTAATACGGTTAAGGGGACTTATTTGAAGAGTGTGACGGTTTCTACAACCATGGGGCCTGGAATCAAGGTAAGTGTTGACTAAAAAAGAAGAGAAAGTAAAATCTCTTCTTTTTATTATAGGAAACGAAGTTTCCTATAAAAACCATACGCTAAGCGTATGAGAAGGGAAAAGCTTAAGCGATGAAAAAAGCCTCCGTATATAATTGAATAAGGCTGACAACCGAAATTCAAAATATAAGGAGGAGATATCAATGGCGACAAAGCCAAATGACGATTCAAGTTTATCACATACGAGATGGAACTGTAAGTATCATATTGTGTTCATACCAAAGTATAGAAGAAAGGCAATTTATGGAAAATTAAGAGCAGATATAGGAGGGATATTGAGACAGTTGTGTGCATATAAAGATGTAGAAATTATAGAAGCACATGCAATGAGAGATCATATACATATGTTGGTAAAGATACCACCAAAGATAGCAGTATCAAGTTTCATGGGGTACTTGAAAGGCAAATCATCGTTGATGATATTTGAAAAACATGCAAATTTAAAATATAAATATGGCAATCGAAACTTTTGGGCGAAGGGTTACTATGTAAGTACGGTAGGACTGAATACGAAGGTAGTAGAAGAATATATCCGAAATCAAGAAAAAGAAGATATGATACAGGATAATCTAAGTAAAAAAGAATATGTAGACCCTTTTAAAGGGTAAGCCATAGTGTGCAAACACGGTTGTCAGTCTTTTACACAAGACCCTTAAGGGTCGAAGTGTGGTAAAGGCCCTTATAGGGTAGCCTAAAAACCGCACGTTATACGTGCGGATTGTTATTTTTATAAAATCCATATATGATATATGATAGATGTGTAATAGGAGGGAAAATTACATGAATTGTAAGAAATGTGGAGCAGAATTGGCAGAAAACGCCAAGTTTTGTACAGAATGCGGAACATCAGTGGCAATGGCTGCGGATACTGTTCCTACAGAAGAAGTAAAAGAAGAAGTAAAGCAAGAAACTGAAGAAGTGAAAGCGGAAACAACAGAGACAAAAGAAGAAGCGAAAGAAGAGTCTGTTGAAAAAGTGGAAGAAGTCAAGATGGCAGCGCAAGAAGAAACGGCTAAAGTCGAAAAGGCAGAAGAGATCAAAACGGAACCTACTCCTATGATGACTTCTAAACCTAAGCAGGGCTTCCAATTAGATAAGAAGTTTGTTCCATGGATCGCTGCAGTGGTTGTTGTTGCTGTGGCTTTGGTGGTTTACTTTGGTTTTTTCTCAAAGTCAAATTCAAAGGCGTATGCGACTTGTACGATGTCGGTTAAGCAAAAGGGTGCTAATGTCAATGCTATAACGGAAATTTATGGTAAAGCAGATGATAAAGTGGATCAGATAAAGTTTGATGTCAATGTTGGCGTTCCGATTCCGGAAGGGCAAAACATTGGAGATGCTCAGATGCTAGGTGTACAAAGTGCTTTGTCTCAAGCTGAAAAAGAAATAGCGAAGGTTCCTGGCTTCGATCAAGTTGAACTTAATGCGAAGAAAGATGGCAAAAACATCAATATGAAAATGAAATTCCGCATTCAATATTCTAAGCTTGACCTCACTAAGTTAAATAGCTCTAAAGGTTCTATTTTAGGTGGTAAATTAGGTGCTGCGAGTGGTTTGAATGAAAGATCCATTAAGGCATTCAAGAGTTTGACGAATAAACAAGTCGTTGATCAAGTTAAAGCACAAGGATTTAGTTGTAAAGTAAACTAATATTTGACAAATAAAACTGATTTCATTATTATATTTACGTTATCAATACCATAGACAGTAACGGCTTTAGAAGCTTAAAAAAGTTACCGAGGTAGATGAAAGTAAATTTATTCTTTCCCCTCGCCAGTCTATCAGCGAGGGTTTTATATCTATAGCGGATTGGTAACTAGATAGGAAGGCGAAGAAATGAATCAAACAGTATTAGAATCTAAGCAAAGCATCGTTTCTGAGATCCAAGAAAAGTTGACTAAGTCTTCATCCTCCGTTATTGCGGAATACCGCGGACTTTCTGTTGAAGAAGTAACTGAGTTACGTCGTAAGTTACGTGCAGAGGGTATTGAGTTCAAGGTGTATAAGAACACATTGGCGTCTCGTGCTGCTGAAGCGGCTGGGTTTGCTGACTTGAATGATTACCTGACCGGTCCTAACGCTATTGCCTTTGCGGAAGATGAAACGTCGGCAGCTAGAGTCTTAGCTAAGTTTGCGAAAGATCATAAGGCCTTAGTTCTTAAGGGCGGTATTGTTGAGGGGGCTGTTGTAACTCCTGAAACCATTAAGGAATTATCAGCATTACCAAACAGAGAAGGCATGTTATCTATGTTGTTATCTGTATTAAATGCTCCGGTATCTGGATTTGCTCGTGTGGTCAATGCGGTGGCTGAAGCGAAATCAACTGGTGTTCCGGTAACTGAAGAAGTAAAAGAAGAAGCCGCAGTGGAAGCGGCTGCCTAGTAGGAGGAAAATAAAATGGCAAAGTTAACACAAGAAGAAATTTTATCTTATTTAGATGAAGCGACTATTTTAGAATTAAATGAATTAGTAAAAGCAATTGAAGAAAAGTATGGCGTTAGTGCTGCTGCTCCTGTTGCTGTTGCTGCGGGTGCTGGCGAAGCGGCTGCCGATGCTGCTCCGGCTAATGTAACGGTTACATTAACCAATGTCGGAGAAACAAAGGTTGCTGTTATCAAGGTTGTACGTGAAATTACTGGCTTGGGCTTAGTAGATGCTAAGAAGTTGGTAGATGGCGCTCCGGCTGAATTGAAGAAGGATATTCCTGCTGAAGAAGCTGAAGAAATCAAGAAGAAGTTAATGGAAGCTGGCGCTACAGTTGATATTAAGTAATTCTAAGTCAATGAAATAAAAGGGCGTTTGGCCCTTTTTTATGTTGTCTTTGTTGAAAAAACAAGAGGAATTCTTTACTATTAAGACAATTAAATATGGAAAATAAACATTATTTTAGCAATAACGAAGATTTGCTTTCAAAGCCCATAGAATATCAATATACCATCCGAGAAAAAACCTTAACTTTTCAAAGTGATCTTGGTGTTTTTTCAAAAAACAAGTTGGATTTTGGTAGTCATGTTTTGATTCAAACTCTATTGCAGGAAGACTTATCTGGAAAAGGTTTGGATATGGGTTGTGGTGTTGGAGCTATCGGGATTTCGATATTGGCCGAACATAAGAAGGTTGAAATGGATATGGTTGATATCAATAACCGTGCTCTACGTTTATGCCGATCAAATGTAGTGAGAAATGGATTGAAAGCGAATGTGTTTTTATCCGATGGTTTTAAGAACATCCAAGAAACATATGATTTTATTGTTAGTAATCCGCCAATTCGCCAAGGGAAAGAATTTCTATTCCGTTTTTATGAAGAGAGCAAATCTCATTTAAAAGACGGAGGATGCTTGTATATTGTGATTCGTAAACAGCAAGGAGCAGCCAGTTCTTTTAAGAAGTTGCAAGAAGTGTTTGGAAATTGTACAGTACTTGAAAAAAAATCAGGATATTGGATTTTAAAAAGTGCTTAGGAGAATAAAAACGGGTCTTGTTGTCGGCTGAATCATGGAGATTACAAAAATTGACACTTCTGAAAAGGTCGGTTGACGAAACCGAACCAATCGTATATTATAGTAAATTGCAAAAGAATCGAATTTGGGTAAGGGTGACTATACCCATTTTTGACTTATCTTTATAGCAAGAAAGGCGGCTATATGAAAGAAACTCAGGCATACCATGTTGTCAAATATGGAAATAAAGCAACACGTCGTGACTATTCAAAAGTAAGTAGTGGTCTGGATCTTCCTGATTTAGTGGAAATTCAGACAGAATCATTTAATTGGTTTTTAAGAGAAGGGATACAAGAAGTATTTGATGGTATTTTTCCAATCACCAATCATAGCGAAAGTATTCGATTGAAATTTTTAGGTTATCGTTTGGATGAGCCTGTTTTAAGCGTGTCTGAATGTAAACATAAACAAGTTAACTATTGTGCCAAAATGTATGGCGATATGGAACTTGAAATGGTGGATCAAGAAACCGGTGAAGTTTTGACCAAAAGAGAGGATGTTTATTTAGGGGAACTGCCTTTAATGACACCGGGTGGAACTTTTATTATCAATGGTGCTGAACGTGTCATCGTTTCGCAGATTGTTCGCTCTCCGGGGGCCTATTTTGGTATTGTCTCGGAAGAAAGGACGGGGCGTGATACCTATACCAGTGAATTGATTCCAGCTCGTGGAACATGGTTGGAATTTTTAACAGATGAAAAAAAGGCCAATTTAGGTCGTGTGGTGATGGCTTCGGTTGATCGACGCCGTAAGATTTTAAGTACTGTTTTTCTGAAAGCTATCGGGTTGTCTTTAAATCGTGAAAAGAACGGTGGAATTGTGTCTGTTTCTGAAATGCAAAAATTTTTGAAAGCGTTAAAACTACCTATTTATAAAGATGTGGTTGTGCCGAAAGAAACAACGGAATTATTAAATGAGTATTCCTTATTGTATACATCTATTTTTGGTAATTATGAAGAATTAAGAAACTCATTAGCTGCTGATAAGTTGCCGACAACAAATGATGCTTTATATACCATCTATCAAAATCAACGTCAAGATGAAATTGCGACAGTAGATGGTGCCATGAACTTGATGGATTCTCGTTTCTTTGATCATAAAGCGTATGATTTAACGAAAGCGGGTCGCTATAAAGTTCGTCGTAAGTTAAATATCTTGGATCGAATTATTGGACATAGTTTAACAGAAAATTTAATAGGGGCTGAAGGAAAAGTCCTTGTGAAGAAGGGTACTGTTATTGAGCGTTCCTTGAAGAATGAGTTGAGAGAAGAAATTAATAAGGGTATTGCGATGAGTGCTGTGCCTTTTGTGCATGCTTTCTCTCATCCGGATGTGGTTTCTGTGAAGACGGCATGGAAGAAGTCTTTGGTTGGTCGTATTTTGGCACAGGATGTGACAGGCGATTATGAATTGGAAAGAGGAACTGTTTTAACTGAAACAGATGTTAAGAAAATTTCCAAACAATATGAATCTGTTCTTATTTATGCGGGTATCTATGCTAATGAAGTTAAGGTAACCAATGATAATGTCAATGCTGTTTTGAACTTAGGCGATCGTTTATTCCAAATTGGTCGTATTACGGTGAATGAGAAGGACTTGGTGAACTCGGATGGAGTGGCTTATGTGAATGGCTATGTTCCAAACGTTCGTCGTAGTAATATGACGGTTCGTAATCAAGAAGCGATTGTTAAAGCGGTGATGGCTGGTGAAGAAGTGACGATTTGGCTGGTTGGTGCAGCTGTACAAACGGTTGAAATTAATGTTGATGGAAATCCGGTCAAGATTATCGGTATTGATCCGTTAAATGAAAAAGAAACCATTACCATTTCGGATATTTATGCTTTATATAATTACCAATTAACTATGCTGGATGGTGTTGGTAGCCAAGATGATATCGATATGTTATCCAATCGTCGTATTCGTACAATGGGTGAATTATTACAAAACCAATATCGTTTGGGTTTGAGTCGTGCGGAAAGAACCATTAAAGATAGAATGTCTATTTCAGACACTTCGGCTTTAACGCCTAAGACATTGGTAAATATTCGCCCTTTGACCACGCCGGTCAAGGAATTCTTCTCGGCTTCACAATTATCACAATTTATGGATCAAGAAAACCCATTGGCTGAATTATCCAATAAAAGGCGTATTTCTGCTTTGGGTCCTGGTGGATTAACCCGTGAACGCGCAGGCTTTGAAGTGCGCGATATTCATAATTCTCACTATGGTCGTATTTGTCCGATTGAAACTCCAGAAGGACCAAATATTGGTTTGATTTCTTATTTAACAACCTATGCAAAGGTGAATGAATATGGCTTTATTGAAACCCCTTATCGTAAAGTGAAAAAGGGTGTTGTAACTGATGAAGTGGTGTACATGGATGCAGAAGAAGAAAACGAACATGTTATTGCCCAATCCAATGCCATTAAAGATAGAAAATTAATTGCGGATAAAGTGGTGGCTCGTGTTGCGGGTGAAACGGTGATGGCAGAGGCTGAAACGGTTGACTTTGCGGATGTATCGCCTCGTCAAATTGTATCAGTTGCGACGGCTTGTGTTCCTTTCTTGGAAAACGATGACTGTACACGTGCTTTAATGGGTGCCAATATGCAGCGCCAGGCAGTTCCTCTATTGAACCCACATAGCCCATTTGTTGGCACGGGGATGGAACATATGATTGCTCGCTATTCCGGTGAAGCCTGTGTGGCAACGGCACCTGGTGTGGTGACTTACGTGGATGCTTCACGAGTGATCGTGGCTCAAGATGATGGTCAACTCAAGGAATATGAATTAGCGAAGTATTCCCGTTCAAACGCGTCTACTTGTATCAATCAAAAACCGATTGTATTAAAAGGTGAGCATGTGGAACGTGGGGATATCTTGGCGGATGGTCCTTCAATGCAAAACGGTGAGTTGGCTCTTGGTCAAAATGTCACCATTGCCTTCATGACCTGGAAAGGTTACAACTATGAAGATGCTATTATCATGTCTGAGAAAATGCAGGCAGAAGATTATTATACCTCCGTTCATATTGAAGAATATTCATTAGAATGTCGTGCTACGAAGTTGGGTGATGAGGAAATTACTTACGATATTCCAAACGTAGCGGAAGCGGCGAAGAAAAATTTAGATCCTCGCGGAATCATCATGATTGGTGCAGACGTGAAGGAAGGAGATATTTTGGTCGGTAAGGTCACTCCTAAAGGACAAACAGACGTTTCGCCAGAAGAAAAGCTGCTGTTAGCTATCTTTGGTGAGAAATCTCGTGAAGTTCGGGATAATTCCTTAAAAGTTCCGCACGGTGGTGCTGGTACGGTCTTAGATGTTCGTATTTTTCATCGCCATGACAAAGGTGTTGAATTAAAGAATGGCGTTAAGAGCATGGTGAAAGTGTTCATTGTTCAAAAAAGAAAGATTTCCGAAGGGGATAAGATGGCTGGCCGCCATGGTAATAAAGGTGTCATCTCTCGTATTAATCCGGTTGAAGATATGCCATACATGGCAGATGGAACGCCGATTGATGTTATGTTAAATCCGTTCGGGGTACCTTCCCGTATGAATATTGGGCAGGTGTTGGAAGTTCACTTGGGTCTAGCGGCGAAACGTTTAGGCGTTAAATTTGCGACTCCTGTATTTGATGGGGTATCAAATGAAGACTTGGCAAATATCATGAAAGAAGCCGGTTCTTCTCCGGATGGTAAGTACGTCTTGTATGATGGTATGACAGGAGAGGCGTATGATGAACGCATCTCGGTCGGTGTCATGTATATGATCAAATTGGCTCACATGGTCGATGATAAATTACATGCTCGTGCGACAGGACCATATTCCTTGGTGACTCAGCAACCTTTGGGTGGTAAAGCTCAAAATGGTGGACAAAGATTTGGGGAAATGGAAGTTTGGGCTCTTGAAGCCTATGGGGCATCGAATACTTTACAAGAAATTTTGACCGTTAAATCGGATGATATCACAGGTCGTACAAAGACTTATGAAGCTATCGTTAAGGGTAAAGACATGCCTACTCCTGGTATTCCGGAATCTTTCCGTGTTTTAGTTCATGAGTTACAATCTCTGGCGATTGATGTTCGCATGTTAGATGGTGATGGGCACGAAATGGACTTGAAAGAAATGGAACAACAGGATTTGAAAGAAGAAACAGAAGTGAATTCGGATGTTATGATGGTGAATGATGCCGATGAATCAGAAGGATTTATGACTGTCGAAAATGATGAAGAAGTCATCGAAGCCGCTGAAGTGGGATTTGATGAAGGTGAAGAATAGGAGGAAAACGATGAATATTAACAATTTTTCCGCGATCAAAATCGGTCTAGCCTCACCGGAAAAGATTCTTAAGTGGTCTTATGGCGAAGTCAAAAAGCCGGAAACTATCAACTACCGTTCGCAAAAGCCTGAAAAAGAAGGACTTTTTGCGGAACAAATTTTTGGTCCTACTAAGGATTGGGAATGTGCTTGTGGAAAATATAAGAAAGTTCGTTATCAAGGGGTTGTTTGTGATCGTTGCGGAGTGGAAGTCACCAAAGCTTCCGTTCGTCGTGAACGCATGGGCCATATTGAATTGGCCGCTCCTGTAACACACATTTGGTATTTACGTGGAACGCCTTCCCGCTTGGCTTTGATCTTAAACCTACCACCAAAACAGTTAGAAGAAATTATTTATTTCGTTTCTTGGGTTGTGACGGATCCGGGTGATTTAAGTGATAAACAAAATGGTGTGGTGTATAAACAAGTGATTTCTGAAAGAGAATATCGCACATTAGTAGCTCGTCATGGTGTGGGTAGTTTTGTGGCTCAAACCGGTGCCGAGGCAATCAAAGTTCTTTTGGAACAAGTGGATTTAGAAGCGGATTATATCGCCATTAAGGCAGAATTGGAAGGGACTAAGGGTGAAAAGCGCAAGCAATTGATCAAGCGTTTAGAAACGGTCGAAGCTTTCCGAAATTCGGATAACAAGCCAGAATGGATGGTTCTAAGCGTATTGCCTGTTATTCCACCTGATTTAAGACCGATGCTTCAATTGGATGGTGGGCGTTTCGCCTCTTCTGATTTAAATGATTTATATCGTCGTGTGATCACACGTAACAATCGTTTGAAAAAGTTATTGGAATTAGGGACTCCTTCTATCATTGTTCAAAATGAAAAGCGTATGTTGCAAGAAGCGGTAGATGCATTAATTGATAACGGTCGTCGTGGAAAGCCGGTCAATGGGGCTTCTAATCGTGCTTTGAAGTCTTTGTCGAATTCTTTAAAAGGGAAACAAGGTCGTTTCCGTCAAAACTTGTTAGGAAAACGAGTGGATTTCTCGGGTCGTTCGGTCATTGCGATTGGACCTTATTTAAAGATGTGGCAATGTGGCCTTCCTAGAGAAATGGCTATCAATTTATATAAACCTTTTGTTGTTAATGAATTGGTAAATCAACAAATTGCAACGAATCCAAAGACTGCCGAAAAATTAATTGCTCGTCAGGATCATCGTGTTTGGGATATTGTGGAACAAGTCATTGAACATCATCCTGTTTTCCTAAACCGTGCCCCTACTTTACACCGTCTGGGTATTCAGGCTTTCTTTCCTAAGCTGGTAGAAGGGCGTGCTATTCGTGTTCACCCATTGGTGTGTCCTGCTTTTAATGCGGACTTTGATGGTGATCAGATGGCTGTGCACTTACCATTAAGTGATGTAGCTCGTGCTGAAACAGAAGTATTGATGCTTGGCTCTAACAATATTTTAGGACCTAAGGACGGTAAACCAATTGTTACGCCGGGTCAAGACTTGGTGTTAGGAAACTTCTACTTAAATATGGAAGAAACAGCAGATGAGTTCTATCAGAAAGCGGATGCTTTAGAAGCTATTGGCGAAAAAGTAGAAGCAGAACGTTGGAGAAGATACGGAGATAATGAAGGACATGTGTTTAAGGATGTGGATGAAGTCTTAATGGCTTATCAAACCGGTGTTGTTCATTTACATAGTCGTATTGTGATTCCGGCTGATAAGGCTGGTAAGACCTGTTTCACCGATAAACAAATGAATTCTTACTTGATGACGACGGTTGGAAAGATTATTTTTAACCAAGTATTCCCGGCAGAATTCCCTTATTTAAACGTGGTGAATGAAGAAAACTTGAAGGCAACTTCCGATGAATTCTTCTTGGCGAAGGGCTCAAATATCAAGAAAGAAATTGCGGAACGTAACGTAACTTCTGAATTTAAGAAAAAAGAATTAGGTAACCTAATCGCGGCTGTGTTTGATCGCTATAACACAAACGGCACTTCTGATATTTTAGATGGTTTGAAGGATATGGGGTACTTGTATTCTACTTTGGCCGGTATGACAGTTGCTTTAAGCGATATTAAAGTGGCTCCTCAAAAGAATGAATTGGTGGCTAAAGGTCGTGAAAGAGCGGAAGTCTTAAATGGTTTAAGAGATCGTGGCTTATTAACGGCTCAAGAATGGGAACGTGCGTTCTCTGAATTATGGGCTAACGTAAAGGAAAGCGTCGGAGATTCTTTGATGGCTTCTTTACCTCGTATGAATCCTATTAATATGATGGCTGTTTCCGGTGCTCGTGGTAATAAAAATCACTTTACACAGTTGGCCGGAATGCGTGGATTGATGGCTCGACCTACACAGTCGAAATCACGTAAAGAATATCAACCTTCGATTATTGAAGTGCCGATTTATTCCTCTTTCCGTGAAGGTATGTCGGTATCAGAATTCTTTATTTCCACTCATGGTGTTCGTAAGGGACTAACCGATACGGCGTTAAAGACGGCCGAATCCGGTTATTTAACGCGTCGTTTGGTGGATGTGGCACAGGAAGTCATTATTAATGAAGAAGATTGTGGAACAGATAGTGGCTACTTGGTTTCTGATATTATTGATCAACGCAATAATTCGATTATCGAAAAATTTTATGATCGCATTGTTGGACGTTATGCTCAACAAGCGATTGTTCATCCGAAAACCAAAGAAATCTTGGTGGATGAGGATACCTTTATTAGCGAAGAATTGGCTCAAAAGGTCGTTATGGCTGGCGTTAAGGAAGCTTATATTCGTAATGTGTTTACTTGTAAGTCGATGAATGGTATTTGTCGTAAGTGTTATGGTCAAAACATGGCTACCGGCCGACTGGTTGAAGAAGGAGAAGCGGTTGGCATTATGGCGGCTCAGGCTATTGGAGAACCGGGTACACAGCTAACCATGCGTAACTTCCATACAGGTGGAGTGGCCACTCAATCGGGAGATATTACACAAGGTCTTCCTCGTGTTGAAGAATTGTTTGAAGCTTGTACACCAAAAGGAGTAGCGGTCATTTCGAAAATTGATGGTGAAATCACAGATATTCGTGAAAATGATACGCACACAGGACAGATCGTGACGGTTACGAATAAAACAGAATCGATTGAACATAAGTGTGACTTGACTCAAGTGGTTCGTCAGTGGATGAAACCGGGCACAAAAGTACGCGCTGGTGAAAAATTGACGGAAGGACAAATTGCACCTAAAGAGTTATTGGAAGTAGCTGGTGTTCGTGCTGTTCAAGAGTATATTTTGAAAGAAGTAAAACGGGTTTATTCAACACAGAGTATTGATATTTCTGATAAACACTTAGAGGTTATGATTAAGCAAATGCTTAAGAAAGTCATCATTCTTGAAGGAAATGATTCCGGCTTGAGTGCGGGCCAAACGTTATCGCTTAATCGTGTGGATGAGTTGAATGAAGCGTTGTTGGATGAAGGTAAGACACCGGCTAAGTATGGTCCTGTCTTATTGGGGATTTCAAAATCAGCCGTGGAAACAGATTCCTTTTTATCGGCTGCTTCCTTCCAAGAAACAACGAAAGTGCTGACCGAAGCTGCTGTTCGTGGTAAGACGGATAATTTGCATGGTTTGAAAGAAAATGTCATTATCGGCAAGCTGATTCCAGCTGGCACCGGTAGAAATTTTGATCGTGAGACAACTCGTCGTATTGAAGAAAGGGCGGCTGAACTGAAAGCTATTCGGGAAGAAAAGGCTCGTAAATTAGCGGAGGAATCGGAACAACGTCTGCCGGATGATATTTTGGCAGGGATTGACTTTAGAGGAAAAGATTATTTCCAAGACTAATTATTAGATGAATGAAGCTGAATAGAAGCATCAAATTCCATTTATAAAATTAGGATGACTGAATGGATTGAGCGTATGTATCAGTTTAATGAGGGTCTTATTTTCCAATATTCATATGGTTTGAATAGTTTCGAAAAGATAGGAAAAGGATAGGAAGATCGTTTGAGATTGACTATCCTTTTTATCTGTTTTGACAAAATAGGGAAATTGTAAAATGAGTGAACCAAAGAAATGAAATACGGAATAAATTAAGAAAAAATACAGAGATCATTTTCCCA
>NZ_ADFR01000012.1 GCF_000177375.1 Bulleidia extructa W1219
TTCTCTCATTTTCTTCGATTTTATCATCAATAGAGCCAAGCATAGATGATATTCTCTCTTGTACTTTCTTATCTGTCGGAACAGAAACAACAATATTTTTCATTGTGTTTCCTGATACTTCTTTGAATGTTGTTCCGCTTCCCATACCTTCGATTTTGTCTTTGTTATATTTGAGCAAATAATACAAGAACAACGGATTAGTGTTTTCATTTGGAATAACACTCTTAAATCCCTGATTGGTACATACATCATTTGCAGCAATAGCCACATACCCTATTGGTGCCCTTGAAGAAAACAAAACTGTATTCTTCGGTAGCAACTGTGTAGAACAGCTTTTCAATCCTGTTTTAGTAATGTTTCTTTCGCCATGCTGAATATATCGACCACTGAATGTAGATAAATCTTTAGGTGTTATCCAAGCAATAGTTCCATTTTCATAATTCTCAGGTTTCTTCGTCGAAGGAGTTGCACCACCAACAACCGTTCCAATGTCAGATATTTTACATTCAATCCATTCAGCCATAATCGCTATCCTCTCTATCCAATATATTTTCGATGAGCAATCTTAACATTGCTCTGTTTGACCATTGCGTACTGCAAGGTCGTATCTATTTTCCTATGCCCCAAGAGCTGTTGCAATTGCTCAATAGGCATTCCTTTATCTATTGCCATTGTTGCAAGCGTACGCCTGAACTTATGCGGATGCACTTTTTGTAACCCTAATTGCTTTCCAAATTCACGCAAACGAACCTCAACTCCACCAATTTTCAGCCTTTCGTGTGGCGATTTCAACGACACAAACAGAGCCGGATTATCGTCCGTTCTGCTTCCTAAGTAATTCTGCAAATGTATCTTTGTTCTTGCATCAAAGTAAACAACCCTTTCTTTACTGCCCTTACCGAAAACAATACATTCTCTCTCATTGAAATCAATATCATTTCGGTTGAGCAGTACCATTTCTCCGACACGCATACCTGTTGAAGCCAACATATCAATAATCGCTAAATCTCGAAGCTCGGTGCAGTTATCTCTCATAAGTTCCAACGCCTCATCCGAGTATGTCTCCTTGATGTTTGTACCAGTTTTAACTTTGTGTATGCGTCGTACTGGGCTTTTCAATATATAATCCTCATCTTCCAACCAAGAGAAGAAACTTGAAAGAATACGGCGGATATTATCTATTGTAACCTTACTTGACTTTTTCTTTTTCTGATAATCTGTTAGATATCCTCTTATATCATCTGTAACTATGTGTTTGACATCTTTTTTGAGTTCATCAAGCATAGCTTCAATGGTAGCCTTGTAATATTTAAGAGATTTCTCGGAACAGCCCTCTATACGTTTTGCCGATAAGAACAGCTCTACAAAGTTCTGTTCCGAATTTTTCTCTTGTTGTTGCTTTTCTATTACTTCATAGTTTACAAAGCTATATTGCAAAACCTCTTGCAACTTTTCGTTTTGTGCGTTGTTCAAATATGGCAACATTCTTTGAACAACATCTTTAATTAAATCTTGTTTCACAGTCAATCCTCCTTTATTTATTCTTAGAGAACGACTATGGGGCGGAAGTTCCCCGATATTAACTCTCGCCACCCACGAGAGTTATGGGATATGTTA
>NZ_ADFR01000011.1 GCF_000177375.1 Bulleidia extructa W1219
TACTCCCAAAAAGAGAAAAAGAGAAAAAAAAGACCCGGCAACGTGCTCGATTCACCCAAGGGCTATTTTTGCCGCGGAAGTGCTTAACTTCTGTGTTCGGGATGGGAACAGGTGTGGCCACTTCGCTATCGTCACCGGATCTATTCAGAGTCTGTTCTCTGAAAACTGAATAACAGCTATGAAGACTTCTTCTGTCTTTTCGTAAGGTTGGCGTTCTCTTCGTGAATAAACCTTCGACCTATTAGTATCAGTCAACTCAACACATCACTGTGCTTACATCCCTGACCTATCAACCTCATCGTCTTTAAGGGGTCTTATTCATTTGAAATGATGGGAAATCTAATCTTGGAGTCGGTTTCACGCTTAGATGCCTTCAGCGTTTATCCGATCCATTCTCGGCTATCCAGCTATGCCACTGGCGTGACAACTGGTGCACCGTAGGAATGTCCACCCTGGTCCTCTCGTACTAGGGGCAGCTCTCCTCAAATTTCCAACGCCCACAACAGATAGGGACCGAACTGTCTCACGACGTTCTGAACCCAGCTCGCGTACCGCTTTAATGGGCGGACAGCCCAACCCTTGGAAGCGAATTCACCTCCAGGATGCGATGAGCCGACATCGAGGTGCCAAACCTCGCCGTCGATGTGAACTCTTGGGCGAGATCAGCCTGTTATCCCCAGGGTAGCTTTTATCCGTTAAGCGACGGCCATTCCATTCTGCACCGCCGGATCACTAACACCGACTTTCGTCCCTGCTCGACTTGTTTGTCTCGCAGTCAAGCACTCTTCTGCGTTTGCGCTCGTTGAATGATTTCCAACCATTCTGAGAGTACCTTTGTACGCCTCCGTTACTCTTTGGGAGGCGACCGCCCCAGTCAAACTACCCACCTGCCACGGTCCTCCAGCCGGATCACGGTCTGGAGTTAGAATTTCAATCAAGTAAGAGTGGTATCCCAACGGTGACTCCTCTGACCCCAAAAGGCCAGTCTCTTCGTCTCCCACCTATCCTGTGCATACTTAACCGAAACTCAATAGCAGGCTATAGTAAAGCTCCATGGGGTCTTTCCGTCTAGTTGCGGGTAACCTGCATCTTCACAGGTACTAAGATTTCACCGAGTCTGCTGCCGAGACAGTGCCCAAATCATTACACCTTTCGTGCGGGTCAGAACTTACCTGACAAGGAATTTCGCTACCTTAGGACCGTTATAGTTACGGCCGCCGTTCACTGGGGCTTCGGTTCAAAGCTTCGGATTGCTCCTAACTAATCCCCTTGACCTTCCAGCACCGGGCAGGTGTCACCCCCTATACTTCGTCTTGCGACTTGGCAGAGAGCTATGTTTTAGTTAAACAGTTGCTAGGGCCTATTTACTGCGGCTCTTTCGAGCACCCCTTATTGCGAACGTACGGGGTCAATTTGCCGAGTTCCTTGGCAACAGTTCTCTCGCTCACCTTAGGCTATTCGCCTTGACCACCTGTGTCGGTTTTGGTACGGGCCACTGATCAATTAACGCTAGAAGCTTTTCTTGAGAACCGGTATCACCATCTTCGTTACTTGCTCGCGCGTTCACTCCCTGCAAGGCTTTGATCCCGCTGACGGATTTCCCTATCAGCCTCTCCTCCTTACAATCCCCAATCCATTAAGGGGTCTGGTTAACCTTTTCTGTCACTCCTTCACTTGATCCGCGGGTGCAGGAATATCAACCTGCTGTCCATCGACTACGCCTCTCGGCCTGGCCTTAGGTCCCGACTTACCCAGGGCGGACGAACCTTCCCCTGGAAACCTTGGTCTATCGGTGTGTAGGATTCTCACCTACATCTCGCTACTCACACCGGCATTCTCACTTCCATACGCTCCAGCACTCCTTCCGGTATACCTTCAATGCTGTATGGAACGCTCCCCTACCACTTGAATTAATTTCAAATCCATAGATTCGGTATTACGCTTAGCCCCGGTAAATTTTCGGCGCAGAGATACTCGACTAGTGAGCTGTTACGCACTCTTTGAAGGATGGCTGCTTCTGAGCCAACCTCCTAGCTGTTTGCGCGTCTCCACATCCTTTTCCACTTAGCGTAAATTTTGGGACCTTATCTGATGATCTGGGCTGTTTCCCTTTTGACCATGGACCTTATCACCCACAGTCTGACTGCTGAATATTCTTGCCTGGCATTCGGAGTTTGATATCTATTGGTACGGCTAGGTGCCGCCCGCAAGATTTCAGTGCTCTACCTCCAGGTAGATTCGTTCAACGCTAGCCCTAAAGCTATTTCGGGGAGAACCAGCTATCGCCGTGTTCGATTGGAATTTCTCCGCTAATCACAAGTCATCCGCCAACGTTTCAACGGGGGTCGGTTCGGTCCTCCATCTGGATTCACCCAGACTTCAACCTGCTCATGACTAGATCACTACGGCTTCGGGTCTATCCCTACGTACTCTTCACCCTATTAAGATTCGCTTTCGCTTCGGCTCCGCATTGTCTGCTTAACCTCGCACGTAAGGATAACTCGCCGGTTCATTCTACAAAAGGCACGCCATCACACATTAATGTGCTCTGACTTTTTGTAAGCATACGGTTTCAGGATCTATTTCACTCCGCTCCCGCGGTTCTTTTCATCTTTCCCTCATGGTACTGGTTCACTATCGGTCATATAGGAGTATTTAGCCTTACCGGATGGTCCCGGTTGCTTCCGTCAGGGTTCCACGTGCCCCGACGTACTCAGGATCCCACTAGGTCATTTGAAAATTTCGCCTACAGGGCTTGCACCTTCTGCGACTGAGCTTTCAATCTCATTCGGCTATCTTCATCTGTACCATCTCGTGGTCCTACTACCCCAGCTCATAGCTGGTTTGGGCTCTTCCAATTTCGCTCGCCACTACTCTCGGAATCATTCTTATTTTCTTTTCCTCCAGTTACTAAGATGTTTCAATTCACTGGGTTTTCTCCTCATAAGTTATGTATTGGCTTATGGGTGATACATCATTTCCTATGTATCGGGTTCCCCCATTCGGATACCCCCGGATCGTTGCCTGTGTACGACTCCCCGAGGCGTTTCGCCGTTTGCTGCGTCCTTCTTCTGCTCTATATGCCAAGACATCCACCGTACGCTCTTATTCGTTTAATCACTTTCTTGCGTTTGTACGAGAACTGTTAACTATTTGTCTTTCAACTTTTTCTGTTAATCTTGTTATCACAACTTTACGAAAAAGACCTATCTATTGTCTTCTTCTGTTATTCAGTTTTCAAAGAACTACTCTTGAGAGTCTTTCCGAGATCTCTCAAAACTGAACAGGAATTCCTATTACTCTACAACCCCTTTGTACATCTTTCTCCTTAGAAAGGAGGTGATCCATCCCCACGTTCTCGTAGGGATACCTTGTTACGACTTGACCCCAATCATTAGTCCTACCTTCGACGGCTCCTTCCTTTCGGTTAGGCCACCGGCTTCGGGTATTACCAACTCTCATGGTATGACGGGCGGTGTGTACAAGGCCCGAGAACGTATTCACCGCGGCATGCTGATCCGCGATTACTAGCGATTCCAACTTCATGGAGTCGAGTTGCAGACTCCAATCCGAACTGAGACTATCTTTCAGTGATTCGCTTCTGTTCGCACAGTCGCTCCACGTTGTAATAGCCATTGTAGTACGTGTGTAGCCCAGGCCATAAGGGGCATGATGATTTGACGTCATCCCCACCTTCCTCCGGTTTATCACCGGCAGTCTCTCCAGAGTCCCCAACTTAATGATGGTAACTGAAGACAAGGGTTGCGCTCGTTGCGGGACTTAACCCAACATCTCACGACACGAGCTGACGACAACCATGCACCACCTGTCTCCTTGATAACCTCTATCCTATCTCTAGAACTTCGCAAGGGATGTCAAGGCCTGGTAAGGTTCTTCGCGTTGCGTCGAATTAAACCACATACTCCACCGCTTGTGCGGGCCCCCGTCAATTCCTTTATGTTTCACACTTGCGTGCATACTCCACAGGCGGAATACTTAATGCGTTAGCTGCAGCACTGAGTCTCCCCAATACTTAGTATTCATCGTTTACAGCGTGGACTACTAGGGTATCTAATCCTATTTGCTCCCCACGCTTTCGTGCCTCAGCGTCAGTCTTTGGCTAGCAAGTCGCCTTCGCCACCGGTGTTCCTCCATATATCTACGCATTTTACCGCTACACATGGAATTCCACTTGCCTCTCCAATACTCTAGTCTGCCAGTATCCATGGCGCGATGGGGTTGAGCCCCACAATTTGACCATGAACTTAACAGACCGCCTACGCACCCTTTACGCCCAATAATTCCGGATAACGCTCGCCACCTACGTATTACCGCGGCTGCTGGCACGTAGTTAGCCGTGGCTTTCTGGTAAGATAATGTCTGACTAAGATCCTCTCCTAGTTTATCTTTTCTTACAACAGAGCTTTACAACCCGAAGGCCGTCTTCACTCACGCGGCGTTGCTCGGTCAGGGTTCCCCCCATTGCCGAAAATTCCCTACTGCTGCCTCCCGTAGGAGTCTGGGCCGTGTCTCAGTCCCAATGTGGCCGTTCACCCTCTCAGGCCGGCTACGCATCATCGTCTTGGTGGGCCGTTACCTCACCAACTAACTAATGCGCCATAAGCTCATCCACTAGTGCTTCTCATCTTTAATAGAAGAAAGATGCCTCTCTCCTACCTATCCGGTATTAGTCCCCGTTTCCAGAGGTTATCCCAGTCTTTGTGGGCAGATTGCTTATGTATTACTCACCCGTTCGCCACTCCTTCTCCCTAGCAAGCTAGGTGTCCGGCGTTCGACTTGCATGTATTAGGCACGCCGCCAGCGTTTATCCTGAGCCAGGATCAAACTCTTCATTTGATTGACTCTTTATTTAAGTAGTTCTCTCACTACTCTTTTACTTATTTCGTTGACGTTGTTTTGTAATGTTTGTCATTCCTATTCAGTTTTCAAAGATCTCTCACGCTACCTGAAGCGTGCTTGACTATAGTATCAATATCTACTCGCTTTGTCAATTACTTTTTTGAGTTTTTTTGAAGCTTTTTTTCGGACCTTTATCTCTCTATCCTTTACGCCTCTTTCATTGCCCTCTTAAAGTCCATTTCCTTTCGATATCCTTACTTAGTGCTTTGTTATATTACCACCCTTTTCCCTCTATTGGCAAGTCTTATTCTTCTGGTTTGAA
>NZ_ADFR01000010.1 GCF_000177375.1 Bulleidia extructa W1219
CTTGAGCAAGCACAAGCAATTCTTGCATCCTTTTTCATTGACTTCAGTCACTTTGGTGGAACAGCACCAGACGATTGGGAGCAAGGCACATTACAGGATATTGCTGATTTTTCAAGTGGCTATGCGTTCAAAAGTAAAGAACTTCTCAATACACCTGCACCCGATTGCTACCATGTGTTCAAACAAGGCCATATAAATCGAGGTGGCGGCTTCAATTCTGGTGTAACTAAAAGTTGGTATCCTATAAGCAAGTGTGCCTCCCTCTCAAAATATGTTCTTCATAAAGGCGATGTCCTTATGGCTATGACCGATATGAAAGACAATGTAGCCATTCTTGGTAATACCGCTCTTATGACAATTGATGATCAGTATATTGTTAACCAGCGTGTAGGTCTTCTTCGTAGCAACGGATATAAGTGTACATCCTACGCATATATTTACCTTTTAACCAATAGCTTCGATTTCTTAAAAAATCTAAGAAGTCGTGCGAATAGTGGAGTTCAAGTAAATTTGTCATCAGCTGAGATAAAGGCTTCTCCTGTGTGGATTGCGAGCGATGAAGTGAATAAAGAGTTTAATTCACTCACAGAGCCTTTACTGTCAATGATTATGGCTAATGATATTGAAAACCAAAAGCTGTTAGGTTTAAGAGATACCCTACTTCCTCGATTGATGTCTGGTGAATTGGATGTCTCTGACTTTGATCTTTAAGCCGC
>NZ_ADFR01000009.1 GCF_000177375.1 Bulleidia extructa W1219
TGGGAAATTAAATATAAATTACAAAAACAATTATTTTGGTTTTTATTCCCATCTTATACATTCATGAACTTATCTTTTCTCCTTTACAAAATCATATCCAGACGCTTTCGTTGTCAACATAGAAAATAATCTTTATTTTCATAAATCCATCAAGTTCATATAAAGATTTTCAAACAAATATATTTCGGAACATTAGACATTATTAGGAAGATTTATTCTGTTTTCAGACCTTTTTAAAATAGACATCTTGTTTCTTGGGTCATTGAGGTTACGGCGTTTAAACCATTTAGAACGAAGCGTGTTATTTTTAAGTCATAAAAAAGTACACTCCCTAATCAATGTTTGATTTATGGGAGTGCACTTTTCTCAACTTTATTAGCTGTTAATAATTTGATGGTCATAACAATTATACCTAATGAAATGGCAGAGAAAAAAGAGGTATAAAATTGTTTCGATATCACGCAAGAAAATATCACAATAATCATATCAATCATAAATATGATTTTAGATAACTTCCATCGATGATTCATTTTCTGTATTAAATAAGCAATTGTATCCGTGCCTCCTGTTGCACAACGTTCTCGAATGGCAATAGAAATCGATATACCGACCAGTATCCCGCCGAAAATAGAAGCAATGAGTATGTGATTGACCACATGTATCTGCGGTATCATTCGTAAGAATAACGGTATCATAACTGTAATCAGAATCGTTTTAAATACAAATTTATTCCCTAACACAAAAAAACTGATCATCAACAGTGGCACTGAAATACAAAGAGAAATAAAATCAACCGGTAATCGGAGCAAAGAACTCAATATAATAGCCATCCCCGTAATTCCACCAGGCGTTAATGAATACTCCACAAAGAAGAGCCTGACTGCCAAAGCAGTCAGACCGGAAGATAACACCAAGAAACCAATTTCTTTAAATGACGTCCTAAACATTATTCCAAATTGAACTTTTCGGCCGCATCATCGATTACTTTACGGCATTTTTTGACAGCGGCAGTGATCCCTTCTGGATCTTTAAAAATAGCTGAAGACATGATGATAACGTCAGGATTACAAGCAATTAACGGTTCCATATTATCCGCCCGTAACCCACCATCCAGTGCAAGTTCACACTTCGGATTTTTTTCATCAATCAGTTTGCGAGCGCGTACAACTAAATCAGTAACGCTTCTTCTCCATCCCCAGTTATCTGCGCCATCCGTTTCATCCACACCATGTGTAACAATTTGTAAGCGGTCAATATCATAAATGGATTCTTCCACAAAACAAAGTGGCGTATAACAACCGATCGTCAAACCAACTTTAATGTTCCTTTCTCGACACCAGTTAATAATATACGTTAGTTGTGCTCCTATAAAATGTTCGGCAGGAACAATCAACATGTTTGCGCCGGCAGCGTGAATTTGTTCAATAAACATTTTATCCATGGAAACCGTATAAATATGACATTCCACTGGTATTTTAACTTCCGGACGGATTGCCTGAATAATTTGCCATCCCCCCATCAACTTCATATTTTGCAAATCATGCATATCCGCCGCATCGGAATGGATATAATCCACACCCGCCGCTTCCGCTTCCCTAACAAGTTGTGTTAATTTTCCATAATTAATGTGAGCAAGTCCGGCCGCAATTTTAATGTGTTTCATCATTCATCTCTCCTTTTCTGACCATATTTCTTTTAATATATTCTCTATTGTTTCTTCTGATTCCATCGGTAAATGCAAATTTGTAATAAACATATGGATATGATCAATGGTATCTTGATCCATGTTGTAATCCGAAATATGTTTGTTTAATTCGCATTCCTGCATAAATGTATCTACCATTTCTATAAAGCATTTTGCGGCATCAATCTCATCAGAAAATTTCCTTGTTGGGAAAAGATACCGTGCAAGAGCGGCGTATTTCTTTTGATACTTTTGTAATGTATGATGCAAAAAAGGCGGATAAACAATAGCCAAAGCCTCACCATGGCATATATTTGTATAACTTCCGATGATTTCCGAAAGAGGATGAGGTAACATCGCACCACAATTACTTAATGAAATTCCTCCAAATGTATCCGCAAGCATCAATTCTTCTCGATATTCAATGCGATTTTCCTTTAGAACAAGCGGTAAATTCTTTGTGACTTTTTTAATCCCCTCTTTTGCCAACAGATTACAAATCGAATTTTCACTCCTTAGAAAAGATTCCACACAATGGGAAAAGGCATCAAACGCTGTTGCTTTTGTAATGGCTGGTGGTAATGACAAAGTCAGAGTTGGATCTAAAATGGCTAACGTGGCATAAAGATCTTGATGAAAAATCGTTTTCTTAAGTTTATCTGTATCCGTAAGCACACACGCTTGTGTACACTGTGATCCGGTTCCAGATGTGGTTGGAATAGCAAACAACGGTAGTCGATTCGTCATCTTCTCATAATGCTTTCGAAAATCATTAAAAGTATCAAACAAGAAATCCCATGTATACTGTTTATTCCCATACAGAATTGAGCTGATTTTCGCAACGTCAAGAACCGATCCGCCACCAACGCCAATAACAACATCCGGTTCAAAATCACGCATCATTTTCACTACCGCATCAACTGTACGAATAGAGGGATTGGGTTCTACTTGATAGAAAGTTTGAAATGTCATTTTTTTGGAAAGTATGTTTTCGATTCGTGCCAATAAAGGCTGTATCGCTTCACATAGAACAGGCCCAATCACAAAAGCTTTCTGACCATATTCAAGTGCATATTGAGCCAGTGAATCGACTTTATTTTTCCCAAATACAATCTTTGTCGGTTGATAATTTATGAACTCCATACTACCTCCTGATACAAGCATTATAAGAGAAAATAAAAGACTTGTTTTTTTCGCTATATACCAATAGAATGTGGTACTTTTATACCAAACAAATGCCTCCGAAACTTTTGCGATACAGTTCATTTTTATAGACATCATGTCATCGACATGTAGTGTATTTCCTATACACTACGGTAATCAGACATTACGACCATACAACTTTAAGGGATTATACTACATATATAGTAGGAGATGAAAAGTATGAAAAAACAACTAGAAAAACTGATTGATATCTGGTTACAAGTAGGCATCAACATTCAAGGCGGTCAACCGTTATACATTACATTACCGGATGAATACACCTACTTAAAAGAAATCTTTGATGTCAAAGCCCAGCAATTAGGAGTCACAAATATCACCTATCAATTCACCCAATCTTACGATTCGCTGTTGAAGAATTATCATGGTCATTTTACAACATACGATAATGATTTAAGAGAACGATACGCCATAAAAGAAGACTTATTAAAAAATAACTGTGCCTATTTGGAAATCAGAAGAGGAATTGATTATTTTCAAGAAAATCAAGCTGACGCCTTACAAAGCCTCAAACAAATCGAAAATCGCCACAATCTTTCATTTCGGAACAAGAAAAGACAACAAGGTAATATCGTTTCTTGTAAAACCGTAATCCCAACACAATATTGGGCCGATTATCTTTTCCCAAAAGAAAAGAATGCTCTGACAAAATTATGGGATTTGTATTTTGACATTACACTAGCCAATTTAGATGATGCTATTTCTTTATGGAATCAAAGGATTGATAACATTCAAAAACAGGTTATCTATTTGAATCAACAGCAATTTAAATCATTATCATTTACAACTGAAAAATCTCACTTAAATGTCGAACTGGTTGATAACCATGCTTGGGTAGGGGGATGTGAGATAACAGACAAGAATATTCGTTACATGCCTAATTTTCCAACACAAGAAATATTTACAGCCCCTAAAAAGACCGGTGTAACCGGTGTGATGTGCAACACCAAACCGCTCTGTCATACTGGTAGAGTTGCAGATGATTTTACATTGTGCTTTGAACATGGAAAGCTAATTCAATATAACGCTATGAAAAACCAGGAATTATTAGAAGAAATCGTCCATGCGGATGAGAATAATTCCTATTGTGGTGAGATTGCTATTTTACCGGGAACAACAGAAATTTCCAAAACAAATACTGTCTTTCATACGACAATACTAGATGAAAACGCAGCTTGCCATCTTGCTCTTGGATGTGCCTATCCATGTAGCATCCACCAAAAAATAAAATTCACAAAAGAAGAGTTTGAAAAAGCTCATTTGAATTATTCAACTTCCCATGTAGATGTTATATTTGGAGATCTCAGTATCACTATTATAGCCCACACGAAAAATGGTGAAGTAATTCCCTTGATGCAAGATGGGAAATGGTCTATCTAAAAAAACCATTTCTTTTTTCTTGACGGATATCTTGTATTTTTTCATTTAATAAATGTATGAACTCCGGATTCATCAACTCAGGGATTGAAATCACTTCTATATCAGAAGAGACGTGATCAACCGTACTCAAAATAAAATCGCCATGAAAGTTTTGTAATTCCACTTCATCTTGAAGCTCGATAATTTTCATATGAAAGGCAGATGTGTGAAGTATATTTAAAAATAACTTCTTTTTAAATGAGTGTGCTTGTGACCAAAATCCGCAAACAATTGTATCGGATTGAATTTCCTGCACCGATGCCAAAAGCAACGTAATTGTTGCAATAGCATCTTTTGGTAAAGTGGCTTGTAAAGTGTTTTCTGTAAAAGTATTTATAGAACCGGCAATTGAAAATAGTTTTGGAAATTTATGGATAATAAGATCTGTACTCGGATTATAGCAATCGTATTCAAAGTTGAATTTTTGCATCGTCTTTTCTAGAAATGGAAATAATTCTTTTTCAAATTGTTTTGTGTTTTTGATTTTTACAATCGAATTTATATGATTTGTAAATTGATGAATGATCTCTAGCAGCAAAATGGGATTGCTGGATTCACGATATATATTCATCTGTCGAACAAAGGTACACCGACAACTGAGCAATGAGATAAATCATTTCTTCATCGGATAATTCCACATGGAAATGACGAGTTAGTGTTTTTAGATGTTCTTCCAGATAATGGCGAACTTCAGAGTTTTTAATTTTTTGCGCTGTACCTGCATTCAGAGAAGTAAACTGGTGAGCCTGCATTCTGAAAATGGCAATTTGCACAAATAAAACGGCTCTTTGTAAGTCACTTTCTGTGATTTTTGTATGAGTTTCTTTAGCGGTTTTAAGAATGAAATTTCTGATTTTTTGTATGATAGATACTTGAGTTCTATCACTTAGATATTGATAAACTTCTGGCGATAAAGAGTAGACGGATATATCGTGATTCAGCATAGAACAAGTTAAATCCAACAAACAATGTCTAATCCGCTTTTCACCGGACAAAATACAAAGACCTGTTTTTCTGTTTTTAGAAATAGTGATGTTATATTTTGAGAAAAATTGTTTGATGTGCTTTAAATCATCATAAATACTAGGACGGGTAATATACAATTTCCTTTCTAACATGGAAATCGTCACTTTATGAAAACTGGTCAACAGAAGAAATGCAATAATATTCTGCCGTATTTCAGAAGAGACTCGCGTGCTTTTGGTTACTTCGGTTTCACAAAAGTGATAACATTTTAAAATGTCTTCTTTCGTTCCATGTAAGCGAATTCCGATACCTGGATTTTTCTGAATTTTTATTTTGTAATTATGAAATAGCGAAATGATTTCAGGCATGTTATTACGGACGGTTTTATTGGATAATTTTACCTTGTTTGAAATGATTTCATAGGTAAATGTCTCTGTTTCTGTTAGCATTGCAATAGCAATGGTATAAATATTAAGTGGCATATATAAACTCCATTTTTATCATTATAAACGTGGATATTTACATTTGTATATAATTGCCACAATGAAGTGTTATTTCAAGATAAATTTTGTAAGCGATTTCCTTGCTAAACTAAAACCATACTAGTAGGAGGAGAAAATGAAACTGATTCAAGAGAAATTACAATCATTTGCAGGCGCAATGATGGTTCCAATCATTTTGTTAGTGCTTGTCGGATTTTATGTAGGTATCGGCGCTGCAGTAACAAACTACATTATGCCAGGCAAAAATATCATAAATACAATCTTCACCATGTTTACAAAAATAGGATTCATGTTTATGAACAACTTGCCACTCTGGTTTGCTATCGGCATTTCATTCACATTAGCGAAAAAAGAGAAAGGGTGGGCAGGATTTGCCGGCATCATCATGTTCTTCTGTTATATTACCTGTATTGGTACTTATGCGAAAGCACAAGGATGGACAGCAGAAACCGTTGCCGTTAAGAATTTAATTAAAATCGGATATACACAAGGAGCAGCTTTAAATTTCAATGCACTGTGGGGAACTGTTTCGGGAATCTTCACCTTCAACATGGGTATTTTTAGCGGTATCATCGCGGGTATTTCAGCAGGATTTATTCACAACAGATTTTGTGAAACAAAGTTTAATTCCATGTTTGCTTTCTTCCAAGGAACAAAATTTGTCATTATCATGGTCACTATTCTGGCTGTACCGTTAGCCATCGTTACTTATTATATTTGGCCAATTTTTGCCGGTCTATTACAATCCATTACGAAATTGATCACGTCTTCAGGATACTTTGGAACATGGTTATTCGGTTTCATTGACAAAGCGCTATTACCGTTTGGTATTCATCATTTAATTGCCTTCCCAATTGAATACTCCGCTGTCGGTGGAACAATGACCATTGATGGGACGGTTTATGAAGGGGTTAGAAATATTATCGTTGGTCAAGCGGCTTCTGCCAGTGCTACGGGATATATCGTTCGTAACTTTACAACGGGAAGAATATTATTCCAATTTGCGGGCTTACCTGGTGCTGCATTTGCTATGTATAAATGTGCAAAAGTGGAAAACCGAAAGAAGGTTGCTTCCTTGCTAATACCGGCAGTACTGACATTAGCTTTGGTCGGTATTTCTGAGCCAATTGAATATACTTTCTTATTTGCTTCACCAATTTTATATTGGTTGGTATATGCACCATTATGTGGAATATGTTATGTTTTAACAGAATTAACGAAAGTATCTATTAATGGAAACGCATTATTCTTTATGATTCCAAATTTATTCCAACCAAACAAAGTACATATTTTCTCATTGTTATACTTATTACCTCTGACATTTGTTACCTATTATGTAGCATTTAAATTTATGATTAAGAAATTTAACATCAAAACTCCAGGAAGAGGAGATGATGAGGTGAAACTGATCAGTAAGAAAGAATATCAAAAACTTAAAAACCAAAATTCTGATAATGATCGTCTAGAAGCAAGAATTGTAGAAGCTTTTGGTGGTGCTGATAATATTGAAAGTGTTACCTGTTGTGCAACACGTCTTCGTGTCACTGTTAAAGATGAAACAAAAGTAGTGGAAGATGAAGATTGGAAAAAATACTTAGAAGCGATGGGTTGTGTTCATAGTGGAAAGAGTTATCAAATTATCTATGGTGTAAGCGTGAATACAATCACCACTGCTGTAAAAGATATTCTAAAAATAGACTAAGAATTTCATCTATCAAAACATTGAGTATCTATCCAGAAATGAGTTACTTATAAATCACTCATAAAAATGCCAAAAGTGTCGTTTATCACAACCTTTGGCATTTTTAATTTACTCTATAAACCTTTTATTTATCATTCTTTAAAACCATATCATGATGTATTTCATCTACCATTTATTTTCCATTTCTTCTCTTACATCAGTAACATCTAATTTATTTCCATTTTTAAATTTCTTCATTATTTTCATGATTTCAAAGTAGTCATCTATCAGAATATAAACATAGTAAACCATATATATCAGCTCAAAACAAAAAAAGTACCATAATCATTTATGGTACTCACTTTTGAACATTATAACTTGCCTACCAGATCCAATCCCGGTGTTAATGTTTCTTTGCCAGGTTCCCATCTAGCAGGACATACCTGATCGCCATGTTGTGCAACAAATTGAGCCGCTTGAAGCTTCCTTAACAATTCTTTAGCATTTCTTCCTATGCCATTGGAATTAACTTCATATAAAACCACTTCATTTTGTGGATTAATCACAAAAGTTCCTCTTAAAGCTTGCCCTTCTCCGTCAATTAAAACTTCAAATTGTTCAGAAAGATGAAAAGATCTATCGGAAATCATTGGATATTTAATTTTTTTGATTGTTTCTGAAGCATCCCACCATGCCTTATGAACAAATTCTGAATCTGTTGATACTGAATAAATTTCACAATCAATCGCTTTAAACTGATCATAAATCAAAGCTAAATCTTCCAACTCCGTTGGACATACAAAAGTAAAATCCCCTGGATAAAAGAAAAGAACACTCCATTTTCCTTCCAAATCTTTATCCGTTACCGTTATTAGTTCTCCATTGTGATACGCCGGAACACTAAATTCTTCTATTTTTTTCCCTATTAAACTCACGATATTTACCTCCTATCATTTTAGTTTCTATCTAAGGTAAGCATACTATATCACAACCAGGAATCATTCAACCACTCATATGACCACATTGAACATCTCAAATTTCATTTTCACAAACTTACCCATCGTTTCATTTCAACCTTTTTGATACTTGGTTCATCGTTTGATATAACATCCAAAATATGGTTATTGGTATTCATCCTGTAATGACAGACATGATAAGACCTGATTCTTTTCACATTTATTTTAAAATTTACGAAATATAAGTACTGAGGAAATCGCATATCTAAAAACAATTATCTCCCATACCGTTTTTTATCTCCTTTTTCAAAATTTTATTGGCTGCTATCATCATAGAAATGAAAAGTGGTGCTACTTGAATGATAAGTGCTGGAAACAACTTAATGAAAATGGTTAAAACAGTTCCTTTTTTCTCATACCAAGCACTTCCCCAACTTCCATTAACCAAAGGAAATGTCGATTCATAAATGCCGATAAACCACTTTACAAAAGTGTTATCTACATATTTACTATTTCCGATAAAACCGAATATAAACCAACAAATAACAGGTATGTATATCGTGATGATAAGCCAAGTTATTTTTCTGGTATTTTTCGTAGCTTTCATTAAGATTTTTTCTTTCTCATCTTCGCTTAAATTTTGTAAAGCTTCATTTTTAAGGCATTCTCGCTTAAATTTATATTTGATATACCTATACTGAATAGACTTTCGCACATCAAATTTTATCACTGTACTCCTCCTGATTATCGTTATTTCGGATAGTATCTTATTTTATTATTGTTAAAAAGTCAATGTAACTCTCTCGTTAGTTCTTTCCAATTGACAAGACTTTCTAATCATTTTTATCGTCTGTAGTAAATTCCATACTCATCGTATCTTGGCATTATATTATCTCTAACAATAATGATTTTCCTAAAGAAATCATCAATTCGTTTTAGAGAGTTTCTTTATCCTATCTTTTAGCAACATACAAAACATAAGCTTTTTCAAAATATGCCAAATACTTTGGAATAGTATTATTTGATATATTTATCTTTTTTCTGAAGCATATTTTATTTGTTGGATAGCTTAAAAGGATTTGTAAGCGATCCTACTGATGATGATACAAAATCTAGTAAAACTTCTAATACTTTGAAGTGCACCCAATTTCTTGGACACTTTAATTGGCAGACATGATAAGGCTTGATTTCTTGCCTGACAAGGAGTTAGGCCTTTTAATTTTGTCTGTATTCTTCCAACGTATGGAATTCATATTCATGTCCATAGAGCATCTCATTCTTCATCTTTCCAAAGAAGTTCTCCATCACACAGTTGTCTAAGCAGTTTCCTTTGCAAGACATCAATGATGTTTGTAAAGACAACATTGAAAGAGGAAACAATGAGTCACCCTAAGTCTCCTACATCAAAAAAGGAGAACTTCTACACTTTAGTGTAAAGAGTCTCCCCCAATTATAACAATGAAAAATATTCCTATTGTATAATCTTTACTCATTCCTTATTTCTACTATACTTGATTTTTACGTCTATATCCTATTAGTACCAGTAATACTCCTGAGGTGAACATGAACCATGTATATTGGAATATGTTATTTCTATCTCCTGTATTTGGCACTCGTGGCTTATTAGATCCCGGATTATTTGGTGTTGGTGTGAAAGGCTTTGTTGAAGTTTCTTTTTGGCTGATTATTATGAAACCATCTTTCATATTTCCTTTATAAGCCACTTTATATCGCTTTCCACCAATCAAAACACTATTTGAATTTTCTCCAACTTCTTTTATTGTATACTTATGTTTTTTCCACCCAGCGTCGCTGATACCGGCAATCCCTTAAATGTTACTGTCCAGTTATTTCTTTTGTTCAACTCTTTTACATTACCTGTTGCTGTTCCATCTTTATACAGTTCTACTTTGATACTATCTACAGGTGCTTTTATCTTGTTACCATCTGATCCTTTCCAATCTATTGTTACTTTGACATCTCTTGTTGGTGGTATCATTGGTGTCCATGGTTTTTCTGGTGTTAGCACTTCTTTCTTATCTGTTACCGTTAATTTATTTCCATTTGTTTTCACTTCATTTCCATTTGCATTTTTAACTGTAACTTTTCCTTGCTCATCCACCTCAAAAGTAATATCTGTAACTTTTAAGTATCCGTTAGGAGCTACTTCTTCATGGAATATATAGGTTCCGGCTTTTAACTTAACTGTTTCACTTTGTCCTTCTTTAGATATCCACTCCTTTACCACTTGCCCTTGTTCATCTTTTATTTGAATTTTGGCTCCCGCGATTTCTTCTGACGCTATGTTTACCTTACTAAAAATCACTTCTTTTTCAACTATTTCCTTAGGTAAAATTGTAAATGTTTGTGATTTATCTTTCGGATCTTGATGTAATAACTCTTGTTTCTTATCCGGTTTTCCATCTCCATCCGTATCTATCACATTTCCTAATGAAACAACTTTTTCAAATACTACATAAGATTTTCCTGCTTCTAAATTAAGCTTGCCAAAATTTAATATCCATTCACCATTTCCTGTTGCATTCGGTTTTAAATTACTACTATTAACCAGAGAAACAGGACGCCCCGGATTAACAAGTTTTCCATCTTTTACTTCGTAAATTTCACCTATTACATCATATTCTGCATTTGGATAAAGTCCTTTATATGTTATCTTATCGGAAACTTCAACTCCACCTTTAGTATCATTTCCCTTTAATGTCGCAATTTCATTTTCAGTTGAAGTTTTTCCCCCGGCTGTTACTGTTGTCTTTATTTCTCCAACAGGTTGGTCTTTTTTTAATCTACCGGTTACAATAGCTTGATATCCGATTTGACTAGGTTTATAACCACGAAGTTCAAAATCAGCAGGTACAGTAATATTGTCTACAGCCTCACGCAATAAATATACCGCTTTTCGAGCCTGTTCTGAGTATTTATAAAACCAATATTGGTTACTATCTTTATCAACTTTGTAACCATCTGTATAACGCCATATTTCATTTTGAACAACAGTATGGAATTCATTAATTGCATCTTGTTTAGTTGCCCAACCTGATCTTCCAATAACATTTGTAGGATCTTTTAAATAAATATAAATAAGCTTAGATACTTTATTCCAAAGCACGTCATGACTTGTAGAAACGCTACCCGGTAAGTGATTATCTCTAACCAGTTTATTAAAACTTTCTTTGTTTAGATTTAATATTTGTTCATATACACCAAAATATTCATCCTTAGCAGCATTGTATCCGGGGTATTTCTTGCTGTTTGCCATACAAAAACCGAACAGTTCTACCGGAGTATGAGACTCGTCCGATGTAACCATACCTAAACGATTATTGTTACCTGCTGAGTAATATCTACCATCTGGGGATACCCCTGTGGCATCATTAGGGAATCCACCAGAATTAGTTTTTGAAGATAATTGAATTGTACTTGATATTATCATCAAAAAGATAACCAAAAACGAAACTGTGCTTTTAAAAATTTGCTTGCTTCTTTTTTTCATTTCATTACTCCTCCCATATTGAAGCGCAGATCATTTACACCTTAATAATTTCACAGTAAATACTCATAATATTTTAGGTCACTTAACTTTATGTAAAAAATATAAACAGATTTTAATTATCATATAAAACCAATCAAAAATGGTTTCAATTTCTTCTAGTTAACATTTCTAAATTTTTGTCAGCTAAATTATAGCATAAGCTAAAATAAATTGTTGACTGTTTTTACGTACTTTTTATAATATTTATTTTCATATACAAAATGTAAAGATTGCAATACATATTGCAATTATCTCATCAATCATGCCCTCCTGATGCAATTTGCCGATGGTTACTACTTCAGGTATAATCTACTCTAATCTCTTAAACAGTTGTTCAAGTTCAATCCGATCACGGATGATTTCTTTAACTGACAGAACATTATCGCTAAGGTGTCAATTAGTGAGCACGTGTCTCTATCTTCCTTTCCCGTCTGGCAGTCCAAGGAAAACATCATCATAACGGGTGTGCTCGCGGTAAAATTTTTCACTTACCTCTACCTATTTACGGGTACTTTTGAGGTAGATATCATCCAGTTAACATTTATGTCCAGGAAACTGGATATACATTAATTCCTCTATCCTCCTTTTTTATCCGCTAGAACCAAATAATGAATATCTTTAATCACCCTTTCAAAGATCTCAATGTTTTTACTAACAAGTTATTTTACATACTCAAATGTTTCTTTAATGATTTTTGGCTAATTGTAAGTTCCCTAAGGACCATATCGGTCTCTTGCAAAGTCAAAGTATTCCCTTCAATTGCATTCAAATTATACGCATATTCCATAGACATTTTATTTTTAAGAATAAGCAAAGTTTTTTCTCTAGTGTTGTAAGCACTCAATTTATCACTCCTTAATATATCTCATAAATAAGTTCTGAATCCGGTTGGAAATTATCATCAAATTTTACTAAAAAATATAATTCTCCAGCAGGAGATTCACCGACATGGTATCCGAAAGCAAATGCGTTATAGCAACCACTGGCATCAAATAAGATATCTGTGAGAGATATTGTTTCGGTATTTTCGCTATGGAATGTATCTTCGATAATCCGATGTGCTTTTTTATCTAATTCATTCAGTTTGGTAGCAAGCTTTTCCATAAAGTGACATGGAATGGAATGGATATCTTCTTCACAATATCCGCTGAAGTTAAACTGTAATTCTTGTTCAAATTTATGTCCTATAAAATAAATACCACTGCTACGAGAGTCCCAATATTTTCCATTCCACAGAGCAAGTAATTCTTCTTTTTTCATAACTCACCTTCCGTCTTATAAAAACCAGTGCTATTCGTATTTCGTGACATCATACCCCAATTCTCTCAATGCATCTACCTGCTTTCTTTGATGTTCGACAGTGCCACAAGCACAGTTAATATTTGAATAAATATAACTTTCCGGCCAATTATCGTACACATTGTCCAAAAATCTGGGAATGCTCTCGTACATGGGCAAGATATTTGAAAGAAAGCCTTTTTTTAGACACTGTATATATTCATCTTTAGTGATTAATGTTGAACACCCGTTTTTGTCAGATGCATTGCATCTCTCAAGAGAAGCTTTAATGTCCCAAGGAGTGAAATAAATTAAGTAGGAAGGTGTGCTCCAACGCTCGGAATCTTTTTTATCCGGAGACGGTAAAATTTTTCCCCAGAATCCTCTTTTTACTGCAAAGGAGCCTGTAGAAATATATAGACGATATGGTGTTTTTTCGAATGTTTCGTGACAAATTTCTTTGTCTGTTCGTTCAAATATACCGTATACATCGTGTGATAAGAGACGAGCGTAGTAAGGTATTTGTGCGGGTATCTTATAGATTGCGCCAAGTTCATATCTTGCCATTTTTTCCTCCTGTTTTCTATTTTCACTTTTTGAATGCAACCACTCATAGTCTGAACATAAATATTTTCTCTTTCACACTTTCTGAACCTATCATTTATAAAATCTCTGCATATTTTCTGATTTCATCTTCAATGCCAAGAATCTTGCTGTATTTAATAAGATTTCTGATATTTTTATCTTGATTCTTAAAATATCCGGTCATTGCATTAATAAATATCTGCTCATCAATTGATTTCCTTCCCAAAATAATATCACAGATACATCTTTCCATGTTATAGCATTTAACAGAAGCACCAAGCGGTGTTTTTTTATTAATAGCTCCTAAATGAAAAAATCTCTCTTTATATAATGCACCTTGATGTTAGGAAATTTACGTTTGATATGCCCTGCATTATACCCTTGTGGAACACTGATATGAAAAACATTAGGTGTTCTGTCACTAAATCCAAGAAGATACAAAGCTGTATGAAAAGAGAAGACAACTTGCTCATTATTAAGTGATATAGCAGCAAAATCATCATCTACGGCATCTTTTTTCTTGTAGACGCCATTTTTAACTCTCTCCAGTTCACCTTTTTGGGCAAGTGAAGCTAAGACATGCCTTTTGATACCTATTCTTTCTGCCTGTTTATTTGTAATAATATTATTTTCCAAAATCTATATGTTTATCAACATCAAGTTTGGACAATAATGCTATCGTCTCCACATGGATGAACTTTACAAAATACGCAAAAACTATGGAATTTATATGGGTAAGGAGATGGAGCGATAGCCATCTCCTTATTGTTTTTAATGTCTTTCTAGTGCAGCTCCATTTAGCCAGCTCTTTAGAGAAGCATATCTACTACTATCGCCTTGATCTATAACCCAGAACTCATAAGTACTCTTTCCACTTATTTTTTCATATTCTATGTATGGATAAAGACCTAAATATTCAAGACCTTTAAAAGTACTAGATTCTTCCATTACTGGCAGTATACATGATTTTCCATTTAACATGCCATCTGCTAACCCCAATTCCCATGGACACCATTTTGAATTAACAATATTTCTAGTGGCGATATAAGATAAGCCTTTACAATTAGATATTCTATTTTTAATAACATTAGCCGTCTTAGGCGATACATTATTTCTATCCAAATTTTTGTCATCTATCCAATCTACATATACAGAATAACCTGCATTGTTAAATAAATCAATTAGTGTTAGTATCAGTTTTTTATCTAAAAAACTATGTGATATAAACAAGTCATATGATTCTTTTTTTGAAAAAACCATGTAATTTTCATTTAAAATCCTTGTTTCCGATGCATTACTAATGTCTCTTTTTATAGATTCTCTTCTTAAAAATTCATTTGTTAAAATCATATATATTCCTCCTAGAATCTTTTATCTTTTGACAATTTCCAATAATGCAATCCTAAAGGAGTCAACCTGCATGACTTACTATTCATTGCCGCAAAATACATATGTTCCTCATCGACTGGTTCAATCAAACCAACACTCTCATACAGTTGTAGTTCTTTAAATTTATTAATATTTTCATCTTTTGCATATGGTTCCTTAATTTCAATTTCATACTCTGGATTATTAGTAAATTCAAAAGATGGGTCTAAAGAATATTCACTATCAGGATTTTGAAAATAATCACTTAACTTCCTTAAAACTTCAATAGGAACTTTAGGTTTTATTTTTCTAATCGGAAGAAATCTGGATATATTTGTTTTAAAAAGAGGTCGTTGTTCCCATGCTCCCAACGATTGATCAACAAATGAATATAAACTTGCTGGTGTGATATTTCCGCCAACATCAGCGGCTCCACCCAACAATCCCTGAATTAACAATTCAGTAAATACTCCATGGCCAGTAATTCCATTTTCTACAGCGTATTGATCTCTACTGCTGGCAGTCATAATTGTCACACCTTCGCCTAATACTGTTTCATTTGATGAAATGACTCCCAACTCTCCAAATTTGCCAGAAAAACAGCAATCCAATATGACAACTTTGTTTTTACTTTTTGACTGTTTTAATAAAGCCAAGATATCCGACATTGATACTCCCATATCTCTGCCTTTAAAATCAGGTGTAACTATCTTCCCCGTAACTTCATCTGTTCCATGACCTGAAAAGTAAAACAATGAGATATCAGAATCACCTTCACAAAAAAGAGCATTTAGCAGATCCAAAAGCTCATCCTTTGTCTGTATATTTGGAGCAAACTTAACTTCAAAATTCGGAGAGCCATCTCCATTTGTTTCAAGTAAGTTTTTTATTTCTTCTGCATCATTTACACATCCATTTAAAGGGCAACTCGGATAATCATCAATACCAACAACAAGTGCTTTTCTACTCATCCTAAAACCTCTCTTTCATTATATATTATCAATCCACTTTGAAATGTTTGACCATGTCCAATCCATTAGTCTAATATATCCGCATTCACTTGGAATGGTAACTCCAGAGTGACTATCATTTCCGTATATTCCAACAATTGGAATATTTTCATCTTTTGCACACTTCATTTCCCAAATTTGTCCATCTGCATTTTTTGTGTTCTTTGTGACTATTGATATCACACCGTCACAGCCTTTTATTCTTGTTCTACAATTTGTTTTCCACTGTGAATCCCATGGTTTTTTAACTGACATATCCACAAATTCAAAGGGGCTATTTTCATTTTTCGCTTGTCCTTTTAAAAAATCTCTTAAATGTTCATCCTCAATTGCAAAACTAATAAAAATTCTTTTCATAATTATTTGACCTCCTTAATGTCATTAATTTCTATAATATCTTCAATATTACATTCTAAGGTGTTACAAATTCTAAGCAAAACATCTGTGGTAACATTTTGTCCATTCTTTATCTTATAAAATGTACTTTTACTGATATTTGCCTTCTCCATCAATTCATTATTAGTCATATCCAAATCTATAAGTTTTTTAAACAACTTCTTATAACTGAAAGTTCTCATCCTTTTTCCTCCATTCATCAAAATATAGAGTAATAATATTATATCATATTTTTTCTGTTTTTACATCAATATATTCTCTTTTCCAATACTATCGTATGTAAAAAGAGCCGGTGCAGTCCTAAGACCACACCGACCATATATTTATCTCTCAGCCTCTCTGTTTGCTTCTTTCTTTTCTTTAGGCTTTTCCTTATCTCCAGCCTGATATTTCTTGATAGCTTCAAGCACAGATTCTTTCTTTTCTTCCTGTCCTTTCATCTGCTCTTTTGCCTTTAACAATTTTGAAGAAAGTATCCTTACACTACTATGTTCCTTTCCATTGTCGTCAATGGAAGTTCTGATTTGACCAAAGAGCTTCACAAAATCTCCCTGCTTAAAGTCCTTGGGAATATCACTCTTTTCTCCATAAGCGGAGCAATTATGATACACCTTATTACCCTCATCATCTTTGGATACTACGGAGAAATTTACCACCTTAAAGGCTTCTCCACTCTTATTTTCTCTTTCAATGACATCGACCTTGCCTACAATATTTCCGACAATATTGATAAGATTATCCTTTTCTTCCTGAACATAAGGCAGGTCTTTTATCTGTCCCTGTTCCCTTAAATCCTCAATCATATAGTCAAATTCCTCATGCAGTAAATTAAGGCTGTCATTATCCATATAGGCATCGTATAGCTTATCTAAAGCACTTTCATCGTTGATACCTTTTTCCATGCTGATAACCGCCTTAACAAAGTTCTTGTGATTATCATTTACCATATCCTCAATTTTATCTCTCATTGTTTTGTAATCCATATTTTTATCTCCTTTCATGGTAAAAGGGAGCTTTTCGCTCCCTTATCGTACATATTCCTGTTCTTTTGTTGTTTGTTTTTCTTCTGCCTTACTCTCGCTTTGATAAGCTCTTATCTGTCCTAAGATAGATGGTTTATCACCCGTTTTCTGCGTGGCTTCCTCTTTGGTATGCAAGTTATCTTCCACATCATAAGTTGACTCAAAATAGTCGCTATCCTTAAAATCATTGTCATATCTATCAGGAATACCGTCATTATCGAGGTCTTTAGAAAGTGGATCATAGAAGTTTCCTTCATCATCAATATCAAGTCCAGTTGCTGCTCTTAAATCTTCAGAATCAACATAAACCAAATCACTAAAAGAGGACAGCTCTATTTCATTTTTCATATTCCTTAGAGCTTCATTCTCTCCTTTATTCTCATAATCAAAGCTCACAGTTTTTATGGGTGTATCATCAATGTACTGTGTCCAAGTTTTCTCCTCTAAATCAAGCTCATACTGAATACCATGCCTTTCATCCGGTGTATTGGTATAGGCGATACCGATATGCTTCAAGTCAGGATACAAGGTATCAAACTCATCATAGCTGTGGTTTTCTTCATACTCTCTGTTACAGAAGTCAATAATCGCTCTCTTTACATCTTCCACAAGAGGATTGTCATTTTTCTTTTCTTCCACCTCTCCCATGTCGAGCAGTTTATTCAGTTCCGCAAGTCTTAATACCTTACTTTTCAGCTCATCGGCTTTTTCAAAAGGCTTTTTTAATTCTTCTTTGGCATTTTCCAGTTGTTCCTTTGTGCTGATAAGTTTTTCTTCAAGTCTATTTAATTTCTCAGGCATTTTCTCAATGGCATTATCCAATCTTATGATATTACCGTCTGCACTTGTGCCAAGCTCTCCTGAATGCTTTGCAGCACCATTTAAGCTGAAATTATGCTCATTGGTAAAGAAGTTATAACTGACCTCTAAATCCATATTTCTATACTTGCCTATCATCTTACTTTCATTGATTTTTACTTTAGAAATAGCTTCAAGTAGCTTTTCTCCTGCAATCTTTTTATCAAATATTCTCTCGTCTTTTATGGTAATCGAAGTAAACTTTTCCTCACCCTCTGCTTTAGGTTCTACATTTGCCATATCTTTCTTTACAGCTTCAATGAGTTTTTCCGTTCTTGTGATTTCTTCAGGATAATTTTTTGCGACCTTATCCTCTAATCTGTAACGGTTGGACTTGTAGTTTGCTTCCAGCATTTTAAGTTTTGTAACCTCATTGTCCAAATCCATTTTTTCTTTGATTTTCGGATCGCCTGTCGCCAGTGCTTTAATCTCCGCATAATTAAGGGAGCTTTCGTCTACATCTTCCGCCACTCTGACAGGTGTTTTACTTGTCATAATCTGAGATATGAACTTCTGTTTATTCTCTATGGTCTGCCACAAATACGCATCAAAGGTATTCTCCGTTACATAACGATAGATATTTACCTCTTTATTTTCATTTCCCTGTCTTACAATTCTACCCGCACGCTGCTCTAAATCGGCAGGACGCCAAGGGACATCGAGGTCATGAAGTGCAATCAACTTGTTTTGGACATTCGTACCTGCTCCCATCTTCTGAGTAGAGCCGAGTAATATCCTCACATCTCCTTTTCTTACCTTTGCAAAGAGTTCATCTTTTTGTTTGTCGGAGTTTGCTTCATGGATAAAGGCAATTTCTTCCTTTGGTATCCCTAAATCTACAAGTTTATCTCTAATATCATCATAAATGTTAAAACTACCATCACCCTTTGGTGTAGACATATCGGAAAATAGAAGCTGTGTTGACCTATCTTCTTTTGTCTTATCCCAAATGGCAAACACATTTTTCACGCATATATTGACCTTGCTATCAGGATTGTCAGCAAGCAACGGATTGATTAAACGCTGATCTAAAGCAAGTTTCTTACCGTCATTGGTAATTTTCAGCATATTATCTTCATCAGGTTCTACCACTCTGTTTCTGACATCATCAGCTCTTTCGGATAAGCTCTTTAGGATTTCCTTTTGCTCCTCACTTGGCAAAGTCTTAATAACTTCATAATGTGCTTCAGGTGTTGGAAGATTCAGCATATCTGCTGTTTGAATATCTGCAACTTCCTTAAACATAGACATAAGCTCCGGAAGATTATAGAACTTTGAAAATCTTGTCTTAACTCTGTACCCTGTTCCCTCCGGAGATAATTCAAAGGCAGACTGTGTTTCCCCAAAGGTAGATGCCCAGCTATCAAAATGCTCTAAATTATTCTTTTTAAGACTTTCATACTGAAGATAACGCTGCATTGTATAAAGTTCCGTCATGGAATTTGATACAGGAGTTCCTGTGGCAAATACAATACCTTTTCCACCCGTCATTTCATCCATATATCTACACTTCATAAACATATCGGAGGACTTAAAGGCTTCAGACTGCCCAATCCCTGCTACATTTCTCATTTTTGTGTAGAGATAGAGATTTTTGTAATTGTGTGCTTCGTCGATAAAGAGCTTATCAACGCCTAATTCCTCAAAGGTAATGACATCGTCTTTCTTAAAATCATCATTTAATTTTTCAAGCCTTGTTTCCAGTTTTTTCTTGGTCTTTTCAAGCTGCTTTACCGTAAAGTTCTGATTTCTATCATGCTTATATTCCTCAACATAGTTGATGATTTCATCAATCTGATCCTGAATGTGTTTTTCCTGATATTCTTTACTCATCGGAATTTTTTCAAACTGCGTATGCCCGATTACAACCGCATCATATTCGCCAGTAGCAATTCTTCCTATGAACCTTTTTCTGTTTTTCGGCTCAAAGTCTTTCTTATCTGCCACCATAATATTAGCTGACGGATAAAGCTGCATAAACTCTCTGCCAATTTGACCTGTCAGGTGATTCGGTACAACAAATAAAGACTTGGAACACATCCCAAGCCTTTTAGATTTCATTGCGGAAGCCACCATTTCAAAGGTCTTTCCGCTACCAACCACATGGGCAAGAAGCGTATTTCCTCCGTAAAGGCTTCTTGCAATAGCATTTTTCTGATGAGGTCTAAGCTCTATTTTAGTATTCATCCCCTCAAAAGACAGGTTGCTTCCGTCATATTCACGATTCCTGATAGAGTTAAAACGCTCATTATACAGTTTTACAAGTCTGCTTCTTCTTTCCTGATCATTAAATATCCAGTTCTTAAATTCTTCCTTTAGAAGTTCTTGTTTCTGCCCTGCAAGAAGCGTTTCTTTTTTATTTAGCACAGAAGTTTTGGAGCCGTCAGGATTTACAATTTGGTCAAATACTTTCGTTTCTTTAAGGTTTAATGCATCTTCAATCAGCTTATAGGCACTTACTCTACTTGTACCGTAGGTCATTTCAGCAAGGTCATTTCCTCTGTCTTTGCTTTTTCCTTCAATATTCCATTCGCTTGTAAGATTTGAAAACTTAACCTTAATATCCCATCTTGCCCAGCCCGGAGTTTTCAGTGTTTCAAAGATGAATTTCTCAATATCTTTAATCGGTATCCAAGTAGCACCAAGTCTTACATTGATTTCATTTGCTTCAAGCTCCTTTGGTAAAACTTTTACAAGCTCTGCCTTTTGGTATTCTAAACGGTTCATCTCATAGCTTATCAGCTCTTTTTCTTTGCCATCTTCCGCATATCCAAGATGAGGTAGCTCTCTTTCCGTTTGTCTAAGTTTTGATAGATAACTGTCAACAATGGCGATTTTATCCCTGATATTTCCTGATAAATATTCATCTTTTGTTACATAGCCATACTTATATGAATTGCTGCCGTTTGCACAGGCGAAAGGTAAATCCCCATCTTCCAAGTTAAAGGATAGTGGTCTGTAAAAGTTCTGTTCTTCCCTGATGTTTAGGTATATTTCTCCCCTTAATTCTTCTATCAAAGTCGATCTGTCTTTTCCTGTCAGGCTTTCCATATAGTCAAAGTCCACATAACCCTTTTCGGACATAGATAACACAAGAGCTTCTAAAGAAGTATCTACATGGTCGATAGTCTTTGCCTTTGTAATTGTTCTTTTTGAAAAAATATCACCTTTTTCCTTAAAGTTTTCTTCTTCATCAAGGATTTCAATGGAGGAAACAAGAGGGAAGTTACTATCTTCTTTTAAGGCTCTGGTATTAGAAAGGTTATTAACATACCCATGCTTTTTAGAAAAACTGTCATAGACTTCATTTAACTTCTCCTGAACTTTCCTTACTTCATCATCAGAAAAATCTTCCTTTTGCTTATAGATAACATCTTTAAGGGCAGCATTCAGCTCAAGATAATCCTTAATCTTTTCCTTGTTTTTATCCGTTACTTCTTTCTTTACAAATAGAGAGTTTTCTCTGTAATACACCTCATCGTCAATAATGGTATAGGAAAAGTTCTTGACATCGTCTGTTGCGGGTATTGTGCTGATTTCATCATCAAGTAGCTCTATTTCTTCATAATTAGCATCTTTAGAGATTTCTTCACTTGCTTTTGTAAGTAATTCCTTTAAGTCAGCATTTTCTTTCGGTAGACAAGCAAGGGTATTTCCAAATCTTCCTGATACTTCACGCATTGTGCCGAGTACCTGTTCGGGATGATCTACAAAGTATTTGTTATATACAAGTCCCTTTTCATCTTCAGATAGATGTACCCAGTCCTCATCCCTTTCTCTAATACTATCTCTTTTCTTTAGGAAAATAATGTCCGATGTTACTTCCGTTCCTGCAACGCCCTTAAAAGTATCATTTGGAAGTCTGATTGCTCCTAAAAACTCTGCTCTTGCTGCAATATAGCGTCTGACACTTTCGTCCTTTTTATCCATTGTGCCTGAAGATGTGATAAAGGCGATAACACCACCATTTCTTACTTTATCAATGGATTTAGCAAAGAAATAATCATGGATAAGGAAATTATTTTTGTTATACTCCCTGTCATTTACCTTATATTCTCCAAAGGGAACATTACCGATAACTGCATCAAAGAAGTTATTGGAAAAGGTAGTTTCTTCAAATCCCTTAATTTGCACTTCACTTTCAGGATATAAGAGTTTTCCAATACGACCGCTTACCGAATCAAGCTCCACACCATAAAACTTGGACTTTTTCATTTCATCAGGAAGATTACCGATAAAGTTTCCTACTCCCATACTTGGTTCTAATATATTACCGCTCTTAAATCCCATATCAGAAAGTGTCTTATATACGCTGTCAATAACTGCTTTCGGTGTGTAAAAGCTCGTTAAGGTAGATTCTCTTGCAGCTTCATATTCAGATGGTGATAGATTTTCCTTTAAGAAACTTCTTGCAACTTCCCATTGTCCCTCTTTACTTTCGTCAAACACATCAGCAAGTCCGCCCCATCCTACATACTTTGCCAAAGTTTCCTGAGCGGTACTATCAAGCTCTCTTTGTCCACTCTCTACACGATTAAGCATAGAGATTACTTCAAGGTTATTGTTTAATCTCTCACTTGGAGATAACTTTTCAGGCAGCGTTTCTTCTGTGATTTTGAAGTTATGAGCCTCAGTTTTCTTTATTTCTACTTCCTCAATAGTCTTTTCAAGTTTCGTATAGGTTAGATTTTGAAATACCCTCTCAAGGTCACTTTCAAGACGATAAGAAATTACATCGGAGCCTGTTATCATACCGCCAAGATATTCTGTATTGTCCTTAACCGTTACTGTCTTTAGGTTATCTCCCATATCATCAAAGCGTGTGATGGTATAGGCTTTATCCTTATATTTAACTTCATCACCAACAATAAAATTTGGTCTTTCAATGCTTACCTGCTTTAATAAATCCTCATCCCCATCAAATGCTACAATCGGGATTTGATGATTGCCACTTCTTACCGGATCAAGCCATAAATCATTTCTTCCTGTGATTTTGTTTTTAGAAATCTCCCTAACCCTGTATTCTTCATGGTAAAAATAGACGGTATCGCCTTCTTTAACTGCAAATTCATCGGTAAGACTTTCCTTTTCTTCATTAAGTTCTACTTCCTCTCTTTCCTTTAGATAGTCAAATAGCGTTCCTTGAACAGGTGTTGCAGCTACTCTTTCTTCTGTTTCTTCAGATACATCAAGCTCTGTTTCTTCTTCAAAGCTAAGCTCCCCATTAAAGGCTGATTGAAGCTCCTGCTCATCCATCTGCTTGACAAGTTCCGTATCTTTAAGTTCTCTAAAGGTCTTTGGAAAATCTTCTAAAATAAGCCTTTGGGCATTTAATTCTTTCAATTCTTCAAGATTGAAATATCCCCATTCAGGTTCAATCCCAAGTACAAGTCCGAAAGCATCACCACTTTCCCTATCGTATTCTGTCATATACCAAGTCCAATTACTTCTCAATGGAATGATATATGCAGCATGAACTTGCTTATCTGCTAAAGATACATCTTCTTGTGCATAAAGTTCAGGCACTCTTTCAAGCATTTCATCCGTCATTAAGTTTTCAGGATTGTCTTTGGAATAATATTGCGGTTCTTTTTCTTCTATCTCTGTATTACTTTCTATTTTCTTTTCCTCAAGATAAAGATTTTTAGAAAGCAGCTCATCAATATGTTTTGCCACACTTGACCAAGTAAGAAATACATCACTGCAATCTTTCTTCTGTAATTTAAGTCCCTTAGCATCGTGCCATTCATCACTTCCCATTGCACCTGAAACAGCATGAGAGCTTCCACCTATGCCATACTCATCTTTTAAAAAGTTAGCTTTTTCTTGAAGCGTATGGTTTTCCTTGAAAAATTTTGTAATTCGCTCTTTTCCCTTATCTATTCCGCTTCCTCTTGACAGGGTAGCAAGAACTTCGTCATCTGTAATAAATGGCTTTACTTTAGGAAATTCTGTCAGATTGGTACTATATTCCTTTCGTGGCAGATCAAGTTCCTGTAATTTCTGATAAAGGTTATCTACCTTGTGATAATGAAATCTTAGTACACCTCTGTTTTCTTTGTAGCCTGCTAAGAACCTACTGTATTCTTTGATTGTTTCCTTTAGGTATTCAGGATTTTTTAATGCTTCAGACAATCTTTTCGTTTCTTCCGGAAAGTCACCACCTCTTTCTATAAAATCAAAATACCCATGTGCTTTTCCTTCTTCGCTTAAATCGTGATATATATACCATAGGGATTCTGAAATTCTATCTCTTTCATAATCAAGGGATTCTGAAAGTTCCACATTTGTGGCAAACTCTCCAGTTTCCAAAAGCTCATTTATTCTACTTGCTGCATCATTCCAGCTTAGAATTTGCGTATCATCTTCTCTTGCTGAAGTCCCATAAGCTAAATGAATGCCTTTATCCGAATACCAGGAAGATGCCCCTCTTTCATCAATGTAAAATCCGTTTCCACCCCCAAAGGTATCTTTGAGGTATTCTCCTAATTCTTCATTGCTCTTTCCTTTGGAAAACTCAGCAATAAGAGGAAGTCTACTTCCATCGTGGTTCCCTCCGTTAATAAGGATAGTGTCTATCTCTTTCTGATTAAGAGGAATAGTAAGCCTCATCTGTCCATAAGAATTCTCAGGTAAAGAAAAAGAAGCCTTATCAGCTTCTCTTATCTCTACTTCAATATTTTCTTTTAGATTTCTACCACTTCCTTGATGGTCATCTCTTTCAGAGCTGAGATCATTGCCCCATACTGCAGATTGTTCTCGTCCTCTATCTTCCACGCTGCCATCAATTTCGGCTTCTCCGTTCTCATAAAGTCTATCGCTTGTTTCTGAATATCCATCAGGTGTCCTGTCAGCTTCTTCTCCTTGTATAGGTCTACCAACATCTCGAAGTGGCTCTGCTCCTCGCTCTGTGATAGATAATCCAGCCTCATCACTGCGTAAGTCGGATTCGGGAATTCTTTCATGAAGTCCGCCTGTTCCTCCAAGCTGTTTAGCGTATTCTCCCTGATTTTCTCTATTATCTCGTCCGTACTCTCCATTTCGGAGAACTCGCTCGTTTTCATTTCTTTTCTGATCATCTCGTCGAAGTACATTTTCTTCTACCTCCTCAATTTCTTCTTTAATCTTATTATATCCTGCTTCTTTTCCTCTTAAAACTTCTTTTTGAAGCTCAATCTCTTTGCTCTTTTGAATCGTCTGATCAATGACTGTGCTGCTAATATCCGATACAGTTTCACCAAGTAGCATAAGGGATATGCTATCAAGTCTTTGAAAATTCTCTCTTAAAAGTTCGTTATCCATAGTATAATCAAGCTGAAATCTTGAAGCAACTGCATAGCTTATTGAGTCCCTCACAAACTTTGTAAAAGATATTCTATCCTCATCTGCTATTCTAAGCTCATTCATAAGTCTATCTATCTTTTCATCTCCGTAAAGCCTGCTTAAAGAAAAGATATTTTCTAAGATGCTTTCACTCTCTTCATATCCCTCACTTTTTATCATTTCCTTTAAGACATCTTGATGAGCTTCCTTATCGAATCTCCAAAGATTGACTTCATTGACATCTCTGTTTCTTGAAACTGTCTGACCTATATCAAAGATGTAGTCCACTTTCTTGTATGTGCCATAGTCCTCTAAAATAGGGATACCTTTCTGCCCTCTCATAACAGTTCGGTTAAATCGTTCCCTCCAATAATCGAACTTGGCACAGGCTGTCGCTTCAGGATTTCTATCATAGATACTTAATTGACTTCTAAAGTCATATCTTTGATTGTTTCCGACAACCCTTAGGAGCTTCAGATATTCTGCATCACTTTGTAAAATATCTTGTTTTACAAGCTCCAAAATGTTATGAAAATCATTTATTCGCATTTTTACCTCCTTCTTTTTTCCAAACAAAAAAGGTGGTTAGATTTTACTCTAATCACCTTTTGATTCCGTGTATTGCAACTTACTGCAACTTAATTTTTCTGCTACAAAACCTTATTGCATGGTACTTTTAAAAATCAATTACCTACTAAAAATCATGGTTCTGCAACTTACTTTTACTCGTTAAGTTCCCAATGACCATTATTTCCACTACCTACATATTGCAAATTATCTATTTCCTTCAAAGTTCTTTGTATCGTCTTTACACTTACCCCTGCACCTTCTGCAATAGCCTGTCTTGTAATTTTATTATTTAATCTTACTTGTGCTTTTATAAATTCAATCAGTTCATCTCTGCCCTGAGGGACACTGTGAGGGACATCGTGAGGGACACTGTGAGGGACATTTCCTCCTCCAACCTTTTGTGTCGCTATCTTCTTCAGCGGAATAATCGTTCTGAATATATCTCCTTCCTCAAATAGCGGATTTTGTCCTGAATAAAGCTGTGTGTACTTGTAGGTATTTCTCATTCCTGAGCCTAATTCATCAGCAAGACCTATTTCTCTAAATACCTTTGATATAGCAGGGTTTTTAGGAAATGGCTCAAATTTCTGCAAGTCTAATGCTCCCATACCATGAGCCAAGTTACTGTTTTCAACAGTAATTTTCTCATCATCAATAATCATCTTTGCAGGATACCCACTTGAATAATCTCTATGAGCCAATGTATTGGAAACTATCTCTCTAAGTATCCTATCTCTTGCATTAACATTTACAATTCCGTCCAATACAAACAAATCATTCAAGTGCTTCTGTCCAAACTCTATAAGCCTGTCATAGCTATCAATCAGATTTGTTATGACAACATCTCTATCATCATATCTATCTTTATTTTCAACCCTGAATATTGCATCCGTTTTATGCTGTGGAAGAACGGACATAATCGAGTTGTCTTTTCCAAATAATAGAATAGCTGCTAATGTAATTCCCTCACGCCTTGTTTCCGGATCAGTCAAAATCAAATTGGCACTTCTAAGAAGCTCCTCATTACTCATATTTTCCCAAACATGATTTTTATTTCTTACTACAGCCATTTTCTTAGCCTTATCAATTACAGAAGCATCAAGAAAATCAATATCAAGATTCGGATATACTTTATTAACAAAATAACTTCCTTGTTTTCTTGCGTATAGCTTATATACAAGTTCAGAATGATCTGTGATATTGATGTCTCCCTCATAAGACCTATCCCAAATTCTTCCGTTATGCCTGCACACCTGATAACCTTCCGGCACTCTGATGTAAATTACTTTTTTCTCATCTATATCAAAGACTTCAGGAAGCAAATAAAGTGGTGGATACATCTTTTGCGAGTTATTGATTGCCGTAGTAAATTCCTTAATCACTTTATCAACTTTCTCTTTACTGACACCGACAATCTCTCTTTTATCATTTACACCAAGTAAAATATGTCCGCCATTTCTATTATTGAAAGAGCATACTGTATCAAAGACATCTTTGGTTAAAGCATTTTTAGATTCTTTAAACTCAACATCTATCTTCTCTCCATTTTGAATTAACTTCTTTATTTCATCTATCGTCATCTGCTTTTTCACCACCTTTATTTTCCAATGTTTTCTTCAATAAAAACTTTGGAATTTTGAATTTCAACTTTATCTTTATTGACTACAAAAGTAACATAATCTCCATTTTCTAAATTCAAAAGTTCCCTTATCCTTTTCGGAATAGTAACCTGTCCTTTTGCCATAACTTTTGCAGTATCCATAAATATATCTTTCATACTTACTTCCTTTCTCCCTACTTTTCCTACAAAAGATTATAGCACTTTTAGGATATTTTTTCTACTCTGAGATTAGCTGCCTCTTACTTTGCATATATCAGAACAGCCTCTTTTATCTCGTTTTCAATATCTTTCAAAAATTCTTCCTTTGAAGATTTTCCCTGAGCAATATCCGATAATTCCATTTCCCACTTCGCAGTAGTTTCTGCTGACTTAAAGGTATCAGATACTATCGTTACAAGACTAATTCCTTTATGCGTGGCTACAAGATTTTTCTTATCTCTCTCTACAAAGCCTTTATAAATTAAGTTCTCTATAATTCCTGCCCTTGTTGCAGGTGTTCCAAGTCCTTTTCTTTCCACTTCTACACCTTTTTCGAGTGCGTCATTTCCTGCAATTTCCATAGACTTTAGAAGCGTATCTTCAGTAAAGTGTTTCGGAGGTTGGGTAAATTTTTCTTTAATCTCTTTATTTTCAATGCTTAAAACATCACCAACACTTAAATCAGGCAGTACAGCACCTTCACTCTGTTTTGATTTGTATTCTTTAAGGTATTTTATAAAGCCCTCATCCTTAATTACCTTGCCTGAACTTGTAAACTCAAAACCGTTAAATTCAGCTACAATCTTCGTTGTGCTTTCCACTAATGGATAACCTACACTTGCGTGGAATTTATCAGATATAAGCCTATATACCTTTGCTTCACTCTCAGGAATGCCTGATAAATCTTCACTCAGTGAGCTTACTGTCGGAATAATAGCATGATGGTCTGTAACCTTTTTAGAGTTAAATACTACCTTGATACGCCCTGTATCAAAGTCATTTTTACCCAAAATGTTGTTGACTGTACTCACAATCATATCCTCTGTTAAACATCTGCTGTCTGTTCTGGGGTAAGTAATCAGTTTCTTTTCATACAGGCTTTGAGTATAATCAAGTGTTTGCTTAGCTGAATATCCAAAATATTTGTTGCACTCTCTTTGAAGTGTTGTCAAGTCAAAAGGCAAATCGGGCTTTGTTATTTTCTCTTTTTGAATAATATCGGTTATTTCAATCTTATCGCCTACTAAACTTATAAGCTGTTCAGCAGCAACTTCATCATCAATTCTATCCGTTGATAGTGTAAAACCATTTGTAGAAAGCTCTACTGTATAGTATTTTTCCTTTTTAAAGTTTGCTATCTCATCATCTCTTTTTACAATCATGGCAAGAGTAGGTGTTTGTACTCTGCCAACAGAATAATTCTGTTTATAAAGGCAAGAATAGAGCCTGCTAATATTCATTCCGACAAGCCAGTCTGCGATAGCTCTTGCCTGTGCTGATTCAAAGAGATTATCATAGTCCTTTCCGTCTTTTAGATTATCAAAGCCCTCTTTAATAGCACTATCTTCCATTGAAGAAATCCAAAGGCGTTTCATCTTCTTTTTGCATTTCGATTCGTTATATACAAGTCTAAAAATACTTTCTCCCTCACGCCCTGCATCGCAGGCATTGATAACCATATCAATCTCTTTATTATTCATCAGCTTTTTAAGGATGTTAAACTGCTTCTTGGTTGCTTTTGCTACTTCATACTTGTAGTCGCTCGGAATAATCGGTAAATCAGCCATATTCCACTTGGCGTACTTTTCATCATAAGCATCCGGATTTGCCATTTGAATTAGGTGTCCTACGCACCAGCTCACCCTATATCCGTTTCCTTCATAATATCCGTCTTTCTTTTTATTTGCTCCAATAACCTTTGCAATTGAGATTGCAACACTCGGCTTTTCTGCAATAACTAACTTCATCTGTGTTTTCCTCCTGTTATAAATCAAAATAGGGCGAAAGATGTCACTCTCCCGCCCTAACTTTGCACCTAAAATAATATGTTTTTAGGTGCGTTTATTCTTCATCTTCTACTTCATCTGCATCATTTATTTCTTCCTCGCTTTCAGCTTCAGAAAAGAGATCATCATCTTCCTCCTCTAAGGCTTCAAGTTCTTTATCTTCTTTCTTTTTCACAACCTTAAAATAGTAGCCTGCTCCTAATGCACCACCTACTACAAGAAGCAAAATAATATAGGTTCCTAAATTACTCTTTTCGTCCTTTTTCTCAGGCTTTACTTCTTCCTTAACAGGTTCTTCTTTTACTACTTCCTGCTTTGGTGCTTCTTTTTTCTCCACCATGTTAAGCAAATCATCTTCAGATACTTCCGTAAGAAGCATTACATTCTCACTATCTTCATCATGATTGATGATTAAATAAAAGGTCTTACCGTTTTTCGTTTGAAAGGTAATAAACTGCCTTGCATCGGCTGAATGCTTGTCGGTTTCTTTACTATCCTTATTATCGCCATGATGAATTGGATAATCCTTATTGGCATTATCCTTATTTCCCGTAACAGAAGCTCTTGCCTTTGACGGAGTGGAAGCTACGCCTTTATTGGTATTTACATTTTTACTTGTTCCATCCATAGATGAACCCTGATTGTTGTTGGCAGGAATTTTAGGTGTCAGCTTATTCGGATAGCGAACTTCCTTTTCTTTTGTTTCTGTATGAGATGTATCTTTTGTAGTAGTCCCTGAATTTGTCTGCGAAGTCATTTCTTTCCCACCATTATTTACAGGTGTTTGACTTGAACCTCCTGAGCTCGCCTTAATTCTGGAAATAGGACTGTTCGGTGTAGTCGGATTAGATGTTACAGGAGACTTATTTGCTTCATTTGCCTTTTTCTCAAGTTCCCTAATCTTTTCAGTAAGCTTATCCATTTCCTTTTTCATATCTGCTGATAAGTCCTTATTTTCCTTATCTTTTTTAAGCTTATCCTTTAAGCCCTCAATTTCAGCTTCAAGGTCTTTGATTTTTTCTTTCTGCTTATCACTTATCTTGTTTTTATCCTTGATTTCGTCATTTAATTTATCAAGTTTTTCTTGAAGCTCCTTAGCCTTTTTTTCCATTTTGGAAATATCGTCTTTACTAAGTTCTGTCTGAGTTTCTTTATCCTTGACATCAGTCTTTGCTATCTTACGAATAATTTCATCTTTTCCATCACCCTTTACCTTATAAAATAGAAACTCATCAATGAATTTCATATCATCAGAAAGTATTGGAAGATCTCCACTATCAAGAAGCTGCCCTTTCTCCGCTTTTACCTTTTCTTCCTTATAAACTTTTTCATCTTCAAAGATATACTTTACATTCACTTCCACTTCCCTTTGAACAGCTTTATCGTTTGTAGGTATTTCTGTCGGACTGATAAATGTTGGAATTAGATGCCCTTGTGCAAATACAATCCCACTGCTTGCAACCATTCCAACAACTATGGCGGTAATTATAAACAAAATTCCAAGTGCTGACGACCAAAATTTCTTATTCTTTCTCAAACTGGTTTTCATTTGTTTTCTCCTTTTTCATTTCTACTTTTTGTCTGTTTACTTTTGCCATCAAATCACTGATTGTGATGTTATTTTTTCTGCAAATCGTAATGATTTCTTCATTTTCAAGTTCTTCTTCACGAATAAACAAAGACTCCAATTCTTTATCAATCAGAGCCTTTTTATCCTTTAACTTCTTTATTTTATTTTTAACTGTTGTGAGTTCTTTTTTCACATTATTCCCTCCTTATCTTCTTACATTTGGCGGAAAACCGAAACCTACAGGATGATGTTTACAAAATGTTGCAATCCAATCATCTAAAGTGGTTACTCTTATTCGTCCAATGTTATCAATGACCTTACCATCCCCGATATAGATCCCGACATGACCATAGGTAAGTCCTGCACTGCCTCCACTGCTACTGCTTTCCACTGCTACAAGCATTCCAACCTTTAGTTTTGACCTGTCTGACGTAAAGGTATAGTTTCGATACATATCACAGGCATTTCCGCCTATATATCCAAGTCCTGCATTTTGATAAACCTGAGATACCCACATGGCACACCAGCCTGCACCCGGAGATGGCGTAATGTATGCTGCTCTTACTATTTTCTTTTGAACTTCATCAGATGCCTCATATTCTTTACCTCCACCAACACCTCCATTTGAAGCACTTAAGTCGCTATTTCCAAATGCCTCTCTCATGTTTCCTTGTGCAACAAATAACGCTTCATAATGCTTTAGATTATCAGGATGGTTTGCAAATACCTTTCGAATAATGCTATCCATCTCTTTTTTATGAAGTGTTACAATAAGCTTTTTATACTTATAAGGTTCTTCATGGCTTTCGGTATGTTCATTCCCATTTTTATCGGTATAAGTTTTTGTAACTGTTCTGTACCTGATTTCTACTTCTTCCCTGTACTCAAGGTCATACATGGATTCAAACAATTCTTTTAGTATGGAATTTACTTCAAAAGCTTCTTTTACTTCTCCGCACCTTGATGTAATGTAGGATAAAAGCTCATGGACATTATGACCGATGTACTCTGTGTTATTTAAGATGTACTCATCATAGCCGGGATGGTTACTTTTAACATTATCAACTTCATTTTGAAGTTCCTTTTCCATAGCAGAAAAGTTCTGATTGATTTCACTTAGAACATTCGGCTTTGACAAATAGCTTGTTGTAAGAACTGAACTTGTAGAGTTCGTAAAGCCTGTCATTCCTGTTCCTGCAAAATTAATAAAGAAAGTTCCCAAAATAATAAGACCTATGAAAATAATCATAAGTCCCTTTGCTTTTCTTACTATAAATTCCTTTGAGCTTTTCAGTGTTCCGATAAGTCCCTCTTTAATTCTATCTCTAATCCTTGACTTATTCTCCCGACGAATCGCTGCCTTTACTTGATTTTTCTTTTGAATTCTTTTATAGGCACTTGCTCTTTTATACTCATCTGTCTTTTTAAGATTCTCTTTGGCATCACGAAATTCAAGTTTTGATTTACGCTTCCTTATTTTGTAATCCTTTTTTGTAAGGTCACAGCCTTTTTTCGCTCTTTTCCTATTTGAGTAATTCTTTATGCCATGAATTAGTTTAGAGCTTGCGTCCGCTGTCTTTTCTCCTGCTTCTACCCCTTTATTTTCATCACTTCCATGAGATAAATAATCTCTTACCGTTTCACTTCCTTTGGCAAGTCCAGAAAGTGCAGATACTTTTACCATATCTTTCTTTAGCTTTTTCTTCTGCTCTTTATAAATACTGCTATGAACTTTTTTGCTTGCAGTATCTTTTCCAGTCTTTTTATCTTCAGGTTTATTCTCCTTTAACACATCATCCTTTTTCCTTGTATAAAGGCTTTCGGTATAGTTTTTTCTCTTATAATTTCTCTTTTGAGCTTTTTGGCTTTTTGAGAAGCTATTTGTATTTTCTGCTTTATGATGAAGATTATCCTCGACATCATAGGTTGACTCAAAATAGTCGCTATCCCTAAAGTCATTGTCGTATCTGTCTATAATCCCATCATTATCAAGGTCTTTTCCTAAAGGATTATCATCGTCATTTATCTTACTTGTCTTTTTATGAACTTTATCCTGAAATCTCTCTTTATCGTGGACTATCTTCCCCCTATAATCATCGTTATGCTTTAGTTTACTTTCTTCAGGTGTAATGCCAGTTTCACTATGGAGAATTTCCCTTTCAATACTTGCCTTATGCCTTTCCTTGAAATCCTTTTTCAGCTTCTTTCCCATAGGCTACCTCACTTCTTCCGGCTTGGTAGTCATCTTCTGATATAAAATTGTATCTTTCGGAAACTTATCAAGGAAAGGCACAATGGTATTTCCAAAGAAAAGTAGTCCCTCACCTTCATTTGAATTAGTAACATATCTGAGCTGTGGAAGTGAGATTTTAAGTTTTCTTGCAAGTATCTCTCTATCTCCTGATGCTTGATTAAGCATTAAGACAAAGTCTGTATTGTCAAAGATATTTTCTATCTCATTACTCATAAGTAGGTCTTTGACATTCTGCGTAATACCTGTTGGAATACCTCCCCATTTACGAAATCTTTTCCAAATCTCTACGGAATAGGATGCTGTCTGCTCATCTTTTAAAAGCAAATGGAACTCATCGATATAGTACCTTGTAGCCTTGTTTCCTCTGTTTTGTGACACCTTATTCCACACCTGATCCTGAATAACAAGCATTCCTATTTTCTTTAGCTGACTTCCAAGTTCTTTAATATCAAAGCAAAGGAGCTTCTTATTTAAGTCCACATTTGACCTGTGATTAAAGACATTAAGAGAACCTGATACATATATTTCCATCTCTGTTGCCAGCTTCTTACCAACCTTTTCCTCCTGTCCTTTTAACATATCGTATAGGTCTTGTAGTATTGGCATATTACAAGGCTCTGGGTTTTCAAAATACTTTTCATAAATTTTAGGCAGACATCTATCTATAACGGACTTTTCTTCTGCTGTAAGCCCACTACCGCCAACTACAAGCTCAAGCATAGACATAATGAAATTTGCCTTGTCTTTAAGAGGTGCGTCCCCATCACCGTAGTTCATATTTATATCAAGGGGATTTAAGTAGTCTTTTGATTTACTGCTGACTTTTATCACTTCTCCCTTAAATTGTCTTACAAGGTTTCCGTACTCTCCTTCCGGATCGCAGATAATCACATCATCATCCGTTACTAAAATCGCATTTGCCATCTCTCTTTTGGCACTAAAGGACTTACCACTACCCGGAGTTCCTAAAATTAAGCCGTTCGGGTTTTTAAGTTTCTTTCTGTCCGCCATAATGAGGTTATGGCTCAAAGCATTTAGTCCATAGTACAGACTGTTACTTGAGTTGATAAAAAGTTCCTCTGTGGTAAAGGGCATAAAGACTGCTGTTGATGAACTTGTCAGTCCTCTGTCTATTTCAATCTTATTTACTCCAAGAGGCAGCACACTCACTAAACCTTGTTCCTGCGTATGGTCAAGCCTTTTTATTTTACAGTTGTGCTTATTGGCAATAGAGCTTATCTGAGCGATAGTGTTATCAAGCTTTTGCACTGTCTTTGCAAAGTTCATAAAAACAATACTTACCACAAACATACGCTCATCTCTTGTCTGCAAATCTTTTAAGAGGCTCTTTACATCTTCTCCATAGGTAATTAAATCACTTGGGAGAATATCCATATCATAACCTGAGCGAACCGCCTTTTTGTTTTCTTCAATCCTCATCTTATCAATATCAGTGTTTTTTCTTTTTACCATCTTGATGGCTTCAGACTGGTCAATCGCCCTTATATGAAAAGAGATATTGATGTTATCATCAATATCCAAAAACTCCGAAAGCATACGGTCGGACAGTTCACTGGCAAGGATTTGAAAATGACTTGTTGCACCGATGAATTTTCCAAACTTAAAGTATCTGCTTGGCATAAAATTAAATTCATCCGGCACGATATATGTTTTGGTACCTTCTTTTTTCTTTAAATCTTTGTAGGAAAATTCAAATGTTTTATTTGGATTTAAAACATCATGAAGTATCTTTAGCCTTTCTTCTCCGTTTAGGCTTTCTGCTCTCACACCCATGCTCTTTAGATTAGATAATATATCCATCTCCAGTCTTTCAAGTTTTGATGTTGCCTGCTCTAAATTATCCGCTTCCACTGTAAAGGTTACATACTTTGATTTTTTAAGTCCGTTATTTCCCTTTACAATCTGGCTTTTAAGCATCTCTCTAAATTCAAAGCGTATATCGTCAAAACCGTCCTTTTTATCCGGTATCTGAATTGCCGACTTCATTTCTTCGTTTCGTCCGAGCTGATTGATATATGAAAACTCAATGCTGATGCTTGGATCGAAAGAGTTTAGGAAGTTTGCAAACTGATTAAAAATCAAGTCCCTATCTTCATCTAAAGCAAGCTGATAGTTAATGTCCTGAAAGGCTATACTTTTACTGAAGTGCTTTTCATCAAGCTGGCATATTCCGCTTTTTAGAAGCCTTAGATAGGGAATGGTATCTTCTACCGTATATCTTTTCGGTTCTTTCTTAAAGATAAGGTCAAGGATTCCTCCCTTATCTTTTTTTGACTTGCAATTACTTTTCTTTAAGTCCCGCTTTTGACTTCTCAATGCCTTTTCGTTTTGCATGAGTTTTATTTGCTGAATTTTTCTTTTCTTGTTCAAGGTAAACCTCCTTTCTCACTCTCTTTTTTGGCTGATAAAACTTATGAAGGTAGATATGCTTAAAATATTTCTCAAAGGTCAGTCCGTCCTTTTCAAATAGTGTGATGAAAAAGATAGGAAGCGTGGACACGATAAGGAATATGACAGCTATGTCATTTGGCACAAGCTTCCTCATAAATAAATATACTGGTATTCCAACCAGTCCTGCAAGTGTGAAGCCTATGAGCTGCCTTTTCGTTAGGTTAAAAGCAACCTTTGTCTTTACCCTATTTAAGTCTTTAGGGATTGGTACATACGCCATATCTTACCTCCCATCTTCTTTACCCTTTGACAGCTCCTCAAAGTGTTCATATACAGAGCCGATTTCTTCCTGAATACTCTCTATCTGTTCATTCGTACTTTTGTTATATCTTTCCTGCATTAAGCAAAAATCATTATGGCAGCGACCGATGTCATCTGTTCTTTCTTCCAATTCTTTTACCTTGTTATGAAGCCTGATTCTATCAATTATCGCCATAATACCTGCTCCAATTATTACTGCTGTAAATGTTGTTTTTCTTTTGTTCATCCTATCATTCCTTTCTTTTAGTGTGCATTTAATACGCTTTTGGCCAGTGTTCCGCTCTTTAGCATCATTAACCCCAGCAAAACCGCATAGCCAAGTATCGTCATGGTGCTTGTGTGTATATCTGTTATCTTAATTGTCTTAACTAATACTGCGTATATTCCAAGACAAACCATTAAAAAGAGTCCCTGTAGTCCAAGTGCAAATAGTCCTTTGATGTAGTTTGTTCCAATCTGTCCCCACTCCTTGTTTCCCATTGTGGCAAATGGAATGGCTGAAACTGATGAGTAAACATAAATCTCAAACATTCTTCCATAAACTACAAGCATAATCACAACGGATATTACCTGTATAGCAACCTTTATGAGTGAGGTTTCAAAGAGAATCATGACAAGTTCTCCAAGTCCCTTTTCTTTTAGGGTATCCATCATTGCCACTATCTGATCTCCGGAAACGGTGGCAGAGGTATTTATCACCCCTGCCGCCTTATTTACCATGTGCTGTGCCACATCAAAAACTGCCATTGAAAACTCAAAGGCATGGGATACTAACCATACAGCGATCCACATCTTGATGATGTACTTGAAAAATTCAAAGGTATCTGTATCGTGCATATTGTTCTTTTGCATTACCATATTGATAAGCTCGATACAAAGAACTGCTGTGATGATTAGTCCCGCTATTGGAATGATAACGGAATCGTTAATGCTTTTGATAAAGGCAAATACATCTCCGTTCCACCCCATAGGCGTTTTACCTACATCTGTTGCAACCGCACCAACTTTATCGTTGATGTCAAGAAACATGGACTCTAAGTTTGCTTGGATACCGCCCAGTAGAAGTTCCTTAAAGAATTCTTCTATCTTGTCGAATATTCCAAACATCTAAGCTCTCCTTTTCTTCTTAATTGAGTACGTTGGCAAGTAGTGGAATGAGCTTAAGTCCGATAAGAACGATCCCTCCTCCAGCCATAAGCTGCTTAATACCCTGGCTCTTAGCACCGGGATTGTCATTACCATATCCTTCCATCAAGTTGATGACGCCCCATGCTCCAAGTCCTGCACCTACTGCCATAACCAAAATCTTTAATACATTAACTGCCTGTGTAAAAAATGCCATAAGTTATTCCTCCTCGTTTTCTTCTTTCTTTTCAATCTTGTTATATGACTTCACTACAAAGTTTTTGTAAGTCTTTCCCTCTTTTTCACGCTTCTTAAAGTAACCAAAGATATGAATTAAATCACCTTTTTCAAAGTCCTTTGCTTTCTCAGCTTTTTCTCCATAGGCTGCACAGTTAATATACTCCTTGCTTTTACCGTACTTTTTTATAAGCGTGAAGTTTGCAACTTCTACTTTCTCTCCTTCATTTTCAAAACTTGAGAAAGTAGGCTCTGCCAATAAGTTGGCGTTGATGTTAATCATTTCCTGCTTCATTAAAAATTTCTCCTTTTCAATTCAATAAAAAAGCGACTGGAGTATTTCTTTTCCAATCGCTGATACTCTTTCTATTTAGTTTTTTCTTAGTGGGACTTCTGATCCTTATCATCTTGCCTCCTGATTTTGAATAAAAAAAACAGCAAATCTTTTTAAGACTTACTGCATTCTTGTAATAACCGTTTCTCTATTTAATTTTGCTTTTCCTTTTCGCTTCATGTAACTTTCTATATCAAACAAATTCTTCTTATCATAGTCCTCAAGTAATCTATAGTTCTTATGCTTTGTAATATCGAATTTGTCTGATAGAAATGGTCTGACACCACGAAGCTGAAAAATACATTTGCTACCGTCCATTACGGTAATCTCATCTTGGCTCATAAGCTCCTTACCTGTCTTTTGGTAATTAAGTCCAAAGCTCTTTTGATTACTCCTTGTTTCCGATGTGTTATATAAATCTATCGTTTCTTTTCCCAGTGTTTCAGAAAGTTCCTTTAATGTGGTCTTTTCTTTGCCACCAAGGAATATGGTAGAGTCACAATTTCCAACAATTGTATCTGCATTATCTTTATATATTGCCTTTAATTGTGATTGTGCCTGTAAGATAATACTTGCTGATATTTCTCTGGAACGGATTGTTGCAATTAACTTCTCAAACTTAGGTATTAAACCAATGTTTGCAAATTCATCAAGCAAGCATCTCACATGGACAGGTAATCGTCCGCCATATACATCATCGGCTTTATCACATAAAAGGTTAAATAGCTGCGAGTACATAATTGACACTACAAAATTAAAGGTGTCATCAGTATCCGAGATAATAACGAAAAGTACTGTCTTTCTATCTCCAAGAGTATCAAGCTCAAGCTCATCCTCTTTCATCAGTTCCCTAAGTTCCTGAATATCAAAGGGAGCAAGCCTTGCCCCACAGCTAATAAGAATAGATTTTGCTGTTTTTCCTGTAACAACTTGTCAAGGACTTTCTAATCATTTTTATGAGTTTTTTTATCTTTTTCTTGCTCCATTTCCCTCAGCATTATCCTTTTCAATTTATCTTGCATAGTTTCAGTTGCATTTTTATTAAAGTGGACAACAACCTCGTAAGTTGCCTTCCCAATCTTCTTTATGGTCTTTGTTCCTGTATTCTGTTCATTTTTATTTTCATACATATTATTTTCCTCCTGTTTGTTGCAATCAAAAAAGACGATAGAGTTTTATTTTCTACCGCCTTTCACAAGTCTTATGGTTGTTCATTTAATAACGCTTTACCATTTACATATTAAATTTTCAAATCCTTATTGCTCAGCATTACGCCAAACATCGTATGATACATATCCTTGGAAGATTCCTCTATCTTTGTAATACTTGATATTTTATTTCCTGCATCTTTTGATGAAGCTCCGCAAAGATAAAAGGCTTCACTGTCTGTTCCATAGTCAATGGCAATATATCTATCGTGATACTTTTTACCTGCAATTTTCATCTTCAGATTGATATTAGGGTAATCTTTTCTAAAATCGTTTAGGATATTTTTTGTCAGCATATCCTTGTTTTTCACATTGTCGCTAAAAACTATGACTTCAACATTGTCTTTTGCAGCCCTTAATAATTCTAAGGTTTTCAAGCCTATATAATTATCTATTACATAAATGCTTTTCTTCGCAGACTTATATATTTTTGTATAGGCAACATCTGCTTCAATCTTATCTCCGTTCATTAAAAGGAAATGCTTGTATGTGTCTGGATCGATAAAATTATCCATAACCTTTTTCAAATCTTCTTTTGTAGCCATTTGCGACTTTATTTCAGCTATATCCTTTGTGTTTTGGTTTGTCTGTACTGCTATTTGTACTAATTCTTTTGAACCGATAAAATCTTGGTTTTCTATGATAAAGTCTTTCATTTGCTTAAATGTTCTAACTAAGGCTCTGCTTTGCTTAACAGCAAGTTCACCTCTTAGTACAGTCATAAGCATATAGATTCCTTGTTCTGTAAAGGCATAAGGATTGTATTTAATATTACTTCCTCTACCAGTCCCTCTGTTCAAGGTGAAATTTTTGCACCTTGAAAGTTCTGCCATTTCTTCGTCCGTTAATTGGAACATGAAGTCTTCACCTTCAAATTTTTCTGCGTTGTTTTTCACCTGTCTATTAAAGTTTTTAGTTTCATAACCATATATTTCAGCTAAATCTACATCAAGCATTACTTTCTGTCCACGAATAAGATATATTTTTTTCTGTATGGTTTTATCATCTACAATAACAATCTCTTTATTTTCATCTGCCATTAAATGCACCTCCAACATTATCTAAATTCTTTTCCAATTCGCCACGCACTGAGTAGCTTTTTGAATAAGTCTTATATTCTTTTGTATTTTTCTACTCCACCTTCAGCTTTTCCGATGTGTTCTACATTTTTTACAAGTCCCTTATTTACATTTTCATAAAACCATCTACCAATCAATGCCGGCGGTGTTGCGATTAACTCTCTTAAAACAAATTCTTTGCCCTTCGGTAAAGAGCTAATTTTGTTTAATAAGGTAGTATATAGGTCAACATAGCTTGTATTTTCTTGTAAACTACTACACTTACAATATTCAGTAATGCTTGGGAAACCTCCCTCTATTGCTTTTTTAGTTAAAATTTCAAGTTCTTCATCGGTTACAGTAAATTGAATTCGCATTTATATATCCTCTCCTTACAACTGAGTTTATTACCATATCATTATCATTTTATCATAAATACGATATTTTTTCCATACTGCAATTTTAAGCCCTTACATGATGTTTTTACACTTAGCTATAATCTGATACCTATTTTATGATTAAAGCTCTAAAAACACCTTTCCACCGTCTTATACGAGGTCTACAGGTGTACTCCCTTGTCATAATCTTCAAAGGTATATACTTTTGATTTACTGCCCTCCTTTAGTTTCCCTTTGTCTTGCTCGTACCAATGAACTAAGGTTGCATAATGGTCTTTATAGTTTCTTCCTGTGCTTTTTATATAAGTGGATAACTTATCTATCATTGTTTCTGTATGGTCTTGTAATTTGTCCTTTAACTTCTCATATTCTTCATTCGTTAAGGAGATATTTTTATATTCTCCATAAAACGAAGATGGGGGATTGTGGTTTCCTTGCTCTACTCTCCCCTCATCTATACTAACCCCATCTAATCTCCCCTTACCTAACCTAATCTGCGTATCCAAACTGGATACATTCTGGATACATATATTTTCAGTTTTTTCATAAGTGTTGGTATTCGTGATTTTTAGATATGCTTTCTCGTCTTTATAAATGGTTTCTTTGTATCTGTCTTTTTGGATATAGTTATTTCTTTTCCAATGAGTTATCACTATAATTCCTGTCTTAAAAACAATGACAAAGCCTTTTGCTATTAGAAGTTTTAAGTCATCTTCTCCGGCTCCTGTCATTCTTAATATAGTCTTTGGATTACTAACAAAGCCGTCATCATCTGCACAAACATTAAGGTGCATATATAAGGCTTGTGATGATAACGGCATTTCCAAAAACACATCCGATTGAATAACAGACTTTGATAACATTCTTCTTTCTGCCATTTCTACCTACCTTTCTTTCTCCATCTTTATGTCTTCTTTAGTTCGTGCCTTTGGTCTATTTTTCTCTCTTTGCTCCATTTTCTTGTATCTTTCAATCTCTGCTTTAATACTTTTCTTTTCCGTATTTTTATCTCGATTGATTTTTACTGCATTTACTTTTTCTCTCATATTTTGGAACACTTCATTTTGTATTTTCTCGGCTTCTTCTGTTGTTAGGTGATAGAATTTTTGCAACAGCTCTTTTACCATCTGTTCCACCTTTGAATACATTTCTTCTTGCACTTGGCTCATAGTTTACCTACCTTTCTTGCCCGGAATATTTTTCTTTTGCTTTTTGTTTGTATTTATCTGTCTTTTCCTGTTGCTCTTGGAATTTTTTCAGTTGTGCAATTACGCTTGGTTTCTCTCCACGCTTGATTGCTTTGTCTATTTCAATGGATAAATCTATTCCATACTCTTCATTGACAATCTTTACTGCGTATTTGATATGGTCTATCTGCTTAAATTCGTCTTGTACTTTAGCTTTATCTTTGGTTAGCTCTTGTATCTGATTTTCAAGGCTTGATATTTCTTTTTGCCAATCACTTAATTTGATGGATGATGTCCCGGTAAATTTTTCTATGGTCTTTCTTGCTCTTAGGTATCTGTCTATTTTCTTTTTATGAGAATTGTAAAAGCTGTCTTTGAATAGTGTTTTATTTTTATATTCCTGATAAATTTCTTTATTTTCTCTGATAGCGTCTATGCAACTTACACATTGGTTTAGGTCTTTTATTCTTTGTGTCTTTTCTTGAATATCACCACTTATCTTTTTACTTTGCTTTGCCAGTTCAAAGACTTTTCCTTGTAGGTCTGCTATGGTTTGAAGATGATTATCTTTCAAATAATAAATTGCTTTTACAAATCTCTTTAGGTCTGCATTTCCTTTTTTTATCTGTCCATAATAAGACAGATTTTTTGTTTTTTCTCCCTGTATTTCGTTATAAATAGAAATGTATTCATAGAGGTTAAAGAGTTCCGCTTTGTTCTCCAGTTCATCTTTCTTGGTCTGTTTATACTCATCGTATTTTACTTGCAGATTTCCAAGTAAAGAGTCTATCCAAGAAGTGATTTCTTTTATCTTGTTCTTAATGGCTTTTACTAAAGAATTATGCTTTTTGATTTCTCTGTTGATATTTCCTTTGTCGGTTTCGATTCCTTTTTTCTCTAAGGCACTGGCACTTGCTCCTAAATGAATGGTTGGAATTTCTTCTATCCCTTGCCTTTTATAGGAACGATGATCTACTCTCTTTTCCTGATGATTTTTTTCTAAATACTGATTACAAAGACTTGCAAAATTCTCTCGCCATTTCTCAGCGTTGCCTTTGTCGTTCCAGTCTGTCAGCTCTACTTTTCTTGTTTTGTAGTTTCCGCTTTTTAGTTTTATCTTTTCTCCCTTTTCATCAAGGATATATTCCTTTTTTGATTTTGGTTGCCACTCTCCTTTTTCATTGATTGGTCTAAGGGTAGTCATAATATGTGCATGGATATTATTATTTTCTTCATCACTTTCATCATGGATTGCAAGGTCTACTATCATTCCTTTTGATATAAAATTTTCTTGTATAAACTCTGTGATTAGTCTTTTGTTTTCTTCAAAGGATAATTCTTTCGGTAAGGCGATAATGAAGTTTCTTGCAAGCTGTGCGTTGCTTGCTTTCTCATTTAGTTCAACGCTATTCCATAAAGTAGTTCTATCTTTTAATGCTATAGGGACATTCTCCGGCAAGAAGATTTCTGAATGTAAAAGTCCTTTTTTATTATGATAGTCATGAACTTCTCCATCCCATTCATTTTTGATTTTCTCGCAAGAGATATATGCTGCACTTGCAACTGCCGATTTACTCTTACCTCTACTTATCATAGAAATACTAAAGTGAAATGTTTCTGCCATCTGTTTAAGCTCCTTTCATTTTTTTATTTGTTTTCAGGTAAAGGAAAAAGCAGACAGGTTATTTTTTGTATCTTTTCCTATCTGCTTTATCCGTATGTTTTTATTAAGTTTTGGATTTTCAAAGACTTGCTAAAATCCCTTAGTTTTTCTAAGGGCGCAATTATACACCCTAAAGGGTGCTTTGCGTCCTGCGAAGCTTTTTACCCTTGCAGGGAGCATCTGAAAAAAACTAAGGTTTTTTATTCTGTTTACTCAATGTCTGTTTCATCTTCCATATCTTTCCCATTTATCATTTCGTCATAGGCTTGTCTGTATTCTTTTGTGTGAGTAGCAACTTTAAGTAATTCTTCTATCTCATCGTTAGTAAACATGAGAGGATTTTTAATGACTCTTTCTACTATCAAGCCTCTTTGTATAAGCCTATGATTTCTTCTTTTTCGTTCCTTTTCGTTTGCAAGTTTTTCTAATTTCTTGCCTTGATTTTGTAATTGTTTCAGCTTCACATCGCACTTTTCTCTTTCTTCCTGAAGTTCAGAAATTTGTTCCTGTACTTCCTGTAATGTGTTTTCTTTCTTCATTTTTCATTCCTCCGTTTCAATTTTTCTCAAATAAAAAAACAGTAAACTGTTCCTTTCAATTCACTGTTTTCATATTAGTTGTTAGTTATATAAGCTATAATTTACCTATCGCAGTGTGTACTTCATGATGGCAACCAAAACGATAACATCACACTTTCTCAAATATCAAGATTTTCTGTGATAGTTTGTGAGCAATCGGCAACCAGTTAATAAGCTTAAGCACTGGAAATATAGCAGACATCCCCCTCGTAATATCATCATCCTTTACACTACGGAAACCTCTTGCAATATCCTTAATATCATCAAAGGAATCCGCCCCAAATATAAATTTTGCTCCTGTTTTTTGTATGGACTTTTCAACATTTTCTTTCGCCACCCACCTTTTTGACAGGCACTCCATAAGAACATAAGCATTGTCAAAATTCTCTCGAATAATTCTGAGCATTTGGGCATTGTCTTCCCTTGTCAAGTACATTGACAAGCCCTCAATGATAAACAGAATGTTCCCATCTGCTTTTATTTCTTTTGCCCACGCCGAATCCGTTGCTGAAATACCGATGTTTGAAACTCTGCCGGATTCTGCAAAAATCTGATTCCTTACCTCAACTGTTTCAGGCAAATCAAGGTTGTACCATGTGATTTTTCCGTTATCCATGCGATAAAATCTCGTGTCAAGTCCACAAGCAATATTTACGACTGTACAGGTTGGATTTTCGTCAATAAACTCTTTTACCAGTTCATCAAATACAAGCGTTCTTGCAATCACGCCATAACTCATAAGGGAATCATTTGTGGCGACAGTAAAATCGTAATCAATTTTTTCAACCAATTCCACCGCTTTGGCATCATAAAATTTATGTCTTTTGCTCTTGGAATATTGTGCTCTTGCATAAAAACTCTGAAGCATCGTTTCCGCAGCACCGTTCAAAACAGGTTTTATTTTTCTTGCATTTCTATTTCTTCCAAGTATAAACACCTCCTACTAATTTGAATTTAGTTTTTAAAATAATGTGCATATCCATGCAATGACTAACGATCCGATAATCATAAATAACACTTGAATAATGTGTTCCTTTTTGTTATATCCAAAGAGTTTAGGACTAAGCTTATCTACCACTTCCGGATAATAATGTTCAAAAAAACTAAAACCTCGATTGCACAAAAGTATCCAATCAAAAAATACAATATCAAAGGCTTTCAGCAAAAGAAGTATCATCAGAAATCTAATGAAAAACTGAATGTAAGTAAAGTTATTTTGAACACCATCCACTGCACCAACGATAATTGAACTCCCCATGAATAGTATTGCAATAATAGCTAATATCCATCCAACTAAACTCTGACCACGAAAGCGTTTTTCCTTTGGTTCAATAACATCAAACACTTCTTTAGGACACGAAGAAAAGAAGTCTTTGTTTTGAATAAATCCAACTCCTGCCCACAGCAATAAGAACAATCCAATCATCATAATAACTGCAAGCAGTATCGTCATATACATAATTATCAATCACCCCACAATATCCACTTTTCTTCTGAAAGCTACCTGTAGAATATTACAAGAGAAAGCTATCATCTTTATCTCCTCGTATTACGGCATATATGTTGCTTCTTACTTCCTTTGCCTCAGGTAAAAATCCTGCCGCCGCCCAAGTATGCATCATTCTCTCTCCTATATATGTTTTCATAACCACGCCATCCATTTTAGCTTTTTCTTTTGCCTCCGGCAGCTCTGCTATCAACACTTCATAAGAACCATAAATGATATACATGTCAGGTAGCCCCTTCCATGAGTACTCAATTGGCGATTTCATATATTCCACATTATTTAAATTTATTCTTTGCATTACTTGATCTTGTTCTTTCATGTAGCAAGCCGGAATAATGCAATCAAACTTATCAAGTCTCTCCATCTCTTTCATCTGTTCTTTAGTCGGAGGAATACGAAAGGTTGGCGAGTGCATAATCAATCTTTTAGGCATTGGTAAATTCATGTCGTTTTCAAGAATATGCAAACATATATTTTGTGCAAGGCTTGCTCCACTTGATAAACCAAAAAATATAATATCATCTGCATTAAACACCTTAAGTGCCTCGCTATAAACGTTTAGACCTGCGTCGATAATTTGCAAGCCGGTTGCTTTTGGAAAAAGCGGATACCATACAAGCCAAACTTCAGCCTGACTTTGATTAGCTATATCTTGAGCAAACTCAAAATCACCGGAATTCCCCGGAATGGTATATCCCCCACCAAAGAAATATAACACAAGCCTATTTGTTACTTTATTTTTTGGTTTGACTGCATAATACAAAGTGTCATTCACATATCTTTCTTCAAAATCATAAGATTTATGAAGCTTTTCAAGAGGTAGTTTAGATTTCTGTTTCTTTTCTTGTTTAGCAAAATATTCATCCGGATTTTTTATCGCTTTTTTCATCATAGGTTTCACAGTATGACGAAATAAAAATTCCGTTAATTTATATCTAATACTCACAATGCATACCTCCTTAATTCCAAACATGGCAAATTATTCTATTTCTTAACTTCCATTAAATCTCTGAATTGATTAACCATTTTCACAGGATAAAGACTTGCCATGCTGCCATGACCCATATTTTCAAATTTGATAAACTCTGTATTAGGAAAATGAATTTTCATATATTGGATATCCCATGCACGAGCTTTAGACTCTTTATCACCATACCAATATTGAATACGCCCGCTATGTTCTGACACGTTCTTTGGCATAACATAGTTGTTGCAAGATTCAAATGTTCTCCATATCGTTTTATAACTAATAAAATTAAGGACTTTAGCAACATACTTCAATTCCTCTTCGCTGTATTCATCTGTGGAAAATGATTTTTCAAGAAGCTTTAGCCCTCCAATTTTACCTATAGAAATCATAAGAAAATCTCTTATGGCAATCATTCTTGTAACAATCCAAGGAAGCTGATATGGTGTTATTGCTCCATCGCAAATAATGTTCCTTATTTTAACTCCGTGATTGGAGAACATTTTTAAAGCGATAGAGCCTCCCATAGAACAACCATATAAAAGATCAACTTTCTCAATTTTATGTTCTTTCAGCCACCCTAATAAATTATCGGCAATTTCTTCTACACTCGTAAAATTTTCGTTTGGATTTTCTTCATCATATCCGGGAAGTGCAGGAACAATAACATGATACTCTTCTTTAAGTATAGATAAAATGTATTCAAAATAGTCCCACATGACTAATGAAGGATGAATCAATACAATTATTTTATTTTTATCAGCTCCAAACTCATGTATGTTCATCACTAACTCTCCTCCAAAATCCCAATTTTAATATTACTTTTTATAAGCAATCATAACGCCGATGGGTGCAAGCCCTCCATGTATCAAATTCATTTCAACTACTGAAAATCCATGCTTCTCAATAAAATCTTTAAATTGTTTTTTATTCCATTCTTGATACATCTTAAATCCCGCAACGGACATTAGCCATTTCTTGAATTTACTTTGCTTTCCCTCTTTCCATAAAAAAGTAGGAGCAAACAAAATACCATTAGGTTTTAATACTCTGTATATTTCTATCATTGCCTTATCAGGATTTGGCATTATATGAAGTGCATTAGCAATGACCACACAATCAAATTCTCCATCTACAAAATTTAATGATGTTGCATCGGCTATTTCAAAGGCAAGATTTTCATATTCTCCATGCTTTCTCGCTTCCAAAATCATTTGTTCAGAAAAATCTGTCCCAATCCAATTTTTTGTATATTTTGAAAGGCTCAAGGATAGTTGCCCCGAACCACAAGCAAGTTCAAGTGCATTCATATCTTTATTCAAATAAGAGCAAATATATTCGCAAACTTTATCATAAACTCCTTTGTCTTTCCTCATAAAAGGAGCATATAGCTTGGCAAATTTATCCCAAAATTCTTTATTGCTTTTATCATTCATTCATAACATCCCCTTAAGTAAGATATTTTAACCAATCTCAGTTTTTATCGTTTTGCAATACTCTTCTATATTCGTTGTTATCTTTGTACAATGGTTTTGCCCATCCCATATTTTTAATGTTGCATATGGATATTCGTTAAAAATAACTTTCTTCGCATATTTTAAGTTAATTTCCTTAGAGCCATAACAGAATATGCACCTCTTTTGTTCTACTTCTGATAATTTGGGAAGATCTACAAATGCACAATCATGGCAGATGTTTTTAATGCTTTGTTTATCTATTCTGATTAAAGTTTCAGCCATCATTCGTCCCATTTTTTCTCCGTATATGCTTATAATTTTTCTATTAGCTGAGTCATTATTTTTAATCGCTTTTTTCCGTTCATATAGAAAAATATTTCTTATAATAAACTCTAAAATACTCGCATTTTGACATAAACTACATCCCTCAAATAAAGCTTTAGCTATTTTTATATCCTTGTATTTTAATAATTCTAGTAACACTACACCACCTATTGATGCTCCAAAGGCTAAAGAAATATCTCTAATATCATTTTCTTTAAGATAATTATGCAAATTTTCGCTTTCTTGTCTTACTGATAGATACTTTTTATCAATCAATCTACCATGAGCAGACAAATCCGGAATAATATATCTATACTCATTTCCAATATTATCGGCAATTAACTTTTTCATTCCCTCAGCAGAAGAAAGCATTGGATGTATGAGTAAAACTATTTTTTCCTTGTCTTTATTTATGTCAATATATTCCATTTTGAACACCTCACAAACGGAAGTTAGTCTACATTAACTAATAACATTTTATCATTTTTAAGCCATTTTTCTATATCAGCTTTTCGTGTTACATAACGGTATTTTACAAAGAAAGGTTAAGCACCTTTTTTGATACTTAACCTTTCCAAGTTTTTAGATTTTATCTTCTAAAATCTTTCTCAGTTTTTCTAAAATCTTATCCCTCCTTTTTCCGATTGTTTGATAGCTTACTTTTTCTTTTTTACCGATTGACCTTAGACTTTCCTCTCTGTAGAAGATGGCTTCCATTAACTCTCGTTCTTCTTTTGTCAGTGTAGCTAATGCCTTGTTTAATTCTTCAATTTGCATTTTTACTTCTACAATTTTTTCTAAGTCTATTTTTTCATCTATGATGTTATCTACAAAGTGTCCGTCATGATCCAGTGCTGAAAATGATATAACATTATGCTTCCAATCTTTTCTTTGGAGATACTTTTCATGCTCTGTTATCTTCCAGTAGGCTTTGTAAACTTCTTCACTTACAGGTACAGCTTTTCCTTTTACATAAAGGTAATATTCTTTAGCCATAGTGTTATCCTCCTTTTCCTGTTCTCTGTTTTGCTTTTTGAGAATAAAAAAGGAGGACTTCTACACTTTGGCGTAAAAAGTCCTCCAAAAAGAAATGAATCTATCTTTTCTTCAGATATATTTAGTTGCTTGAGATAATAAGAAACTATAAAGCAAGAAGAATTTTTTGTTATTTCTTTTTTCTATATGAAAAAGATTTTTCATCTTACTCACCCATTTCTTACATCTAACTAATATTCATATATCAAACCTTTCTAAACTACCCATTCTTCAGATTTTCTTCTATTTGCAATAAAATCTCTATATATACCTTCTTTTGATTTCAGTTCAGTATGTGTTCCTATTTGTTCAATAACCCCATTTTTCAAAACAATTATTTTATCTGCATTTCTTACAGTAGATAGCTTATGTGCAATAACTATTGTAGTTTTGCCCTTTAATAGATTTTTTAATGCAATCAATAATTGCTTTTCATTTTCAGGATCTACGCTTGATGTTACTTCATCAAGAATTACAAATTTACTTTGTTTCAACATTGCTCTTGCTATAGATATTCTTTGCCTTTCTCCACCTGATAAATTAGAGCCTCCTTCTTGTAAAATAGTATTGTATCCATCAGGAAGTTTCATAATAAAATCATGGCATTGAGCTTTTTTTGCAATATCAATCACTTCTTCGTCAGTAGCATTTGGATTACCAAATTTAATATTGTTTTTTACTGTATCATCAAATAAATATACATCTTGAAATACAAAGCTAAAATTAGATAGAAGTTGGTCATAATTATATTCTTTGACATTGCTGCTACCAATTTTCACTTCACCTGATTGCACATCCCAAAATCTTGCCATAAGATTGCATAAAGTTGTTTTTCCACTACCAGAGAACCCGACAAGAGCTGTTGTTTTCCCTTCAGGAATTTTCAAACTTAGATTTTTAAAAAGTTCACTATCATCATAAGAAAAAGAAACATTTTTCATTTCAATTTCTACTGTGTCAACTTTCGTTTTATTGCCCTCTTTAATCACTGGTAGACTTCTTAAATTTATCACGCTATTTAAATTTTGAACTGCAACCCCTTTAATACTCTGCATACTACCTGCTAATTCAAACCCGGAAAAAACTATAAAACTCATAACAATCAACATAATAGATTTAGTCGCATCGATACTTCCTGAAAAATATCTCATTAAAGAACTAAATATAATTACACATATACCTATTTTAAATACCAACAGAAATAGAAATTGTGTAGGTACTAAAATTTTTTCTACTGCAAAAAAACCTTTACGACTCTCTACGATACTATCATTCAATTCTTTAACTGTATTTTCATCTTTTCCAAACGCTTTTATTATTCCAATTCCTTTTACATACTCTATTATTTTCGAACTTAAATCCAACTTAAGTCCCAGTAATTTTCCAGTTAAAATATCTGTCTTTTTTTGTGTTGACATATTAACTAAGACTCCAACAATCAAAGTTAAAAGGATAATTATGGCTGTTATTAAATCATACGGAAGAACAAATAATACCATTATCATTGTCTGTATTGTTCCAACGAGCATTTGCTCAATGATCAAAACTGCCACTGTTTCAAGTTCGCCTATAACAGTTGACAATCCGCCTGATACATTTCCCAAAGAATTTGTGGTGAAATATCCCATATTTACATTCTTAAGGCGATCACCTATATACAGTCTGTTTTCAGCACCTAAGCTATAAGAAGCAATGTATTTATTCCTATCTGCCAAATAACCAAATAAAATTTTTCCAACTACGCTCATTGTTGCAATTGCAAAAACAGTATAAATATCCTTAATTACAATGCTTTGACCCTTAAAAATACTTTCACAAATTTTCATTAAGCAAAATAGAATAGCACCTAAAGAAACCCCTTCAAATATCCCTTTTATTACATCAAAGATAAGCATTTTGGTTATTCTTTTAGAATATGAACCAGAAACCTCGTATAAAGTTTTTAATAATTCTCTCACTTTAAATCACCTCAATTTCCTTAGCTTCTGTATATACATCCCACATTTCTCTATACCTACCATTTAATTCGAGTAATTTTTCATGAGAACCTTCCTCAACAATATTTCCGTTATCTACTACTATAATTTTATTAGCATTTACAATAGTTGAGAGCCTGTGAGCAATCATAATAACTGTCTTATCTTTAATCAGTGCATCAATTGATTCTTGAATAATAGCTTCATTATCTGGATCTGAATATGCAGTTGCTTCATCAAGCAATACAATCGGACTATTTTTAAGAAAACTTCTCGCAATTACAATTCTTTGTCTTTCTCCGCCTGAAAGACTTGAACCTCCCTCCCCTACAACCGTTTCATATCCATTAGGGAGATTCGTAATAAAATCATGACAACTTGCTTTCACACAAGCTTCTTTGATTTCATCCATGTTTGCATCTTCTTTTGCTACTCTTAAATTCTCTAAAATAGTTTTATTAAAAAGAAAATTTTCTTGAGATACATAGGTGATAAGTTCCATATTTTGTTTCAATGGCATGTCGTTAAGGTCAACATCTCCTATAAAAATTTTGCCTTTGTCAATGTTCCAAAAACCAGCTATTAACTTTGCAATTGTTGACTTTCCTCCACCGGAGTTCCCAACTATTGCGGTAAGCTCCTTTTCATTTGCTTTAAATGAAATATTATTTAATACATTTTTAGAGTCATCATATGCAAATGATACATTTTGAAACTCTACATCATATGATTTTATATGTTTTAGTTGTTTTCCTCGCTCAAGATCAGGAATTTCCATAACTTTATTTATTTCTTTCATAACCATTTTCACATTTGCCATAGTTTCCAAATGGCTCATTGCTTTTATAAGAGGTTTATATGAAGCATAAGACAATAAAATACACATAATTAGTGAACTCATTTCTACGCTTCCTTGCATAAATAAATATAATGATGTTGGTAAAACAAAAATCATCGTTGCAGGTATAGTTTCCATTGCCCCAGTCATCGAAAAGCAAACACTTAAATACCAATCAAGCATTGACTTTTTATTTTCATTAACCGTCTCTTTAAATTTTCCAAATGACGATGCTGACTTATTAAATGCTTTAATGACCTTAATACCATTAACATATTCCACCATTATAGTATTCATAGCCTTAGATGCTTCTTGGTACCTTTTTGATTTTTCTTCATATCCCCTCATCATCATCATAAAAAATAGCAAACCAAGTGGAATCGTAAGTAAATTAGCTACCCCTATCCTCCAATCCATAATAAAAATTATTACTACTAATACAATTGGTATAAGTAAATTTGCAATTACCTCTGGGATTACATGAGCAATAGGCTGTTCCATCTTATCAAGCGTTTCTACCATAAATTGTGACCATTGACCGCTACTTCTTTTTTCAATCTCTCCCATGGAAATTTTACTTAGCTTATCAACTAATTTTTTCCTTTTTCCCTCAATTACCCTATATGCTAAATTGTGAGAAATAATGGTTGAAAATTCATGAAATAATATACTGCCTAAAAGCCCAACCAACACTGCTAATATATATGGAATATAAGCACCTATTTCTACTTTTCCTTCAACAATATTGTTAATAATATTTGCAACTGAAAAGTAAGGAATGACACCTAACCCAACTCCTATTATTGCAATTAAAGCAGATGCAAATACTTTTCCCTTATGCTCTTTTAATACTTCCATCTTTTACCTTCTTTCACTAAATCCGTATATTTCTCCATCAGATATTTCAAATAATTTGTTACAAGCGTTATCAATTAGCTCTTTATCATGTGTTACAATAAATACTATTTTATTTTTTGAGAACTCTTTAATAACTTCGCTTATTTGCATCATATTCAAATAATCTAAACCACTCGTCGGCTCATCTAAAATAATAATTTCTCTATTCATTAACATACCAACTGCTACAGCCAGTCTTTGCATTTGTCCTCCTGACAAGCACATAGGATGTCTATTTTTCATTTTGATGAGTTCTAATTTAGTTAAGATACTATCTATCTGTTCTTTATCAACGCTTGAATCAAACAAAGTGAATTCATCCATCAAACTCTCGGAAAACAATTGATGAATCACATCCTGCATCACCATATAGCAAAGCGTTCTTCTTTTTTTATATTTATAAAGACTACCGTTATAGCTTATAGTCCCAGCATTTTCTTTTAATAAACCACATATAATTTTCATCAATGTAGTTTTTCCTTGCCCATTTTTACCGGTAATTGCTATAATATCTCCCTTGTTAGCAGAAATATTTATATTTTTCAAAACACATTTATGATTATTCCTATAATTTAAATTTGATATTACAAACTCATCTGTTTTATGGAATTCAATTGGAATTACAAAATCATTATTATCTTTTTTTGTAAAGGCTCTCAGCCCCATTTCTTTTCTCATTTTATTATCGATCAGAGCAAATTCTGTATTTGAAAAAGTGTGTTTCACCTTTCCGTCTTCTAAATAAATTGCTTTATCAATTAAATCAACAAGAAAATACAATCTATGTTCAGATATAATAATTGTCTTACCTTGTTCTTTAAGTTTAATAAGCATTTCTCTTATTTTATCAATGCCACATTCATCAATATTTGCAGAAGGTTCATCAAACACATATATCTCCGGATTTGTAGCGTATACAGAAGCAACTGCAAGAATCTGCTTTTCTCCGCCTGACAATTCAAATACATTCCTATTTTTTAAATTCTCTATATCTAATTCATTTATTGTGTTTTGAACTTTAGCCTTTATTAAACAAGGTTCTATCCCCATATTTTCTAATCCAAATGACAATTCTCCATCAGAATCCAAATTAAAAAAATTGTGTTTTGGGATTTTGAAATATAGAACCAACTTTTTCAGCAATTTCAAATGTTTCCATTTCTCTTACTGATTTATTGTAAATTGTAACCTTACCTTGATAATTGCCCTCAATAGCATGTGGAATTAAACCGTTTATCATTTTTAATATAGTAGTTTTTCCACATCCACTTTTTCCACACAATAAAACAAATTCACCTGCTTTGATTTCTATATTTAAATCACTAACTTGTATCTCATCTTCTGCTTTGTACGAGAAAAATACTTTTCTCATTTCAATCATTAAATTCACCTCTCTACTACAAAACATTCCCGATTAACAAATATAAGACTGCTAAAAAACTTGCACCAATAACAAAAACATCAATCACCTGAATTGACGATTGAATTTCATATGTTCTTTTAGCAGGGTTATCAATTCCACGAGCTATAATTGCTTGACTTAATTCTTCTGCCGTATTCGATGCCGAAACCATTAAAGGCATTAAAGCAAACTTTATTTTTTTAATGCCCTTTATATTTCTCAACTTTAGTGCATTTGAAATATGGTGTAGCTCTTCTTTAAGTGCAGGGAAATACCTCATGCTAATTACCAGTGCAATAATAAGTGCTTTAGGAAACTTAATTTTTTCTAAGGCTTGCATCAACATTCGTATTGATGTGGTTTGTATTAACATCTGAGCAGCCAAATAACAAGGAGTTAATTTAATAACAGTAACAATGAGAATGTTAAAATTAGCCACCAAAACTTCAGGCATTATAGGGAAAAGTTTGTACTCAATTATGCTTACAAAAGCATAATTGAGTACTGCTGTAAATATTTTGTTACCAATCCCAAGTAAAAATGAAAGCAACATAAGTATGACAATAAAAGCAGTTACAACAATGTATTTCCCTGTAGAAAAAACACAAATACTTGTTGATAATAGTAAAATTATCTTAGTCCTATCGTCTAACTTAATTACTCCATTTGGGATAACGCCCATTATATAAGCCCCGCCTTCTCAAAATGTTTTTTTAGTATAACCTTACCTATAAGTCCGCCTATCATTCCTACAACAAAAGCTAAAGCCAAACAGCCTATCAAAGAACCAATAGAAATCATATTTTTTAACTGACTAACATATTTAGGATCCATCCCCATATCAATAATTGATTTCATGTAGCTTTCTTGGAATAACCACATTGGAAGCGGAGAGCCTATAAACCCCATTGCTAAAATTCCTGATGATATTACCGCTCCTTTTACACTTTTATATCCTGTTATTGCTCTTGTAATTTCAGCTAATACTCCAACAATTGCAAAGCTCATCAACATTGTCCATGTGCATTCACCTGATATAAAATATATAAGTCCAGTTATCAAAGAAAGTAATAATGCTGTTCCTTTTTTAGGTACTTTTGTAACCAAAAACATATAAACAAAGCTGCACACAAGTCCTGCTATTGATGGCCATAGCAACCATATTATTGGAGAAAACATTGCTAAAATCATTGTTAACAATGAAACAACCATATATATAGTCGAAAAAATTCCTATATTGACTAAATCTTTTATTTTTAATTTGTTTTCATTCATTTTTAATACCTCCGTTATTTAGTAAATAATTTTTAATTCTGTTTACTTCCCCTAAAAATGCAGAAAATCGGGATTACCCCGATTTCAATAGTCTCTTATATAGTTACCATGTTTAAGTTTTCATTTAATAATCCTCCCCCATCCAAAATTCATCGCAGCCTCCATCATGCTGATAAAGTTCAAGGCGTTTTTATAAGAATATTGATGTGTTATTATCTCAAATAAAGGAGTACAAGCCATCGTGTAAAGTATGTGAAGTTCATCATCATTTAAGTCATTCACTTCAATCTCTTTTTCTTTTAAAACTTCAATTAGTTTCTTTGCTCCTTGAACTTCTAAATTTACCAAATCATTACGAATAAATTCATATTCAGTGCCTTGTGAACAATTAAAAAGCAAATTAAACACAGAAAAATTCTGATAAATAAACCTTAATAATTCTTCGTTGCTATTATCAGACTTTTTTTCAAAACACTCCAATCCATTTAATTTAATTTCATTTATTGCCTGATTTGTAAGTTCTTTATTTCTTGTGTATAGATGGTTTAATATTGGACTCACAATAGCCTTAAAAATGTCTTCTTTAGACTTAAAGTGTTTATATATTGCACCCGGTGTAACTCCCGCATTTTTAGCAATTACACGCACAGATGCCTGTTCAAATCCATGCTCTGTAAACTCATCATTTGCACTCTGTAAGATTTTTTTAATTGTAGCTTCTTTGTTCCTCACTAATTTTTCACCTCTATCTAAGATAACACTGTTTACCATATGTTAGCATAATCTAACCTCAAAGTCAATCCACAATATTCTACTGAAAATCTCTTGCCGGTATTCCAACTCTTTTCAGAACCTTTAATTTTTCCTGTTTCTTCTGCTCCCTTCTTGCCTTATATTTATCTTCATACTCTTTCTGTTTTCCACTTGCTTTTCGCTTTAGATAATTTTGATGTAGCTTATCTTTTCTTTCCTTGATTTTTCTTTCTTCTTCCTCAAGTTTTTGTTTTTCTTCATCACTTAACTCTGCCTGTGGCAGTTCGTAATTGCCTATGAAATTAAAATAAATTTCTATCTTTTGCTTTGATGTTTGACTTCCTTTTCTATCTCTTTCATGTACGATAATTTTTTCTACAAATTCATTTATCATTGTAGTTGTAAGTTCATCAATGTTTTCATAGCGACTGATAAGGGATATAAACTTCTTGGCTCTGTCTGTTTCTTTTTCATATCTTGCAACTTGCTGCTCCAAATCCTTAATTTCTTTACTTAAAGCTACCTGTTCTGTTTCATATTGGTTATTTAGTATCTCATATCTGCTATTTGGTATTTTGTTAAGGATCATATCTTCATAGATACGGCACATCAGTCTTTCTAATTCCTGTAATCTCCCTTTGCTGTCAATAAGCCTTGTGCGTTTCTTTTCTATCTCTATTTTTCTTTTTCTTCCATTTCATTTTGAATGGAACGGATAAAGGCTTCGTTATCTTCATCAAGATATTTTTTAATATCTTTTAGTGTTTCCTGAATAAGATTTAAGACTACTTCCGCTTTTATCCTGTGAGCGGAGGGACAAAGTGTGCCACAAGGTACTTTCTTGTAATTGCTGCAAACATAGTATGGGACATTCTTGTAGTTGCTTGTTCTATGAACATACATCTTGCTTCCACAATCTGCACAATACATCAGTCCTGTTAGTGGGTGATATTCGCCCCAACCGTCAGGATATCTTTTTACATTTCCTCTTATCCTTTGCACATTATCAAAGGTTTCTTGGTCTATGATTGGTTCATGCGTATTTTCAAATATTAGCCAGTTATCTTCCGATACATATTTGCTTTTCTTGTCTTTAAAGTGTTTTCTTGTTTTGAAATTGACTGTATGCCCCAAGTATTCTTGTTTCTTTAAAATGCTTGCTATGGTTGAGCTGCACCAACGATAGGGATGTTCAAAGTTTTTGCTTTGATATAGTCCATAGCCTAATTTCTGTTGATGATAGGCGGGTATATCTACTTTTTCACTCTCCAATATCTTTGCTATTCGATACGGACCATTACCTTGCATGGTCATATTAAATATTCGTCTTACTACTTCGGCTGCTTTTTCATCTACTATCCATTTGTTTTTATCTTTTTCATCTTTGATATAGCCATAAGGCGGTGTGCTTGCAGTATGTTTCCCACTTTCGCCTTTTGACCTGAAGGTAGATTGGATTTTTCTTGATGTATCTCTTGCATACCATTCATTCATGATATTTCTAAAGGGGGTAAAATCATCTTCTCTGTAAAAGCTATCTACATTGTCATTGATAGCGATTAGTCTTACTCCCTTTTGTCTTAGTATCTCCATACATTGACCGACTTTGAGGTAATCTCTGCCAAGTCTGCTCATATCTTTTACGATGATACAACCGATATTTCCTTGATTAACTCCGTTCATCATTGCCATAAATCCCGGTCTGTCAAACTGCGTTCCACTGATTCCATCATCTGTAAAGTGAATGATGTTTGACAAATTATTTTTGCTTGCGTATTCTTCCAATATTTTTTTCTGATTGATGATAGAGTTACTCTCTCCTTGCAGTTCATCATCACGACTTAATCTCTCATAGAGTGCTGTTATCTTTTCAAAATTCCTCATTTTTACCCCCTTTCTCTTAATTTTTCAATAAAAAAGAATTAAGAAGTACATATTTCACTAAAATAGTGATTAAGCGTTCTCCTTAATTCTATTACTCCCGCAGCCAATTTGTACTTTTTATATTGCTTCACTGCAAAGTGTGTAGGTTCTTTCTTCTCCAGTGCTTCAAAGAGTCTATCTATCGGATTCATATAGCTCTCATCATCTTCTCTAACTTCTGAAGCGTCTATCATATCGAGAAGCGTTGCGAAGTTCTTTTCCTCAAATGGAGCTTCATACCAAATGTATCCAATAAGTGCTGTGTAGTAGAGCTTCTCAGCTTTTACCCAAAAATCTTCACCTGCTTTTTCTCCCTCTCCTTTCGTATTTGCTATAATTGTCTGCACCAATTTCAAAATATCTTTCTCAGAACGGATATAAGCAAAAGGATTGTATTTCATAGACTTTTTGAAGTTAATGGTATTTAAGATTTTTATCTCATAGCCGTTATCTTCAAGCATCTTTCCACATTCAAGGACTATCGTTCCTTTTGGAAAGATTTGTCAAGGACATAAACAAAATTTCTTTGACAAATTTATATCTTCTCTGTTTCTCTCTTGATTAGCTTTAGTATTTTATCCTTGTATGTTTCCCCTGTACCTTGCTTGAAATGTAAGTTTACGGTGTATTTTGTTTTTCCAATATCCATTATTAACTGTTTATGTTGTGGTTCTTTTATTACTCTTTTTTCTTCTTCCATGTGTCCTCCTTTCCGTTTTTAAGCAAAGAAAAAACAGCAAACCTTTTTGATTTACTGCTTTCGTGTTAGCTTTTATTGAATTGTTAGTTTAGCAAGCTAAAAATATCCTACTTGCAATACTCTTTTATTTTATCGGCATATTCAGTCAAAAGATTCTTTGAATAAATTTTTTCATTTCTTGAATTTCTGACTTCTTTCCAAAGAATAGAAGCTACTTTTAATTTGTTTGAGTAGTTGCAACTATTTTCGTCTGCACAGAAATCCTTTAAAAATTGATTCCATTGACAAACCGAATTATCATACTTTGCATAATCTGATTTCCCATAATAAACTTTTAGCATATCTTGAATTGTAAAACTCAAATCATTTTCTCTTTTTACTTTTCTCCAAACTGTTGCCATATCAGCAGTAAATTTAAATGGTGAGATACCTGTTAAAACAGTGAAATATTCTCTGAACTTTGCATTAAAAGAAAAACCACATTCAAGTAATGGTGTATCTAAAGTAATATTTTCCACTTGCTTCTTTTCATTTTTTATTGATGATTTTTTAATCAAATTGCCCTTAAAGTATTGCTCAATAATATAATTGAGTTCCTGTTTTGTGCCTCTATATTCTAATCCTAATGACTTGCATATCTGTGAAAGTTCTTCACGATACCAATAGTATTTAGTAAATTCATCAAACGATGTAATTTTGTCAAACTCAGGTCTACTTTCCATCAATATTTTATCTCCTCAAAACCAATTTACTTTTTCATCTCTAAATAATGGTGTTTCACTCTCTTTGTAAGGATTGTAGTTGTTACAATTACAACCAAACTCTTTCAACGCCTTTATCTTATTATCGGCTGTCCAAACAATCAAAGAGATACCGTCAAATTCTTCAACTTTCCCCTCATTCATTTTATTTTTGAAGTGCCATTCTACAATAGTTTGATTATCCTTATGAAAAAATTGCTTTATATCCCACGCAAGAACTTTTCCTCTTGTATTCCACTCATTAAACCAGTGCTTTACTGTTTGCCGATTTTCATACTTAGGACACCAACTCTCAATATAAATCACATCATCCAAAAAAATATCATCTATTCCTAAGTCTTGTTGTGTAAGCCACATATCAAACCATAAACGAATGATTTTCTCTCTTTCATCCATGAATTTAAGCACCTCCAAAATCAAATACTTGTTTAATATTATACCATTTTTTCGCTTGATTTTATAGGTCTAACTCGTTCCATTTTACCTGTGTTAGTTGCTTTGAATGTTCCTGTAACTGTTCAATACAAGTCTTAACTTTTTCAGCTTGTTCAACTTCTTCTCGTATTTCTAATATTTGATTGTATAGGCTCTTTTTCTCTTTCTTCAAAGTGATAAGTTCTGATTTCCATTTACTGATGGCTAAGGTCTTGTTTTCTCCTAAATGCTCTTTCAGATATTTCTTAGCACTCTCAAACAAAATAAGCTCTGCGACATGTTCGTTGTAAAAATATTCCTGTTTGCTTTTCTTCAATTTTGTATAGGCTTTGTAGATGTCTTTATGCTTCAAATACTTCTCTGCTTGTTCGATAAGTTTGGTGTTATCATCCACTTTCTTTTCAACATCTTTTAAGACTCTTGTAGTCTTGTAGTTCTTATCTCTTAAAGCAAGTATATTTCCTTTTAACTCCGATAATGAAGTGATGTTTTTCTCTTTAAGTAGCTGATAACTCTCAATATATTTTTCTAAGTCTGCATTATAGTTATCTGCATTGTTACGGATAAGATTTTCAAAAACAGATAATAGGTTTTCTTTTGGTGGGAGGGTAGATTTTATGTTTTCCGTTTCTGCTTTTTCTTCTTTTCCAATTCCCCTTATCCAATTTAATAAGGCTTTTATTCTTCTTGAGATTTCTCTTAATATTTTGTTCTGATATCTGATTTCCCGATTGATATTTCCTCTGTCTGTAACAATACCTTTCTTCTCCATTTGAGTTGCTGATACTCCTAAATGAATTGTCGGTATTTGCTCTATGCCCTGTCTTTGATAGGAACGATGGTCTACTTTTTCCTGTATGCTGTTTCCTTCAAGATATTTGTTTGTAATACCTGCCCATGCTTTCCTCCACTGCTCAGCCTTTTCTTGCTCGTTCCAGTCCGTTGTATTTATCTTTCTTGTTTTGTAATTGCCGTTTTTAAGTTTTACTTTTTCTCCGTTTTCATCAAGGATATATTCCTTTTTTGATTTTGCTCCCCATGTTGTATCTTCATTTAACGGTCGCATTGTTAGTAGGATATGTGCGTGTGGGTTTCCATCATTTTTATCGTGTAAGGCAATGTCGGCACACATACCAACATTTACAAAATTATCTTTTACATACTCCCTAACAAGTTCAATCTGTTTTTCTCGATTTAGTTCTTTAGGTAAAGCAATTTCGATTTCTCTTGCAAGCTGTGAGTTTTTACTCTTTTCTATTTTCTCTACGCTATTCCATAATGTTCCCCTGTCTAAAAATGCCTGTGGTGCATTTTGTGGCAATAGGATTTCTGTATGGGCTATTCCTCCTTTTCTTGTAAAGTCATGGACTATGCCGTCATACTCGTTTTTTATCTTTTCGCCACTTCGATAGGCGGAAGCTGCTACTGCACTTTTGCCTTTGCCTCTTGAGATAATCTTTATGCAAAGATGATATATCGCCATAGTCAAAAACCTCCTTTCCATTTTTGATATTGGTGTGGTGGCGATGATAAAGACTTACTAAAAAAATCGGATAGCTTTTATCCGATTGCTTTTGGTAAGTACACAAGGGGTAGGAAATTTATTTCCGTAGGGGAGTGTAGCTCCCCTGTATCAGCTTTAGCTGATATGCTCTCTGCAAGAGCTTTCGGAGAACGCACACACCCTTTAGGGTGTATAAGTGCGCCCTTGTAAACAAGGGACTATTCCTCTGTTTCCGTTACTCCCTCTTGTGTTTCTGTAATTTTATTTTCGCTTTGTCCTCGTTCTTCTACTATTTTTAAGATTTTTTGATTGACTATTTCTTTTATATTCGGAAGTGTGATTAGCTGATAAAATTCGTCTTTGGTAAAATCCCTACTCTCGTTAAAGATACTTTCAAAAACTGCTCCTTTTTCATATATCCTTTTATCTCTCTTTTTTCTTTCTTCCTGTTTCTGCTGACTGATGAGTTTTCTTCTTTTGTTTTGTAACTGCTTGATTTCTTCTTCTGCCATTAAAATTTTTTCATCTATATTTTTCATTTTGATTTCCTTTCTTCTGTTTTTGGACAAAGAAAAACAGTAAACCTTTTTTGATTTACTGTTTCGTAAGTTGTTATATCATTGCTTGTATTTAATTGTTTTACTTCGACAAACTGGAATTTGGCGAGCTATTGATTTTTCTTGTAGAAAAAACTTCCTAAAAAGTTACCAGTCAGTGAAATCACGCCATATGCCAATATATAAATAGATGCACTGGAGTTATAAAAAATAAATAGGGTCGGTGCAAATATTAGCATAATAATCACCGGAAACAACCAGTTAGAAGAATTTTTAACTCCAAAAATTAACGAAACTAAAAACAAATTATTGGAATTACAGTCAACAAAATAAACATTCCACTTCCAGTATCTTTAATGAGAAATGGTAATAGATAAAAAGCAAGAGTTAATACAACCAAGTATGGTATCATTTTTCTAAATTTTTCCATTCCAAGACCTCCACAAATTCTAATTTGTCTATCTCAATAATTAGTAAGATTATACCATTTTTAAGCCATTTTTTCTATATCGGCTTTTTGTGGCACTTGACAGTTGCCTATAAAGTTAAAATACACATCAACTTGCTGTTTTCTGTCTTTGCCTTTTCTTCCTCCTGTTGCTTCATGGACTACAACTTTTTCTATATACTCATTTATCATTGGTACTGTAAGTTCTTCAATATCAGTATATTTCTCTATCATTTTTAGGAATTTATCGGTGTCAACTTTTCTTTGATGATAGCTTTCAATTTCTTGTTCAAAATACTGTATTTGTTTTTCTAAGTCTTGTTGCTCTGTATCATAGGTATTAAATAATCTATCAAAGTGTTTTACAGGAATTTTTCCAAGTGCGTGGTCTTCGTATAGTTTTGTAATAAGGGTGGTTAGTTCTGTATTTCTTGATGACAGTTTTTCTAACTTCTCTTTATCTCCTTGATACTTTTCTTCTCTTTTTTCATCGGATAATTTGTTCATCACTTTTAGGAATTCTTGCTTTTCTTCTTTGGCAAAGTCTGTGATTTCTTTGATTGATTTTAGGAGAATTTCATTTACTGTTTTTACTTTGATGTAGTGCATACTGCAAGTGCCTTTTCTGTGTCTGTAATGTTGACATACAAAAGAGTAATCACTATCGTATTTCTTTTCTTTATGTTCTGCCGGCTCTCTGTAGCTTAATTTACCTCCACAATCTGAACAGATTAAAAGCCCTGTAAATGGGTGTGAGGTTGTCCCGTACTTCGGACTTCTTCTTACTGTTTTTCTTAGCCTTTGGGCGTTATTCCATGTTTCTTCATCAATGATGGCTTCATGGGTATTTTTGAAGATAATGAGTTCATCTTCTTTTGCCTTTCTTCTTTTCTTAGTTTTGTAATCAAGGCATATTGTTTTACCAAGTACATTGTGTCCCATATATTCTCTTTTTTCTAAAATATAACCTACTGTGGTCGGTGTCCAAAAATATGGATCGTCTATTCCTCTTTTCTTAGAACTGTGGTTATTTTCAGGATAATGTATTTCTGCATAGGCTGATGGTATAAGAACTTTATCCTTGGTTAGTATATCTGCTATCTGCGTTACTCCATATCCCTCTATTACAAGATGGTAAATGCGTTTTACGACCTTTGCACTCTCTTTATCGACAAGTAACTCCTGTTTGTTCTTAGGGTTTCTGTAATAGCCGTATGGTACGCTTGGTGATACTCTTTTACCCTCTTCCATTCTTGCTCTGAATATAGATTGTATTTTCCTTGAGGTATCTCTTGCATACCATTCATTCATGATATTTAGAAATGGAGTGAAGTCGCTTTCTGCTTGTTTCTCGCTATCTATTCCGTTATTGATGGCGATAAACCTTACTCCCTTTTCTTTGAAAAGTATTTCGGTGTAAAAGCCTACTTTGAGGTAATCTCTGCCAAATCTACTCATATCTTTTACTATCACAGTAGATACTTTGTTTTCTTCTACTGCTTTTATCATCTTTTGAAATCCCTCTCTATCGAAGGTTGTTCCGCTTACTCCGTCATCGGTATAGTGATAGATATTTACAAAGCCGTTTCTTTTAGCATAGCTTTCAAGTAATTGCTTTTGATTTGTGATGGAATTGCTTTCTCCTTGCATTTCATCATCACGACTTAAACGCTCATAAAGGGCTGTTTGTCCTGTTCTTTTTGTATTTGACATGAGAATTACCTCCTTTCCAAGTTTTTATTATTTTCTCTGTCCCTAAGAGGTTAATCCTTTCGGATCGGTTACGCAATATGACGAGTGCATCTGCATTAAGTTCGGCTTTACATAAAATCTTGTCTTACCGGAGCCTGAACCACCAATAACCAAAACATTCTTATTTCTTGCATACTTTGGATTAGCCGGTCTGCCATTCATAGTTAATCGTTCTGTTTGCGTAAGTATGATATTATTTTGAAACTTTTCATCCATATATGGCTCTATATCTTTTTTCGTTCCCCATCTTGCTGAGCCATACTCTTTCCCCTGTCTAAACTTTTTAGCATTTTTCCCTTTGGTATATACGATAAATTTGATTAAAACAGCTACTACCACGCCCATTATAATATCCGTAGGATGAAGGCTTGGAAGAAAGCTCATCGTATTAATCTCTAATATCCCTTGAAAAATTTTGTCAATAATATCGCCACCTATATAGGCTCTTACATGATGTGAAAAGATATTACCTATATAGAAAAATGCAAGATAGGGAATGTTCTGCTTTAGAAACTTTACCTTATCTTGCACCTTAAATAAGCCTTTGATGTCCTTTAATATTTTATCTATCATAGGCTCTGCTCCTTTTGTTTATTCTTGATTTTATCTTTGGAAACAGAGTTTTTAGCCATCTCCTTGAACTTCTCAATATTCTTATGAATGGACTCCTTCCTTTCCGTTTTCTTTTCTGATTCTGAAAGGGCATGCTTAAATGCTTTGTCCATAACCTTCATATCTTTAGCTTGAAAGAATACTGAGTATTTCCCACTTTCCTTATCTTTCATCACTGAAAACTTTACCCCATACCGATTAAGTTCCTTTTTGAGTTCCTTAAGTTCTGCTTCTTCAACTGGAATTTCTTCAAGCTGTCCCTTTTTAACCATATCTTTTAGCTTTACTTCATTTCCGTTAGTATTAACCAGCTTTTCAAGTCCTCCAAGTTTTTCTGCTTCTTTCATCAATTTCTTTAACAAGTTCAGAATTAGCTTTCCTGTTACTTTAGCAGCTCTAACTTCCATATTCAGTGTTTTTCTTGCTATTTCTTCATTGATCAACTTCTCTCACCTCCATTCAGCAGTCTGTCCTTATTCCGATTCAGTTTGTCCTTTTGAATAACCTTTCTAAAATCTTCTCCTACAACCATAACAGGAATACACATCTCTATGATTCTTGAGTAGATTCTTTGATACTCTACGCTATCCTTACAATTTTGGATTGTGTCGTAGGAAAGGTTAGTGGTAAAGATAGTCGGTTTCTGTTTTAAGTACCTGTTATTAACAATGTTATATACTTGCTCTTTGGCATAGCTTGTATCTCTTTCTATTCCTAAGTCATCCAAGATAAGAACGGAAGTATTTACAAGGGATTCAATATATGCGTTCTTGTCAAAATCAAATCCTCCCTTTTGCAGTTCATTGATAATCTGTGAAAAATTTCTTATTTTAACGCCTATTCGATACTGTTCAATAAGGCTATTTGCAATGGAGCAGGCAAGATAGGTCTTTCCGCTACCTACTGAGCCATAAAAAAGGAGTCCGATATTTTCTTTTTTCATTTCCTCATAGTCTTTTACAAAGTTCTTTGCAATTATAAGGCTTTGATTTTCTTCTCCCTGATAATTTTCAAATGTGTATGACCACTGAATAATCGAGTTAAAGCAGCTACTCTTTAATCGTTCAATCTCCATCTGCTTTTGTCTTTCTTTTTCTCTTGCCTCTCTATCTCTATCGCATTTGCAAGAAATCTTAAATATCATCTTGTTATCAAAGAACTCCATCACTTTTCCGTCTTTTCTTTCATGGCAAACTTTACAAAATGCGTGTCCGTCCTTGATATATTCTTTTTCAGGATCGTAAGAATACTCTACATCTTCTATCATTACTTTTTCTAATTCTTTCATCATAGGTGTTCTCCTTTATCATATTCTTCCCATGTCGGGATATTTGATGTTTTCACTTTTTTACTTCTTCCCTGATCTTTATAGAACCAAGAAAGGATTGTCGCTTTATGGTCTTTATAGGTCTTTCCGGTGCTTTTGATATATGCAGATAATCTCTCAATGTAATTATCAAGCTGTGAGTTCATTATGATTTGTAAATCGGATATATCTTCTGCCGTTAAAAATACATTTTGAAATGTTCCAAGCCCGTTTTCGCTAAAACTATATTCTCTCTTACTATACTTACTCTTATTATTCTCTATATAGTTAGAGTCAAGATTTTGAACTTCCTGAAGTTCATTTTCTTTACTTCTGAGGTTAAAATCTTTTACTTCTGAAGTTAAGTTTTTTGACTTCTGAAAGTCATTTTCTTTTACCTGAAATACGCTCATAAAGTCTTTAACATATATGACATTCGGCTTACCAAGCCCAAGCCTTACTCTTTCAATCAGTCCGATTCCTTTTTCATATCGAGTTCATCTAATGTTTTTATAGCTGTCGGCTTTGAGATATTTCTTCTTCTCATAATTTCTTCGACTGTGAAATAGATAAATACTCTGCCTTCCTTGTCCACCCAATTATTCTTAAAGGACATTCCTGTTCGTTTCAAAAGCATAGAATAAAGGATAATTGCTTCAGCAGACAGTCCCTTAAATTCTTCTCCGTCTACCAATATTTCAGGTACTTTTAGAAAGTTAAATCTTTCTGCTTCTCTGTTATAGAAATAGTCAAAGTCCATCGCTTCACCTCCATCCTTAAAAATTGGCAAAGAAAAAGACGATAGTTTTTTATCTATCGCCTTTGGCAACCATTTGTATGAATTTTTTTAGATTGATTTTATTGCTTCATTGATTCCCTGAAGGAACGCTATAACTGTTGCTCCAACCATTGGTATTCCATAAGGACTTAACAAAAATCCTAATACCAATGCCTCAATGCCAAGTGATATATCTTTTTGCATAAATGATCCTATTGCAGCAACTATACACATAAGCATTAAGAAATACAGAATAGTTGTTCCTATGCCAAGTATAAATGTCAAAAAGGCAGTGATGATACTAAGCAGCAAGCTGATTGGAAACAGTATTATTTTCGTTATCCACCTAATCATTTTTTATTCCTCACTTCCCAATTCATCCTTTGTATCTCCACACACCATATCAATGCAAACATAAACATCAATATAATTTTTCAGGACTTTTTTTCGTCCTCCATCGCCATCTTCATTAAAGACATAATGCTTGTAAAACTGCTTAAAATGCAGGATTTTTACTATTTCACTCTTTGTATCAACGCTATGCACTCCACATGTACAGTTTGCGGAAAAAGATCAACCGGCTGAACCGTTTCAACCTTAAAACCCATTGATTGTAGAAATTCTAAATCTCTAGCCAAGGTACTAGGATCACAAGAAATATACACCATTTTCTTCGGCTCCATCTTTTGAATCGCTTGAAGTGTTTCTAAAGAACATCCCTTTCTTGGCGGATCCACAATCACCACATCAATACTTTCTTTTGTTTCTACAATTTTCTTAGCCCCATCTTGTGCATCCATGCACCAGAATTCTAAATTATCCTGACAATTCAATTGAGCATTCGCTTTCGCATTATCAATCGCTTCTGGAACAATTTCAATACCAATCACCTTTTTAGCTATCTTAGCAGCTAAAATGCCAATCGTTCCCGTTCCACAATACAAATCCACAACCGTATCTTCTTTTGAAATATCAGCCAATTCTAAAGCCTTCACATATAAAACCTCTGTCGCATAAGGATTCACCTGAAAGAAAGACTTGGCGGACAATTGAAAATTCATCCCCAATAAAGATTCCTCTAGAAATAAAGGACCAATCACTTCAAAAATAGGGCCATCTAGAATGACATTAGTTTCTTTAGGATTCTTCAAATACGAAAACGAAGTGATATTTGGAAACTCTTTGACCAACTCCAAAGCTAATTTTTTTGACTTCTCAAAAGGATATTCACGAACAATAGGCATCACCATCACTTCATTCCTTTGGTGAATATGGCGGATAAACAAGTATCGAAAATTGCTGGTCAAATGATGTTGATTCAAAAACCTTTTCACAAAATGAGTAATTTGGTTCGACTCTTCGGTTTCCACCATACAATCCTCATACACAACCACATCATGTGAATGATTTCGATAAAAACCCAATTGAGCCAATCCATCTTTTTCTTGAATGGGCACCTGAACTTTATTCCGATACCTTTCTTGTTTAGGGGAAGGAAGAATGGGATGAATCCGGTTTAAATCCAATTGGTGCCTCAAAAAATGTATTTGAACGATTTCTTGTTTCAAAGAAAGCTGTTCCTGATAGGCCATATGCTGAAGTTGACATCCACCACATAAGCGAGCAATCGAGCAACTTGGCTTTACCCTCTTTTCTGATACTTCTAAAATTTCTATAACTCGTGCAAAAGCATATGTTTTTTTCACTTTAGTTAAAGCCACTCTTGCCTTTTCCCCCCTTAAAAGACCAGGAATAAATAGAACAAAAGAATCCAGCTTCGCTAACGCAAACCCTTCTGTCGTATATCCACTAATTTCAACCACATATTCTTCATTCTTTTTCATATCGATAATAAAAGGGGATTTCCCCCTTTTTTCCTTTTTATTGCGTCGACTTTTCTTTACTGCCTGTCACTTCTTCAGTCTTAGCTGCTTTTTTTTCAGCATCACTCTTGGCCTTTGCCTTCTTACGATCTTCCACAGCCTTTCTTAAAGACTTCGCCACTTCTTCATTTACCGGTTTAGAAACCAATTGTTGAGAAGGAGATTTCATTGAAGAGTTCTTTGTTTCAATGACATAGGCAAATCCTTTTTTCGTATTATCATTCACATTATAAACATGCACTTCCAAATCGTACATCTTCTTACCGTCCTTTTGAGTGAAATACGTATCTACAGGTAAGATTTTAACGATCGCCTGATAGGCTTCATTCGCTTTTTTCTTAAGCGTATCCGCCGAGGCATCATCGTTCATGTCCACATAAACTCTTAATGTTGCTGTTTTCAAATGAACTTCACGTGCTTGAACACCATTAATCTTGGCAATAGCTTCCTCTATCTTAGTCAACTGTTCTTTTTGAATAGCCGGATTTAAATCTCCCTTAAAACGGTCTCTGATAACTGGAGATCTCGACTCCATATAACTAGATAAGAAAGTCCAACCAAAATAAATAAATGGTAGAAGAATGAGTACTAATAAGACCACAAATAAAATTCCTGTGGTATGTCTTTTTTTCTTTTGAGTATTTTTTTGTTTTGTCATATCTTTCTCCACTCTTAGTTTAGCCTATTTTCCCAAGTTTCACTAGTTCCGTCTTTTTTCTAAAGCTTCCTTGACCAAACCATTCACTATTTGAGGATTAGCTTGACCACGAGATTGTTTCATGACTTGACCCACTAAAAAACCAATTGCTTTATCCTTACCATTGTTAAAATCTTCAATAGCTTGCGGATTTTCTTCCAAGACGGCATCAACCATTGCTTGAATCGCTTTCATATCCGATACTTGAACAAGTCCTTTTTCTTTAGCGACCATTTCCGGATCTTTACCAGCCATCAAATCTTCTACAAGCTTCTTAGCTTGTGCATTGGATATCGTTCCATCGTCAACCATCTTCACTAATTTAGCCAATAACATTTGACTTAAATGAACTTCTTGAAGGCTCATTTCATGTTTGTTCAACCAAGCTGAAATTTCACCTAACAACCAATTACAAATACCTTTTGGATTATCACTATATGGTAAAACCGTCTCGAAATAATCTGACATTTCCTTATTGGCAATCAATACATGAATATCGTGTGCATTCAAATCGTAGTCATGTTTATATCGATTCTTTCTTGTTTCCGGTAGTTCCGGTAAACTGGATTGAATCTCTTCTATCCACTTTGGATCTAAACGAATTGGAAAAATATTCGGCTCCGGGAAATATTTATAATCCACCGTTCCTTCTTTAACACGCATGGAAATCGTTGTGTTTGTCTTATCATCAAAACGTCGTGTTTCTTGGTGAATCTCTTCACCAGCCTCCAATAAAGCAGACTGCCTTTGAATCTCATATTCCACAGCTTTACCAATATGAGAAATCGAGTTAATGTTTTTAATTTCATTCTTTACACCAAGCGTCCTAGATCCCTTAGGGGCTAACGAAATGTTCACATCACAACGCATTGATCCTTCTTCCATCTTCACATCTGAAACCCCTAAATAGTACAAAGTTTGACGAAGGGCTTCGACATAAGCCTCTGCTTCTTGTCCATTTTTCATATCCGGTCTAGACACGATTTCAATCAATGGAGTTCCTGCACGATTGAAATCAATTAGCGAAAAATTCGTTAAATGGAATTGTTTCGCTGTATCTTCTTCCATATGGATTCGCTCAATACGGATTTTCTTGATTTGACCATCACTTTCAATTTCCACATAGCCATCTCGACCAATCGGATGAAATTGCTGAGTAATCTGATATCCCTTTGGTAGATCCGAATAATAATAATTCTTACGATCAAACTTCACTAAAGGATCAATGGTTAGATGAAGAGCCGTGCAAGACTGAATGGCTTTACGCACAGCTTCCTTATTTACCTCCGGTAAAGTACCCGGATGGCCTAAATCAATTTCATTGACACAAGTATTCGCTTTGCGACCAAACGAAGTTGGAGCTCCCGAAAACATCTTGGTATTCGTTTTTAATTGGACGTGAATTTCAATTCCGATCGTAACATCATATTCCATTATTTCACCTCCACATAGCTATCTTTCAAGCCTGTCACTTCTTCAATTGCTGCACCAATTTGAAACATCACTCCTTCTTGCCAAATATCTGTATTCAAATTGATACCGACCGGCATACCATCTACAAATCCCATTGGTTGTGTCATGGATGGCGTCCCTGAAAAATTAGCAATGGCCATATAATTTTCTGAAATCAAATAGGCATCAGACAATGGGTTAATATTATCCACTTCCTCAATCTTAGGAGCAATCGTCCCAGCTGATGGAGCAATAATAGCATCATAGTCTTGAAGAGCTTTCTTCCACATATCTACAATTTGACGGCGAACTCGTTGCGCTTTACGGAAAACACGCTCTTGGTTTTCATCTTGAAGTCCATAAGAACCAATCACAAAACGTTTACGAATCTTTGTTCCAAATCCTCTCGTTCTGGTATTGATCATGATTTCTTCCATATGGTCACCCTCTTGACGACAACCATAACGAATACCGTCTAAATTCGAGTGATTCGAAGTGGCCTCGCAATTGGCAATAATCATATAACTTGGATAAATCGCAGCCATAAGTGTTTCATCTAATTCTATCATTTCCACCACAGCCCCTTTTTCCTTCAAGCCGTCCACAATTTTATCAAACAGATGATTGATGCGCTTATCTTGAATGTGGTGATACACATTTCCCAAAATTGCAATCTTCTTGCCCTGAATGTCTTTACCCACATAAGCACAATAGTCATCCACCGGTTCAAAACCGGAAGTCATATCTTTTTCATCGCGCCCACTTAAAACCTCTAATGTCAAAGCCGCATTCTGAATATTTCTCGTGAAATAACCCACATGATCCAAAGAAGACGCATATGGAATAATCCCGTAGCGACTGATTCGGCCATAAGTTGGTTTTACCCCAATCACACCACAATATGAAGCAGGTTTCCGAACAGAATCTCCTGTATCAGAACCAATGGCCATTGGCACAATGCCCGCTGCCACCAAAGCCGCTGAACCTCCGGAAGAACCACCTGTAATACGACTGGTATCCCAAGGATTATGAGCTGGACCAATAAAAGAACTCAAGTTCGTTCCTCCCATAGCCAATTCATCCATCGATGCTTTTGCAATGGTTACTGCACCGGCTTGGTTTAATTTTTCCACGATAGTCGCGTTATAAATAGGTACATAATTTTCTAAAATACGAGAACCTGCTGTGGTATAAATGCCTTTAGTATTCACATTATCTTTAATCGCAATCGGCATGGATAGCAACTTACCTTCACTTGGTAATCGTTCTAATGGTTCTTGCGGATCTACAAAGGTGATGACCGCATTCAATTTTTCTTGTAAATCCTTCGCTTTTTCATAAGCTTCTAAAACCTGTTTTTTCGAATATGCCATTATTTCACCACCTTAGGAAGCACAAAATGTCCTTCTACCTTCTTTTTAACATTTGCCACAGCCTCTTCTTGACTAATCACATGTGTCACCACATCTTCTCTTAAGAAGGACGTTTCCACATCCAAAGGATAAATCATTTCTTCCGTTTGACTGGTGTCAATTGTATCTAACAACGCCAATTGTTTATCCAAAATTTTAAAATCATCTGATAAACTACCCGCTTCTTCATCACTTAATTGAAACATCAATTGTTTTGCCAAAGATTGGAAGTATTGACGATCTCTATTTTCACTCATAAATACCTGCTTTCTACCGTATTATTCTAGTCTTTTCAACCCTATTTATCAATAAATCTAGTCATAAAGTCAGCTTCACTTAAAATCGGAATTCCCAACGATTTTGCCTTTGCGTTCTTGGAAGAAGTGCTATGGATATCATTGTTAATCAAAAAGTCGGTTGATCCACTCACTACCGAAGCGACTTTCCCGCCCCTAGCGCTGATCCATTCCTTTAATTCATTACGATTCTTAAAATAATGAACCTCTCCTGTCACCACAAAAGTCAAGCCATCCAAAACACTATCATGACTCACCTTATGTAAATCTTCTATCGTCAGAAACGAAAGCAAATCCTCCATTTCTTTTTGGTTATTTAAGTCTTTCATCCAGCGCACAAACGCTTCCGATTTTTGTGGACCAATACCATCAATATGTGAGAAAAAATCTAATTCTTTTTCTTTGGCTAAAGTAATCAATTCCATCAGCGGATAGACACGAAGAAGTCGACTTGCGACATCAATCCCCACTAAAGGAATGGATAATGCAAATAAAAATTTATCTCCCCGAACCACCTGCGCTTTTTCTAAGGAAGTTAAGATATTTTCAGCTGACTTCAACCCAAAGCCATCCAGATTTTCAATCGCTTCTTTTCGATCCTTCAAACGATAAATATCTCCATAATTCTGAATCCAACCTTGGGCAATAAAAGTAGATAATGTCGCTTCTGAAATACCATCAATATCCATACCTTGCTTCGAAACAAAACGAACATATTTCTTCAAAGCCTTAGCAGGACAATGGGCATTACTACACTTCAGTGTTTTTGTTTCCGAAATTTCTGAAACGTGAATCTTCGTCGGTTTTCCACAAACCGGACAAAGGGTTGGGATTTCTAAATTGCCCACTTTTTTTACAACTGAAATCACCTTAGGAATGATCATATTTGCCTTGATAACTTCTACTTCTGTTCCACCAGAACCAATACCCAACCGTTCACATTCCGAAATGTTGGCTAAAGAAGCCCTTTGAACTGTAGTACCTTCTAATTCAACCGGTTCAAAGACGGCAACCGGTGTAATCGTAGAAATCGCATTAGACCACTCCACCCGAATTAATTTAGAAAGTTTGGATTGATCCGCCCATTTAAAAGCCAACCCGGATCTAGTCGCATGATGCCCTGTCACCGTTCCGCTAGACGCATACTGAATATCTTCATAAACAATTACCAAACCATCTACTGGATAAGGGTTCTTTCTCTGCTTTACCTTTTCACTAAACTGTTTCAAGACTTTCTGAACCGATTCTTCACTCGGTTTTTCAATGAATGTATGTTCCACCACATCAAATCCAAGCTTGGTTAGAAACCCCATTCTATCGCCCCAAGAATTGATCTCTTGATCACAATGCACTAATGTAAAAGGACGGAAGTGAATTTTTCTTTCTAATACTTCTGAGGCTTTTTTTAAACTTAAAGAACCCGAAGCTAAGTTTCTTGGATTCGCATAATTTTCTCCTGTCTCCCTCACATATTGTTCAAAGTCCACATAGGAAATAATTGCTTCACCTCGCACAATCAGCCGACCAGGATATCTAATTTCCTTGGGAATACCAAATAATCCATCCACCAAATGTGTGATATTAGTACCGACATGACCATCTCCTCGAGTGACCACTTTCTCCAGTTTTCCTTTTTCATAAGTCACGACCAACGTCAAACCATCAAGCTTCCAAGACATCCAAATCGGATGACCATCTGCCCATTTCACCAGTTCGTTTACACTCTTTGTTTTAGCCAATGATAGAGCTGGAAATTCATGAATTTCCTTTTGCCCAACGATTTCATCCGCCGATACTTTCTGCGTTGGAGAGTCGGGTAAAATAAGGCCTGTTTGTTCTTCTAAAGCTTTTAATTCATCAAACAAACGATCCCATTCTTGATCACTTAAAATTTCTCGTTGACCATTATAGTAGGCATTTGAAGCTTCATTCAATTGTTGAATCAACGCTAGCATTCTTTCTTTTTTTCGCATATTAGCTCCTTACTTTTTTGCTGTTAAAGAAGGATGAGAAGCTTGTAAACGCTTAGTGCCAAAAGGATACGCAAATGCAACCGTCACAAATTCCCCTTCTTGTAGAATCACAACACCCTCACCAAATTTAACGTGTTCAATGATGTCCCCTTTCTTCCACTTTTTAACCTCTCTTACCGGTTTTTCCATAAATTGACTATAGAAAGAAGATTCCTGTTTCTCTTGGGATTTGACTACCCCTCTATGTTCAATATAGAGATCTTCAATTTCATCAATAAAGCGAGATGGTGTCTTTACCCTTTGTAACATAAACGAATAACCTCCAGCATCGGTTAAATAGAGATGCTTACGTGCTCGTGTAAAAGCCACATACGCTAACCGTCTTTCTTCTTCCACCCCATGATATCCTTCTTGAAGCGAACGTTCTGATGGAAAAATCCCTTCATTTAAATCAGATACAAATACTGTATCAAACTCCAAGCCTTTCGAGGCATGAACCGTCATTAATTGAACAAAATCATTTTCTACTAACTCTTCTTTATCCCCATACAAAGCCACCGATTGTAAATATTCTTCTAACGTCGCTTCCGGATGATACCTGGAGAAATCTCGAATATCCTCCATTAATGACTTCAAATGGCCTAAATTATCCGTGTCTTTTTCCGCTTCCAGAAAAGCACGATAACCCGACTCATCCATAACCAGTTCAAAAAAATCAAATAATTCCAATCCTCCTTTTTGTTGCAAAGAACGCCACCTTTCAACACGTTGCACAAATTGTCGAATCGTATCTTGTGTTTTTCCTTTGAACAATTCTTCCTTTTGTAACAATTCAAATTGCGAACAATTTAATTCCCTGGCTCTATGGGCAATCATCTCTACTGTTTTCAAACCCAAACCACGCTTTGGACGGTTTAAAACTCGGGTCAAGGATAAATCATCGCCTACCACAATCAAGCGCAAATACGATAAAGCATCTTTGACCACCTGACGTTCAAAGAAGCGTAAACCACCATAAATAATATATGGAATCCTTTCATCCATAAGTGCCTTTTCCAAAGCACGAGATAAGTAATTCGCCCGGTATAAAACTGCCATTTCTGAATAAGTGCCTGTTTTTAGTCGAATGGATTTCATTTCTTGAGCAATCCAAGCCGCCTGATATTCATCACTTCCAGCTGAAAAATGATAAATCTTTTCTTTCGATTGATTATCTGTAAACAATTCTTTATCCACCCGTTGCTTATTGTTTTTAATAACTGAGTTAGCTCCTTTCAAAATAGAACTGGTGCTACGATAGTTTTGCGTCAATAAAATCGTCTTTGTATTAGAAAAATCTTTTTCAAAATTGACAATGATACGCACATCCGCTCCACGCCAAGTGTAAATGGTTTGGTCAGGATCTCCTACTACCAGTAAAGAATTATCTTTCCCTGTTAATTGCTTGATTAATTGGTATTGAATACGATCAATATCTTGAAACTCATCTACTAAGATATAGTGAAAATGCTGCTGCCACTTTTGTAAAACCACTTCAAAACGATCAAACAGACGAACCGTCCATAAAATTAAATCATCAAAATCCAAAGCAAACAATTCTTTTTGTCGATGAAGGTAATATTCATAAATTTTGACTTTCTTCTTTTCCAAAGAAGAAAAATCTGCAATCTTATTTGCTTCTTCCACACTCACATTTTCTGTTTTATTATTCGAAATGTAACTTAAAGCACTCGCAAATGAAATTTCATTTTTATCCACGGAATGCTCTTTATAGTACTCCTTTAAAATAGCCTTTTGATCTTCCACATCTAAAATCGTAAAGCTCTTCGGATAGCCCATAGCTTCAATCTCTTGACGAAGAATTCGTACACACAAAGAATGGATCGTACAAACGGTCGGCTTGGAAACTTCTTCTTTCATAAGACTCAAAACACGGGTTTCCATTTCCCTAGCCGCTTTGTTGGTAAAGGTAATTGCTAAAATCTTACTTGGCCAAACTTTTTTTTCTTCCATCAAATATGCAATACGCATCGTTAAAACGCGGGTCTTTCCTGAACCGGCTCCGGCAATGACTCTTAAATATTGATGCTCATCCAGCACCGCTTCTTTTTGTTGGGGATTTAAGGATTGTATATCTAACACAAAAGGCCTCTTTCTAACGAACTTGTATTTTTAATTATAAAGTTTTAAAAGGGCCTTGTAAATTTTAGAGTCCGGTCCTGTGATATAATGAAAACGAGGTAAATTATGATCAAAAAAGCAGAAAATTGGAACGATTATGAATGTATTGATGCCGGTGATTTTGAGAAATTAGAACGTTGGAAAGAAGTCATTTTAAGAAGACCGGATCCTTTAGCTATATGGCCTAAAGACAAAAAAGTCAATTGGAATCAATATGACGCTATTTATCATCGTTCCAAATCCGGTGGTGGTTCTTGGAGTTTTAAACAGAAACTACCGAATTATTGGACCATCGGCTATCAAAATCTACGCTTTAAAGTTTCTCCAACCGGCTTTAAACACACGGGGTTATTCCCTGAACAAGCTGCTAACTGGGATTGGATGCATGATTTAATCCAAAGTCGCCAAGGAAAAGAAACTCGTATTTTAAATTTATTTGCGTACACAGGAGGGGCTACCCTTGCTTGCGCTGAAGCTGGTGCTAGTGAAGTTGTCCATGTAGATGCCTCTAAAGGTATGGTGCAATGGGCAAAAGAAAATCGAGATTTTTCTCATCTTCAGAATCATAAAATTCGTTTTATTGTCGAAGATTGCTTGAAATTCGTCGAAAGAGAAAAAAGAAGAGGAAGAACCTATCATGGTATCCTCATGGATCCTCCAAGCTATGGTCGCGGTCCTAATGGTGAAATGTGGAAATTCGAAAAAGAAGTGATGGTTTTAATTGAAAAAACATTAGCTATTTTGGATGAGGACGCCTTATTTTTCTTAGTCAACTCTTACACCACCGGTTTTTCTTCAACCGTCTTTGAAAATCTTTTTAAAACTTGTCCTTTACCGGAAGGGAAAATTGAAACAGGGGAGTTAGGCCTACCCGTTTCCTCACGGGATATTATTTTACCAGCGGGAATTTACGCAAGATGGCAGAAACAATAAAGATCATTTACGAAGACAATCATCTTCTTGTCGTGGAAAAACCTGTTAATGTACTATCACAAGCGGATAACAGCCAAGAAGACGATATGGTCAGCCGGTTGAAAAAATTGATTAAAATCAGAGATCAGAAACCCGGTCAAGTGTTTATCGGATTGGTGCATCGTCTAGACCGACCCGTTGGTGGTCTGATGGTCTTTGCCAAAACTTCAAAAGGAGCCTCACGTCTCAGTGATTCTATTCGATGCCATACTTTTAAAAAAATCTATTTAGCCATTGTAGATAGCGTTTCTTTACCACAAGAAGGTACTCTCGAAGATTATTTATACAAAGACAGTCAAAAGAATCGTGTTTTTGTAGTGGATGCCAAAAAAGGAAAACTGGCTCGATTACATTACCAAGTATTAGCTAAAAAAAGGGGGAAATCTTTAGTTCGCATCGTTTTGGAAACAGGTCGTCCTCATCAAATTCGGGTACAATTTGCCAGTCGAAATTGGCCTTTAGTAAATGATCAACGCTATCATCCACACCCAAATAGAGGATCGATTTGTTTATTTGCTTACCAACTCAGCTTTCCCCATCCCACCAAGAGAGAGGAAATCAGCTTTCAGTTATATCCCAAAACCAGTGGAATTTGGTCTTTATTCCAGGAGAAATTGCAATGAAAAAGAAACCGAAAAGACATATCCGAAAAAGTTTTCTTACCCTTTGTATTCTCTTCATGATTGGTATTGTTTATCTTTTTCTAGAACCCGCTCATCGAAAAAAGAAACAATTGGAAAAACTTGGCTATCACCAAAACCATATTGAAGTCCTTATGAAAGAAAAGAAAGCCGATGAAGTGATTCAAAAATCTATTCGTTCACCAATCTTAAAAAAGGCGATTGATGACCACCGTTTTTATCCTGCTTACTTTACTTTATACAAAGCCAGCTATCAAAACCGTACTATTCAAGCCAAAGACATTCTTTTATTCCAACGTTTAAAAGATAAAGGATACGAAGAAGACCAACTGGAAAATCTCTTTCAAAAGGCCTCTTTCGCAGAACTAACTCCCCTATTGGTCTTGGATTATCAATGGGATGAAAATCGCTATTTAAAAGATGTGCAAAAAAACCGAGTAAAAAATACGAATGGGAAATTTCAGCTGAATCACACTTATCGAAAATTATATAAAATCAGTAAAGAAATTAGGAATCCGAAAATTGACACTCTCGTCAATCCCAATCATTATTACTCTTCTACCTATATTCCAAAAGATCTTTCACTCATTCCAACTTCCTACGCATCTAAACATCAAAAATTACGGAAAGAAGCAAGTCAAGCAGCCATTGAATGGATACAAGCTTCTATTGAAAATCAAAGCAATTTTTTCATCACTAACACTTATTTAGATTATAAAAGCCAAGAAAACCTCTATCTTAAAAATGAAAATCTAGTTGATAAAGCAGGATATAGTGAGCGTCAAAGCGGTTTACAGATGAAAGCTACTATCACCTATGCGAAACATAAAGAAAAAGCATTCCCTTGGATACAGAAAACGGCTATAGAATATGGCTTTATCCTACGCTATCCGATTGGTAAAGAACTCATCACTGCTCATCCTGGAAATGATTTGATTTTTCGCTATGTCGGTAAAGATTTAGCTAAGCGAATCCAGCAATCTTCTTTAACTTTTGATGAATATAGTGAACTTTATCTACAGGATTGGAATGATCCATCACACAAACCGATGGATTCAATTCTTCAGCAAGCACAAAATATAAAAGAAGGAGATCACTAGTCTTCTTCTTTTAAAAATGTCATAATTTCTTCTTTCCGATTCTCCATATCTGAATAACCCAAATGATACAATTGTTGAGCCTGTTCAGGAGAGCCTTTCCAACGAGAAACCGGTACATTGACCGTTGGATAAACGTTTATAACCTGACCTTTTTTGATGTATTCATCAATCAGTTGTCTTTGTTTGTAATAATTAAGATGACGAACTGCATAATCTTTCGCTATTTGTGGATATTTTCGATACACTATTTTCATTAAGCATTGCATCAAACCGCTAGATGGCTTGCGCACATAATCCGCTGCTTTTGTTGTAATTACTACCATATGAGTGCATCCTTGCTCAATGGCTCTTTCAATAGGAATCATCTTCGTAACCCCACCATCCAACAAATGTAGACCCTGGTATTCAATCACTTTTGCGGCTATCGGTAAAGAAGCCGAACCCAAGACCGTTTGAAGTTCCTCATCCACAGGGAAGTACTCCGTTTGTCCATGATCCAGTACATAGCACCCCACTTCCAATGGAGCCTTCTTTCCTACCAAATTCTTTCCGTCAAAGTGACCAATCCCGCGAAGATAATAGTCAAACAAACGCTTATAAGCGACATAGTGTCCTTCTTTTAATAAAGCTTTAATACCAACAATTTCCGGTGCAATAGAGTATTTCGTTGCTAAATCATAAGCTAACTGTTTCTGATTATCCCAATGCAACACTAAATAAATCGCTCCTGAGGAAATGCCAACCCCATAATCAAAGTGAATTTGTTGATCATAAAGCCACGCTAAAGCTCCTGCGGTATACGCTCCTCGAATCCCTCCGCCTTCTAATACTAATCCCAGTTTCTTCATTCTCTCTATCTCCTAAACCATTGGCACAAACAAATTTAAAATATCTCGGAAAAGACGCAACACTATGTTGGCTTTACATTTTTCTTGACTGATCCATTCTGATTTTGCAATAGCTTCTTCAAAATTCCGACGCATCGCCAAAGCTGTTGGCCGATGCACAAATAACACTCCATTCTCAAAATGCAAAAAATAACTTCGATAATCGGTATTGATAGTTCCAACTAAACCAATCACATCGTCTACCACAATGTTCTTCGCATGATTAAATCCCGGTGTATATTCGTATATCTTAACACCAGCTTGAACCAGAACTTCATAATTCCCTCGAGTGATTTGAAAAACCCAGGCTTTATCCGGAATATGGGGAGTTAAGATACGTACATCCACTCCTCTTTTCGCTGCCAATACCAACAAATCACGAATAGTATCCGTAATTACTAAATAAGCTGAATCAATATAGATATATTTCTTAGCACAATTGATGAGATTAATGTGAATATCCAACCCCAAGTTCTGACTATCCGTCGGAGTATCCGAAAAAGGTTGAAAAAAACCATCATTTTCCATAACATACTTCAAATCGTACTTTTCGTATTGCAACAGTTTTTTATCTTTCTTCAAATACGTCCACAAACCTAGAAACATACAGGTAAAAGACCATACCGCTTTTCCTTCTAGGCGAATAGCTGAATCCTTCCAATACCCAAAACGACGAATGTGATTGATGTACTCATCCGCAATATTCACACCTCCTGTATAGGCCACTCGATTATCCACCACTGCAATTTTTCGATGATCACGGTTATTCATCTTAATGGATAAGGCGGGCTGTAAAGGATTAAAACGATATACTTCAATTCCCATTTCCCAAAGCTTTTTATCGTAACTCATTGGCAACATAGCACTTCCAAAATCATCCATAATGATCTTGATTTCCACACCTTCTCTGACTTTCTCTTGCAAGATTTGGACAACCTGATCCCAAAGATAGCCATCTATTACAATATAGTATTCTAAAAAAATAAAATGCTTCGCTGATTTCAAATCTTCTAAAAAGGAAATAACCCATTCTTCACCACTTGAAAAGTACGTAGCCTTTGTCCCTTCATACACAGGAAAATCACCATAATCTCGTCCAAAACGGAATAGAGGTTCTTCTTCCGGATAATGAATTTTTAATTGTTCGATGGCTGTTTCATCTTGTGTGAATAAATCATTCATGGCTTGATTGGCTTTGACCGTCCCCCTGTCTAACTTGCGGGGTACTCGACGATTACCTGCCAACAAATAAATCGCAACACCTGTCAAAGGAAAGGTTAATAGCACTAATAACCAAGCAATTTTATAGCGGGCATCACTTGGTCGGTTAATAATATATATCGCAAAAGCTAAAGCAATGGCTCGAAAAATTCGATCAATGGAGCCATTATAATGCGAAGTGCCCGTCACAATCGAAAGGTATAAATAAAGCTGGATAAGGATCAATGGCCCAATCCACATTAACTTTGACGATAAAATCTTCAATAATCGATGCATATACGCAAGTTATTATACCAAATCTATCACGTAAATTCTTTTTCTTTTTTCTCCTCGTTTATATAGCCAATGGCTCCTAGGCACATCTACTTCCTCTAAAAAACGAGTGGGTAATTTTTCAATGGTTTTTCGAGAAGGCATGTTCTCCGGACTACAAGTGATAAAAACAGAATAAGCCAGTTCATATTCATTCACAAATTCTAATAAAAGTCGTGTGGCTTTTAAAGCATAATGGTGTCCTCGATACGCAAAACCAATTCGATATCCAATATTACCGGCATAATAAATAATTTCATAAGGACCAGTTCGATAATCTACATAACCAACACGAATATTTTGATGGACAATCGAAAAAGAATAGCAGCGTTGCCGATGAAACCACCCTCTTTCTTCAATGGATTCTAACTGTATTGTTATTTCACCATCACTATTTTGATACGCCATCAGGTTCATGATTCCATTATATAGCTTATTTTATATTTTTTAAAAATCATCTGATATCCTTTAAAATAAATCCGTAATCTATTTTTCTTTACTGGTTTCTAACAAAAGCATCTTGCTTTTTCATTTTTTCAAACGTGGAAACAGCTTATATTTTTGACATATATTGACACCGCATCTTCATATCTCACATAATCAAAAATATCATACATAGATTCTTAACAGCCCCCTCTTTCTAAACTGGGTTCCCTTAATGAAGCAACTTTTTTGTTTGGAAAATATATTGGCCAGCGAATACTTATCTTCTCATTCACCCCACAATCAATTCTGATAATTCTAAATCTGATAAAACAGAATCTGTATATAGCTTTCTCAACAAATTATCATCGAATTTTATAGAGTAATATTCTGTAACAAATTCTCGGAATCTTTCATACGTATCAAAAGCATATCCTAATAACCAATGACCTCCATCGTTTTCATCCGTTTGATTTTGATGAACTTCTCCATCATACCAAATGAAAAATGTTGTCTTATCCCTTTCGGTTACTGAAAAAAGATTTATCAATTTCTCATCAATTCCTTCGTACATCTTATCGATAATGTTCTGATTCCATTTGTCGGCAGTAAATTGATTCAGACTGTTTTCGTGTGCGAAGCCTTTTACCAACACCGCCGTTTCTGTAAAGATTACAGATAATGAATCTCCTGCTCCATTATCAATAACATATTTGAGATTCGATCCAAGTTTCTTCTTTCTGACCAATCTCAAGTCATCTTCTGATGAGGCAGTCAAAGCATTGTCTAAAACATATAGTGCCTCCAAGCTTGTATGCATATTATCCCAATCCATATACTTCATATTGTCTTTCCTCCATGTTTTAAGAAACAGTTTCCTGTTCCTTTAGTTCAAAAGAATGCTCTCATTCAATCTATAAATGTCAAATAATTTAAGGATGTCTGTTTATGGTTGATACCTTCAAACCTTATTGAATAATATCAAAAGTAATGATAAGTGAACCTTGCTTTCCACCATCCAATTTTTTCCTGCCAATCAATCCACATAAACTACTAATTTATATAGACAAGATTTTTGCAATATATATGATTTCAAATAGCACCTCAGTGTCTATTTTTTCATCTCAGACCAAAGTTTCTTTTCCATACAAAAAATCATTGCTCTTTTTATAACCTATTTCTCCCTCAACATAATATCTCCATTCTAGAACATCTCCAAATGCTTCAACACATTTGCAATCACTCCAGAAAGCGTTTTGCTAAGTACCTTTTTTGATTTATTGACGCTTTTCTTTTTAATTTTAAGCAAAGAAAAAGACGATAGATTTTTATTTTTCTATCGCCTCATAATCATAGATATTTAATTCCGTTAGTCAAACTTCATCAAAAAAACTAAGCTGCTTTGAGATGTCCTTTCCCTCAAATAGTCCCAAATAGTTAAATATTGCTTCATTATCATGAACGATACCGTTCCGCTCACAGAATTCGTGAAATACACCCATTAGTTTTTTATTGTTTACGCTGTTTGCTACATAATTGTTTCCGTATTCTCTGATGTATCGTTCTTTCAGCTTTGGAAACTTTTTATCTAACTGCGAATAAAAATACTCTCTATTTCCCTCTTTGAGTGTAACTCCCATACCAAAGCATATTATTCCAAACACTTTTGCTTCCTTGCAATAATTTAAAATACCAATAATGTTTCCCTCCGTATCGTTGATAAATGGCAGTATCGGAGTTAGCCAAACTACTGTTGGTATTCCTTCATCACGCAATATTTTTAATGCTTCAACCCTTTCTTTCGTTGTTGAAACATTAGGCTCTATCTTTTTACAAAGTTCTTCATCATAAGTTGTTAATGTCATTTGAATAACGCATTTTGCTTTTGAATTTATTTCTTCAAATAAATCTAAATCCCTTAAAACATTAGCTGACTTTGTTATAAGCGTTACACCGAAGCCATATTTATTATCTCAAGTGCCTGTCTTGTATAATTTAGTCCAAGTTCCTCTTCAATGTATGGATCAGTCATAGAACCTAAACCAATCATACATTTTTTCCGCTTTCGTTTTAGGTCCTCTTCCAAAAGACTGATTCCATTTTCCTTTACTTCTACATCTTCAAATTTGTGGTTCATCCGGTAGCAGTTGCTTCTTGAGTCGCAATAAATACAACCGTGAGTGCAGCCTCTGAACAAATTCATTCCATTTTTTGAAGATAATATTCCTTTTACCTTTGTAAAATGCACTTTACTATCCTATTCCAATTATTTTGATTTGCATTTTTTCTGATGGGCTTTTAATTTTTTCATTGCCCAATCATAATGGCTTGCAGTGGTACTTACAAAATAGGAACCCAGTGTACTCCCCCCTGTCCACTTGTAGACGCCTTTGGAAAACAATTCTTCACTTGTAAATTTTTCAGCCAACTCTAAAACATCTCTATGGGATTTATGAAACATTTTAGTTGCGTCTTCAAGAGAAGTATTTTGATGTTTCTTCCAAAATTCTACATTCATATCTCCATAAGTTTTCCAATTGTACGGCTCAGGCAAAAACGGTTTTTCTTCTCCCTTTTGATTGAAATGTACCCAATTCAAAATAAGCTGATGCCATTCATAGAGATGGATTAAAACATCTCTTAGATTCTTATCTCTTTTCCAGTGGGCTTCTTTTTTCTTTTCATCTTTTGAAAAGTCAAATGGTGTATTTAACTCTTCCTCAGTCATCTTTGAGATAAATAAATTTAACTTTTCATAGTTTTCCTTAGCAGCAATCATTAAATCATTTTTTGTCGTTGGTCTTGGCATAATTTTTTACTCCTTCCATCTCTTTAGAGTTGGGAAAAACTCCATCATCATTTTTCTTGCACTATCTTCATTCATATCTTTATTGGCTTCGACTACATGAGGAACGCATATCTCAATCATTTCCTCCATTGTTCCCTTAAAAGTAAATTCGCCTTTCTCAAAGCAATGCTTACAATAATCTTCATTTACGCTTCCATCTGAATTTGTACCATAAAGCTCTGTTCCCTCTCCCATAGGCATGCCACAGCATTGACAATATTTCGTATCCATTTTTTATTCCTCCTTATCTTTATTTAAGATAATTATATCTCACCATACTTGACACCATCTGTCATATTATATATTTTTCTGCCATTTTATTTATCATTTTTTTAATTTGCATTCTAACTTCTTCAGGTTCCAATACTTCTGCTTCATCTCCAAATGAAAAAATATAATTATATAAGTTATAGTCATTCGGTATTTCTATTTCAGTATATAAATTTCCGTCATTATCTTCTGTAATTTCTCCGTTTAGTTCATCATATACCCTGAAAGCAACTTTTCGATCAAACTTAACTTTTATATTCACTGTATTCTCATGTGGCGTTTCTTTTTTGAGTATTACATCTTCAAAGTTGTCATCAAACTTTTCAGTATGGATTTCTAAATTCTTTATCCTGGACAATTTGAAATATCTGAAATCATTTCTGAGTAAACATAGGGCATATAGATACCAATCCTGACTCTTGAAAAGTAATCTCACAGGTTTAACACTTCTGTCTGTTTCTTTTTCATTGCTGCTAAAATATGTGAATGAAATAATGTTTTTACTTAAAATTGCAGATTTGATATCATCAAATGTTTTTTCATACATCTTATTGTTTTGCCAATTATTAAAGTCAACCTCTATCCAACTGGTATTTTTCATTTTAAAGAGTGCAGAGAGTTTTGTTAGGAGCTCATTCTCACGCTGTATTGTGGTATTATCCAATCCTTGAAGAGCTGACATAATCTGTTGTTTCTCGTTTTCAGACAGTAGTGATTTACTAAGCACAAAATCTTCAGCAATTTCTATTCCACCACCCTTTCCTTGCAACGCATAGATGGGAATACCTGCACTGCTGATAGAGTCAATATCTCGATATATTGTCCTGACTGACACCTCAAATTTATCTGCAAGTTCACTTGCCGTAACTTTTCCCTTTTCTAAAATATAATATAGTATCCTAAATAGCCTATTATCTTTCATCGTTTTAACATCTCCTATAATTATTATACCACTATAACTTGACATATGTTGTCATATTATTAAATATTTTTCCAAATCATGGTAGTACTACTTATCTCTCCTATTCACTGTTATAAAAATAGTCAAAGTTCATTCTTCCGTCTCGCTAAAATTAAATTTATTTCACCCAATATTATTATTGTTAGATTTATATTTTACTAAGTTTTACAACCCTAACTCTTGCTTCTTTACCTTTGTTAATCCTCTCTTTTCTTGCAGTAATTTATCTATACAGCTTCTAACACTTTCAGCCTGTTCCACTTCTTTTCGTATATCTGTGATTTGAGAATATAGAGTATCTTTTTCTTTCCTCAAAGTGCCTATTTCTGATTTCCATTTGGATATATTTATGGTTTTGCTTTCTCCTAAATGCTCTTTCAGATATTTTTTGGCACTTTCAAATAAAATAATCTCTGCGGTATGTTCATTGTAGAAAGTATCTTGTTTGTTTTTCTTTAGCTTGGTATAGGCTTTATAGGTATCTTTATGCTTCAAATATTTCTCGGCGTGGTCGATAAGTTGTACTCTATCATCTATTTTCTTTTCGGTATCTTTAATAGTTCTTGTAGTCTTGTAGTTCTTATCTCTTAAAGTAACTATGTTTTCTTTCAGTTCAGATAAGGAAATGATGTTTTTTTCTTTTAAGAATTGATAGCTTTCGATGTATTGTTCTAAATCTGTATTATGGTTATCTGCATTTTTACGGATAAGATTTTCAAAAACGGATAGCAAATTTTCTTTGGATTGGAGGGTAGATTTGAGATTATCAGTTTCTGCTTTTTCTTCTTTTCCTATTCCCCTTATCCAATTTAACAAGGCTTTTATTCTTCTTGAGATTTCTCTTAAAATCATGTTTTGATGTTTGATTTCTCGGTTGATATTTCCTCTGTCGGTGGCTATGCCTTTCTTTTCCATTTGGGTAGCTGATACGCCTAAATGAATGGTCGGTATTTGTTCTATGCCTTGTCTTTGATAGGAACGGTGATCTACTTTTTCTTGTATGCTATTTTCTTCAAGATATTTGTTTGTAATGTCTGCCCATGCTTTTCGCCAATGTTCTGCTTTGTCTTGCTCATTCCAATTCACTGTATTGATTTTTCTTGTCTTGTAATTTCCATTTTTGAGTTTTACTTTTTCTCCGTTTTCATCAAGGATATATTCTTTTTTTGATTTTGCTCCCCAGAAAGCGTTTTGCTAAGTACTTTTTTTATTTATTGATGCTTTTTCTTTTGACATTTTGATTTTAAAAAACAGTAAACTGATTTACAATTTACTGTTTCTCAAATTGTTATATTCAATTAGACAAACTGAAGTTTATAATCATCTCTTTTTCTTGATGAAGTAAGTAATAGCACTCAGTACGCAAATCAAAACAACACAGAAAAAAACCAATCTAATCAGCACTGTTGGTGTCGGTATATCACCAAAATGATACCAACTCATAGCCGCAAAGAAGAAGAATGTCGTAATTACTGATACTATTACCACAAAAATATATGGAATTATTTTTTTCATGGTCATCACCTCCCACAATTTCAAATTTATCTATTCCTATAATTTAGCTGATTTTGTTGCAATATATGTTTTAATATTCAGTTCATGCAGCCTACCAAAACCATTTGTATCCTCATACATATCAAGCAAAGTAAACCCTGCCTTTAATTGTCCGCCTATCTGCTCCGTCATATTGTGAGAAAACTGCATTCCGGATTTTTCTTTAATCATATATTCTTTAGCCACTTTATCTTTTAATGGATTAAAAGGCATTTTCCAAATAATTTCTTTTTCTTCATTATCCACAATGTAATTTATCTCATTATTTAAACCCGCAAGAAGAATACCACCCTTTTTCAGAACTCTATAGGCTTCATTAAAAACATGTTGCACATCTTCAACATAACAGTTAGAAACCGGATGAAACACTATATCAAAAGTTTCATTTTCAAAAGGCAAAATTTTTGTCATATCTCCTTCAATAGCTTTAATATTATAGCCTTCTCTTTCAGCAATTAAAAATTCGCTTTCTATTTGCTTTGAAGAATAATCAAGTACAGTACAATCTGCCCCTAATGCATTAAATATAGGCATTTGTTGCCCTCCACCTGATGCTAAACCTAAGAGTTTTTTTCCTTTTAAATCCCCAAGCCACTCATGTGGAACTGAAACAGTCGGAGTAAGAAAAATCCTCCATTCTCCATTTTTTGCATTAATGTACTCATCATGCGAAATTGATTTCCCCCATTCCCAGCCTTCTTCAACCCATCTGTCAATAGTTTCTTTGTTTATATCCTGATATGTTTTCATTATTTCGCTTATCTCCTGAACAATTTTGGAGTTTATTTCTCTAACTATTTACTAATATTATACTATTCTTCCCGTTCCGATTGTACTACCTTTAACCGCTTATCTTGCCGGTTATTTTATCAAAAAAGTAAGTCATCATTTGACTTACTTTGCGATTTTTTGAAAAATACGAATGTAAATATTTTGCAGTTCTTTCTTTTGTTCTTCACTCATCTGTGAATCTTCACTAGTAATCTCATAGCTTTTTAATAAAGAGGTATGTTCCGCTACAGGAACACCATCCCGTATCGCCACCACTAATGGCACATAGAAACCATCGGTATTATCCCCTGTTTTTTGAAGAATTGGCGATAATTTAGCTAAAGCTGAATTGATATCCAATTCATTTGCCTTCGTTGTGTCCACATAATAGACTGAAACGCCCGTTCTCTTCATCGCTTCATTCAATTCCGGAACAGCCCTGATACAATAGGCACACTTGGTATATCCAAAATACACAATACCCGTTCCTTTTTCATTGATCAAACGCAACGCCTCTTTTGTACTTACTTCTTTAAAATCAGCTTTCTTCCCCCGAATCCACTTATAACCACTCATATCTGCTTGACTGGATTTGAGTTCCAACTTATAGTCAGCTTCAATTTTTTGATCTACTTTTGGCTCTTGATAACTATTGGTACAACCACCTAATAAACTGAGTGCCAGTAAAATCAATATCACTTTTTTTATATTCATCTGATCCCTCTCACTTAGATGCAATCTTTCGAAACATCTCTAAATAACGATTTTGAACCTCTTTTTTCACCTCAGAACTCAAACTATCTTTTTCATCTTTAATGATTTGATTATTCTTCAACGAAATCTGACCATCCACTATCACTCCTTGCTTAACAACCACTACAAACGGCGTCAAGAAAATTGAATGGCCATTTTTATCTTTTTTTAAAAAAGGTTTTAAAATCTTAACCATGGTTTGATACTCTTTTTCCTGAATTTCTTCATTGGTATTAATGTAATACACCGTTACATTGCTACGTTTCATCGCTTCGTTCAATTCCGGAAGTAACACTTGATCATAAAGACTTTCTACTTTCCCAAAATAAAACACACCTGTTCCTTTATCTTGGATGAACTTCAAAGCTTGTTGAAAGCTCACCTTTTGAAAAGAACCTAACTTTCCTTGTAGCTTAGCATAAGCCTTCGCCTCTAAACGATCACCTTTCAGTGAAACGGAAGACTCAATTTTCAACGGTGTATCCACCTTTGGCTCTTGATAACCTTTTTTTGCAGAACAAGCACTCAAACAAATAGCCATCCAAAAACAAAGACTATTCTTTTTCATCTTCCAACCTCGTCACTTCAATGCTTTCAAATTGTTGATTGATTCTCTCCATCGTTGCTAAGCTTTTCGAATAAGCGGTAGCGGAACCGCAACCTGCCGCAAAACGGAAACTTTCCATTCCATCATAAGAACGCTGATAATTCATTAAAAAACCAGCTACGATTGAATCACCAACACCAACCGTATTCACTCGCTGTTCCCCATCGCTTAAGGGAGCCTTAAAACTACCTTCTTCACTAATATAAAGAGCGTTTTTCTTACTCTCCAGAATGATCACATGACAAGCCCCTTTCGCTAATAAAGATTGGCCATGCGCCACTAATTCATCCCGACTTACTGAATGCCCTACTTTTTCCTGATATTCTTCTAAATTAAATTTCACCAGAAAAGGTTTAAAAGACAAAGATTTTTCAACAATCATAGAATCACAATCATCTAAGACAAGTTTCACTCCATCTTCTGCCTCATGACATAAAATATCCACGACCTCATTTTCTAAATAAGAAGGGGTCGAACCGGCTAGCACAAAGTAATCCCCTTCATAAAGAGAACTTACTTTTTCCGCTAGACTCTTCATATCGTCATGGGTAATATACGGACCTGCCGCATTGTAGTTTGTATGTGTTGGGGCATGAGCTTTTACATTAATGCGTGTCATTCCATCAATATAAACAAAAGAAGGTCGAATTTGTTCATATTTTTGTAATAAAGAAATATAGAAGTCTTTTGTGAAACCACCCAAGAAGCCAAAAGCACGACTAGGAATATGAAGATTATTCAAAACAATCGATACATTGACTCCTTTTCCACCAGCTTCATAATATTCTAAGTTCGAACGATTCGTTTTACCAAGTTCAATTTCTTTTTCAAATTCCAGATAATAATCTAAAGATGGATTTAAGGTACAAGTTCCAATCATAGTTCTGCCACATCTTTCACAATTTGGACAATCACTTGGATGGCCTCTAACATTTCATCTAAAACCAGATATTCATAAGGGCCATGGAAATTTGCTCCTCCTGCACCCAGATTAGGACAAGGTAATCCCATATAACTCAATTGAGCTCCATCCGTCCCTCCTCGAATTGGAGTACGAACAGCCTGTATCCCTACTTTTTCCATTGCTTTTTGAGCAATCTGTACCACTTGTGGATATTTCTCCAAAACCAATTTCATATTGCGATACGAATCGGTAAATTCTACCGTGCAAATTTCTTGACCCACCTGTTTATTGAGAAGTTGTGAAGCTGATTTTAATAATTCTTTCTGTTCTTGAAGTCGATTGAAATCGTGATCACGTAAAATATATTCCAAAGTCGCCTCTGTCGTATTTCCATTTACTTCAAGCAAATGAATAAATCCTTCTCTAGCTTCTGTGTGCTCGGGGCTTAAAGCATCGGGAATCATCGTTTGAAACACACAAGCTTGTTTTGCTGCATTAATCATTCGATTTTTTGCACTGCCCGGGTGAATAGAGTTACCTGAAATTTTAATCACAGCACTGGCCGCATTAAAATTCTCATCTTCTAACTCTTCAATGTCACCACCATCTATCGTATACGCAAAATCAGCTCCAAAATTTTCAACATCAAAGTATTTTGGCCCATTTCCAATTTCTTCATCCGGAGTAAAACCAATGCAAATCTTACCATGCTTGATTTCAGGGTGTTCCACTAAATATTTCATAGCTTCCATGATAGCGGTCACTCCTGCTTTATCATCAGCTCCTAACAAAGATGTTCCATCCGTCACAACCAACGTTTTACCCACTTTACGCTTTAAAGCCGGATATTCTTCCGGGCTCATGTGTCGTTGTTCATTCAATACAATAACACCGCCATCATAGTTTTCAATAACTCTTGGGTGAATGTTTTGACCATTAAAATCAGGTGCTGTATCCATATGAGCAATAAATCCAACGCTTGGTCCATTCACATCCGCATTCGCTTCTAACTCTGCATACACATAACAATGTTCTTCCACACGGACATGGCTTAGACCAATTTCCTTTAAATCTTTTTCTAATTGACGAGCCATATTCCATTGATGATCTGAAGAAGGGGTTATATCTTCCCTTTTCGGATTGGATGTACTCGGAATCGTAATATAACGAATAAATCTTTCCAAAGCTGTCATATCATGACCTCCTATGTAAAATCATCCTAATTTTATCATGATTATGAAGAAGCTTTCATCTTGGTACTTCTAATTTCAAAAACATACTTTCTTATAGAATCTTTCCAGATAGATAAAAAACTACTCCATAGGTTCTTTTCCAACATATGAAATAGTTTCACCTTTTTTATTTGCCTTCTTCTCTTTCAATACGACCAATATCACGAGCATGTCGACGACGATCAATTTCTGTTAACCATTTTTTACGAATACGAATGTTTTCCGGTGTAATTTCAACCAATTCATCATCATTGATAAATTCAATCGCTGTTTCAAGTGTTAATTGGCGAGGTGGCACAAGCTTCATCGCTTCATCATTTCCAGTTGAGCGAACAGCTGTCATCTTCTTGTTTTTCAATGGATTGACACCCATATCCATATTCTTAGACGACACACCGATAATCATGCCTTCATACACCGGAGTTTGTGCCCCAATAAACAATTGACCACGTTCTTGAATATTCCATAAAGCATAAGTCATGGCTCCACCTGTATCTGTAGAAATTAAAGCTCCATTTTCACGCTGTGGAATTTCACCCTTGTATGGTTCATAACCTGAAAGGCGTTGAACTAATGTTCCTTCCCCATGTGTCATATTGATGAAATCTGAACGGAAACCAATCAAACCACGAGTAGGAACGGAATAGGTAATGCGAGTATAGCTACCAATATCCTCCATATTTTGCATTATTCCTTTACGCAAGTTTAGACTGGAAATAACTGAACCGGAGTATTCCGTAGGCACATCAATCACTACTTCTTCAATCGGCTCCAAAGTATGTCCGTTTTCTTTCTTTAAAATAACCTCCGGACGAGAAACCGCAATTTCATAGCCTTCACGACGCATCTGTTCCAAAAGAATCGTTAAATGCAATTCGCCACGACCGGAAACTTTAAACGTATCGGTTGAATCCGTATCTTCTACTCGTAAGCCTACATTTACTTCCAACTCTTTTTCCAAGCGTTCCCGGATATTACGGGATGTCACAAACTTACCTTCCTGACCTGCAAAAGGAGAATCGTTCACCATAAAATTCATTGATAATGTTGGCTCTTCGATTTTCAACTCAGGCATTGGATCGGGAGCTCCTATAGGACACAAAGTATCTCCAATATTGATATCTGAAATGCCAGAAATCATACAAATTTCCCCACATTGAATTTCATCTTGAGCCACACGACTCAATCCTTTGTATACAAAAATTTGATTGGTTTTACCATTTTTAACTGTACCATTTGCATTCGCTACAGTCACTTGACTGGCTGCTTTTAACGTTCCTTTATAGACACGCCCAATTCCCAATCGACCAATGTAATCATCATAAGCTAATGCTGATACTTGCATTTGAAGGGGTTCTTCCATTAAATTCGGATAGGCTTGAGTATGATGAATGATGGTTTCAAACAAAGGAACGATATCAGTGTTAGTGTCCTCTTTTTCATATCGAACAATTCCATCTCGTGCGATACCATACAAAATTGGGAAATCTAATTGATCATCGCTAGCATTCAATTCTAAGAAAAGATCATAAACTTCATCAATAACTTCATCCACTCTGGCTTCGGCTTTATCTAATTTATTGATTAATAAAATTGGTTTTAATCCACATTCTAAACTTTTTTGTAAAACAAAACGTGTTTGAGGCATTGGTCCTTCTGCTGAATCGACTAACAAGATAACTGTATCAACCGTCTTAATAATGCGTTCTACTTCGGAAGAAAAGTCGGCGTGACCAGGTGTATCTACAATATTGATTTTATAGTCCTTATAAGTGACGGAACAATTCTTGGAATAAATAGTGATCCCTCTTTCACGCTCCAAATCGTTAGAATCCATCACTAAATCTGCAACCTCCTCATTATCTCGGAAGACATGACTTTGGTGTAAAAACGCATCTACAAGTGTTGATTTACCGGCATCTACGTGTGCAATTACCGCAATATTAATAATTTTTTTATAGTCCATCCCTTTGCCCCTTTCTTTCTCATAAAAGCCTTATAATTTTAGTCGTATTTACCTTGAAATACAAGTGTCGCACTACTTTCCCATCTTTTTATTTTCAAAACAAAGAGAGCTTGCTATAATGATGGCACTGCACCGGTGGTGGAATGGTAGACACGTACGCTTGAGGGGCGTATGAGGTAACTCATGCAAGTTCGAGTCTTGTTCGGTGCATTTTAGCTTATTCTGAAAGTCCTTATTTTAAGGGCTTTTTATTATATTTTTTCTATTTTGGAGAACATTTTAGAGAACAAATCATTTTTCCCCTTTCCTTATTTTAATATAGAGCAATAAAAAATAGCCTACCCCCATGCGGAGTAGGCTTTACTATACTATTCTTTATTTTCTGAATTAATTTGAGGTTGTGCTTCTGCTTTCTGTTTTAAAGCATCTAAGGCTTTGGTTATAACGGCGGGCATTGGAAGTCCCATCAATCCGAAGTTTTCAATAATTGAAATTCCTTCGCTTGCGATAAAGCCGGTGACTACGGCGTTTCTAATAATTTCCATGCCGGTTACTTTTTCTAATTGAACAGCCATGTACACAATCACTAAAATGCCGCCTTTTCTAAACAACCCTTTTAAGGCTGCACGGCTTTCTAAAGTCCCAGTCTTTGATTTTGGTGAAGCTTTAAATACACCGGCAGTGATGAGCCCGGTAATGTAATCGATACTCATAAATGCAATTAAAGCCGTCAACATCACATCTCCACCGCCTAAAGCTGTGGCGATCGTTCCACAAACAATAGCGACAGCCCCAAAGGCTCTTTCACTCATTCCTAAAAAACTATCTATTTTATCCATTTTATTTTCCTCTTACTTTCTCAAATTCGATACTTTGATAGCACAAGTAACTGTGCCATTCACACCAATAACGGCTCTATCACCTCTTAATTCCATGACGGTGTAGCGATCGTAATACAAAGCAATTCTTGTGCCGTTGTAATCAACTGGATTGATGACCTTGACACTATCCCCAACCTTAATAGCAGATGAACTGCTAGAAGAGCTATTAAACATAGAATTTACTTTAGATTGAACTGCTTCATAGTTATATCCTGCTTTAGTCAATCTTTCCTTACGTTCCACACCGTTCCCCCATTTACCCGCGATCACTTCTGTTGCTAGTTCGCTGATGGACTTAGATGGTGGTTTTTGTGTTGAATCTTCTGTTTTAGCCCCTTTAGGATTAGCGTATTTATCCCAAGCCTCACTATCACCGTAAAATTTATTGACGTCTAAACGACCACTATATCCTTGAACGTAGGTAGTGGATGAATATTGACGAATAGCACAAGCGTATGCCCCTTCATTCCATGGATTCCCTTGATACCCGATGTGAGTATCTGTGTCGGCGTATTGTGCGATATGTAAGCCGCAGTTAAAGCGTTTTCCAACTTCCGCTACCTTCGCATAATCCTTGGCACCAGCATAAATCATAGGTGGTACGCCGGTTAGTTCAATAAACCGTTCAACCCACGCCGACAGATAGCTATAATCACCAAACACTGAATTGTCGTCATTTTCCCAGTCAACCATAGGGATCCCTTTATGAAGATATCCTTTTGTGTTATTCACGAAGAATTCAGCCTCTTCTTTTGCCGACTTGCGACCTCTAATATAGTGCATATAGCCCATCTTTTTCCCTCGTGCTAAACACTTTTGAATCATGCCATCAGCACCCGGCCAGACTGAATTAATAATCCCATTGACTGTTAATTCTCCACCACCCCATGTGCATTGAACAATTAAAAAATCATAATCCACTACACTTGGGTTAAAATCCGACTTCCAATTACTAATATCAATACCTCTTAAACTCATAATTCTTTTCCTCTCTTTCTTTCTTATTCTTCCCACTTACCAATTAGTTCCCAGTTCTTAGGATCGCTAAATGGTGAACCGTCGTTACCGGATTTATTAATTCTTCGATAGACTTTATCGCCGAAAAGCACGTAATCACCTATCGCATAAGTTTTATCTGCTTCATAAAAGGCGGGCTTTTCTTTTGGTAGGTTCGGGTTCTTTGGCTTATCCGGCTTGTTTTTAACTAATTCCCAGTACTCGCCTAAAAGTTGTGGTAAGGCTTGATAATCCTTTTTGTGCACTTTTTTGCAACGATACAAAATACCGTATTGACTTCTTAGATCGCCAACTTGGTAGGTATATCCGTCTTTATCGTCTCTGTAATTTGGATAGAAAGCCGAATACTTTTGTTTGGTGTCATCATCAGCCTTTTTCAAAGTATCCTGTACCAAAGGTTTAGCTTTTTCAATTTGAGTCTTTAAGATTTGTTCCTCAGTAGCTTCAAATAGCACCAACTTTAGCACGTACTTTTCTTCTTCTTTTGAAATTTCAAGACGATCCAAGTACTGATAGCCTAAGTCAGTTTCAATGACCGTCTTTGGCTTTAATTCGTCCAAGACTTCTTTGAAATCTGACAAGGAATCACGTTTAATTAATTTATTTTTGATTTTCATTCTTCCTCTTTTCTAAATTTTTACAAATAAACAATACAAACGAACATAACTATCCGGACACACCCAATTATCATTGTAGTTGTGAGCAATAACCGAAACTTTATTCCCGCTAAATTTCTCAATGGTACAGGCTATATCCCTATGTTTTGTTGCTTGTGCAAAAAGTGGAGCCAGTAAAACATAACCCGTAGGAGATAAGATATCAAAGTTCTGTCTAATTCCAGTCGCTTTATCAATTTGACCACCATCTGAACTCTCAAAACTTTGGATGATAAAGCTATCTGCATTTAGCAGTCGTTTACCACCAGCCGAACACCCCTTTTTAACCATTAAGTAGTCGTTGATTTGAACCGTTCTTTTCCCTAGCCACATCACGGGGATAGAGCTCGGAAAATCTATTCTTTGTGACACTTCCATGAAATCATCTTTAAAATCAACGATAAAGGTATAGTTGTTTTCATAAAGGGTATTTTCAAGCTCCATTTCAAAACTAAAATCAACGGACGATGGATCATATATAAATTTTGGTTGTTTTTTAATGACAGCGTTATCCTCTTCAGTGGCGTTATCCCGATAAGCTCTAACTTCGATATTTAATTGATTATTAAGCTGATTGAATATTGTTCCTGTAGCTTTTAAGGTTCCACCATTAGCTGTGGGAACTTTTCTAGATATGCTTAATTCTGGCTTTATATCAGCGTATACATAGCTTGCTTCCTCTACTAATACCTCCGTCATCAGCCCGCGACTATCTGTAATAGAGAACAAATAAGATCCATTTAGTATAGATTTGCTTTCGCCCTCATAAGTATCTCCAATGGTTTTACTTAAAGTAGCGATATTGCTGCCATTTTGCTTAACACTAACACTTCGTATTGAAGCCCCTAATTTGGCTATAGCCTTTATACTCAATCGCTTTTTAGATTGTCCTATAAGCGTTATGCCGTGTCCTTTAACAAGAACCCTTTCATTAAGCTCAATAACATTAGGATTGATTCCATCAGCCTTTGCATTTTCAGGAACTGTCACAGTTCCATAATCATGCCTGGTATTGCCGATTTTCAAGCCATCGTAGTAAGTGTCTATGTACACATACCATCTATGACTTAAAGCGGTAGGAAATTTTTCTGCCCACTCCAGTGGAATTTGAAAAGATAGATCAGTGCTACTTGGATTATCCCAAGCCATGATTTCCTCTGTTGACCCTTCTTCTTTTACATAGATTCTATCTGTCAAAAAGTCAAACCTTGGGCTTCTAATAACACTTAGATTAAACTTTTCTCCGACTGGGGCTCCTGTACTCTGAACTGTTCTAGTTGGCGGATTAAAAACCGTAAAGAAATCGCTAGTAGTAGAACCAATCTTCGTATCTCCACTATAGGTATCAGCGTACACATAAGCTTTTTCGCTTTCTTTATATGGAAATTCCTTTATCCACTCTAGGGGAACTTGGAAAGAAAAATCTGTCGCACTCGACTTTGTTCCTAAAACTAAAGTTTTAGATCCATACTTAACCAAAACAGTCGTCGTGAAGCCACTATACTTTTTAGTTACTAAAATGACGGCTTTCGATTTTCCGTCAATATAATCTCCAAATTGAGAGGTTATTGTGCTTTCTCTTGGGATCTGTGGAAACTCCAAAACCCCGGTCATAACACCCGTACTTAGTGGACTAAAGCCATGAGCTGTAACTTTAACATCTACTTTTTTTGTAGCATCTCCCTCTGAGTTGTGTTTGATTGTTAATTGTTGTACCGCCCATACTTTCACGCTAGAATTGATAGAAACATAGCCTAATTCCCTATTAATGTCTCCGCTAACAACCACACCGCTGGATGATCCACTACCACTAAGAGCTTTAGCTGTTAGTCTAAGCTCATAGGAAGAGGAGTTATCAAACTTATTTTGACTAAGCAAGCGGGCTTCAACTGCCCATTCAATATTGGAACTACTGCCAGCTTTTGCTGTTGTTAATGTTTTCCAAGTTGTACTTATCAACATATCTACTTACCTTCATTTCTAGTTAAAAACGTGCCTGTACCGACGATTCTGTTGTTCTCATTAACTCCGCCTACGGAATCATCGTCCCATTCAAGGCCATAAAAAGCTTCAAAGCGGTGTGAACCGTAGGTAACATACTTACCAAAATAGGTCTCATGTCCGTTAATTCGAACCGCATCTGTTCCATCTTCTCTAGTAAAGCGAAGCTCGTCGTCATTCAAAAGGGCTTCCTTTTTAGTCTCTTGACCGTTGATTTTTCGCTTAACGTGAATACCTTTTTCATCAAAATTCTTTTGAATTTCAGATATTGCGCCATCATACTCTTTTTTAGAAACAGTTTGGTTGAATTTTTCAGCCGTTTGACCCTGAAAAGTCTTAAGTTCAGTTCTAGTATCTTCAGTTTCACCCGCCAGTTTTGAAACCTTGGATTCGATGGCTCCACTAGATACTTTCAACTCAGCTATACGGCCTTTTGAATTTTCTAAATCTTTGGATATGATAGACAATTTATTTTCAGTTTGATCGGCAAGTACTTGCAGTCTTTTAATCCGCACCCTATCCGATACTTTAGTTACCACTGTATCTGTATTTTTAAGAGCTACTTCACCGTCTAACTCAAAGGCGGATTCTTGGCCGGCATAATCTCGTTTAATACTTAAAACAATGCACTTAAGACCGTCATAGGTAACTGTATCGCCAAGCCATACGCCATCTTTACCTAATGTTTTTAGACCTGATAAGCCATAAAAGGATTGCCCATTATATAGGGCTAGTATTGAGTCTGTATAAGCTTGGTTGTTGCAATATGAATTACTTTGGTCAATGTATAGGGTTTTGCCTGTGTCGTTGCCTGAAACTATCAAATTGACGCCGTCGTCATATGCCACTCTTGATATCGTAATTAGATCTGTCTTATCAAAGTCGGAAGCGTATTCGATGTCGTGATTAGCAGTTAAAAGGCTTCTAAAAACAATTCTGTTAGCCCGATCTATAAGAGCGTTTTTGCCATCCAATTCAGCTATCCATCCAATGTAGTTTCGCATAATAATCGTGGTATCTATCCATTCAGCTTTTGAGTTCAAGACTAATTGCGACAAGTTAGATTTATCTATACTAATTCCCGATAAGTTTTCCATTTCATCTAGCTGTTGTGAAATGGTTGGATATTCGCCATTCTTATAGCTAAAAGCACTTTTATATGGCTGATTAAATTTAATCATTTTGTCATATAAAGTAAGAGATATCTTGCTAGTGTACTTTTCTGGCGCTTCTTGAACTAAAAACTCTTGAGCAGGGATGTCTGAACCGTCAATCTGATTAGTGTCAATATAGAAAGTGCCTTCAGCACACCCCGTTAAAGTTCCATCAACGTTATTCAAATCGATATCCAGCATAAGGCTTGGCGTGTTCCCTAAAAGTCGGTTTTCTTGAAAGCTATATGAAGACTTAAAAGATACAACTAAGGATGTAATATCTTCAGCTGTATCTGTTCCTTTTTTTATGTAATAAATTCTCATGTGTTAGCACTCCGTAAAATCGATGGAAAAGCCTTTAGCATAGACACCTCTTCCAATTGAAATTAGCTGAAATTTCTTTTTTGAACAGTACATCTTATACGTTTTTCTTTTTGACGTTTTAATATCTACCGTCTCTACATTAAAATCTTTTGACTCAACCATTTTCATGATTTTAGAAATTGTATCTAACTCATCCAGTGTATATGTTAAAGATATCTTAAGTACATCTTCTCTAATCCGGACTCTATGGAGCACCCCTCGTTTAATATCGCGTAAAGATTTATCACTATCTAAGTCTTCGTAGCTAAAAGAAAAGTTTGTAGGTGTAGGGAGTAGTGCTCCATTCACTTTAATTTTAATATCTTCATATGTAATCACTTATTATCCCCCTTTTGCTAAGTCTAGTTGCTTGTTTCTTTGATCTATAAGCTTAAGCAGTTTATCTCGATCTATCTCAATTCCTAAGTTTTGAAGCGTATCAAGTATTTCGTACATAAGCTGAATGATTACATCAGTTCCAGTAGCTGTACCTTGACTCGCCATCAAAGCGTCATCAACAGCACGCTTGGTTTGTTGATAAATCTTACTTTCAGGAGAAACGATCTCCCCTTCATGTCTATTATCACCAATCAGTGCTAATTGAGGGGCATTGGCACCAACATACCCACCGTTTGCTAACATTGGAATTTTCGGAACATTAACTCTAAACTGTTTACCGCCCATAAAAGGTACCCAATCCGGTACGGTGAAGCCTACACCGTTGATTCGATTAATTGCACCATTCACTAATCCTATCACGGCGTTAAGTGGTGCCTTGACTAGTCCTCCTATCGTTTGGAAGATACCACCAAAGGCTTTTACAATTCCATTCCAAGCTTGTTTCCAATTTCCTGAAAATATCCCAGTTATAAACTGAATAATTCCACTAAAGACTTGCTTAATTCCAGCCCACGCTTGCTTAATACCACTGAACCATCCGACTATTACCCCGTTCACAACATCAAATACGGCTGTAAATTTAATACCGAAAGTCCGTTCTAAGAAACTCAATAGCGTGTAGAAGATTCTTTGAATCCCCGACATTGCTTTATCAACATTCAAAGTAAAGACTCCTACCAAGAAATCCGACAAACCCTTAAACAATTCTGTAGCATTGTAGATAAGCTCATCTATAAAGTTACCAAACACTTTGAAAGCTTCCATAAAGGCACCTTTCATGAAATCGGCTAATGGAGATAAAAGGTTAATCCAAATCCAGTTGATTGCCTTGAAAATCGTATCGATGACTGGCTTCCATTCATCCCAAATATCAATGACCGTCTTAAGTGCTATTCCTAATACGGTTACTAAAAATTTAGCAATAGGTGTAAGCGCGCTAATCCATAACTGCATAAGTATACTAAATACAACTTCAACACTTTTGACAAAGGTTTGAGCTATGAAAGTTCCCAACGGTACTAGCACCGTATTAAATATATCCATCAGAAAAGCGCCTAGTGGCTGTAAAACATTAGTCCACAAACTATTCAAAATCCCGGAAATACTGTCTAATGCAGTTTGAACTAAATTTCTAAAACTATCGCTCGTTTGATATAGGTATATCAATGCTGCAGTTATCACAGCAATGGCTAAACTTATAGCTATTATCGGTCCTAAAGAAGTCCCAAAAACAGCACTAAAGGCTTTCATAACTCCACCACCATTTAAAATAGTGCCAAAGAAGGTTTTAAAGCATAAACCTAGAAACTGTATTTTATAAATCATACCTTTGAAAGCAGTTTTAATAGCTCCCCAATTTTTTAGTAGTTCATAAGCTGTAAAGCCGGCAAACATACCACCCAAAAGCGAAGTGATCGTCACTTTATTTTTACCTAAAAAATTAGTTATTTTATCAAAAGTCCCTTTAACCCTGTTATAGATTTCATCAACTCCGCTTAAATCGGCTGAACCTTTTGGAACATTCATATTTCCAAAATCAGCCCCGCCAGCACCAACCCCTTTTGATCCTTTGCTAGACGAGTCATCGGTACTACTAATCACGTTCAAATCATCAAAACCAGCTAAAAAACCTTTTGCTTTTTTCAGATTATCGGCTACTTTACCCGCATTTTTACCAGCTTTGCCTAATCCTGATGTTAAGCCACCAGTAGACTTTCCAGCTTTTTTCAAATTGTTAGCCATTGATCCAGTTGCATCCGAAGCACCTTTTTTGCCACTAATTAACCTAGTAAAAGCGACAAAATAATTAGCCAGCGTTTGTAGCTTAGCTAAAACGCTATTTATGATAGCTATAATGGGTGTGAATACATTTATCAATCCTTGCCCAATAGTAGCTTTTAATTCCTCGAACCGAAGAGATAGCACCCTTGTACTGTTCGCCCAGCCATCAGATGTTCTAGCAAAGTCGCCACTAGCATTAGCTAAAGCATTCTGCACGAAGGCTAAGCGTAAAGCAACCTTTTCTTGCTCTGACATCTTATCAGTGGTTTTACCAAAACCGTGAGCCATTGCGTATTCATCAAGTGCCGCTTGAGTCATGACTACACCCAAACTCTTTAGTGATTCTGTCTCACCTGTAAACACCGATTTCAGTTTGGTAAAAGCTTCATCGTTGGATAGGTTATAAAACGAAGCTACATCACCAGTTAAATTAGTGATAGCTTTTGCCATCCCAAAAGAAGCTTTTTCACTATAACCAAAAGCTTGAGCCATAGAACCGAGTTGACCCATATACTCTTTAGCTACCTTTTGTGACATGCCAATACTGGTTATTGCATTTTGTGCAAATTCATTCACTTGTTTTGACATGGTCGGAAAGGTAACATCAACTACGTTCTGTACTTCAGCAAGGTCAGAGCCCAATTGAATACATTGTGATCCGAATTTCACTAAAGCCCCTAAAGCTAAGACCTTACCGATAGTAGCACCTATAGAACTGAATTTGTTTGTGAGAATACTTTCAGCTTTATTTGCAACTTTTGCTGAATCTTTTACGAGGTTTTCATTAAGTTTAACACCCAGCTCTACTGAGCCTACTTCCATTCCCATTTTCACCTCTCATTTCTAAGAAGCTAATGCTTTCATAGCTTCTTCTAGAGCTTTCATAGATTGCATATAGGTTGCTTCATTGATAGGCTTCTTAACTTGTCTTGCCTGCCACTCAGCACGTATCCTTCTATCGCTTGCAGACATGTTTTTGATGCGTTCTTTATCCGTAGTGGATCTAACATCAACTACATGCCCTAATGGCGTATCACCATTCAATCCAGTAAGTAGAGTACAGAACTCTCCCCACTGCATTTCAGGCTCATATCTTAAACGGATTCCGTATTGCTGAGTAACTGAAGCATCGATTAAATCCCAATCCTCAAACAAGTCATAGTACATTTCATTATTCTGTGGAGCTACGAAACGTTTTATTCATGTCCTCATAAGATTTATCCATCATTAATGCCATCATTCCGATAAATAAAGATTGATACGCTGTAATAGATAGATCCATGGCTTCAATTTCTTTAAACGCTTTTTCGCCTAGGCCTAACTTTATTGCTTTATCAATAGCATGAGCAGAAGCACTTCCACCATCTAACAATTCATTCATTTTTAATACTGTATTTTTACGATCATCGACCTTATAAGTCTTTCCTTCTGCAACTTGTAAGAATTTAGGTTCGTTAACAAGTTTAGAACTAATATCAATAATTTTTCCCATATGTAAATTTAAAAGGGCAGCCCACATGACCGCCCATACCCTTTCTATTTTTTTGTTTTAAATTGCTGGCGTATAGGTTGGTTTACCGTCACAGTTAACTGTGAACTCTAAGGATCCAACATTTGTGGAATCGCCACCTTCAGCAGATGTCACATCCACTATAGCTTTAAACGCTAATTTGGCACCACTAACCATCGTCCATTCGAAGGGAATAGTTACATCTGCGCCTGTCTTATAAGCAAGGCCGGCAATGAAGTCATTACCTTCATCACCAACGTTTCTCTTCCCTTTAAATTCAATTTTTAAAGACTTTGCGGTCATTAAACCACGTTGCCAGCCCTCTGTGTCCATTGGTGTCCATGTTTCAATTCCATTAGAAAAAGACACAGAAAAAGATTCAAGGTCTGCAACCTTTACTTTTTTAGGTGTTCCTTTCGAGCCAATATCAAACATGAATTGATTGTTAAAGACCGGAAATACTCCTGTATATTCCATATTTATTCCTTCCTTTCATAATAAATTTCAATTTCAATGACTGATTCATAAATTCCTTTATCATCCGTTCCGACGTCTTGCGGTTCCGGAACTAGCATGTTAATAAACTGCACTTTCCAATCACCTATAGTTGGATGTTTTGCATTCATGATTGTTTCAAACAGATCATTGGCAGCACTATCCGTTTCCTTAGCGTTGTTGTTCCAGTGAATCAATAGTGATGCACGTTTAATGTTGTAAGAAGACTTATTGCCTAATGCCGTTATCGGACTACCAGAAGTTGACAACTGGTAAACACCTATCGCCTTATCAGGCTTTTGATCCAACTTACCGATGTAATAATGGCTAAAAATATTGAATGTTTTTAACCAGTCTCTAACTTCGTAAAGTCTCATTGTTTTAGACATCCGAACACTCCTTTATAAACGCTTCAAAGCGTCGTTTTACCCATCCGGCGTATTTACCTTTAGAGGTCCACGGCTCAAACCACTTACCACCTGCATTGGGGTTATTTTTTTTCTGGAAATTGTATTCCGGATGATAGTATAGTCGTCTCGCATAAGGAGTTGATGACACTATATAGGCCTTATTAGGGTCTCGCTTATCATCAATAAAAGTGGATTCCTGAAGCGTACTTTTATCAAAAGGTATCATCTGCTTATCTATCACATCAGTTTTGATAGCTTCCGCGGTTAAACCAATCGCTTTTTGAAACCCTCTTTTTAAGATAGCTATGTTCCTATAATTGATTGTTACTTTACCCAAGATCCACCTCACAGTAATTCACGCTACCATCAGGGTTACGTGCCTTCTTCCCAGAAACGATGGTCCTCTTCTCTCCGAAGATAACCGCCTCGCCTGTGCCAATTTCAAGCACGCTAGGGGCTACATCTCCGTTAAATAGGCAAATACCCGTCAATTGCACAAACGTCTCTTTATCGGTACGTACGCGCTTTGCAGAGCCTTGATAATTGCACAAGGCATCCAACTCTAAAGCTTTGACCGGTGCTCCGTCTTCATCAATTCCTTCTTGATGGAATACCAGATGAATTGGTGTTTTACAGAATTGTGGCAATACCAAGGAAGGCCAGTTACCCATAATAACCAAAACCTCTATAGCAAAGCCCAGTTCTAAGTAATACCTGATACAACTCTCTATGCATCGCAATTCCATCTTCCACGTGTAGATTCCACGCCTGTCCAAACTGCATAACTACACCGTTGATAGCGTAACTGTTCAAGTACGTTTCTAACATGCTTTCGTTTTGATAAAGGAATTCTGCTTGTCGACATATCACCTCTTGGATGGAAGACTTACGAAAAGGAGACAGGTTGTCAAAGCCCATCCCCTCAATCTGTCCTCTACAGATCGTATTAACCTGTCTGGAAGCGATCGATAAGTATCTATCGGCATTATCATCAGTCAAGATAATACCGTTATAGGTGCCCTTGTAATACGCTTTATCGACGTATTGCATTTACATCACCTCATTTCTTGTTACTATTTTTACCTGTTTCTTCGATTTCAGGCTGAATCTCCGGTTCAACAATTGGCTCAATAGGCTCAACTTGTTCAACCGCTTCTGTATCCACTTCTTTAACGAAGATTTTTCCTACTGTTTCTGCCATAATCTGTACCTCCTTGTTATGCAGCATGGTGGCAATATACACCAGCAAGCTTGTTTTCATACACATCAACTAAGCCATATTTGCGGTATCCGAAGATGTAACCGTCTGCCGTTTGGTTTTGTTCAGGTGTAACAATCTTTGGTGCAATGTGCTTGTTGTACTTTAAGATTGCAGACTTTTCAACAATCATGAAGTTGATTTCCTTACCGGCTGTGTTCTTTCTGAAACCACCCGCTTCTTCTCCACCAGTCTTCCCATCAAGTAAATCAATTGTTGTGTAGAAACGAGCTTGTGGAACTTCTACAACCTTTGAGAACTTGTTTAGAACAGCCTTAGACTTTGTTGTGTCTAGATCATCAATCAAGCCCTTTAATGTAGGCGTGATGTAAAGGATACGGCTTTCTGTTGGAACCTGGTCTTCATCCATCTTTGTAGATGCTGTACGTAACGCCTTAACCACAGCTTCACCAGTAGCTAATGCACCAGTTGCACTTGAAACGCCTGTCTTACCTGCTAACTTGGCAAAAGTAAATGCATCTCCTTCAGGAGCTACCCTTGTACGTGTGAACTCTCCCATAATCTTTGGAGCAATCACATTCATTGTTTCTTCTTCATCCATGTTGTCTACATTGAATGCACGACCACGCTCATAGTTGAACTTAACAGTTTCATACTTGAACTTAACATTGCCCTTTGTATAGCCTTCGTTACGGTCATACTTTCCTAAACCATCCATCTCTAACTTAGGAATAACGATTTCATTCGCATTTGCTCCTTCTTTAGCTAGTTCTGGATCAGATTCTAGATCGGCTGTTAATGATGCGAGTGCATAAACCTGATCTAAGAGTGGTACATACTTCTTTGCATATTCGATTGTATTTGGCATTTAATATTCCTCCTATTTTTTAACACCAAAATTTTTGGCAAGGACATCATCCAGTGATGCCTTTGAATTGGAGCCATCTGCTCCGATTTTTGTGAAACCCTGTACTGTCGCTCCTACCTGTGCTTTGAAATCAGGGAATGCCTTCACAACTTCTTCGATAGCAGCTTTAACACTGTCTTCAACAATTTCCCCTTTATCGTTTAACAACTTGGAACGATCAATAAGTTTTGCTAAGAAAGGTAATTTTTCAGCGCTAACACCTTCAGCAAATTCTGAAATCTTCTTATCGATTTCGATATTTTGAATCTGCAGCTTTAAGCGCTTATTTTCTGCAAGCATATCTGCTTGTTCCTTTTCTTTAGACTGCTTGTCTGCTTCTTTCTTATCTTTGAACTCTTTGATTGCCTTATCCATTTCAATAGCAGATACTCCTTGCTCTTTTAGATATCCTTTCAAGGCAGCATATTGAGCTTGTGATCCACGTTTGTCTAAAACATCAGCAATCTTGTCGTAGTCGATAGAAACGCTTGAATTTGCCCCTTGCGCGCTAGGTGAAGCACCATTGTTGTTATTTCCATCTCCTGTGTTTGGTTGTGCTCCATCATCAGCAAAATACTGAATCTGAAGCGGATACTTTAAAAAAACTTGTTCCATAGTTTCCTCCTGTTTTTGGGTGTCTCCCATAAAAAAACACGCACCTTTTTTAATGGCTTGTCGTGATTGGCCATAAAAAACAATTACCTAAACCATCCGCCAGTAGTTGCTTTAACTTCTGTATTTGTTTCATTAGTGGCTGGTGAACTTTCCTCTAGTTTATTAGCCACACCGAATGCAATTAAAGTATTTGCCCGTTCTTCATCACATTCAATTTCTTTTCCGGCTTCAATGGTTTCATCTAGCAACCTATCAAAGTAGGATTGAATACATTCGACTTTCATTCCCTTTCTCCTTTCATTAACTAAAAAAGCACTCTTAACAGGGTGCTTGACTAATAGACACAAAGTGATATATTGATGGCGAAGAAGCTAATCGCCGTACACTTAACGCGTTGCGTTCGTACAGAGGGTTAGCTTTTTTTATACACTTTTACAACGCAATTATAGTTTTTACAAAATTTGTGTTTTTTTGGATGAAAAATATAGTGTTTTTCTTAAAAAACATCCACTAGCTCGCCTTTTTTTATCGCTTCAATAAAACTCTGATAATGATCAGTTTCTATCGCTTTTTGTAATCGCTCATTGACTAATGGCAATAAATCACTTGTAAAAGGCTCATTAAAATCATCATGTTGATAAAACGTTTCTAGATGATTACTTAAGTCAACCCATATATCTGCACTTGATGAAGGATATGCCGTAGTCAAAACACATGCATATTTTGCGAATGCTTCATCGCCTTCAATCTCGCATACAACTGCGCGACCATTATAGCCCAGTATTTTTTTACAGCTTATCAACATTACCGCCACCTTTCTCTACATATATTGTAATACCTTTTTTCTTTAATTTACCAATAGTTTCTTGGGGTACGCTAACGTCTTTTCTTATAAATATAGATTCCACTTTATCAATCCCTACCTTGCCATGATACTGTAATTCAAAATACCTCGCTTGCATATTATGGGAACTTTTCTGATACTCTTTAATAATCTTATGTGGATTATCTAAAGTTTCTTCAGAATAATGATTTAGCACTTCATACATTTCATTGGTTGCTCGTGGGTCAACCCCTGCAACTGATATACCATTTTTACAAGATCCAGCATGTATCTTACTAGCACTACCATAGCCCAAGCTATCCTGATCAGTATATGTAACATTGCTTCCCATTTTATCTTTATTAAATCTAACAATAATGCCGCCATATTGATCAACACGTGCAGTGTTTGCGTCTTCCAAAAAATCTCTACATCCTAAATAACCATATTTTTCATATTCGTTTTTCTTAATTTTTTCTTCATACCCAAATAAATTCTTTGAAGTTTCATTTCTGAATTTTAATATGTTTTTCGGATATTTCCCGACTTCTTGAGCATTCTTAAACCCTTCATCAACAATTTTATCTAATGATTCAGGACTTACCGCCATGTGTAATTCGCAATTACTGAACAGCTTTTCTAGTTTCGTTTCAATAATCTGTATCTTTTCTTGTGATATATTTGAATATTTTTCTTTTATCCATCTTTTCTCATCTTTAACAAAATTGGAAAGTGTCTTTGGAATGTCTTTTAATTTTTCGATATTTTTCTCATACAACTCTCTTCTCTCATTCTTGATTTCTGCATACTGTTCCGCTTGCTTCAGGTATGCTTCATCTAAATCAACCAGCTTTCGCTCTTTGTTCGCGTGCTCCTGTATCTTATTCTCGTCAAAAGAGCCAATCTGTAGGCGTCTTTCTCTTTGAATTTGATGTTGGAGGTAGTGGTGCTCTTGTGTTCCTGGTGGGTTCTCATAGGACACTTGACCTGATGGTGTTCTTAAGTCGTCGTCGTCTTCGTCATCGGCCTCAGGGAAGTAGGTACTTAATTGATGTTTACAGTTGGGGTGAAATAGTCCACCGTGTATAGCCTCACTTAATAAAGGAAGTTTCAATTGCTTAGCTTCGTCCGCTGTACCACCACTATATACATCATCAACATAGACTCTGCCCTGCCACGGTAGACAGGTCTTAGAACACATTCCATACTTCGATACCTTGACGGTATGTATTCCCATCTCCTGGCGTCTTGCACCATCTGCATATAGAGCCACTCGCTTATTAGCCGTTCTTAGCGACATCTCGGCATAGGTGGCTATGTTAACCCGACGGCCACCTTTATAGACCACACAGTTAATGCCTTTCGTCAAAAAGTCATCACTAGCCATGTCTATTGCCTGTTTAAGCGACCCAGCACCACTGGCCATATAAACCTGAGCGTTGTATATGACCTTACGATAGGCGTCGTTAGTCGTCCGTAACATGGCCGTTTCAGCTTTAACGAGGTCGTGCGTGGAGGCCTTAATTAAAGCCCGCATTCTGTCATGGTTGACACCGAAAAAGTTAGTCTCTCGTTGACTTAGCAGGGTGTTCAAGAAATTCTCATTGATGGCTTGGAAACGGCTTGAAAAAAGCTTGGGGTTCTTCTTTTTGAAGTCCTCAAGCCCTTTTAATTGCTCCGCTTGCCATCTTGACCAAGTAAAGCCCGTCTCTTTTTCTTCAAGGTTGTGCTTCTCCCAGTTCCGCTTCATCGACCCGATAAGCTCTAGCTCTATGCGTCGAAGCGCCTCGGCTATATCGTACTCAGCCATTAGCTAAAGCCCATCCCGCTTCCTATGTCTGTTGGCACGTTTGGCTCAGGCAGATCAACCGCTCCGCTCTCTTCAGCAATACGTTGTGCTTCTTCATCTTTCCAAGCATCTTCTTTAGATTCGCCATACATCTCGTCTAGCGCGGTTCTAATTGACATTACTCCGCCTTGCTTAGCTTTAGTGACAGTTTCGACAACAGCCTCAAACGATGGATTTGCATACTCACCGAAATCAACATTCACGTCGATGTCAAGCAATTGTGACAATCCCTTATTTGTCATACCATCTTTCGTCATAAGCACACTTGTAATTAGCTTAGGAACCATCTCTGTAAAGGCCTCAATGATCGCATTTCTTGTATACAGAGTTGTTTTCTCTTTTTCTCTCTGTGCTTCGGCATTCTCTAACTTCTTTGTATCAATGCCTAATGTTGACGGGCTAATCAAGCCTTGTAGGCATAGATCCAAATAAGTAATGTAGCTCTGCAGATAGTTCTCTGTTGGGATTGAAGGCTGTACAACGCTGATTTGCTGTTTTGCATCCTCACCAATAGCGTTTCCTGTTTTTATAAAGCGATCATCAAAGTCATTTGGTAGAAGGTCCATTCCATTAGCGCCTTTAGGCACTAACGAATCAGGGATATACTTTGTCGCACGCCCTGCTCTAACTGCATCTGCCCATTGCGAAACAACCTCATCAAGCGCATCGTATGAATCCTTTTTCTTATCAAAAATTGATTCACCTCGACCTTTGTACATGGTTGATTCAAAGATAGAAAAAGGGATTGCCATCATAAAGCTTCCCTTTGTTTTTGTTTCCTCATCATATCCGCCAAACTGCACATCTACTAGGTCCTTTGTTTCTTCTAGCTCATAAAGGTCCGTCTTACCCAAACTATATCCATTGATATGAAATAGCTCATACTTAACATAGCCATACCCGTAGCGTTCCTTTAGTAAGTACTTACGTGTTGTGCCTTCTTGAATCTTAACAGTCTTAAAAACAATCTCCACTAATCTTCCACGCTTGTGGATTAAATCAATCTTGTCTCCTGGATAAAACTCAATGATTGGCTCATTTGAAATGTCGCTATCGACTGAAATTTTGAAAGCGCCATCGCCAACAAACAAAGTTTCTTTAATCGCTTGTTTGAATAATTTCTTCAGATTGTTATCATCTGCAATCTTCTGCCATTCGTCATTACGCTTATTGACTTCGATTTTATTCAAATCACGAATAACAATATCCGTTAGCACTCTTACCGTTAATCCTGGCAAGCCTGTATGAATCTTGTGAATAGGTGTAGACGGCGTTGCTCCCCAGAATGTTGCATTCTTATTACCAGCGCCCTTTATTTGCTTATAGAGCGCCGATAATTCTGCTGGCTGACCACGCATCCATACTCGGTTGATTCCTGCGTTAAATTCATAATCATAAGCTTCATCAATCGTTACTCCTTCTCGATCAGCAGGTTTTATTTCAAGCCATGATTGAATAGCTTGCTTGATGTTCATTCCAATACCCATTGGTTACTTTCCTCCAATTCCTATTTCTCTCTTAAATGGCAACCATGCATACTGATTTGCATTAATCGTGTGATCGTTACCATCTTCAGGTTCATATTTGTTTTCCTTCCAGCTGTAGACTTCCATTTCGTGGATGTGATTCTTGCAGTGGTCTAATACCAGGTAATCACCTTTAGCAATCCATCCTAGCTGCAAGTTGATGCGGTCGATAATCTTTGTTTTCTTGTAGGCTGGTATCACCTCGTAGATGCTACCGTTCAAGCGTTTGCATTTCTGCCATTCTGTGAAGGTCGCTTGATCAGCCGAATCCAAGAACATGTACTTTGCATATCCCCACTTCTCTCGATTTCTTTCCGCAAAGTCAACTAATCTTTGTACTGTGTCGCTTGGAGCAATCGGAATCTGCAGATCTGCATTGTTGTAAACTTCTTCATCAAGCGTTATCAGTTTACCGTTAAACGTTATTCCCTGAAACAGCATGGCGATCGTATCAGGTGACTTTTGTGAGTAGGCTGTATCGATGCCTACCGTGAAAACCTTAAAGGCCTTCCTGAACTTGTCTTTGCCGCCTATTTGAGCGATTAGTTGCTCGTACGTGATAACATTCGTCTTGCGCTCAAAGTTGCTAAAAACGAGCCCTGTGGCCCTTCCACGAAGCCCCTTGATCTTATTCTTCCAGAGTTTAGTGCCTACTGGTACAGATTCAATAATCTGAGTTTTCTTTTCTTCAGATAATCCATAGTTGTCATCAAAGTTAAAAAACCAGTGTATCCAGTTTGGATGCTCCGGCTCGTTTAAATCATTTAGAATCTCTTGTGGTGTTTCTTTTGTCCATTTCTGAATGGGACGGCAACGATTGATGTACTCTTTGTATACAGGGAGTGATGGGTCATCAGGGTTCAATGTCATCATGGTATAGTCTGCACGCATAATAGACTCGCGCACAAATTCCATGTTTGCTGTGTTTACCTCGTCAATAAGTAGGCATCCATACTGGCCACCTAACGCATCTTTCCACTTCTCTTTGGTAGAATAGCCAACTATAAAGACAATCTTATCTCCAGTTGTGGCGTGCACGATTAAGTGTGGCATCTTGTATTCTTTTGATCCGTTGCCTTTGTACTCTACAAGATCGCCAAAGTCATCTAAAATCCCTAGGTCTTTATTAATCAGGTTCTTTTCTACCGTACCTGTATCATCACCTGCGATGATGTGAATCTTCTTAGGGGATTGCCAAACTTTCAAGATAAACTTGTAGACCCCGACGGTTGTCTTGCCTGCAGCAGTTGAGCCTTCAAGTGCTTCCAGTTCTGCATCATGCTTTAGAAATGCTTTGAACTTAGGTGATAGAATTAATCGCAAATCGCTCATTCTTCATCAGCAACCTTCAATTGTTCGATTACATCATCAACCTTAGACTGCTTTGTTTCTAAAGAGCCTGATAGGTCAACCTTGCTGACGTATTCGCCATCCATCTTGTTATCGACATCAATAGCCTTGATACGCTCGTTTGGACTAATACTCTCATCTTCGGCCAGCCTTTTAAGAATTTCCTTCTTACGTTCGCGAGTCAATCCTGCCGTTTTTGCATTCTCTTCCTGAAGCTCTACATACCTAGCCCAAACCTCATCATCCCTTAACAGCTTAGATGCCTTGTTATCGACAGTCTCACTCTTCCATTTAGAAGCTTTAGGGTAAGCCACAAGATAGGCCTTTCGCTGTGACAAACCGCTAATAAGGCCTTGCACGTATTTCTCCTTCCTTGCATTTTTTAATACACCCATAAACTTACCCCCCTTTCTAAGAACTCAAACTCTCTTGCACAAAACCGAAGCCACCAGCCAGAAAGGACAAAGACATACCAAAACAGAGTGAATTAAAGGATAAACTCTTATGAATAAAAGTTACTGGTGACCTCGATTTCATGCAAGAAAAAAACCACAAGTGCTCTACTCGTGGTTCTTGCCCTATGCCCATTATAACATCAAAATTGGTGGGACATGTCCCAAAATTAATGTTTCCCGTGATCGTATAATGAAAAATCTAAATCAAACCCCAGTATATGTAAAACTCTATTACAGTTATGAGATTTATACCCTATCATACGATATTTGTCCGTACAACCAAACCTAAAAACATGAATCTTTCTATCTTTAGCAAAAGATTTATTTGTACTTTTCCAATAGTTATCTATTATTTCCGAATTCAAATCACCGTAATCCAATAGTTCAAATCCACCTTTTGTTCTTTTACCTCGGGAACCAAGATCTTTCCAATTTGATTGTGAAATAGTTAATATTAAATCCATAAATTCTTCTATTGCCTTACTATTATTTTTCTTTTCACGTTTAAGTGCTTCAAAGGAATACTTGTTTTTAGATGTAATGCTTCCAAATTCTAACAGTACATCGTCCTCCCACTGTTTACATCTTTTACCTAAAATAGCAGGATTGGAATTAATTTGATTCGATTCTTTTGGCCCCCTTAATTTTCCCATAATAAAACAATCCTTGTTTATGCAATATAGTGTTCTTTAAAATACTTTTTAATACTATTTTGAGAAATCTCACCACTTTGTTGAGTATTTATCCATGGTGTTTCCTGATGTGTCATATTTCTAAGACCCCAAGCAGAATATTTAGCAAAAGTGTTATACACTTCTTCTAGCAAACTCTCTTCTTCATCATCAAACTCATTAATAAAATCCTCATCAAAAACGATTCCGTTTGCTCTATTAACTTTGTATTCCTGATAAACCGATTCAACAACTGGCCCATGTTCCCATGCAACGATTGGCTCATTGAAAAGTGGTCTATCAAAACAAGCTAAAAAACAACCTTGCGCATAATACAAAAGTTTTTGTAATTTCAAATTTGAAATCAAATCCGCATCGCTTTCACTCATAATCAAACGATTATAATTTAAAAACCATTTAGCAACGTAATTTGCTTTATAACCTTTCTTTTCCATAATGCCTCCTCCGCTTTCATCTAAATTTTAACATCTAATGTTCAGAATTCTACATCATTTTTGAGTTTTATTAAAATTTCATCTAATCTTCTAGACATCGTGCTTTTGCCGCCATATTCAACTACTGCCAATTCCCTCAAAGTTTTCTTGAATCTGTACCGCTGTTCAATCAATTTCATTTCTTCATCAGACAATCGACACAATCGTTTTTGCATACGACTAACTAAGTAAATCAAATCTTGCTTTTGCTTAATCAACTCGTCTTGTTCTTCAAAAAGTTCAAGTAAATTGACATCGCTATATATCCTTGTTCCCCTTTGATACTTAGCCTCTTCCAAACTTCTAATAGGCGGACTGCCTACAGAAGTTAGCTTCACGTCAATCTCATATATCTTTTCTTGAAGTCTTTCAATCTTCTGAAGGTAGAAATAATAGCTTCTAAGTTCTCTATCAACTTGTTGGATAGAATCACGATCTTCATAGTAGTCAGTCATTGGTGCTTATCTCCGCATATGGCTCCGGTAATGGTTGCCATGTGATAACATTACTATTCATGCCGCATACCCATCTTCTGAGATCCGGAGAATAATATCCGACTAAAATGTTTTTGTTTCCGGTTTTCGTAATCGTACAGATTAGAACCTTGTCTTCATTTGCCGGTAATTTCTCGTTAACTGGAATCCAACATCCGACAAGGGTTCTTCCGCTCATGATCTCTTTATGACCTACCTCATCAATCAATTTTTGCAATTCCTTTTCGGCGGCTTCTCTTTTGGCTGTCAACTCTTGACGATATTCAGGATCGCTTATAGCCTCATCACAGCCTTTCAACTCGCCAACTAAATAATCCAACGCTTCTTGATATTTACTCATATTTTTCACCTACTTTCTTAAGCTCTATCATTACTCCGGGATGCCAAGTCCAAATCTTACTTAGATTCAGCTGGACGATATTCTTGTCGTCTTTGAAAAATCCCAGTTCTTGCATTACGTCCTGTAGCATCTTGTTCGCATTATCTAAATCGGGTTTGTTTGTACATGGCTCACCATTTTTGTGTTTGCCAGCAGGAAAGCCCCAGATGATATTTAACGTAATTGGACCATCAAGCGGTTTATCAGGAACATACGAAGCTAAATGAGCGCGATACTTGTTTTTTGCGTCGACTGCGCTGCTATTTGTATAAATAGTCTTGGTCTTGAAGTTGACCTTTTTTTGTTGTGCCGTAGTAGTCGGCGGAATCATTTGTAAAAATATCTGCATGATTATTTCTCATCCTTCAAACAAAAATCCAAGACCAATTAAAAAATCCAATTCTTCTTTATTCAAATTCCCTTTTACTATTTCTTGCTCACAAACAATTAAGCCTTTTATGTATTCAATTTGATTTTTGTTTAAAATCACAATGCGTTTTTCAGAATCGATAATCTCAAGAAACTGTTCATTTTTAAATTCAAAAATAAATCTATTTGTTTCATTTTTATTTAAGAAATTCGTTGTATAAAAATTACCTGTTATTGTTTTAATCAAATAGCAGTTTTTATTTTCCATATTTTTCATCCTCTTCTTTCTGTTTTCGCGTAAGGGATGGTGTTGGGATGTTTGGAACACAAGGTTGGCAATTTCAAGCCAACCTGTGTCCAATCTCCCTACATCCCTGTCCCTGGACAGACGTTTATATATACGTAGTATATATAGGTTGTCCGTGTCCAGGGTGACAGTATAGACATCGCAATAATTTGTCCATACTGTCCAAGGTTGTTTTTAGTATGGACAAATAGATTACTTGTCCATACTGTCTAGGGTTTTGACAATGACAGAATCTTTGCCTGGAGTTTCGATTGTTTTGAATTTTTCTTTGAGTTCATTCAATCTTCTTTGCACGGTTTTTTTACTCAGTAAAAGCTTATCTGCCATCATTTGCATTGTTACTTCACCATGTTCGAACGATAACTCTTCGAATGCTAAGTTAAACTGTGTTTCACGTTCTGCTTTCTCGTTTTTCTGTTTTTCTCTTTTTCTATTGTTCTTTTCTTCTTGAGTTAAAGGCTTTCCTTTTCTCCATCCTGATGTTTCTTCATCAAGCGGTATATCTGCAAGCACCCCCGTTGTATCAACTGTATGAATCGGATAATTGAACCATATATCAGTTTGTTGCGGTTTAGGAAACTCTCTAAGTGTCATATCTACGCGCCAAGCTGTCATTTGTGAGGCTTTTAATTCGGCTTGCTGTGTGATGATTTCAACCTGTTTATCAGTTAATATTTTTGGTTTTACTACTGCGTAATAAAGTTGATTTCCTAATTGCTTACGGCTCATAAAATCATCATATGGAATGGTTTCATAATATTCCGGATTGTATTGTTTTATTGTTCTTGCCCATTCATCACATACCGCTTTGTTAACTTGCTGTTCGATAACACCATCTGTCAATGGTATTTGAATGAGGTCTATCATTGCATCAGGATCGCGTGCGAATACGCCTGAACCACTAGCTCTATCCATTGATTTTTTACCACCCTGTGAACCTTTTGAATGGTGGTGACAGTAGATAACAGCACAATTCAATGCACTAGCAACCTTATCAAACTGATTGGTAAACTTCGCCATTTGCTCGGCACTGTTTTCATCACCCGTAATAACTTTATAGATTGGGTCGATAATAACAGCAATGTAATTCTTTTTCTGTGCACGTCTAATTAACTTTGGTGTTAACTTATCCATTGGAACAGCATTACCACGCAAATTCCAAATTTCAACATTTCTTAGGTTTGGTCTTTGAATTCCTAACTTTTCATACACATCTTTAAATCTATGTAAGCAGCTAGCACGATCCAATTCGAGGTTTATATATAGAACTTTTCCCTGTGCACAATCCCACTTATCGAGCCACTTATAGCCCTCTGCGATGGCTATAGTTAATTCAATCAAAGCAAATGACTTCCCCGCCTTAGACGGCCCTGCTATAAGCATCTTATGGCCTTGTCTGAGCACATCATTGATCAAACAAGGTGCCAATTCGGGAAGATTACTCCAATCGTCTTCAAGGCTCTCTGGATCAGGTAAATCATCGTTAATTGATTCGATGTATTCTACCCAGTCATTCCAGGACTCCTTACCGATGTTGGTTGCAATTAGATACTGTCGATTATTGCCACGTTCGAAGCCAGGCATTCTACTTAGTCGACTTGGATTCTTAGTGGATGTATCTACATCCAAACCATTTTGTTTGCATACTTTGAATAAGTAATCTACTCGTCTTGAATACTCTTTCTCATTAGATGCTTCGATACGCACAATTGCATGAATGCTCTTGTTGCCTGAGTGCACTAAAGCTGCGATTGGCAATTCTAGCTTTGTCATAAGCGAGTACTGCATGTCGATATTTTGGGTGTCTGATTCAACCAGTGCATATTTGAAATCTGTGATATTGTCAATCTTGCAACCGCCACCATCCATAGGATTGAAACTAATCCATGCGCCACAATTGTGGTCGTAATCATAGAACACATCTTCAATCTTGTTAGCGTGGTCTAATTCATCCATTAATCTACCGGCAGTTCTGTCATAGTTTCTTTGACCAGGATGATACTTACCATCCTGATCTTGGAAACATTTGACACAATAAGCCACATGATCGTTAGGTGCATAGATTACTGATAAATACTTTCTAATATCTTCAACTGGATTCCAATTCTTGACTTCAGGTAACTTCTCATAATCCATCATGCTCTTATCGATGACACGATAGTTAAATTCAACAGTTTCACCGTCAAACAATTCACGTGCACCACCTTTAATGATTGGCTGATAATCTGCAGAAATATACCCGTTTTCACTTGCCATTTTAAAGATGGTATTACCGGTTATTCCATCATTAGTAAAGGAATTCCACTTTTTTTCACATTCACCGGCATGGTAACGTTCTGTGTCTTGCGAAGACCACCTATCCCATACATCAACGTAAGCTCCTTCATATTTAAGAGCCATACCTACGTTAACCCATTCTTGGTAGTTTAAATTACGAGGATCGACATACTCCAAGGCAGTTATTAAATCTTCAATTCTATTTTCCATAAATTAATTTCCTTTTGGTGTATATTCTGTCGGGTTGACTCCTGATGGTATTCTCCAGTTATTTGCTGAAATGCGCGCGATCATGTTATTGGCTGATTCGAAGCTCCATGTACCAACATGATTAAATCCTCTACCTTCCAAAAAGCGAATCTGTTTTGGAGTTGATAAGCCTTCATTACGACGTTTTTGAAGCCTATTCATAATCAAAGCTGCTTTACCTGCATTTTCGATTTCATCCGCAAAGATTCCAAACTTTTCCAATGTAGTTTTTTGTTTTTCTGATACAGGCGCCATTTCCCAACTAAATGACGGCATATATCCTGTTAAGTCTTCAGCTTGAATACTCATTTCGAATTGCAACGGATCTACAAGTCTTCTCCTGCGTTTTTTCATGGCTTCTAGTTGTGCTTTTAGTGCTTCTTCGCGTTGCATTTGAACATCTGATGATGCTTCTTTTTCTGCTTCTTCAATGTCTTCAGGACAACCGCTCTCGGCTAAATTCTCTGTCATCTTTTTTGACACTTCTTTATCTGTACAGATAATGTCTGCCGGTCGACATAATTCATGTCTTTCAGACAGCCATAGGAAGTCTAGAATAAGCAGGTCTTCTTTCCCTGGAGATAATCTAGTTCCACGCCCAACCATTTGGCAATAAAGGCTTCTAACCTTCGTAGGACGTAATACCACAATGCAATCAACATCTGGACAATCCCATCCTTCTGTTAAGAGCATGGAATTACAAATAACGTTGTATTTGTTATCATTGAAATCTTTTAGAATTTGCTCGCGATCGTCTGAATTACCATTGACTTCCGCTGCCTTGAATCCATGATTTATCAAAATATTTTTGAACTTCTGCGATGTAGCAATCAATGGAAGAAACACAACTGTCTTTCTATCCTTGCAGACTGTTTCCATTTCTGTAGCTATCTGTTCCAGATATGGATCTAATGCAGTTCCTATCTCATTTGCTGAAAAATCACCTACAGTAACTGACACATTATTCATATCAATCTTGAGTGGGACGGTCTGTGCTTTAATCTTGCACAAATACCCTTCCTTGATTGCTTGTACGATTGAGTACTCATATGCTAATGATTGAAATAGACTGCCTAATTTGCGCATATCAGAGCGTTCTGGAGTGGCGGTGACACCTAATACATTTGCTTGATCAAAATGTTCCAAAACACGCGTATAAGTATCTGAGACTGCATGATGTGCTTCATCGACAATAATTGCATCAAAATAATCTTTATTGAACTTAGCAAGGCGGCTAGGTCGCATAAGTGATTGAACGCTACCAACCACAACCCGATTCCATGTGCCTAGACATGACTGGTCGGCTTTTTCTATAGCACATGTGAGTCCTGTCATTTTGTGTAACTTATCTGTAGCCTGATCAAGTAATTCTCCACGGTGAGCCATCACTAAAACACGCTTACCCTCTTTTACTTGATCCTCAATTACTTTTGAGAAAACGACCGTTTTACCACACCCTGTCGGGAGAACGAGCAGAGTGTTTTTGACTCCGCTCGCCCATTCTTTTTCGATTGCCCGTCTTGCTTCTTCTTGATATGGTCTAAGCTCCATTAGAAGCGACCATTAGACCAGTTTCCGGCATTAGGTATAGGATTGCTAATTGTTGGTTGCTGTTGAACTTGACCGCTAAATGGAAGTAATTTTTTAATGTTGTTATAAAACGCATTGCCATCCCTACTCTTTTTGTGGCTGATTTCAAGAATTCCCGTTTTACCAATGATGACATCTTGTCTCCAATCGAATGTAATCGGTTCGCCTTTCTTATGCATGCCTATGGCGTCATAAAATGAAGCGATCATACCTAAACATCCTTGATTATTGAACATATACAGATTGTGCTTTAAATCTACGTCTCCATCATCTGCTGGATCTTTGACTCTTAAAGTCAAAGTTATCTGTTTACATGCTCCAATTTTAGAAGTAGCACTTGGCTGATAACGGGATTCCTCTAAATTAACGACCGTAAACGGATATTGACCTTCAGGTAGTAAAACATATCCTTTGTCGTAATCTCCTAAATCTGAGGCAGAAACGGTCATACCGTCTGTTAATTCACCACCCATTTGTTGCGTGTTTTGTTGGCCATAGCTTCCTTGGGCATATGGTTGTTGATAATTGTTGTTGTACTGTGTCATTTTTGTTTTCTCCTTTTCTTATTTTTTAAAATGGCAATTCTCTATCATTTTCAATTAATTGCATAACGGATGGCCAAGCACCAATCAAACAGCCTTGAACGAATTCAGGATCATAATTTTTGATCGGTGTATCGGATGTGAAATATCCTTTTCTGCCAACTGCCATTTGAATCTCTGACGGATGTACCTGTTTAGATCGCATTAAATCAGTTAGTGCAGTTGGCAGTTCCGTCATGATAGTTTCTTCTTCAGCTGTGTATGGTGTCGGTTGCCACATCGTTTCGATTGATAAGTGTGCATCTGTATTTGTAGTCCAATTGTTTATGTCATTAACAGTTCTTTCCTGTTGTGGCTGTTCCACTGCCTGTTGAGCCTGTGTGGAAGTAGTAACTGATGACTGTGTATAATTCTCACTAAACAAATGCGCAATTGGTTCAAAATCAAGTGGTAATACTTCCGGTAATCCAAAACGATTTTTAGCATCCCATGCGGCCGCATGTTCGGTGTACATAATTCTTTCTTTTCCGCCGGTTGCTTTCTTCTTGCCGGTTGTCTTATCTGCAACTAAAAATTCGCGATAATTGCAGAACAGAATCAGATCCGCCCATTCTTTAACTAGCTGGCAGTTATTACCATTTTTTGCTTGTTTGAGCTTTAATTCATATCGATCATAGCTTCCTGTTTCTTCTGGCTTTGTAATTGTTCTGATAACCATGTGTGCAATTAGAACAACGTTCACACCACGATTGATCACTTCTGTTAATAAATTGAGCAATCTACCAATTTCTTCATTTAAGTAGGTATAACCTTTTGACCACCCAATATCTTCGATGCCGTTAACCTTTATTCCTGCGCAAATCATTTCGATGGCTTTTGCTTCTGCCCAGTCGATAGAATCAATCACAAGTGTTTTATACCCTTGCGGATTGTTGAGAAACTCTTGGACTTCTGACATTAGCATTTGCCAAGAAGTTGGATATGGATAACGTGCCACATCAAGTGCTCCGGAACCATTTTCTGCATCGATAAATAGTGGCTTAGGGAACTTGCTTGCAAGTGTCGTTTTACCAACACCTTCCGTACCATAAATGATTACTTTCAACGGCGTTTTAACTACTCCTGTATTGATTTCAAACATTAGAATGTACCTGCCTTCCATGCTCCCGCAGGCTTAATTTCCGTATCTGCGGTCTTGTTGCCTAATTTATCAATCGAATAACCATCTTCAATGAAAATTGAACATTCATCACCTGTGGAAACTCTGGTCGCAATGGCTTGTAATCCTTCTTGTTCTAACCATTTACCAAACTCGTTCATCGTATCAATATCCATTTGTTCCAACTTATCAAGAAGCACAAAGCCACATTTAGGATTGATTTTTCTAACAATGGCTGTTGCTACTTTTAACTGATCGGAGCCTGACATGTTATCCCATTTTTGCCCTTTGTAAACCAATTCTCCATTATCTACAGATAAATCATGTAATGGCATTTCAACTCCATTCAACAAATCCATACGCTCTTTTCGAATTGCTTCGATTTCTTCGGTTAATCTATCGTATTGAAGATTGTATTCTTCTGCTTCTTCTTGAGCACGTTGCTTGTTTAGGTTGTCACGAACTTTTGCATTCGTAGAATCAATATTTGCAATGCTTTTCTCTAATTCAGCAGTGGATTCATCTTGTAAATCCTTGGCATTTGTGTTCGCAATAACTAATTTATTGATTAAATCAGCTAATTGCCCTTGCATTTCACTTAAAGCCCTTGTCGTTTCTTCAATGCGTTGATTCAAAATTGTTTTTTGAGCTTCTAATGTATTAACTTGATTACGCAATTCTTGATTTTTACCATTTCTGGTTAGGATTTCTTGTTGTTGCTGAATCAGTTCTGAAGCACTGATAATTTCTTCCGGAACACCATCCCACTGAACCATTTCATCTGCGTACTTCTTCTTTTGGTCTGCAATACGACCAATTTCAGTGCGACGGCTATATAATTTCGACTCCTGCTTATCAAAAATTGTTAACTGATCACCAACCCCAATAATTTGAAGTAATGTATTAGCCTTATCTTTCGTTGTTGAGTTCATAAATTTAGGTAGGTCTAGTGCGAATGTTCCGATGAATGAATCAAGTAATTTTTGACCACTTTTTGAACCTGTTGGGTCTAAAACTTTTAGAGCACTGTTCTTTCCAGAGCGTTCAACAACAAATCCATTTGATAATTCAATGTGTAATTTTGGTGGAATCATCGAGCCTTCTCGTTCAGGTTGTGATGGCTTATACTTCTCGCCACCTAACGCCCACGTTATCGCATCTAGTACGCTTGTTTTCCCTTGGTTGTTCTTTCCACCAACCACCGTCAACCCGTTGGCTGTAGGCTCTAATTTCACCGCTTTTACACGTTTTACGTTTTCTAGTTCTAAACTGTTAATTTTAATTGTTTCCATGTCTTATCCGTCCTTTCTTTCGTCCTTTTATTTTTGGCTTTGGCTCTTTGACAGTTAAATCAATACCCTCTAGAGATTTTTGATACAGTTGTTCAAAAAAATCTAGTGGCTGATTGATAAACTGCTTGGCTGTCATAGTCTCAATCTTTTTCATCAAACTTTTCATGAAAATGCTCCAAAAGTCGCTACCTGGAAAAAACACCAAACTAAAATTGCATATAATACAGCCCGCAAAAAAATATCTTTTTTACTTTTCGCTTTAATCATTTTTATCTTCTCCTTTTTCTGTTAAAATAAGAGTGACTTTTTAAGATAGTCACTTAAGCGCTCTTACTTTGGTTGGTGTGCGCTTTTTTTAATTCGATTCCTGCAAGCCTTACTTTATCGTGGTTGCTTAAATCCATACCTTGAGTTAAATATACAAACTCTGCATATTCTTCCTCAGTAGTCAGGCAATGCTTTCCTAATCGCCGATATTTAAGTAATCCGGCTTTTCGATACCAACCGACCCTTACTGCATCGCAGTGTAATCTTTGAGCGATTTCATCAGTTTCAAGAAATCTAATATTTTGAACTTCTTCCGGTGTTAACATATTCTTCCTCCTTTCTTTCCTTTTCCCCCTTTCCTATAATTGAATTGGAAAGGGGGTGATAATAATGCGTAATATGACAGATGAGGAAATTTTTAAATTAGCTAAAGAACTAACTTTTAAAGCTCTTGATGCCGGACACGTTGCAACACTTGTTGACGGTGAAAAAAACGGTAAGAATGTTGCCAATTTCCTCAAAAGTACCTACGATAATCTAAAATTACACTTTGGTAAAGTTGATTAGTGTTTCGTAGTGTCAACCAATTTAGCAGTGGCCTCAATCACTGCCGGTAAAATGCTTTCGGTCTGATCACTGGAGGCGTTTTTTAATTCCCTTTGAATCCACTTACACAACACAGAGATTGTTTTTTCTATTTCCTCGTTCACTGTTTCCTCCTTTCTAATTTCGCATATCTGCGACGTTCGTGCCAAAAAAAATTGCTCGTGATTTATTGATTGAAAGCTTTAGAATTTTAGAAATAGAATTAACTTCTTTAACTGTAAAGGTATCACCATCATTAGAGAATCTTCTATATAGCGTAGTTCTATCTATACCTATTTGATTTGCAAGTTCATCAACAGTTATTTTATGTAAAGCCATCTCTTCCTTTAATTTTTTTACATCAACCATAATATCCTCCTTTCTAATTTCGCATATCTGCGACAATCAAAATATAACCCCTTTCAAAAACATTGTCAATACATTTTTTGCAGATTTGCGATAATTTTTTTATTAGCATTGCAAATATGCGACCATAAATATATAATGAAATTAATTTAAGAGGGGAAAATGATGAGCACTGTTGGAGAACGAATTAGAAAAAGACGGATCGAATTGAAGTTATCTCCTGAGGACTTAGGAAATAAAATTGGCAAAGACCGTGCAACTATCTATCGATATGAAAAAGGCGAAATTGAAAATCTGCCTGTTGGAATAATTGCGCCTTTAGCAACTGCGCTACACACTACTCCGCAATATCTCATGGGGTGGGAAGAAGATCCTAATCTCACTGAACGTGACAATGATTTAGACAATATTAGTGATTTCCTTTTTGAAAATGGATATAGATTATCTTGTGAAAACTATGACGATGATTATTTTTTAATCAAGAAGGATGGCGAAACTGTAAATTCTTTTTTTGTTGGTGATTTATTATCAATATATAAAAATGCAATCAAAAATCAAACATTATCGATTGATGTTTTTTTAAAAAATTCCACCAATAACTTTATCCACCAAATTCCTGTCCTGGGTGTAGTTCCGTGTGGCGAACCTATCGAAGCAATTGAAGACATCATTGAGTGGGTTGATGTTGTACCAAGCCAGACAAAAGATCACTTCGGACTGATTGCAAAAGGTAACTCTATGTCACCGTACATCCTTGATGGAGATATTCTGATCGTAAAATACACGCCGGAAGTTAATTCTGGAAAAATCGCAATCGTTAAGGTCAACGGTGATGACGCCACTTGCAAACGTCTGATGATAAACGATGCGGGTATTACTCTTATTCCGAATAATCCGTTATATAAAACAAAAATATTTACACCACAAGAAGTCCAAGATAAGCCGGTGTCTATTGTAGGCGAAGTTGTGGAAATAAGAAGAAGATTTTGAAAAGAATGTCAAACAAAATATGCAGATAATACAAAATTTTTTAAAAAGAATGAATCTAAGAGGTTACGACATGGATACTTTAATTGGTATTGAGTCAATTCCAGTTCCCGCCAAAGACTATAACACCGGAAATGATTTGAAAGATGCTATTTGGTACGTTTTACAAAGAAAAGCTACTGAACACAAAAGAAATGGTAATTTAGATTTAGCAATTGCGTGTTTAAGAAAATCTAACGAATTGTCAGATTACGAAAATGAGCCTCTTCTTTCAGAAAAAGAATATTTACGATTACCAAAATACATAGCCTTGAGTGGAAAAAAGGAATTAGCCAAGTTAGAAAAAGACAAGATTTACGTTAGACACCCTGAGTTCAGGGATCACAGGTTAATTAACTTAAGGTACATTTCAAAACAAATCACCAACTCAATAAAATACAAAAACGATTTAGTAAAAGTAGCCACCTACGGTGACTGTCCAAAATGTAAAAGACTAAAGGGGAAAATTTACTCTTTATCTGGGAAATCAAAAAAATTCCCTCTTATTCCTCCTGAAATATTTATTGATGGTGGACATAATGAAAACTGTAATATCTCAATATATTCATATTACCCCGGACTGGAAAATGACGATGAAGGTGATCCGAGAGATAACAGCGTGCGTTAGAGAAGAAGGAGATAAAGAAAATGAAAAAAAATAAATTTTTATTTGAAGATGATGGCAAAGTAATACGAATTTTAAGCCAGCAACGAATACTAATAAATATTGGTGATGAATCATTAACAATTGGGGATAAAGTTTTAATATTCTCTCATGGCGACAAGATTAAAGATCTTGATGGGAAGGATTTAGGGAATTACGAAATTAACAAGGATATATTGACGGTGATTGAAACCGCCAAAACATACAGCACTTGCGCCAAAATAGTCAAAAAAGTAACTACTCCGCTTTCCGAGATGCTAAATACTACAGTGAATACTTGGAATACTTCTAAAGAGATAACAGTAGAAAATCCACTAAATGTTGAAGAATCAGATATAAATCCATTAGAAATTCAAAGTGATTCTAAAATCCGAGTTGGAGACTACGTAAGAATAATTTGATTTGACGTGATGTAAATGACCTATTATAATGAAGGAGATCTGAAAAGCCGTGGTAGACATGGCTACTGCTCCTTCTTAGAAAGGAGCTTTTAATTTTCATGGATGATTTTGATAAACCATATAAAGACTATCCTGAAATGATTGAGATTTTGAAAAACCGAAATGTTATTATTCAAAATGAAGACCAAGCAAAAATGTTTTTGTCAGAACTATCTTATTATGGTCTAATAAATGCTTGTAAAAGATATTTTCCAACTGATAACGAAATTTTTTTAAATCAAGTATATTTTGAAGAATTTATATATTCGTATATGCTGGAAAATCAATTCAATACAATTCTACTAAGATACATTTTATTTGTAGAAAGATCTTTTAAATCGAATATATCTCATTTAGTATCCAAAAAATATGGTATATATCTAGATTTGAACGATATACACTTTCAAAATAAAGATAGTTACTTGTGTAATGCAAATTACTCTAGTTCTGCTCAAAATGTAATCTCTTCATTAAAGAGTGTTTTAGAGGAATTAAATAAATATAAAGAAAAAAATTTAAGCATAAAACACTATCTTAAAAATCATAATCATTTGCCCTTGTGGATAGTAATGAACTGCCTTAATTTAGGAACGGTTGCTAATTATTACCAAATATTAAAGAAACAAGATAAGCAGGAAATTGCTGACATTATGGTACATACCAATCGATTTTCATGTGAAGAAAAAAAGAAGTTCTTACTTAATGGCGTGCGATTGATTACTAAATATCGTAATTCTATTGCACATGGTCAAGAAATATATGCCAACAAAATTAGCCGAAAGTTGCCAAAGGATTTAGTATTAAAAATTACCAATCGAAAAATAACAAAGGCAGACTATTTAAATGGCATTGGCAGTAATGATAAACTTTCTGTATTATTGGTTTTATGTACAATTTTGGTAAGCCCTTTTAAAAAAATGCTAATCAACGATATCCACTCATTAGAAATGTCATTTAATGAAACGGTTATCAACAATAAAAATGCTTTTAAAATTTTCAATCTTCCAGATGATTATATCGAAATACTTAATAATATATAAAAACCCGACTGCACCAACAGCCGGATAAGCAGTAAACCCACAACCAAGTGCTTTTACTATACTCAATTTTAGCGTATGTAGAAAGCACATTCAACTAATGAAAGGATGTGTACTTATGAAAGAAAAATGGATTATCCCTATCTGTTCTAAAACCAAAGGTGAAGGCTTTAAAGTGTTAGCCAAATATCGTAACAAAGAAGCTGGAAAGCTCGTGTCTGTATCCGGAGGACGATTCTACATATCAGATTATGAAGGTGATAAAAAGCTGGCCAAGATGGCAGCAATTAAATCCAGAAACAAAATTCAAGAAGATATTGATATTGGAAGATACGCTTCTAAGTCATTAACAGTGGATGAATGTTATAAAAAATCTTTAATGGACTTACAATTATCCGTTAAAACCATTCGTAGACACGACTCAATTTATCGGCACCTTATTTCAGATGAAGTAAAGTTAAAAAATATCATCAAAGTAACAACTTCTGATGTTCAAAATTCTATTAATGATTTTTCGAAAGACAGAAGCCAAAACAACATTAATAATGCAATGAGTATCTGGAGACAGATATATAAAGCGGCATTGATAGCGGAAATACCTGTGGTGAACCGAGCGGAGATGGTTATGGTGCCTAAATCAAGAAAGGTTGTAATACCTAAAGATAATAAATTAAACATTGAAGATTTCGAAAAATTCCTAAATGAGTTACTAATTTATAATTGCAGACAAAAGAGAGGTTTGTATAAAGCAACATGCTTATGGTATGCGTGTCAGATCATGTATTATACCGGCCTAAGGCCACAGGAAGTTTACGCATTATCAAGAAGTGATATCGATCTAGACAAAAGGCAATTACATGTCAATAAGTCTATTGGGTCCACTACCGAATCAACTCGACAAGTCATTCCCGTTAAAACCAAATATTCAAATTCGATTGTTCCTATCCCCCCTGGACTTGTAAAGGTTCTTGAGAACCTTTTAGAGTGGTCTAAAGGAAAGGATTTAATTTTCATAGACTTAGATGGTCTACCATATGAAATTGACGATGTATCAAACTTAATCTGTCATGTTTCAAGGCTTTGTAAAAAGAAATATGGGTTTTCCTTTAACCAATATAGATTACGTCATTTATTTTCAAAAGACTTATTCGATGCTGGAATCAATCCAAAAGTCATACAATCTCTAATGCGCCATGCAACAGAAAATATGAGTCTATACTATGCCTATACAACAGAGGAAGATAAAGCTGAGGCAATAAAAAATAGAGATTTGCCAAAATAATATTTGGAGAACATTTAGAGAACAATAACGGCTATCAATTAAAAAACAAGAACTATCAACAAATAGGTGTAAATTCAATAAGTGCCGATAAATACTATATTTTTTTACCAACAAAAGCTAAATTGAAGTTAACTGGTATTTAGCAATAACCGATATTTTATGTAGTTCGGTGCATTTCCATGTTATCTAAAAGTTCGCTCAAACAGTGAACTTTTTTATGTATATATCGACCAATCCCTTTTTATAGAAAAACTTCATGGTCATCTACCAAGTGATTGTTCAACTATTTTTGACATTCTTACTTTTTGCATGAACATATTATTTATAAATCATCATAACCTTTTTTGACTGATATTTATTTCCCTATCATCAGGTGTTATTGATCGCTTATTTATCTATATTCTGCTTTGGCAATAAGGATTTCTATACTCTTTTATATGACATAGGGAAAATCATTTTTGGATAACTTCTCTTTTTTTGTTCTATAATCTAGTTAGAAAAGAGGTAAGCATGACAAAAGTAGATTTGATTTCCGGATTTTTAGGAGCTGGAAAAACAACATTAATTCAAAAATTATTACCCGAGGTATACAAAAATCAAAAAGTCGTTTTAATCGAAAATGAGTTTGGCGAAATTGGAATTGACGGTTCTTTCTTAAAAGAAACCGGTATCATTGTCAATGAAATCAATAGTGGTTGTATTTGTTGCACATTACAAGGTGATTTTCGTTTGGCTTTGATGAAAGTAGTTGAGGATTATCATCCGGATATCATCTTGATTGAACCATCCGGTGTGGGAAAACTATCGGATATTCTCCACTTAGTCGCTTCCGTAGAAGGCCTAGAAATTCATAGCCAAAGTACCGTGGTCGATGCCAACCGAGCTTTAATATATCATAAGAATTTTGGTGAATTTTTTGATGACCAAATTCAAAATGCGACTTGTATCATCCTATCCCGCACTCAAGAAATCAATCAGGAAAAATTAGAAAATGATTTAGCTATGATTCATGAACTCAATGACCATGTTCGCGTAGTAACAACTCCTTGGTCGGATATTACCGGGGAAACTTTATATGAGGCTATGGTCGGTTCCGCCTCTTTCATTGATATGACCATTCATGAATTAGAAAAACACCATCATCATGATGAAGAAGATCATTGCGACCATCACCATGATCACGAAGGATGTCATTGTAAACACCATCATGAACAAGACCATGAATGCCATCACCACCACGAAAAACATGAAGAAAGAGAAGAAAACATCACTAAAGCCAATCAGGGATTAAGCAAAGGAAATCATATACACATCGGAACTGAAGAAAAACACCATCATCACCATGATGGCTTAGATGCTGATGACATTTTTGATGCTATTGGCATTGAAACCGTTCAACGCTATTCTCATTGTGAATTAGAAGAAGCTTTAGCTCAATTACCAGAGACCATTTTAAGAGCCAAAGGTATCGTACAAGATCATGAAGGAAACTGGTTCTTCTTTGACTATGTCCCTGGCAAAACCGATATTCGTCAAGGAAAACCGGCTTACACTGGTTTAATAACAGTTATCGGCACTAATGTCGATGTTGAAAAAATGAAAGAGATTTTTAGGATTCACTGATGGCTATCCCCGTTTATCTATTTTCCGGTTTTCTAGATTCTGGAAAAACCACTCTCATTAAAGATACATTTCAAGATGCCAACTTTATGAAGGGATCTTCTCATACTTTACTGATCCGTTTTGAACAAGGAGAAGTGGAGTATGAGCCGGATTTCTTGAAAAAACATGGCATTGATTTGGTGACATTAGAAAAACATACCGAAATGACACCAGCGTTAGCCACTTCTTTTCAACAAGATTACATGCCTAACCAAGTATTCATTGAATGTAATGGGACACAATCTTTAGAACCCTTGATTGCTCATCTTCCTAATGAATGGTTGATTGTTCAATTGTTAACGACCGTGGATACTCAGACCTTTGATTTATATATTAATGCCATGCGCCCTCTCTTATTTGAACAACTTCGTTTCTCTGATGTTGTGATATGCAACCGATGCCAAGAAAACACAAAAGCTTCTATATTAAGAGGCAATATCAAAGCTATTAATCCAAGAGCAACTATTTATTATGAAGCAAAATTCGGTGAACCGGCCACTTTAAAAGAGGGAATTCTTCCTTTTAATAAAAATGCCGCACTATTGGATATCAAAGATGATGATTATGGTTTGTGGTATATGGATGCTATGGAACATCCCGAGGATTATGAAGGAAAATCTATCATCCTTCGTGGTAAATTCGCTCAAGAATTGCCCGGTTACCATCAATCCTTTATTTTCGGTCGACAAGCCATGGTGTGTTGTGAAAACGATACTAATTTATGTGGCCTGACGGTTACCGGTGTTCGCATTGACGAAATGAATTTAGGGGATTGGATTGAAGTGGAAGGGAAATTAACTTGTCTGGATTTAGATCAAGGAAGAAAAACACTTATTTTAAAAGCTGAACGAGTTCAATTTTATCATCCACCAAAAGATGAATTTGTGTATTTTAGCTAATCCAATTTGGGTTAGCTTTTTAATTTGTGCTAGAATTGAACCCGTATGAAACCAAAATCAATCGTTGAAACTTTTATGACCTCTGCTTTGCTGGCTTTTAGTGGAGGGTTGCAAGATGCTTATACTTATAACTCAAGAGCTCATGTGTTTTCCAATGCCCAAACAGGAAATATCGTCTTGCTGGCACAAAATTTTATGGAGGGAAATATTCAAAAAGCCCTCACCTATCTTTTACCCATCAGCGCCTTTTTATTAGGAGTTTTGATAGCGGAACAGCTACAAGGAAAATACCATCCTGCCAAGCGTTGGCATTGGTATGAAATGGTTCTTTTGATCATGATAGGAACTTTATTTTCAGTAGGGTTTATGCCAGAATCTTGGAATAATATAGCCACCATGTTCGTTTCTTTTTCTTGTGCTATCCAAGTACAAGCCTTTCAAAAAATCCATGGTAACCAATATGCCAGTACCATGTGTATTGGTAATATCAAGAGTGGTACAGCAGCTTTTTCTACTTATTTGCGAACCAGAAATCCTGAAAAGTTAACCGTTGCTTTCCATTATCTTGGCATTATTCTTATATTTGCTTTAGGAGCCGGTTTCGGTGGCATCTTATCCATTCACTATGGATATCGGGTTATTTGGCTTTCTTGTCTTATCTTGACCATTCTACTTTTTCGTATTCATCCACATAAAAAGGATCTTTAAGATCCTAAACAATGACACGTATAAACGGAACCTCTTGTCGATAGGCTTTCCAACCATTTTCTGGATTGCCTTTTTTAATGAAATTCATCCATTGATCCAATACAGCATCCCGCAAACGATAATCCCTTCGATCAAATGTTCTCCAAGATTTCTCTAATGTTCCAAAGGTAAACCATAAATCACTCGAATGGAAGGCTCCCAATTCATCTCCCGGCAATTTCTTTTTAAAGATATACATGTACACAGGAGCTTGATTTTGTCTGCTTTCAACCAGATTGAGAATTCCTTGGTATAAGAAAGAAGATTTGGCTCCCTTTCCTTCTTCTACTCCCAAATCATGATCTGTCATACCAATTAAAATAGGTACATTCATCACTTCTTGTTTCCGAAATAATTCATCCAAGTCTTTTTCGATCACCAAATGATCCAAGGTAGGCAAAAAAACAAGTTCACCTGTCTTGTCCGCTTCTTCATACAATTTGCCATAAAGTGATAAAAATTTTTGTGTAGGGATTTTGCGCAATTCTTTCAAACTACGAACTTTCAAAAGTTCCATCACCCTCTTGCCTATCTTATACGCTTTTTTCTTGGATTGTAAACGCTTCAATCCATCGTCTATACCGGCACCTGATTGTAAAATGGCTGACGAGATCATGCCTCTGGTTAAAGGAGAAGCCAACAAAATCTGACATGAAATAGCCCCTGCACTTTGCCCCATCAATGTGATCCGATCCGGGTCTCCCCCGAAAGCATCGATATTTCTTCTCACCCAACGAAGAGCATAAATCATATCTAATAAACCTAGATTAGAAACCGAATGTAATGGATCTTCCCTTGTCAATTCCGGGCTGGCCATAAAACCAAAAATACCCACTCGATAATTAATCGTTACTAAAATCACATCTCTTGTGACGTAGTTCTTTCCATCCATTGGTAATTCAAAGCCATACCCGTGATCAAAATCGCCACCATGAATCCATAAAGCGACTGGATACTTTTTATTTTGGTAATTTGATGGTGCCCAAATATTTAGATACAAACAATCTTCTGATTGTTTTGGCTGTTCTCCAGCATAAAATTCTTTTCCATAAATCGGTAAATCTTTTAAATTTGCTTGTGGGCAGATTGATCCAAACTCTAAAGCATTACGAACTCCAATCCAATGAGACATCGCTTGAGGTGATTTAAAACGGTTATCGTTAATTGGCGGTTTAGCATAAGGAACTCCTCTAAAAATCATTTGACGGCCTTTTTGTTCACCACGCAAAATACCTTGTTCTACTTTTATATCAATCGTTTGCATGACATCACCTCCTTGCGTTTTATTATATCAAAAACCGTCAAGAAAAGAGCCTGCTGACACAAGCTCTTTTCTCTATTTTATGTTTTGGGAGGGAAAAGAAATCATTCCATTTCTTTTTGTCTTCTTGTTAAGACACTTATAATATACGAAATAAATGTGAAAAAACCATGGTCATATTGTGAAAAAATCGTGAAATATTACCTAATTTTTCTTTTTCCTAATGGTATAATTACAACGATGTCCTCGTAGCTCAGCTGGATAGAGCAATCGCCTCCTAAGCGATAGGTCGTGAGTTCAAATCTCATCGAGGACGCTAATTCTATTGTTTCTCTATTGGAAACGGCTTTTATCTTAACCTTTTTCTTTTTTTAAATTTTTTACAAACGTAAATTCTTTCTTCCTCTTTAACTCATGATATGATGAAATTGTAAGAAAGGATCATTTTTATGCCTACTGCTCAAAAATTAATTGGTGTCATGGATACGCTTTATATTCCTCTATACGCTCGTATTTATGTTTCTAAGCACTTTCCATCTTTTTTCTATGATACGAAAGCACTGTCGCTGGAATCATCCATTCCAAATTCTATGATTCAAAAACAATCTAATGAATACGTTTGTATGGCCAGTGCTTGCCGTCAATATGTCTTGGATCATAAAATACGCCATTTCTTATCCTCTTTTCCAAACGGGAATGTTGTTTTCTTGGGAGCCGGGCTAGAAACTGCTTACTCTAGATTATCAAACACCACCGCTTCTTTCTACCAAGTGGATTTACCGGAAGTCATCCAAATTCGCCAAGATCTGTTGGGATGTGGTATCAATGAACACTTAATCGCAGAAGATATGTTCACTCTCCAATGGACGCAATCAATACAACGAGAACAACCCACTTTATTAGTTTTATCCGGTGTGCTTCAGTATTTCCAAGAAGACAAAATCGTTTCTTTCATACGTCAATTAAAAATTTCCTTTCCAAAGGGAGAACTGATTTTTGATGCCACTAATCATCAAGGATTAGTCTATGCCAATCGCTATGTCAAAAAAACAGGAAACACCGATGCTCTGATGTATTTTAGTTTAGATGATCCTCAAAGTTTTTGTAAAAAATGTTCTGTTCACCTAGTCAATGTATCAGGATTCTATACGGAGGCTTTGAAACTGGGAAATCAATTGAAACTATCTACACGACTATTGATGTATTTTGCTGATCGATGGAAAAGGACTCTCGTTGTTCACATTCAATTGAATAATTAAAAAATAATCGAAAAACAGTTGGTAACCATAATGGTTTACCATATATGACACCTGCACAAAACGACTTGGATATATCCTTATAAAAAAGACAATCCCTTAGAGAAAACCTCCTTGGAATTGTCTTTTATTTCATCTATTCATCACTCATGGCTTGAATCATCTAATATACGCATTAAACCATTGAAGAAATAGATAGAAAGAAGTTTTTTGTTCTTTTTCTACTCTGCATACCTTCTACGTCTATACCCGATAAATACCAGTAATGTTCCCGATGTCACCATCAACCAAACGTATAGAGATATATGACTTCTATCTCCTGTATTTGGTACTCGCGGTTTCGATATAGGAGGTGTCGTCGGTGTTACTTTTGCATTCGTAATCGTAAAGCCATGTTTCATACTTCCTTCATAGGTGACTTTATACTTCTCTCCATTCATCACAATAGCGTTGTTGTTTTCTCCAACTTCTCTCACCGTATATTGATAGTAATTAATACTTCCAAGACCATTTGCTACTTCAAGATTTTTAAATGTCGCTGTCCAATGGTTACCGGCAGTTAATTCTGCCTTTTTGCCCGTACGGATACCATTCTTATAGAGTTCCACAACAACTCTATCCGTTGGTGGAACCATAGTATTTCCATTATGATCCTTCCAAACTTTAGTGGTCTTAACTTCTCTTATTGGAGGTTCCATCGGTGTCCATGTTTTTTTCTCTTGATTGGTAACTGTCAGACCATCTTTCATAGTACCGCCATAACGAACTCCATACCACTTACCGGCTAACTGTATAGCTGATCCGCTTTCCCCAACTTCTTTCACGGTGTACTTATGATTTTCACCACCCAAGGTTGCTGATACAGGCAGTTTTTCAAAAGTTCCTGTCCAATGATTCTCTTCTTTTAAAACAAGCTTTTGACCAGTTGGAACACCATCTTTCCATAGTTCCACCGTTATTTCATTCACCGGTGCTGCCGTTCCATTCAGCAATTCCCAAGTTTTGGTGACATGAAGATCTCTTGTAGGAATTTCCATCGGTGTCCAAATCAAAGACCAAATGGCATATAGTTCTACATCTTTATTCAGATTTCCTGTTTTAAAGGTATCTCCTTTGGTATACATGGTACCCTTACCATCTGCTTGTGTGTTCCATCCTTTAAAGAGGTATCCAGGTCTCTTCATCGTACCTGCATCTAAAACAGTGACTTTATCCGTATCGGCATCATTTCCATCAGCTTTAACAGATGGATAGTACTCATGATGATCTTTCGGTACTTGCCCTGTCACATCAGCATGATTCTTATTGTAAATGATCTTTCCATAAACAATCACATCATACTTCGCTTTTACCGTATCTTCCGGAATGGCCTGACTACTGTTTGCTAATGTATTGGTCGCGATCACTTCACCGGTCATTTTACCTGTCGTCTTACTCTTTACCTTACCACTAGCCTCAATATCAGCCACAGCATTATTCAGCTCCAAATACTTTAATACCGGTTTCTCCGTTGGATGATCACTTGTCACAACAGCTTTAGCAGCCGCTTCTCCTGTTTCTTCTCCGACATGCATCTTCACTGTTTCCGTTTTTATCTTAGGAAGTCGAATCAGTCCACAACCGATAGAATCCAATGGTTTGTCTCTTACCAATTGAGGTAATTTCGATGTTTCATAACTTATTCTGTCAAAATCAGAATTTTTAGATTTCAGTATATCTGAATCACTTGCTTTTAAGGTCAGTTTAGTATCACCATTTGGCATCGTGACTTTTATCCATTGACCTTCATCAAGCATATAACTCTTTAATTCATATTTTCCATTACCATCCGTCGTTGTACTATGAATCAAAGTATTGGCCGGAATGACCTTATTATGAATGGTTATATCTCGATTTGGTGAATATAATTCCAATTTGATACCACTTGCTTTCTTTTCACCATCATCAAGCTTTCCATTTTCATTTCTATCCCACCATACATCTGATGAAATAATAGAAAAATTTCCATAGATATACTTTGCAGGATTGATATAGCCATTTGCCTTATATCCTGTATAGTCAGTCGTTTCAAAAGTTCCACCTATATATGCGTTCAGTTCATTGGTTGTCGTTTTTCCATCAGTTTTAAGCGGTAACTTAATATTGACCTGACTACCCTTAGGTAATTCGCCCAAATCCAGTTTAACGTGTGTTACTTTTGACCAATCTGTTATGTTAGCTGCTGATAAGAATGTATTCCCACCATCTATGCTATAACTGAAGTCCTGTTTACCAGGACGACTATCTCCTGTTACAACCGCTTCACCTGTCAAATACATATCAAACTCAGTCTTCGGTGTTTGAACCGTTGCACTTTGATGAGTATAAGACACTGATTGATTCTTCTTAGGAATTTTAATAATGGCTTTATATTCCTTAAGCCCCTCTGAATCCGGAGTTTGTACAAAGAAATCGCCACGCAAATGTTCTCTTTCATCTGGATAGAATTTTTGTGTAGGAAACTTACTTCCAGCTGTACCATAAACAATATCTTCATATTTCCCAGGGAACATATTGGAACCTACCGCTGCATTTTTCAAGACTGTGACCTGTACTTTACTCAAATCAATTCCAAACAGTTTCTTTTCTTTAGTGGCTTTAAGTACCTTCGCCGCATTTTGAGAAAGCTGAAATAAATCTCCTTCAATTTTCGCATAGCTATAATATTCTTTTTTACTACCATCCAGCTTACTCTCCAGTTGGCTCATATCGTAATAAACCATTCCATATGGATAATGTTCATTTTCTCCCGGAGCTGTCACACTGGTATATCTAAAACTCTTGAGTGCAACGACTACCTGATCTTCCATGAACTTAAGAGCCTTATCATTATACCAATCATAGTATGAGTATTGCCCATAGGTAGTGATCTCACGGATTTTTTTATTAATAGCCTGTCTACCCGCATCCGTTAGTGACATCTTGATCCATACTTTACCATCAGCATCTGTCACCTGTTTGATTTCCACATTACCGGACGCATTATCATAACCTAAAAACTTACACTTATCGACATCGGCAGAAAATTGTTTATCTTTGATTTCCACATAAGCAGATTCAGGGATTCCATAAGGCATTTTTCCTGCTTCAGGCATATCGGAATTCATCGCATAGGCATAAGCTTTTGTACGGAAGGTCACCTTTTGCATACTGGTTCCGGATTGTGAAATGGAATTGATGGTATCATTTCCCGCATGTTCAATCATGTTATTGGCTGTCTTATTTGTGACAATATAGGTTCTTGTCAAAAGGCCATAGCGTTGTGGTAATAGTTTGTAATTCCATGTTCGACCACCAAAAGGCTGTCCCTTATTTGAATCATGAATATGATTAGGATCACTACAATGATCGTTATAGTATTTACCTTCTAAATTTTGGACGAAGAAATTAGGAACATTGTACCAAGTTCCTTTCTCCTTTTCGATCGTGAGCGGTTTTCCCTTAAAGTCGGTATTTCTAAGTTCATATTCAATCTTGGAAAATAAGATGGCTTTCCCGGTTTCTTTATCCGCAAATGGTTCAATATTGTATGTTCCCTCATAAGTCAACCTAAGTTTTGACAAATGTTCCACATTTCTATCAATACCAAGATCAATTTTTGTGCCATCGGTAATATTGCCAATGTGATATACCTTTTCCGAGCTTTCAGCTCCGGTTGCATTATTAGCTGTTTTATAGATGATTTTCCAGCCGCTTAAAGCTTTCATAGCTGTAAATTTTCCGGTCATAAGTCCCGTTTTTTCAGCTTTCGTATCCAATCCTTTCAGATTTAAAGTTCCTATTTCTAGATCAATCTTCGGATTTTTGGAGATAGGAGAAAATTCTTTCCTCGTTCCATAATCAAAGAATAGTCTCCAACTATCATAAAAAGTACCGTTTTCTGCTTGATTTGGATATAGAATATTTTCTTTTAATCTCTCTTCTGTACTTTCCGCCTGTACCGGTGTGCATTTTTTCGGTTTTACGGTTACCCAAAAGAAATCATCTTTCGCTTTACCGCTCAGATTATTTGCCGGATTTTTCACTGCCTCGGCAGACTCATCATCGAAATTATCATTCCCATCCGCATTTACATCAGTTGATTTTGCAGAATACTTCACCTGCAAGTGTCCTGAAGCAGTAGGTGTCACATAATAATCAAACTTACTTTGGGCATGTGAACGTCGATGAGTGGTAGCATTATAGTTTCCGGCATAATAGGTACTAGCATTAAATGTATCATTATTTAAATGTTCCCAATATACCTCAACTTTAGTGACTCTTCCTTTGGAAGTATCAAATTTCACAGTAGGAAAATGATGACCTCCATCCGCCAAATGAACAAAAGAATTCACTTCTACCGTATGTTGATGACCATCTTCCGTTGTATAAACCACCTTGGCTACTTTATAGGCTGAGCGATCCCATATTTGTGCTGTACCCTTCCAGGCAGTTGGCTGGATTTCTTTTGGAAATTCATACGTTTCAACCGTTGCTCCTGTTTTATTCTTTGGAAAATATTCATTCCATTCTCCATTAGAGTCCTTTAAAATATAGTAATCATTGCTTAAACAAGCATAGCCTACTTCTGTGTAATGGGCATCGGGCGATACGGCATTAGCTGTATAGAAATTTCCGGAACTATTCTTATAGAGTTGATAACCAGGTCCTGAAAAAGAATGAATATCGTATCCGTCTACCATTTGCCCTTTCAAGGTTTTAATCTTGACGCCTTGATCATGATCACTGACAACTACTTCTTTTTTGCCATCTTTTCCATTTGGAGTTTCAAAAACAACTTCTGGTGTCGTTGCTTTATATAAAGTATCAGATCCGATATCTTCCACTCCATCTGCGACCTGCCATATAGGTGAAAATCCGTGTGAAAAAGTTTTATTCCATTTATAATCACTTCCATTATTATAAATAGGCTTTTTAGGAGTCAGGATATAATAGTTACCCTTACCATCACCATCATTTTTCATCTCACTGATGGTAAAATACGGAGAAAGATCATCATCATATAGTCCATCTCTGGTTCTTAATTTTTGTAAAACAAAATTTCCATCGGCACTGTTCGTTTTTGGAACAAAAAGCTTAATATGCTTCAGTTTCATTAAAGGAGTATCTCCATCATGTATGGTTCCTTGCTTATAGTAATAATAATCCTTATTGCCTGTAAATGGTCCACTCATAGGATTAGTATCATGAAAATCGACCATGGCCAAATTTGTTATCTTACCCATTTTGCTGGCATTTAAGTGACGATTTCCGATTACATTTGTTTTGGTATCCTGATAATTAACTGGAGACAGACGCCACTTATAGTTAGACGGATTCCCTACACTGTTAATCGGCTCGTTTTTATCTCCTTCGCAGACTGTCACATTCAGTTTTGTTTCAAGTTTTCCTTCATTCAACCACTTTTCACATTCTTCATTTGTCAAACTGCGTCTATTGAAAGAAATATTAAAAACCAGACTTGAACCACTGCCTAAAGATCCAAGGAAGTTATCGTTGATGTCATATATAATTTTCACAACTTTATCGTAATTTTTTTGTGAAACGGCATCTAATGGAATCACTTTACCATTCGCATCCAGCATGGTGATTTTTTTAAACTGTACTCCTTCACTTCCCGGATTAGATAGTTTGAATCCATAGGATGGTATGTCCACCACAATTTTCTGGTCACCGAATTCATTGCTGCCATCCGCTTTTACACGAAAGAAAGGGGTGTAATTGATGGTAAAAAGTGTATTTGTCATGGTTGCCAAGTTATAGGTGTTCAGTGATGCTCCGGTTCCGTTTGAAGTATCCTTAATCTTATGGCTGTCATCGTAGACCACGATCTTACCATTTCCCATCGGCATTCCTGTACTGGAAGATGGCGATCTCTTTGACAACTGTTTGAGTGAAGGCGACGCTTTTGGTTTTTCCGTAGCTGAAACGGGTTTCGCCTCCGATTCTTTGTTTGTTACTTTAGCCCGTTCTTCATTTGCCAGAACAATGCTATTTGGAAAAACAGCTCCTAAAAACATCATAAAAGCCAAGAAAAAAGCTGTTACTTTTTGAAATACTATTCTTTTCCCCATTAAATTTTCCTCTCCCTCTTTGAACGTTTAAATTTGATATTTCTATTTTAGAAATGTTAGACCTTCATTTATAAGAAAATCTCATACGCAGAGTATACCATATATATATATATATATATATATCATTAAATATACCATTAAATTTTGTATTATATTTTAAAAAATATTTTATAAAATTTTAAATAGCTTATGGATTGGTTCAGTGTTCCCCATATAATCTAAAGACTTTCATCTTACCATCAGGCTTTTTTATCATGTGTGAATCAAATTCGATCATGTCTTAATGAAACAAAAGGGAAAGTGTTCTCACTCTTCTTTCCCCATTATCCCATCATTGTTGCTGTGTTATTTGATCCACCCTTTGAACCTCTGGACTTTCCTACTTTCCTTTGGAAGAGGATGAAATGTTCTTTTTTATGGAAACCTTGTTTCGAGTGACAATAGCCGAAGAAGTCTTACTTTCTCCCTTTGAAGAAATAGCTTTCTTTACAGTCTCCAATCTTTCTTTATAAAGTGCTTGTTTCTTAGCCGGTAATTTCTTAATCAACGCTATGGCTGTATCCACATTGGCTTGTGTTTGATTCTTTTCTGCATTTTTCATGCCTTTTTCCGCATCTGCTTCTAATAAAGCTTCATAGATGACTTTAATTTTATCCGCTACCTCTTTTTTATATTTCTGATTCAATTCAGAAAGCTTCTTCCAAGCATTCCAGGCCGCATTCACATTGTTTCTGGTCTTTTCTTTTTCTAATATTTCAATCGCTTTCTTTGCTTTTTCTAAAGCTTCTTTTTCTTCTTTCTTCTGTCCGATCTTAGTTTCTAAATGATAGCTCTCTTTATCTTTCGTTAAAGACACTTCAAAAGAAGATCCATTTTCTAAAGTTTTATCCTTAACTTCCTTATCATTGACTTGAACAGAGGTCACTTTCCCATCTTTATCCACTGACAAAGTGACTTTATATTCCGGATCCTTAATTTGATCTTGTGTGTCTTTTGTTTGCTTGGTGATTAGTCGATAGTGAGAAATAACCTCTTTTCCACTAACTTCTTCCTGCACCACTTTAGTTTCAGTATCCGTGTACTTTCCATTGATAGAAATATCCCCGACTTGATTTCCTTTGATTTCATAGGAGATCGTGGTCTTTTTATCTCCACAAGCACTTAACAGACTAACCATCATCAGTAAGCTGATTCCTAACACATTTATCTTCTTCATATTGACCTCTTCTTTATTATATTTCTTTATGTTATGTTTTTCTTCTGATCATCTATAAATACCTACCAGCTGATACAACTTCATCATATTCTTTTTTTTCGAGGAGCGAAACGCCCACCAAGGTTTTTAATTTCTATTTCTTATCAATTACAATCTCTATTTAATTCATCAATTTTACTCAAAATAAGAAATCATATAAGAAAAAACAATCGGAAAATCGTTTATATCAGATATTCACAACCTACTACAATCGAATCTATGGAAGAATCAGACATGGTACATTGTATAAGGATTCAACTTTACTTGATGATATTAAAGTACTTCATCAAGAATTTGCATCTAAATATGATGCTACAAAAGATGAACAATCTAAAAAGCAATTATCAATTCGTTTATATTAAAAGCTGATAAATTATTAAAATAGGAGGTATTAATTTTTATGAATAATGATGTTATTTTTTATAAAAATGGTAAATTGGATCTTCCTATAAAAGTTACACCAGATAAAGAAACTGTTTGGTTAAATAAAAATCAGTTCGCCACTTTGTTTGATCATGATATAAAAACTATAGGAAAACACATTAATGATGCACTTAAAAAAGAAGAATTAGATACTTCAGTTGTCGCAAATTTTGCGACAACTGCTTTTGATGGTAAAACCTATAAAGTAGATTACTACAACCTCGATATGATTATATCCGTTAGCTATCAAGTTAAATATCAAATAGGTATTGCTTTTAGAAAATGGGCTACAGCTATCTTAAAGGAATATATGGTTCAAGGGTATGCAGTTAATGAGAAAAGATAGAAAGCATAGCAAAAAAGCCAGCAAAATTTACACTCTGTTGGCTTAATTATTTTCTCTTAAAAGTGGCTTACCACTTTTTTTCTTATGAAAAAGCACTTCAAAAATACTTCAGCTAACCACTCGAAACCCGAGAATAATCAATAATGTCAATGGTTTTAGGTAGTGTTTTAACTACTCAAACTCAATAATTACCATAGCATATTTGTTTTTTATATATTATCAGTATCTATTAAGTTTCTACAACCAGAAATTTTTACATCTAATTTTTATAGTTTTCGATATTTTTAATATCAAAACAGTATCAGAAGTAATACTAAAGAGAGTGACTGTATTTTTCTCTAAATCATAGATAATTTTCAATTTTTTCTACTCTTGTAATAGGTTTAACATAAGTTATTTATCGAATCTAAAATCTCTAAAAAATTACTAAAATCAATTCTATTGTAGTGTTCTTTAATATACATCGAAAATATATGTTTTCCAAAATATTTTTCAGAATCATCTTCCGCACTTCTACAGAAATTTTTTCCATGAATAGTTACACTTAAAACTTCATCTCGATATAAATCTTCAACTTCACACTCTTCTAAACCTTTCATAAGTGGAATTGTTTGCAAGAACAAGTTAGCTCTCAACTGCTTAGAAATTTGCCCATCATCCAGTTTAATATCTAAATATTTTAAAAAATTCTTTAATGGTCTGTCGCTTTTTTGCTCGTTATCAAATAATAGAATCACAGGATTGGCTTTGTCTAAAGACTCGTTTTGGTTCTTGTTATTTATATATTCAAATATATTAGCACAATTATTCTTCCCAGTATAAAAATTCCAAATATTTTTCATTGTATCAGCGCCATCACTCGAAACACCTAAGAAATAATCTAATCTTCTTGTTTTATTTAGAAAGTATACCTTAAACTCATATTTTCCATCAGAAGTCTTAGTAATAAGTTTTGGATATCTATCATAATATTTCATTAAAGCAGACTTTATATGCAAAACATCTGTTTTTCCTTCTGTTACAATCGTTGGTTTAGCCGGTCTAAAAAAATACTTGTAAAATAAAAAATACTGATATTGCTTTTCTCTGACATTTAAACCAGAAAAAAACTTCCTATTTGCTTTTTTCTTTGTTATTCTACATCCTAATTTATTGTTTGAAAAATCTAATTGATTCATAAAGGACAACCGTCCTTCCAATTGATTTATAGTTCCGTCTTTCCCATTTATTTGAAAACTATTTGTTTTATATAGTTGATTAGCCATAGCCCTAGTGTTATTTATAAAAGTTCGACTAGCATTTATCTTATCATTCACAGTTAATCCAGTTACTTCCTGTCTTGAGGAGTAGTATTCCAATCTAGTTTTATTTTGATTGATCTCAAATCCACTCTTTTCAAGAAGTTCTTTCAACTCTTGTATAAAAGCAAGATAATCCTTTTTAAATGCCTTGTTATTAGTTGAAAAACTCATATCGTCAGCATACCTTGTGTAATCCAACTTATAATTTTTTGCCAATTTTAAAATACGCAAATCTACAATATTAAAAATGAAATTTGAAATTATAGGAGAAGTTGGTGCTCCTTGAGGTAATTTTCCTTTATAACATGTCAATTGTGCAATTATTGTAGAAACTTCTTTCGAAAAATTAAATTCTTTACTTTTATGAAAATAACCTCGAACTCTGCCAAAATGGAAAGATGGGAAAAAATCCGCAATATCTATGTTTAGTAGATATTTCTTATGCTTATGTACCGAAGCATTTGTTATTATACTTTTACCTTTTTCAAACCCATGAGAAATAATAGATTTTATATTGTTATCTTCTAAATAATCTAAATGAATCTCAAATAACTTATTATTTAATTTTCTTTGAATCCATTTTAAATTATCTTTTGGAGCGTGTATTATTCTAAAATCTCCATTTTTTTTAGGAATCTCAAAAGTCTTATATAAATTTTTTATTTTTCTTTATATAATACATAAGTCAACTTTTTTAGCTCAATGCCCATCAATTTAGCTACTTCTTCTCTCGCTTTTCTATAATCACTCATATCAATTTAAAAGACGTATGGTTACTCATTAGGTTATTAGCATACTGAACTTACAGTATACATTTCAAAGGTTTATTGAAAGACCTATCTATCTCACATTGAAATCAACACTTGTGAAACACAAGTAAAAAATCTAACCATACGCCCTTTCATTTTATCCCTTTTTTGATTTTTTCCAACCTGTTTTATAATGAAAACTTATCCAGCTAATTTATGTCTCAAGTAAAAAGTTAAATTTCACTTCAATGGTGTGAAAATTGAATTTAGTCATTCATTAGATTCCGGTTGAACTTACTCTTGCATTTCAGGTTCAATATATGTGCTGATCCTTCGTGTTTCAAAAGGAGGAAAACATCATGTCAACGAAGAATCTGCATATGTCTTTTTCAGATCGCCAGATCATTGAAACCAGCATCTATAATGGTTACAGCAAAAAAGCCATCGCTGCCACTCTGGGAAAAGATAAACCTACTATAGGAAAAGAAATCAAATTACATCGTTTCCTTGTATACAAGTGCCATCTGCCTCTAGAGTGTTCCAACTACAGATATTGTAAACATGAGCGTAATTGTACTTTGGATTGTATAGATTATGTTCCTTTCAAATATACACGCAGGGATAAATCACTTGGAGCTTGTAATGGATGTGGAAACTATCGTTCTTGTCGTTATGACAAATACCGTTACTCTGCCATCGATGCGCAGAACAACTATAAGGTGACTCTTACGTCTTCCCGTGTAGGCATCAATGCAACAGTCAATGATATACAACGGCTTGGTGAGCTCTTTTTATTATAGGAAAACGAAGTTTCCTATAATAAAAATCTCTTGCTACATCTTTTTCATCAATTCTCTTAAATTTTAATATTTCAGAACTAAGTTCTTTCAATTTTATATAATATTCAGTATCAATTCCATAAAACAAGCTTTTTATAATATCCATACTATTATCCCTCTACTAATTTATCATTCAAATTATCTCATATACAAATCTTTTTTCTTAAATAAATAGAGATTCTATAGATGTCATAAGCAATGAAAATCAACATCAATTCCTATAGAATTAGTGAATCCTAGAAGACTAATAGTTATTTTAAAGTTTTTTCCTTGTTAATGAAGTCCTAATTTTTTTGGTATTTCGGAAAAAGCTATTTCATTACTACCTTGATCTTTTGAAAAAGCAACAAGATTAAGACTATCATCAGTATCTCCAATGTAGTTTTTCCAATATTTGTTTTCAATATACATTCTAACTTTCTCCATAAATTAGAATTTATCACTTACATTCCCACAAAAGTCTCCCACTAAAATGATAAAAAACTTCAAGAAACAATTTACCTAAATTCAATAACTCCTTTTTGAACCTGTTTTTTCAACTTTTTAGTATCAAAACAGTATCAGTGGTGATACTACAACATTAGTGTTCTTCTGATAGCAAGCATCATTCATCCAACATCAATTTACCTTTTTTGGCTTTATCCTTTAGACGCTTCATTTGTTCTTTTTCTATCTGCTGTATACTTTTCTCCGGAACAGGCAAATCTTCCGGCATAGTACCACCTATTTTTTCAATAGCACTTCTCACTTCTTTTCCTACTGAATAATGAACTTTTGTGGCTGCTTCTACACCTTCAACTTTATCTTTCCTCAGTTTTTCTTCCGTTTGCGATATTCTGAATAAATTAGCAATCAATTCGGTACTTCCCATATAATCCAAAATTTTTTGTCTTGCAGTTAAGCCTTTTCTGTCATGTATATCTTCTACATCTAACCCACCATACAATCCCATATATCCTGCATTCTGAAATATAGCAAATTCTTCGTTTGTGATAACTCCTGCATCATGTGCTGTTTCTACCAAAAGTTGATTCCATTGTTTAATATCTCCACGAACAACAAGCCTTCTTCTATCTTCATCAAGCTGATTAAAATGATCTGCTATTTCTTGGCGATATGTTTGTATAGCAAAATAGGTTTGTCCAAGTGCAATAACCTCTTTTCTCGGATCTCCGTTTTGCACAATCAAATAGCAAGCATATCTCGTAAGCTCATAATCTTTTATAGACTTACTTGTAGCACCTGCTTCCACGATTTTGCTGACCTCAGCAAAATCGTATGTTACCTCGTGTCCACTGCTCTCACAGGCAATCATTGCTCTATCAATGACCTTCTGAAAGTTTCTCCACTGAGAATAATCAAGTACAGCAGCAAGTTCTCTTGCACTCCAATACTCACTTCCATCTTTTCTGATGTACTTAATATCTTCAAATTGCCTATATTCTTTTGCTTTTAAATTTGGCATAAACTTTCCTTTTGTTATATTTTATAATAGTTAACTTGTGTATAACTACTCTTCGTTATCTCTATATTTTTCAATAGAATTCCCTTTTAAGTCTTTCCATTCTATCCATCCATTATTAGATTTACCAATAACTATCCACCCGGCACTTGATGGATTCATGCATACAATATCTTCTTGTAATATATTATCTTTTATCTTCGCATTTCTTCTAATAGAAGGTACATAACCTTTGCCAGTATTACCACAAAAACTTCCTTTCAACACTGTAAAGACTCCATCTTTAACTATAGCTTTCCCTTTCACTTTTCCAAAACCTTTTATGTTACGATTTAATACATACTCTCCATCCGGAACAAATCCACCCTCAGTTTTAAGTTTTATTTCTTCTGTAGATTCTTTGAATACTTCTTTTTTACTTTTATCTTTAGGATAAATTTGTTTGCCATCTAAAGAAGATAATAAGGATTTTGCCACCTCTATATCTAATGCAAATAGTTCAGTACCGACAATTCTACTTTTACTAAAGATGTCATGAATTAGTTTTTCTTTCTCATCATATCCATCTACTTCTATAGCAAACTCCCTTTTTAAACCTGTGATATTGGCATATCCATTGCTTTCTAAAAATCTCATTCTATTTTCAAATTGGTCATTTCCCGTCTTACCAATCTTGATAAGTCCAGAAACAACTGTAGTCATTAAATATATTATCCCTTTTGCCATAACTTATCCTCTCTCAACACACCAGTCTATGAAGCTTAAACTAATTAATCATATTTTCCTATATCTTCTGCAACCAACGGCAGAGTTTTCTCCGCATAATTTATATATGAATAAACATTTCTATCTTCCTCAAAGTTATAATTATCTGTCCAAAGCTCACACTGTGTCATAACAGTCTGAACGGCATCATCCATTCCTTCAGGCGGATATTTATGTTTTTTCAAGAGTTTTTTAATCATCATACGCATTTTAGCTCTTGCTGACTCACGCTTCTGCCAATCAATCGACTTATTCTTACGTAGAGTATCCGCTAATTCTTTTGTTATTGAAATCAGCTCTTCATTTTCATAAAAGTCCTTGATTGCCTGTGGTTTTGTTAAGGCGTCGTAAAAAGCAAGCTCATCAGCAGTTAGTCCTAATTTATCTCCCTCTTGATGTGCTGCTGCAATCTGTTTTGCCAACTTTAACATTTCTTCTATAACTTCCTCATTAGTAAGCATACCGTTAAGATAAGCGTTAAGAGAACGCTGCATAATCTCGCTGAACTTTTCAGATTTTACAATATTTGTTCTGCGATAAACAAAAACCTGTTCTGAAATCAATTTTTTCAATAGCTCAACTGCAAGATTCTTCTCTTTCATATTTGCAACTTCTTGAAGGGATTTGGGGTTAAACAGAGAAAACTCCTCTTTGATGTCTGAAAATAAATTTATTACGCCATCACTTTTAATACTCTGTTTCAAAAGTTCATTTATTCTTGCATTCATTTCCGGTAAAGAAATCTTTTTTCCAACGCCGGTATTGGTCAGTCTTAGAACAAGAACTCTAACAGCCTCAAAGAATGCTGCCTCAAATCTACTATCTTCATCAACTAAAGAAGAACAAAGGGAAAGAGCTTGATGAAGCATAAGGGCTTCCTTTACAAAAGAATCCTTATCATCAACTTTTTCTCTGCCAATAATGAAGTTGACAGCACCGCTGATAGTCTTTGCTCTCTCAAGATCTGTACCATTAATAAACTTTGTATAATCATATCCATAAAACTTATCACGGCAAACTGATAATTTCTCCAAAAACTTCGGGTATGCAACCTTTGCAACATCAGTATCACCATAATTCTTTTTATCACGAGCAGTATAGTCATTCATTGCCTGCTTCAATGCAGTGGCAATTCCAACATAGTCGACAACAAGCCCGCCTTCTTTATCGCGGAACACACGGTTTACACGAGCAATTGCTTGCATAAGATTGTGTCCGGACATAGGTTTATATACATACATAGTGGCAAGAGACGGAACGTCAAACCCTGTCAGCCACATATCCACAACAATCGCAATCTTCATAGCACTGTTGTTATCCTTGAATTTCTTTGCAAGCTCATTCTTATGGTGTTTATTACCGATAATCTGTCTCCATTCTTCCGGGTCACTGTTGCCAGAAGTCATAACAACACCTACTTTTTCAATCCAACCCGGACGAAGATCTAATATTCTTTTGTAAATCTTCATAGCAATAGGACGAGAATATGCAACAATCATCGCCTTACCTGTAAGCAGGTTTTCTCTGTTATTTTCATAGTGGTCAAGAATGTCACAGACAAGGGAATTTATAGTGTTATCATTCCCAAGCACTACTTCCATCTGACCAAGCTCTCTCTTGCTCTTTTCAATAACTTCCTCATCAGCATTAAAAGCCATCAAATCATACTCTGCATCAATTAATTTCAAGGTGGTTTCATCAAGGTTTAACGTAATGACACGACTTTCATAATAAACCGGACGTGTTGCACCATCTTCAACCGCTTGTGTCATATCGTAAATATCGATATAGTCGCCGAATACTTCACGAGTGCTACGGTCCTTTGAAGAAATAGGTGTTCCTGTAAATCCAATATATGTAGCGTTGGGTAATGTGTTTCTGATAACACGAGCTGTTCCGATTTTTACTTTACCAGTTTTTGGATCTACGATTTCTTTCAGTCCGTATTGTCCTCTGTGTGCTTCATCAGCCATAACTACAATATTGTGGCGTTCAGACAAAGGCTCATTAGACTCCTCGAATTTCTGCATAGTAGTAAAGATTATGCCGTTTGCCTGTCTGCCAGCAAGCAAAGTTCTTAGATTTTCTCTACTTTCTGCTTGTAACGGTTCTTGTCTTAGAAAGTCCTTACACTTGGCAAACTGACTATAAAGCTGGTCATCAAGGTCATTTCTGTCGGTAAGCACAACGATAGTAGGACTATCTAATGCTTCCTGCAATAAATGAGCATAGAACACCATCGAAAGTGATTTACCACTTCCTTGAGTATGCCAAAACACACCGCCTTTACCGTCAGTAATGGTAGCGTGCTTTGTAGATTCAATCGCTTTTCTTACTGCAAAATATTGGTGGTATCCAGCAAGAATTTTAAATGTGTTAATCCCCTCATTTGAAAAGCAAATAAAGTTCTTGATAATATCAAGTAGTCTTTCTTTTTGAAACATTCCCTCAAAGAAAGTGTCAAACTGAGCATACTGTGTATTTTCGTAGTTTCCACCCTTTGTTTTCCACTCCATAAAGCGGTCTTCTCCAGAGGTGATAGTCCCCGCTTTAGATGTCAACTGATCGCTCATAACACAAATAGCGTTATAAATAAACATAGATGGAATTTCTTGCATATAGTTACGGAGCTGCCTGTATGCTTCGGAGGCATCCGTTTCTTCACGAGAAGGAGATTTCAACTCAATCAATACAACAGGCAGACCGTTCAAAAATAGAATGACATCTGGGCGCTGGTTAATATTTTCGATAAATGTCCATTGATTAGCAACGATAAAGGAGTTATTTTCGAGATTTTTATAGTCAACAAGATAAACTATAGAGGAATGTTCCTCACCATCTACAAAAAATCTTACAGGAATACCATTTTGCAGATAGTCCATAAATATGGCGTTTTTCTGCACAAGCTCACTGTTTTCAAAATTTTTAAGTTTGAATAAGGCGTCTTGAATGGCATCATCTGGTAAACTTCTATTCAAACGGTATAGAGAATCAATCAGAACGTCTTCATATAATGGGCTATAAAAGTCTCTTTCAATATCTGGACCGTATGCATACTCGTATCCTAAATCGTTCTGAAATAATTCAATTATTGAGTTTTCATAATCTGCTTCTACGAAAAATTTCGACACTATCTTTCACTCCTCTCCGATAATTCAGTTGCTATCTTTATAATTTTATCACTGATGTACTCAGATTCATTCTTTGCATGTTCTTTATCGAATCCATTTTTCAGTAATACTTTTTGAACGCTCACCCTAAATCTACTTATTACAGACTCTTGTCTATTCCAATCAATTATTGAAACCCATTCTTCCACAAATTCCCATATTTTTTGCATATCGAAATGATATTTTTCGCTTAAATCTTTAATGACAGTATCTTTGAAACTCTCATTTTTTATTATATTGCCGCTTATTTCAATATCTGTTTTTATTATTTGTTGTTTTATATCATTAGGATCAAATTTTATAAATTCTGATGAAGCCTTTGTTTTAGCATTCTTTTTATTTTTTATATAACTCAATTGATGCTCTAATTCAGGAAATAAAGTTGCCTCATTTATATTATAAGTATCTAATTCCTCTAATATTGTCCTCTTGTTCTCCCCAGAAATATAGAAAAACTTTCTATCAAATTCATCTCGTAAATCTTTATATCCTTTTTCTATACTGGACTCACTAATAGACTCGGTATAAACAAAATTAAAACATCCTGCCAATAAAAACATTCCGCATTGTCTTGATAATCTTTCATTGTTGTATGGCGGGGTAACAATATAATTATTCTGAATAATATTTATAAATTCTTCGTAATGTTCTTTTGATTTCCATCTTTCTTCTAACTCTTTTGAAATAGCTTGCCGTTCTGTAAGTTTTCTCAAGATAGATTCAAGCGTATTATCATTTGATAAATCTATCTGAGATAAAGAGGATATAACTTTTATATTTATTTCATTTGTAGATACAGAGTATTTCTTATTAAAAAATATTACGCCGTTAGCTTCTTCTATCTTAGTATCCTCTTCATCTTCAATTCCTTTATAACATACTTCACCATATTCTTCACAAGCAAAGTATAAGGCTACTAACGGATTCGTAGTTAAATCCAACAATCTTGTGCACATTCCATAATGTTGGTATTTTGTCATGATTTCAAAATCATTATTTATAGAAATAAATTCATATGGTGCTTTTAATAGAGGCACTTGCATTAATGTATGTTCTACACTTAAAAAATCACCTCTAAAAATACTTGGAATAACATCCCAGAAATCAGTTTTTTGACCCCTAAAAAATAATTCCTCACTGCTCCCGTACAAATCATCTTTTAACGTGTTTACTTTATCAATAAAAGAACTTACAGAAGTTATCTCTATTCCATAATTTTCCATTTCATCTTTATTAAATATTATTTCTTCCATATTTACGACTCCTTCTGTAATA
>NZ_ADFR01000008.1 GCF_000177375.1 Bulleidia extructa W1219
CGGATTGGAGATATTATCTATCTCTTTTCGAAAGAGGGTGTTTTACAAAAAAATGTAACAGTTGGGGATTGGAGAGTGGACGAAGAAGGGTATCATTACAACTATCGTCCTGTTTATTACAATCAAACCGATAAGGCATGGTCTTATAAAGTGTTTGGTCAGTATGGAAGTTTTGGATTAACCGGTTGTTGTCCGACAACAATTGCTATGATCGTATCGGGAATTAAAAAGCGAACAATATCTCCGTTGGAAGTTGGAACTTGGGCGTATGAAAAGACCATCTATTTTAACCGAACAGAAGCTGGTGGCTTACCCGGTTTAATACCATTGGCAGCTCAAAAATATGGGGTTCATCACAAAGAAATTTTAACGTATCCAGATTTAGAAAAGGCTTTAAAAGAAGGGAAATTAGTGTATAGTTCACAAAACAGTAAAAGTCCTTTAAATTTGTCACATTCAGGGACACATGCGGTAGCGTTGTATGGATATCAAAATGGGAAAACGAATGCCTTTTCCAGTTCGTTTTATTCAACGAATGGCTCTTATTCATTGAAAAAATTATGGCATTATCAAGGTCATTTTGAGAAAGAAAGTGGGGTTTCTTTCTTTGCGTTTTGGTAATTGAACATCAGTTTAATTTGGAAGTGGGTTTACTTGATAAAAGGGTTTTGAAAATTTGGGGTGTTTGAAAAAGCGAGATAGATAGAAAAATATGAGAAAAAGTTTATAATGAAAAAGCAAAATTGAAAAACGGAGGTTCGTATGGAAAATAACCAAGTGATGAAACCAAGAAAGGTTCTCTTTAGTCCACCAGATATTACCGATCAAGAAATTAATGAAGTGATCGCTACTTTAAAATCCGGTTGGATTACAACCGGACCTCGGACAAAATTGTTAGAACAGAAAATTGCCGATTGGATTAAAGTGGAAAAAGCGGTTTGTTTAAACAGTCAAACGGCCTGTGCGGAAATGGCTTTGCGAGTCTTAGGTATTGGTGAAGGAGATGAAGTCATTACATGTGCTTATACGTATACCGCTTCTGCTTCCATCATTGATCACGTGGGAGCTAAGATTGTTTTGGTGGATTGCCAAAAAGATAGTAATTTAATAGATTATGATGCCTTAGAAGCAGCCATTACCGAGAAAACAAAGGCCATCATTCCGATTGATCTATGTGGAGTTCCTTGTGATTATGATCGCTTATTTGAAATTGTGGAAAAGAAGAAAGGCTTATTTCATGCGAATAATGACCTGCAAAAAGCCATTGGACGGGTGGCTATTTGTGCGGATGCAGCTCATGCTTTTGGATCCGTATATCATGGTAAGATGATCGGTTCAATAGCGGATTTTAGTTCTTTCTCATTTCATGCCGTTAAAAACTTTACTACTGCTGAAGGGGGCGCTTTAACTTGGAAGGATATTCCCGGTGTTTCAAATGAAGAAATTTATAAGAAGTTACAACTTCTTTCACTTCATGGACAAAATAAAGACGCTCTATCGAAGAGTAAACTGGGGGCTTGGGAATACGATATTATTGGGCCTTGGTATAAGTGTAATATGACCGATTTATTAGCGGCGGTCGGCTTGGCTCAGTTTGATCGTTATCCAGAGTTATTAAAGGAAAGAAGAGAAACCAATGAAAAATACGATGCGGCTTTTAAACCGCTAGGTATTCAAGTAGTGGAACATTATACAGAAAGCTATACATCCACCGGTCATTTGTATCTCATTCGTATACCTGGAATCAGTGATGAAATAAGAAGAGAAATCATTGAGCGTTTGGGTGAACAAGGAATTGCTTGCAATGTGCATTATAAGCCATTACCAATGATGACGGCCTATAAGAATATGGGCTTTAATATCCAAGATTATCCTAATGCTTATGATTACTACCACAACCTTATCACACTTCCAAATCACACCTTGATGAGAGAAGAAGATAAAGAGTATGTCATTTATTGGGTTAAGAAGATTGTGACTGATTATTTGAAGTAAGAGGAATTATGTTGGGACTTTTGAAAAAGTGGGATAACTTGCCGGTCGAATTTCAAAGAGCGGAAATAAAACCCTATTATGAACATTTACGTCATAAGCAATTTAGTTTGGTAGTAAAGCGATTGTTTGATATTCTTTTTTCACTTATGTTGTTAGTGTTGTTATCACCGCTTTTCTTGATTCTTTCTATTTGGATCAAATTGGATTCGAAAGGGCCGATCATGTTTCGACAAGAAAGAGTCACACAATATGGGCGCATCTTTCGTATTCATAAGTTTCGAACCATGGTCAGTGATGCGGATAAAGGCAACATTCAAGTGACTACTTTACACGATTCACGGATTACTAAAGTAGGCTTGAAATTAAGAGGGCTTCGCTTAGATGAAATGCCACAATTGATTGATATTTTCTTAGGGGATATGTCTTTTGTGGGTACTAGGCCGGAAGTCACTCGTTATGTTAAGCAGTATCAAACAGAAATGTTAGCTACTTTGTTATTACCGGCCGGGGTCACTAGTGAGGCCAGTATTACTTATAAAGATGAGGATACTTTATTAGCAAGTAGTACGGATGTTAATGAAACGTATGTCAACCGGATTTTACCGGAAAAAATGAAATACAATCTTCAGTATTTAAGAGAATTTAATGTGCTTAAAGATTTGAAATTAATGTTTAAAACAGTCTGGGCTGTGACAAAGTAAGGATGGTTTGCGACGGGTTTAGAAGTTGAATGGTTTGTCATAGTACTGATAAAATCTTATAATGATAAGAGCATATTAGAAGGAAGTGTTATATGAATAGAATCTCCAATTGGATTAAAAAATACAGAGAGGTGTCCTTAGTGACAATTGATACAGTTTTAGTCATTGTTGCGTATGGACTGGCTTATTTTATTCGTACGGATTTAGGCCGTTTAAGTTATTTTTCGGCTGTCGATTCTTTATTAGGATTGATGGTAATTCCGGTGGTTTTAAATCTTTTTTCCTTCTTTTTATTTCATTTAAATCGTTCTTTGTGGCAATATATTTCTTTGGATGAAGTCATTCATGTTGGTATGGCTTCTCTTTTAGGAAATATGACTTGGTTTTTGATTGTGATTACGGTCAATTTTAAGGATTATTTTCGTTCGCTTCCACTGATTGCCCTTGTTTTACAAATTCTTTTAATGGTAGGGGTTCGTATGGCGTATCGTTTATATCGCCGTACGGCTCGTCTTCAAAAAAGGAATCATCGTGCTTTGATTTTGGGAGCTGGTCAAGCGGGGGTGATGGCTTTGCGGGAAATCATGAGTTCAAATCGTTATGATTCTCGAATTGTTGGTTTTGTTGATCGCAATCCGCTTAAAAAGAAACAAATTTTAAATGGAATTTCAGTACTCGGAACGGATGATGATTTACCATCTATTGTTTCTAGCTACGAAGTTGATACGGCTTATATTGCAATTAAAAATATCACAAAATCCGATTTGAAAAATTTGATTGAAAAATGTCATCAATTGAAACTGAGAACTCGGATTGTTGGCTTTACTTTACAGGATGGAGCCAAAAAAGAAATGGCTTCAATCCGTAATATAAAGATGGATGATTTATTAGGTCGTGGAGAATTGGATTTAAATAGTGAAACGATTGGTACTTTTTTAACCGGAAAGACGGTTGTGGTGACAGGAGCCGGGGGATCCATTGGTTCGGAATTGGTTCGTCAGATCGTTACTTTTAATCCGAAACACATGGTTTTGATTGATATTTATGAGAACAATATGTATGATCTTCAGATGGAATTAAATATGAAGTATCATCCGGATAAATCAAAACTGACTTGTTTGATCGGATCAGTTCGTGATCGCAAGAGAATGGATGAAATTTTTCAAGAAGTTCATCCGGATGTTGTCTTCCACGCTGCTGCTCATAAGCATGTTCCGTTAGTGGAAGATTCTCCTTTAGAAGCGATTAAGAATAATGTTTTCGGCACAAAAAATGTTATTGAAGCTTCTATTCAATCCGGAGTCGATAAGTTTGTTCTGATATCAACGGATAAAGCAGTTCGTACAACCAATGTCATGGGAGCTACGAAGCGTATGTGTGAATTATTGGTGCAGGGTTATAAGGACAATGGAGTGACTAAATTGTGTGCTGTTCGGTTTGGAAATGTATTAGGATCAAATGGTTCTGTGATTCCTTTATTTGAGAAACAAATTGAAAGTGGCGGACCGGTGACGGTTACGGATCCTAATATCATTCGATATTTTATGACCATACCGGAAGCGGCTCAGTTGGTTTTACAGGCTGGAGCTTTTGCGAATACAGGTGAAATCTTCATTTTGGATATGGGAAAGCCGGTCAAAATATTGGATTTAGCGAAGAATTTAATTGAGTTGGCGGGGTACGTACCGGATAAAGATATTGAAATTGTATTTACCGGTTTACGCCCTGGAGAAAAGTTGTACGAAGAATTACTTTTGGATCCAAAGAAATGTACAAAAACAGAAAATAATTTAATTTTCATTACACAACCGGAAGATATATCGATGGATTTGGTCAAGGATAAACTTTCAAAATTAGGCAATTTGTTGGAAACAAATCACTTTACAAATCAAGAAATTATTGATTTGGTTACTATGTTAAAATAAAAGAAAGTTTAAGCTTATCGGCTTAAATTTCTTTTTTGAGGAGGAAATATCAGTGGATGTTAAAAATGAATATGGCATAAGAGATATACAAGAAAAATTGATCGGCATATTGATGTATTTTAAAGATTTTTGTCAGGAACATGATTTAAAATTTGTATTAGCCGGTGGTACTTTATTGGGAGCGGTTCGGCATCAGGGAATGATTCCTTGGGACGATGATGTGGATGTTTTTATGTTACGAGAAGATTATGAAAAACTGGAATCTTTATGGGAACAGTTTGCTGATAAAGAACGCTTTTCCTGTGTTCGTTCTAATGATAAAATGAACATTCACCATGCGGTCATTGAAATCAAGGATAATAACACTACTTTTATCAATTACCATAATGAAAACAATGATATTCATCAAGGTATTATGATCGATGTAATTCCTTTGGATGATGTAGCGGCTAATCCGGTGAAACGTTTTCTACAAATACCATACGCTATGATGTTTGCTTGTTTCAATTTTCAACGGTTACCAGCTCATAAAAGTCGGTTGATGTATTATTTGACGAAAATAGCTTTATCTACAGTTAAGTCTTTTAAAGCTCGCTATCGCATTTGGAAAAAATGTGAAAAAAGAATGTTGGCACTGGGGAAACATAGCAATGGTCAAGTGGCTTCCTTTGTCGAAGGATTAACCATCATTCGCCAGCGTTTTCCGAAAGAATGGTTTGAACATCCGGAATCTTTGTTATTTGAAGGAGTACCAATGCCGGTTCCAAAGAACTATGATCAGTGGTTAACGGTTTCTTATGGAGATTATAAAACACCGCCAAAAGAAGAGGATCGGATATTAAGACATCATATTAAATTCTATGATATGAAACATAGTTATAAAATGTACAAGGGTGTGCAATATTGTGTTCCAAAAGAAGAGGTGAAGTAATATGGGAATTAGAGGGGCTTTATCAACTAGAAAAGCGATGCAAAGTGCACCGCCGGTGAATATTGTTCATGAAGTAAATGATCAAGAGCTAAAACAGCTACAAAATTGTTTTTTGGAAATTTTGAAGGATGTTGATCGGGTCTGTGAAAAACACCATATTTGTTATATGGCGGCCGGGGGAACATGTCTTGGAGCTATCCGTCATAAAGGATTTATTCCATGGGATGATGATGTGGATATTTTGATGCCTCATGAAGATTTAAAACGATTTATTCAAATCTTTGATGAAGAACTGGGGGATAAATATGAGATGACCTCACCTAATTCTAAGTATTATTTAGAAAGTATGATATCCGCCATTTATAAGAAAAACACCTTAAAAGCTAGTTTTTTTGATTATAATACGCCATTTCCAAAAGGGGTCCATATTGATATTTTTCCAATTGAAGCGGTTCCTATGAATCGGTTAGTTCGTTTTTGGAAGGGTTTTTCCGCTATGGTCATTCAATACATTGCTGTGTCCGCTTTGTTTTATCACTATCGCAGTCCGGAAAAGAAACAATTTTTCTATCAAACAACCGGTGGGAAGATCAATTATCGTATTCGCTGTGTACTTGGTTTCTTGTTTTCCTTTCGATCATATGAAAAATGGGGGAATCTGTTTGACCGTTATGTACAATGGCATAAGGACTCAAATTTATGGGCTGTTCCAACGGATATGGGGCATTACTTCGGTCATATTATGCCCAAGGATGTCTATTATCCTCCTGTAAAAGCTGCTTTTGAGGATATGCAAATCAATATTCCTCACGATTATGACGCTTATTTAAAAAACCAATACGATGATTATATGACCATTCCACCTGAGATGGATCGTGAAAAACACTATTCGGTTGGTTTTAGTATGGATTTGAAGAAAGATTTGGAAGAACACAACGATATTTATTATCAAGGAGATTTATAATGAACCCGATTGATGTGGTGATTCCATGGGTGGATGGAAGTGATCCTACTTGGATAAAGGTACATGATCAATATACATCAGATCGTTTATCCGATAATCATGTGTCTCGCTATCGGGCTTGGGACACATTTCGCTATTGGTTTAGGGCTATTGAAGAAAACGCACCATGGGTTAGAAAAATTCATTTTTTAACCTTTGGGCATTATCCAAAATGGTTGAACATTCATCATGAGAAAATTCATCTGGTTCGACACGAGGATTTTATACCGAAAGAATATTTACCAACGTTTAGTTCTCATGTGATTGAATTGAATTTACATCGCATTCCCGATTTATCGGAACAATTCATCTATTTTAATGATGATGTTTATTTGAACTTACCTTCTCAACCGGATGATTTTTTTGAGAATGGATTACCAAAGGATGCGGCTGTTCTGGGAGTGATTAAAAATAATCTAAGAGAAAATTTCATGCCATACATTATGTTAAATATAATGGCATTGATTAATGAAAAATTTGATAAAAAAGAAGTGATTTCAAAACATTGGTCAAAGTGGATTAATGTCAAATATGGTCGTTTGGCTCTGAATAATCTGTATTTACTTCCGTTTGGTTGTTTTACAGGTTTTCGAAATTTTCATTCAGTTGTCTCTTATCATAAAAAGACATTCGAAGAAGTTTGGGAAGTCTATCCGGATGAATTGCGACAAACTTGTCAACATAAGTTTAGAAATAAAGCGGATGTGAATCAATATTTGTTCCGCTATTGGCAATTGGTGTCTGGTCGCTTTTCGGTGATGAAACCAAGTTCAGATTATTTTACGATTGGTCGGCAGGAGATCGATTCTATTCAATCCGCTATTATAAAGCCAACCAAGAGAGTGATTTGTATCAATGATGATCCGGGTCATTTTGATATGGAACTTCAACAGAAATGGATTGATGAAGCGTTTCAACAGCGCTATCCAAATCCATCTTCATTCGAAATAAGGTAAACTATGAAATTAAATAGAACAAAAAATACAGTGCGTAATGCTTCTTGGGGCATGATTTATCGACTTGTGACGATACTTGGATCTTTTATTGTAAAAACCGTTATTATTTATAAACTTGGTTCTGAATATAATGGTCTGGGAAGTTTGTTTACCTCTATTCTAAGTGTCTTGAATTTAGCGAATATGGGTTTTAGTTCTTCCTTGGTTTTTATGATGTATCGTGCGGTTGTAAACGATGATATGGACTCTTTTTGTGCTTTGCTGAACTATTTTAAGAAAGTGTATAAATACGTAGGTTTGATGATCTTATTTTCAGGATTATTATTACTGCCGTTTGTTAAAAATTTGGTGAGTGGAAACTATCCAGCCAGTATGAATCTGGAAATTTTATTCTTGATTTATTTATTAGAAACATCGCTTGGCTATTTGTTGTTTTCCTATAATACAGCTATTTTTTCTGCGTATCAAAGGGAAGATATTGTTTTAAAGATATCGGCCATCAAATCAATTGTCATGTATGTTTTACAAGTATTTTTCCTCTTTTTAGTGCCAAATTATTATATTTATATGATGATTTACTTGGCAATGGTGATTCCAAATAATATTGCCTTGGTTGTTAAGGCAAGGAAAGAATTTCCTGAAATCAGTTGTCGAGGAGAAGTGGATCAGGAAACGAAAAAAGTGATTCGAAATCGTGTTTTAACATTATTCGGTCACAAAGTAGGCAGTACAGTACTGGTCAGTATTGATAGTATTTTAATTTCTTCTTTTTTGGGTTTAGATATTTTGTCAAAATACAGTAATTATTATTATATTTTAACAGCTGTTAATGCTTTAATTGAAATTGTTACTAATGGCAGTATTGCTGGCATTGGGAATAAATTAATTACTGATAGTGAAGAATCAAATTACAAAACATTCATCACCTTGACTTATGGGTGGATTGGTATCGTTGGTGCTGCCGCAGCGTGTATGCTATGTATGTATCAATCGTTTATCGTTTTTTGGGTTGGAAAAGATTATCTTCTTAGAAATGATTTGATGATCCTGATTGTCGTGTATTTCTTTTCGTGGATGTTTAGAATTATGCAATTAACATACCGAGATGCGGCCGGTTTATGGACAAAGGATTGGTTAAAGCCTTATGTTGGACTGGTCATTAATTTAGTAGGAAGTATTCTTTGGATTTCAATGACGCGTGATATTTCCGGAGTCTTATGGCCAACCATCTTTGTGTTTATCTTTGTGTATTTTCCTTGGGAAGCGTGGGCTTTATTTGGCTTCCAATTCAGTTTCGGCTTGAAAAGGTATTTAGAAAAGATAGGGCTTTATGTTCTATGGGCGATTATCGGTTGCTTTGCGGCTTATATGGTGTCAGATCTTTTTATCAAAGAGTATGGAGCAATGGCTGTTTTATTACGATTTGGTATTGCCACTATGGTTTATGGTATCATTTGGGTTGGGATTAGTTTCAGAACGGTTGAATTCAAACATTTATGGGGTATTGTGAAGAGAACTTTGCATAGAAGAAAATAAATCTTAAAAAAAGGGGGTTAATATGGTAAAAAAAGAATGGATTGATAAAATGATTCTGCATTATATTTGGATGACGATCGTCATTTTTACATTGATGATGATCTCCCCAGTGCTATCTTTTTTAACAAAAACTCCGTTTTATCATATACAAACGTATTTGGGGTTATTCGGCATAGTTCTTTTGGGAATAGATGTGTTGACGCAAAGAAAGAGTTTTAAATCAAAATATGTTTTCTTGTTGTACGGTATCGCTTTAGTTGCTTTGATGGCGGCGATTAAAACGAGGGAATTTGGGTTGAAAGATAATCTATTTTCAATCACTTGGGCCATCTTGAATTTCTCTCTTTTTTATTCTGTATCGACTAGAATAGCGAAAGAAAAATGGATCAAGACAATGGATTTTTATTTGAATGTATTGTTTTTGATATGGGGAATCGCTTGTTTGGTTTCGATTGCTCAGTTTTTCATGAATATTGGATACACCTATGTCATTAATCCTTTATCTAAAGATGTTTCTGTAGCAAGGCAAGGATTTTTACAGAATCGATTATTCGGTATTTTTGATCCCATTAACCATGCGGCTTATATTTCTCTGATGTTGTTTATTTTATCTATTTTTGAATTTAGAAAGAAGACCAAGTTTAGATGGGTATATCCGATTTCTTCCGTTGTTTTTTTCATGCACATCGTTCTATGCGGTTCCAGAAGCGCTGGAATTTCATTGGTGGTTTGTTCATTTATTGCTTTCTTTCTGTTTTATCGGAATCGGTTAGAAAATATTAATTTCAAAAAAAATGTCATGGCATTAGCTTTAAGCGTTTGTTTTATGTTGGTCGTCAATTATTCTCTAAAACTGTCTTCAACAGGTCTTTCCTATCTTTCTTCGACATTAAATTTAGGAAGTGAAACTCATTTAGAAAAGAATCCGGATATATTGAATCGAGAGGATGATTTGAAAGGTAATTTTTCTAATAATCGTTTGGATATTTGGAAAGATTATTTAAACATTCATCAAGAATTTGGGGCGATAGGTCTATCTCCTGGGAACTATATGAAATATATAGCCAAACATCATCCTAATTTGTACATTGTAGAGTATATAAAAACAAATTTTCCAAAAAAATTTGCGGCAGGCTCTATTTATCATACACATAACGGTTATTTGAAAGTATTTGTTAGTACAGGATATGTCGGAATTCTGACTCTGGTTGCCTTTTTGATATTATGTCTAAAAGATAGTTTTATATATATGAAAAAGAATCTTCGTTTAAGTGATTTATATGTGTTTTCTTTTTTGATTGTAGTGTCCGGTTTAATTTCTGCTATTTTTGATCAAGGAATTTTCTTCATGGAAAATACACCGTCCTTTCTTTTCTGGCTATTTGCAGGGATGGTGATGAATAGTTGTATTTCTGAAGGTTCTCCTTTGGAAAAAATGGTAGTCAGTGAATGAATATTAAAGTGATGCTTTATGGTAAGAGATAGGGGGTTATATCCATATCTCTTTATTTTATAGACTGATTTGAAAAACGTAAGAAAGATGGGCGGTTTAAGTGATATTGGAGATGTGGTATAATTTCAGCGTTAATAACAAACAATACTAAATATTTTTAATCTTTGCTATTAATTCAATAAAAAAGAAATGGAGATATTATGTTAAATTTTACAGTTGGTCCTGTTCAATCCAGTGAAGGTGTTCGTGCTATTGGAGCGCAACATGTTCCTTATTTCAGAACACCTGAATTTTCTAAAATTATGTTGGAAAATGAAGAATTATTTAAGGAATTTGCAGGTTCTGGGGATAAATCTAGAGTTTTATTTTTGACCGGTTCTGGTACAGCTTCTATGGAAGCTTCTGTGATGAATTTATTGACGGAGAAAGATAAAGTTTTAGTGGTTAATGGTGGTAGTTTCGGTCAACGTTTTGTGGATATTTGTAAGATTCATGACATTCCTTATACCGAAATTGTTCCAACAGAATGGGTAGGCTTGAAAAAGAAGGATTTAGATCCGTTTGAGGGGAAAGATTATACAGCATTTCTTGTGAATATTGATGAAACATCAACCGGCGTTTTGTATGATATTCAATTGATCTCCGATTTTTGTCGAAGAAATCATTTATTCTTACTGGTAGATTCCATTAGTTCCTTTTTATGTGATCCATTGAATATGCAAGAGTGCGGTGTGGATTGTTTGATAACCGGCTCCCAAAAAGCACTGGCTTGTCCACCGGGTATTTCAGTCATGGTTTGTTCTGAAAGAGCCGTTCAAAAGATTGAAACCAATCAGGTCAAGAGTTTGTATTTTGATTTAAAATTGGCGTTATCAAATGGAAAACGTGGTCAAACACCATTTACGCCAGCTGTTGGTACTCTATTACAAATTAACCAACGCTTAAAAGAAATCAAGGAAGCGGGTGGGGTAGAGTCTGAAATTGCTCGTATTCATGAATTGGCTACGGATTTTAGAAAAAAAATTAAGGACTTTCCATTTGAAATTATTTCAAAATCATTGCCGAATGCCGTAACAGCTTTAAGGCCGACAACGGCTAACGCCAGAGATATTTTTAGAATTTTGAAGGATGAATATCAAATATGGGTTTGCCCGAATGGTGGACCTTTAGGGGATATAGTGTTCCGTGTTGGTCATATCGGGGCTTTGACAAAAGAAGATAATACAACCTTGATCAATGCGTTATCCGATATGAAAAGTCGTCACTTAATTTAAATGGAGAAAGCTATGAAAAAAGTAATCACTTATGGAACCTACGATCTATTGCATTTTGGTCATATTCGTCTTTTGGAAAGAGCCAAAGCTTTAGGAGACTATTTGGTTGTTGGAGTTACTTCAGATGGTTTTGATAAAATTCGTGGAAAAATCAATGTTCAACAGTCTTTGATGGAAAGAATAGAAGCTGTAAAGGCAACAGGGATTGCGGATGAAATTATTGTTGAAGAATATGAAGGTCAAAAAATTGATGATATTCGTCGCTTAGGAATTGATATATTCACGGTTGGATCAGATTGGGTCGGCTACTTTGATTATTTGAAAGAATATTGTGAAGTGGTTTATTTGGATCGAACCAAGGGTATTTCCAGCACAGAAATTCGACAAAAGGATAGAAATGTCCGGCTTGGTTTTGTTGGTGGAAGTGCTCATAATATTTTAAATAAATATTATATGGAAAGCTTAGTGGTTAATGGTGCTGAAGTGGCCGGTATTTATAATATGGGTCAATCTTTAGAAACATTGAAAGATAAAAAGGTTCAATTGTTTGAAAGCTACGATACTTTGTTGGATCATTGTGATGCGTTGTATATTGTCTCCAAACCCGAGTTGCATTATGAACACGTGAAGAAAGCTTTATTGGCAGGGAAACATGTTTTATGTGAAGCTCCGATGGCTTTGCATGTTGAAGAAATTGAAGAGCTTGAAAAATTGGCTGGTGAAAAACAACTGATTTTGATGGATGCGATTAAAACAGCTTATGCGACGGCCTATAATCGTCTTTTATTGATTGTGAAGTCAGGGAGAATTGGAGATATTGTGTCGGTTGATGCCACTTGTACAAGTCTATCTAATTTTGAAGATAAGGAAAAGTATGTTTCGGAAAATTGGAATAGTATTTGTGCTTGGGGTCCAACAGCACTATTACCGGTTTTTCAATTGTTAGGCACAAAATACCAAAAAATGCATATGAAATCCTTATATTTGGATCAACATAAGAAATTCGATTCATTTACAAGAATGAGTTTTGACTATCCGACGGCGGTGGCTAATATTAAAGTTGGTGTTGGTGCTAAATCTGAAGGAGAACTTGTTGTTTCCGGTACGAAGGGGTACATTTATGTACCGGCACCATGGTGGAAGACGGATTATTTTGAGATTCGCTATGAGGATCAAGAAAAAAACAAACGATATTTTTACCAATTAGATGGGGAAGGTATTCGGTATGAGCTTTCAGCTTTCATCAAGGCTATTTCCTCAAGAACACAAAATAGATTTGTTGATTTTAATGTTAGTAAAGAAATTGTGAAAATGATGGATTATTTCTATCGCCAATAAGGATAGAATGACTATCTTGATAAGAATGAAAATCAAATGAAAGGCTAGAATGTTGTAGTTTAAATGTTCTAGTTTTTTATAACTGAAAATAAAGAAATAAAACAGATTTGAATTATTTTTTAGAGAATAGAAACTAATGATTAAAAAATGGTAGACTTGGTCGATGTGTTAGAAGAAGGATGATAGATCATGCGGAAATCCTATTTTTGTCATAGGATTTCATAAACAAATTGAATGGAAAATTGTCTTATAAGAAGAAAAATTAGGAATAGATGAGAAAAGTCTGTAAGTAGTTATATTATAGTGCGAGGAAATTTTATTGGAATAGTGGAAATAAAACCTACAACGATTGTTTTGCAAAAAATGTTGAAAATACAGTATTCAAATGATTTTGGAGACAGAAAAACAATCTTTCTGCGATACTGGTCTGACACTCAAAACTTCCTAAAGCAAGTTCAAACAGTAGTTGTTGTATGGAGCGAGGCTGTGACTTACAATGATTGAATGAAAACAAATAAGGTGATAGACTGATTGCAGAGACTTCCATTATTGTGGCGAATGGCTTTTGTAGAAATAATAAGTCAATTTTATAATACTGATGAGGAGGAAGATTATCAATGAGTTACACAATTTGTCTGTTCACTGTGGGTACAAAGCAGAAAGAACAACAGTTAGGACAACCCGATTTTTTTGAAAAGGATGAAAATCTGGAAAAATTCACACCGGAGCAACGATTAGAATTGGAAAACCGTTTGTTAAAATATCAATATCAACCAGCAGGAAATCACAGTGACGGTAAACTGTTTGAACATCCTGATTTTGGAGAAGCGTTTTTGACAGACAGTGCATTGTATTTTTCAACTTCAAACGACTTTGATTGTATCTTTGAAGTAGGAATGACAGCATCTGAATTTACAGATACCGGTGAGTTTGCAAAATATGATGTGCAAGAAGGAGGCTGGGAAGAAGTATAGAACTGTTCCACGTCTATGGAGTTGAAATATATTTGTTTAACCGGTTGTGGAATTTTAGAAACAAGAGAACATAAAGGTTATTTAAATTCTTTTACTCTGCCTAGGATGAGAGATACTGAAGGTGTAAGACAAAGTCTTTCCTATATTTTAAGAAAAAGCACATATGATAGAATGTGCTTTTTAAAGTTATTGTTTGGTAGATGTTTTTTTAGAAGGATCTTTAATGATTTTATCATTTTCCATATCTTGGATCATTTGTTTCAATTTAGAAACTTGATTTGAATCCGGGAAGACGCAAGATAATGGTGTGCCCGGCAAAGAGGCTGTTCTAAACAGACCGGTAGTACCGGTTAGGCGGTAATTAATGATTTCCCATGATTTATCAGTTGCTAAAGTTTCTGTTCCTAATTGATAGAAATAGTTAATGTCAGTATCGGTTAGTAAAGATCCGGACAATGATTTCATAATGGCCGGGAATTTTGTGATGGAAGAAGGAGAAGTCACTTTTCTGATAATAGCGTTAAGAACCAAGGTTTGGTGCATACCTCTACCAAAGTCGCCATCTTTTAGAGAATACCGTTCCCGAACATAGCCTAAGGCTTCATTACCGTTTAGATGAATCACACCTTTTGGATAAGTATAGCCACCGGCATTCGTTGCTACAAACCGATATGGATTATTTACATCAATTCCTCCTAAAGCATTAATAATATTGGAGAAAGTAACGAAATTAACAATCGCATAGTTGTCAATTTTCATATTTAACCAGTTGTTCAAAGACTTCATTGTATTATTGACTCCTTGAACGCCTAAGTGTGTTAGTTTGTCTTTACCACCACCTAAAGCAAGATTAGGAATCAAAGTATCACGAGGAATGGAAGTAATTAAAACCTGATGAGTTTTGGGATTCACTGTAACAATCATATTGACATCAAAACGATCTTTTAAAGACAGCTTACCACTTCGAGTATCACTACCTGCTATATAAACAGAGAAGGTACCGTCTTCTAAAGTGCGACGTTTAATTTCAGGGAGTTTTTCCGTCTTCTTAAAGCTATAGACAACTTTTGTGTCTTTTAGGAATGATTTATATTTATCGTTTGTGGCTAGTAACTTCGCTACATCTTCAGGAAGCACCAGTGCTTGTCCTTGATTAGTATAAAGAGCACTAGCGGCTTCTTCGGCAGAAGTTTTTTCAATCAGTTTTATTTCTCCAATTTGAGATTTAATGGCTTCTAAGCCGGATTTTGTGTCTTCTAAAGAAGTGTTTGTCTGATCCAAAAAAGTCTTATCTTTATAATTCAGTAAGTTATCGTAAAAGGTAGTATCTTTGAAAATATCTTTATGGGCGGACTTATATTCACTGGTTAAAGCATAGACATTAATGATGGTACTTTGTTCGGTCACTCGTTTAAAAATTCCTTGAATGTTACTTTGTAAATAAGGCAAAAAACAAGATACCAAAATCATACAAATAGAAAAGAACACATTGAAAAATACGGTTATCTTAGAAAACCAATAACGCTTTTTAGTGGTGGATAATAATAATCGATACAATAAGATAGCTGAAACAACTAACACAGAGAAAACCCACCATCGAAAGGGGATGAAAGGGAAAAACTTTAATACTATAAGAGCTACAATGGAACATAGCAGTAATAAAATCCAAGTTACTCTTCGAAAATCAATACGATTTTTCTTTTTAGCCATACAAAACTCCTTTTTTTATCTCTCTAATACTACCATAGAAGAGAAATTGCTGGAATTTAAATTTTCAGGAATAGGATTCTCATTTTCCAGAGTAATACTAAAAACTTTTAAAATCAGCAAATTAAAAAGAGAAATGTGTATTTCTCTTTTTACAATTGATTCAATTTAGCTTCTAACGCAGAAATCATTTCTTTGATTTTCGTTTCATCCGCATTACTTCCGCTACCATTGATGATCGCTAAAATAGGGACGTGGTATTCTTGTGAAATTTTAACACCGGCATAACCGTATGTTTTATAGTGACGTTCAATAGAACCGGTTGCGACAACCGCCTTTAAGTATTCCTGATTTTTTTGTAAGAATTTTTCAACCATTTCAGGTATTTCTCCAACTTTATCAGAATAAGTCACCAGTACAAACGGTTCACTGACTTGTTCAGAACCGTCCACGATCTTAAGAGTGGATTCATATCCTAATGCATTCACTAAAGCTTCTGTTTTGCCTTGACGGCTTGCATAGACAACCAACATATTTTTTTCTCCTTTATTCTTTATGTGACTCCATTATAAGAAAGAAAAATCATACAAACAAAAGATATGCCCAACATGAATGACTCAATGGAGAAGGATGGTTTTGAGGTCAATTTTTTAGTGGTGATTAGGAATATCAGTCATAGAATGTTTTATAATAAAATATATCAGAATAGAAAAAGGAGAAATGATGAAACCAAAGACACTGAAAATGATGGGATGGATAGCAACGGGTACGGCTATGCTTATGTACATCTCTTATTTACCTCAAATCATTCATAATATACATGGGGTTAAAAGTGGGTTCTTACAACCTATGGTTGCGGCAATCAATTGTGTTTTATGGGTTAGTTATGGCTTTTTTCAAGAGAAAAAAGATTGGCCTATTGTGATTGCCAATTTGCCGGGTGTGATACTTGGCACTATCGCTGCGATGACTGCTTTATAAGCGGAAACAAGAAATATATGATACTTCAAATCTTTAGTGATGTGTTCGCTTGAAACTGAAAGAAGTAAATAATGGAGAATCAGGACATGGAAAAAATATTTTTTGAATATGGTGAGAACAGTATTACATTATATGAAGCATTGAAAAAGGCTGATCCGCCAAGTAATATAGTTGAAATTTTTAACCGACTTCAAAAACAGCTATATTCATATACAGATTTTGAAATAAAAAATTTTACAAAATTACAAAAATTTTCCACCAATAAACAATTGGTCAATTTTTTATGTGACTTATTAAAAAGAGTTTGTCCTCATCATGAAAATAAAGAGTTTTATTATCTTTTGGTAGTATTGAGTTATTCCCAAGAGCCAAAAGCAATTGAATATTTGGGACGGCTAACAGAATTTGTGATTGCTAATCAGCTGAATCTTTGTCATGTTTTACTGATTGTTTTTAATGAAATCAGTGCTTCACAGTTATTGTTCCATAAAGGAAAATTAGAGCAATATTTTTCAGAACTTTATGAGCAAAGTGATTATTTTGAGTTGGTGAAACAAATAGGAATTGATATTTCAAAAATGGAGTTTAAGAAAATAGGAGGGGAAGGATATTTTAGATTTGACTTGACTAATATGGAAGGAGTTAAATATGAATTTCAGTTGGATAATGACATAGATAAAAGAAATTTTTGCAAACTGAATATTTCTATTTTTACTCCCAAGGGGATGAAAACCTGTTTTGATGTGTCATTATCAAGCGAACAATTCTTGCTCTATCACCATCATAAAGATTATTATGTGTCTTCTAAAGAAGAGATGAAACTGTTTAATAAAGAAACGAAGAAGGAATTTTATATAGAAAACAGCATGAATGCATTAGAACTTAAGAATATAGTAAGGCAGATTGAGGATGTTTTACAGACAAAATTTGTTTCAAAAATAGCGGATTCTTATTTTTCAAAGCCTTTAAAGGGGAAGAAAGAATTACAAAAATGGTGGGAAGATAACACCACAGTCACAGGAGAAAATTAATCATTTTTAAAGAGAGATACAAAAAGCTGATCAAACCATAGTGAAAGAAGAATTTCATTAGCTTGATGAGGATTGGAAATCATTATTAAGAGATTTCCTACTTAAAAATACCTAATCAAAAATAAGAGATATAGGATACTGAGAATCTTTAGTGATGTGTTAAAATGAAGCTAAAAGAGGTGAAACTATGGAAAACTTTGTGCATCATATTCCAACAAAACTGTATTTTGGGAAAGGAACGATTTCGCATTTAGAAGAATCACTACGACCATTGGGACAAAAAGTTCTATTGACATATGGAGGAGGCTCAATTAAGAAATCGGGATTATATGATGAAGTCATCGCCATATTACAGAAGGGCGGTTTTGAAGTATTTGAATGTGCCGGAATTGAACCGAATCCTCGTGTAGAATCAATCGCTAAAGGAGCAGAACTATGCAAGAAAGAAAAAGTGGAGGTTATTTTATCCGTTGGTGGTGGAAGTACCCTAGATTGTTCAAAAGCGATAGCGGTCGGTGCTTATTATGTGGGGAATGATTATTGGCAAATGGTTCTTGAATCGAATGAACAAAAGAAAGCTTTACCCATTGTGGCTGTTATGACAATGGCTGCCACCGGTTCTGAGTTGGACAGTTGTGGAGTGATCAGTAATATGACTTTACATAAAAAGATTGGTCGTAATTTTACCTTTCCGACCGTTTCCATTTGTGATCCATGTTATACGTTCACACTTCCAGCTAAACAAAGTGCTGCCGGAGGAGCGGATATGATGTCGCATATTATGGAAGGCTATTTCTCACGGACAATGGATTCTGATTTATCTGAAGCCATTGAAGAGGGAATTTTAAAGTCGGTCATTCATCATCTACCCATTGTTTTACAAGATCCAAAGAATTATGAGGCTAGAGCTAATCTGTTTTGGAATTCTTCAATTGCCTGTTCTGGAATGCCAGAGTATGGAAAATTGAAAACAGGATGGCCGTGTCACGCGATGGAACATGAATTATCAGCTTTTTATGATATTACCCATGGTGTTGGGTTGGCTATTTTAACACCTCGCTGGTTGCGTTTTATTTTGAAAAAAGATCCGAGTATTACACCAAGATTGGTCAAGTTTGCGAAAAATGTGTGGGGCTTGGAAAATCAAGATGACACCGAGTTAGCGAAAGCAGGGATTCAAGCGCTATTTGATTTCTTTGTTTCAGTAGGAATTCCAATGAATTTAAAAGATCTGGGTATTGATGAAACGCATTTTGAAGAAATGGCTGAATCTTGTACTCGTCCATCATTTTCCGGTTTTGTAGATTTAAGCAAAGAAGATATTGTGCATATTTTTAAAATGTGTCTTTGATCAGAAAGAAGGGATTTCCTTCTTTTTTTTCCGGCTGAAAACCAGTACAATAAAACTATCTTTTTGATGGGTAGAAAGTAGGTTTTTATGGCAAAATTATATTTTTATTATGGAGCGATGGGCTCTTCTAAAACAGCGAATGCATTAATGGCGGAATACAATTATCATGAACGTGGTCAAAAGGCATTGTTAGTAAAAACCAATACCGATACCCGTGATGGTCAACATGTGATTCGAAGTCGTATGGGTTTGGAAAAGGAATGTGTTTTATTAACAGAAGTTTGTCAGATGAAAGAAGAGGAATTAAAAGCTTATGATGCTGTTATTGTGGATGAAATTCAGTTTGCGACAGTATCTGAAATTGATTTCTTAGCTCATGTGGTGGATGATTTGAAAGTGCCGGTTTTATGTTATGGACTTCGTACGGATTTTCAGCTCAATTTGTTTGAAGGTAGTGCTCGTTTGATGGCGATTGCGGATACCATTGCGGAAGTTAAAACGGTTTGTTGGTGTGGGCATAAAGCCATTTGTAATGCCCGTTACAACCAACAAGGGATTGTGCGTGAAGGATCACAAGTTTTATTAGGAGCTAATGATGATTATATTGCTCTTTGTCGTAAACATTTCTTAGAAGGCAAATTGCGTAAAGAGGAAGAATGATGCGCTCTCATAATATGCTAAAAGGGCCCATTTGGAAGGAAATCTTGATTTTCTTTTTTCCGATTCTATTGGGTTATTTATTTCAACAACTTTACAATACCGTTGATGCGATGGTGGTCGGTAACTTCGTTGGAACAATTGCCTTAGGAGCGGTTGGTGGTTCAACCTCTATCATCATCAATTTAATTATCGGTTTTGTGGTTGGTTTAAGTGCTGGTGCCACTGTGATTATTGCTCAATTTATAGGAGCTAATGAAAATCAAAAAGTTCATTTAACCGTTTCTACAACCATGATCATGAATATTGTTTTAGGGATGATTCTTATGGTGATAGGGCTTATTTTTTCAAAGGATATGTTAAAACTATTATCAGTACCTGATGAGATGATGAAAGATGCCTTGGTGTATCTTCGTCTTTATTTGTTGGGGCTTGTCCCAACTATGATTTATAATGCGGGAGCGGGAATTTTAAGAGCGGTTGGAGATTCAAAAAGACCGTTGTATTTCTTAATAGCGGCTTCCATCACGAATATTGTTTTAGATATTCTTTTGGTGGTATATGGGCATATGGGCGTTGCCGGAGCGGCGATGGCGACCATAGCTTCACAAGTGGTCACTTGTGTATTAACGTTGTATGTTTTCCAAGATAAAGATGAAATCTACTACTTGGATCTAAAACACATGAATTTTGACTATGCTCTATTCAAGCGAATTATTGGAATCGGCTTACCAACAGCCATTCAGGGTTCTGTGTATTCTTTTGCGAATTTGTTTATTCAAGCCAGCGTGAATAGTTACGGAACCATTTCGGTCGCTTCTTTTACGGCTTTTGGAAAAATCGATATGTTTTTTTGGAATTTTTCAGGAGCGATGGGGGCTTCTTGCCTGACTTTTGTTGGGCAAAATTTCGGAGCCAAACAATTTGAACGTGTCAAAAAAGGCATTCGTATAGCACTGGTCATGTTCTTGATCGGCTCCATTGGAATCACGATTTTATCCATTTCATTTGGGGAACATTTTTATCGTTTATTTACTCAAGATCCGGAAGTTTTGAAGGTAGGTATGCAGATATTATGGTTGGTTGGACCGTTTTGGAATGTGATTTCTTTTTTGGAAATTTATTCCGCTTCTCTAAGAGCGATGAACGTCATTTTAGCTCCTATGTTGATGTCTTTATTTGGTGTGGGTGTGATTCGTATTTTTTGGGTTCTTTTTTATCCGGGAAAGTCCATTTTAGATACTTTATTGGTGTACCCACTATCGTGGTGTTTAACGTCTTTCTTTTTCATAGTATTTTATAATAGTGGTCTTTGGAAGAAGAAAAGAAAGTCATCTCAAAAAAAGGAGCGATGAGCTCCTTTTCATTTTCCATGGTATAACTTCTTTTGTGTGTATTGAGGATCAAAAGTCACATCTACGCCTAATTTTCTAAAGACATTCCCATCTTCTTCCGGTAGGATGACAGTACTATGAGCTTGACATCCCTTTAATTGACTTAATTGTTCAAGAGCCTTAGTGATGGTTTGGTTGTCTTTGGAAATAATGACCAAAGCCATCAAAAGTTCATCCGAATGGAGACGGGGATTATGATTTCCCAGATATTCGGTTTTTAATTTTTGAATCGGTTTGATGAATTCAGGTTGGATTAATAAAGTTTTTTCATCAATATTCGCCAATGATTTTAAAGCATTGATGATTAAAGCGGCACTTGGTCCGAATAAAGAAGAAGTCTTACCTAAAACAATACGACCATCATTCAATTCCAAAGCCATGGCGGGAGCTTTTGTTTCGTCGGCTTTTATTCTGGCCTTACTAACAACTGTCCGATCTTCTGGCCTGGCTTCGATATGATTGAGCAATAATTCCAACTTACTGACCGCATTGGAAGAGACTTTTCCTTGTGCCTTCGCCACTAGTGTTTGAAAATAGCGACGAAGAATTTCTTGTTTCGCAGCCTCTGTGGCGGCTTCATGGTCGGTAATACAAAAGCCAACCATATTGACCCCCATATCAGTAGGAGAATGATAAGGACAAGAGCCTTGAATTTTAACAAATAGTTGCTTTAAAACAGGGAAAATTTCAATATCTCGGTTATAGTTTACAGCTTGCTCACCATAGGCTTCTAAATGATAAGGATCTAACATATTGACATCGTCTAAATCAGCCGTAGCCGCTTCATATGCTCGATTAACGGCATGAATTAAAGGTAAATTCCAGACTGGGAAAGTCTCAAATTTCGCATAACCGGATTTAATGTGATGTAAATGATCATGGTATAACTGTGAAATACAAGTGGCCATCTTACCCGATCCGGGTCCGGGAGCAGTGACGACGATTAAATTACGGCTAGTTTGAATATAATCGTTTTTTCCTAACCCTTCTTTAGAAACGATTTTTTCCACTTCTACAGGGTAGCCTTCAATAGGGTAGTGTAAATAAGAAGGAATACCATGTCGTGTGAGTGATTGACGAAAGGCATCAGCAGCCGGTTGATTCTGATAGCGGGTGATCACGACAGAACCTAAGTACAAATTCAAGGAACGGAAAGCATCAATCAAGCGAAAGACTTCTTGATCATAAGGAATACCCAGATCCTGCCTTTCCTTACTATTAGCAATATTATCTGCGTTAACAGCAATAATAATTTCCACTTGGTCTTTTAATTCTGTTAATAAATGGATCTTGTTATTTGGATCATAGCCCGGTAAAACACGGGCGGCGTGGAAATCTTCAAACAGTTTACCTCCGAATTCCAAATATAATTTTCCATCAAAAGTGGAAATACGTTCTAAAATTTTATCCTTTTGTTTCTGTAAGTACTTTTGTGAGTCAAATGCCTTTTTAAACATAAAAAATCCTCCATTGTCTATCATAGCACCTTGGTTTATAAAATTAAGGAAAAAATGTTAAAATAAACAATAAATGAAAGGATTATCAAAGAATGGATCGGAAAGAAATTGCTTTAGAAGATAAATGGGATTTAAAGACACTTTTTAAGAGTGATCAAGATTTTGAAATAGCGCTAAAAGATGTACAGGAAGAGATGAAACATCTAGGCAAGTATGTTGGTCAATTAAAGGATGCTATTTGTTTAAAAGAGTACTTGGATTTGTATTATGAAGTAGAAGGAAAGTTAGATAATGTTTTTACCTATGCGGCTTTAAGAGAAAGTGAAGATACCCGACAATCTATAGCCAGTGATATGTATGCTCGAGCGTATGGAGCTTATGTGGAATTAATGAGTTTGATTTCTTATGTTCAACCGGAATTGTTGTCATTAAGTATTCAAGAATTGGAACTCTTGATGAATCGAGAAATCTTAAAGAAATATCGCTTTGTTTTGGAGAAGATGGTTCGGGAAAAAGCCCATACCTTAAGTGAGAAGGAAGAAAATATCTTAGCTTCTTTGCAAGAAGTATTGGGAGCTTCTTCGCAAATCAGTTCGAAATTAATGGATGCGGATATGTCCTTTGATTCTATTTTGGATCAAGAAGGGAACCGACATGAATTGAATGCGACGAATTACATTCTTTACCAAACCAGTCAAGATCGTGTGTTAAGAGAAAACGCCTTCCGTTCTTTCTATAAATCTTATAAGCAATTTAATCATACGTTAGCTCAAACATATAGCACTTGTGTGAGTGCCGCTACTAAAGAGGCGAAGTTGCGTCATTTTGACAGTTCTTTAAAGGCTTCTTTATATAGCGATGCAATTCCTCAAACCGTCTATGATCAATTGATTGAAACGATTCATGAATATATGCCGGTGATGTATCGTTATGTCGCATTGCGAAAGAAAATTTTAGGGGTGGATGAACTTCATTATTACGATTTATACACGCCATTAAGCGATTTAGAAATGAAATATGATTTGCAACAAGCCAAAGAAATGGTGATTGAAGCTGTGAAACCAATGGGAAATGATTATCAAGACATTGTTCGCCAAGCTTTTAAGGATCGTTGGATGGATGCTTATCCAAATGATGGCAAGCATTCCGGGGCTTTCTCTAGTGGTACTAGAACATCGAATCCTTTTATTCTAACCAATTTTACAGGGACTTTGGATGCGGTTAGTACTATTGCTCATGAAATGGGTCATTCGATGCATACTTATTTCACCAGCCATCATCAAGAACAACCATATGCGAACTATTCTTTATTTATTGCGGAAGTGGCTTCGACGGTTAATGAAAATCTATTGATTGAACAATTGTTGGAAAAAGAAACAGACCCTAAGAAACGTCTTCATCTGTTAAATCAATACTTAGAAGGTTTTAAGGGGACAATTTATCGTCAAACTATGTTTGCGGAATTTGAAAAAGAAGTGCATGCTCATCGGGAACAAGGTCAATCCTTGACGACGGAATACCTAAATGGTTTGTATGAAAAACTGGTGAAGGAATACTTTGGAGACGGGTTAGTTATGGATCCTGAGGTTCAGTATGAATGGTCACGTATTCCTCATTTCTATCGTCCTTTCTATGTCTATGTGTATGCGACCGGTTATAGTTCAGCGGTAGCGATTTCAGAAAAGCTCCGCTTAGGCAGTCAACAGGATAAGGACAATTATCGCCGTTTCTTAAGTGTCGGTTCTTCTGTTTATCCGCTTGAAGCATTAAAGATTGGTGGGGTGGATCTGACCAGTCGAGAACCAATTCGTTTGGCGTTAGAAAAGTTTAAACAAATTGTGGAAGAAGCCGAAAAAATAGTGGATAAACTTTAAAACCAATTGAAAAAATGGCTTGGCTTAGAAGGAGGTTCTATGAAGAATAACGATATGTTTTTCCATGTTTATGTGCCTTTAATCATGATTCTTTTGTTGGTTATGATCTTTTTCCATAGATTCCATCGTCTTAGGTATTTATATTTAACCACTTTCTTTGTTTGGTTTGTGACATTAATCGCTTATTTCATTTTTAGTAAACAACCTGTCGGATACAAAGATCCTAGACCATGGATGCACGTCATACCATTTATTTGTGTCTTTGGATCTTTTGGTGGTAGTGCTCTTTCTATTTGGTCAGTTTCTAAGTTTGTGCTTGAATTTTCACAAAGAGAACTATGGGCGAAAGGGCTGGTAGCGGTGGCTTGTGTGGCCATGATGCTATGGTATGTCTGGCTAATTCATTGGATTGTAATAGGCATTTTGTCATTGAAGAGCGGATAATCGTTTACCAAATCGGGGAAAATAATAAAAAGATGGTAAAAACCTTAGCTGAAAAAGCTGAGGTTTTTAGTATTGAGAAGATAGGTGTTTCGTCTTAGGCATATTCATTGTTGCCTATAAAGGATTTTGATAGTATGAAGCTATCAAAAGATATATTCAAAGGAGGAAATCATATGAATAGACCTGAAATTAAGATTCAAGATACTTATGGATTATATATTGGTGGACAATGGCTACCTGCTTCGGATGGAAAAACGTTTAAAACATATTCTCCAGCGGATTCCAGCTTTTTAGCTAATGTGGCTGAGGCAACGAAAGAAGATGTGGATCAAGCCGTTAAAGCAGCTTGGGAAGGGTTTGAAGTCTGGAAGAAAACCACTCCTGCTCAAAGAGCGAAAGCCCTTAATCAGATTGCGGACATCATTGAAGAGCATGCGGACTTTTTAGCTTTGTTGGAAACGTTAGATAATGGGAAACCCATTCGAGAAACCAAAGCACTGGATATTCCGTTTGCGGCAGAACATTTCCGTTATTTTGCAGGAGTGATTCGAGCCGATGAAGGATCGGCGGTCATGTTAAATGAAACTACGATGAGTTTAGTTCTGCATGAGCCAATTGGGGTTGTCGGTCAAATTATTCCTTGGAATTTCCCGTTTTTAATGGCGGCTTGGAAGTTAGCACCGGTGATTGCGACCGGTAATGCGACGGTTTTAAAACCATCCAGTTCAACTTCGTTAAGTGTTCTTGAGTTGACTAGAATGATTGATGAAGCCGGCATCCTTCCGAAAGGGGTATTAAACGTTATCACAGGTGCCGGTAGTCGATCAGGACAGTATATCTTGGATCACAAAGGATTTAGTAAATTCTCATTCACCGGTTCTACCGAAGTGGGATATAACGTGGCTAAAGCCGCTGCTGAAAAGATGATCCCAGCGACATTGGAGCTTGGTGGAAAATCAGCGAATATCATTTTCCCGGATGCGAAGATGGATATGGCTGTTGAGGGGGTTTTGACAGGGATTCTATTTAACCAAGGACAAGTATGCTGTGCCGGATCAAGATTATTTATCCACGAGGATATTTATGACGAGTTCTTAAAAAAACTGGCTGAAAAATTTGAAACGGTCAAGGTAGGTATGCCTTGGGATCCGGAAACTCAAATGGGAGCACAAGTGAATGAAGGACAATTAAAGAAAGTTCTAAGATATGTGGAACTTGGTGTCAAAGAAGGAGCAGTGATTACAGCAGGTGGTGAAAGAATCACAGGCGGTGTGATGGATCGAGGCTTCTTTACCAAACCAACCATTTTATCCAATGTGACCAACGATATGACGATTGCTCAGGAGGAAATCTTCGGACCGGTTGTGGTAGCGATTAAGTTTAAAAACGAAGAAGATGTGATTCAGATGGCAAATGATAGTGAATATGGTTTAGGTGGTGCTGTTTGGACAAGAGATATCAATACCGCTATGCGTGTTTCCAGAGGAATTCAGACGGGGCGTATGTGGGTGAATACGTATAACCAAATCCCGGAAGGAGCACCGTTTGGTGGATATAAGAAATCCGGTATTGGTAGAGAAAATCACAAGATGATGATTGCTCATTATACCCAAGTTAAGAACATTATGATTAACTTGAGTGAAGAGTTGAACGGTTTGTATTAAAAATCAAAAGGATTGGACACGATACAATCCTTTTTTATGATATTCATTTGGTGGTTTTTCGACTAATTCTAATTCGAAATCATATAAAGAAAGAAAAAGAATCAAGAAGTAAAGAAAAGTTGACTTTCTGCTTATTTCAGTCTATTTTTTAAGAAAAAGAAAGAAGAAGATATGAAATTTAAAAACAATCCAATCAATCAAAGTATTTTCTTGGTTTTTATATTAGTGATGATTGTGTTGAAAATCGACTGGATTTTCTGGTTTATTCAACATTTTTTATCAGCTTTTCATTCCCTATTGCTTGGTGCAATATTGGCCTATTTAGTCAATATTACCTATGTTTTTTTAGAAAAGAAGAAAGTTCAAAAAATAGTTGCGTTGGTATTGGCTTATTTCTTAATTGTATTAGTGCTGGTGACTCTTCTGTTTGTGATCATTCCGGAAGTATCCAATTCGATTGGATCTTTAGTGAAGAATCTACCGGCAACCATTCAATCTTTGGGTGAAAATGATCATCTGAAAAAGTATGCCCCAATGGTGGTCGAACAGATCCAAAAAGTAAACTGGCAAAGTTATGTAGAAAGTATGGTTCACTTTGTAAGGACTAATGTTTTTAACTTAGCCAGTGGTACGTTGAATGTAGTGAATTCGTTTGTCGGCCTTTTATCCAATGGTTTAATTGCTGTGATTTTCTCTATTTATCTGTTGGCCAATAAATCTTATTTGAAGAAAGAAATTTCTAAAATAGTTCATCATTTCTTAAAACCAACTTGGGTTTTAAAGATGAAATATGCTTATGGACTCTTGCATCAAAACTTTCATAATTTTATCGTTGGACAATTATTAGAAGCTTTTATTCTTTCTGGTTTGTGTATGATCGGTATGTTCATCTTCCGTTTTCCATATGCCTTATCCGTTGGTATTTTAGTGGGTTTTATCAATATCATTCCCATTATAGGGGCCTATATCGGAGGAGTGATTGGCGCTTTTATGGTTTTTACGGTACAACCGATTCTTTCTGTTTTCTTTATTCTTTATCTGGTCATTCTTCAACAGATTGAAAGTAATTTGATTTATCCAAAAGTAGTAGGGGCTAAAATTGGCTTACCGGCTATTTGGGTTTTTGTGACGGTAGTGATTATGGGGTCTTTATTTGGAATTGGTGGTATGTTAGTGGGAATTCCACTAGTGGCGACTTGCCATCAAGTTCTGCAAGAAGAATTGAAGAAAGATTCTATTATGACAATTAAAAAGGAAGAAGGGAGATAGTTTTATGAGTATTTATGATTATGTGATAGAAAATCGTCAAGGCGAATCGGTTTCTTTAAGTCGATATCAAGGAAAAGTGTTATTGGTGGTGAATACGGCGACCGCTTGTGGATTTACACCACAATATAAGGACTTACAAGAAATGTATCGTTCTTTTCATGAGAAAGGATTGGAAATCATTGATATTCCTTGCAATCAATTTGCTCATCAAACCCCCGGTAATGATGAGGAAATTCATGAATTTTGTACGTGGAAGTACCACACAAGTTTCGATCAATTTCATAAGTCAGATGTCAATGGAGAACAGGAATTGCCATTATTTACATTCTTAAAAAGTCAAAAGGGGTTTAAGGGGTTCGGTAAAGGTCCAAAGGCATTGGCCATGTCATTAATGTTAAAGAAGTTACACCCTGATTATCAAGAAACCTCGGATATTAAGTGGAATTTCACGAAATTCTTAGTGGATCGTCAAGGAAATGTGGTGGAACGTTTTGAACCGACGATTAGTATGAAAAAGGTATCAAAAGTGGTGGAAGCGTTACTTTAATCCTCAAAAGAGGATTTTTTCTTTTATACTTATAATATGATCACTAAGAAAGTCTTATTGAAAACGATTTTGTTTCAGAATAAACCGAATGAGATATTGAAACAATCCATCTTACAAAGAGGAATGGCTATTCCGGTTCGAGTGAATGAAGTGGAAGAGGGCTATGTTTGTTTGGATGGGCATCAACGGTTAACTTGTTTAAAGGAGTTAGGCAAGCAAGAAGCGATGGTTTGTATTGAAAATAATTTTAAGAAAGCAGGGAGTGGATTTTGGGGCCATACTCAGAATCACCACTAAAAGGAGGAATATGCAGCGGTTACAAAAAGTGATTGCGCAAGCAGGCATTGCGTCAAGAAGAAAAGCCGAGGAGCTGATTGCTCAGGGAAAAGTAAAAGTGAATGGAAAAGTCGTGAAGGAAATGGGAGTGCAGGTTTCTTTTGATGATGAAATTATGGTTAATGGACAGTCTATTCAAAAAGAAGAAAAGGTGTATTTCCTGTTGAATAAACCAAAGAAAATGATTAGCACGGTTCACGATGATTTGAAAAGAGCGACCATCATGGATTGTTTTCGAGATGTAAAACAACGGATATTTCCGGTAGGCCGTTTGGATTATGAAACCACGGGCTTATTATTGGTCACAAATGATGGTGAATTTGCGAATGCAATGATGCATCCAAGTCATCATATGGATAAAATTTATGAAGTCTATGTGAATGGATATTTAGAAGACCACATGTTAACAAAATTAAAGAAGGGGATTCCTTTGGAAGACGGGATGACGTTACCGGCAAGTGTAGAAGTGTTGGAAAGAAGTCGTAAAACAAATAAAACACGCATTCGCTTAACGATTCAAGAAGGAAAAAATCGAGAAGTTCGAAGAATGATGGCCTATTTTGGTTTTGAAGTGCATACCTTACAACGAATTGGATATTCTTTTTTGAATCTAGGTAATCTTAGACAAGGAGAATATCGGCGCTTAAAGAAATTTGAAGTAAAAAAGCTGCTCACTATTGCAGCAGCTGGTAAGCGTTAAGCTCTTCTTCATTGGGATCAATATAAATGGTTTTATAAGAACTTAATTGAACCATGCCCGGTTTTGAACCGGGTATTTTTTTGAGTTCTTTGATGAAACAATAAGTCACCGGAACGGAGGAAGAATAACGACCGGAAGAGAAGTAAGCAGCAATATTAGCGGCTAAACGAAGCGTTTCTTCATCCGGTTGATTTGATTCAATCACCACATGAGCCCCATGATAATCCTTTGCATGAAGCCAAGTGAATGATTTAGGGCTATGCCAAGTGACTTCTTCGTTTTGAAAACTGTTTTTCCCAAATCGAATTCCGATACCTGTTTTGGAAACAAGGGTATGGATCGGAATTTTTGAATCTTTTATTTTTTTTGGTTTTTTTGGTTTTACGCTTTAAATAACCTTGTTTGATTAATTGTTCTTGAATTTGCCGGGCAGATTCGACCGTCGCATAAGACAATTGTTCTTCAAGGGATCGAAAATAATCTCGTTCAATCATGGTTTTTTGAATTTGATCCTGCAAGTAACTTTGTCCTTTTTTACGTTTGTTGTACATTTGGAACATTTTTCGGGCGTTAGCCTTGCCATCCAGTTTTGGATCCAAAGGAATCGTTATGGGTTCATTAGTTTCATAGCTTTTTAAGGTAATGGTTGGTAGTCCTTTTGTGACTTGGGGAAAATAGGCATACAATAAATCTCCATAAATACGATACCGATCACAATCTAGAGCTTCTTGATACTCTTCTTGTAAACGAGGAAGTTTTCTTTCTTGGTGTTTTCTTTCTCTTTGAATGAATTTCATCACATCGTTGGTTAATTGTTTGATTCGATCTTGTTCTTCCAGATCTTTGTATAACTGATGGAGACCTTTTTCTAAAGGAAATTCTTGACTGGTTCCTAAATGATTTAAGGCGATGGTATGAAAATGATTGGGGTTATGATCGTTAGAAAAATAAAGAAATGTTGAAGCTTCTATTTCCTGCATAATAGAGGAAAAAGATTGACCATGATCCATCCGATATTCAATTTCGTGACTTAATAGAGGAGAAAAGCCGGAAAATTGGGCGGTTAAACTTCTTTCTGGATCCCACTTAAAATCTTGAAAAGGGTTCTTTTTTTTCTGAGTTTCAATGGGGATAAATGTCGCTCCTGGTTGAATGGTTCTAATTTGATTGGCAAAGGGAGGAATGCGTTTTAAAGCATCTAAGATTTTTTGATCGGGTGAAACCAGAATGCAGTTGGCGTATTTTCCCATAAGTTCGACAACCAATCGGTAATAAACGATATCTCCCAATTCATTACTGGCTTTAATGTTCATTTGTAGCCAACGATCCAATTCCATTTGTTCAATGCTTTCAATAATGCTTCCTTCCAGATATTTTCTAAGAAGCATCACAAAAGAAATCGGCTCTTCCGGGGTTGAAAACTTGTTGGTAGTCAATTGAATTCGATTGTATAGGGAATGGGTACTAATCAATAATTGTTTTTTACCATTTTTTCCATGAACTTGAAATAAAAGATCCGTCTTAGATACATTCCAAATTTTTTGGATTCGAAGAGGTAAATCTTCTTGAAGAAGGGGAATGATTTTGTGTAATAGAATGCCGTCAACTGCCATAAAAAGACCTCACTGGTTATTATTTTAACACAAGCTAATATGAATCATGACTTTTCAAAGCCCTATACTTTAAAGGTTTTGAACTCATAGTATAATAGTCAAAAAGGAGGGAGTTTATGTTACAAATACAGAATATATCCAAGCAATATAGGACAGGTAGCTTAATCCAAAAGGCGTTGGATCGTGTTTATTTAAATCTAAGAGATAACGAATTTGTGGCGATTTTAGGCCCTTCCGGTTCGGGAAAAACGACACTTTTGAATATTATCGGTGGGTTAGATAGTTATGATTCTGGTGATTTGATGATTAACGGTATTTCAACAAAACAATACAAAGATCGTGACTGGGATAGTTATCGTAACCATACCATCGGTTTTGTGTTCCAATCCTATCATTTGATTCCTCATCAGTCTATTTTATCCAACGTTGAAATTGCATTGACTATATCCGGTATTTCTGGAACGGAGCGTAAACAAAGAGCAATAAAAGCCTTGAAGAAAGTAGGCTTGGAATCGCAAATGCACAAAAAACCAAACCAAATGTCAGGCGGTCAGATGCAAAGAGTGGCCATTGCCCGTGCGTTGGTGAACGATCCGGCTATTTTATTGGCGGATGAACCAACAGGGGCTTTAGATTCAGAAACGTCGGTTCAGGTGATGGATTTATTAAAAGAAGTGGCGAAAGATCGTTTAGTGGTCATGGTAACGCACAATCCACAGTTGGCAGAACAATACGCCACTCGTATTGTGAATTTGAAAGATGGTCAGATTCTTTCTGATAGCCATCCCTATCAGGTAAGTTCGTTAGATCATTCAGTGGTTCATCAGAATATGGGAAAAGCTTCCATGTCTTTTTTGACTGCTTTATCCCTTAGCTTTCATAACTTATTAACCAAGAAAGCCAGAACTTTGTTGGTGGCCTTTGCGGGTTCTATCGGTATTATTGGGATTGCTTTAATTATGGCGATATCGAATGGAGTCAATCAGTATATCAAAGATACGGAAGAAAAAACCCTATCACAATACCCGATTGAAATTGTAAAACAAGGAATCGATTTATCTTCCTTAATCGGTGAAACGAACACTTCTTCATCCAACCAACCCAATTCAAAAGGGGTGAAGGAAAGAAAAATAGTATCAAACATGTTTTCAAAGATTTCTAGCAATGATTTAAAATCGTTTAAGAATCACTTAGAAAGTCAATCGAAGGAACTTGAGAAATATGCGAATGCGATCGAATATCGGTTTCATCTGGAACCTATGATTTATCAAATGAAAAACGATACCATTCATCAAGTAAATCCTTCTCAATTTTCAAATCGAAATGCGTATGCGAGTGCCTTAATGCCCTCGTCTATGTCTAATAGTGCTTTTCATCAAATGCCGGAAAATAAGAAATTGTATCAAGATGCGTATGAGTTGAAGGCGGGCAGATGGCCCAAACACTCCCATGAATTGGTGTTGGTGTTAAGTTCAAATGGAACGATGAGTGATTTGACAAGTTATGCTTTGGGATTAAGAAATTATGAAGAGTTAAAGGAGATGTTTAAAAAATTCAGTCAAGGAGAAGCAGTAACCTCTAAAGAAGAAACCGCAGTTTATTCATATGATCAGATTTTAAAGCAGAAATTAAAAGTATTACCGGCGTTTTCCCTATATAGCTATGATGAAACCTTAAAATCTTGGTCAAATCATTCTGATGATCCGACTTACTTGAAAAAAGTTTTAAATCAAGCACCGGATTTGAACATTGTAGGGATTGTTCAACCAAAAGGAAATCAAGAGACAACTATTTTATCGCCGGGCCTTAATTACCCGTCCAGTTTGACACGTGAGTTGATTCAAGAAGCTAAACATTCGAAGATTGTTCAAGCTCAATTGGCCGATAAGAAGACCAATATTTTCACGGGAAAAGCCTTTGGGGAAGATAAAAAACCTTCTTTTGATATGAAATCTTTATTTAAAATAAATCCAAAGAAGTTACAATCTGCTTTTCAAATCAATCCAAATGCCTTGAAATTGGATCTATCTAACTTGCAGGGAGTCAATATGAATCCAGCAAAGGTGAGTGCAAAGGATTTACAAGAAATTTTTTCACAAATACGGTGGGATTTCTCTAAGATTCAGTTCATTTCTTTATCTAAAAATTTAATTTCTGATTATTTAAAACAATATCCCGAAAGTCAAAGAGCTTTGAAGGATTTGGGGTCTTATCTTACCTCAAGCGAAGCCAGAAGGGTTGTTCAACAGTATCTGCAACAACAATACCAAAATCATCCTGCTTTGTCTCAAATACAAACGAAGATGACCAATTTGTACAACACGTTGATGCAAGAATACATAGCTTCTTTGCATGGTCATCTTCCGGCTAATCAAGCTGAAATGATGAAAGGGTTTGTGCAATATGTAAAAACCCATGGTCAAAATCGTGTGAATCACTTGCTTCAAGAATCGATGCGTTCTCTTGCATTATCGAAAACACAAATTCAAGGTTTACTAAAAGTTGTTGAAAACGATTATCAAAATTATATTCAAAATTATCATAAAAAAGAGATAGCTTTGATTCGTAAAAATTTGGCGGCTTACTTAAATAGTTCAAGGGGGCAAGCCAAGATCATGAGTGAACTTTCTAAACAAATGGATGTTAAAGATTGGCAAAATCAACTGTCCAAAGCCATCCTCAAGCAATTGGGGAAAAAAGGGTTAGGTAGTTCTAAAGTGATGGAACAACTATTTTCTCAAATAATGAGCCAAATGGCCACCCAAATGAAGACGGCTGTTCGATTTGATCCTGTTGTTTTTTCAAAAGCCATTCAAATGAACCTTGATCCGCAACAGTTAAAGAATGTGTTCGCTTCCATGTTGAATCAAAAGAATTCCAGCTATGAAGCCAACTTGAAGACGTTGGGTTATGTCGATGAAGAAGAGCCTAGTGAAATTGTGATTTATCCAAAGGATTTTGAGGCTAAAAATGAAATTAAAGCGATGATCCATCGCTATAACGTTGACCAAAGAGCGGCGAAACAAGAGGATAAGGTTATTAGGTATACTGATCTTGTGGGAACTTTGATGAGTTCAGTGACGAATATTGTGAATGTGATTTCTTATGTATTGATAGCGTTTGTGGCCATATCTTTAATGGTGTCCTCGATTATGATCGGTGTGATTACATTTATTTCTGTTCTGGAAAGGAACAAGGAAATCGGAATTTTACGGGCTATTGGAGCTTCAAAGCATAATATCTCACAAGTTTTTAATGCAGAAACTTTTATAACCGGTTTATTGGCTGGCTTGATAGGGGTTCTGGTGGCATTATTGTTGCAGATTCCAATCAATCAAGCAATTCATCACTTGGCAGGTAGAACGGATATCCATGCGTTTTTACCGGTGAAAACGATGATTGTCTTAGTGGCTTTATCGGTGTTCTTAACGATTTTAAGTGGTCTATTTCCAGCTAGAAAGGCAGCGAAATCCGATCCGGTATCGGCTCTTCGTTCAGAATAAAAACAATAGGTGGTTTCTTGTGAAATAGATTGCAGAAGGGCTTATTTTGTAATAAAGTATTTAAAAAGGGAGATGTATTTATGACCAAGGGTTTATTAATTGTTTTATCTGGTCCTTCTGGTGTTGGCAAGGGTACGGTATTAAAAGAATTCATTCATGATGCTGATTTAAATTTATCCTATTCGGTTTCTTTAACGACGCGGAAACAAAGACCCGGTGAAGTGGATGGAGTGAATTATTTCTTCGTATCAAAAGCGGAGTTTGAAAGAGCTCAGAAAGCGGGCGAATTGTTAGAGTCGGCTGAATTTGTCGGTAATTACTACGGAACTTCTTTGAAACAAGTTGAACAATTACGCAATCAAGGTAAGAATGTGATCTTGGAAATTGAAGTGCAGGGTTGTCAACAGGTTCAAAAGAAGGTGGAGGATGCGTTGACTATTTTCATTGTGCCACCTAGCATGGAAGATCTTGAAAAGCGAATTCGAGGTCGCAATACAGAACCGGAAGAAATTGTTCAAGAACGCTTGGCAAAGGCAGCTCGGGAAATGGATTTGATTGGGATGTATAAGTATGTGGTTTGTAATGATGATCCACAATTGGCTGCCGATATTATTCGTATGATTATTAAAAGACACATGTAAAAAGAGGAGAAATCCTCTTTTTGATAGGTCAAATCATACAACATTGAAATCTAAATTTGTTTAGAAGGATTTCAAGATGTTTGTTAGAGTAAACTGGGATAGAAACGATAGGTGAAGTATGAATCCGTTGACGCAATTATTAAAAAAAGAATTGGTTTGTGCTTTGGGGTGTACAGAACCCATTGCGATTGCTTTAGCTAGTGCGAAGGCAAGGGAAATTTTGGGTGGTTTACCAAAAGAAACGATCGTTCGTTGTTCAGGAAATATCATTAAAAATGTTAAAGGAGTGACCGTTCCAAATACCCATGGTTTAAAAGGGGTTAAAGCGGCAACCGCTATTGGTTTGATAGCAGGAGAGGCCCATAAGGGATTGGAAGTTTTATCTAAAGTGAACGACTATGATATTGCTTGTGCAAAAGAAATGTTGAAAGAAAACCAAATCAAGGTAGAGCTTAAAGAGGGAGTGGAAAACCTAGATATTGAAATATGGGTTCGTGATGATCGGGGTAATGATTGTTTAGTTGAAATTCAAAATAAACACACCAATTTTTTTCGTATGATAAAAAATGGAAAATTCATTTATCAAGGGAAATTGGTAGAAGATCAACAAGATCAATATTTAGAACAATTATCCATTCATTCTATTATTCAATACGCTCAAACGGTTCCACTAGAAGAAGTGGAAGAAATGATTCATCAACAAATTGAACTGAATCAAGCCATCGCCAAAGAGGGTTTAAAAGGAAATTGGGGAGCGGAAGTAGGAAAACTTCTATTATCAGAAGAAGAAAGTCTTCGGTCAAAAGTGAAAGCGTATGCGGCGGCGGGTTCAGATGCTCGAATGAGCGGTTGTCCTTTACCGGTGGTGATTAATGCCGGTTCTGGTAATCAGGGCATCACTTGTTCGTTACCGGTCATTATTTATGCTAAAGAAAAGAAAAAATCACACGAACGATTGATTCGAGCTTTATTGGTATCCAATTTAGTAGCTCTTCATATTAAACGATATATTGGACGCTTATCCGCTTTTTGTGGAGTGACTTCGGCTGGAGTGGCGGCTGGTGCAGCGTTAGCTTATTTAGAAAATCCGGATGAACAACTGGTTTGTGATACGATATCCAATTCTTTGATGATTGTATCGGGCATGGTTTGTGATGGAGCGAAACCCTCTTGTGCTGCCAAGATTGCTTCGGCAGTCGATGCGGGTTATACAGGCTTCCAAATGGCTCTTCATCAGCGTACTTTCCAAGTGGGGGAAGGTCTTATGAAAAAGGATGTGGAACAAACCATTCAAGCGATTGGTCATCTAGGAAAAGTGGGCATGAAACAAACAGATCTGGAGATCTTGAAAATGATGTTGGAGTCATAGTGATAGACCTTTTATTTGTCATGATGGGAAGATATCGATTTCAAGAGAGGTTTTGGATATATGGAAAAGATTAAGATCAAAAAGGATACCGTTCAGGTATACTTTTTATGAGTAAATATTCGTATGAAGAAAGACTAGAAGCTGTTTTAAGAGTGGTTGAAGAAGGCATGAGTTACGAAGCTAGTTCAAAAGTCCTGAAAACTGTTCAAGGTCAGGTGCAAAGATGGGTTAACCGTTATGAAAAATATGGTCCTGAGGGATTGCTATTGCACGATGACACATATACTGGCGAGTATAGGTGATCAGGTAATGAAAATGGCCATTAATAGAATGGACTTTGAATGAGAAGGGGAAGAAGGCTTTCTTTCGACAACAATGAAGAAAATTAGAAACATTAGATTTAGGGTATGAAGCAACAAACTGAAAAGAATTGTTGCTTTTTATATAGAGTTAAGAAAATTGAAAAAGATCATCAGAAATGGGAGAAAGAATGTCCAAAAATAAAAGAAGCCATTGAAATGGCTTCTGAATAAACGGATTAACGGTTGTAGTATTCGACAACTAATGCTTCATTGATTTCTTGGTTTAATTCATTACGATCCGGAAGACGAATGAATTTACCTTTTTTGTTGTCTTTATCAACTTCCACAAAAGCAGCAGTACTGATTTGAGATTCAAGAGACTCTTTAACAATAGCTAAGTTTAAGCTCTTTTCCTTCAAAGAAATCTCTTGCCCAGGTTTGATTAAAGCAGAAGGGATATTCACTTTCTTACCATCCACTAAAATATGACCATGGTTGACCAATTGACGAGCCGCTTTACGAGTGCGAGCAAATCCCATGCGGTAAACAATATTGTCTAAACGGCTTTCCAGTAATACTAAGAAGTTTACACCAGCCATACCATCCATCTTAGATGCCTTGACAAATAAGTTATGGAATTGACGTTCGTTTAACCCATACATGTTTCTGATTCTTTGTTTTTCACGTAATTGAGTTCCGTAACCGGATAACTTGATACGCTTAGTAGGACCATGTTGTCCTGGAGCATAAGTTCTCTTTTTTAATTCTTCACCTGTTTCTAAAATGGAAAAGCTTAATCGTCTAGCTTTCTTCCAGACAGGTCCTGTGTAACGTGCCATACTATTTTTCCTCCTATTGGCTAAAAACTCGCTATAGGGATAGATCAATTCTAGGGGTGTTTGAATAAGCCTTTTCACACAAGCAGCTGGCTACTAAGGGAATCACGACTCCAAACGCACACTAAAAAACTCTATCTGCTGCAAAGTTTTCCTAGAGAATAGTACCACTCAAAGTCCATCTCGTCAATTAAAGAAATTATGGTAAAATAAAATGGCAGTAGAAGGGTGGCCCTTTATATGAGTGAATTTTTAAGTTTTATTTCGGATATCCGATTTATTATAGCTGTTGCCGTTTTAGTCGTGATGGCCTGTATTTGGTTGATTTGGACGGCTATTCGTGGTCGGCATTTTCAAAGAGAATTAAATGAGTTAAGAGTGCGTTTTGAATCGGTTCGGATGATCCCGATTTCTTTAAAGATGAATAAAGTCATTAATGTGGCGAATGCCAATGAAGACATCAAGCCACAAGTGGATGAGGCTCATGAACGCTATGATCAAGTCATTTCAACTATGAATGGCTTTGAGGATAGTTTAAAAGAGATGGAAGAAAATATTCAAACCAATCATTTAAGAGGGATGAAAAAGTCCATTTCGACTTTACGTGATGAAGTTCAAAAGTTGGAAGTTGACACAAAAGAAGTGGAACATGGCTTAGATGGTTTTTTGGCGAAAGAAACAGCTCAACGGCAAGAAGTGACTGCTCTTAAGAATCGTTTTAGAGCCATGAAAGCCCAAACTATGGAAATGGCGAATCGTTTATCGTTTGCTTGGCCAATGATCGAACAGAAATTATCGGATACTGAAAAGATGTTTAGTACGTTTGAAGAATGGATGTTTAATGCGGACTTTGATAAAGCCAATAAAGAATTGTTCCGGATTAAGCTAAGTATACAAGATTTGGATCGTGCTTTAGAACAAATGCCCGGTTTGGTTCATGATGGTCAAGGCACCATTCCAAAATTAGCGGAAACTCTTCAAAAAGATTATGTTCACCAACGAAATCGGGGTGTTTATCTAAAACATTTGGAAGTAGAAACCAATTTAAAAATCATGACAGAGTCTTTAAAAGAAGACTTGCGTTTATTAAAAAGCGGATCGGTGGATGGGGTTCGGGAACATTTAGATGATATGATGGCACGTATTAAACAAATGGATACCGCTGTCAAAAAGGAAGGAAAAGCTTTTGAAGAAGTTCATCTATTGACGAAGGATTCTTTATCTTTACGGGATGAAACGGAAAAAACATCTGCTTTTGTGATTGATCAATACGAAAAAGTGTCGGATCGTTTTGGTATGGAAGAAATGAAGTCTAAAATGGATGCTGAAAAGGAACGATTTGCGAAATTAGTGGAAGTGATGCCATCGGTCATTGATACGGTAAAAAATCAACAGACACCTGCTACAGAAGTTTTGATTGGCTTGCGAAAATTAATCGACGATTTGAACGAGTCATATTCTTCTTTTAAAGCGATGAAAGAAGAGTTGGAAGTGGCAACGGGTGAAGAAACAAGGGCTAGAGAGCAACTTGTCAAGTTGCAAGTCACCATGTCCATTGTGCAATTGAAGCTGCGAAAAGCGAAATTACCGGTGATTTCCGTAAAATATGAAGAAGATGTTAATCGTGCGTATGATTATTTTTATCGTATGAATGGTTTGTTAGAAGAAAAACCATTGAAGATGACTTTAATCAATTCAACCATTCAAGAAGCGGTTCCGTTTGTCTATCGACTATTTAGAGAATTAAGCAATGTTTTAGGAACGGCACAAATGGTGGAAGATACGATTGTCTATGGGAATCGTTATCGTTCTACGTATGCGGATATTGATTCGGATCTTAGTCGTGAAGAATTGGATTATCGAAATGGAGAATATACAGCCGCACTGCATAAAGCTATCTCAACGATGGAAAAAATTGTGCCGGGAAGTTATGAATCCATGATGAAGAAGAGTCGTGCTTTAGATGCGTAGAGTGGATTTTGATAGTGCCAGTACTACCAATGTTCAGGCACAGGTATTAAAGACCTATATTGATTTATTACAAAAAGAGTATGCAAATAGTGAATCTCTTTATGATGAAGGAGTAGCGATGCACTTGAAGCTTGAAAAAGCAAGGGCGGCCATCGCTTCTTTATTGCAAGTACAAGCACAAGAAATTATTTTTACGTCCGGAGCTTCAGAATCCAATAGTGCTGCCATCAAAGGGGTTTGTTTTGCCCAAAGAGATAAAAAACACATTTTGACGACATCGATAGAACACTCTTCCGTTCGTTATGCAGTGGCACAAATGGCTGAGATTTTTAACTATGAGGTCACCTATTTATCAGTGAGTGAAAAAGGGGTTATTTCTTTGGAAGAAATGAAAAAATCCTTGAGAGAAGATACGGCTATTGTTTCAATCATGGCTGTCAATAATGAAGTGGGTTCGATACAACCCATTCAAGAAGTGGGTGAATATGTCAAGAAACATTCCCATGCCTATTTCCATGTGGATTTAACGCAAGCCATTGGAAAAGTGGAGTTAGATATGAAATACATAGATTTAGCTTCCATGTCCGCGCATAAGATGAACGGGTTGAAAGGATCGGGTATTTTAGTAAAAAAGAACCACGTTCCCTTTGTTCCATTGATCAATGGGGGTGAACAGGAATTCGGGTTAAGAGGAGGGACGGCGAATGCGTTGGTGGATTTAGTATTAGCTAAAACGCTTCGTTTGTATTTGGAAGAACAAAAGAAAAAACGTCCCCATATCCAGGCTTTGAAAGAAAGACTGGTGACCGGTCTAAGAAAATTAGAAGGAGTATGGATCAATAGCCCATCTGAAGGAATTGCCAACATTGTGAATTTCTCATATCCGAAAATTCCTAGTGAAGTGATGCAAAATGCGTTGAACAAGAAAGGATTTATGGTTTCTGCCAAGAGTACCTGTGATTCGAAATCGAGTGAACCATCGGAGGTATTAATGGCGATGGGCTTGGGAAGAGATAGAAGTTTATCGTCCATTCGTGTTTCTTTTCATGAGGAAAATACTTTGGAAGAAGTGGATTCCTTTTTAAAAGCTTATAGGGAGGTGATTCAACAGTATGGTTCATTATGATACAGTGTTGATTCGTTTTGGGGAGTTGACGACGAAGGGAAAAAACCGGAAGAATTTTATTCATCGTCTATACCAAAATATTTTGTATGCTTTACGGAAAGTACCGCAATTGGAATATCGCACCACTTATGATCGCATTTATATTACTTTAAATGGAGCGGATCATGAGTATGTGAAAACTCAATTAAAAAAAGTGTTTGGAATTTCCTCTTTTTCCTTTACGGAAGCGGTTGTTTCAACCATGGAAGAAATTCAAAAAACTTGTCTTAGAATTGCGAAAGAAAGCCATAAAAAAACGTTTAAAATGATCACGAAGCGGCATGATAAAAAATTTCCGGTGCATTCCGATACAGTGAATCGTGAAGTGGCTTCACATATCTTGGAAGAAACGGATTTAAAAGTGGATGTCCATCATCCTGAATTGGCCATTCAAGTGGAAATTCATGAGGAAAAGACGTATATCACCTATGATAAAATTGCCGGTATTGGCGGTTATCCTGCCGGTATTAATGGAAAAGTGATGATGTTATTATCCGGCGGTATTGATTCACCAGTAGCGACGTACCAATTGATTAAACGTGGTTTGAAGGTTGAGGCCGTTCATTTTGCGGCACCTCCTTATACTTCCGAGGCAGCTAAAAATAAGGTTTTGAAATTGGCTTCAATGATTTCGGACTATCAAGGCGGTATGAAAGTTCATGTGGTTCCTTTTACAGAGTTACAATTGGATATTTATCGAGTGGCTAAAGATCCATATGCGATTACTTTGATGAGAAGAATGATGTTTCGGATTGCCGAGAAATTAGCGATAAACAATCGTTGTTTGGCCATCGGTACAGGGGAAAGCTTAGGGCAAGTAGCCAGCCAGACTTTGGAATCCATGGTTACCATCAATGATGTTGTGCATATCCCTGTTTTAAGACCACTAGTGTCTATGGATAAGGTGGAAATTATTCAATTAGCTCGTGAAATAGGCACCTATGAAACTTCTATTTTGCCATATGAGGATTGCTGTACTATTTTTGATCCGAAAAATCCGGTTACCAAACCGACTATTCAGAAGTCCGTTTTCTTTGAAAGTAAATTCCCATGGCAAGAGTTATTAGAGAAGGCGGTGCAAGAGACTTCTAGTTCAATCGTGTATCCAGAAGAAGAGGAGGATTTTTTTATGAGTCATAAAACACAAGATATCAAAGAGGAATTCAGAGTTAATTTAGAAGGATGTAAAGAGTTTACGGTAGAAAAACTTTTAGAGGAAATCAATAAAACCACGATTCGAGTGGAAAAATGCGATTTTTATTCGATTAATTTGAAATTGAAAATTTATGCCGGATTGAGCTTGTTAAGTAATTGTGAGCCAAATACACGGATGAGAAATTATAAGAAAATTCTAAGGTTACTATGATCTTAGATTTTTTTGAGCATCTGAGTGGTTGAACTTAAAAAACGATGATACATTTTGATGGAAAAGAGGAATGAAATATGAAAGATATGATTATAGTAGGAGCTGGTACAGCCGGTTTATCAGCTGCCATTTATGCCCAAAGATCCGGGTTGAAGGCTTTGGTATTAGAAGGAAATGCTTATGGTGGTCAAATTGTGAATACACCGGATATTGAAAACTACCCCGGCATTGCTCATATCAGTGGCTTTGATTTTGCTACGAATTTGTATCAACAGGCTTTAGATTTAGGAGCTAAGGTGCAATATGAAAAAGTAGTGGAAGTGATTGATGATGGAGAAATTAAAACGGTGAAAACAACAAAGAATGAGTATCAAACCAAGGCTCTTATTTTAGCAACGGGACTGGTTCGTCGTCATATTGGTCTTCCGAATGAGGATCGGTTTATGGGAAAAGGAGTCAGTTATTGTGCCACTTGTGATGGGGCTTTCTTTAAAAATAAAGTAGTGGCTGTCAATGGTGGTGGTAATGTGGCTTTGGAAGATGCGCAGTATTTAGCAGATTTGTGTGAGAAAGTATATATTATTCATCGCCGTGATGCTTTTCGGGCTGAACAGGCTGAAATCAATCGTATTTTGGAAAAGAAAAACATTGAATGTGTGTATGATTCAACAGTGACTAAGCTAAATGGTAATGATCATCTAGAGTCAATTGAAGTGAGGGATAAAGAAGGAAATACGCGTCAATTGGATGTGGCGGCTTTATTTGTGGCTATTGGTCAAATTCCTTTAAATGAAGCTTTTAAGAATATTGTTGATTTGGATGAAAGTGGTTATATCAAGGCAGATGAATTGGGATATACCAACCATCCTGGTATTTTTGCGGCTGGAGATTGTCGTGTGAAGAGTCTTCGCCAATTAGCAACGGCTGCTAGTGATGGAGCTAATGCAGCGACAAGCGCTTATCATTATTTATTGACTTTAAAATAACGTAAAAAAGGACGATATATATTGGCTAGAAATCAGCGGATTTATTCATCCATTTCTTTGATTTTTATGATGATTTATAGTGTTTGAAAAAAGGTGTGAAGAGATTATAATTGGATTATGGATCATCATATAAAGTGCAGAAAGGAAGATGAAAATGAAGAGAGTTTTTGAAAACGCAGCGTTTAACTGTGATAGTCAAGGGAAATATCGGTTACAGGTGGATAGTGAGGGAGTCACGTATGCCTCAGCCGATGGGAAAAAGTCGGTGGATATCAAATTTACAGAAGTTGGATCCATTCTTCCCCTTACTTATTGCAATTCAAATCAGCATTATTTAGTGACTTTTCGTGATTTGGATTGGAAGAATATGGAAGAAATTGATACGGATGTGTCGGTAAGGCCAGAACGGACGATTCAAGGGAATAATATTGTAGAAACCAAATCCATTCTGATTGCGTTTGCTGAGAATAAATTAACCGAAGCATTTCCAAACAATTTAGATAGTCTTGATTTAGAAGTTGCTTTTTCCCTGAAAGAAAAGAAAATCAGGCTTAAAGAAGGGGCGCTGATCGGAGCTAAGCATCAGGTGAAACTGTCGGATATCCGTAGGGTTCAATGTGCTTCTAATGGAACTTTAAGTTATCTTTTGGTTTATACGAAGGAAAAAGGCGGATTTTGGGATATGCCTGATATGAAAGTTCCGGTCAATGAACTCACATTGCCGATTTTGGAAGCGGTGATGGCTAAAAATACCGGTAGAGGGATTGACTTTAGTAAAGGAAATGGGTTTGACCAAAAAACTAGTGAATATATCCTGGAACGATATATGAATTCTACGTTTTTTATGAACAAAGATGGAAGTGTGAGTGATGATTGGCATAAAGTGGCTTTTGAACATATTGCTTTTTATCAAGCGGATTTGCTTATGCCTGAGGAATCATAAATACCACCTATAGTTGAATATTTTCATATAAATTAAAACAATCAGTGCCTTAGTGGACACTGATTGTTATTTTTTGTGGATAGAAAATCTCAATCATCTAGGAGCTTGATAGCGGTCACTTACCATTTTTCTGATCCAGATTTTCTAAAAGAATTTGCAGGAAAAATGAATCATAGGTACTTTTAAATGGTGTCATATAAAAGGAATTAGTGTATAATCAATAATAACATTATCAATAACGTGATTATTGATATAACCATTACGGAGAAGTAGGTATGGCAAATAAAAATCATGAATTAGATCATCCAATCATTGAAGCGGCTAAACAGGAATTTTTACAAAATGGGTTCCAATCAACTTCAATTCATCAGATAGCTAAAAGAGCGAAAGTAACCACCGGAGCTATATATACAAGATATCAAGGAAAAGATGAACTTTTTTGTAGTTTGATAGAAGGTTTTTTACAAGCTTTGGAGAAAGAAAGAAAAGATAATAAAAAAGCATATATCCGTTATTGTGTGGATAAAAATTTTGATCGTTTTTTGAAGGATATAGAGAAAGAAATTGCCGGATATATTGATATTTTATTTGCACATTATGATGAATGTAGACTGTTGTTGTGTTGTAGTAAAGGTAGTTCGGTTGAAATGATGCTTCATGAAATGATGGAGAACAAAGTGTCTGAAACAAAAAAATTTATCAAGCAAAATATGGTTTCAGATATTAGTGAGATAAAACTAGATTTAGTGGAATTATTAATAAAACAACAATTTAATGTATATACCTTAGTGATAGAAAAAGGGTATAGCAAAGATGAAACTGTTGAATATATCAGAATGTTAGGGGAATTCATTGAAGCCGGTTGGGAAAAAACATTCAAAGATTTTATGAAATAAGGATGAATTCTATGGATAAGGTAAATGAAATAGGTGAACCCGTTTTAGATTTTAAAATTGATTTTTCATATGAATTAAAGAAAGAAAAAGCTTTGAGTCATGTGAAGGGCAGTATATCAAAAGGAAGATGCGTGGTTCTTTGTGGTGGAAGTGGATCAGGAAAATCGACATTGCTCAGATGTCTAAATCATTTGATTCCTGAATTTTATGAGGGTATCTTTAATGGGTATATATTAGTCAATGATAAGAATATAAGTCATAAAAATATGGGTGAAGTTGGTGAACTGATTTCATCTGTTTTCCAGGATCCAAGAAGTCAATTTTTCACAATGGAAAGTGATACAGAAGTTTCCTTTGGTTTGGAAAATAAAGGGTTGTCTTTTGAAAAAATAAGAGAAAGAACAAAAGAAGCCTTTTCGAAATTCAACTTGGAATATTTAGAAAATCGAGAAGTTTTTAAATTGTCGAGTGGAGAACGGCAACTAATAGCCATTATGGCTGCTTGGGCAATGGATACCGATATAATTTTATTCGATGAACCGACCGCAAATTTAGATTATTTGGCCATCGAAAAGTTGAAAGAAATTTTGTTACTACTTAAGAAAGAAGGGAAAACACTCCTAATAAGTGAACATAGACTCTATTATTTACAAGGCCTAGCAGATGAATTTTGGCTCATGAAAAATGGTTCTATATATGAAAAATATGAGCAGAATCAATTGCTGGCATTTTCGCCAAGCGAATTGAATGATTTGGGTTTAAGAGTGACTGATTTGAAACAGATACAAATACAAAGCGGACAATCAGATATAGGAAGTGACAAATTGGAAGTCAGAAATTTATCTTTCAGCTATCAGAAACAAAAAATTTTAAAGGATATATCTTTGACGACATCTTCAGGAGAAATTACTTGTCTTATTGGAAAGAATGGCTGTGGGAAAACAACTTTAGGAAAATGTATATCCGGATTACTTAGGTCTCCAAGTGGAAGTATATTTCTAAATGGGGAAGAAATGTCTTCTAAAAAATTAGTACAAGAAAGTTTATTTATTATGCAGGAAGCCGAATTTCAGTTTTTTACAAATTCCGTATTGCTTGAACTGAAATATGGTTTGAATCCATCCAGATATGTGGAAATAGAACCCTTGCTTAAAAAATTTGATATGTGGGAGTATAGGAATAGACATCCTTTTTCTCTTTCCGGCGGTCAGATGCAAAAATTAACTTTAATGATGGCCTATCTTTCAGATAAGAGGATGATTGTGTTAGATGAGCCGACCTCGGGTCTGGATAAAAAAAGTCTAGATACGATAATAGAGCTGATCAAAGAAATGAAGAAACAAAAGATAGTGGTGGTAATCAGTCATGATTTAGAATTGATTGCTGCGGTTTCGAATAAGTGCTTAGAGATTCATGATGGTGTTATACAACGGATTTGTGAAATCAACAGTCATGAAAGCATTAAAAATATGATTGAAATTTTTGAAACAAATGATTTTGAAAATAGGAGTTCCCCTAAAAAAAGAAAGAAATGGTTGGATCCGAGAACTAATTTATTGTTTTTATTTTTTTGTATGATAGCGGTGGGAATTGATCATAAGCAGCTGATTTTTGAATACAATCTGTTAGCACTTCTGTTTTCGATCGTCAATAGAAGATACAAGAGTTTTATAGTCACTGCAAGCATAATAAGTACTATCTATGGCTTTGAGAGGATGTTTCCTTGTGAAATGACATGGTTTATGGCAAATCTGTTACCGAGGTTTATTCTTTTATTTTCTCTGTTTCCTATTCTTTTAGGAGGGCGTGGAGCCACTTATATGCTTGCAGGATTACGAAAAATAGGAGTACCTGAGAGAATATTATTGATTTTGTCTGTTTCATTTAGATTTTTTCCAGTACTTCAAAATGACTTTAATTTATCGAGGCAGGTTTTAAAAATGAGAGGAAGTGGTACATGTAAAAACATCATTCAAAAAAAACTGGCGTATTTGGAAGCACTTGTTATTTCCTTAGTTTTCCGAGTGATCAGAATAGGAGAAACATTATCAGCTTCCGCCGAAACTAGAGGAATAGGCTTAAAACACAAGAAAGGTTCCTATATCTCTTTGCGATTTAACTTATTTGATTATTTGTTGATGATTGGTATGACATTCATTTTAATAATCAATATATTTGAAAAATAGGAGGATGAAAGATGAATAAAAATAGTTTGAAAGTGAAAGACATAGTTACGGTTACATTATTATCGTTATGTAATATTTTGATTTTTTCGTTAGGGACATTTATGTATGCGACACCGATGACCATACTACTGACTCCGGTGATGTATTCATTATTGCAAGGGGTAGTTTTTTTCGTGATTGGAGTAAAAGTGAGAAAGAAGGGAGCATTTCTGATCTATTCTTTTATTCAAGGAGTGATAGCGTTTTATCCGCCATATATCTTAATGTTTATGATTTCAGGTTTAATAGCTGAGTTGTTATTATACAAACATGGATATGGAAATTTGACATCAATTGGTATTAGCTATGTGATTCAGCAAACTTTGGCTTCTATAGGAAGTGTGATTTATCCCTATACCGTTGCTTTAAATAAAACGTTAGGAAGTATCAAGGGAAAAGAATTGGTTTCAAATATCACAAAAGCCGGTGAAATGATTGCTTCTTGGGGATCGCTGATACTACTTGTTTTGGTGATAGTAGCTGCTACTATAGGTGCTTATATAGGAAATAAAGTGGTCAAGAAACATATTTTGGAAAAAGAAGTGAATACACAGGAATTGTTATAAAAAAGAGAACGGATAGTCAATATGTGACAAAAAATTCATTTGGTCAAATAAGTTTAACTACAAACAAAAATGATCAGGAAGAGGTTTTCTGTGAAAATGGGTATAACAGAAGAAATTAAAATGGGCATCCAGTTGAAGAATAAGCCATTTAAAATTGACTAAAAGTATATTTTTCTGTATCATATTTACGTTATCGCCTCTTGAGTCGGTAACCGCACAGAAAAGGGTTTGAAATAAATGCGTAAGCTCCCTTAATGGCGCGTCTTAAGATAAGAAATGGAGGTATGTAAATTGTACGCAATTATCGAAACAGGCGGAAAGCAAATCAAGGCTGAAGTTGGTCAATCTATCTTTGTTGAAAAGTTAGCTGGGGAAGCCGGGGACAAGGTTGTCTTAGACAAGGTTGTGTTGGTTTCTGATGCTGAAACAAAGATTGGGGCTCCTTATGTTGATGGGGCTAAGGTTTCTTGTGTTATTGAAAAACAAGGAAAAGAAAAGAAGATTATGATCTTCAAATACAAGGCCAAGAAGGGCTCCACTCGTCGTAAACAAGGTCACCGTCAACCATACACCAAGTTATTAGTTGAATCCATTGAAGCCTAATGATTCAAATTCGGATTCGAGAAGTGGATGGTCATTTCATCGGCTTGCACTTTTCCGGTCATGCGGGTAGTGATGAACCGGGAAGGGATCTTATCTGTGCCGCTATCAGTAGTATTGCTTTTGGGACGTTGAATGCGTTAGAAACCATGAAACCTCAACAAAAGTTATCGGTGGAAGAAAATGAAATTGATATTGAGGTTTTAAATCCTGATCAGGTAACGGATACGATATTACGAACGGCTTATATTCAATGTGAGACGGTTCGTGATCAAAATCAAGAATTTATTCAAATTAAGAAGGAGAAAGTCAAATGAAACTTAAGTTTACATTAGATATTCAGTTCTTTGCTAGTAAGAAAGGGGTATCTTCCACAAAGAATGGTCGTGACTCAGCCGGTCGTCGCTTGGGCGCTAAGAAGGCGGATGGGCAATTCGCTACTGCCGGTTCAATCATTTATCGTCAACGTGGTACCAGAATTTATCCAGGCAAGAATGTCATGCGTGGTGGGGATGATACTTTATTCGCGACATGCGCCGGTATTGTGAAATACGAACGTTTAGGTCGTGATAAGAAACAAGTCTCTGTGTATCCACAAGCGGCTTAATGAAACGAATGCTCCTGGAAACAGGAGCTTTTTTAAAGAAAGGAGTCTGGCATGATTGATGTTGTGAAAATAGCTTTAAAAGCAGGTGATGGCGGTAAAGGGGCTGTTGCATGGCGACATGAGAAATTTTATCCAAATGGTGGTCCGTTTGGTGGCGATGGGGGTAAGGGAGGAGATATTTATTTCCAAGTAGATACCAACGAAACAACTTTAACCAAACTTCGCTTTACCAAATCGATCAAAGCGGGCAACGGGATGCCGGGCTTAACTAAAAAAATGCACGGAAAAAGTGCGGATGATGTCATTGTTTCAGTTCCCTTAGGAACCATGATTCGTCATGCAATCAGCCACGATTTATTGGCTGATTTAACAGAACCGGGTCAAAAAGTATTGATCGCTAAAGGTGGAAAAGGCGGGCTAGGTAATCAGCACTTTGCGACGGCTCGTAATGATGCCCCAGAATTTGCTCAACCGGGGGAAATCGGGGAAAGTTTGACCGTTGTGGTGGAACTTCGTTTGTTGGCGGATGCCGGTTTGATTGGCTATCCGTCCGTTGGTAAGAGTACCTTTTTAAGTGTGGTGACCAATGCTCGACCAGATATCGCCGAATATCCTTTTACAACCCTTGAACCGAATATAGGAGTGGTTTCTTTACCGGATGGAAGGGGTTTTGTGTTAGCCGATATGCCGGGATTGATTGAAGGGGCGAAAGAAGGTAAGGGTTTGGGGCATGAATTCTTACGTCATATTCAGCGTTGTCGGGTGCTGATTCATGTCATTGATATGTCAGGAGAATGGCGTAATCCGGTGGATGATTATCGCATTATCAATGAAGAATTGTTTCAATACGACGACTCTTTAAAAAAACGTCCACAAATTGTGGTCGCAAATAAAATGGACGATGAATACGCTGTTTTTCATTTGGAAGAATTTAAGAAAGCCTATCCTGATTTAAAGGTATATGAAGTATCCGCAATCACTCATAAAGGGCTAGATCCGGTTCTTTATGACACGATGAAGATGATTGAAGCCAGCAAACAGGAAGAAATCAAGGAAACCCCGACGGCTTTAGGCGAAGTGGTGTATCGCTTTGAACCTAAGAAACCGGATTTCAAGATCGTGAATATGGGCCATGGGAAATTCCGTGTCGATTCCGCAAAAGTGGATCATTTATGCGATGATGTGGATTTTGAAAAACCAGAAGAGGTCTATCAATTCGCTCTTACTTTACAAAAAATGGGAGTGGATAAGGCGTTAAAAGAAGCCGGTGCTCAGCCTGGTGATTCCGTCATTGTGGGAACGTATATTATGGAATATAGTGAATAGCACACATAGTGCTATTTTCTTTTTATGATATGATTAATAGGAAATTGTGAGGTAAACCATGATTGCTTTTATTCAAGGTGTGATTACAGAAATCGGGGATGATTACATTGTTATCAATCATCAGGGATTGGGATGGCTGGTGTATTATCCTCATAGCCTAGAAGTCCATGTAGGAGAAGAACTACAAGTGTTCACACACATGTCTGTTTCAGAAAATGATATGCGTTTATACGGCTTTTCTTCCTCTAAGGAAAAAACATTATTTTTAAATTTAATATCCGTTAAAGGACTAGGACCAAAAACAGCGATGACCATGCTACAAAAATCGGGTTATGCCTTGATTACAGAGGCTATTTCAAAAGGAGATGTGGCAGCTTTAAAGAAGTTACCGGGAATTGGGGCAAAGAGTGCCAGCCAGATTGTGCTTGATTTACAAGGGAAATTAGTGGCGGTTGAAGTTAGTTCTACGAAGATGATGAACTATCCATTAGAAATTCAAGAAGCACTAGAAGCTTTGAAAAATTTCGGATATAAAGGTGGAGATTTGAATGTGGTAGGGAATAAGATGTTGGAACAACCATCTATGAAAACGGAAGAATACATTCGTTTTGGATTGAAGTTCTTTGCGTCTCGTTAGAAAGGATGATGTGATGGAGGATCGTTTAGTAACAGCCGATCGTTTGGCCATGGAGCAGGAAGAAGAAAGTCTTCGTCCAATCAGTTTGCAAGAATATATTGGTCAAGATCGTTTAAAGGAAAATTTACGAATTTATATTCAAGCTGCTTTGGCCAGAGAAGAATCTTTAGATCATGTCCTTTTATATGGCCCACCGGGTTTGGGAAAGACAACCTTGGCGCATATTTTAGCAAATGAAATGAACTCTAAAATTAAAGTGACCAGTGGACCAAGTATCGCTAAGGCTGGTGATCTGGCTTCTATTTTATCCGTTCTAGAACCGGGTGATGTTTTGTTCATTGATGAAATTCATCGGCTACCGAAGGTGGTGGAAGAGGTATTATATCCGGCAATGGAGGACTTTGTGTTGGATGTGACCATTGGTGGAGATAGTGGTTCTGTTCGTAGTTTGCGACTGGATTTACCGCCATTTACTTTAGTGGGAGCTACGACACGAGCTGGTGATTTAAGTTCTCCTTTGCGAGATCGTTTTGGTATTACTTCTAAATTGGAATATTATACCCAAGAACAGTTGGCTAAAATTGTGGCACGAACGGCTAGAGTATTGGATACCCCGATTGAGGAGAAAGCCGTGATTGAGATAGCTAAGCGTTCCAGAGGAACCCCTCGTATTGCCAATCGATTATTGCGACGTATTCGTGATTTTGCTCAGGTGTTGAATCATGGCTATTTGAGCTATGAAATCGCAAGAGACGCTTTACAACGGTTGCATGTCGATGAATTAGGCTTAGATGAAGTGGATATTCGTTACTTAAAAGGAATTATCGAACGTTTTCATGGTGGTCCGGTCGGCTTGGATTCTTTGGCAAATGCCATCAGTGAGGAAACAACCACATTAGAAGATGTCTATGAACCGTATTTGATTCAAATCGGTTTTGTGAATCGAACGTCCAGAGGTAGAGTCGTGACAGAAAAAGCTTACGAACACTTACATATTCGTCAACAAGGAAGTTTATTTGATTTATGACACAAAAAGAAGAAAAATGGTATTTGTTGTCCATGAAACTGCGGTATTTCATGGCGAGTTTCTTTAGCTTTGTGCTGTTATTTTCCGGACTGGCTTTTTTCGTTTGGTTGTTGGAGTTATTTATCACCATAGGGCCATGGATGAATCTGACTTTGGCTATTTTGGGTTTATGTCTTAGCGCCTACTTTTGTCCAAGAATTTTAAGAATTCCAGTCATGAAGCATTGGCTGAGTTACGATTTAAGTCAAAGATGATTGAATTTATGAAGAAAGTTACCTATAATACTGTTAAAGCTGTGATGGGAAGTAAGTAAAGAAACTGGTGGTAGAGAGTCTTTGGTGGGTGAAAAAAGATACGAGTCTTTGCGTCGTCGTCCCGGAGTTATTTTTCTGAACTCAAGTAAGAAAAATCGGTGCAATCCGTTATCGAAGACAAGAAGTAAATAAGGTGGTACCACGTTTGTTTGAACGTCCTTTGTGAAAAGGACGTTTTTATTTGGAAAGGATTTGTATGAAACATCAACTAAACACAAAATATGACCATCATCAAGTAGAAGAGGGTTGCTACAATCAATGGTTAAAAAAGGGGTATTTTACAGCCGGAGATAAACACAAAGAGCCGTTTACTATCGTGATTCCCCCACCAAATGTCACGGGAATTTTACACATCGGCCATGCTTTTGATACTACGATTCAAGATATGATTGCTCGTTATAAACGCATGCAAGGATATGATGTGCTATACTTGCCCGGAATGGATCATGCCGGTATTGCCACACAAGCAAAAGTAGAGGCTAGACTCAAGAAACAAGGTTTGAATCGCTATGATCTTGGTCGTGAAAAATTTTTAGAACGCGCTTGGGCTTGGAAGGAAGAATACGCTGCAACGATTCGTTCGCAATGGGCTAAATTAGGTTTGTCATTAGACTATACAAGAGAAAGATTTACGATGGATGAAGGCTTAAATGAAGCTGTGCGTAAGGTTTTTGTACAACTGTATCATGAGGGCTTGATTTATCGTGGCAAAAGAATCATCAACTGGGATCCACAAGCTAAGACAGCTTTAAGTAATATTGAAGTGGTGTATCAAGATGATCCGGGAAAAATGTTCTATTTTTCGTATGATGTAAAAGATAGTCAAGACAGTTTTACGGTGGCGACCACTCGTCCGGAAACGATGTTTGGGGATGTTTGCGTGGTGGTGAATCCAAAAGATGAACGTTATCAGCATTTGATTGGTCAATATTGCATCAATCCGGCCAACGGGGATGTGATTCCTGTGATTGGAGATGAGTATGTGGATATTGAATTTGGAACGGGAGCTATGAAATGTACACCAGCACACGATCCGAATGACTTTGAAATTGGTAAACGGCACCAGTTAGAAGCGGTTTTGGTAATGAATCCGGATGGTACGATGAATGAAAAAGCCGGTTGTTATCAAGGAATGGATCGCTACGCTTGTCGAGAACAATTAGTGAAAGAAATTGAAAAAAATGGTCATCTTGTGAAGATCGAAGAATTCGTTCATTCAGTCGGTCACTCGGAAAGAACCAATGCGGTGGTGGAACCGTACTTAAGTGAACAATGGTTTGTGAAGATGAAGCCATTAGCTCAGGATGTTTTAAAGACTCAAGCTGATGAAAACGAAAAAATGACTTTCTATCCACCCCGCTTTGAAAAAACCTTTAACAATTGGTTAGAAAATATTGAAGATTGGTGTATTTCTCGTCAGTTATGGTGGGGACATCGTATTCCGGCTTGGTATCATAAAGACACAAAGGAGATATACGTTGGACAAGAAGCCCCTCAAGATATTGAAAATTGGAGACAAGATGAAGATGTTTTAGATACTTGGTTTTCCAGTGCTTTATGGCCGTTTAGTACCCTTGGTTGGCCTAAGGAAACGGAAGACTTCAAACGGTATTATCCAAACAGTATGATGGGTACCGGTTATGATATTATCTTCTTTTGGGTGGCTCGTATGGCTTTTCAAGCTCGTCATTTTACCGGTCAAGCTCCTTTTAAAGATGTCGTGCTTCATGGCTTAATTCGCGATGCTAAAGGAAGAAAGATGTCAAAATCATTAGGAAACGGGATTGATCCGATGGAAGTGATTGATCAATATGGAGTGGATGCTCTTCGCTATTTCTTAACGACTAATTCCACTCCTGGTCAAGATTTGCGGTATATTCCTGAAAAAGTAGAAGCCGCTTGGAATTTTATCAATAAAATTTGGAATGCGTCTCGCTTTGTGTTGATGAATTTAGAAGACACAACAGATTTTCGTTTAGAAAATAAATCATTAAACTCCATTGATAGGTGGATTTTGACCAAGCTTAACAAAACAATTGAACAGGTGACTTTGAATATGGATAAGTATGAATTTGGCTTGGCAGGCAGTGAATTATATGGTTTTGTTTGGGATGATTTTTGTTCGTGGTATCTTGAATTAGCTAAGTCAAATTTAAGAAGTGAACATCATGAAATACAAGCCGCTACTAAGGCAACATTAGCGTATGTTCTAAAGGCTGTTGTTTGCTTATTGCATCCCTATATGCCTTTTGTGACAGAAGAAATCTACTTAAATCTTCCGGAACATTTAGAATCCATTCAACAAGAATCTTGGCCAATTCCAATGGCAGTACCTGATTTTAATATGGAGTCCATGGAGCGAATCGTCAGTACGATTTCAAGATTGAGGGAAGTGAAATCCATTCACGACTTAAAACCCAATGTCGTTCTACATTTCTGTTTAAAAGATTTGGATGGAAACAAGGTTGAGAAACAAGCTGATTTTGCGTCAATGATTCAAACGATGACCAAGTGTGAATGGGTGGAAGAGATTTATGGTGAACCATCTATTGAAACTCTTCGTGAAGGAAGCTTGATGTTGGCCATGAAGGAATTAAGCGATCCGAAAGAAGAAAAAGTAAAACTGGAAAAAGAAAAAATTCGTTTAGAAGGAGAAATCAAGCGAAGTAAAGGTATGTTATCCAACCCTAACTTCATTCAAAAAGCTCCCAAAGAAAAAGTTGAGTTGGAACAACAGAAACAAGAAACCTATAGGAAACAATATGAAGTGGTGTTAACTCGTTTGAAAGAATTGAAAGATATAGAGGAATAAAGAGAGAAAAATCTTCTCTCTTTTTTTGGGAAAAAATCATTTATTTTTTTTGTAAATATCGAGATAGTGCAAGATAAATATTGTGAAATGAAAGCGGTTATACTAAAATTTCAGTAGTTAGTAGTGGAGGTCTTTTATGACAAATCAGAAATATGTCTATCAATTCCAAGAAGGAAATGGATCTATGCGTGCTTTATTAGGTGGTAAAGGGGCTAATTTGGCCGAAATGAGAAACCTCGGCATGCCAGTACCGGAAGGTTTTACAGTGACCACAGAAGCTTGTACAGCTTATTATGAAGATGGGAAGAGAATCAATGAATCCATCTTAGAGGAAATTAAGAAAAATGTTCTTTGGTTGGAAGAAACCACCGGAAAGAAATTAGGTAGTCGAGAAAACCCATTGTTGGTTTCCGTTCGTTCGGGTGCTCGAGCTTCAATGCCGGGGATGATGGATACCATCTTAAACTTAGGAATCAACGATGAAGTTGTTCAGGTGATTGAAGAAAAATCAAATAATACTCGTTTTGCGTATGATTCTTACCGTCGTTTTATTCAAATGTTCTCAGACGTTGTGATGGGCTTAGATAAATCTAAATTTGAAAAGATCATTGATGAAGTGAAAAAGCAACGTGGTGTTGAATTAGATATTGATTTGAATGGCGAAGACATGAAGGAATTAACGGCTCGTTTTAAGGCTTTCTACGAAGAAAACTTACATGAAACTTTTCCACAAGATCCTCATGTTCAATTGGAAAGATCGGTGGAAGCTGTGTTCCGTTCTTGGAATAATGAACGAGCAATTTTCTATCGCCGTATGAATGATATTCCGTCCAGTTGGGGAACGGCTGTGAATGTGATGGAAATGGTGTTTGGCAATATGGGTAACGATTGTGGAACAGGGGTTGCCTTTACGAGAAATCCGGCCACTGGCGAAAAGAAGCTGTTTGGGGAATTTTTAATGAATGCCCAAGGAGAAGATGTGGTAGCCGGTATCCGAACTCCTCAACCAATCGCTGAATTAGCGAAGACCATTCCAAACGCTTACCAAGAGTTTATTGAAATTTGCAATCGTTTAGAGAAACATTATCACGATATGCAAGATATGGAATTTACCATTGAGCATGGCAAGTTATTTATGTTACAAACCCGTAATGCCAAGCGGACGGCTACGGCGGCTTTAAAGGTTGCAGTGGATATGGAAATGGAAGGTCTTGTCACAAAAGAACAGGCTCTTTTGATGGTGGAACCAAAACAATTGGATGATTTATTACATCCTCAATTTGATCAAAAATCCTTGGCGGCGAAATCCGGTGACATTATTGCAAAAGGATTGGCGGCCTCTCCTGGGGCAGCGTGTGGGGAAGTGGTCTTTACGGCTGAAGATGCGAAAAATAAGGCTTCTTTAGGTCGCAAAGTCATCTTGGTTCGTTTAGAAACAAGCCCGGAAGATATCGAAGGGATGCACGTTTCACAAGGTATTTTAACTGTTCGTGGTGGTATGACATCACATGCGGCAGTGGTGGCGCGTGGGATGGGAACTTGTTGCGTATCAGGAGCCGGCATGATTCAAGTCGATGAAGAAGCTGAAACATTTACAGTAGGTCAGGAGACTTATAAGGTAGGAGATATCATCTCTCTAGATGGGTCAACCGGTAATGTGTATCGGGGACGTATTGAAACGGTTCCGGCTACGATTTCAGGCGACTTTAAGACCTTTATGACTTGGGCAGATGAAACCCGCACGATGAAAGTACGTACGAATGCCGATACGCCAGAAGATGCACGCAAAGCTCTTGAATTCGGTGCGGAAGGTGTCGGCTTGGTTCGTACAGAACATATGTTCTTTAACTCGCAAGAAAGAATCAATGCGATCCGCGAGTTGTGTATTTCCACGAATGATGAACAAAGAGAAAAAGCGTTAGCCTTATTGGAACCAATGCAGCAAGCGGACTTTGAAGGCATTTATGAAGCGATGGAAGGAAGAAGTGTGACGATTCGTTTATTAGATCCGCCTTTACATGAATTTTTACCTAAGACAGCTCAAGAAGCGGAGCAAGTGGCAAAAGATTTGGGCGTGACGGTTGATGAAATCATCATGGCTTCCGCAAACTTACATGAATTTAACCCGATGATGGGTCATCGTGGTTGTCGTTTGGATGTTACTTATCCGGAAATCGGTCGTATGCAGGCACGCGCCATTATGAAAGCAACCTTAGCCGTTAACAAACGTCATCCGGAGTATCACCTAGTGCCGGAAGTGATGATTCCTTTGGTTGGAGAAAAGAAGGAATTGGATTATGTGGCGGATGTGGTACGCAGTACGTTTGATGAAGTGATCCAAGAAGCTGGTGTTAAACAAGACTATCAAGTAGGTACGATGATAGAAATTCCTCGTGCCGCCTTAACAGCGGATCAATTGGCTGAAACAGCGGAATTCTTCTCCTTTGGAACCAATGACTTAACACAAATGACTTTTGGGTTCTCAAGAGATGATGCCAGCAAGTTCTTGACGGATTACTATGATAAACATGTTTATGAATCCGATCCGTTTGCTCATGTAGATCAAGTGGGCGTTGGACAATTGATTCAAATGGCTTGCGAAAAAGGGCGCTCGACTCGTCCTGATATTCATCTAGGTGTTTGTGGAGAACATGGTGGAGATCCGGCAAGTATTAAGTTTTTCCAAAAAGTTGGATTGACTTATGTGTCTTGTTCACCATACCGTGTACCGATTGCTCGCTTAGCTGCTGCACAAGCTGCTATTTTAGAGAAACAATAATCAAACTACATAAAGGGGACTTTTTAAAGGTTCCCTTTTTATGACAAAATGAACTTAATACAATAGATTCTGGGGAGAATGAAAAGATGATGAAGACATTACAACGTTGTGGAGTGCTTGTACTAACGCTTGCTTTATTGATCGGTATTTTACCGGTGGATACGATTCTTTATGCCAAAGCACAACCAACCAAGAAAGAGACTGATGTATCCAATAAAAAAACAAGCGGTCAAATGACCACTTTAAAATATCCGATGCACCAATTACAAAAGATGACTCAGCATAGAGGACAAGTGATGAGAAAAACTAGTGCCTTGGATAAACATGGGAATCTTATTTATCCGGTTGAAAATGGGAATATTTACTTTAATAAAACTAAGAATACGATTGTAAAAGCAGATCAAACCATCACTTCAGCCATAATTCCATCAAACATCGAAGGAATACCTGTAAAAGCGATCGGAAATGAAGCGTTTCGGGATTGTTCTAAATTAAAGACAGTCAGTTTACCGAAGGGATTAGAAGGGATAGGCAACAAAGCATTTTCATACT
>NZ_ADFR01000007.1 GCF_000177375.1 Bulleidia extructa W1219
TTTAAATGTGTATTTCTTAGAATCAACAGGAGCACTTGGACTTCCACTTGGTATCTCTTCTCCATTTGGATTTTTGACAATCTTATACGTCACTTTATATTCCGCTTTTCGATTCGTCAATGTTAAATCCTTATTATTACTTGGAGCATTCTTATCTTGCTCGGTAAAACTGATCGCAAATTCTTTAGAAGTGGCAGGATTGGTCTGATCATATCCTTCCGGTGCCTTTGTCTCTAAAAGTCGATAGGTCTTTCCGTTGGCAAGACCACGGATATTTAAAATGCCTTTCTCATTTGTATAAAATCGATGATTTTCCTTACTACCTGCATGACCGACCACTGTAATATTTTGAACATCCGAATCGATCCAATTCCCTGTTCCGTCTTTTTCCTGTAGCTTGAATTCCGCTTTTTCAACCCCTTGTCCTGTTTTAACATCCGTCTTTAAAATGGCCATCCCATCTTTATACGTATGCAAGCTGATTTCTCCTACTACAAAATAGTTCTTCGCTGTCACTGTTTGACCTGATATGGTCGCTGTATTTTCTACCGAAGCTCCTGTTCTCATCACAGGTTTGACTAAATCGGCCGTCATGTATAAAAGCACTTTACAAATCGGCCAATTTTTTATTTTTTCATAAATCTCATTGATTTTTTCCGGTGATGTATTGATTTGTTTCAATTCATGATTAGCATTTATTGCATAACAAGGGAAGAAATTATTAATAATCGTTTCCTTCCCCAACTTATCACATAGAGCACCCCACGTATACATTTGGTTTGAGTCTTTCGAACCAAGCTTTCCAAGACTTACCACCAGTCTTTTATCTCCATTAGGACTCTCATAAATCCCATACTCTCCCGGCTTTAAGGAAGCTTTGAATTGTTCATAGGACTGCCCGGCAGTAGCTGTTTTCTTAGTGAAAAGATCGTCAAACTTTACTCCATTTCCTCGAGAAAGATGTTCAGCACCAACACTCTTTCCGTTAGCATATCTTTCCCTAAGAAGCGGAGTCTTCCCATCTTCGTATAAATACATACCCGTTAGCACAACAGAATCAAAAGTGATTTTCTTATACATATCAGCCGGAAATGTATCCTCCAAGTAAGAAGTTTCGGTGGCTGAATAAGAACCGTAAGCCTTATCATAGCCAAATAAGAACGCAGCTCCTGCAGGTGAGTCAAGAGTTGTTTCCTTTTTTTGGCCATTGCTTGGAGCTGTTACGGTATATTTGTAATATGAAAAATTCCAAACTATTGTCCATTTTGTACTAGTATTGGTGCCGGAAGTTCCCCCTGATTTATCCTGCCGAATCAAAAAGAAAGCATTAGGATCTTTAATTTCCGGTGGAGCATAGTTGCCATAAATTTTCGTTCCTTCAGTTAACCAATAATTCGATTTAACATTGATATTGGCGTTTTTATCCAATATCTTTACTTTATCAATTCCTGTAGGATGTTTAGCTTTCGCTGCATCTACCTCTGCTTGTGTTGGAAAACCGCCATAATATGTACCAACATTCCTTAATGTTGTCGATATCGTTAACTTAGCCGATGTCTTAGTATTATTCTTTTTAGTAAATTTGATTCGAATCTTATCTCTAGTGATCGTGGCTTCTCCTAAAAGGGAACCATCTTCCGAATCCAAAACCGAAAGCCCAACGCTCTCAAATAATTCTCCCCGCTCCGCTTTGATGGGAATTTCAATGACATCACCCGTTTGAATCGGTGTCCCCTTATTGACTGTTAAATCAATCTTATAATCTACACTTGCATTAAAATCCACCGATGAATGAAAATCATTCACGTTCGTAGAATCATGGATCTCAGCATTTGGTGACGTGATAGAATCAATCGTTACCTTATCTGTAATATCCGTCTCTGTTTCTCTGGCATAAATAGGCACTGAAAACAACCCAACTATCATAGTCAGTGACATCAAAAATGTGAAAATTTTTGAAAGTGTTTTTTGGATTTTCATATTTCTCTCCCCTTCATTGCGATTTCATAATAAGTGTAATATTGTCACAAAAAGCAGACTTTAAATTCCAAAAATGATATTCTAAGCTCGTATAAGTGTAACTATGCCTAAAAAGAAAAATAGATACAGAAGAAGGGTGTCACATTAAGTCTACCTATTTTTCCATTTTCATAGAAAATCATTCCATTTAGTCTCCTGCATTTCTACAGATTCTTGAGAAGAAACGAACAAAGATCTATATATCAAAATACGGAAAAATGATCGTAGTTTAATGGCATGAGATATTCAGCTTTTATACAAATACAAAGTTCAAACCGGCAAGAATCCTATCTAAAATCATGGCAAATAAAAAATGTCAATTCCCTTTTATGAATCAAGGTTTATGACATTTTTAATTTTTATAACTTTCAAAGATGAATCTCCATTTAATCAACTGCTTTCAACTAGGAAGAAAAAAGACTGTTATCTTTCGATCACAATCTATTTTTTTATTATCCTAACACTTTTTCTACATGAGCTTTTACTTCTTCAGCCGTTGCTAATTGAACGCATTCATTGGCTAATTTTTTCATAGCTTCATAGTTTAAGCCATTGATCACTTTACGAGTTGCTAAAATCGAAACAGCTGACATCGAAAATTCATCCAAACCTAACCCTAATAAGACCGGAGCCGCTTGGGCATCGCCCGCCATTTCACCACACATACCACACCACTTCCCTTGCGAGTGGGCACCATCAATAGCCATCTTAATCAAACGAAGAACGGATGGATTGAATGGTTGATATAAATACGACACATTTTGGCTCATACGATCAGCCGCCATTGTATATTGAATCAAATCATTCGTACCAATGGAGAAAAAATCAGCTTCTTTTGCCAGCTGATCAGCGTTTACCGCTGCTGCCGGGATTTCAATCATAATACCAACTTGAACATTTCCGACCTTTACACCTTCTTGTTCCAATTCAGCACGTATTTCATCATATAATTTCTTCGCTTCACGAAATTCATTCACTGTGGCAATCATCGGGAACATGATAGCCAACTTACCATAAACCGAAGCTCTTAATAAAGCCCGTAATTGTGTTCGGAAAATATCCTTTCTCATCAAACAAAAACGAACAGCACGAACGCCTAAAAAAGGATTCATTTCCTCTTCAAATTGGTAGTAGTTCAACTTTTTATCCCCACCAATATCCAAAGTACGAATCACCACTTGGCGACCTTGCATTGCTTCTAGCACTTGCTTATATGCAGAAAATTGTACCTCTTCACTTGGGAAATCATCTTCACTCTTCATGTATAAGAATTCAGTCCGAAATAATCCGACTCCTTCACCACCATTATCCAAAACAGCTTGCACATCAGCCGGAGAACCGATGTTTCCCACTAAATCAACTTGATGACCATCTAATGTAATGGAAGCTTGATCCTTCAAATTCTTTAATTCTTCTTTTTCCCTTTGAAAAATCGCTAACTTTTCTTGATAAGAAGCAATCTGTTCAGCCGTTGGATGTAAGATAATTTCACCGGTAATAGCATCTAAAATAATTTCATCCCCATTCTTCACCTGACTTAACAAATCCCCACAACCGACCACGGCTGGAATTTCTAAAGAACGGGCCATAATAGCCGAATGAGAAGTACGTCCCCCCATTTCTGTAACAAATCCCTTGGCATATTCCTTGTTTAAAGAACCTGTATCTGAAGGAGTCAGATCTTTCGCTACAATCACAACCGGTTCTTGAAGTGTCGCAAGATTGGGAATTTCTTTGCCCAAAATATTGCATAAAAGACGGAAAGAGACATCTCTAATATCCGCTGCACGAGCCTTCATGTATTCATCATCCATGCTTTCAAACATGCCAACCATCATATCTGATACATTCTTGGTTGCACCAGCAGCACTAACACCACCCTGTCGGATAGAAGCCTCAATAGAAGTTCGATATTCAGGATCATTCACCATCATTAAGTGAGCATCAAAAATCTCTAACTCTTCTTCTTTTAAACTCTTTGAAGCAACTGCTTTAATCATTTCAATATCAGAAACCGTCTTCACCATGGCTTTCTCTAAAATAGCCAATTCTTCCTCCACCGATTTCACTGCTAAACCAATCTCAATTACCGGTTGCTCCAGTTTATACACTTTTGCAATAGCAATTCCTTGCGATGCTGCAATACCTTTCATCACTGTCCTCCTAATATTTCTCTTGGAAACGCTTCACTAATTTTATCATTCAAGAGACTTCAAGGCAATTTAAGAACTCGTTAATAGCCACTTTTTTCAAACGATAATAGGATGATTTTGCAAAATATTCCATGTACCAATTATTTTTCTTTTTCTCTAAATAATCATGACGAATGATCCAATTTGTCGGCTCCGAACAAGTCATCAGTGTCGTTTCAATTAAATTTAAGAATTGTTCATCATATTCATTTCTCTGGGATTTCTTTTTACAACATTGATAAGCTTGTCCGACATACATCAAAATTATTTGTTGATCTCGGTAACAGTGGATATACATCTTTTATTCCTTTCATCCTCTTATTACCAGTCTATTACAAAACCCTTTTAATTGTATCAATATTCTATATAGACTATTGATAAACCAATTAAACTTGAAAAACTCATATTTAAAAAAAGGCATTTCTGCCTTTAATCTTGAACTTCCAGAAGACCATAACCACCTAGATCACGCTGATAAACAATTGCTTTCTTATTGGTTTCCTCATCTGTATAAACATAGAAACTATGACCCAACAATTCCATTTGAAGGATTGCTTCATCCAATGACATCTTATCTGCTTGCACAATTTTTGTTCGAACAGGAACTTCATTTTCTTCCTCATGAACGGTTTCATCAATAAAAGCTTTTGCTAAATGTTCCCGATGACGCTTTGATAAACGCGTTTTTTGACGACGAATCTGATCTTCTAACTTATCCATAGCCAAGTCCAAAGCCGCATAGAAATCATCTTGAATCACTTCCGCACGAACTGTTCCCACTTTAGTTGGAATAGTAATCTCAACCTTTTGAGAATTTGGATAAACTCTAGCCACCACACGAGCCACCGTATTTCCATCCACTAAGAGATACTTTTCTAAGCCGGTTAGCTTTTCTTCAATTTGACTACGCATAGCCTCTGTGATTTCCACATTTTTACCAACAATTTCAAAACGCATTAGATACCTCCTGTTGAAAAAGATTTTCCCTTTTTCTATCTTTATTTTAACATCTTCACTTCGTTAGTTCCATCAACCAAGAAATAATTTTAATCAAAGCCATGGAGTCCATTAAACTATACTCTCGCAGGTTCTTTCTCAGTTGCATTTTCCGCTGAAAATTTTCCTCTTTTTCCCACTTACGCCAAGTATCCACCGCTTCCAATCCGTTATGCACTTTCAAACCGGAATAAGTCTCAGGTTCTAACACCGATAGAATAGACTTTAATGTCCAAGATCCTCTCATTTTTTGATGATACAAATATCCCGATTGAAAAGGCTCTTGAAGATCCACCATTCGTTTTAAATATTTCTGCAAATTCTTTTGATAGTTAGGAAACTGTTCCATCCATTCTTCCAAGCGAAGTTTTTCTGCTCCTAACATATTAAAAGTCACAATCGTTCCTTTTTTTGGAATTTGACGGATCAAAGAAGCAATCATCTTTTCTCTTCCATCACCTTCAGAAATAAAACAACGGGAATGAACACAGCCATCTTTTTCTAAAATGGTTAAACTATACGCAAAGGGCAAAACCATCATTGGCTTTAAACCCGAATAAGCCGGGATAGAAAAACGATCCCATTCCATATCAAACGCAATTAAAGGATATTGTAGATTACTTAACCATTGCTTCATCTTCATCTTATCGACATACAAAGGTGGATTTTGTATCGCCTTCCACTGGGCTATTTCCCGTAATTGTCCCGTTTTAAATCTTGGTGGTATTTCTAATAATTTCTTTCTTCCTTGATAGTACCATTGAAAACGGAGCGTTGTATTCTTTGCAAAAAGAATGGAATCATCCGGTTCTCTTTCATAACTTGGTTGACATTCTTTTAAAAAAGGACAATCCGTCGGTTGAAAACATTTTTTTGATAAACGCTTTTCTATCTTTCTTTGTTGATAACACCTTTTCATCCGTTTCAAATCCTCAAAAATCATCCTTTCATTAGGTTGAATGATTTTCAAGATTGTTTTTTCCGGATGATCTAAAAAACTATCGGTTTGTTTAAAAAGATCTTGGGGATTCAACCATTCTTTCCGTGTGTACTCCGGATTCAAATACAACAAATAGACTTTTTGAATAGCTAAATGATTTCCCTTAAGAACAAACAAACTGTCTTGGTAATAGAGTAAATCAACACTTCTCGGTTGATTTCCCATGAAAATAAAATACACATCATATCCATTTTCCCCATGATGCAAAATAGGAATTTTGACTCGTAAACCATGAAATTCAAAACGAGCTTTAATCACCCACTCATGACTTTCTAAAAGTTCACAACTATGGCTGGGGGTATCTCCTTGTTGCCCAATTCCGTAACAAGTAATTCCTAAATAACTCATGGCCAATCGTGTTATTTCATCTTCTTTTCTAAGATATTGAAATTCTTCTATTGATTTTTCAAAGGTATATTGAAACAAACGAACGCAACGGCGATAACGACGATGATCTTCAATATGAAATATCATAGTCCTCGAGACATCGGTAACATGGCTGCACCAATCACCCCTGGTTCTTCACATTCTGCCATTAAAAATTGTGTATCTCCCACCATGGTATGTGATTGTGCTTGGAAAGATTGAATCACCTCGGTAAAAAACGAATCTGCCGACTTCATCACACCACCACCCAGTACAAAAGCTTCCGGATCCACTGCACAAGATAAGGTTGCTAATAATTGCCCTAAATCTTGAATGATTTCTTTCTTAAGTTGAATGGCTTTTTTGTTTCCTTGATCTGCCAATTGAAAAATCTGTCCGGCATGTTGAATATCTTCTTGAGGAAATAAGGCTCTTCCCTTACGAACAATAGCGGTACCACTAGCTTCATTTTCTATGGCCCCTACATTTAAGTAATTGATCTTTTCTCGACTTCTATCAATAATGATATTCGCTATTTCACCACCAAAGCCATGGCTTCCTGAAATCACTTGTTTATGCCAAATAAAAGCCCCTCCAATTCCCGTAGAAATCGTTATATAATAGATGCTTTCAAAATCCTTGCCAGCACCAACCATCGCCTCTGCAAGACCAGCTACATTCGCATCATTGTCTAAAAATACCGGCATACCAAATTCTTTCTTCAATTCACTAGCCAAGGGATAGCCTTTAAAACCCGGTAAATTCGTATCTAAATTCATCACACCGATATTTGTATTCACAGGTCCGGGTACTCCAATACCCATTGCTTCACAATTTTTCCAATTTGGAATTTCTCGAATCAAAGATTTCAAGTTTTCCATCACTTTGCCTGTTCCTTCCTTTCCATAAGAAGGTCCCTTCACACTAGCTAATATCTCTCCTGCTTCACTTATCTTAGCTACCCGAACATTCGTACCACCTAAGTCAATTCCAATATATGTTTTCATACTTTATCTCCTGACTCTATTATACAAAGAAAAAGATGAGATTTCTCTCACCTTTACTTCATGATGGCCAGAGTTCCAAATGGATCCCATGGTTTTAAAACTTTAGATGATTTCTTTAAAGCTTTGGAAGCTTTCTTACTCAAGTGTTTTTTATGAACTGCCGCCACATAAACGTATTGATCAAACCAAGTATCTGAGGCAATGAAATAGCCCTTATGAGCAATCTTATCTCCCCAAGAGTTTTCGATCTTCCAACGAGTTGGCTGATCGTTTACTAAATTGACTCCCGTCAAAACCATTGCATGATTCATCATTGATTCATGACTATCCAGCAATTCCGCCTTACTCATTTCTAATTTCATATCAAAGCTAGATGCATAAGCATATTGTTGATCATCCCAAGCCCCGGTCGTACGATTTGCGAATTGTGAGCAATCACAACCAAACCATGTTGGCATACCTTCTTTCATTTGTGAAATCACTGCAGATTTTAGTTCATCCATCGGTAAATTTAGCATACAAATAGCTTCTCCATCGACGACATTACCCAATAAATCAACTGAATAGGTTTGATAAAATTTCTTATCCGCAGTAGGTCCATTGATCACATAGATATATTCTTCCAAAGCAACTCCTAAATCCTCATAGAATTTCACCGGATCAAGATGATCTAAGCGATGAAAATTCTTATCTTTATCCCGATATTCCCAAGTAAAACTCTTTGGTGGTACTCCAAAACAGGAGGCTAGTAAACCATAAATTTCCTCTAAAGCTTCTTTGTGCAATTTCACTATTTCAGCTTCCTTTTTCCCTTGAATATCCAAGACAAAGCGACGCAAACGGCGATTTAATAATACATTTGAATTCGTATGTGATGACTGATAAGTTTCCGGCATAGCTGATTTGATGACAATCCCGTACTTACGAATCAAACTGACCAACATATTCCATTGGCCACCATCACCAACCACTTCTTTTAATAAAAAACGCATTTTTTCAGAATCTAAACCGCCACCTATTTCTTGAATGGCACAAGTCATAAACCAATTGGCTTTTTCTAATTTATCGTAAAAAGCCACATAGTTTTGAGAAAATTCCAATTCTTCAACGTTATACTTCTTAGCAGCCACTTCTCTTAAAACATTCAAAGCCGAAAAAATCCAACAACGACCGGATTGAAGCTGATTGGTCACTGGCATGGTTTCCAAATCTAAGGAAAATATATTTTGATTATCTCGATCCGCCATTTCGTTATGCACCACATCATTTAATGGGTGAGTACTCAAAGCATGGCGTAATACCGTTAATTTTTCATTCTTAACATATTTCTTTTCTAGTTTTTCAATCTCTTTTAATTCAATTTTCATATCCATTCCTCACTTTCTATTTAGTATAGGTTAGTTATAACTAACTGTCTACCTTTTTGCCTGTTTATCCTTCTATAAAACAATGAATTCCAATTCCTAAACATCTCATTAATAAGCGTTTTGTCAGGGGATTTTTATTGTTGCTTGATGCTTTTATGTTGAAAATCACGTAATCAAAAACAGTAAACCTATTTGATTTACTGCTTTCCAAATGGTTATATTCAAGTTATATTCAATTAGACAAACTGAATTTTATCTTAAGAGCATCATGTATTCATTTATTTTTTCCGACAGCTTTTCTTTATTATTTTCCAGATTTAAATAAAAGCCTGTAACTCCATAGCCGATCATACTGTAAAGTGCTGTTAAGCGATAATGATTTTCTAATTTCTTATCATTAATGGCGGAGGCTTGTTCTATATTTGCTGTATGACATATAGATTCAAAAGTTTTTCTATTCATGATCTTTTGACAAAATCTCCAGGCGTCCTCTTCTGTTTCATCGTGATGCTTAGGTGTAGACCAAACCTTTTTCATTTGAGCCACTCTGAAATTTTTATCATTTTTTCTTCCGGTTTCATGATAAATATGTGCTTCCAATCCCCAGATCCAGATAATAAAATCCCATACATTGTAGTTAATTTTCTCCGGAATCTCGATATTTACATATTCGCAAACTTTCAATGCTTCTTCCTTGCAATCATCAATATATAGCCAATACGCAAGTTCACACAAAGAAGACATATCTGCATTTTTTGTAAAAGAACAACTTTTACCTAATTTTTTACAGAGTCTGACAATTTCTCGTTCTTCATGATTCATCATAATATCATCAAACAACATATGTATTACTCCACAACTTCTAATCGCCCCATTTCTATAAATGAGAGTTATTCACTTTCTCATTTCATTAACAAATCGTAACCAATACATTACCATTTGCTTCTACTATTTTTTTATAGAAGTCTTTCAGATTTTGAAAGCAGTCCATCAGTTCTTCTTTTATTTCATCAGCTTCTTCTTCATAATCCCAAATATCGGGATACAAGTCCGCTTTTTGGCATTCCTCCATGCTGAAATTTTCCATAGCCTTCTCTATATCAAAATGTTCCAGAGCCAAAACAATATCTTTCACCCTTGATTTTTCTGTGTAAGCTAGGTATTCTTCCACATCTTCAATAGGAACCAACCCCACAACCGCTTCACTGAGAGGATTATTTTTAATAGGTTCACTACTACCTACACCAGTCAACACAAAATGAAGTGCATCCCACATCTTGTCTAAATCAAGAAGTATCTTCACCCCTTCATTCTCATCTTCAACTTCTTCAAAAACCTTAGCTTTTTTCTCATAAAAAGTTTTAAGTTTTTTAAATTTTTATCACTTAAATATTGATAATTAGCTATTATTCCCATTTTTATTTCCTCCTAAATTCAATCATAACTTAAATTTCTTAATTCATCAAAAGTTAATTCCGTATAATTCTTAGCTGAGTTCAAAACAGAATCCGTTGTATCAGGCAATCTATCCATCACTTTCTTAATATCTATATCCTTAGGAAATGGGATAATATTCTCCTTCGCATCTTCACCATTATGTGCTAAAAATATAAACTCACCTGTCTTCCAATTTATATTGAAATGATGACTGATACCGACTTTTGTTTCTAAATCAAGCAGTTCTTCTTCCTGATTTATGAAATTTTCATATATAAATTCAAACAAGGCTTCCTGATTTATTTTGATGATTCTGCACACATTATCTTTCACTTATTTCTCCTCTTACTGGTACCAAAAACACTCATTTATTATACCTAATATTATTAGGATTATACCATATTTTCCCTTAGTTTTATAAGTCTAACTCTTGCTTCTTTACCTGCGTTAATCCTTTGTTTTCTTACCGTCATTTCTCTATCCATCTTCTAACAATTTCAGATTGTTCAGCCTCTTTTCATAGGTCTATCATTTGAGAAGATAGACCATCTTTTTCATTCCTCAAAGTACCTATTTTGCTTTTGCTGAATAATGAGATTTTTTCTTGATTTTAAACAACAAAAAACAGTAAACTTATTCGATTTACTGCCTGACAAGGTTTTACTATATATTTCTTATTTGTTGGTTTTAACTCTTTCCACTGTCTTCTTCATAAAGTTATATGTGAAAATCAGATTGGGCAACATTATACTGATCTTCCATACCTTTATCTTTAAAATTTGGGCATATATTTAATAAAAATCATCAACAAGCTGATGATCAGAATAGCATAAAATAAAGTTGCTAATATTAATCTCTGTTTACTCTGACCTATTTTTCTTATTGATTTTTGTTCCAATATAATGACTAAAAATAGAAGAGCTTCCACAAAATATATGGAACCTAATGTATAAAATGCTGTCTTTGGGTTGGTGTAGAGTGAAAGATACCAAAAGAAGTCTCCGATATTTGTAAATCTTATAAAATACAATCCAACAACCATAGGAATCGGCACAAGAAAACTGACTATCCAAGCTAATTTTTTATTTTTAACTTTTATTAAAGGCTCCAACTCACCAAAATGTTTTGTATAATAGTCATTCGGAAAAAATAGATAACTCAGCAATCGTGAAAATCTTACGATTAAAATACTGCCAAACACAAACATCAAGATATAGCATAAAAAGTAATAAAGTATTTTATAATCAAACATATTTTTTATCTCATTAACCTTCCGTAATATATCCTAACCCCAATAAAAGACATCATTATACTCAGCAGAAGAAATATAATCCCGACAAAAGTAGAAGATATTTCAATCTCAATTCACATAATCCATTATAGCATTTTTTCTACTATCAGATTTCCCACTCACTTGTAAATCTTACATAAGAACAGATAGAAAAGTTTGTCCGGAAAGGTGTCTTTGCTGTTTCGGTTAAACTATATCTCTTACAAAGGTCTTTTCTTTCATCTTTTTTTGTTAGACTGCCATCAGGTTTTCGAAGTTTGGCTCATTCTTCTTGAATCAATACTTTCTTTTGTTCATTCATACTCTCTAAACTTTTCAATATTTTTAGTTCAATATTCTTTGGAGTATGGACCATGATAGACTTCGGATTCATCGGTTCTAACCATCCGTTTATTTTTCATCATAAATTGGTGGAATCGTAAAAAACCTATCGTTTATCTTTATTTGAGCGTAAAGTATTTCATCTTTATAATAGTACCCTTTAAATAACGGATGTGGATTCAAACTCTTGAATATCTCATCAGGCAAACCTCTAAAATCATAATCTCTTAGCGCTCCTGCACCAAGCAATCTTTTTGTTCTATCAGCTTTGATTTCGTTAGCGTATGTTTGATAAAATGCTTCTGGATCATCTTCATAAAGCGCTATATCCCTTTCGTCTATCGCATAATACCGATCATAACCGGCCACCCACGAAATATGAACACAAAGTAAATACCGTTCTATTTCCGGACAAAATCCTACTATGAAAAAATGCTCTCTATTGATTTTTGGATTTTCTATGGTTATTTTCTTTATGAACAAATTCATCATCACTCCGACCCCATTATTTTCCCTATTTGTATTTTTGTAAGTGATGATCTTCTTTCCTATCTGATTGCTCTAAACCTTTTACAAAATTAGCATAAGAACGCATTCTTGCTTTCAAAAGAACTCGTCTCCCCTTTATATTTCTGGTATAGATTAAATCACAAGATCCCAAATGACGTTTTACTTGATTCAAAAATAACATAGCATCTTCTTTTTTCTTCTCAAAATAAGTCGGTACCACATAAAAGCGAAACATCCTTCCTTTTAAACGAATCAGATATCTTTGATTATTGACTACTCCCAAAAACTCATCGACGCATTGAACAAAAATTTCCTTTTCTCGCAAAGACGCATTCATCAAATAGATACTGTGATAAAACTGATTACCTTCAACCATCACTCTGGAAGTTTCTAAAATTTCGCCTTTATCCACCAAAGCATCCCGAATGGATTTTCCAACTTGCTTTAAATACTTTCCTGGCGAAAGATGTAAGTAAATACGAAATATCAGATAGCAGAATAAAGAAATACCGATACCAATAAGAGCCATCCAGAACATATTAGAGGCACGAGATGAAAACAAAGAACGGAAAAATCTGTCGATAGAAATACCAACCACCCAAAAAACGATATTGAAAAGGATCATCCCCAATACATCGTCAAAGGACGTTTTTGATTTTATCACATCATTATCTTCTTTAAACATAAGAACCGTTTCGTGGTGTTGATAAAGGGCATGATCCCACTTTTCTTTAAGACCCTCTCGTGAAGCAGAAAGAGCCAGCATTTCCTCGTTGATCCGTTTAATATTGTCAAGAGTAAACGGTTCTTTGATGGCTGTTAATCTACCCAATCCATTTTCAATCGTCATTCCATCATAACTGACACCCAAAAAACCTTCAAACTTTCGTTTTAAATTCATGTAATCTTCATTAACCGCTTGTTCTGTAAAACCAAGAATTCGCATTTTATCAATTTCTTCAGCTTTATCAATACAAACAAGGTGCCATATATTCGCCACTTTTGTTGGATCTTGATCGTAGGTACGAATCGCTCTTCCACGCATTTGATTACCCAAAACATAGCTACCAACAAAACTGGCCATAATAAGAGAATTGATACAAGGAGAATCATAGCCTTCACCCAAAAGTGATTTTGTACCAATCATGATCTGAAAATAACCTTCTTCAAACAGTTTTGAAAGAATGGCAACCATATCACTATTGGAAGCTGCCATCACCACTTGATCATACTGATCATAAAAAGAAGAGACCGTATAACTCTTACCATCGGCTAATTCTTTCAATCTCTCCAAACTACCCTTCGGCACAACCACAAGACTGCCACATACAATACCTAACAAACAAGCGGGATCCATTTCTTTTCTTAACGTCTCAAAAATAGGAATCACACCTAAATCATGAAAGGATTGCCCTGTCCCTAACATCGTGATATATTCCTTCTTAATATAATCCGTTAGAATCAACATTCGCAATGTGTCTTTGTTATGACGATATTCTGTTTTACAAATAGTCACAAGATTAGGTAATTTACTCATGCTGTTCACTAACAAAGATTGAATAACAGCATTATCTGTCAGAATGACTTTACACTTATAAATCATATGATTTTTCTTTAAAAAAATGATTAATTGTTCTCGATAAGAAGGATCACATGAATAAGAATCTATATCATCGTATAAAAAACCTTGCAAAAGTTTTTCAAAGAAAGGTAACGTCATATTCGGAAACTGAATAATCCCCATTAATTTCTTCCATCTTTTATCATATTCGACAGAATGAGAATGATAATAAAACAAAAGAGAAGATAAATACATCGGATCTTCCAGCATCTCATCGGCATAATGGTCATAATCATTGATTTTCTTATGATTTTTCAAAGCTGAAAGAAGATCCTGATGGTTCATCAAATAATGAAAAATATTGATTTTCGTCTGATGATGATCTTGAATTACTTTTCTTTCATTAGCGGTTGGATAACTAAACAGAACATAATCTTGATGAGGACAAAGATTTTTTTCTTTCACCAATTCAGGAATACTGATTTCCTCATCCACCTCTCCACACATCTGAATATATCGATTCCATTCACTTTTTTGCGCATCATAAGGAGGTGTCGCTGTCAAAGAGATAATGGTCACATGATCTCTACCAATCGTAGAAATAAATTCTTCCAGTGCCTTCCACCACTCTTTATGAAGATGGTGACATTCGTCTAAACAAATGACTTCAATCGGATTTTCTTTTATGTTTTTGATGAAATCAAATTGTGAATAATCCACCTCATTTTTTTCTACTACATCATCCGTTTCTTGATCGTCACGCTCTTCTCCTTTAAATCGTGTCATAGCACTAAAAAGAGTCTGGTAAGTAATCGATGTAATATCACTATTTTCTACCAGAGAGGTTGATAATGTGATTGAATGATCTAATAAAAACGCTTCTTCAATTCGTTGTATCCATTGATTTCTAATCACCAGTCGTGGCGAAATAATCAACGCTCTTTTTCCTAACCGTCTGATTAACTCAATGCCTAATGTTGTTTTTCCACTGCCGGGTGGTGCCACGATATGAATTTTCTTATCTTTTAGATAAGTCGTTGCTTGATCTAATATTTTTTTCTGATAATCTCGAAAAGCTCCTTTAAACTGAAGATGATTGTCATAAAGATTACTGGTCATAAAATACTCCGTCCAAGGAAATTATAGAATAAAAGAAAAAAGATTCAATCATTTCCCCATAAGGCTATGGAATCTAAGTTGGAACTTTTTACATTTAATCATCCAAAAGAAAAAGGAGGATTTATCTTCTAATAAGATTTCTATCCCCCTCTTAGCGGTTTCTTGTTATGAGGAAATGTGTCTCATCTTGACCCTTTTTCATTTCTGAATTCCAGCTAAGGATAAAACTTCTTCAATTGTTGAAACAGTGAGGATCTTTAATTGATCTTTCACTTCTTGAGGAACATCTTTTAAGTTCTTTTCATTGTCCTTTGGAATCAAAACGGTTTTCACACCCGATCGAGCAGCCGCCATCAATTTTTCAGGTAAGCCCCCTATTGGCATCACTCCACCACGAAGTGAAATTTCTCCTGTCATGGCTAGATTTGGATTTACTTTCTGTTTTGTCAACAAAGACGCTAAAGCCGTTGTGACAGTAATACCGGCACTCGGTCCATCCTTTTTGACCGATCCGGATGGAAAATGAATGTGAATATCGTGATTTTCTAATTGTTTCGCTTCTTTAGGAAAAATTGATTTCACCAAAGACAAAGCAATTTGAACCGATTCTTGCATCACCGACCCTAGTTGCCCTGTGACCTTGATGTTTCCTTTTCCCTCACTCACTAAGCTTTCAATAAAGAGAATTTCTCCACCGGAAGCTGTCCAAGCTAATCCTGTTACAATACCAACTTTAGTATTTCTTTGAATTTTTTCATGTTCAATAGGATCCATATCCAACACTTCTGACAAATTCTTCTGACTCACATGAAACTTTGTCTGACGACCACGGGCAATCAAAACAGCGGTATACCGACAAATTTGGTCCATTCTCTTTTTCAGGCCACGAACCCCGCTTTCCATCGTATAACTAGAAATAATCGTTCGTATACCCGCATCGCTCACTGCCAACATCGCCTTTTCTATGCCCATTTGTTTCATAGACTTAGGCAATAAATGGCGTTTGGCAATCTGGAATTTTTCACTGGCTGTATAGCCTTGAAACATAATGACTTCCATACGATTTAAAAGCGGTTCGGGAATCGTATCTAAGCTATTCGCTGTACAAATAAATAGGACATTGGATAAATCATACGGTACATTCATATAGTGATCGGTGAATGTATGATTTTGTTCGGGATCCAAAACCTCTAATAAAGCTGAAGCCGGATCACCATTATATGAAGAGGATAATTTATCAATTTCATCCAAAACCATCACCGGATTAGAAGAACCGGCTTTCTGAATCCCATCCATAATTCTCCCCGGCATGGCACCGATATAAGTACGACGATGACCACGAATATCTGAACTATCTCGAACACCGCCTAAAGCCACTCGTACGTACTCTCGATTTAGTGCTCTAGCAATGGATTTACCAACAGACGTCTTCCCGGTCCCGGGAGCCCCGACAAACAAGAGAATTGATCCCGACTGCTTATGATTCAAATCCATGACAGCGATTTGTTCTAAAATTCGTTTTTTCACTTTCTGTAAACCATAATGGTCTTCATCCAAGATTTCCTCAGCCTTTTGAATATCTATCTTTTCCAATGGATTTGTTTGCCAAGATAGTGAAGTCAAAAAATCTAAATAGTTATACAAATTGCCATATTCAGGAGAATTTGAACCTTCTTGTTTCATACGAGAAAGAATTTTTTCCGCCTCTTTTAAAGCCGTTTCATTCATACTGGATTCTTGGATTCTTTTTTCTAATTTACGAATATCACTCACATTTTCCGGATGCATCTCATCCAGTTCTTTTTGTAAAAATTCAATTTGTTTCTTAATGGCCATTTCTCGATAAGCTTTTTGATTATCTTCTTCTTGAGCAGAACTGGCCGCCTTTGAGACATTACTCATTTCTGTGTATTCCAAGACATATTTTTCAATCATGGATAAACGCTTTTCTTGTGAATCTTCCGCTAATAAAGCGTATTTATCTTCCGCGGTAATACTGATTAATTGAGACATACCCGTCATGATCTCTTCCGCTGTTGTCATTTGTTGGATATAACTTTTTGCCCCTAAAGCCCAACGATATTGAGATGTAAATTGGATCAGGCTATTCTTTAAGCCTTGGATGCGACTTTGGTAATTTTGTTCATCCACATCTTCCGTTTCCGGGTGATTGATCACACCAGTAACCCCCAACGTTCGATTTGAGTGTAAATATAAATCTTCAAATTGAACACGATTATACGTCTTCACAATCAAAAAGCCATCTGTATGAACTTCTGTAATGATTCCGGAAACCCCTAAACCATAAAAATTCTCCGGAAGAAAGTTCTCTTCATTCAATGCCTTTTTCTCTAGTGCAAAATATATTTTTTCTCCTACTTTCGCTTCTTTTCCGGTGGCTTCTTTAAAAGACTCACTTGTCAAAAAAACGGTTGAATGAGGAAGGATCACAACATTATAAATAGGAACGATTTCTGCCATATTTTAGATACCTTTCTATTATAAGAACTATATTAGCACTTAAAATAAAAGAGTGCTAATATTCTGTTCACTCTTTCCCTATTTTCTTTTTACCAATATATGCCAAATATTTCTTCAATTTAGCTTCATACGCATTATCACTGAGCCGATAAAAGATTTCTTGTTGAAGAGCATCCGGTAGATACTGCTGTTCCACATAGTGATGTGGGTAATCATGGGCATATTGATATCCTTTTTCCTTACCGATAGCTTCTTCTCCTTCAACCACAATATTTTTAAGATAACCAGGTATCGGTAAATTACCATATTTCTTGACCGCCTCTTGCGCTTTGTGCAAAGCTAAATAGCTTGCATTGGACTTAGGAGCACAAGCCACATAAATACAAGCTTGAGCCAAAATAATAGAAGCCTCTGGCAAACCAACTCTTTCTACTGCTAAAGCACAGCTAGTAGCGACCTCTATCGCTCTAGGATCCGCATTCCCAACATCCTCGCTAGCACAAATCATAATACGTCGAGCAATAAACCGTTCATCTTCCCCCGCTTCCAACATTCTGGCCAGATAGTAAATAGTCGCATCCGGATCCGATCCACGCATACTTTTAATAAACGCCGAAATGGTATCGTAATGATTATCTCCTTTTTTATCATAGTGAAGCACTTTTCTTTGAACACATTCACTGACAATTTCTAAAGTGATTTCCCGATAGCCTTCTTCATTAGCACCGGTTGTTAAAATGGCTAATTCTAAAGCGTTTAATGCCACTCTAGCGTCTCCACCACTCACTTCAGCTAAGAAGTCATAAACCTCTTCTGAAACCATAGGCATAAAAGAGGCCATCCCTTTCTTAGAATCACCACACGCTCTTTTTAACAATTGAACAATATCTTCTTTCAGTAACGGTTTTAACTGAAACACACTACTTCTCGACAACAAAGCACGATTGACTTCAAAATAAGGATTTTCCGTAGTCGCTCCAATCAATACCAACAAACCCGCTTCCACAAAAGGTAATAAATAATCTTGTTGTCCTTTATTAAAACGATGAATCTCATCAATAAACAAAATGGTTTTTTCACCATACCGTTCTTTACGAACACTGGCATCTTCCACTATTTTTTCTAAATCTTTTTTTCCTGCAACTGTCGCATTCACCTGTTCAAAGTGGGATTTGGTACTTTGAGCAACCACCATTGCCAAACTCGTTTTTCCTGTTCCCGGTGGACCTGTTAAAATCAGTGAAGATAAGCGATCGGCTTGAATGGCTCGATACAACAATTTATCTTTCGCTAAAATATGAGTTTGTCCCACTACTTCATCTAAAGTTTTAGGACGCATCCGAAGGGCTAAAGGTTCTTTTAGTTCATCACTTTCTTCTTGAAATAAATTCATAACTCTATTGTATAAAAAAAGAAGGCTTTCGTCTTCTTTTATTTATCTAGATGTTCCAACGATTCTGCCCAGCTTCCAATCAAAGACGAAATCGACATTCCCCGAATGGCGGCCGCTCTTTTCAGGTGCGCTTTCTGTTCTTTCGTAATATAAGCTGAAATCAAAATTTTTTCATGATTTGTGGCAATCTGACCAAAAAATTGATCTTGAATTTCTTTGGTTCCCTGATCCATCACATATTGCTGAGCATCCTTAAAACGAAGTGGGCGCATTCTTTCTGAATTTTTATCATATAGAAAAAACTCTCCTGTTGATTTTTGATAAAGATCTCGTTTTAGCCCATCCAGATTCAACGACATCACAAATACAGAAGTCTTTGTGTCATAAACTTTTCCATTATGAATTTTTCTCATAACACCCTCCCTGTCTCTATTCCATAGAGTTCCTTATATTTACCTTTATTTTACATGAATATATACAAAAAATACCAATCATTTTTACTGGATTTTAATTTTCTTTAAAAATTTTTATAAAAAGTCAAAAAGTTTCATGAGTTTTACATAAAAAAGAAAGCTTTATGCTTTCTTATGCGGCCAACAGGACTTGAACCTGCATGAGTTTCCTCACTGACGTCTGAGATCAGCGTGTCTACCATTCCACCATGACCGCCTTCACGTTACCTTTCATAGGCAAGATCGACCTTTTATTTCAAGTTTTTCTAATGCTCTATCGGAGGTAAAATTTCTTGTTTTTTAGAGATAAGCAAATCTGTTCTTTTCAAATTATGAAATCATTCATGTTCAAACCAAATAAAGTATCTCTAACTCTAGAACTTCTTTTCCAAGAAATCCAATACCATTTTACTCCACGATATCGCTAAGTACCAGTCCAAATAATCAACTGTTTTTAAGTTATCTTTATTTTTTTCATTTGAAGAATGAAACCGCATAAAATTTGAATTCCTATCATACTTCCAAAGACAACCCAATCATTCATAGTCTGAAGACTTGGCACATCCAACGAGTGATGAAGATTCAACCATAAAAAGACTAAACCATACGCCATCAGCATCAAAAGAATGACTATCTTTCTCATCTTGGTTTTTGGCGGATAAATGGTTACTAATGCCACAATATAACTCATAGCAGTCCAAACTAAAATCCATCTTGGTAGTTGCAAATGACGAAGTACCAAAATCCCCATTAACAAATAAAGAGCACAAGGAACAGCTTTTAAAACAGCCTTTTTAAAATAACCTTTTTGAATCGGATCAGGATGACTTTCCCATTGCAATAAGAAAGTAGGAATACCTACCCCAAAAGCTGATAATACGGTTAAATGAATCGGTAAAAAAGGATAACTATAATTTAATGTCAATAATAAAACAGTGAAAGCTAAAGAATAAATCGTCTTTATGAAGTATAAAGAAGCACTATTTGAAATATTAAAAATAATCCTTCTTCCCTCTTCAATCGCCCTAGGAACCTCCGCAAAGTCATTGTGAACAAGCACAATATCGCTCACATTTTTAGCCGCCGCATGTGCACTTTCAAAACTAATGGATACGTCTGCTTGTTTCAAAGCAGATACATCATTCACACCATCTCCCACCATAGCGACTATATGTCCTTCTTTCTGAAGATGCGCAATAATATCCTTTTTTTGTTCTGGTAATACACGCCCAAATACCTGTAAAGAATAATCCAATGTCTTACCCACATTTCCACTTCTTATTAAATTTTGATACCCTGCTTTACGTGCAATTGAAGAAACGGTTCTTTCATGATCCCCTGAAATAATTCGTAATTGAACGTGTTCTTGTTGAAGATAAGCCAATGTTTCTTGAATGTGATCTTTTAATTCATCTTCTAACACCGCATAACCAACCGCTTTCACATTCTTAACCTGATCTAAATCTCCTGTTCCACACGCCAATGTAATCACTCGATTGCCATTTTTTTGTTCAGAAATCAATTTTTCCGGCAATTCACCACTACCAAAAGATTCTGCCGAACCAACTAGAAAGATAAAGCCATTTTCCATTTTAGAAGCACTGTATTTCCGTTTTGAAGAAAAAGGCAAGTAACCTTCTACCGATCTTTCATCTTTCCCGAGATATTTTTGTAAAGCCAATTGAGTTGGATTATTGGTTAATTCTTGACTCATATGTATTCTTAGCTGATTCTCATAAGATGCCTCTAGCCAGTCCACTTCTTTTACTTTTAATTGACCTGTCGTTAGTGTTCCCGTTTTATCCAAACAAATGGTATCGACCCTAGCTAAATTTTCTAAAGCACTTAAGTTTTGCGTCAAGACATAACGTTTGCTTAAGCGAAGTGCCCCTATCATCGTAGACATACTTGTCAATACCAAAAGACCTTCCGGTATCATGCCAATCAAAGCCGCTACTGTACTTAAAACTGTACGTTCATAACCAATGTTATTAATTTGAACAACATATAAAGCCACTCCAAGAGGAATCAATACGATCGAAATCAGTCGCAAAAAATGATCCAATTCTTTCACCAAACCAATCTTTCCCTTTTTAACCTTTCGAGCATCTTGAATCATTTTCTCGGCTTTCGAATCTTGAGCGGTTGTCATCGCTTCCAAAATACCCCTTCCCGAAAGAACATAGCTGCCGGCAATTAAAGAACTACCCGGATTTTTGATAATTTCTTGTTCTTCGCCTGTCAATAAGGATTCATTGACTTCTAAGTTTCCTTCTATCAAAATGGCATCTACCGGGATTTGTTGACCAACGGTTATTTCCACTTGATCACCTATTTGAATTTCATCCCGTAATAACAAAAGATTCGGTTTTAGCGGAGAATGGTATTTTTCTTGGACAAACAGTTCCATTTTTTTAAGCTGATATCTTGCTTTGATAGAATGATACACACTACTTGCCACAGCAAATAAACACGCTCCCATGAAAAGCCCATTTTCCCATCGACCAATACTAGAAACCCATATAAAAAGAAGAACATTGATGAAATTAAAATAAGTCAAAATATGTTCAAAAAAGAGATCTCTCCAAAAAGTGTCTGTTGAGTTATGCTGCATGTAAAATCATTCCTTTTAATCGTTGTTTAAATAATTCCATTTGTTGAAAAGATAGGGTTTGATGATGAATGGCGGCTATGCCCATTTCTTGAGCTAATAATAAGGCATTCTTAGAATCAACATTGGCTAATCTTGCTAGAGAATAGGCAATTGCAATATATTCAGCATCTTCAAAAGAAGTATTTTTTAATAAAAACTTTTGTGTTAATTCAAAACCGTATAAACCCTGAAATTGTGCTAAAAATAAGATGGTATTATGACTGTCTTCCTGTAAACCGGAAATCATCGTTTCCAAATACTCAAAATTTTCCAATAATAAATCAGTATCTTCTAAAATCATGATTGGGTGAAAGTCTAACATGGCATCTAAGATCGAATCTTCAATGGATTGAAAATAAGATCCCGGTGCAAAGTAAACTTCCTGTTGAATTTCCTGCAATAAATCAATCACATCTTTAGCGTTCTCACTAATCAAAGCATCTCCAAACACCAAAACACGATCAATATTTTCCGGATCAATTGTCAAAAATAAGTTATTAGAAATATCAAACTCAACCCCTGGCGCATAAATACGATTCGAGCGATCTTTACTATCGACCAATAAAGTAGATGAACCGTGTATGCCCTCAACGTGTTGTACATCAATTTGTTTTTCTTCTAAATAAGCACTAAGCATCTCTCCAGCACTTCCCCTTCCTACCGGAGCAATCACTTCATAAGGAAAGCCGAATTGTTGATAAAGGCTTGCTGCTTTCAAAGCCGATCCACTTAGTTGTAAACGAGAGGAAAGAACTTCATAATCTTCATTTCCCTTAGGCAATTCTTTCACATACTCAAGCCATTCAGTTTGCATCGTACCAATAATCAGTGTCTTTTTCATGATTCTATTATAACAAATAAAAACCCCAATTAAGGGGCTTTTACAAGGTGGCTCCAGGCGGAATCGAACCGCCGACACAAGGATTTTCAGTCCTTTGCTCTACCGACTGAGCTACAGAGCCAATGGTTGCGAGGGAAGGATTTGAACCAACGACCTCCGGGTTATGGGCCCGACGAGCTAACCAGACTGCTCTACCTCGCGATGTGTGAGTGCTAGATAATGGCGGAGGAACTGGGATTCGAACCCAGGCGCCGATTTCTCGACCTACCGGTTTTCAAGACCGGACCCTTCAACCACTTGGGTATTCCTCCAATAGTGGACCCTGAAGGACTCGAACCTTCGACCGATCGGTTATGAGCCGATAGCTCTAACCAACTGAGCTAAGGGTCCTCCTGTGGTAACACTCTTATCTAAAAAACAATGGTAGCGAGGATGAGATTCGAACTCATGACCTACCGGGTATGAACCGATTGCTCTAGCCAACTGAGCTACCTCGCCACATGGTCGGGATGGCAGGATTCGAACCTGTGACCCCTTGATCCCAAATCAAGTGCACTACCAAGCTGTGCTACATCCCGAAAGCGCGCCGAGCAGGAGTCGAACCCGCAACCTTTTGATTCGTAGTCAAATGCTCTATCCAGTTGAGCTATCGGCGCATATTTATTTTTTAGTGCCTATTCATAGTACCATCGCCCATTATTTTTGGCAAGGGCTTTTTCACTGTTTTTTCAATTGCGACGAAAGCAAGTGATCTATATACAAATGATTTCTCTCATCAAATTTCTTCCCTGAAATATCCAAAACAAATATTAAACTAAACCGTCACTTCTATATCTGTAAGAAAGTTATTAGAATCTCGAACTTATTTCCATTTATAAAATGAAAGCGGAATTCATGGCTAGATACCACAAGTCAAAAATAAAGTTCATTATTTCAGATAAAGTTCCGGTTTATCGATTAATAGTCCATATTTCAAATTAGATAATTGAATCATCTCATCATATAGTTTCTTAACTTCTTTGCATGGACGTAGTGTTAAATGTTCTATATTTTTCAAACTTAAAACAGGTGTGTAATCCTTACTTTTTAAACGGGCTGTTAAAAATCTAAAAAATCTCAACTGCTTCATTTGACACAAAAAATCCAAAGATTTTACGTGAATGTATTGTGGGCCAAACGAATCTCCCTCTATCGAAAGGCTTTCTAATTTTTTAAGTTTGATCAGTGAATCATAATCCTCTATTTTTTGAAAATTCTCTACCGATAAAGCAAGCAGTTTTTCAAGATGCGCAATAGGTTCTATACTTTGAACACTTGCACCGGAACCTAAGTGTAAATATTCTAATTCTGTAAGATTAACCATTTTAGAAATATCTGAATACACACCCCATTTTATGTATAATTTTTTCAGCTTTTTCTGTGCACAAACAGCCTCAAATAATTCTTGTGGCATTCTTGTACCAAATGACAACTCAGTAAAAGTTTCTTTATTCTTTAATAAAAAATCACACCATTCTTGTAAAACTCGTTTTTTTTCTTTTCTTGTTTGGTATTGTGGCGTAAAAGAATCTCCCAACTGAGTACAATTGATCATTAATTGCTTTTCGCCGTGATACTCTGATACTTCTACGACACTTTTCAATTGCGATTCATCTTTATGATAATAATCAAATCCATATTTTATTTGTTTTTCATCTAAAAACGACATGATCCCTCTCCTTTTCAATTTAAAAAATCCATCCATGGATACATGACATCATTATACCTGTTATTCCTTTATCAGGTTTCTAAAAACTCATTTTACTAAGCTGATTATTTTAGTGGCGAATTTATCCCTTATTTTCAGTTTTCATGTCATGATTCAATGACAGTTAAAAATAGCCCTGAGCTTTCAGGGCTATTCTTTATTCATCTAAATTCAGAATTTCAACAATATTATTTTTATAGAGAACCGCTTTTGCACCATAAATAGCTTGAATACCACCATCTACATCCAACACATCGGTTGCTCCAATCTTCTTTAATTTCGCTTTATCCACTTTTGATGAATCCTTAACATTCACTCTTAAACGAGTAATACAAGCATCTACCTCTTCAATATTTGTAGCACCACCTAAAGCTTCAATCACTTCCATGGATTCTTCTTTCAACGAAGACTTCGAATCTACTTTGATTTCTTCTCCTTCTTCTTCACCTCTTCCTGGTGTCATGACATTGAACTTAGTAATGTAGAATCTGAAGAAAAAGTAGTAAAGGGCAGCCCATGCCGCTCCAAACGGGATTTGAAGAAGCCAATTTGTACGAGCATTTCCTTGTAAAATACCAAATAATGTAAAGTCAATGACACCACCTGAGAATGTATTACCGATAGAAATATTAAGCACATCCGCAATGAAAAAACTAACGCCATCAAAGAACGCATGAATCACATATAATAACGGATTAACAAACAAGAACATAAATTCAATCGGTTCTGTAATACCTGTGATAAAGGAAGTTAAAGCCACTCCAATAAATAAACCTTTATATTTTGAACGACGTTCTTTTGGTACACAATGGTACATAGCCAAACAAGCGGCCGGCAAACCAAACATCATAGTTGAAAAACGTCCAGCAAAGAAACGAGTTCCTTCTGTAAACAAACCGACATGATTCGGATCAGCTAATTGAGCAAAGAATATCTTCTGTGCACCGGCAACAGAAATACCGGCAACCGTTTCAACACCACCCAATTCAGTATACCAAAACATTGGATAAATCATGTGATGAAGACCAACCGCCCCACATAGACGCATCAAGAAGCCATATAAGAAAGTACCAATTGGACCGGCCTTTGAAATGTATTGACCAGAAGTCACCAGCAGGTTTTGAAATGGAGGCCAAATCACAAAGAAAATAGCACCAATACCAATTGCCGCAAAGCTAGTGGCAATAGGCACAAAACGAGATCCGCCAAAGAAACCCAATACTTGAGGTAATTGGATATTTTGATATTTATTGTGCAATGTTACCGTAATCATACCAATCACAATAGCTCCAATCACACCCGTATCAATGGCGCTTCCTTTTGGATTGAAAATAGCTAATAAAGCTGCAATCGTAGCTGTCATTACTAAGTATCCAACAACCCCGGCTAAAGCTGCCGTTCCTTTGTCTCTTTTAGCTAAGCCCACACATAATCCAACGCATAACAATAACGCTAAATTAGCAAAGACCACATTTCCGGCAGCCGACATAACTTTGAAAATACCTTGTAATGCCGGATTGGCTAAAACAGGATAAGTCGCTACCGTTGTTGGATTGGAAAGAGCTCCACCAATCCCTAGAAGTAAACCAGCTGCTGGCAAAATAGCAATTGGCAGCATGAATGATTTACCAATTTTTTGCAATGTCTTAAACATACATTCTCTCCTTTCTTTCTGTATTGACATAAGAATACTTATGTTTAGACCAATGGAATACTACGAATAATATTTTCCAAATGAATGCTCAAATAAGCTAGCTCAGCCTCATTTAAGGATAAATCATATTTTTCTTGAACTACTGTAGAAATCTTTTTTGCTAAAGCAAAAGCCCTCACATAACGCTCCTGAATCACTTCTTGCAAATCATTTTGAATCTCACTATGTTCCAAAGACCGTTTAATCGCAAAACGGATATGAGTCATCAAACGTTGGCGAGCATCTTCATATTGTTTCAAATCAATACCTAAATCAGTTTCAATCAAACCTAAAATATCTTGCATCACTTGAAAGCTAAAATTAGTAAAACTTAAATCCTCATGATGCAAAGCCGCATGAATATGCATGCAAAGAAAACCGGCCTCAGATAAAGGAAGATTGATTTTTAAACTTTCATTCACCATCGCCAATGCTTGTTTGGCAAAAGCAAATTCCTTTGGATAAAAATAAGCCGTTTCATCCAAAAAAACATTTTGGACGATCATATTTTCTCGATATCGCTTTACACTAAATTGCAAATGATCCAGTAAGGATACATGAATATTTCGATCAAAATCTTGTGAAAAACATTCTTCCAATTCACGAATAATTTGTTCTGATAGGGATACAATCTGATCTTCGGTTTCACTAATCAATTTTTCATAGCGAGCTAAGTTCTTTAAACCATACAAATTAACAATCCTAGCTTCATCCAAACTATCTCCAGATTTCTTATTAAAACCAATACCGGTTCCGAAGGCAATTAGGTTTCTTTGACTTTCATCCCTACACAAAACCACATTGTGATTTAATATCTTTTCAACCTTAAGCATGATTCACTTCCGCAACAATTTGCCCCTTTTCTACATCCCCATATGGTTGTTTTATAGTCACAGTTGCTGGATTGGTAACTAATACCAAAACATCACTTTCTAACCCTTTTTCTTTTAAAAGAGCAAGATCCATCCGAGAAACCGGTTCCCCCTTTTGAAGCCATTGTCCAACTGAGACTTTTGTTTCAAAGCCTTCTCCCTTTAGATTCACCGTATCAATACCCAAATGAATCAAATATTCCCAACCTTTTTTATCCTTTACGCCAAAAGCATGACCGGTTGGAAAGACCATCGTGACTTCCCCTTCTACTGGTGAAACGACTTCTCCATCATTTGGCAAAACAGCAAAACCTTGACCAACTAACCCTTTTGAAAATACCGGATCGTTTACTTCTTGTAATGGTTTTAAAACACCTGTACAAGGAGCTTCTATTGTCATCTTTTTTGAAAATAAACCCATACTTTCCTCCAAAAATATAAAAGCTCACTAGAAAAATCTAATGAGCTAATGCCTGTTAACCGACAGTAACACGCTTCTTATAGCTTTATAATAACATAAACTTTTTCAAATGAAATAGTTTTTTATATTATTTTTTAGCGGTTTCAACCACACACCTTTGTTATTTTATTTTCACTAATTTCAAAGACAGCATCCGCAAAGTCTTCAGACTTCTCTTCATGACTTGTATAAATTAACAACGCTTCTTGATGTTCTTGTAAATCATCTTTTAAGACATTTTCTTTTTGATTGACACATCTAATTATTGATTACCTCTCTAGTTTGTGCTGCTTCTTTGATTTTTAATAAACTTTCTTGGCGAATAGCTTCTCGTAAGGCTTGTAGATGGTTAGAAAAGGAGGATTCTTGAATACCATAAGTCAATTGCAATTCATATTCTAAAGGGAGCCAAGTTTGAATATCTGAACGATTATGTTGAAAAACAGCCTCTATTTTATCTAAAGCTTTATAAATTTTCGCTTCCATGGTTTTTTGTTCTTCCATTTCTGCATACAAAGATTTCATTCTTTCTTGTGTCGGTGTTGATAGTTGATTCACCCAATCCAATAAAATTGTTTTTTCCTTGATTTGGTCCTTTTCTTTTTTCAAAAAAGTAGGAATATCACCGGTAAAGACTTCTCCTAAATCATGAATAATACACATTTCTATCACTTTTTCCATATCCACATCCGGATAATCTTCTTTTAAAAGAAACGCCATCATTGTCAACATCCAACTATGTTCTGCAACGCTTTCATGTCTTCCTTCTTGCGTATAGCAATGCCTCGTTCTATCTTTTAAACGGATGCTCACATCCATGGCTTGTATCAGTTCATCTATTGTCATAGTCCAATTATAACAAAAAGCGAAGGGATTTCCTTCGCTAATTTTGAACTTTGACTTTCGTCCAAAGATCCGATAATTTTTCTTTCACACCCGGATTATAATGGAATATCTCATCCTTCACATAGCCGGTTCTAGGCTTGTATGCCGTTACGCCTTGATAGTCTCTTTCAGCAATATCATCTTCCACCGATTGAATGACAGGTGTATAACCGACTGCTTCAGAATTGTTTTTTTGAACTTCCTTGGAAGTCATTTCATTAATAAACGCATTCGCCAAAGCCGGGCAACTGGCATTTTTAGGAATAACCATCGCATCTACCCAAATATTCGTTCCTTCTTTCGGTTGAAAATACGCTAAATCTTTATTTTCCGACAATACATAAGCCGCATCTCCAGAATACATTAACGCAATGTCTTTCTTTCGATTAATCATATCATCAATGACTTCATCCGTTACATAAGAAGGCTCCATCGTTTTATTCATTTTTCGTAACCAAGTATAAGCTTTTTGAATCTCTTCATCATTCTTTGTATTCATAGAGTACCCTAAAGCCTTTAAAGCTACCATAAAACCATCTCTTTGGCTATCATAGAAAAAAATCTTTCCCTTATATTTCGTATGATGGAAAATATTCCAACCGAGCTTTTCAACCTCAACAGGATCTACTTTTTTCTTATTGTAGACAATACCAACATTACCCCAAAAATAAGGAACCGCATATTCCAATTTGGGGTCAAACATTTTTTGTTTTTCTAAAAGATTGGAGTTCACATGAGATAAATTCGGGATCAAAGACTTATTTAGCTTTTGAAGTTGATTTTCTTGAATCAATTGTTCGATCATATAATCTGAAGGCACAATCACATCGTATGAATTACCACCCAAAAGTTTGGTATACAACATTTCATTAGAATCAAAAACAGAATATTGCACATGGGCTTTATACTTTTTTTCAAAATTTTTGATGGTATCATCCGCTATATATTCCGATGCATTATACACATTGATTTTATTACAACCATACTTTTGTTTGGCGTCTATTTCTCCTGTTTCTTGTTTTTCATTTCCACAAGCGGTCAATATAGATAAAACCAAAGCAACACTAATCAATTGAACTGTTTTTTTCATTTTTCTTTCCCCTATAATTTCGAATCATTGGTACCACATTAATTAAAATCAATACAATCGTAATGACATAAACAATCAAACTTGATAAAGCATTGATGGTTGGATTCACTCGCTTCACGTTGGAATAAACATAAATCGAAATATTGGAAACTCCAGGCCCCGTCGTAAACAAGGAAATCACAAAATCATCAAAAGACATCGAAAAAGCCACTAAAGCTCCTGCTATAATTCCCCCACTGATTTGTGGCACAATCACTTTCCACATGGCTTGAATGGGCGTACACCCCAAATCTAAAGCCGCATCCGCTAAATTAGGATCTAGTCTTCTCAAACGTGGCGTAATGGATAAAATCACATACGGTATGCAAAAAGCAATATGAGCCAATAACATCGTCATAAAACCGGTTGATAGATTTAAACTTGTAAAAAACAACATGAGTCCAATCGCTGTCACAATTTCCGGATTCAACATCGGTAAGTTATTCACCTGATGAACCATTTCCTTTAAAACTCGATTGGATTTACTTAAACCAATAGCTGTAATCGTTCCTACAATAGTTGAAATAAGTGTCGCCAATAAAGCGATGATCACGGTATACCAAATGGCTTCCATAATGGTTCGATTCGCAAACATTTTGGCATACCATCTTGTCGAAAATCCTGTGAAATTAGACAACGATTTAGAAGAGTTAAAACTAAAAATTAATACATATACGATTGGTGCATAGAAAAAGATCAGTACCAACCACAAATAAATCTTGGAGAAAATTGATGATTTTTCCGGCATTATTCTCCCTCCGTTTCCTTGTCTAAACGACGTGTGATATACATGGAAATTAAAATGATGATCGCCATAATCAAACTAATGGCCGAACCAAAATTCCAATCTCCTGTACTAATGAAATAATCTTCAATCAAGTTACCAATCAAGACATACTGTCCACCGCCCAATAACTTCGGTATAAAAAAACTGGATACCGCCGGTAAAAAAACCAATGTAATTCCTGAAATCACACCGGAAAAGGATAACGGCAAAACAACCCGATAAAATGTTTGTGTTTCATTTGCTCCCAAATCTCTAGCTGCCACCAATAAACTAGGATCAATCTTGGATAAAGAAGTATAGATTTGAAGAATCATGAAAGGTAGAAAATTATATACCATACCCACATACACCTTCAACTCCGGACTCATTCCAATCATAGTCAAAATACCTCGCCAAGCATAGGTACGAACCAACATATTGATCCACATAGGCAACGTCACCAATAACAAAACCAGGGCTTGTGAATTCCCCTTCAACTTAGCCATCGCATAAGCCATCGGATAACCCACCATAATACAAATGATCGTTGTCACAAAAGCCATTTTCAAACTACGCCACATCACTATCGGAAAAATCGGATCTTGAAAAAAACGAATAAAGTGATGCAAAGTAAACTGAAGCGTTAAAACAGAATTTCCTTTTTTTGTGATGGCATAGAACACAATCATTAACATCGGAATGACAATCATAACCGCCATCCAGACTACATATGGATACACCAATCGTCTAAAACTTTTCATTAGTACACCATCTTTTCCATGACATGAATGTCTTCCGGCTGCCACGATAAACCAATTCGTTGCCCTACTTCAATCGCATCGGTCGTTTCTAATTTTAATTCACGACCTTGTGTCGCAAAAGTAATCTTATAATCGCCTTCCTTGATTTCATCCACATCAAAATCATATTTGACGTCCCAAATTTCTACTTTAGAATTATCTTCCATATCCCACGCATAGGCATCCGCCCAACGTACCAAATCTGTATCTAAAGCAACTGATTCTTGTAATTCTTGAACGGTCGTATAAAAATCAAAAGCTTGGATGCCTTCTTGATTGAGTTGATTTTCAGTCGTCTTTGGCTCTACCACTTGAATTTGAATGGTAATACGAGTTCCGTTGCTTGTGCCAAAGGTACAATCATAACTACCTACCTTTTCTTCTACTTGATATTGAACTTCCGTCAAAGAAATATTTTCTTCTTCTCCCTCACGCCAAGCTTGGGCATTGGCACGAGCAATGACTTCTTTATCATTTAAACCGGCGACGTCTTCTAAGTCCATTGAAAAATTAGAAGCGGAAATACGTTCTCCATATTCTTCGTTGATCACATCTCTTTCTTTTGTGACGTGCATAGTGATTGTTTTAGCTGTTCCACTAGCCGTTTCAACAATTACTTCATAATGAACTCCTTTAAATAATACCGACTTAACTTCTCCATTTAATAAGCCTTTATTTCTTGCTACGATATCAATATCTTCCGGACGAATCACAATATCTACTTCTTGATTTGATTCAAAACCATAGTCCGTACAAACATATTTCTTTTCATCAAAACTGACGAGACGATCTTCAATCATCACTCCATCAATGATATTGGAATCCCCAATAAAACGAGCACAGTATTCATTAATTGGCTCATTATACACCGATAAAGGACTACCAACCTGTTCTATTTCTCCTTCACGCATAATCACAATCTTATCAGACATGGTTAGCGCTTCTTCTTGATCATGTGTCACAAAAACAAATGTAATTCCTACTTCTCGTTGAATTTCTTTCAACTCCAATTGCATTTCTTTTCTTAGATTTTTATCTAAAGCGCTTAAAGATTCATCCAGCAATAAAACTTTTGGTTCATTAATTAAAGCTCTGGCAATCGCAATCCGTTGTTGCTGACCACCGGACAAGCGAGTCACATGACGCTTTTCATAACCTTCCAATCCCACCAGACTTAACATACGCATTACTTTTTGATCAATGATATCCTTCGGTTCTTTCTTGATTTTCAAACCAAAAGCAATATTATCGTATACATTCAAATGAGGAAATAACGCATAGTGTTGAAAAACTGTATTAACATCCCGCTTATAAGCCGGCAAAGTCGCAATATCCTCACCATTCATCAAAACCGATCCTCCATCCGGCTCTAAAAAACCTGCAATAATGCGTAATAAAGTCGTCTTTCCACACCCGGAAGGTCCTAATAAAGTAACAAATTCGTTTTCATAAATATCTAAATTAATGCCTTTTAAAACCACTTGTTGTCCAAAGGTTTTGACCACATTTTTAATTTCAATTAATCTTTTTGCCATATTCTCTCCCTAAAATTTCGGTGGCGTTGAAACCCACAATACTTCCGCTGTTTTTTTAGATCTATTTTCAATCCAATGTGCTTCTTTCCCGGTTAAATAAAAACTATCCCCCTTGCGAACCACATATCCCTTTGGATGAGATTGGGTCACCACATGAATTCTCCCATTCAAGACATAGCCTAATTCCTCCCCTTCATGGGGTTCTAAAACCTTTGATTGATAACCCGATTCGATAACCAGACGAATTGGTTCCATCACATTCTTTTGAGCGTTGGGAACAATCCAAAATATTTTCATTCCTTCTTGTTCATCCACAAACGCATCTTCTTCTTGAAAGACAATTTGTTCTTCCACATCTTCTTGAAAAAAGCCACTTAAATTGACCCCTAAAGCCTCTGCTACATCCGCTAAACTTTGAATAGATGGAGAAGTTCTATTTCTCTCTAGTTGTGATAAAAAACCTTTCGTCAATTCCGTTCGTGAGGCTAATTCCTCTAACGTAAGATCATTTTTTAATCGTAACTGTTTTATTCTTGCACCAATATTAATCATATTTTTTCCTTTGTTTGATATTACCAAACAAAAAGATTGGTAATATCAAAAAAGATAATACCAATCTTTCCTTTATTATTCAATGTTTTATCATAAAAAATGATAAATGATCAACAACAAAAAAATCAGGTATTACACCTGATTCCTATAAAGATTGAATCATTTCTTCCAACGCTTCTTTTGGTTTAAATCCTACCGTTGTTTTAACAGCTTGACCATTCTTAAACGCAATCATTGTTGGAATGGACATCACGCCATAGCGCTGAGCAATCTGTGGATGTTCATCTACATTGACTTTCACAAAAGCCACATCACTGATTTCATTGGATAGCTGTTCCACTACCGGACCAACCATCTTACATGGACCACACCAATCGGCATAAAAGTCCACAAATACTTTCTCATTGTCCTTTAAGATTGCATCATATTCAGTTGCATTTTTGATCACATTCATTTCTAGTTCTCCTTTTTGATTTCTATCTTTAGTATGACATAAATCATTTTTCTGACAATTTATTTGCTCAAAAGAGAAGCGGCCGCTTCATCTAAAATAACCGTCACGTCAGCATGATCTTGCAAAACAGAAGCCGGACAAGCCTCACTCTTTTCTCCTTTCAGCATATCCTTAACTGCTTGAGCTTTATTTTCTCCTGTCGCAATTAAAATAATTTTCTTAGCTCTCATAATGGAAGCCAACCCTTGAGTGATCGCCAACGTAGGCACTTGCGTGATATCTCCATCAAAGAAACGAGCGTTATCTTGACGTGTCTGTTCTGTCAATTCCATAACATGGGTTTCACTTTCAAAAGAAGTACCCGGTTCATTAAACGCAATATGACCATCAGAGCCAATTCCTAAAATTTGAACATCTACAGATACCTTCTTTAAAGCTTCTTCATAATCCTGACATTCTTGTTCAGGCGCACTTGTTTCACCATTTGGAACATGGGTATTTTCTTCCTTGATATCAATATGATTGAATAAATTTTCATGCATGAAGGTATAGTAACTTTCCTTATGATTTCTTGGTAAGCCAACATATTCATCTAAATTAAAGCTGATGGCTTTGGCATAAGAAGTACCATTCTTTTGATGATCTTCAATTATTTTCTTATATAAACCTACCGGGCTTGATCCTGTAGCCAACCCTAACACGGGATTTTCCAGATCCATCACCGGACGAAAAACCTCAAAAGCCACTTCTGAAACTGCTTCATAATTTTTTTCAATAATGATTTTAAACATACTTTTTCTCCTTAATCAATTTCAATGGAATAGGAACAATGCCACACACTGTTCTCTTCTAGTTTAATACAACCTTCTCTTTCCTCATAGTCCAAATGTATTTCTGTAAAATCCGTATGTGAATACCAAGGCTCTATACAAACAAAAGGAGCCTCTTTTGACCAATAGGCAATCCATGGATATCCTTCATGACCAACTTTTACAAAGTGCTTACCGTTCGTCAATTTCGACCAAGTACTCTTTGGATTTTCTAAAATAATCGTCTTGCGTAATTCTAATGGGTCTAAAGTAATGTGAGAACTCAAATTCCCGTGAATTTTTTCCGGACATTCTAATTCAATACGATATTCCTGTTGATTTTCTCCTTCTTGAAGCGGACAATTGAAAGCTGGATGTAGGCCAAAATGAAATGGCATGGTTCCTTTGTTTTTATTTTCAATCGTGTAATTAATTTCTAATTTTTTACCCGTTAAAGTATATTCAATCATCAAGCGAAAATGATAGGGATATTGTTTCCAAGTTTCTTCACTGTCTTCCAAAACCATCACAATCCTTTTTTCATCATGGTGCACGCAATGAAAAAGGCTGTTTCTAGCAAAACCATGGTTTCCCATCGTATATGGTTTTTTCTGAATGGTTAAAACACCGCTCCAACTCTTTCCAACCATTGGAAATAATGTTGGATTTCTCCCTGACCAATACTTTGGATCTCCTTGCCACATATACTCCAACCCCGTTTCTTTCGATTGAAAATGATGGATTTCCGATGCTTGTTCACTGATTTGAACTAAAACTGATTGATTTTCAATTGTATATATACTCATAGTCACCTCTTTGTTAGTATACCTTGTTCACCACTAAGCATAAAGAGCAAAGTTGGTTTATAATAACATTACAAAAGGAGATGAAAAATTATGGCATTTATTGATTCCATTAAGGAAAAAGCAAAGGCCGATAAAAAGACCATTGTTTTGCCGGAGGCAGAAGATGAAAGAACGATCCGGGCAGCTGCTAAAATCTTAGAAGAAAATTTAGCTGATTTAATTTTATTAGGGAATGTTGAAACAGTAAAAGAAGACGCCAAAAAGTTAGGTGTGAATATTGATCAAGCAACCATCATTGATCCTAAAACAAGCGATCAATTAGAGAACTATGTGACTATTTTAACGGAACTTCGTAAAGCAAAAGGGATGACAAAAGAATTGGCTCACAAAGCTCTAACAGAAGATAACGCTACCTTTGGTATCATGATGGTCAAAAACAATGAAGCCGATGGGCTGGTTTCTGGTGCTTGTCATTCAACCGCCAATACTTTACGCCCTGCTTTACAAATCTTAAAGACGGCCCCAAATGCTAAATTGGTTTCCGGCTTCTTTGTCATGAGTACTGCGAATAAAGAATTGGGTGAAAATGGTACTTTCATTTTCGCTGACTGTGGATTAAATCAAGATCCAACGGCTGAGCAGCTTGCTTCCATTGGAGCGGATTCTGCCAAAAGTTTTGAATACCTTGTTGGTGGTGAAGCCAAGGTGGCTTTCTTGAGTCATTCCACAAAAGGTAGTGCTAAACATACTTTGGTCGATAAAGTTAGAAAAGCAGCTGAAATTGCGGCTCGGGAATATCGCGATGTGAAATCTGATGGTGAACTACAATTAGATGCCGCCATCATTCCGGAAGTGGCAGCCTTAAAAGCTCCAAATTCCAGCGTAGCAGGTCATGCAAATGTCTTGGTGTTTCCTAACTTAGACGCCGGAAATATCGGTTATAAACTGGTACAACGCTTGGGAAATGCTGAAGCCTATGGACCAATGTTACAAGGAATCGCCAAACCAGTAAACGATTTATCTCGCGGTTGTTCATGGGAAGATATCGTAGGAGTGGTTGCTTTAACGGCCGTTCAAGCTCAACAACACTAATTAAAACCGAAAAAGGAAGAACAAGACTATTTTCTTGCTCCTCCTTTTTTATTCCTTTATACCGGAACATAACTTTTTCACTTTGGCCATGAAACTAATTGGTCTTTTTTTACTAAAAAGGCTTTTTTTGCTAACTTTGCTAAAGGATCATCGCTTAAAGAGTCAGAATAAAACTCTTCTATTTCCCCTTTCGGAAAACACTCATAGAAGCGTCGTACCTTCTCTTTCCCATGACAATTGAGTCCTTCATAGCGACCTGTTTTTTGATGAACGGGAGAAGCCATCGTGTATTGAATATGCAACAAACGCCCAAACTCTTTCACCAAGAATTCAGGGGAAGCCGATATAACCACATCATCTTCTTTTTGTTGATAAAACCCTTTTACATGATCTAAATGACTAATACAAAACTCTCTAGTTGCTTTCATCATATCCGGAACATACACAAATAAATGAAATACCTGTTCTTTAAAGGTTTGTTTTGGAACCATGTGCAAAACAAACCCAAGACCGAACACAAGAATTCTAGGTACATTCAATAAGGTCTTTGGATAATGCCAAAATAAGTAACGAATAAAATCAGCGGTAGAATCTCCAGCATAAATGGTATTATCCCAATCGTAAACGTTCATTTTCCCACCTCCATCGTGCCATCGATCAAATCCGTATACAATCCAGCCGGTACGTGTAAATAAGAAAGAGTATGACCAAATAAAGTAGCGAACACCAAAACCAACTCCAAAACCCATTGACCGATCACCGTCCATTGAAACAATCGATAAATAGCAATAAATGATAATAAATCCGTTAGAGGATTAAAAAGAATTTCAAACCCTAAGGTCAAGGCATTCAATCCACAAATTTTTACCAATAAACCCATAGTCAACGGATTCACAAACCAAATCACCATTAAAATCAACAAAGTCCGAATCCATTTATCTTCTTCTCTTTTATGCGATTGCCACACAAAGATGATAACACCAATCCAACGAATAGCACTTAAAATAATTTCCAGCCAATTGCTATGAATAAAGAAATAATAGTTGACTGGTTTCGCTGTCAAATAATTTAAAAAAGAACGATATAAAGAAGCATTCTCCGGAACTATAAAACGAAGGAACAATGTTCCTAACATCAACAGAATGGGACCAATTAAAAAGAAAATTTTCCGATAGTGATCTAAAAAAAATGTCTCCACATCAATAAGGCAAGCATAAATTTTTTCATGATCTCTCATCTTTAAAACAAACCAATACAACATCATGACCAAAATAAACCCGATGATATTTTTTTGTCCTAGATAACTAGCCAGATACAAAATGAGTGGGAAAATCCAAAAAATCAAATGGTATAAAATTTTTACTTCTTTTCGATACAGACAAAAAATGAAATAAGCTAACAAAAGTTCTCCACTCATTAAAACAAAACCATCTGACACAAACAATCCCGCCAGAATAGTCATTGGTATAAAAAACGGATGCACTACTTCTTCCTGATTGGAAAAAAGTCTATAGAATACAAACAACAAATGAGATACCAATAAGATACGCCAATAATTCATGGATCCAAGTTGTATCAATTGGTGGCTACGAAAAGTGCTAAAAAAGATACCCGCCAACAACACACAGAAACAAAACCATGGATTTTTCAAATGAAAACTATCCACAATATTAAAAATCAACGATCCTAAAAACCAAAGGCTAATCAAAATAATCCATAGTCCAAAAGAAATTTGAACATAACGCAAACTATATTGAAGCGTCTGTTGCCAAAGAGGAAATCCTTGTAATAAAGAAGTATGAATGAAGCTAACTTCTAAACTGGCATACCGCTTCATTAACACCAGTCCTAAGACACAACTGGTTAACACAACCAAAGTCTGCCAACGGAAAAGAAAGTAAACTGTCTTTTTCCATTGCGACCAAAGGGCAAAAATCATAAAACCAATTAAAATAATGCTCCAAAAAAGAAACCAACCAGTCCCAAAGTGAAGACCAATACCAATCAAGAACAGAAACTCTAATATCCCAAAGCTGGCCACAACACCTAATGGAAAGCCATATTCTTTATTTTTACTAAAGTGAAGTACATGTTGAACCCAATGTCCCAAAGCTTCACATAAGATTACTGATACCATACTCACTAATATCCCCAGCGCCATGTTAGTCTCCTTTTTACCTTCCTATTTTAATGGACTTTTTTTGACTTGTCCAAAAAGAGTGAGATTAACTCAGTCTTAAAAACCGAATGGTGATTTCTTCTAAACAGCCAATACGATGAATTGGTTTTCTATTTCTGGATAATTCAGAATTTCTCTGATGAAATCCCCATCTTATAGATAAGCAAAGACTGCATGATACACCCGATAAATTCTTTCTGGTTTTATACTTCCTTTGATATAACTCAATTTTTTATCCGAACTTTGAAACTGTTTGTTTTTAGGCATTAAAAACACCCACCTTTAGTAGTAGAAGCTTATCTATAGCTCTAACCTTTACTACTTAAATATGATTCATTTGCCTTTAGCAATTTTTGATAGTAGTCATCATAGCTTTTACTAAACTTTCTAATCAGGGGAATGGCTATTTCATAATATTTGTTGTCTTTCATAAACTTTTGTAGCTTATCTTGAATTTGTTTCATTAAGCTGTTTTGATATTCTTCACTATTTTTATATTCCTCATATTGTGAAATACTATCACCATTTTCTTTTATCCAATCTTCAACATGTTCAATAGCATTCACCTTAGATTGATTAACTTTTTTTAGCGTTTTCATATCAAAAGTTGAGCTAATGTTATCTACATACTCTTGCTCGTCCTTACTCAATTCAAATGACGGTAGATTATCTAAATAATCCACAAACTTTTCATAGGCTTCTTTTCCATCTTTATCTAACGGTTCATTCAAAAATGGTTGGTATGCCGCAAACAACATCTGCCCAAAATATCCGGGAAATGACCTCTCCAATCTTTCGTAGATGATTTCTTCTGCTTCAATCCATTTGATTTTTTCGTTTATTAATTCCTGACTTTCTCCTTTTACTATTAGTTCAAAAATTTCTTCTTTTTTTCTTCAATATCTAATTGGTGTTGTTTTCTTCTTAAAATGGAAGATAATGAATTTCGATCAGAAAATAAGTACTGTTCTATTTCAGCTATACTCATTCCGATTTTTTTAAATAAGGCTACTTTAGTTAAAATCTCTAAATCTTTCTTGCTATAATCCCTATACCCGTTTTCAAATTTCCGAGGATTGATCAGTCCTTTTTCCTCATAATATTCAAGTGCTTTCCTGGTTAAACCTGTTTTATTTTGAATTTCATTTCTTAACATGGTCTGCCACCTCCTTTATTTAAAAAATAGCACTGTCCCCAATGGGAAAGTCAAGTTTTATATGTACTATAAATCACCATTATCCAACAAAGAAAAATTGCCCTCTACCATTCATCAAGAAATATAGGGTAACCAATTTGAGCTTCTATGCTCATCTTTTCCTGTTGATAGCCCAGCGTATGCAGTAACTCCTGCTTTCCTAACTTTATCAATTTCAGAAACTTTAATTCAAGTTTAATTACTTCTTTTTTCATATACCACCTCCAACATTAGTATTGGGGAATCCATATAGTCCATCTCATCTTTTATTATTGATTCTCCTTAGCTAACATGTATCATTCTTTAAGTTAATTAATAACAAGACACATAGCGTGTCATTTTGTTGACATCTTTGCATTTGAAATAAGTCCCTTCAAATAAAAAATCTAGCTTTTTTAGCTAGATTATTTTTCAATTTTTAAAAAACTTTATTTTAAGCACTTTTGAGCATTTTAAGTGTGTATTCATATATCCATTTAAACATGAATATATCTATATTTCTTTTGAAAATCATCCAAATACTTTACGTTTTTCCCGTAGACAAAGATTCTATAAGCGGTTCTTCCTTTAATATCAAAGCAGGGGATATCGTTTCGCTTGAAAGGAATAAATCGTTCTTGTAACTCTTTTTCTGCCTGTTCAATCTCTTCTTTAGTCCAAGTCCACGCCACCAAATGGTCGTTACTTACTTTGCCCTCAGAAATTTGTTTCATAACATATTGAACAGCCTCTTCTTCCCTGCTAAACGTCTTTTCTATCTCTCTGTTTCCTCTTTCAGAATATCCATAGATATAATTCTTCCCATCCCACTCTAAAAATAAGCCTTCCTTCGCCCTATATTTTCCGATTGAAAAGGAATCAAAAGAGTAATACTCTTTTTCCATAAATTCCACCAAATCATCTATTTTTTTAATTTGATCTGCAATGTTATTTGTCAGAATCCAGCTGATATAATTACCTCTATTTCGGTTGATGCAAGCTGTCGCAAAAGTCATAGGGGCAATGTATACCTCACCTCGATAAGAAGGATCCGTCAAAGTGGGCATCGAGTAATAAGCATTTTTCTTATTTTTCAAATCAATGACCCATTTCCCACCAATGTATTTTCTAAAGGTCTGTCCAATGTAGATTGTCAAACGATCCAAAGTATCTCTATCTTCAATCAAAGCTTGAATGTTAGAATAGTGATTCAGAATCCATCTTTCCAAATCGTCCAATGAAGCTCGTGTATAGTCAAGAATCAAGTGATTATCTTTCGCAAATTCATTTGTAAATTGATCCATCTTATCTGATATATAAAATATCCATTCTTGAAAATCTTCTTGCGTATAAGCCATTTTTTACTCCTTTCATGACTCTTATAACAGCTTGTCCAATACATATACATGCCTATATAGTTTACTTTTTCTATCTCTAGGTTCTATCACAAACATTCATTTTTAACATTTCATTAGTTGTCCACCATAAAGGGATAGATTAGTAAAAAATATCCTGATCCCTTTTAATAGATTTTCTAAGATACACACCACTTGCATATATCACCCGGAAATGGAGGAAAACACATTATTTAGTATACCGCTAAGTGCTATGCCTATTTTTCTTTTTAAGTCCACATCTGTAAAGTCCAATAAACTTTAAAAATCAATCGAAAGATATCCATAAACACATCTAACTGTTTCTATTTTAATCTGAAAAAATAAACATGACCACTCTATTTCTTCCTTTTCTTCTATAGAAAAACACCTCCTATCTCTCTCCAAGTTGACCTCTTTAAGTTAGATGATTCATCTAGCTTTTAAGATCACCTTACTTGTATAGAAGGTGTTTATTCATCTTCAAATCACTATCCTTTTGTAACAGAACAGTTTATTTCATTTTTCCATCATTTTTTAATATTGAGGCATTTGTGGTAAAGGAGATTCTTTACTTGGCAACTCAGCAATCGCCGCTTCTGTTGTCAAGAACAAACCGGAGATACTAGCCGCATTAAGCAAGGCGGAACGAGTCACCTTTGTTGGATCAATAATTCCTGTCTTATATAAGTTTACCCATTCACCATTCTTCGCATTGAAACCAATACCCTTCTTTTCAGATAATTGTTTCTCCAAAATTTCATTACCATCAAAACCGGCATTTTCTGCAATCTGACAAATCGGTGTCTTTAAAGCCTCTAAAACCACATTCACACCACGTTGAACATCCACGACATTTTCCTTAAGATGGCCCCTAACTTCCTTGTAAGCTTCGATTAAAGCTAATCCTCCACCAGAAACCACGCCTTCTTCAACAGCTGCTTTTGTTGCATTTAAGGCGTCTTCAATTCTTAATTTCTTTTCTTTCAATTCCGTTTCGGTAGTTGCCCCAACCTTAATCAAAGCAACTCCATTAGTTAATTTACCTAAACGTTCCTGAAGTTTCTTTTTATCATAATCCGATGTTGTATTTTCAATCGTCTTCTTAATTTCAGACACTCGAGCCTTTACTGCTTTTGAATCGCCAGAGCCATCAATAATTGTTGTTTTGTCTTTGGATACAACTACTTTTTTAGCTGAACCAAGATCGGCTAAGGTTAAATCAGATAGATTTTGATTTAGATCTTTAGAGCAGAAAGACGCTCCTGTCATCACCGCAATATCAGCTAATTGATTCTTTGAATTATCTCCAAAACCAGGTGCTTTTGTCGCTACTACATTGAAGGTACCTCTTAACTTATTGATAATCAAAGTACTCATGACTTCATTATCATAATCTTCCGCAATTAGCACCAATGGTTTATTTACCTTCACCACTTCTTCTAATAAAGGAAGAATTTCTTGAATGGTATTGATTTTTTGGTCTGTTACTAAAATATAAGGACTATCCAAAGAAACTTCCATCTTATCACGATCGGAAACCATATATGGAGAAACATAGCCCTTATCATATTGCATACCTTCGGTCATTTCTAATACCGTTTCAAAAGAGCGAGATTCATCCACATTGATAACCCCATCGTTACCTACTTGAGACATGGCTTGAGCAATAATTTCACCTACTTCTTCACTTCCCGAAGAAATCGTAGCAATATTCTTGATATCCTCATTGGTGGTCACTTGTTTGGAAGCTTTCAATAAAGCTTTCGCCACTTCCTTAGCAGCTCTATCCATTCCTTCTCTCATCAAAACCGGATTAGCTCCTTTATCTACAGCCTTTAAACCGGCATTGATCATGGCTTGTGTCAAAATCGTAGCTGTGGTTGTGCCATCTCCTGCCACTTCATTAGTATTATTCGCCGCTTCATAAACTAACTTAGCTCCCATGTTTTGGAACTTATCCTCTAATTCCACTTCCTTGGCAATGGTCACTCCATCATTCGTAATCACTGGCGATCCAAAGGATTTCTCCAACACAACATTTCTACCTTTAGGACCAAGAGTAATCTTAACAGCATCTGCCAATTGATTGACTCCTTCTACCATTAAATCACGTGCATCTTTTGCGTATTTCAATTCCTTTGCCATAAAATCCTCCTATTCTACAATGGCCAAAATATCTTCAGCCTTAATTAATAAGTAATCTTCATTTTTATCTTTCACTTCGGTACCACTATATTTTTTATAAATAACGTGTTGACCCTTTTTTAAATCAATCGGAATTAGTTTTCCGTTTTCAGTCACACCCGGACCAACTGCCAACACCAAACCATGACTCGGTTCATCACCAGCCTCTTTTGTCTGCAAAACAATTCCAGATGCCGTCATCGTTTCTTCTTTTACTTTTTCTAAAACAACATAGTCTCGCAATGGTTTTAACATAATAGCCTCCTTTAGCACTCTTGCTGCTTATGTGCTAATTAGTAGTTTAACACGATTTTTATCACTGTCAATTCCTTCCCTCTACTTTCTCACCAAAAAAGGATTGAATCATCTCAATCCCTCTTTTTCCTTATTTAAAATTAAAGTTTTGTATCATCAATCTTGGATAAGTAACCATCAATGGCTTTGATAACAGTATCCAAAGTTCCTTCTTTAAATGGTGAAACCAGTCCTCCCGTTTCAACAATTTCCAAGAAGCTTTGTGTACCACCTACCTGACAAATCTTTAAATAATCCTTCCATGTTTTTGGATCGTGATCAATGAACTGACGTTTCCAGAATTGGAAAGCACAAACCTGTGCCAAGGTATAATCAATGTAGTAAAAAGGTGATTGGAATATATGCCCTTGACAATACCACCAGACTCCTCTAGCTAAGAAATCATTTTCTTCATAGTCCATATCTGGTCGATACATTTCATCCAATTTCTTCCATAAGGCTTTTCTTTCTTCCTTACTCATTTCCGGATGGTTATACACTTCGTGTTGAAAATGATCTACCAAAACCCCATAAGGTAAAAATTTCACGGCAGAAGATAAGTGATTATAGCGATATCGATCTGCCTTATCACCAAAGAATTTATCCATATACGGCCACGTCAAAAATTCCATTGACATAGAGTGAATTTCACAACTCTCATACGTTGGCATTACCAAACTGAATGGAACAATATTTCTGGATTGATAACCTTGGAAAGCATGTCCTGCTTCATGAGTCAGCACATCCACATCTCCAAACGTTCCATTAAAATTCGAAAAAATGAAAGGAACCTTATATTCTGGAATAAATTCCATATAACCACCAGCACTCTTCCCCGGCTTTGCTAAAACATCCAATAATTCATTTTCTAACATCATGTCAATGAATTCAGCCGTTTCAGAAGATAACTCATGGTACATTTCTCTTCCCTTTTCCAAAATTTCTTCGGCACTACCCTTCGGATTCGCATTCCCATCTTTAAAAGATAATGACCAATCATAATAATACATATGATCCAATCCCAACCTCTTTTGTTGAGCAAGAGCTAACCGATGGACGAATGGAACAACGGAATGAAGAATCTGTTTTCGATAGCCTTCCACCATTACTTGATTATAATCCAACCGATTCATACGAACATACGCTAATTCTGTAAAACTGGCGTATCCTAATTTCTTCGCAATCGTTGTACGAACCTTGACCATTTTATCAAAAATATCATCAAACTCTTCTTCATGTTCACGAAACCAATTCCAAAAAGCTTCACTAGCTTTTTTTCGAGTAGACCGATCCACCGATTGAGTCATTGGGGTTAATTGAGCAAGAGTATACTTCTTTCCTTCAAACTCAATTTGAGCCGAAGCAATTAAACTGGCGTACTGACTGGATAATTGATTTTCTTGAACCAAATCATCCATCACTTCTTTCGAGAAAGTCTTCAAATTATTTTCCGCCATTAAGAAATAAGGTTTTTTGAACTCTTCTTCTAATTGTTTTAAATAAGGACTTTTTAGTACTTCCCGTTCAAAAGAAACAGTCATTTCTTGCATTAAAGGACTATTTTCATCCCAAAAATCATTTTGAGTTTTATAATACTCATCTTGTGTATTAATAGTAAAACGTGTGTTACAAATAATGGCTAGAGTTTGAAGATGCTTGTTAATATCATCAAATTCTATGAAAGCTTCCCGTGCTTCTTCATAGCTCTTTGCGTTTTTTATTTTCTCAATACAAGCGTTCACGGATTGTTGAGCTTGTTTTAAATCCGGTTGTTCATATTTGAATTCACTAAACTTCATAAAATCCTCCTAATGCCTATTATACATAGGTTTACCAAACAGTTCATTAAAATATTCCTTTCCCTGAATCACTATTTTTATGCATCAACTTTCTTAGATAGAAACAACATTTAAAAAGATCTTTAAAATCAAATGACTCTAAAGACCTTTTTTATCACTTATACCATTTATTTATTGTTTTACTTCTAAATTCATTTTTGTTTCTTTATCAAAAACATGGATAGCATTATTACTAAAATCAAAATACATCGTATCACCAATCTTCATATCATGAGATCCATTTGCATTCATTGTAGGCATGATCACAATCATTTCATTCCCCTCAAAATTCGCATGCAAATGGATTGAACTACCCATCATTTCACTTACTTCAATATTCGCTTGCAAAGCATTTTTATCATCTGTCAATTGAATATTTTCCGGTCTGATACCGATAACGACTTCTTTGTCGGTTATATGATTTGCTCTTAAATTAGCTTGTTTCTGATCAGATAATACAATATCCTTACCACCAATCACAACACTATACTGACCTTGTTCATTTAATTTAAGATGGCCATCAAAATAGTTCATTTGCGGAACACCGATGAATCCGGCCACAAATAAATTAGCTGGAGAATGATAGACCTCTTGTGGCGTTCCGATTTGTTGAATAATGCCATCTTTCATAATGACAATACGATCACCCAATGTCATCGCTTCCGTCTGATCGTGTGTAACATATACGAAAGTTGTGTTAATTCTCTGACGTAATTTAATGATTTCCGCTCTCATTTGATTACGCAATTTTGCATCTAAGTTAGATAAAGGTTCGTCCATAAGCAATACTTTAGGCTCCCGGACAATAGCACGTCCAATAGCCACGCGCTGACGTTGACCCCCAGATAAAGCCTTTGGTTTACGATCCAAATATTCTGTAATACCCAAGATTTCCGCTGCTTCATTGACCCGTCGATCAATTTCATCTTTTGCAACCCTTTGCATCTTAAGTGGAAAACCGATATTTTGGCGTACCGTCATATGTGGATACAGAGCATAATTTTGGAATACCATCGCAATATCACGATCCTTAGGAGCTAAATCATTCACTACCTTTCCATCAATTTCCAACTGCCCCTTTGAAATTTCTTCAAGTCCTGCAATCATACGCAATGTGGTTGATTTACCACAACCGGATGGACCAACCAACACCACAAATTCTTTATCCGCAATCTCCAAATTAAAATCTTGGACAGCTAATACTCCCTCTTCAGTTATTTTAAGATTATTGTTTTTCCTTTTTTTATCCTGATTCGGATAAATTTTAACAATGTTTTTTAATGTGACTGTTGACATACATTTATTTCCTTTCATCCCCGTGAATATAACGTCCGTAAACTTCAGCTAATCGACCCAATCGAATCGCCAAATCCGATCTGAAATCTTCTTTATTGCACCGATACACCCAATTATTTCCAAGAGTCGATGGTATATTAATGCGTGCTTTACTACCTAGACCCAATAAGTCTTGAAACTGAGTAATAGCCAGATTTGCGACACTGGCATATTGAGCTCGTATCACACCCCAATGATATCCTTCTTCTTTTGTTAAGTGGAAGTATTCCTTTGCCCGTTTTACATCCTGTTTGTTAGCTGTTTTCAACCACCCTTGAATCGTGTCATTATCATGCGTACCGGCATATACAACACAATTATAGTTGTACGTATGTGGTAAATACACCGAGTTTGTTTCTCGTGAATCAAAAGCAAATTGTAATACCTTCATTCCAGGATATCCCGTTTGATTTAATAACTCATGAACATCTTCACTTAAAAAGCCTAAGTCTTCCGCCATAATAGAAACATCCCCCAACTTTTCTTTTATAGCTTTAAATAAGTCATATCCGGGGCCTTTACACCATCTACCATCTGAAGCCGTTGAATTTCCAAATGGAATTGCATAGTAGGAAGAAAAGCCGCGGAAATGATCGATGCGTAAAATATCATAAAAACGCAATTGATGTTTCACTCTTAAAATCCACCATTCATACTTGTTTTTCTTCAGATATTCCCAATCAAACAAAGGATTTCCCCATAATTGTCCATCGACCGAAAAACCATCAGGTGGGCAACCTGCCACTTCTATAGGAACATATTCTTTATTGAGCTGAAACAACTTCGGATGACACCATACATCTGCACTATCACCAGAAACATAAATCGGTAAATCTCCAATAATATAAATCCCATGATCCTGCGCATAATTTTTCAGTTTACGCCATTGATCGTAGAATAAAAATTGAATTTTTTTCCAAAATAGCACTTCTTCTTTCAAATCTATCCGTAGTGCTTGTATAGTTGAATCATCCCGTGTACGAATATTTTTTGGCCACTCTTGCAAGGCGATTCCGCCAAGCGATTCTTTAGTAGCCATGTACAATGCGTAGTCCTCTAACCAATAAGCTTCATCCATCACAAATTGATTAAATTCATTCAATTTCTTTTGCGATATACGGTTACATGCTTTTCTTAAAACCTTAAAGCGGTTCTGATAAATAGCTTCGTAATCAATTCTATTTTTTCTCTTTCCCCAGTTGATAGAAGCGTATTCATTTGTCTTCAATAAGCCCTCTTTTTTTAAATCATCCAAGTCAATAAAGTAGGGATTACCGGCAAATGTCGAAAAAGATTGATAAGGAGAGTCTCCATATCCCGTAGGTCCAATTGGTAAAATTTGCCAATACGTTTGTTTAGCTTTCTTTAAAAACTTTATGAATTTACGAGCTTGTTCTCCCATTGTTCCGATACCATAATCTGATGGTAAAGAAGCAATCGGCAATAATACTCCTGCGCTTCGTTTCATGATCAAATCTCCCACTAAATTTATATCTTTTTTATACTTGCACCCTTTATCAATTGATATGGTATTTCTTCATGAATCCCATAACCGTGATAGGCAATTCGTAAAAGTAAATCGTCCACCCCTCGTTTTGCAAGTTCTTGTGTATCCTGATGAATAGTCGCCAGCCTTGGATAGATAAAATGCCCAACACAAATACCATCAAATCCTATGATAGAAATATCCTCCGGAACTCTTTTACCACTATCCCGAATGGCTGCAATGGCACCAACTGCAATGGTATCTGATACAGCAAATATAGCTGAAATATCAGAATGTCTTTTTAATAACTTAATAGTGCTGGCATAACCACCTTCCATTGAAAATCGACTATCTTCATAATAATCATCCTCGAATCGTATGCGATGACTCTTCAATACACCAATACAACTTTTCACCCGATTCTGAGTAATTTGAGAATCCTCTGTACCACCCACAATGCCAATCCTTCGGTGATTGTTTTCCAATAAATATTGTATAGCACTTGCTGCTCCACTGACATCATTCGTCGTAAAACTAGATAAATTATCAAAAGAAAGTTCACTGGCATCACTAGTTAATAAAACACATGGAACCGAAATTCTTTTAAAGTCAGCTCTAAAGTTTTCTAAGTTTCCTCCCAAGAATATAAATCCCTTTGGTTTTTTTTCTAACAACATTTGATATGCCCTCATCACTTCATTCTGATTTTCATCAATAAAAATAACTGAGGCCTCTTCTCTTTTTTTCGATAAATTCCCTTGCACTTGCTCCAGTAAATCCGCAAATAAAATATTTCCATATCCTTTCACAATAATAACGATATTCGAACTTATTGTTTTTTTTAATTGCTTTGCATTAACATTCGGTTGGTAATTATGATCTTCAATAATTTTCTCTATTTTTTCTTTTGTTTCCGGGCTTAAATCCGGATGATTATTTAATACACGAGAAACAGTACCTGTACTAAATCCCGATAGTTTTGCAATATCTTTGATTGTTAATGCCTTACTCATGGTATATCTTTATCCTTTCACCGCCCCTGCGGCAACGCCTTTTATAATATACTTTTGGCAACTCAAATAAAACACAATCACAGGAATCACCGCCATAACCAGGGCAGCCATAATGGCTCCCATATCCACACGGCCATAACTACCTTTCATATACTGAATCACAATAGAGATCGTCTTGTATTTCTTAACATCCAATACAAGATATGGTAACAGGAAGTCATTCCAAATCCACATCGTCTCTAAAATCCCCACTGAAATATAAGTAGGCTTCATAATAGGAAGCACCACTAAAAAGAACGTTTGAACGGGGGAACAACCATCAATCATGGCAGCTTCTTCAATTTCAATCGGAATTGACTTAACAAAGCCGCAGAACATAAATACAGCTAACCCGGCACCAAATCCCAAATAAATAATCACGATTCCCCAAGGCGTTACTAAGCCAAGACGATTGGCCACTAAGCTTAATGTAAACATAACCATTTGAAATGGAACAACCATTGAGAAAATACACAACAAATAAATCAATTTTGTCACTCTATTCTTAACTCTTGTCACATACCATGCACACATAGACGTACAAACAAGAATCAAAATAACACTAACCACCGTAATAAATACAGTCCATCCTACCGCTTCTAAAAATCCATATTTCTTCATGGCCATAACATAATTTAAGAAGCCACTAAATGTTTCTGCATTTGGAAGTTTAAAAGGCTCATCATTGATCCAAATTTTATTTTTAAAAGAATTAACTAAAACAATCAATATAGGTAAAATCCAACTGATGGACAACACTGATAAAATCGCACCCAGTCCAACATGATTTTTCTTTTCATTTGCCATATTATTGTTGAACCTCCTTTTCTCTAGTTGCTCGTAATTGAATCAAACCGATGCCCACAACCATGATAAAGAATAGAACCGCTTTAGCTTGACCGACACCTTCCCAACCAACACGGCCATAAAATGTATTATAAATATTCAAAGCCATCATTTCCGACATTTTAGCCGGTTCTCCGGCTGTTAAAGCCAAGTTTTGATCGAATAATTTAAATCCATTTGTGACTGATAAAAAAGTACAAATGGTAATAGAAGGCATCATCATTGGTAAAGTCACATGAATCAACTTATCCCAAGCACTTGCCCCATCGATTTCCACCGCTTCCATCACTTCTTGAGGAATGGATTGCAATCCGGCAATATAAATAATCATCATGTACCCAATTTGTTGCCAACAAACTAGAATAACCAATCCAACAAAGCCTATCCTTGCATTTAAATTTAAGGCTGTATTGAATTGGGATAAAATACCCGAAAAAATCAGTTGCCAAATATACCCTAAAACAATGCCTCCTATCAAATTTGGCATAAAGAAAATGGTACGGAATAAATTCGTGCCTCTCAACTTCTTTGTCAGTGCCATGGCTAATGCAAATGCTGCAACATTAATCACAATCACTGTCACAAAAGCAAACGCAGCTGTGTAAAAAAAGGAGTGCTGAAATATAGTATCAGAAAGGGCTTTTATATAATTGCTCAATCCAACGAATTGACTGTCCGTTACTGTTCTAAACTCACAGAATGATAAATAGATTCCCAACAAAAACGGAATTAGAAATCCAATTGCGAAAGCAGCTATTGTCGGAACCACAAATAAAGGCCAATATTTTTTTATGTTTTTTTCCATATCTCACCTCTAAAAATATATTGGCAGCAAGCCTGTAAACTCGCCTGCTGCCAAGCACTAATCATTTTGTATTTATTTTTTGGTAGCTTTTGCTTCAGCAGCCCAGCCATCTACAAATGCTTTCTTAACGGCTGCCCAATTGGCATCGGTTTGTTTTGCTGCATAGGTTGTCAATGCAGAACCAACACCATTCTTCCATGCTTCAGAAGGCATTGTTGTAAAATTCCATGAAACAGGAGTCAATCCCTTTTTAACATATTCTTCTGCAATCGTTGCCAAATAATTCTTAGATTTCAAGTTCTTCTTGAAAGGAGTCACAAGTCCCATACCGGCTTCACCGCTAGGCATAGCACCTTCTCCACCACACAAGGCCTTAATGCCTTCTTCAGAAGTAACACACCAATTCATGAAATCCAATGTAGCTTGAATATCTTCTTTACTTGCCTTCTTATTCACACTCCAATAGTTTTCTGTACCTGTACATAAACCTTGCTTTTCTTCCCCTTGAACACCAGTATAAATTGGTAACATTCCTAAGTTTTCATCACCGACTGCCGCAATGTCATTATATGCCCATGTACCATTTTGATAGAAAACAGCCGAGCCCTTCACAAATTCAGCAACCGCATCATCACCCTTTTTAACCGATAATTGACTAGGAGCAACGGTAGAGTTATTGATATATAAGTCCCAAATCTTCTTGTAATTATCTAAATAAGTTCCTTTAATAGCCTTAGTGGTGGTAATCCCATCTGCCTTATATTCATAGTAAATTGGCAAGTTCGCTAAATGCGTTTTGAAACGCCAATCTGAGGAACCTTCCATACCGGAAGAGGTAAATGCTGAGAAACCTAAAGATTTCTTGCGAGCTGTAATATCTTCAACAACCCTCTTCAAATCATTAAATGATTTAATATCTTCTGGTTTGTATCCTGCTTTAGCTAATAGTTTCTTATTATAAATTAAACCATATGTTTCCAAAGCATAAGCCACACCCAATGTTTGCTTACCATCCTTCAAAGCAAAATCTTCTGAAGTTAATTGTCCGACAACACCCGATCCTGATAAATCATAACAATAGTCTTTCCAACCGGCTAATCCTACAGGGCCGTTTACCTGGAATAAAGTTGGCGCATCTTTTTTAGCCATTTCCGCTTTTAAGGTTGGTTCATATTGACCAGATGCAGCTGTCAATACTGTTACAGGAACACCTGTTTTCTTCGTATACAACTTAGCTAATTCTTGCCATTGTGCATCTGCTTCCGGCTTGAAGTTTAAGTAATACACTTTACCTTTTGGTTTTTCATTTGAACTTTTAGAGGATGGTGTCCCACATCCTACAAGCATCGTGGTAGCCATCAATGCTGTAATACCTGCTTTGAATAAGCGTTTCATATTTTCCCTCCCGCTTCATTATTCATTCTGTAACCGTTCCCGTTAACGATTACGGTATACTTATATATTATTGAAAACGCTATCATTCGTCAATTGTTTTTGAGCAATTTTATAAAATTATTTTTTATTCCATATTTAGTGCCCTATTATTTAGTTCAATTTGCCTGATACGCTTTACTTGCTTGATTGTTTTTCGCTAAAATAAGCAGTGGAATTTATATTCCACAGACAAAAAGTAAATAAATATAAAGATTTCCCGTAGACTGTATAACATTCCTTACAGTTTGTCTTTCCATATCTATTTTAACTTTTGAATTGTCTGTATGAAGGAGTAAGTATGGAACTAGAAACACTTTTAAATTCTCGACTAAACAAATCCATTAAAGAAGCATCAAATACCGAATTATTTTATGCTATCACACAAATTGTGAATCAAAAGAAACTCGAATTGCCTTTCATCAAGGGTGAAAAAAAATTATATTACATCAGTGCTGAATTTTTAATCGGCAAACAATTGGGTAAAAATTTAATTAATCTTGGCTTGTACCATGAGTTAGATCAAGTGTTAACTAAAAACAATAAAAGCCTCAAACAAATCGAGCAAATTGAAAAAGAACCATCTCTTGGTAATGGCGGACTTGGACGACTAGCCGCCTGCTTCTTGGATTCTATTGCGACACTCAACCTACAAGGAGATGGTATCGGATTGAATTATCATTTAGGGTTATTTCATCAAGAATTCAAAGACAGAAAACAATTTGAAGTGGCTGATGAATGGTTACAAGATAATACCATTCTCCATCCAACAGATGTTCATTTTCCTATTGAGTTAGCAGGAAAAACTTATGTTTCACATATGTATGATGTGGATATCGTTGGTTATAATGGTCAAAAAAACACATTGCATTTATTTGATCTAGATACAATTGATGAATCGATTGTTCATGATGGTATAGAATTTGATAAAACAGATATCGCTAGGAATCTTACCCTATTTCTATATCCAGATGATCGAAATAAAGATGGACAATTACTACGCATCTATCAGCAGTATTTTATGGTAAGCAATGCTGCTCAATTGATCATTCAAGAAGAAAAAGAAAAAGGACACTGTTTAGATGATTTAGATAAACACGTATCCATTCAAATTAATGATACTCACCCTTCCATGATCATTCCGGAATTGATTCGCTTGCTTATTCAAGAAGGAATCCCATTTGAAAAAGCCGTGTCCATTGTAACCAATACTTGTGCCTATACAAATCACACCATTTTAGCAGAAGCATTAGAAAAATGGCCTTTAGACTATTTACAAGAAGTGGTGCCACAATTGATTCCAATCATCCATGATCTAAACCATTCCATTCATACTGCATTTCATGGCCAGCCTGATTTAGCAATCATCGATGAACAAAACCGTGTCCATATGGCTCGTATTGATATGCACTACAGTTCCTCCATTAACGGTGTTGCCGCCCTTCATACAGAAATTCTAAAAAATCAGGAATTAAAGGCTTTCTATACGATTTACCCTAATAAATTTAACAATAAAACCAATGGCATTACTTTCCGTCGCTGGATCATGCATTGTAATCCTGATTTAGCGAATTTAATTGATCGTTTAATTGGGAATTCATGGCATAAAAACGCAAATCAACTGGAGAAATTATTGGCATTCAGCGAAGATGAGCATGTACTAAATCAACTGGATGAAATTAAGTATAAAAATAAAACATTCCTTGCTCAACAAATTAAAGAACAGGAAGGAATTGAGGTCGATCCAAATTCCATCTTTGACATCCAAGTCAAACGTCTACATGAATACAAACGTCAACAGCTAAATGCCTTATGGATTATCCATAAATATTTACAAATCAAAGCAGGACAATTTCCGAAAAGACCAATCACCGTTATCTTTGGAGCTAAAGCAGCTCCTGCTTATGACATGGCTAAAAACATCATTCATCTGATCATTTGTCTACAAGATCTAATTCAACACGACCCGGTTGTCAACCAACATTTAAAAGTGGTTATGTTAAACAACTATAACGTGGCGAAATCTGAAATGGTTGTTCCAGCCTGTGACATTTCCGAACAAATTTCTCTTGCTTCAAAGGAAGCATCCGGTACCGGAAATATGAAATTCATGCTGAATGGAGCTATTACTTTAGGAACAAATGATGGTGCCAATGTAGAAATTCGCCAATTGGTTGGTGATGAAAATATCTACACATTCGGAAAATCTTCTGATGAAGTGATTCATTTATACGAAACAGAAGGTTATCATGCCATGGACTATTATCAAAATAATGCTATCATTCATGATTGTATTGATTTCATTACTTCTCCAGAACTTTTAGCTCTTGGTGATGAAAAAATGCTATCTTCTTTAAAAAATAATTTGATCCATGCAGATTGGTTTATGACCCTTTTGGATGTGAATTCATATTTCACCGTCAAAGAATCATTACTGGCTTGTTATGAAAATCGAAATGTCTGGAAGAAAAAAGTCCTGATCAATATTGCTAAAGCCGGATTCTTCTCAAGTGATCGAACAATCGAAGAATATAATCGGGATATTTGGCATTTAAAGTAAAGTTGCTGGAAATCTTGATCAAAAAATAAAGGAAATGTTTACGAACATTTCCTTTATTTATTTTACGATCTTAGTATCGCTTGACATTGTTTTTCCAATTCATGAAGAATGACCTCATGAACTTCACTTACTTCCGCGTCTTGTAAAGTATGATCTGCATCTTGGTAACGAATTCTTAACGCAACAGACTTATACCCTTTTTCCACATGTTCCCCTTCATAAATATCAAAAATATCGACTTGGCGAACAATTTTCTTACCATATTGACGGATCGTATCCACCATTTTTTTGTGCCGGAACATCTTTTTTAACCACTAAGGCAATATCACGATCAATTGATGGATAACGATCTAATTCTTTGAAGTGAAGGCGATCTATTTTAGCTTGATAGAACACTTCTAAATCTATTTCAGCATATAAGGCTTCTTTTAAAGAATATTCTTTCTGAAGTTTTGGATGCACTTCACCAAAAACACCTAAGAATTGACCATCCAGATTCACCAAGGCCGATCGATAAGGGTGAAAATGATCGTCATACCGATTATTTTCATTGATTTCAATCCGCTCTTGAGGCAAACCAAACTTCTCTAACCAGCTCATTATAATGCCCTTTAGAGTATAGAAGTCACTCTTCTCTTCTAATCCAAACAGTTTATCTTCTTGGTAATTTCCTTCTAAGAAAATCGCTAGACGTTCCTGTTCAGATCCTTTCGCATATACCTTTGAAATTTCATAAAAAGCTAATGGATAATTCTTATGAGCAATATTGTATTGAGCACTCGCTAAAACAGATCTCATTAAAGATGTTCGAATATGGCTTCTTGCTTCCGACATCGGCATGGATAAAACAATGGCTTCACCCAAAGGCCATAGGGACTTTTCACTTTCTTCTTTTGATTGCAAAGTATAAGTTACTATTTCTTGTAAGCCTAAAGAAATCAATGTTTCTCGAGTCTTTCGCTTCGCTACCTGACGTTCATTTCTTTCACCAACATTAGCTTCCATGCGTGGCAAAGTTGTTTCTAAATCATCGTATCCTAATAAACGAATCACTTCTTCTTGTACGTCCGCAGCCAACTCCATATCCCTTCTATAGCTTGGAATATGACAAACCACTTCATCGCCTTGAACTAACGGCGCAAAATTCAATCTTTCCAGCACTGAAGTCACTTGATTCATAGTGAATTTTGTTCCTAAAACCTGATTTAAACGGGTCAAAGATTCCTTAATTTTAATTGGTGTATAGCCATCATGACCCACTTCAACCGTTTCTTCAATTTCTCCGCCATCAGCCCATTCCACTAATAAATCCGTCGCTCTTTGAATAGCTTGTTGAGCCGCTAAAGGGTCAATACCCTTAATAAAACGAGAAGCAGCTTCGGTCACCAAATTTAAACGAATAGAAGTATGACGAATTTGAACAGGAGAGAAATGAGCCGCTTCCATAAAAATAGCCACCGTTTCATCATCAATCATGGATTCTTCTCCACCCATGATGCCGGCAATTCCGGCAAAAGTACCATTCGTTTCAATCACAATATCTTCCGATTCTAATTGAAATTCCATTCCATCAAGAGCTTTAATCTTCTCCCGACGACCATCTACCACCTCAATAGAATGGTTTTTTAATTTATTCAATTGATAGAAATGAAGCGGTTGTCCCGTTTCCAACATCACATAATTTGAGATATCGACCACATTATTGATACTGTTGATTCCCGAAGAAATCAATACTTCTTTTAACCATTTCGGACTAGGTCCTACCTTGATATGACCAATCACTTTTCCTAAATAATAAGGAGCTTTTTCACTCTTTAATACAACTTGAAAAGAAGAAGGTTTTTCAACATGCTTTTGAAGTTCAGGCAGTGTCACTTTACGACCAACAATAGCGGCCACTTCTCTTGCCATTGCCCAAATAGATAAACAATCTGATCGATTAGCGGTTAAAGAAACATCTAAAATCGTATCGTCTAGGCCAAGATAAGCCAACACATCTGTTTCCCCAACTGGTGCTTCTTGAGGCAATTCTTCTATCCCATTGATTTGTGCTTCATTGAGAAGTTTCAAATCCACCCCTAATTCTTTTAAACTGCATAACATGCCATAAGATTCCAACCCATGAAGAGATTTAGCACTAATTTCACCAATCGGTAATTTTGCACCAGGCAAAGCCACAATAACCTTTAAACCAGATCGGCAATTTGGTGCTCCACAAATAATTTGTTTCACATCATGATTAGAAATACGAACTTGTGCTTTATGCAAATGCGTTTCCGGAATCAAGTCTGATTCAATAATTTCACCAATCACCAAACCACTGGCATTCGCCAAAGTATTCAACCCTTCCACCTCATGACCAGAACGGGTTAATGATTGTGCCAATTCAGTCGGAGAAATTCCCTTTAAATCCACATATTGAGATAACCAGTTATAACTTAATTTCATCTTTTCTTTCCCCCTAGTCTAATTCCCGAAACTGATCCAAGAATCGAGTATCATTGGTATAGAAATGGCGGATATCATCAATGCCATATTTCAACATGGCTACCCTTTCTAAGCCGACTCCAAACGCAAAACCATTATATTTTTTAGAATCAAAACCATTCATTTCTAACACTTTTGGATGAACCATTCCTGCTCCCAAAATTTCAATCCAACCGGATTGTTTACAAACATGGCATCCCTTGCTTTCACAAAACGGACAAGACACATCCACTTCAACCGATGGTTCTGTAAAAGGAAAATAAGAAGGGCGGAAACGAATTTGTCTACCCTTACCAAACATGGTATTGGCTAAAGCTAATAAAGTGCCTTTTAAATCCGATAAACGAATATCTTCTCCTACAACCAAGCCTTCACATTGCATAAATTGATGAGAATGAGTCGCATCATCATCATCACGACGATAAACCTTTCCAGGACAAATCAATTTAATTGGCCCCTTCCCTTTCGCTTTTTCCAATTCTCTCATTTGCATGGCTGTAGTATGTGTTCTTAATAACGTATTAGGATCAATGTAAAAAGTATCTTGCATATCTCTGGCCGGATGATCTTTAGGAATGTTTGCTAATTCAAAATTATAATGATCCAATTCCACCTCCGGTCCATCTGCAATGGTATATCCCATCCCTAAAAATAACTCTTCAATACCATCTTGAATCGCTAATAAAGGATGTTTACTACCCATTTTTCTTTGATGACCTCTTAAACTAATATCAATTTTTTCTTTTTCTAAGCGAGCACTCAACTGTTTTTCTTCCAATATCTGTTGTGCCTGTTCTATCGCTTTAGAAACACTTTGTTTTAAAGTATTCACTTCTTGTCCAAAAACGGGTTTTTCTTCCTTTGGCAATTCCTTCATTTGGCTCATCAAAGCCTGCACAGAGCCTTTTTTTCCTAAGTAATCAATTCTTAATTGATTTAAAGCATTTAAATCTTTAGCTTCTTGAATCTTTTTTAAAGCTACTTCTTGTAATTGTTGGATTGATTTGTTCATCGTATTCCTTTCTCCATAAAAAAACATTCCTGACATTCAGGAACGTAAGTATACGCGGTACCATCCTGTTTCGTATGCTTTTCATACGCAACTTGATTACGCTTAACGGGCGTTAGCGGAGAGGATTAGTCTCACTCCAAAAGTGAATTCACTTTCTCAACTAGAATCCCTTTTCAGCTACCGGAATCTCTCTAACTAATTGACTTGAAAGTTACTACTCTTTTATCGCTGTATTACTTAGATTATAGAAATAAATCAGCTCATTTTCAATATTTTTTAGTCTAACTTTCTTGATACGTGTGATAAGCTTCATAAAGTTCATCTATCTGAGTTGGTTGAAATAGATAAGCATCACCTAAAGGGAACAATTCTCCTTCTTCATCAATAAAACCGGCATTTTCTCCTAAAGCAATCACTAACCGATCTTTATCTTCTAATACATTCAAGATACTTCGTAAACTTTCTAGGCTTTCAATATAATGAAGAAATACATCAAAGTTTGTTAGACTTTTCAAATCACTTTCAATAGGACAAAGTTGGCTATCTTCCAAAAATAGATAAATCATGGATCCAATCAATATTTTTGTTTTCTCATAATGTTTAACAGCAGAAATCAGATGAAAATCCACCAAACGATGATGGGCTAAATGAGCATCATTTCCAACAAAAATAAAGACATCACAATTCTCCAATGCCCTCTTGATTTTAGAAACGTTGTGTTCTACTAACCGACAAAAAGTGATTTGAGTTTTCAAAACTCCATAACGCAAAAGAGAGCGGGCAATTTCTTTTTGACTTAAGACTTCTACGCTTTCTCCAATCATTTGAAATTCCTCTCGAATGCAAGTCAGAACAAAAACACGTTTTTCTTGATTCAAAACATCTAAAAGATCCTCAACTAACCAAGATTGCGCTAAAGAAACAGTGGATAAAATGATTTGTTTCATAAAGACTCCTTGTCTTTAGTATAGCTTTTCATCCATAATATTTATAGTATGAAGCGTTATTATGGGATAGTAAGTGGCCGTGTGCAAGGGGTTGGTTTTCGTTATTTTTGTCAATACAATGCTTTGCGACTTGATTTAACCGGGTCAGTCAAAAATTTGAGCAATGGAAATGTTGAATTTTACATACAAGGAGATGAATCTAAAATCTTAATCTTTTTAGACCGGATTCAACGAGGTGATGGTCGTTTTATTCAAGTAGAAGATTATCAAATTAAAGAAATGGATCCCGTTCTTAATGAAAAAGGATTTGGCTATTATTGATTTTGGTTGATAGAAATATCAACCTTTTTTCTAGGTAACTGGAAACGATTAGATGAAATGAGGAATTGGAATCGCTTACATGTGAAAAAAATAATAAATGCTATTGCAATCCTTTTCCGACCATGTAAAATAGTATTTGTGAAAACAATAACGAAGGAGAAAGTTATGTCAGAGAAAATGTTAAGTCCTCAAGAAGAAGTCAACGAATTGGTCACTAAAGCATTAGTTGCACTAGATGATTACGCTGACTATGATCAGAAAAAAATCGACTATATCGTGGCTAAAGCCACGGTCGCCGCTCTTGATCAACATGGTACCCTAGCTCGTTTAGCAGTAGAAGAAACCGGTCGTGGTGTCTTTGAAGATAAGGCCACTAAAAACCTATTCGCTTGTGAATACATGGTGAACTATATGCGCCATTTAAAAACCGTTGGTGTCATCAGTGAAGATCCTGTCACAGGCATTACTGAAGTAGCTGAACCGGTGGGTGTTATTGCCGGTTTAACCCCTGTTACTAACCCCACTTCAACGGCTATTTTTAAAAGTCTGATTTCCTTAAAAACAAGAAATCCCATTATCTTTGCGTTCCATCCTAATGCTCAAAAATCTTCTGCTGAAGCAGCTCGTATCGTTTACGAAGCCGCAGTCAATGCTGGTGCCCCTAAGAATTGTATTCAATGGATTGAACATCCTTCCATGGATGCGACTTCCGCTTTGATGAATCATAGTGGTGTTTCCACCATTTTAGCAACCGGTGGTAATGCGATGGTTAAGGCGGCGTATAGTTGTGGCAAACCTGCCTTAGGTGTTGGAGCCGGTAATGCCCCTGCTTACATTGAAGCAACTGCCCACATCAAACAAGCTGTCAACGATATTGCCATGTCAAAAGCTTTCGATAACGGTATGATTTGTGCTTCTGAACAAACCGTCATTGTCGATAAAGAAATTTATGATGATGTCAAAGAAGAATTCAAACATTATAATGTGCACTTCTGCAATGCAAAGGAAAAGAAATTATTAGAGAAATATATGTTTGGTTTTGAAGCCAATTCAAAAGATGTTGAACAAGCCAAATTAAATAGTGCTGTAGCGGGTAAAGCAGCTGCTTGGATTGCCGAACAAGCCGGATTCACAGTGGATCCTAAAACTTCTATCTTGATTGCCGAAATCAAAGAACCGGGTGTCAAAGAACCTTTATCTCGTGAAAAATTATCTCCTGTTCTAGCCATGGAAAAAGCAGATAACATCGTTGATGGTTTCAATAAAGCTGAAGCAACTGTTATGTTAAATGGAATAGGTCATACCGCTGCTATCCATACCAGAAATGAAGAATTAGCGAAAGAATTTGGAAAACGTATGAAAGCTTGCCGCCTTATTTGGAATTCTCCTACAACCTTTGGTGGTATTGGTAATATCTATAACTCCTTCATCCCATCCTTAACCCTAGGTTGTGGATCATATGGACATAACTCAGTATCTGGCAATGTTGGTCCAATCAACTTAATCAATGTCAAAAAGATAGGAAAGAGAAGAAATACAATGCAATGGTTCAAAATTCCAAGCAAGATTTATATCGAACAAAATTCCATCACTTACTTACGCGATATGCGTGAAATCTCACGTGCCTTCATCGTGACAGATCGCACCATGGTTGACTTAGGTTATGTGCAACGCATTCGTGAACAATTAGCCTCTCGTGACAATCAAGTTCAAGTTCAATTGTTCTGTGATGTTGAACCGGATCCAAGCTTACAAACCGTTAAGAAAGGATGGGAATTGATGCAATCCTTTAAACCGGATACCATTATTGCTTTAGGTGGTGGATCCGCTATGGATGCAGCTAAGGGTATGTGGCTTTTCTATGAACATCCGGAAGTCGATTTCGCCGATTTGAAACAAAAATTCATGGACGTTCGTAAGCGTGCTTTCCAATACCCTGAATTAGGAAAGAAATCAAACCTAGTCTGTATCCCAACAACTTCCGGTACCGGTTCTGAAGTTTCTCCATTTGCGGTCATTACTGATAAAGAAAAGAACTTGAAGTATCCATTAGCAGACTATTCCTTAACACCAACCGTAGCCATCGTGGATCCTGCTTTAGTGATGAACTTACCTTCTAAAGTAACAGCTGATTCCGGTATGGATGTTCTAACTCATGCTTGTGAAGCTTATGTTTCCGTTATGGCAACTGACTATACCGATGCCTTAGCTCTTAAAGCTGTCACTATGGTCTTCCAATACTTATCTCGTGCTGTTCATAACGGAGCTAAAGATGAAGAAGCTCGTGAAAAGATGCATAACGCTTCCACTATGGCAGGTATGGCTTTTGCGAATGCTTACTTAGGGATGTGCCACTCTCTCTCTCATAAAATAGGAGCTGAATTCCACACCGTTCATGGAAGAACATGTGCAACCTTCTTACCTTATGTGATCCGCTATAATGGTACGAAACCTGAAAAACCGGGTTTATGGCCTAAGTACCAATATTACAATGCTGATGAACGTTATTGTGAATTGGCGCATGCCATCGGATTGAAGTTTAAAACGATTCAAGAAGGAGTTGAAAAGTTTGCACAAGCCGTCCATGACTTAGGCGTTGATGTTGGGATGGAAATGAATTTCAAATCGCAAGGTATTGATGAAAAAACTTGGGATGAAAAGAGAGAAAAAATCGCTTACTTAGCGTATGAAGATCAATGTTCCCCAGCAAACCCTCGGGTGCCAATGATTCAAGATATGATGGATATCTTAAAAGCCGCTTATACAGGTGAAATCATCACTTACGATCACCACTAAAAAGTTAAAAGGCAGTATGATCAAATACTGCCTTTTTCTTTGCCGAAAAATAAACACTAAGCTTACTTGTATAAAAATTGTTTCAACATCCAGATTTGTTTGCTGTAAGAAGAAATATAGTCATCCATTTTGGCAGAAACTAAATAATTATCCTCCTCATCTGCTGCTTTCTTAATTGCTTTAACTTCCATCAAAAGACTTTCAAAATCATTCTTCACTTCTTTTAATACTAAGTCTACTTCCCCATGGAATTCATTCTTAGATTCTTGAATATTGGATAACGATTTAAAATCAGTTAATAAAGAAACCGGCTTCCCTTCATTCATTAAAATCATTTCAGCTACTTCATCCACCTGTTCAGATACCATGTCGTAATATTCTTCTAACTTAGCGTGTATTTGAAAGAACATTTCTCCTGCAACATACCAGTGAAAACTTTGTAGTTTGTGATAAAAAACTTCTAAATCAGCCAATAATACATTTAATTGATCGTTCATATTTTTCCTCCTTGGATATTTCATCCTTATGTTTAAATATTATAGCCAAAATCAAAGTAATAATAGTATTTAATAGTCAATTAATTGTATAATATTTCCAAGGAGTTATTTTTATGACAAAACAGAACTTCATTATTCCCTTTTTAATTGAAAAAAATGAAATAGAAGAAATTGATGAATTAGCCCATTGGCACCATTCTTTTGAATTCATTGAGATCCTAGAAGGAGAATACCAGTGTCACGTTTCAGGCAAAACTTTTCTAGCTCATCCTGGTGATCTATGTATCATCAATCGTTCTCGGATTCATCGTATTTTAAACCAAAAAAAGGAGCGATGTCGAAAAAAAGTACTTATTTTTGATCCGGATTACTTTATTCATAATCCGGAAATCTATCAAAAGTACGTCAAACCGCTCCAAGAAGAGACCGCCTTTTCACACATGCAATTAAAATTCAAGTCAGGAATGGGAGCTGAACTAATCCATTTAATCGACGAAATTGACCGATTAAATAGTGAAAAACCGGTCGGCTATGAAATGGAAACCATCGGTTTGATTTATCTTCTTTTAAGAAGATTATACTTAGCCCATCACCAACAAGAAAAACTGCTTCAAGAAAACTATGACCTGAACAGTACCATTCAAAGAAAGATGACTCTTTATATTTATGAACACTACGCAGAGCATCTAACATTAGAAAAAATTGCTCAAGCAGGTCTTGTATCTAAAAGTACCTGTATTCGTTTATTCAAAGAGTATACAGGAAAATCTCCGATTGATTTTTTAAATCGCTATCGTTTAGAAGTTAGTAGTCAATTGTTAAAAAATAGTCATCGTTCCATTACTGATATTGCTTTTGAATGCGGATTTTCACAAGCCAGTTATTTTAATCGCCAGTTCAAAAAGGAATATGGCTCTTCACCCAATCAATATCGCCAGCAAAAAAATCATGACCGCTCGTAACACAGATGGTTTGATCCGAGGCTATAAGCCTCTTTTTTCTTTGCCTGTTTCCTTATTTCTTTATCTTTTTTAACATCTCTTTTAGAATTTTTTAAAAGTACTAGTATACTCTGCTGATATCTATAAATACAGAATATAGTCAGCTATCGAATTTAAAAATTCTTAGTTGTGGGAAACAATGAATATTAGTTGATGATCACTTTTGCATTCATTGATTATATGAGAAATATTCATCATATTGTAATAACCCATCCACTTGTAGGCTCATCAAAAAATATAAGTTTGGAATTTTCACTGAATATTTGATTTTTTAAGCATTGTTTTATAAAATTCTGAAGTTTTACAAAGTTCCTCATCTGTCCCTATTGCTTCTATTTTCCCTGAATTTAACAATACGATTTTATTCGCATTTCTTATTGTTCTCAGTCTATGAGCAATAACGATAACGGTTTTTTCTTTTATCAGTGCAGATAAAGCTTCTTGAATCAAACTTTCATTTTCAACATCAAGAGAAGCTGTAGCTTCATCAAGCAGTATCATCGGTGCATCTTTCAAGATGGCTCTGGCTATGGATATTCTTTGTCTTTCTCCACCGGATAATCTTTGTCCGTTCTCTCCAATTATCGTATCTATTCCTTCTGGCATTTTATGGATGAATTCATAGCATCTTGCTATTTTAGCCGCTCTTACAATCTCCTCGTCTGTAGCATCCTTTTTACCAATTTTTATATTATCTTTGATGCTTGCATTAAAAAGGGTAACCTCTTGAAATACTATAGAGAAATTTTTAAGGAGTGTTTCCGGATCAATCCCACTAATATCTTCGCCACCGATCAAAATTTTTCCCCTATCTATATCCCAAAATCTTGCCGCAAGCTTGGTAAGGGTTGTTTTTCCACTTCCGCTTGAACCGATTAACGCAGTGATTTCACCTTGCTTTGCAGTAAAACTCACACCATTTATGACAGAATGATCATCGTATCCAAAATAAACATCCTTGAACTCAATATCATAATTTTTGATTTCCATATGCTTTCTACCCTCTTGGATAGGCATGGTTTTTATTTCCTTTATTCTTCCAACCACAGCATCCAGCATCACTATCATAGACATGAAAGTGATGATCCCCTCTATCGGAAGATAGATACTTGTTGTCATCATTAAAAAGGCTATATAAACCAGCACACTTACCTCACCTGCCATCAGCATGTTTATTCCGATAATAGCAACGCTTATCATTCCGAGCTTTAAAATTGCCGTAGCTATGCCTGTAAGTGTTCCGGCAACAACTTCACCTTTTGTTTTCTGTTTTGTCGATTTGTTTAATTTTTCAAAAAAATCGTTCAGCATCCTATCTTCTAAATTGTAAGATTTTATTTGTTCAATTTGCTCTATCTTTTCCTGCAAGTCATCAAATACTTTGCGATGATCATCCATCCATTTTTGCACTATTTTTTTCTGACTTTTCTTTGATAAAAATATGATTAGAATGGAAATCGGAATGACCCACAATGCTGCAAGAGCCAGTTTCCAATTATAGATAATGAGCATTAAAGCGATAACACCTGTGGAAATAATGGTGGCATATATTTGAGGAACAGCATGAGAAAAAATTGTTTCATACAAGCCCATGTCATTCATCATCGTTTCAGAAAGATCTGCCAAATCTCTTTTACCAAAATAAGAAAGAGGCAATTTCTTTAATCTTTCCGCCAAATCAATTCTTGAATTTGCACTCTCGTTGTACACATTGGTGTAAAGTCTTACATAATCCCATCTTGCTATTAAAAACATCACAATCATCATCACTACAATCAGTACAATATAGTGAACAGGAGTAAAATGATAGCTCTCAACACCTTTTAAAGTGCCGATATACTGAAATAAAAACAGAAAAGCAATGGTTGGCGAAAATAATTTTGTTAAATTAACCAGTGTATGCGAAAAAATAGCTTTTTTTAAGTTCACCGCTCCTTTTTCCGACATAGCATATCGTTTTATAAAATAAGAAACCATCATTTAACCTCCTATCTTCCAATTTACGGACTTTTGATATTCTTCCCAAAGCTTTTTATAATGCCCATTGATATGGATTAAATCCGCATGCTTGCCTTCTTCTACAATTTTTCCCTTATCAATAACGAGGATCTTATCCGCCTCTATTACCGTAGATAATCTATGAGCAATCATTAGTGTTGTCTTGTTTTTTGACAGCTTCTTAAAAGACTCCTGAATCAAATGTTCATTTTCAGGATCTGTAAAAGCTGTAGCTTCGTCCAAAATGATAATGTCTGCATCTTTTAGAAAAGCTCTTGCGATAGAAAACCTTTGAGCCTCTCCACCTGAAAAATATGTGCCTTTTGTTCCGTAAACAGTATCAAGTCCCTTTTCCAAACGTTGAACAATATCCTTAGACCCCGAACTGATTAAAGCACTATCTATTTCTTGATCCGTGGCATCAGGTTTTGCTATCAAAAGATTATCTCTTAAGCTCATTTTAAACAGCTTGGAATTTTGAAAAACAAAAGCGATTTTTTTCATTAAAGCCTCTTTTTCAAAATCCTTTATATTCGTTCCTCCAATATAAATCTCACCTGATTTTATATCGTAAAATCTTGCTGCAAGCCTTGCTATAGTGGTTTTACCACCACCTGATGAACCGACTAAAGCCACTCGTTCTCCCTTGTTTATTTGAAATGAAATATTATCTAGAACATTTTCACCACCATAAGAAAAGCTTACATTTTTAAATTCTATTCCTACATCAGAGCTTGTCTTATTTCCATAAACAAAATCATCAAATTCAAGTATCTTTTCAATTTTATCTAAAGCAAGTTCTGCAAAGTAGCTGAATTGTGTGATTGTTGCAGTTCTCATAATAAAAATAGCGAATGCCGGTCCTATCAGAAAATAAATAACAGAATCTGCAACTACATTAGACAAGTTTCCATTAAATTTTATTAAAAGCAATGCCACAGGCACTAAGAAAAATGCCGTTGATGTAGAAACCGTTTCAAACCATGACATTTTATTCGTGTAACTCATAGTAAGCTTAAGTACATGATCTTTTATTTTTATGATTAACGAATATAACTTATCAAAACTCTCGACACTTTGTGCAAATGTTTTGACAACAGGAATTCCTCGAACATACTCCACGGTTTGAGAAGATAAGTTGGAAAGTTCTACATAATACTCATCCTTCATTTTCTTGGTTTCCGATGTCATCATCGCTGACATTAATATCATGCCGATAATCATCGGTATCATACTGGCAAGTCCTAATTTCCAATTAAACATAAAGAAAAACACAATTAAAACTATCGGTGATATCATTGTCATCGCCATATCAGGAAGTTGATGCGCTAAAAAAGAATGTGTTTCAGACGCTCCGGATACAATTACATTTCTTATTCTTCCACTTTCCTTATCATCAAAATATCCTAATGGTTTATTGATCAATTTTTTGACCGAGGTCTTAATAATATTATCTTCCACTTCAAATGCAAAAATGTGGGATAAAACAAGACCTATAAGATATATAAATAAACCTAAACCGGAAAATACTGCCGCATAAATAGCATTTGCCTTTATATAAGCAAAATCCACCATTTCATTTAAAATTAAATGATTGACAATCCTATGAATAAAAACCATAGGCATTAAGACCATAATACCCGACACAGCAGACATCAGCATAGCCATATAAAGCAAAACACTTTTCTTACCGGCATAAGGCATTAGTCTTTTCAGTATCGATTTTTTCTTATTCTTCACTAAATAACTCCTCCTTTTCTTTAAAATGAATAAATTTCATAAATAGCCTTTTCAGACTTGTTGCAAAATATTTTTCTTGTTATTATCCCTTGTTTAATATAAAATAAATGAAAATTTCAATCAATTAGATATAGCTAATTATGTCTAATTGGGATAATGTCTACTTGGGATAAAATATAGAAATGAAAGGAATAATATGAGTGATTTTTATAACTTTGTTAAAAACTTTTTCTCTACAGATGAATGTATCAGCGATACAAAATACTCTACTGTAGGACATGAATTCCGTTTTAACACGGAGGATGCAGAAGGCATTTATTGGTTTTATGAAGGAGAAAATTTTACCATCGATATCCATGATGTCTTCATAAAAAAAGAAATTATTCATACCAGTTTTTCCGGTTTAGACCATTTCTATTCCTTTTACTCCTCTTATTTAGTTACTGCAAATGGAGAATGTTTTAATCCTTATCAAAATCTTTCTTCAAACTCACTCTATGTTATAAATACAAAAAATTCTAAAAACTATAAGTTCATACTTCACAAAAGCTCTCCCTATTTAGGAATAGGTATCAATTTCAAACAAGCCATGATAGATGAATGCCTATCTTCTTATAAAAATAAAATTTGTAACTATGAAGATTTATTTTTTAATACCAGTACCATCATAAACAAACTTTTAGAAAGAATTGCCAAAGATATACTGAATTGTAAAATGGGATCTCCTGCTGCTGAAATCTTCTTTGAATCAAAAGCAAAGGAATGGTTAAGCATTACAATAGACTCATTTTTAAATAAATACAACAATCCTATCTCTATTGCCGATGATGAAGCTTTAAAAAATGTTGCTAATTATATCGACGATCATTATGCAACATCCATCTCGCAAGAAACTTTAGAAAAAATATCCACTATGAGTGGTACAAAGCTAAAAAAATTATTTAAACAAAAATATCAATGCACCATTACCGAATATACTCAAAAACGACGAATGAATATGGCGGAAATTCTTTTATTGAACTCCTCCCTTAAAATTCAGGATATAGCTGAAGCCGTAGGATATTCATCTCATAGCAAATTCAGTACCTGTTTCAAAAAATACAAAGGGCGATACCCCAAAGATATAAAAAAATATGCCAAAAAAATCATTCCGTCTCTTGATAGAAATGATAAGACCTGATTCCTTATCTGATACCATTTCTCTCATTCTTTCTATTCACTTACTTTCTTTATGATCAGACCGTTTTGGTGTTAGAATAAAAATAAGTCAAATTAAAAAGGGAATCCCCCTTAATTATGGTATGACATTTATAGTAAAGAATACCCGGAACTCTCTTTTAAACAATGTGCCAAAAATCTTAGGATCAGTTTAAAGACTCTTTTCAAATAGTTAAAACAGTTTCAAGATCATGAGGGAGATTTTCAAAAGATGAAAAGACGATGGTTAACACAATCGTTACAAGATTTGTCAAAGAAATTGATCCGTTGTCATTTATTTTCATCAGTTTTGTGAATGAGGTGTTTAAAGAAGAATTTGGTTATCCTCCCGACAACGGATCTAAGAGAGGATATTTTTGAGTGGAAAGAGTCCTTTTTTTCTATTAGAACAAATTTTCCAAACGGAAATAGAGCTTATATGGAGGAAAAAGTATGTTCAAAACAATTGGTCTTATGATCGTGCCACCAATCATTTTAGTCATAGTTGCTACAATCATTTTTGTTAAAGTGCTTTCCCGAGGGGAACAGAAATACGATGTTTTTATGGTCGAAGGAAATGAATTGGTTGTCTTGGCAGGAATACCTGTAAGATACAGAATTAATGATATTGAAACGGTGATATTCTCAAATGTATTGGGAAAATACGGCAGTTTCGTAGGCATTATGAAAATAAAGAAAAAAGATGGTATTTTTGGTCGAAGCTTTAGGTTTGATGCGAGTGCTTACCATAAAAAGTTTGTACTTAGCAGTACACAAGAAGAGATAGACCTTGCTACCGAAAATTTGATGGAGCAACTTAGAAGTTATGGTGTTGATTGCAAAAAAGATTGAATCTATCAATGATAACAAAATTGATGATAAGTAACCTGTCTCGTTATCCCCGTGGATAATCATATTTTCTGTATTGGGGGCATTTTCTATATTTGATAATTCTTTATTTTCTAACAAAATTCTAGATTCTACCTTTATCTCTTTATCTTTACCAAGCTAAGTAAACTCTAACATCATCGATCAGTTTCCCAAAGTCAATTGCATTTTTTGATGTAATGACAGGCTTGCCCGTTTCTACTTCTATTTCCTTTCTGGCATTGCCGGCAATATTATCACCACGCTTTGCTACTTTTTTATTTTATTCTAAACCTTGAGGATTGGTAGATTCTGCAATATCTTTCGTAGCTGTTTCTGCAAGCATTTAATATAAGTTCAGTAGTTGACATATTATCTCTTAGATTTTCTTTTTTAAGCCCTTTTAAATCTTTATACTGTCTTGTGATCATTCCACTCCAAGCCTTTGATATTTCATTAGTAAGAATTGCATATTCTTTGCCTTTTGTTACGCCATGCTCTTGCCAAGAATCAGTAAGTCCTTTTCTTACCTGAATAGCCTGCAATCTTTGATTTATCCACTTTCTTGTATAACCTTTTTTCAAGTATGTTTCCAGCGCTCTATCTATTGTAAGCTCTGGATCGATTGTCTCATCGATTCTTTCTTTTCCAACTTCAGCTAGCCACATCTGTTTTATACATCTTACCGTCTTTAGGAGATTTTAATTTCAGTACGTGACAAAATGTCACGACCTCACTACCTTCTTCTTTTAACCTCTGTTTTAATTTTCGCCAATATGCTCCGGAATCTTTGCTATCAGTCAAAACTCCTATAATATCAACAATGCTAAAGTACCATTCTTCCTTTTCATTATCCCATGAAGATCGAATCTGATTTCCTTCAAATAATTTTATATCATTACTCATTATTCTTTTCCTCCGGTATAAATTCCAATATATCGTTAGGGGTGCAACCTAAAGCCATACAGATGCTTTCTAGTTTATCTAAAGCCATATATTGTCCACGGCGTATTTTTGTAATTATATTTGCAGAAATCTTAGCATCTCTCATTAAATCTTGATTGGAAATATCTTTTTCAATCATCATATGTTGTAGAACCGGAATGGCTTCTTGGAATATTCGATTCCTCGGTTATTAAATGCTCTCGCATAGTGCGTATCACTTCCAACATCAATACCGATTACTAAAGTTTTTAACTTCTTTAATTCTTTTGTTTTGTGCATTACAATTCATTTAAAATACCTCTCTGTTTTTTAAGATAACCTTTAACGTTTCAGTAATCTTAGTCTACTCTGAGGTATTTTTCTTTTTTAATGCCCACTTTTTAAACTATACGGGAACCTCCTTTCACTCAAATTCTTCAATAAAAAAAGAATTAAGTATTCTCCTTAATTCTATAACTCCAATGACATTCTATCATTTTTTGAATGAACTAGATTGATCACAACGCATCAGCGTTATCCAATGATCGAATGAAATCAAAGATGGTTTTGGCATAAACATCTCCTAAATCAAATAAAGATTCTGTATGACCCGCTTTCTTGGAAACCAATTGTTTCTTCTTACCTTGTGTTTTGGCATCATATAATCTTTGCATCATAGAAAAGGGAACGAAATCATCCTTTTCACCATGAATCAATAAAATGGGCTTGGTGCTTCTTTTAATGGCTTGGATCACCGAAACTTCTTTAAAGCTATATCCGGCTCTCATTTTAGAAATCAAGCTGGCAACATCCAATAAAGGAAAACTAGGCAAATGAAAACGTAATTGTAATTCCTCTTTAAACATCTCATAGACACTTGTATAAGCTGAATCCGCCACAAACGCTTTCACCTGACTGGCCTCTTTTTCTCCTGCCAATAATAACGCTGTTGCAGCCCCCATAGAATTACCATGAACCACAATTTCAGCATTTCGATGACGACGGATGATCCATTGTAAGACAAATTTCATATCTTCTTTATCTAACATTCCCATGCCAACATAAGAACCTTCAGATTGACCACTAGCCCTTAAATCAGGCATCACAACATTATAGCCTTGTTTGTGATATAACTTCGCATACGCCAACATTTCCTCATGCTTAGAACGATATCCATGAATCATCAACACCCATTTAGAGACCGACGGATTTTCAACATAAAACAACTTCAATTGAGTTCCATCATAAGATGTCATCTTATCTTCTCGAAGACCTTGTTTTTCAAAGTAAGCCTTCGCTTCTTCCTTTTTCTTACCTTTCATTGCTTTTAAAGAAGTTTTATCCGGCTGAATTTGAGTGGTTTTAACTTTTCGATCACCACCATCTCCCCTACGAGCCACAGCGTATTCAAACAGATAATTAGAAACTGCCGTTATGACTAATAAAAAAGCCACCAATAGACCGAGAACGATTTTTAGACCTTTTCTTTTTTTCATGGTTCTTTCCCTTCTAGAAATATAAATTTTAGAATACACAAAGAAAATCATCTTGTAAAGAAAAAAAGACCGATATGGTCTTATTGAAACATATACATGAGAATCGCTCCCGCTACCGCAACATTCAAACTTTCAAAACCACTCATTTCTATTCTGGTGATTTCATCACACAACTCCAACAAATTCCCTTTGACTCCCTGACCTTCATTTCCTAATAAAATGGCAATATCGTCTTCTTTTTTCACCTTTTTTAAAGGAATGGATTGTTGAAGACTGGTTCCTAAAACCTTGATTCCTCTTTCTTGTAAAGAAGAAATAACATTCTTTAAATCCTCACGAAAAACAGGTATCGAAAAGATAGCTCCTTGAGAAGCTTGCACACATTTTGGATTAAAAGCATCACAACAATTTTCACTACAATAAACCGCTTCATAACCAAAAGATTTCGCTGTTCGAATAATGGTTCCAAGATTACCAGGATCTTGTATCTCATCCAACAAAATCACCTTTTTCACTTCTTTTTTTTCAAAATGAGGCATTTGGCATAAACCAATTCGGTGAATCGTTGATTGTGATATCTTAAGCTTCTTCAAAATAGCTTCCGTTACCAAAATATCTCCCTTTTGATCTGAAATAATAGTTTGTAAAATTTGTGCTTTTTGCGCCTCTTCTATCAAATGTTCCGTTTCCACCAAGAATAATCGGTGGCTATCTCTACCCTTTTTATGTTGTAAAGAAGTCCATATTTTTACCTTCCGATTTTGTAAAGAAGTAATGCTTTCCATCATCGATGTCTCCTTTGCCTTAAAACTTCAAAACAGAATACCGAGCAAGCACTTGCTGCATTTAAAGCATTTTTAAAACCGTTCGCATAAGGGATATAAACTGCCTGATCCACTTGTTCTAACACCTGCTTTGATAAACCTCTTAGCTCCCCACCTACGCAAAAGACTGTCGGATTGGTATAATCAGCTTCATCATACACAATAGCGTTGTCTCGATAACCTGCATAAATCGTAAACCCCTTCTCTTTAAGAAGTCTTAAATCCTGAGCCAAATCTTTAGATGGAATGATAGAACAATGATCAAAAGCCCCGGCTGATGATTTCAAAATCACTGATTCCAAATCATGCCAATGATACTCTGGTATCAAAATACCATCCACCCCGGCACTATAGGCTGTTCTAACCATATATCCAAAATTGAAAGGATCTACAACTCCTTCCAACACCAATAGAAATGAGCTTCTGGAAATCTCTAAGTGATCCATGATTCTCTCTTCCACATCAGCTAAAAGACCCCCATGGGTTTTCCCAAAAGCCAACGTATTGATTTCTTCTCGCTTTAAACGATAAACGGGCACATGAGCTTCATGAGCTTTAAACAAAATGTAATTTAAATTTCGATCTTTTTTCTTGTCATCTACATATAAAGCATTTACAACTCTCTTTTTTGCTTCTAATGCCGCTTTGACTGATGTAGCTCCCTCTATAATCATGATCTACCTCGCCGAATAATATCATCCTTCTTTAACGCAAAAGGAACCGGAATCTCTACTATTTCCATCGGTCTTTTCGCCCTTTCCATCACTTCACCATCCATATTCTGAATGTGTTTAACAACAAAAGATCGTTTTGGCATACCGGGTGATAATACTTCTAATGTTTCTCCCACACAAAAAGCATTTCGAACCTGCATTCTAACGAATCCATGATCATATTCCATGATTGTGGAAATAAAATCATGATTGACATCATTATTGGTGGTCGGATGATATAGAATGGTATTTTCATCTTCTTTACCCGGATATAAACCACTTGCTGTTTCACGATTTTCAACACGGGCAATTTCTTTTAAATAAACCAGCATTTCTTCATCACTTAGACGATCACGTTTTGTCCAAATGGCATCGATCAATTCTCGATACGCTCTAACCACATTAGCCACATAATATTCTGTCTTCATTCTACCTTCAATTTTAAAAGAAGCGACACCGGCCATCATCAAATCATAAATATATTCCGCTGCCATTAAATCTTTTGAACTCATCGTAAAGAACTGTTCCTGACTTAACTCTTTTTCACCATCAAAAAGCTTATATTCCCAACGACACGATTGGGCACAACCTCCCCGATTGGCATCCCGCAAAGTCATTCGATTCGACAATGTACAACGTCCGGAATAATTGACACACATTCCGCCATGAATAAACGCTTCTACTTCTACAGGACATTCTTTTGTGATCGCTCTTACTTCCTCAATAGAACACTCTCTGGCTAATACCACTCGATCCAAATGAAATTCATCCACTAAAAATTTTGCTGTTTCAACATTGGTGATTGACATTTGTGTAGAACAATGAACTTCTAATTTAGGAGCCACTTCTTTTGCGATACGCATAATGGCCGGGGAAGCAACAATAATAGCCGTGACCCCAAATTCTTCCAGCTTTTTTAGGTAAATCTTGAGGCCGTTGAAGTCCTCTTGATGGGGAATCACATTCACCGTCACATGAACTCTTGAACCATGTTCTTTTGCAAAAGCACAAGCTTCTTGAATATCGTTCAAACTAAAATTTGAGGCCCTAGAACGTAATGAAAAATTCTGCCCACCAAGGAAAATGGCATCCGCTCCATATAAAATGGCCGTTTTCGCTCTTGCCAAATCGCCAGCCGGTGCTAACAATTCCGGTTTTTTCATTCCTTCACCTAATCGTTTTTTGACCATAATACCCATCTTCCAATGGCAGATCTGAAAACGCCTTTCTATAACTTTCTTCCACTTCTTCGCCACTTGATCCATTTAAAATCTTCACATACGCTTCAATGGCTTGTTTATTTTCTTCTGTGCTTAAATAGTGTGCATTCATTTCTAATCTTTCCACACCTATGGTCACAAATTTTTGGATATGTTTAAAACTTTGTAACACAAAATCCGTATAAATCACTGTCCCAAAATCATCTTCATAAATCGGCATATGACCGTCACGATGAACTTCTTGAATCCAAAGGTGTTGATTACGAACTAAGTCATGATTTAAGTGTGTATAATTTCGATAAGCACTTAGTAAATGCCGTTTGGAAACAGCCATCATTTGATAGCCATGAATTGGTAAAGAAAGATGAGGAACAATAGAAGAAATCGCTACAATTTCACTTTCTGTCAATAAAGGAGAAATCACCGCTTTTTGAAGACCAAAATTCATCCAAACTTGTGCATCCCATGAAGAAGTCACTAATGTCTCAGGAGAATAAACCATGCACTCCATTTTACCTAATTCTTTCGCTTTTTTTAGTAAACCCGGATCAGAAAAAAGAATACTTTCAATTCCTGCCTTTAATAAATCTTCTAAATCTTTCTGGGCTTGAAGAATATCAAATTGAGAAAATAAGCGATTCATTAAAATAGCCATTTTTCTCTTCTTCATTTTCCCTTGTTTCAAATGAATTAAATCTTCTTTTGTAAATAACTTAGCAGAGGTAAAACAGCTTTCTTTTAAAGCAAAAATAAATTCTTCAGCCCCTGCTTGTTCAAAAATATCCACATCCTGTATGTGGTCAACTGTAATGGATAGATAAGCCATGGAACCATTATACACGATCCCCATCCACTTGAAGGATCTATTGACTCTATATTTTAAATTGTTTTATCGTTTCCTCTATGCTATTTTAAAAAGGACTTGTCAAAGAAAGGGTTGTTTTTAATGAAATTAAAAGAAAAGTTTTCCAGTAGTGCTAAAAATTTAAAAAATGTTCGTTATATTGCCATTATGGCTATTTTTATTGCTTTGAAAATCATTTCTTCCAGCTACCTTCATTTCACTGTATCTCATAACCTAAGAGTTGGTATTGGTTTTGTGTTAGTAGCTATAGAAGCCAGTATTCTAGGCCCTAGTGCCGGCATGTTGTCTGGCGCCATTACCGATACCCTTGGCTTTTTATTACATCCAGATGGTCCTTATTTTCCAGGCTATACCCTAACCGCTATGATGGGCAGTTTCTTTTATGGTATTTTCTTATATGGTCATCCAATTAAAATGCGTCATATCCTTCTTGCAAAACTATGTAATTCCGTTTTCACCAATATTCTATTAAATAGCCTTTGGTCTTCCATGTTATACACGAAGAAAACTCTTTGGGGTTATATGGCAGCTTCACTCGTCAAAAATACCACTCTTTTTCCAATTGAAGCGATTCTTCTCATCCTATTATTTAACGCTATGATTCCTCTTCTCAATGCCAGGCATTTATTGAAGTCGAAAACTGATTTTCCAATCCGATTTTAAGGCTATCCCTAGCCTTTTTAATTTGGAGTATAATAGGAACAAGAGGTTACCTTATGACTTTTTTAAAGAAAACAAGAAATACAAGTGAATTAGTGGATACAGTCTTTTCTTTAGCTGCCAAAGCTAAAAATGATTTGGATCCCAATGCCGTCAACGCAACCATTGGAACATTGTGCGATGAAGATGGACAACTCTTTGCGTTTGATAGTGTTTTTGATCCCTATGACAAACTTCCTCATCGGTTGAAAGCCGCTTATGCCAGTGCCTTTAAGGGTAATGATAATTATCGTCAAGCCGTTTTAAATTGGGTCTTAAGGGATAAAAAAATTCAACTAAATAAGGAAATTATCGCCACTCCTGGTGGAACCGGAGCCGTAAGTTTAGCCTTTAGTAATTTTTTAGAACCAGGGCAGACTGTTTTAATTCCTGAAATTGCTTGGCCTGTATATCAGCTTATGGCGAATGAAAATAGCTTAAAAGCTGTTTCTTATTCTTTGTTTGAAGAAGACCATTTCAATATAACTAATCTAAAACAACTCATCTTGGAAAATCTTCAATCGCAAGATAAATTAATTCTTTTGATCAATGATCCTTGTCAAAATCCAACCGGTTATAGCTTAAGTATTTCTGAATGGCAAGAATTGATTTTCTTTTTAAATAGCCTTCCTAAAAACAAACAAATTATTTTATTAAATGATGTTGCTTATATAGATTATACTTTTACCGAAGATAGTCGTGCCTTTTTAGAAGTTTGGAACTCACTAGAAAACCATATCTTAGGATTAGTAGCTTATAGTTGCTCCAAAAGCTTCACTTCTTATGGCATGCGCCTTGGAGCTTTGATTATTCTTCATCAAAATCAAGAAGTGGTTGAAGGTGTTTTACATGCGATGGATAAACAAGCTCGGTCTTTATGGTCGAATATATCCAATTCGGGGATGGAAAATATTGCAAATGTCCTGTGCCATCCAGAAGCTTATTTAAAAGAAAAAAATCAGCCGTTCAACTATTACAAAAACGAGCCAAGCTTTTTATCAAACAAGCCGATGCTTGTCATTTGCACTATTATCCCTTCAAAGAAGGGTTCTTCTTGACCTTAGTGTGTGATGAAAAAAGAGAGGCCTATCATCAAGCCCTCATGGATCATCATATCTATTGTGTCTTAGTTCCAAAGGGTATCCGAATTGCTCTTTGTTCCCTACCGTTAGCTAAAATAGACGGTTTGCCAAAACGTTTGAAAGAAATACAAGAGGGACTCTAATGCCAGCTGCTACAACTCATGATATTTTTGCGAATGCTGTTTATCGCTTATATTCACCATCCACTCGCCAAGAAATTCCTTTCAATGCTCTATATCATTTAGGAGCTCAAGGGCCGGATTTTCTTTTCTTTTCTTCTACTTCTTTTGGAGCTCTCAATCAATTAGGACATCGTTTACATAATGAAAAAATTCAAGAAACTTTACGCTTTTTCTTATCGTATCAACAATTAGAACCGCATTTAAAGTCCTATGTAGCCGGCTTTATTTCTCACTATGTTTTAGATGCATTTTCACATCCTTTTATCAATGCCAAAGCCAAAGAAATAAATCATAAAAATGGCCATATTGAAATTGAATCTCAAATTGATACTTGGTCTTTAGCACAACAAGGATTCAAGATTCAAGATTATCAAGTTCATAAAAAAATTCATGTCAATCAATTGAATAAAGAATTAGTTGCTACTATGTACCGTCGTTTATTCCAAGAAGTCTTTCATCTGGAAGTCAAAACCACTAAAATCATTTCTTGTCTCAGTGATTTTGAAATTGGATTATCCCTTTTAAAACCAAATCCAACCAAACAAAAGTGGGTTCAGTTTATTGAAAGATTCTATCACTTAAATCCATTCGTATCTTCCATGATGTTGAAACAAGATTCAGCTTTGGATTTTCTGAATCTCGACCACAAAATCGTAGAAACAGAGCTGGGAGCAAGTCGACTTAGCTACCCGGAAGTCTATGGCAAAGCTTGTGTTGTAGCGGCTTCAATTATGAACGAACATTTAGATCCTTATTTGTTTTGTGATTTCAATGGGCGCCCCATTGAAAAAGACACAAACGACTAATCATCTGTTTGTGCCCAACTTGGTAATTCTTCTCCTTTACGAACTAAAATTGTTTTTTGATAGTCCGTTTGATTGAGATAACGAAGAACAGCTTCTTCTTCTTCCAAGCTACAACCAACAAGAACCTTCACATCCATTTCACGGCCAAGAATATCCACCGCCATCACTAAAGAAGTGATTTTATTGCGATTCTCACTTCCTGCATAAAGACTAATACCATGACCATTCGTGCTCTTGGTTTCATTGATATAACCATAATCAACAGGATAGATTAAATTCGCAAATTGGGGATGATGTTCCCCTTTTTTTCTTATAATAGTAAACCCACTTGATAAAAATAACGTGTCCACTTTTTGCCAAAAATAAGCACTGTTTTGTAATTCCATATGATTCCCCTTAAGTACCTGCCCCATTGTACTATTTTCAACAAAAAATGTAAATAATTACCAGATGTTCTGAAACCATTTACATTCTTTTTAGCGAAATTTTTAAATAATTCAGCATCGTTTCACAATCACACATCTCATATTTAGCCATCGCTGCTGCCACAATAGCCAAACAAGCATACGCATCCGATCCGGCATGATGATGATCTAAAGGGATTTTTAAATAACGAGCCACTGTATCTAATTTATGATTAACCAACAAAGGAAATGCCCTTCTTGACAAAGGCACAGAATCAAAATAGGTCACTTTGGGTACAGGACACCCCGTATTCAAGCAACAATTCTTGATCACCGACACATCAAAAACCGCATTATGAGCCACCACAATTCCACTTTCCAATAGAGATTTGATCGTTGGATATACTTCTGGCAAAGTCGGAGCATCTTGAACATCCTTAGGATGAATCCCATGAACTTTCGTATTAAAATATTCAAAATGATTCGCATTGGCAGCCGGTTTAATCAAACTATAAAAAGCCTCTTCTAATACCCCATTTTCTAAAACGCTTAAACCAATAGCACACATACTTCTATGATCTGAACTGGCTGTTTCGACATCCACTGCAACCACTCTAGTCATGATCTTCCTTTACATGCAAATAAGTCACTTGGAAAATCTTTTCAATATGTTCATCATCCATCGAATAAAAAACATTCTTCCCTTCTTTGCGCATGCGGACTAATTTGGTCTTCTTTAAAGAAGCCAATTGATGTGATATGGCGGACGTACTCATATTCAATAAAATAGCTAAATCCCCTACACACATTTCCGATACAAATAGTGCAGACATAATTTTCAAACGAGTTCCATCTGCAAACATAGAAAAAATCATGGACATACCGGCAATATCCTCTTCTGTAATCATTGCCATCTTTGCTTTCGCAACCGCTCTTTCATCCACAATACTCATGATTTCCCCTCTTTCTTTGGTGCGTATTTATCCAAATAAACTTGAATTTTTTTCTTACTGTAAAACGATACCATTTGAATAGTATCATCACTCAACACAAAACGAATTTGATCTTGTTCCCAATCTCGTTCATAAGACCAACGATACAATTCATCCCAATACATCAAAAACGCTTCTTCTCTTGTTTGATAAAGTACCAAATAATCTTTTGTTACCTCAATCAAAGGAATATCCGGGAATTGGAATAGACAAATCAAACAATAAATAGCTATCACTAATCCCATCAACCCCCAAACCACATTCACCGCAAACAAGGCCAAGGATAAAATCAATACCATATATAACAACAATTTAGGTTTGGCGTAGAAACATTTTTCACTCAGACGATGACAATCTAAATCAGCCACTGCAACAATATGCGATTTCATAGAAGTATTATAGCACTTTCTATTTTCCTGTTATAATACTAAATTGGAAAAGAGGCACTATGAAAAATCCTGTTACTTTTGAAATCACACATATTTGCAAACAATCAGGAGCCAGAACAGGCCTTCTCCATACACCTCATGGTGATGTAGAAACACCTATGTTTATGCCTGTCGGGACCTTGGCAACCGTTAAATTCATTTCACCAGAAGAGCTTTATACCATGAAAGCCGGTGTTATCTTAGCCAATACTTATCATTTATGGTTGAGACCTGGTGAAGAGATTGTTTTCAAAGCAGGCGGAGTCCAAAAATTTATGAATTATAAAGGTCCTATGTTAACGGATTCAGGAGGATTTCAAGTATTCTCCCTTTCCGATACACGCAAAATTGCCGAAGAAGGGGTTTATTTTAAAAATATTTTCAATGGGGATTCTTTATTCCTATCTCCTGAAAAATCCATCCAAATCCAAAATAAAATTGGAGCCGATATCATCATGTCTTTTGACGAATGTATCCCTTACCCCGCTACTTATGATTATGCCAAGAAATCAATGGAAAGAACTTTACGTTGGGCAAAACGCGGAAAAGAAGCGAACCGTCGACCTGAAGAACAGGCATTATTTGGAATTGTACAAGGAGGCGATAACGAAGATTTACGTCGTTATTGTGCTGAAAAACTCGTAGAAATGGATTTCCCCGGTTATGCTATTGGGGGAACTTCTGTTGGCGAAGACAAAGAAACAATGATGCGCATGGTTGATTATTGTACTCCTTATCTTCCGGAAAATAAGCCAAGGTATTTAATGGGGGTTGGGGCTGTCAATGATTTATTAGGAGCCATTTTAAGAAACATAGATATGTGCGATTGTGTCTTACCAACCCGCATTGCTCGTCATGGTACTTTATTAACCAGCGAAGGTCGTATAAACATTCATAAGGCCATCTATAAAGAGGATTTTCGTCCATTGGATTCAAAATGTGATTGCTATTGTTGTCAAAATTATAGCCGAGCTTACCTTCACCACCTTTTCAAAACGAAGGAAGGGTTTGGAACACGCTTAATGTCCATTCATAACATTCGTTTTTTGATTCGCTTAATGGAAAATGCAAGACAAGCTATTAAAGAGGATCGTTATTTAGACTTTATGAATGAAACCCTTGCAAATATGGGATTTGATGAAAGAGGATTTTAGATGAAAATAAATTGGAAAACCAGTGACTTTGATTACAACTTACCTCATGAACTGATTGCTCAAAGTCCTTTAGCAGATCGTTCTACCTCACGCATGATGTGGATTCATAAAAAAAGTCAGAAATACGAAGATAAACATTTCTATGATATAGTGGACATTTTAAAACCGGGAGATGTCCTTGTTCGCAATAATACCCGGGTGATTCCTGCCCGTCTATTTGGTATCAAGGAAGAAACAGGAGCTCATGTGGAGTTATTGCTTTTAAAGCAAAAAGAACATGATGTTTGGGAATGCTTGGCAGGCAATGCTAAAGTGGTTAAGGTAGGTTCCATTGTTTCTTTTGGGGATGGTCAATTAAAAGCACAATGCCTATCCATCGGTGATAAGGGGCTTCGAGAAATGAAGATGCTTTATGAAGGTATCTTTACGGAAATCCTTGACCAACTGGGTCAAGTTCCTCTACCACCTTATATCAAAAAAAAGCTGGATGATTCAGAACGTTATCAAACTGTTTATGCCAAAATAGACGGCTCCGCCGCCGCTCCTACAGCTGGGCTTCATTTCACTAAAGAGGTTGATCAACAACTATTGGCTAAAGGGATTACAATTACGGAAGTCACCTTACATGTTGGCTTAGGAACCTTTCGACCAATGGATGTGGAGAATGTTCACGACCATGTGATGCACTCAGAAGTATATGAAATGTCTCAAGAAACAGCTGACATCCTGAACCAAGCCAAAAAATTAGGTCGCCGTATCGTAGCTATTGGCACTACTTCTGTTCGAACTTTAGAATCTGTTTGGAACCGTTTTGGACAATTCCAAGAATGTCGAGGTGAAACTACTTTATTTATTTATCCGGGTTATCAATGGCATACTTGTGATGTGATGCTCACCAATTTTCATCTTCCAAAATCCACTTTATTGATGATGATTTCTTCTTTTATGGGCTATGAATTGACTCAAGAAGTCTATCATCATGCGGTCAATGAAAAGTACCGTTTTTTTTCCTTTGGAGATTGTATGTTGATAGATCATGACTGAAAAAGAAAAGAAGGAATATATCGAATACATTCAAGGTATTCGCCATTCCTTTAAAACTAATTATTATTTAGAGTCTTTAAAGGAAATTGAAAAAAATGAAACGGAAAGACCGGGATATAAACCCAGTCTATTACTTCATGTTTGTTGCATTGTTTGTGCTTGCTGGCCTTTAGAATTTCTTCGAAACCATTTTCAAGTAACCATTCTGTTTAACAATTCCAATATCTATCCAGAAGAGGAATACCACAAGCGTTTCAATGAAGTCAAACGATATATTCATGAACGATATAACGATGAGATCCCTATTATTGAACTGCCCTATCGCCAAGCGGAATTCATTGAAAAATTAAGGCCAAGAGCCGCTGATCCGGAAGGTTGGAAACGTTGCTTTATGTGCTATGAAGACCGAATGGGTGAATCCTATCTTTATGGTGAAAAAAACGGTTTTGATTACTTTACAACCGTCATGACTTTCTCACGTCAAAAAAATTCTCAAAAAATCAATCAAATTGGAGCCTCCTTGCAAAAGCGTTTTTCTAAAACTAAGTATTTCTTCTCTGATTTCAAAAAAGCGGATGGTGCCAAAAAAGCCAATGAATTAGTTCAAAAATATACTATTTATCGTCAAGATTACTGTGGTTGTGTCTACTCTTATCAAGAAAAGTTACGTAAAAATCAAGACTAACTATTTCAGAATAAGTATATAAAAAGTGTGTTTCTGAAGTGAATCTTTTAAGCTATCATCCAACTTTGATAGCCACTTCATCTTGACACACTTTTTATAAATATTTACACCAATCTTGAAAATTATATTTTTTATCTTTTTACGAAATCACCTAGACTTCAAATTTTTCCTCTACGTTAAAGAGAACTTCACAATCACAATATCCACCATTGGCTTGTAAAAACGCCAATACTTTCTCACTATCCACCTCTTTATCCGATAAAAATTGTCTCGTCAAAGAAAAGTCGTGCTGACATTCTGTCGTTTCAGATTTTTCATCCAAATAATCAAATAATTCTAAAAACAGTTCTTTTTTCATTGGCAAACTATTTTCAAATTCTTTTTTTCGTTGATGCCTATATTCTTCCATTAACGTTTCCTTATGAATGCTATTCACCTTTTCTTTCCTTAATGCTTAACTTTTCTTCTAATAATTCAACTAATTTTTCCTTAGTTTGAATTTGATCCAGAACAAAAGGCTTATTCTCAAAAGCTTTTTTCAGCATCAGCTCTTCATACATACCGCGCCCAAATTGTTCATAAGCCATCGTTAAATCCCTCTTGGCTTGATTAATATCGCCCTTTAACTTTAAAATTTCAGCTTGCTGATTCACATAGCCACTAACCGCTTCTGCTCCCTTTTTAATGCCTGTACTGATTTGACTAAAAACTTCATTGACCTGATCTTCTAATTTTTTGTTTTCATCCATAGTTAAAGACCTCTCTCCTTATCTCCATCCTACTCTTTCTCCGCCTTTTCTTCAAGACACCATGCTATACTAAGACTATGAAATTATTGTGTCCGATTTGTCAACAAGTCTTATCCCATCAACAAAAAGATTGGTTTTGCAAAAACAATCATCATTTTGACGAAGCAAAAGAAGGATATCTTCATGTTTTACCAGGGCAAAAAAAAGACCATGGGGATGAAAAGACAATGGTAAAAGCACGCAGCAACTTTTTAGAAACAGGCCATTATTCTTTCTTAAGGGATTATTTAATCGCTTTGACCCGTCAATTTCCACATCAATCTTTGGTGGATTTTGGTTGCGGAGAAGGTTACTATACCAGAACTTTTATTGCCGATGAAAAAGTAGGGATTGATGCAGCGAAATCAGCTATAAAACACGCCGCTAAAAATGACCCATTCACTCAGTATTTAGTCGCCAGCTTTTTTCAAAATCTATTGGAAGAATGTTCCCAAGATATTGTCATCACTTGTTTCGCTCCTATCGCCAAAGATCAAGTGGTTAGAATTTTAAAACCAAAAGGTATCTTCATCGTAGTCACTCCTGCCCAAAAACATCTATGGCAGTTAAAAGAAATTCTTTATGATATCCCCTATGAAAATAGTCTCAAACAGTTAGATTTAGATTTGAATTTAATTCGAGATGACATCATCGAAAAAAAGATGAGTTTAAATCAGGAAGAATTACAATTTCTTTTCCAAATGACTCCTTATTACCATCACACTCCGATGGAAGGAAGAAAACAGCTTGCGAAACAAAAAAAGCTAGATATCCTAGCCTCTTTTCAAATTCGAATCTACCAAAAAAATTAATCTTGAGCAGGATAGTCTTCGCCTTGTTCATGTACCAAATGAGCCTCCTTCTTAGCATTAAAATGGTGGTTCGTTTTTCCACGAAATAAGAGTAATTGAATGGATTGTTGTATGAAATAAGGTGACTTACGAAAAGCAGAAATCAATTCCATTTCTAGAGCTGTTGGCTTATCTTTCAACTCAGAATTTAACTCTTTTAGAAAATAAGCCATCGGAATCTGAAAGTAATCCATATATCGAAAAATAACTTCAATATCCGGTCTTACAGTTCCATTTTCATACGCCGATACCGATTGTGCAGACACATTTAAAATTTCTCCCATTTCTTTTTGTGTTAGTCCGTTCTCAATACGAACCTGTTTCATTTGGCGTAAAAGAGTTTGAATTTCATTTTCAATCGTATTCATGATAATTTCAATATAATCATTTATTTCAACTATCGCCAGAAAATACCATAAATACTAGAATATTCATTTGTTTTTTCTATTGATAATGGAAAAATGAATTGAAAGTAAAAGAACTTAGTGATACCATATTTAGCAGTTATACTATTAGAGTGCCAGGAGGTTATATGAAACAATTTAAAACAGAATCAAAAAGAATCTTAGATTTAATGATTCATTCCATCTATACCAATAAAGAAGTTTTTTTAAGAGAATTGATTAGTAATGCATCTGATGCTATGGATAAACGCTATTATCAATCCTTAACTGAGAAAAAAGAGTCTTTAAATCCAAGCGATTTAAAAATTCAGTTGTTCCCAAATAAAGAAGAAAGAACCTTAATTATTGAAGATCAAGGCTTGGGAATGAGTGTCGATGAGTTGGATAAAGACTTAGGAACTATCGCAAAAAGCGGCTCTTTAGATTTTAAAAAAGAAATCGAAGAACCTAATGATCATATTGATATCATTGGTCAGTTTGGAGTCGGTTTCTATTCTGCCTTTATTGTCAGTCAAGATGTCCAAGTCATTTCTAAGAAAGTAGGTGAAGATGTCGCTCACGTTTGGCATAGCACAGGTGAAAATGGCTATTCTATTAAAGAGAGTTCTTTAGATCATTTTGGAACAAAAATTATCTTGAAATTGAAAGACAATACAGAAGAAGAAAACTACGATGAATTCTTAGAAGAATATACATTAGAACATCTTGTTAAAAAATATTCCGATTATGTTCGTTACCCAATTCAAATGGAAAAAACACATTCCATTCCTGATCCAACCGATTCAGAGAAAACCATTTCCACAAAAGAATGGGAAACCTTAAATTCTCAAATCCCTTTATGGAAGAAAAATAAAAAAGAGATTAGTGAAGAGGAATATCACTCTTTCTATCAATCTAAATTTAATGATTTTAATAAACCGGCAAGAGTCATTCATTATCAAGTAGAGGGAACTATTTCTTACTCTGCGTTATTATTCATTCCTTCCATAGCTCCTTATAACTATTATTACCAAGAATATCAGCCTGGTTTACAGTTATACTCAAAGGGTGTCTTCATTTTAGACAAAGCTAAAGATTTACTTCCAGAAAGTTACCGTTTTATTCAAGGTATTATTGATTGTGATGATCTAAGTTTAAACATTTCTCGTGAAATTCTTCAACAGGATCATCAAGTAAGAGCCCTTGCTAAATCCATTGAAAAGAAAATCCATTCTGCCTTAGAAGATTTTATGAAAGAAGATCGTTCGAATTATGAAAAATTCTTTGATCATTTTGGATTAACCTTAAAATTTGGTATTTTACAGAACTATGGTATGAAGAAAAAAGAACTTCAAGATTTTCTTCTTTTCCAAACAAACCAACACGAATATACTTCTTTACAAGAATATATCAATCGGATGAAAGAAGATCAAAAAGCTATTTATTATGCGGCCGGTAAATCGCAAAAAGAAATCCAAGTTCTTCCGGTGATGAAGAAATTAGAAGAAAAAGGATTAGAGGTATTGTATCTTTTAGATGAACGAGATGAATTTGTACTAAATTTCATCCATAGTTATGCCGATAAAGAATTCATCTCCATTACCAAAGCCGATTTGGATCTAGATAGTGAAGAAGAAAAGAAAGAGAAAGAAAAACTTAGCCAAGATAACCAAGATCTTCTTTCTAAAATGAAAAAATGTTTGAAAGATCAAGTCAAAGAAGTTCGTATTTCTTCTCGTTTGGTCGATCAACCTGTTTGTTTGGTCGCAGAAGAAGGTGTTTCTCTTGAAATGGAACAATATTTAGCTAAAGACCCGATGGCTAAAGATATGAGTCCAAAAGCCACCAAGATTTTGGAAATCAATCCAAAGCACCCTGTCTTTAAGCAACTGCAATCTTTATCAGAAGATCATCTTTCAACCTATACCTCCCTTCTTTACCACCAAGCTTTGTTACTACAAGGATTACCAATTGAAGATCCGGCTGAATTTAGTGAAGAACTATCCAAATTAATGCTTGAAAAGTAGGAAAGACCGTTGCGTCTTTCCTTTTAAAATGACTTTGCGAATACAAGAAATCAAAAGACCGGGGCAAAACAATAGCTGAATCCAAGCCATCGTTCCTTCAATGCCGTCAAAGGCTATTGCCATAAAAACAAAGCCTATATATAGCGGAAAATAGAAAAAGAAGTCTTCTCTTTGATAGCTTTCCAACCAAGCACTGTGTAAAATAATCCATATCCATAAAAGAGGATTAGACAATAAGCCTTGTTTCATAATAACAAATGACACCATACATAAACAAATCATCCTTGAAATAGAGAAACGAAAGCTGATTCGTTCTAAAGTTTGAAACAACAAATATATCAAACAAAATCCATATAAAAATAAATTCCCATTGACATAAAATACAGCAACCATCCAAAATAACACTTGATCTAAACGATATTGATTCCTTATATTCATCTTTCTCTCTCCTTCTTTATCTTTATTGTAGAGATAAGGTTTTTAATCACTAGGAAAATATTTTCCTTTTGTTTATAATTACTGTATGAAAAAAACTAAGTGGAAATATAGTCAATTGAGTTTTTCTTTACTGGAACTTTTTCAACAAGAAGCTCACTGCCCAGAGAATAAACTCTCTATGTTAGAAATTATCTCGGCTCTAACTATCAAAGGTTATCCTGAAGTCAGCGATAAAACCATTCGTACCTATTTATCCCTTCTAAAAGATCAAGGGTACCAAATCATTTATGATCGAAAAGGATCGAAGCAAGGGTATTATTTAAAACCTTTTTTGCGACCCGGGGAAACTTTCTTACTAGTTCAAGCTTTAAGACAGTCCAATATGTTAATGGACAAGCGTCGTAAAAAGATTGAAGACTTTCTTTTTCGCCAAAGTTCACTTCAAAAAATTCATTTACCATTGAGGAAAGAACCAAGAACAAAAGTAGCGAATCTCTTAGACATTTGTTTAACTGCTATCCAATCCCATCAACAACTTCAATTCCATTATTTTGACTATGATATCCATCATAACTTAGTTCCAAGACATGATAACCAACTCTATCACATCAGTCCTTATGCCGTACATATTCAAAATAATCACTATTATTTAATTGGCTATTATAAACCGAAAAAAGAAATTCGTAATTATCGTTTAGATAAAATTCTTCACTTACAAATTCTCGAAAAAGAAGCTATTTTACAACCATTTTCCTTAGAAGATTATTTGGAAAGTCATTTTAATATGTATAAAGGTTCTAAAAAAGTGCTTCAATTAGAATTGCGTTGTGAAAAGAATAGTCCTTTTATCACTGATTTATTGGAACGTTTTGAAAAAATAACTATTCTAAAAAATCATCAACCGAATATGCATCATATAGCAGTTAAAACAGCCATCACACCTCCTTTGATTTCCTGGCTCATGCAACAAAGTTCTTATTTAAAAGTTCTTTCACCGACAGAGGTTATTGAACAAATCCAATCTCGTGTTCAGAATTTATTAGATCTATATCCCAAAAAAAGGTAGTATTATTTGATACTACCTCACCTTTTCAGGTTTTATTTCAAATTTATCTATATTGTATTTGAAGTGAACCCCAAAAGTTGAACAACAACTTAGGAGGTTCGCTTCACAGAGTATATCGTTAATTTATTTCAAAATTGCAAGCCATACCATACAGAACATGTGACTGACTTCATTTGATCTGAATGCTCAAAGTGAAATTTTCAAGCAATACTGTAGGCTTATTCAGTATCTGTGGAAAAACGGAGACGAGGAAGTATTGACTATTTGCTCTTACTTCCTTTTTATAACCTACTCTATAGCTTAGGTAACATTACCATCATATATGAAATCACATTATATCCCATATGAGCAAGGATACAAGAAAATATAGAATCAGTATAAAAATAAAGTAAACCTAAAATTATACCGCATATAAATGAGGGTACCATTTGAGCAATATTAAAATGAAGTATTGAAAAAAATGTGGCAGATATGAGTAAGGCAACCATTTTCCCATAGTTTATAGAAAGACCATCAAGCAAAAAACCTCTCATTAAAACTTCCTCAAGAATAGGTGCAAGGATACAAAAATCAAGAAAACTGACAATCGGTGATATCTGTATTAAACGGATAATTTGTTGGTAATTTTCTTTACTTGATGGAAATAAATCTTCAAACAGGGGATCTAATCCCTTATCTAAAAGGAAATAAAACAATATGGAACACCCTAATGCTAATATTATTCCCAGAAAAGAAATATTTGAAAATAAACGTAGTTTAAAATTTGTTTTTGTCATTAGTAGATTAAAAAATATTGCCATACATATAGCAACAGTAATTAAGTTTAAAAATCGACTTTGTTCAGATGCAATTTTTCTCCAGATTGAAATATCAAGAACCGTATAAAAAATCATAAAACCAAACCAAACAAGCACCCATAGAATGCCTTTTCCAATAGATATTCCATTACTCATATAATTGCTTATCCTCAATAATCTCTAACTAAATTTTTAGTTTTTTATTCTAGCATAAATTGATAGTCCGCTCAATATAATCTCAAAACTCATTAATATTAAGGCTTAATTAACTTAACGTGGACTTATAACTCATTCTTGTAATGAGAAACTAAATAAATTGTGGTTCTTTAACCTCTTCTCAGTTATCACAAATGGATAATGTATCATCCATGCAAGCTTTTCATATGGTAGAGCATTGAGTAATATTATTTTTGAAGGTATCCTAATATTTTTGGTTAGTCGGGATTGGCCAACTGTGTCAAGGTATCGATACAGATCTCTACAAAGTCATCTATATCGATCTTCAAAAAGGAAGTTATCATATGTGAATCATAAGTAAACTGATGCTTGCACTCCATACAGAGATATCGCTGTTTACCATGGGCAAAGCCTTTCTTGATCATCTTTGTCTTCTTGTGGCAATAAGGACACTGATATGGTCTATTATCACCCAAGCGATCATTTAGATTACAGAAATCTATAATTTCTCTTTGGATACGATCCTGTTGTGATTGTGTTAGTTTGTTAAAGCTAGTAATTAATTCTGTCTCATACATAATAGATTTCTCCTAGTCTATATCATGAGACTGGTCTATTATGTGTTTTCAATATTGATGTGCCTATTAACGCTCATCAATGATATAAAGTCCACTATGAGTTAATTAAGCCTTTTTAAATTGTTGTACCAAAAAGGAAATTGTAACACTGGTCAAAAGAGAGGCTAATATCGTTCCTAAGCCGATACGACCCCCTAGCCCCCAGCCAATTAAAAATAAAAGAAAATCCATCATCGTTCGAATAAGCTTATACGGTTTTTTAAAGCGAACGGACAAAGCAGTCGCAATTGAATCATATGGATTCATTCCGTTTTCTTCAAGGATAAGTAAACTGGCTGATAAAGCAATGAAAAAGATAGCGAATAGAACAAAGATAATTTGACTAAAAAAATGATTTGGATTTTCAAACACATTCATCCATGGTTGGATCCAATCAATAACCGGTCCAACCAAGATTGAAAATAAAATAGAGGATAGACCTAAGTATTTTCTGGCAAACAAATAAGCTATCGCAATAAATAAACAGCTATATAAAATAGAAGCCCAGCCAACTGTAATCCCTAAACTATGATGTAAGCCATCCTCAAAAACAGTGATACAGTCGCTTCCTATTCCCGCTTTTAGATAAAGATTAATACTGAGACCACAAAAAACAGCCGCTAAAAAAGTGATGATGAATGTATTAATTTTTCTTTTTATGTTCATTTTAGTTCCTACTCATGTACCGAATTATTTTCAAATTAGATCAAAGAAAATTTATTCCTACAAGATTTTACCATATTATTGCAAAAGAAAGAAAGGATATTAACATCATTGTAAGCTCCAATGGCAATTTTTCTTGCTTTTTTATCTCATTATAGTAAAATAAAAAGGCACTGCAGGAATACCCAAGTGGTTGAAGGGGCAGGCTTGGAAAGCTTGTAGATCGGTAACACGGTGCCAGGGTTCAAATCCCTGTTCCTGCGCTTTAACATTTCTTGAAAGTCCTTATTTTAAGGACTTTTTATTTTTATATTTATGTGGAAATAAAAAAGCCTGTTGATACGATATCATTCAACAAGCCTAAAATTTTCTCTTTCTATTTCACTGTAATAATTTTCATCATATTGGCAGAACCCTCACCAGTAGGATAACCAGCCGAAATAATAATTTGTTGACCAGGTTTCACACCAAATTTCTTTGCGAAATCAGAAGCTAATTCATCATCATTCGTCAATTGATTTTGCACTTTGGATAAAATAGGCATGACACCCCAATAAGCCAACAGTCTACGCTGAACATCTTCCTTAAATGTAACTGCAAGAACAGGAACAGCCGGACGGAACTTAGAAATACGACGAGCTGTTGTACCACCTTGTGTAAAAACAACAATAGCCGCAATATTATCCAAAGTTAATGTTGCATCAGAAATAGCAATTGAAACAGCATCCTGAACTGTTTTTTGCGAGGAATTTTTCAACCATTCCAAACGATGTGCATAATTAATAACCAATTCTGCCTCTTCTGCAATTTCCGACATCGTTGCGCAAGCCTCAACCGGATAAGAACCTGCTGCCGATTCAGCCGACAACATAACACCATCAGAACCGTCTAAGACCGCATTACATACGTCTGAAGCCTCTGCTCGAGTACAGCGAGGATTCGCCGTCATAGAATCCAGCATATGAGTGGCCGTGATGGCAGGCTTACCAATGACATTTGCTCTTTTGATAATATGTTTTTGATAGATAGGAACTAATTTCGTAGGAATTTCAACACCCAAATCACCACGTGCTACCATGACACCATCAGCTACTTCTAAAATCGAATCAATATTGTCATATCCCTCTTGGTTTTCAATTTTAGCAATGATATTGATGTTTGGTTTTCCTTCTTCCACTAAAATAGAGCGAATGGCTTGAACATCTTCCTTACGACGAACAAAAGAAGCAAAAATAAAGTCAACATCCATCCGGCATCCAAAACGCAAGTCGGCTTCGTCTTTTTCAGAAATGAATGGCATAGATAACTTAACACCAGGTACATTACAACCCTTATGAGAACTAATTGGACCCGCCACTTCAATACGAGCCTTTATTTCTGAACCATTATTATCCAAAACACTTAAACGCATCTTACCATCATTAATTAAAATGATATTACCTTCTTTTAAATCTTCAAATAATTCAGGAACTTGAACATGAAAACGATCATGACTTCCTAACATTGGTTCCTTCACCAAAGTAACGATTTCACCAATTTCGTACTGTTCCACATCATTTGCGAAATCACCTAAACGAATTTCTGGTCCTTTCGTATCTAAAGCAACAGCTAATATAATTCCCGTTTCCTTGGAAACACGACGAACCGATTCCATACGAGCTTTATGCTCTTCATATGTTCCATGAGAGAAATTCATACGGGCAATATTCATGCCGGCAAAAGCCAATTCCTTTAATTTTTCTTCCGATTCTGATGATGGACCAATGGTGCAAATCACCTTAGTCTTCTTAAATAAATGCTTGTTTTCCATACTGTCCTCCTTATACTAAACGATCAAACAAACGATATAATGCCTTACGACTTTTACGGGGTAATTCCAACGCTTCTTCAATAGGAAGTGATGTAATCTCATTGTTAATAATACCAACGCAATGACCACCGATGCCCTGCATTAACAAGTCCACCGCTTTTTCCCCCATCCGTGATGCCAGCATACGATCCGTTGGTGTTGGTGATCCACCCCTTTGTATATGCCCTAAAACAGTTGCTCGACCTGAAAAGTTTGTATGTAACGTTACTTTCTTGGCTAAAGCATCTACATCTGTTAATTTTTCAGATAAAATGACAATCGCATGATTTTTATGAACGGCTGAACCTAAATATCGCAACCGTTCTAGAATTTCCGTTTCATCAAACCCCGTTTCCGGACTAATCACGATTTCTGCTCCACAAGCAATAGCGGTATATAACGCTAAATCACCACAATGGTTTCCCATGACCTCTACCAAAGAACAACGATGATGTGAGGAAGAAGTATCCCTCAATTTATCGACATTTTCAACACATGTCTGTAAAGCTGTATCAAAACCAATTGTGAAATCCGTACCCGAAATATCGTTATCAATGGTTCCTGGTAACCCAATACAATGGATTCCCTTTTTCGTCAAAGCCAGTGCTCCTCGATACGAACCATCGCCGCCAACCACCACCAAGGCATCAATTCCTTGTTTCCTAAGGTTGATAACACACCTATCTTGAATTTCTTCATCCTTGAATTCAGGCAAACGAGCTGAACCTAAAGTAGTTCCCCCACGGTTTAAGATTTCCGAAACATCTGTTCTTTCCAACGGGCGAAATTGTTCGTTTAATAAACCGTAATATCCATTCTGTACGCCTATCACTTCTACCCCTTTATTCAAAGCTAAACGAGTGACAGCCCGAATGGCAGCGTTCATTCCCGGTGCATCACCACCGGAAGTTAAAACACCAATCTTTCTGATCATATTTATCCCCCTAAAACTATACTATTCTAGCACATTTTAGTCCTTTAAGCGTCTATCCTTTCCTGATAAAACGATAGATTTCGCTAAGGATTGAATTCTTTCAACAATTCGTGCCCCGGCGATTTTGTCTTCCATCCCTGACGTTTGCGAATATTTTTTTTCTAAATCTTTAAAATCTAAATTAGAAGTAAACCAAGTACATAAATGATGATCATAGCGATACATCAATATTGGCAATAAAATTGTATCTCGAGTCCAAGCATTGACCACTTCAGCTCCGATATCATCTAAAACCAAGAAATCTGCCTTTTTCACACGATTTAAAAATTGATTATATTCCCCATCACCCATCATTGACATCATTTTTTGAACAAAGCTGGGCATATGAACAAAACTCACATATTCTTTTTTCCAAGCATGTGAATTGCAAGCACAAGCAGCCAAATACGTTTTACCGGAACCTAAACTGCCTTCAATAAATAAGCCTTGATTTTCATACGAAGCATTCATTGCTCGACTAACTACTTGTAAATAAGCCTTAGTTTCCTTTTCCATATCAATCGATTGAAAAGAAGCCTTTTCAAATTGCAAAGCCAACTCACTATATGTATAATAGGCCAAATGGAAACGTTCTTCCCTTTCTTTTCTTTGATAACGGCAAGCTTCTAAAACAGTCTCAAAATGACCTTCCAATTGAATTCCTTCATAAAAACCACATTTCTTTTGCCCACAAAATTTCAAATCGGAGCAATGAAGACAAGGTTCATAATGTTTTCTCCATCTCGCTAAACGAAAAGGATATTGATCAATACACGATAAAGAAATTTGTTTAGATTGAAGATACCGGATTAAAACTGGATCCTTTTTTAAAGAATCCGCCAATTTTTTAGCTTGTTCTTGGTAGTTTTTATTCTTTTCTGATGACCAAAGATCCTGATTCATTAAAACTTACCCCTCTCCAACTGTTTCTTTAAAGTTTCCACATCAAAGGTGATATCCTCTTCCTCTTTTGAATGATTTAAATGCTTGGCTTCAAGAACCACTTTCCCTTTTCTTCTTAAAGTAGGAGTTTCCTTTGGCTGATTCAAATAAGCTAGTACATCTTCTCTTTTATCTAAATGACGATTCATAACCGAAGAGCCAACCTTTAATAAATATTTCAAATTCAAATCTTGAATTTGGCCAATCACCCATTCAATGATAGTGTTCATCACTTCATTAGACGTCTTCATCTCTTTCACAAATTGAACCAAAGTATCCTTTTCAATTGAAGTCGGTTGCCGTCTTTGAAGAGAACGATAAAAAATTATTGGTGCTGCTTCATAAGGATTTTCATATACCTTTTTTGGTGCCTCTAAAAGGCTGGCTGAATAATATAATTGTGCTATGATCTTATCCTCATCATTATGGCGATGAGTTGCTTGATTCACCAATTTATCCAGTTCTTTATAGTTAAATTGAAAACTACTTTGCAGAATAGATAAAGCTTCCAAGATTCTTTTCGTTCGCCATTGAACCGGGAAAATCAATGGCTTCACCCGGTTCATAAATAATTCCAAATTAGCTGGAATCAATTTCTTCTCCAGTTTAGGTTCCCCATCTTTTTCCAAATGAAAACGATGTGATGCCACACGTGTTACTTCCTGATACCCATTCAAAGAAACATCCTGATAAGGCAAACTGACCATTAACTCTTGGTATTTTTCTTCTGATAATACCCACTTTAATTCATCCATAAATACTTTTTCTTTTAAAAAGGCTGTTGGATAGTAAGGCTTATTTAAAGCAAATAAATACGAACCATCTTCCGATTCATAAACACGAATCAACGCATATTGTTCCAACTTAGCAAAAGTCTTATCCAATCCATACACATCCACTTTTGAAAAAGTCATTAAAAAGCCAAACGAAAATAATGGTTTATTCAATTGATTTAGTGCATAGAGAGTTTCATAAAGGGATAAGGCACTTTCTAATAAAGGACCATAGAGAAAACGCAAAGAAAAATCATCCGCAGCACTTTTCTCGAAATCAACCTTAATCTTAAAGTTTTGTTGAGCGTGAATTTCCATGTTTTCCCTTTCTAAGATCTCTTAAGGTCCGATTGACCTGATCAATTAATTCTTCTTTACTGCCATTATTTTGAATCCAAATGGTTGTTTCATCATTAGGTAGAGATTGTTTCTGTAGCAAATAACGTTTTTCAGACTCCTCTTTTGAATAATGGCGATGATGTAATAGACGTTTAATCACTTCTTCTTTCGAGGCGTCTACAATCATGACATAATCAAAGAGATCTTGCCATCCCACTTGATACAAAAGTGGTATCTCTGCAAACACAAACTCTTTTTTCTTCTGCCCATCCAAGAAATGAAACAGACCTTCTTTCACAAAAGGATGAATCAGATTTTCCACTTCTTTTTTTAAAGAAAGATTCACAAAAATTTTCTGGGCTACCTTTTGTTTATCTATCTGTTTGAAATCGTCCAGCACGCTTTCTCCCAATATTTTCAATAAATCTTCATACACTTTGCTTTTAGGAAGATAGGCTAAATGAGCGTATTGATCCGCATTAAAAACCGGAAACCCCTTCAATTTCAATATTTTGGCGACACTGCTTTTCCCGGCCGCGATTGTACCTGTTATTCCTATTTTTTTCATGACTTTTGACAATGAGGGCAATAATAACTTGAGCGCCCCGCTACTCGTACCATTTTAATTTCTCTTTGGCACTTTGGACATATTTTTTGCAGGTGAACCATGCACTTTGTTTGAAAACGACCCGCCACTCCTAACGAAGAGGTATAAGATCGAATGGTAGTTCCTCCTAATTCAATAGAGTTCGCTAAAATTTCTTGCACTGCTTCTACTAAAGCCTCACATTTCTTTTTTGATAAACGACGGGCACTCATTTTTGGTCTTATTCCAATCTTGGCTAAAATTTCATCGGCATAGATATTTCCAATTCCTGCCACAAAACTTTGATCTAAAAGAACTGATTTCAATGGAGCCTTTTTCCTTTTCAAGAAAGCATAAACATATTCTGAATCAAATATCGGATCAAAAGGTTCCGGTCCTAATCCATGAAAATTTTTCAAATCCAATTCCTTTGGCAAGACTTCCATTCTACCAAATTTTCGAGTATCCATATATCGCAATTCCATACCGTTATCCAAATCAAAGACCACATGAATATGACGGTTCAAAGGTTCTCTTGGATCTTGAATATAAAACTTCCCTTCCATGCGTAAATGAACTACTAGCGTATTTCGATCCAGTTGAAACAACAAATACTTTCCTCTTCTGGAAAAATAACGAAACCGTTGACCGCTTAAACAATCCGTAAATCGTTTCGGATCCCCTACGATCTTATCGTAATAAACACGGACAGACCGAATTTGACACTGGGAAATTTGTTGTTCAAGAGTACGAACCACCGTTTCTACTTCTGGCAATTCCGGCATCATTTCGCCTCATACCAAGTTTGGCCAATAGAAATTTCTGAAGTCAATGGTACATCTAAGCTCATTGCTGTTTCCATTCCTTTTTGAATGATTGTTTTCATTATTTCCACTTCTTCTAATGGTACATTGAAAATTAGTTCATCATGTACCTGTAAAATCATCTTGGCCTTCAAATGATTTTCATCTATCATTTCGCGTACTTGAATCATGGCCAATTTAATCAAATCGGCAGCGGTTCCTTGAATTGGTGCATTCATTGCTGCCCTTTCTCCGAAAGCCTGAATCTGTTTATTTTTATCATGAATTTCAGGAATTTCCCTTCGCCGATGACAAAGGGTTTCCACATAACCATTTTCCTTACAAAAATGAATAACCGATTCCATATACGTTTTAATTTCAGGATAAACACGATAATACTTCTCAATAAAATCTCTTGCTTCAAAACGGCTAACTCCCAATTGAGATGCTAATCCAAAATCACTGATTCCATAAACAATACCAAAATTGACCGTTTTAGCTTGACGACGCTGAAGTGGTGTTACTTCTTCCAAAGAACAATCAAATAAGTCCATCGCCGTTTGGGAATGAATATCCATCTCATTTTGAAAAGCTTTGATTAAATTAGGAACCTTTGCCATATGCGCTAAAATTCTCAATTCCACTTGATGATAATCTGAGGAAACAAGAACACAACCTTCTTCCGGCAAAAAAGCTTTGCGGATTTCCCGACCTTCTTCATCACGGACAGAAATATTTTGTAAATTTGGTTCTGAAGAAGATAAACGACCTGTTTGCGTAGCGGCTTGATTATACACGGTATGAATTTTTCCATCTGCTTGAATATATTTCTTTAACCCCTCCGCATACGTACTATATAATTTTGAATATTTTCGATACGCCAAAATATCATCAACAACCGTATATAATCCTTGTATCTTTTCCAACTCTCCGGCTGCGGTAGACCGCTTTTTTCCTTTCAAAATTTGCAATTCATCATATAAAACAACTGCCAATTGTTTAGGAGAATTCAAATTGAATTCATGACCGACCACTTTATAAATAGCCTTTTCCAATTCTTGAATCTTCGCTAACGTACCTTCAGCAATATGATCCAAAACCTTCTCTTCGCATCGAATTCCTTTTTGTTCCATATCCTTTAAAATGGTCACTAATGGCAACTCGACATCCCGATATAAAGATATCAGATTCATCTCTTTTAATTTCGGATAGTATTCTTGATCCACTTGAATTAAATTTCGAAGCACAGAGGCACAATAAGCCGCTTGGTTTTTTTCTATCAGTTCTTCTTTTTTATAAACTTCTTCATAGCGAATTGTTTCTTGCCACTCACTTTTTTCTTTTAATTTCTTAAAGCTTGTAATCGTGGAATCCACTAAAGAAGTATAAATCATCACATCATCACTAAAATTTAGATAAATTCCATTTTTTTCTAATAAATGAGCATTTCGTTTGATATCATAGGTTGTTCGCCGATAAGAAGTTTCATTCCAAGCTTGCGGATAGGAAGTGTCTTTTAAATAATCCTTCAAACTGATATAAAGACATTCTTGCTGATTCGCAAAAGCAAGTCCATAGACATTAGCCTCATTGAAAATAGCATGGTCTTCATCCACCATCATCCATAAGTCTTGTTGAAAAAAACCTAATGGTAATTGATGTACCACTTTCACTTTCATTTCCTTCCGTTCAACCACATTTTCATGATCCATCAGAGTATGATATTGACGTACCAACTGACGCATTTCGAGTGTTTCTAAGAACTGTATTAACTTATCATAGGTTGGATGAAAGCCAAGTTGCGAAATGGTATAAGGTAGTGATACATCTGTTTTAATAGTGGCTAATTGTTTAGATAAAAGAGCGGAATCATGCCCCTCATTGACTTTTTTTTGCAAGGCACCCTTCAGTTCACCTTGATGAGCCAATACTTCTTCAACCGTTCCATATGTTTCCAACAGCTTCACAGCTGTTTTTTGGCCAATTCCTGGAATTCCTGGAATATTATCCGAACTGTCTCCCATCAAACCTTTTAAATCAATGATTTGAACCGGGGTTACTCCCATCGCTTCTTTCACAGAAGATGGTGTCATCTCTTCCATCTCCGTAATTCCTTTTTTCATCAACATGACAGTTGTTTTTTCATCCACTAATTGCAATAAATCCTTATCAGAAGATAAGATGACCGTTTTGAAACAATCGTTTTGTTTCGCAGTAGAACCAACCAAATCATCAGCTTCGATGTTCTCCATTTCAACCCATTGAATTCCAAAGGCCTCTAAGTAATCACGCACCATTTGAAATTGAGGTACTAAATCTTCAGGAGCTTGTTTTCTGCCTCCTTTATATCCTTCATATAATTCATGTCGAAAAGTATGCTTACCGGCATCAAAAGCCACTAAAACAGCCTCTGGGCGGATAATATCTATGGCTTTTTGTAACATGGTCGCAAACGCAAAAACCGCATTGGTCGGGATTCCTGAACTGGTCTTCATTGGTCGACCATATGCTGTTGCATAATAACCCCGAAACAACATAGAATTACCATCTACTAATAATAACGTTTTCATTCTACACCTACTTACTTTCTACCATGTTTACTAAATGATTGTAATTCTCATACATAATAGAAACATAGTCTTTTTGTTTGTTTTTATCCGTAACCGGTTTAGATGAGAGATTGGATAAAGAAACTTCCTTTAAGTTCAATTCTTTCTTAACCTTCTGGTATAAATCTTCCATTTCTTGGCTTAAATTTTCTTCATGTACAATGTAATGAACTTTATTTTGTTTAATTTTTTCTTTAATAAAATCTAATTGTTTTCTATTTGGAAGAACTCCGTATTTACTTAAAACTAACGGATAGATTTCAAAACCATAAGCTTTCTGCCAAGATCCAAAACTGCTGGTAACACTCACAAAAGCAATTCGTTTCTTTTCTTTCACCAACTGATTCGCTAAATCTTGGTATTTTGCATCTAAACTGATCAGTTCATTTTCCAAAAAAGCCAAATGTTGATCGTAGAGTTTTTTACGTTCAGGATAAAGTTCAACTAAGTTTTGATGAATGGTTTTAGCCATTGACAGCATTGTAATAGGAACTAACCAAAGATATAAATCTCGCTTATGAGTATCGACCAGTTGAAATGAAGCATCCTCATAGTAATTTTCAACATGAGTCACTTCCTTTCCGTTCTTTACTTCTGTTCGATAACGACCAAAATCATAAACCGCATTCCCATTGCTTAGATCAATTTTTTTCAAACGGCTATAGGAATCCAACTCCTCTTTTAAAACTGAACCATACGGTTCTAAAGAACCAATATGAAAATAAATACCCGCTTGGCTTAAAATAGAAGAAGTCTGAGCACTTCTGGTGCTGGATTGCACATTAATAGCTCCTTTTTGCTGAATGGAAACCATATCCAATTGGTCTTGTCCGATGATTTTTAATAAATATTCCACCGGATAAACGGTATATGCAATTTTTTTCTTCTTAGCTTGACAACCTCCAAAGACCACAGAAACACATAAAGCCAGAATTAAACTGGCTTTTTTAATTTTCTTGTTCATAGCTATCATCCTTTCTATACTTCCGTAATTTCAAAAACTTATGGATGGCTAGATAGACAGGAATGGCTATAATAACCCCAATAATACCGAAGAGCGTATTTCCCACCATAATGGAAAATAAAACCCATAAAGGGGTGATGGATGTATTACGGGCATGTACTAATGGAGAAATCACATAGTCATCTACATTAGATAAAATCAATAGAATCACAACCAAAAAACCAAAACGTCCAATTGGCATCCCAACAGCTGTTAAAATGGCTAATCCATATACCGCCATCGGTCCAATATAAGGCACTAACAAAGCCAACCCTGTTAAAATACAAAGAATAAACCAATCCGGATGTCCTAACAAAGAATACACAAGTGCATACTCTATTACCTTAATCACCATCAGTATGAATAAAGAATGAATGTATGTTTGAACCTCATCCGCAATCGCAAAAGTGACTTCCGATCCTTTAGGACTCATCTTCTCGCTCCAATTAGACACCGTCTCTTTGATAGAATCCCACTGAAACGACATAAAAACACTGATAACAAAGGAAAAAATAAACGTAATCGCCATGGAAATCGTACTATTTAAGACCGATGGCAATTCTGATGTCACACCAGGAATTAAATTTTGCAGACTAGATAACTGCCGAATCGCAGCTCGAACCATCACCGCTAACGTACCACTATCGTTACTTAAATAATGACTATAACGAACATACAACTCATTTACTGCCGAAATGACAGAATTGATCATCGCTGATAAACGAACGGTTAAGACCGGAATCAAATTCGCCACTAAAAGAAATAACGCCAGTAAAACAAGCCCATAAACCAAAAAAACAGCTATTTTTTTAGGAATACTCTTCTGTTCTAACCATCGAATCGGATGGGCAAAAATAAACGCTATCGAAAATCCGTACACAAAAGGCTTAAAAATAGACCACATACTCCGAGCTAAACTTAACCAAATCGACTTGGTTGAATTCAATAGCCAAACTATCAAAAGAATCAGAACAATCACGATCAGTTTTCGAACACTACCCTCACTACGCAACCAATTCTTTACCCTATTCCACTGTTTCATAGTCTTATTCTATCACATCACCCTATTCAATTCCTTCTTGAACAAAAGAAAAATAATCACTTTGTGTCACGATAATATGATCTAAAACTTTTACTCCCATTAATTGCCCCGCTTCTTTAATTCTCTTTGTTAAAGAAATATCTTCTTGGGAGGGACTTAAATTTCCACTGGGATGGTTATGAACCAAAATAATATTAGGACTATTCAATAATAAAGCCTCTTTAAATATTTCTCTTGGAAAAACCATAGATGCATTGATTGTCCCCACAAAAAGAATTTTATAGCTCAACACCCTCTGATCACTCGCCAAAAAAACCACTAAGAATTTTTCTTGAAGACTCGTTCCAATTTCTTGCTTTAACCAGTCAAATAAAACAGAAGGATGCTGAACCCTCGGTAATGTCGGTAATTTAGCCGCACTTGATCGGCGAACAATTTCAAAGATGGCTAATAATTCCAATGCTTTGATTTGAGAAATACCTGGAATTTGAATTAATTCTTGTCTAGATAAACGTGGTAATCCGCTAATTCCATCAGCTCTGGCTAAAATTTCATCAGCCACTTCCAATGCGGAATGATGTCGATAACCGGTTCTTAATTGTAAAGCAAGCAGTTCACGATTACTGAGTGAAGAGAGTCCATATTGTAATGCTTTTTCTCTTGGTTGTTCCATCACTGGTATATTTTTTAACATACTACCTCCAATCATTATTCCCAAAAGAAAAGGTAATCCCTTGATTACCCTAGCCAATCTTTCATGATGCTTTGATATCTCTCAAACTGATCTACAAAAACCATGTGTCTGGCGTCTGAAACCAACTCCCATTTAGCACAAGGAATACGATCAAACATTGTTTTCGCTACCACAGGAGAACATAAATCTTCTGTTCCGGAAATAATAAGAGTTGGACAAGAAATCATTTCCAATTCATCGCTGACTTCAAAAGTAGATAAAGTACCCATTGGACAATATTCATTAGGACCCCACGCTACTAAATAACTCTCTTTTCCTATCTTTTTTTCTCTTTGAAGACAAGCCCAACGATCATTTGAAAAATCCCCACAATGCCATTTCATAAAGTGATCATTGGCTTCCTGATACGCTATGGATGAAAAATTCTTTTCCTTTTCTGCTTGTTGAATCGCTTCTTGATCTTCTAAGGATAAGTAGCGAATCCAACGATGTTGTTCTTTCGCCCAAAGAGAGGCAGAACTCAAAGTGCTAGACAGAATGAGGGATTCTATGCCTTTCGGTTGATGATGAAGAATGTATTCCAACGCTAACATACCACCCCAAGATTGTCCTAATAGATGAATTTTATCTAAATGAAGATAATCTCTTAATGCTTTTAATTCTTCCACCCAAGTTTCTATTTTCCATAATTCAGGATGATGATCCACATACGATAAGCCACAACCCAATTGATCATACATCACCAAACAATAACCTTCTTCCGCCAAAGAATCGAATACTTCAAAATAATTATGTGTCGATCCCGGTCCGCCATGCAAAAATACAATAGTCGGATTTTGAGGATTACCAATTAGGCGATAGTAGGTTTGATACCCTTGAAATGGCATATAGCCTTCTTTAATTTCCATGTCACATCTCCTTAGAAAAAGGGATTATTCCTCTCCGTTAATTTCATCGTAATTAAAAATCTGTTTGTGACCAACGTCACAGGCTAGAGTAGCTAAATCATGAACATTAGATACATACGTTCTTGCTACATTTGCCTGCAAAACCATTCCTAAATTAAATCCTGAAATCACATCAATGTTTTTTGATGTTCTCAATTCTTTAGCCAATTGCGTTGCTGCTCGATAGGGAGAACCATCCATCATATCCGCTAAGGCAAGAATATCATTACCTGCCTTTTGGAATAAAACTTCCAAGGAAGTCTTATATTGTTCAAAGTCGATTCCCTTCTGACAATCCAAACCATAAAACCCTTCCAATTCACCGTCAAAGAACTTAACCGCCTTTTCCATATCGACCGCAAATGTTCCATGTCCAACGACCACTAAGTCAATCATATCCCCTCCTAATGAAATAACAATCTGGAAATATCATTCCATGTCACAAATATCATCAGTCCAATTAATAGCACCCAACAAGCCAGCATAACCCATAACTTATATTTTTCTTTCAATGGTCGATGAAGAATAGCTTCTATTAAAGTCATGACAATTTGACCACCGTCTAAAACCGGCAATGGCAATAAATTAAAAATACCAACATTCAAACTCAATTGAGCCATTAAGAACAATAGTGGTATAAGGCCCATAGAAGCCGATTGACTTGTTGCTTGGTAAATTCCTACAGGACCAGCTATATTCTTAAGACCAATTCCTTGGAACAAATGAACGATGGTTTTTGCCATCAAACCGGACACTTCTTTGAAAGTCAAAGCCCCATACCACCACATATTCCAAAAATTAACCTTCTTGATTGGTGATGGTTTAGAGCTAATACCAATCAAATACCGCTTTTCTTTCTCATTGTATTTTGGACGAATGGTGAAAGTTTTGCTTTCTCCATTACGTAATACTGTCACCGTATATGCTTCACTCGATTCAAACTTCGGCATTTCGCTAAACAAATATGGTTTCACATGGTTTCCGCTTGGAGAAGCAATGTCTTGAATAATATCTCCACTTTGTAAACCGGCCTCACTAGCAGCTGAATTTTTGAAAACCTCTCCTACAATCGCTTTGGGTTGTTCTTGATAACGCCCTGTAGATACCAAACATATTGAAAATAAAACCCAAGCTAATAAGAAGTTCATGATGACTCCAGCCAACATAACGACGATACGTTGCCATGTCTTTTTTTCTGTTAAATGGCGGCCCTTTGGCACTTCAATATCCGGATAGTTTTCATCATCCTCAGGAGCACCCGCCATGGCCACAAAACCACCAATTGGTAATAAACGAAGAGCATAAGTCGTTTCTTTTTTTCTGACTTTCCAAAATTGCGGGCCCATGCCGATCGCATATTCATAACAATACACTCCAAAAGATTTCGCTGCCAATAAATGCCCAAACTCATGAATAGCAACGATAAACGATAAGACAAGTAAAAAATAATTAAATTCATTGTTTTCTCCATTTTTTTTGACAATAAGAAGTGGCTTCTTGATGTATATGAAACACCTCTTCTTTTGTTGAAATTGTTTCAAACGGAAAGTAATTCAAGCAATCCTGAATACAATTTTCAATATCCAAGAAAGATAACTTTCCTTCTCGAAACGCAAGATTTGCGACTTCATTCGCCGCATTCATTAAAATAGGTTGATTTCCTCTTTTTTCACCAACTTCATAAGCCAATCTCAACAAAGGAAAGCGAACAAAATCTATTTCCTGAAAAGAAAGATTCACCCCTAAAGAAGGATCAAAAGGATAATCCTGTTTTAAATCCCATCGATTCGGATAAGACAAAGCGTATTGAATCGGTAAACGCATGTCAGCAGATCCTAGTTGAGCCATGAAACTATGATCCTGAAATTCCACCATAGAATGTACGATAGATTGAGGATGTAGGACTACTTTAATTTGATCATACGGTAATCCAAAAAGATAGTGGGCTTCTATCACTTCAAATCCTTTATTCATCATAGTTGCTGAATCAACGGTAATTTTCGCTCCCATTTTCCAGTTTGGATGATTAAGGGCTTGTTTTACGCAAACATTCTTTAATTCTTCTCTTGTCAATTCCCGAAAAGATCCACCGGAAGCGGTTATCCACAAATGTTTCACCTCTTTTGGATTTTCCCCTTGCAAACATTGAAAAATAGCCGAATGTTCAGAATCAATAGGATATAGTTTCTTTCCTGTTTTTTCTAAGATACTTTGAATCACTTCCCCGCCAACAACCAAAGATTCTTTATTCGCTAGGGCAACATCATGACCACTTTCTAAAGCATATACGGTTGGATAAAAACCGACAAAGCCGACAAGGGCATTCACCAACACATCATAATCCATTTCACTTAATAACTTTAAACCATCGTCTCCATAAGTGATTTCTAAATGAGGATAATCCTTTTTCAAGGATAAAGCATCTTTTTCTTCTTGTACACAAATCACTTTTAATTCCGGATGATCAGCTATCGCTTTTTGCAAACAAGATAAGCGATGACCAACAGACAAAGCTACTAATTCAAATTCATTTGGATATTGCTTTATAACATCCAATGTTTGCTCACCAATGGATCCTGAAGCCCCTAATAAAACCAACCGTTTCATCCTAAAATTCCTCCGGCAATCAACAAACCGTTCATAATCATTAAACAAAAGACAAGAGAATCAATACGATCCAAAACGCCCCCATGATAAGGAATTAAATGACTGAAATCTTTGATCCCAAAATGACGCTTGACATTAGATAAACTTAAATCTCCAACTTGAGCCACAAATGGTAAAATAAGAGCTACTAAAATCAACCACCATCCTTTAACATCCTGCAAAAAGAACAAGGCATACACATAAGATAAAGTTGTTCCAAAGATATATCCCCCAATAGCCCCTTCCCAAGTTTTCTTAGGACTGATTTTAGGAGCTAATTTGTGCTTACCGAAGAAAAAACCGCAAATATAGGCAAAGCTATCACACATATAGCAAGCTAGAATCACAAACATCATCATTCTTGATCCAAAAGTTCCGGAAGTGGTGTAAATGCTGTGTAAAGCTTCAATCGCCAAACCAACCAATAAGGACATTGAAAAGCTATAAACACTTTTTTCAATGGTATAATTCGGGATAATTAGTGCAAACAAGAAATAAAGGAATAAGAATCCTCCTATCACCATCATTCGAAAGGAAATAGGAGCCATCCCCATCAGTAACATAAAACCAAAATTCACGGAAATGTTCAAGACCACATAGTTTTTATTTCCTAAACACGCTATTTCATAAGCAGAAGCTAGAGCCAATAAAGTCTCCAACGCCAATACATAGTATCCCCCCATTAATAATGGCGGAATCGTTATTATAATAATCACCAACGCCCATGAGGTTTTTCTAATTAAAGTATTCATTCTTTCACACCTCCAAAGCGACGATCCCGATGCACATATTCTTCCATGCAACGTTTCAATACGTCTTCACTAAACTCCGGCCAACTTTCTTGGACAAACATAAATTCCGCATAAGCTAATTGCCATGGTAAGTAGTTAGAAATCCTTTGTTCTCCGCTAGTACGAATCATCAAATCCACCGGTGGTAAATTTTTTGTTAGCAGGTATTCATGAAAATTTTCTATGGTCAGCTCTAAATTTGGATTTTCCCGTAAAGCTTGGGCATACCGTTTCGCTGCAATGACGGTTTCGCTTTGACCTCCGTAATTCATACAAATACTCAAATGAAGACCTGCATTTCTCTTCGATTCTTCCTCCGCTTCTAATAACACCTGCTTCGTACTTTTAGGTAATGGATCTAATTCACCAATGATTTCCATACGAAAACCTCGATCAATAAATTCCTTCATGTACTTCTTGAAGAAAATAGCCGGTAATTTCATAATATAGCTCACTTCATCTTGGCTTCTTTTCCAATTTTCAGTTGAAAATGCATAGAGAGTCAAGTGTTTTACTCCTAATTGATCTGCAGCAATGGATATCGTTCGCACATTTTCAGCACCAGCCAAATGCCCTGCTGTCCGGATTTTCCCTTGTGCCTTCGCCCAACGACCATTGCCATCCATAATGATAGCGATATGATTGATTGATTTCATAGAATTCTCCATACTACCTACTATTCTACCTTTTTCATCTCTCAATTGAAATATAATCCTACAACTAGACACCAGCTAAAAATCTATTGTTCATTGATCATCTTAAGGCAAGTGCATTCTTTTCCATAGTGCCTGTCAATGGGAAGACATAGGTATACCTGACTTTTTTATCAGATCAATTCGTCAAAATAATCATCTGCCATATACAAAATGTTATCGGGTAATTAGTCTATCAATTCCAACTCCAAAAAGATTTTTATTGCCCTCTCCACAGTACCTACTTGATGGCGTGTTATGGTGGCAATCATTTCAGTTGTATACGGAATGGTATCTCTAAATATCAGCTTGCCGTTATTTTTAAGGCTCATCAGATACAGCTTTAGTAGAATATTGGAATACATAATTCCGTCTTTCATACTCTCAAGTAAAGTTATGGCTTCACAAAGTTATGGTTTCACTTGTAAAGAAATCTTCCTTTAGCTTGAGATAATAGTATTTTTTGTTATCACTCATTTTTTCCTCCTTGCAACAAAAAAGAGAAGCAGATTATTATTCCACTTCTCCAATCATTCATAAATTATTTTGGTTTCTATAATTGTGCAATGCCCGTTGCACGATTTTCAATTAACTTTATTTTTCCTTGTAATTCCTTAAAACTCTTTCGACCTGTTCTTCTAACTCTTCTCTATCAGGAATATATAGCGTGTACTTAGAAGCAAATATCTTATTGGACAAACTGCCAAGTGCATATTCTGCCTGTATACTGTCCTTATCAGTACAAAGGATAATTCCAATCGGCTCATTATCCGTATCGTCATTAACTTCTGTCTTGTAGTAGTTAAGATACATATTGATTTGTCCGACTGATTCCAGCATTAGCTTTCCTGTTTTTAGCTCAATCAAAACATAGCTCTTAAGTATCTTGTTGTAAAATACCATATCAACATAATAATGGGTATTCCCAAGTGTTACTCTTTGTTGTGAACCTACATACATAAAGCCCTTGCCAAGTTCAAGCAAGAATTTTTCAATATGAGTTATTAGGGCTTTTTCTAAATCACTTTCCATAATTGGCTTTTCTTCTGGTATTCCTAAAAACTCAAATACATAAGGATCTTTTACAACATCACTTGCCTTATTTATTTCATTTCCCTTTAAGGCTAACTCTAATACCTTTTCTTTATTTTCATCTCCCGATGAAAGTAACAGTCTTTCAAAAAGTGATGTTTTTATTTGCCTCTTTAGCTCTCTTACAGACCAATTCGCATTGATAGTTTCTTTTTCATAAAAACTTCTTTTCTTCTCATCGCTTATGGAAAGTAATTCACAGTAGTGAGACCAGCTTAATTTTCCAGACAGTGTCTGGAAAATCGGAAAACTCAAATAGAAATTTCTCATATTAAACAAAATGGTACTTTTTTTGCCTCTTCTTGAAGTGACTTTAGGTTATTTTCTGTTTTGATGATTTCTCTTTGAAAAGCATCATACTTGTCTTGACCAAGTTCTCCATTTTCAAGCTGTATTTTTGCTTGTTTATCTGCCTCCTTTAAGGCATCTAGCTTACTACTTGTTTCAGCGATTTCCTTTTGTAGTAGCTGCTGTTTTTGAGCAAGTAGCTTGGCATTGGAAGGATCAAGTTTAAGAAGCCTATTTACATCACAAAGCTGTGACTGCGTATTTTTTATTGTAGAGTTTACACCTTTTAATGCTTTATCGAAACCGGTAGTATCTCCACCAATTTCAACCGTAATACCTTTAATTCTATTGGTCACTTTAAGCTCTCCTTCCTACAAATGGGCATAAAAAAAGCCCAGATTTCTCTGAGCACAAAAAAGCACCAACCATTTATGATTGATGCTTTCTTCGTTCACTATTAATGATTAATCGAAATCATACGGATTGCTATAACACATCCAATCAAGCGGATACATAACTCCATTTTCGGCTTCAAACTTCGCCTGTTGCTTAGCTTGTCGTTTCGCATCTTGTTTACAAAATACCTTTTTAGTCATTTTATCATTTGACTTCCTGGCAGTGTAAGCTTTGTTATTTGGATTATTTTGATTTGCATAATCATTAAGTTGTTGTTGAGTATGTGTCTTTCCAGATACTCTGTTTTTCTTTGCCATGAACGTTTCTCCTTTCTCCTTGACTCCGTACATCTGATTACGCACGAGATAGCGGACACCGTGTCACCTTCTTAGCTGAACTCATTAAAATGAGTTATCTCTGCATTTAACCAATACTCAAGGTTGGAGAACAATTTTTACAAGTTTTCTGTAAAAATTATTGTATATATTATATCATTAACAACTTCACATTTCAATAATATTAGAACCTGTCAAACTCAGCTTGTCCTGCAACCTTGCTGTACTTTGCCCCATCATTTGATTTCTCAGTCCAAATATCAAGTACCATACCTATGGTTAGTAAATCCAGTTCAGAAATGTTTATCCCTATTTCCACGCATCTAAGTAGAAATAGGGCCGTTGTCATTTCCCTGCTATTCTTTGGAAGTTTTTTTAGACTGAACCTCCGTTTCTAGGTTTGCCCCCCAAAGTTCAAGTATTTCAGGTAGTATTTCGTAGATTGAAAACATCTCAAACTGGTCTAGCCAATCATCAATGTTACCCGGAATACTCCTATCTGCATGGTAAGCCATGATACAGGCTACATTTTCAAATATCTCAAGGTCATCAATTTCAAAAGACCCCTCGCTTGCTTTGAAAGTTTTTTCTAACTTTGATAGGTCTTTGAATATATCTCTCTTAAATTTAATTCTATATAGTCTTGGTATCGTAGCAGATGAACGAAACTTTACATCAACCTCTCCTACTCTTACTGTTTTTTCTAGCATACAAATCCTCCTTAATGTCCTGTAGGTTTAGGTGTTTCACCTTTAGCCTGTGGTACATACACATTCTTATACCAATTAGCATAAGTATCTGCTGATGTGGTATCTCCAGTTCTTGATTTTACAAGACCGTCTTCTCTTGGATCTGCTGTAAGCGATAGTGTTTCTGTTCCAGGTTCAATCATATCTTCTTTGGTTTCTGATTCAATAGATGGTCTTGATGCAGAACAGTTATATAGAACATGTCTAATTGCATTGACATCACCATCAAATTCAAATAACAGTGCAAACTTTTCTGTTTCAGATACATTTGCCTTTTCTACAAGCACACCATTTCTATCAAGTTCTTCTTTTAGAATTTCTGTTCTAAACCACTCGGGGATAAGTGCAATCTCTAAATCCCCGCTATATCCGTTATTAGCAGTTGATCTAAAATACACAATTTTGTTGTGTCATTCCGTCTTTACTTAGCCTTAAATTGATTAATGTCACTAAAATTAGCCAACATCCAGTTTTTCAATTCATCTAGTGATTCAACACTATCATCCAAATTTAAATGTTCTGTCTTCGCAAATTCACCTACAAAATAAGTCATTTTAAAATCAATGAAAAATATCCATTCTTGAAAATTTTCCTGTGTATAATGACTCATTATGCACTCTTTTTCCTAGTTCACTTCATAGTTTGATTAATTACATCATTTCTAAAATGACTTTTTCTTTTCATTTCCTTAGCACTTTACTTTTACTTTATCAATAAAAAAGCCAGAGTCTATTCATCTCCAGCTCTTCTTTAAACCTTTAAAACTTCCGCCTCTTTTGCCTTTGCTTGTTCATCAATCTTCTTGACATACTTATCCGTCAATTTCTGAATTTCATTCTCCATATCCTTTTGCATGTCTTCATCCATTTCCTTGTCCTTTTTCACAACATTCATGGCATCACGACGAATATTTCGAATTTGGATTTTTGATTCTTCTGCAATTTGGCCAACTTTTTTAGACATTTCTTTACGTGTCTCACCGGTTAACTGAGGAACCGTTAACCGAATGACAGTTCCATCATTTTGAGGTGCCATACCTAAATTAGCTTCATTACAAGCTCTTTCAATCTCTTTTAATGAAGAGGGATCATAGGGTTTGATCACGATAGTACGACCTTCTGATACGGAAATACCCGCAATCTGATTTAATGGTGTTGGGGTTCCATAGTAATCCGCTTCTACACGATCCATCAATTTAGCATTCGCCATACCGGTGCGAACTGTATTCAATTCTGATTGAAGATGATCCATAACCTTATCCATCTTCATGCTGCAACTATCAATGATTGGGTATGCCATTATTTATCCTCCTTTGTAATACTGGTACCAATTTTTTCTCCACTCATGGCTTTTACAATATTGCCTTTTTCGTTCATGTTAAAGACAACTAACTCAATATGATTATCTTTGCACATGCTTGTGGCGGTTGAATCCATCACTTGTAAATTCTTATTCAACAAGTCCATATAACTCAAATGGTCAAACCTGGTGGCAGACTCATCCTTCTTAGGATCAGCACTATACACACCATCCACACCATTTTTAGCCATCAAGATCACATCTGCTTTAATTTCTGAAGCTCTTAAAGCGGCCGTTGTATCGGTTGAAAAGAAGGGAGATCCCGTCCCACCACCAAAAATAACCACTCTTCCTTTTTCCAAATGGCGAATCGCTCTTCTTTGAATGAAAGGCTCCGCTACCTTTTGCATCTCAATAGATGTCATCACACGAGTATCCACACCAATGTCCTCTAAACGAGATTGAATGGCTAAGGCATTGATCACCGTCGCTAACATGCCCATGTTATCACCTTGAACACGATCGAAACCGTTTTCTGCAACAACCTTACCCCGAATGAAATTACCACCACCAACGACAATCGCAATTTCTATTCCTTTATCATGAGCTTCTCGAATCTCCTCAGCCAACTGGCTTAGAATGTTCGAATCAAAGTTTCTTTCTGAACCTGCTAAAGCTTCACCACTTAGTTTTAATAAAACACGTTTGTACATGTTGCCTCCATTTTTTATCATTATACTATAAATTTCTTCCGGTTTGAGATACCATAGTTAAAGAAATGACAAAGAGGAGAAATGATGTTTCCAATTGCTATCATTGACTTAGGTTCCAACACCATTGTATTAGAAGTATATAATCAAAAAAAAGAAACCATTTATCATGAATCTGTACCGGCACATTTGATTCAATACGTCGATTCTAACCGTTTGATGAGTCAAAAAGGATTAAGTATTGCCTATGATACCATTGCTTACTTTAAAGAATATCTACATAACCATCAAATCCAACATGTCCATATTGTGATTACAGAACCGGCACGTATTCAAAATCAATCAGCTTTGTTATCAGAATTGATGTCATTCAGCTATCCTATCTATCCTTTAAAAGGAGAAGAGGAAGCCTATTACGATAGCTTAGCCATTGAAGCCAATCATCCGGATTTAAAAGAATGGTTTGCCTTTGATATTGGTGGTGGTTCAACAGAATTAATTCATCAAACCGGCCAAAAAAAAGAGCTGTATTCTATCCCTTTGGGTTGCGTTCGTTTAGCAAATGAACCTTATTCTTTAGAACAACTGGCATCCATTCTCAGAAAAACAACTAATCTTAACCCTAATTTATTATTTCATAAAGCCACTGTTTTAGGCATTGGTGGAACCATTCGAGCCATTGGTCAAGTTCTTCAACCCCATATCATTTCTCCGCTTTTAAAAGCAACTGATATTCAGTCTTTCTACCAACATCTTCTTACAAATCATTTTGAAACAAGAAGACTTATCCAACAATATGTTCCTGAAAGTCGTCAACCCTTGATTCTACCAGGATTGAAAATGATTTTATCTTTAATCCATCATTTTCAAATCTCTGAAATTCAAGTCAGTCAAGAAGGCATTAGACAAGGTTTCTTACATAGTCTTTTAAAACAATAAGTTCTCTGCAACTCATCTAAAAAAGTTAAAATTTCCTATATACGATGACTCTATCCTGTTATCTTCCAATCAAGCAATTGATCGCTCGTATCTCCTTTCACTTTCATTACCTTAATCTTCCCATGTTTCTTAAAATAAGAGACTAAAGAATTTTCAAAGATTTTTTCTTTACCGATATATTTAAACTCTATTTTATGATTCACTTTCCATTAATGGAAATGGTATTGCCTCTGTACTGATGGAAGATTATTACATGGAAGGAAAGTACGTTTCAAAAAATGATTTGCAAGCCAAAATGTACTACGAAATCAGGATGTAGCAGAAATATGCCCCCACATTTTCAAATTTGGCCATCATATATGCAAATGGATACGGTGTAAAAAAAGATTTGATCAAGAGTAAAGAATTACAAAAATTAAAAAAGACAAATTTCATTCTTGATTTTATCGTATGAAATTCATCTATATATCTAAGAAAAAATACCGAAAGGATCCTATTTATAGAACCTCTCGGTATTTTGCATTTTTAGAAATAATAAACTTAAAAGATTACCTTATCAACAAATGATTAAAAACTAAGTTGATTATTCTTAATTTTTAGCCATTGCTGCCACTTCAGCCGCAAAGTCATCTTCCTTCTTTTCAATGCCTTCACCAACAGCATACTTCACCATTTGTGTCACTTCAGCATGATTTTCTTTCAAGAAATCCTTCACCTTTAAATTTGTATCTAAGAAGTATTCTTGATCTACTAAACACATATCTTGCAAAGACTTCGATAAACGACCTTCTAAGATACCGGCTTTCACTTTTTCAGGCTTATTAGCTAAGGATTCGTCATTATTTAATAATTGAACTTGAATCTCACGTTCATGATCCACGATTTCCTTTGGCATATAATCACGAGAAATATAACTTGGATTCATAGAAGCCACTTGCATCGCAATATTCTTCGCTACTTGAGCATCATCTGTGCCTTTCACTACAACAACCGATACAATACGACCACCTTGGTGCGTATACGAACCGAAGATTTCATCATCCGCCTTTTCAAGCAATTCAAAGCGACGTAAAGTAATATTCTCCCCAATGGTTGCAACTGCATTTACGATCGTATCCTTCAAATGGCCATCAGCCGTAGCCAATTCTAAAGCTTCTTCATTTACCTTAGCTTGGCTATGTAAAATGGTATTAGCTACTGTATCCAGTAATGTTAAGAATTGTTCATTCTTAGCAACGAAATCTGTTTCTGAGTTCACCTCAACCGCAATTGCCTTATTGCCTTCTATAACCACCTTAGCTAAGCCTTCAGCCGCAATACGACCTGACTTTTTCTGAGCCTTGGCAATACCACGTTCACGTAACCAGTCAATCGCCGCTTGAACATCGCCATTCGTTTCTGTTAAAGCATTTTTACAATCGAGCATCCCTGCTCCAGTTAATTCACGTAATTCCTTTACTTGAGCTGCAGTAATGGCCATGATTAGTTTTCCTCCTTAGGAGCTTCTACCTTCTTTTCTCCTTCAGCTACCGGACGAACACCGTCTCTTTTAAACACACGACGTTCACCATTTTGGCGACGACTGGCCATTTGAGCACGACGTTCTTCCATCTTTTGCCTTCTCTTCTTTTCGTATTCAGCCGCTTGACGATCTACTTCGACAATAACATCTTTCATGGTAATATCCACTTCTGCCTCATCTTCTTGGTGAGCTACTTCTAAGACACCGCCCTTAGCTTCCACCAAAGCATCTGCAATAGCTGAAACCATTAATTTAACAGAACGCAAAGCATCATCATTGGATGGAATTGGATAGTCAACCATATCAGGGTCCGCGTTTGTATCGATCAACGCAAACACAGGAATACCCAATTTACGAGCTTCTGCAACCGCATTGTGTTCTTCCAATGGATCAACAACAAAAATCGCATCCGGTAATTTCTTCATTTCCTTGATACCGCCAAGAAAATTTTCTAAACGATCTTTCTTTTTAAGAAGAAGAGCTTGTTCTTTCTTTTTATAGACATTAATCGCACCGGTAGCTTCCATTTCTTCAATTTCCAACAACTTCTTAATTGACTTTTGAATCGTACGGAAGTTCGTTAACGTACCACCCAACCATCTTTGATTAATATAAAAGCTTCCTGAACGTAGGGCTTCTTCTAAAATCGTTGCTTGAGCTTGCTTCTTAGTACCGACGAATAGAACTTTTCCACCATCTTCCGCAATCTTCTTTAAAGCTTCATAAGCTTCATCCAACTTTTCTTGTGTTTTAGCCAAATCAATGATATACACATGATTTTTAGCTGTATAGATGAATGGTTTCATTTTTGGATTCCATTTTCTTGTTTGGTGACCAAAATGAACGCCATTCTCTAACATTTTCTTCATTGAAACAACAGTCATTTTTAATTTACCTCGCTTTCCGTTGTTATCCTCCACAGTTTCCAACATCATCAACACTTACGTGCACGGGATCATGAATCCACTGTGTGTGAAGTACACCTTAAAAACATAAGATGCCAGTAAAAAGGATACCATAGAAACACCCGTTTGCCAATCAGGATTACTTTAATTTCCAAATGCTGTTTATTTCTTTTAACCATGATTCTTGATTGTAACTAAAAAGTGACCGCTTGCCTAAGGCAACCGATCACGTTCTATTCT
>NZ_ADFR01000006.1 GCF_000177375.1 Bulleidia extructa W1219
AGGTTTCGCATTTGGATCATAACTGATACCCTTAATTTCATTGAAAACAGCCTTCGCTGCATTAAATCCATCACTAACCCCCATGGTTGTTACCGTTGCCCCGGAAATCAATTCCACCGAATCTTTTGAAGTCAATTTTTTCATTTTATCAACATATGCCGCATCAAAGGCTTTGGATCCTTTACCCTTAGTCTCATTTTCTTCAATGGCCCCATAACCAGCTACAGTTCCATCATTGTTAAAGCCGACAATGAATGTAAATCCATCCGCATTATAACCTTTCACCTTTAAAGTAAACGCTAATCCTTTATCTTTTGCCTCATAGACTCCAGTAATCAAGCCCGTTTTATCTTTGGATAAATATTGCGAACTGACATCCGAGAAAACTCCTCCAGACCAAATCATTTCCAGATTTGATTTCACTGCCGCAATAGCATTTTCTTTGATTTTAGGTTCTGTCACTGCATTAACTAAAGCTAATGCCAAACCACAAACAGCACATAAGCCAGCTAATAGGATTGTTTTATAAATACCTGAAAACTCTTTCTTA
>NZ_ADFR01000005.1 GCF_000177375.1 Bulleidia extructa W1219
GCCAGAGAAAAAACAAGTGTATCAGTTGAGAAGAAATGGGTTGGACCGGCCAAGAATGAAGTAGAGGTAGAACTGTTAGCCGATGGGAAGGCGACGAATCAGAAGATCACGTTAAACCAAGGGACAAACTGGAAGGGTGAGTTCAAAGATCTGTATAAATACGATAAAGACGATGGCCATGAGATTGAGTATAGGGTAAAAGAGAAGAAGATAAGCGGATATGAGACGGTGATTTCAGGGACAGCGAAGAGCGGATATACGATCACGAATACAATTGCGGGGAAAGTATCAATAGCTGTTAGAAAAGAATGGGTCGGGAAAGAAGGAAACAGTGCGACGATCCGTTTGATAGCGAATGGGAAAGAGATCTTATCAACGACATTGGATTCAGCGCATAATTGGAGACATACCTTTGCGGGCTTGGAGAAGTATAAAGATGGAGTCGAGATCAAATATGAGATCAAAGAAGACGCTATAGCCAACTATGAAAGTGAGATTACAGGTAATGTTGCCAATGGCTTTGTGGTTAAGAACACGAATACGGAGAAGGTGAGTGTCCGTGTGGAGAAGAAGTGGAATGGACCAAAACAGACATCCGTCAAGGTAAACTTAATGGCAGATGGAGTAGTTCAGAAACAGATTGAGTTAAATGAAGGTGGAAGTTGGAAAGGTGAGTTCAAAGAATTAGCGAAGTATGCACCGGATGGTCATGAGATTGAGTATACGGTGAAAGAAGAGACACCGATGAATTATGAAAGTAAGATTACCGGTAACCAACAAAGCGGATACACCATCACGAATACAAATATAGAGAAAGTCAGTGTTTCAGTCGAGAAGAAATGGATTGGAAAAGAAGGGGCTTTAGCTAAGGTAGAGTTGTTAGCGGATGGAGTGGTGAAAGAAAGAGTAACATTAAGTAAGGCAACAAATGATTGGAAGTACCGTTTCACCAATTTAGCGAAGTATGCTTCGGATGGTCATGAGATTGAGTATACAGTCAGAGAAGAGAAGGTAGAGGGATATGAGACGACCATTTCAGGGACAGCGAAGAGTGGGTATACGATCACGAATAGGATTACAGGGAAGGTAACGATAGCTGTGAGGAAGAAATGGATTGGGAAAGAGGGGAACCGTGTTGTGGTGAACCTGTATGCCAATGGGAAGAAAGTAGGAAGTCAGGCATTGACAAAGGACAAAGATTGGCAATATACCTTTACGAACTTAGAGAAGTATGAGAATGGCCAAGAGATCGAGTATACGGTGAAAGAAGAGAAGGTAGAAGGGTATACGACGAAGATTGAAGGGGATATGAAGAGCGGATATACGATTATCAACAA
>NZ_ADFR01000004.1 GCF_000177375.1 Bulleidia extructa W1219
TAATTTTTCATGGTGAGATTATGAAAGCATATACATATATAAGTCATTCTATTCAAGAAACTTTTTATTTGGGAGAAAAAATAGGAAAACAGGCTTTTCCTGGTTTTTTGCTTTTGTTGGATGGTGATTTAGGTGCTGGAAAAACGGCATTGACAAAAGGTATTGGAAAAGGATTGAACGTTTCAAAAACGATTACCTCGCCTACGTTTAATATTCAAAAAATTTATAAAGGAAGAATAGTTTTAAATCATATCGATGCCTATCGTTTGGAAGGGATGATACAAGATCTTGGTTTTGATGAATATTTTGATGAAGAAGCGGTGACGGTTATTGAATGGAGTCATTTTATGTCGTATTTATTGCCGGATGAATATTTGAATTGTACCGTAACGATTCAATCAGATGATTCTCGTGTATATCATTTTGAGGCAAACGGAAAACAATATGAGAATTTCTTGGAGGAATTACAATGATTGTATTATGTTTAGATACGAGTATGCAGTATCTTGTACTTGGTTTAATGAATGAAAAGCAAGTATTGGCTAAAGTACAAAAGGAGATTCCTAAAAGGCAGTCGGAAGAAGTGTTTGTGGAACTAAATCATCTATTAGATATGGCTAATTTAGAGGTGAATGATATTGAGGCGGTTGTAGTAACCAACGGGCCGGGCTCTTATACAGGAGTTCGTATTGCTTTGACGATCGCAAAAGTGCTGGCCAGTTTAAGAAAAATTCCTTTTTATACCGTTAGTTCTCTACAATTATTAGCTGGGAAAAATAGTGGTCAAGTCATTTTAGACGCACGTGGAAAAAGGGTGTATACTGCCATTTATGAACAAGGTAACCTTATTGGAGAAGAAACTATTCAACCGATTGATCAATTGAATCGGGAAATTAAATTAATAGGCGATGTACATTTGATTAATCAAGAAAAGTCTACGTTGGATCTTGTGCAACATTTTTATGATTTAAAAGATAAGTGGATTTTGCAGGAAGATGTAGATCATGTGAAACCTAATTATTTAAAAGCGAATGAGGCTTATTTGATCAAATGATTCGACAAGCGAATGTAGAAGATTTATCTCGTATTGAAGCAATTGATCAACGGGCTTTTAAATATGGTTCTTGGTCGAAAGAGAATTATCAGAATGAATTAAAGAATAATCCGTATTCTAATTTATATGTCTATGAAAAAAATGAGATTTTAGGATTTATTGATTTCTGGGTGACTTTTGAAATAGGTGATATCACACGCATTGCCGTGGATCCTGAATACCAAGGACAAGGTATTGCGAAAGAACTGATCCGCTTTAGCTTAGAAAAAATGAGAAAAAAAAGTTGTGAATGTTGTCAATTAGAAGTCAGAGAGAGTAATCAAACCGCCATCCATTTATATAAGGTGTGCGGATTTGAAAAAATGAATATTCGTTATCGTTATTATGAAAATCAAGAAGACGCATGGGTGATGAGTCGAATGCTTTAGGAGGAAGTTTATGGCAAAAATATTAGCAATCGAAAGCAGTTGTGATGAAACGGCTTGTGCCATTGTGGAAGACGGACATGTGATATTGAGTAATGTGGTGTCAACTCAAATCGATACCCATAAGCAATTTGGAGGGGTAGTACCGGAGGTGGCTTCTCGCCTTCATGTTGAAAAAATATCAGTTGTCATCAAAGAGGCTTTAGAAAAAGCGGGGATGTCGGTTGAAGAGGTAGATGCAATCGCATACACAAAAGGGCCGGGATTGATCGGTTCATTACATGTAGGAGTACAAGCCGCTAAGACTTTGGCTTGGATGTACCAAAAACCAATGTTGCCAATGAACCACATGGCAGGACATATTTACGCAAATGCTTTTGTGCAAAAATTAAAATTTCCTTTATTAGCGTTAGTGATTTCAGGAGGACATAGTCAATTGATTTGGATGAAAGAAGATTATTCTTTTGAAATCATTGGTGATACATTAGATGATGCGGTGGGAGAAGCTTATGATAAAGTTTCTCGTGTTTTAGGGACGGGATATCCTGGTGGACCGATTATTGATCAATTGGCAAAACAGGGGAAGACACATTATTTTTTAAAAACTCCAAAAACAGAAGGGGCTTATGACTTTAGTTTTTCCGGTTTGAAATCCTCTGTTCTTCAGTTGATTCAAAGAGAAGAAAAAATGGGTCGCCCTTTAGTGAAAGAAGATGTTGCTTTTGCGTTTCAAGAGGTAGCGGTTCATTCTTTGGTAGATAAGACAATGGTGGCCGTACGTGATAAAAAACCGGCTATGGTTGTTTTGGCTGGTGGAGTTGCGGCTAATTCTCGGTTAAGAGAAATAATATTGGAAAGAATGCGTGCTTTCCCGGAAACAGAATTGATTTTACCACCTTTATCAGTATGTACTGATAATGCGGCGATGATTGGTGCGGCAGCTTGGGTGGCTTGGCAAAGAAAAGAGTTTGGTTCGTGGGAAGATTCAGCCGATTCCAGTATGGAATTGTCTGTTTAGTATTTCACAAATGAGCCGATTTGGAATAAAATGAAACTGGTGATGATTATGAATGATAAAAATGAGAAGAATGTTCCACGGGCAACGTTGCAACGTTATCCACTGTATTTAAAAGCACTACGTAAACTTCAAGAAGATGGTACCAATCGCATCATGTCGCGTGAATTGGCGGAATTAGTTTCGATTGAACCAACCACAATTCGCCGTGATTTTAGCTTTATTGGTAATCTGGGTAAACAAGGTTATGGTTATGATGTCACTCGATTGATTGAAATTTTCTCCGAAGAACTGGGGGTTAATTTTGATGAAAAAATCATTCTGGTAGGTGCGGGTAACTTAGGGCGAGCTTTGTTGAACTATAATCACTGGAATCATATTGTCGGAACCATTGTTTGTGCTTTCGATTTAGAACCAAGTTCAGAAGAAATTGGTGGTATTCCGGTATATCCATTGAGTGATTTGAATCGATATATGCCAGAAGGAACACGCATTGCGATTTTAACTATTTCGCAAGATGTTCAAGAAACGGTTGATTTATTGGTTGATGCTGGAATTGAAGGATTTGTGTCTTTTGCTATGGATCATTTTTCTGTTCCAAGCCATGTGTCTGTACGGCATATTGATGTAGTTTCAAAGATTCAAGAACTGGTCTTCGAAACTAATGAAAAGCAACAAAATAAAGGAGTTTAAATAATGCCAGGTGAAATGAGTATTCGCGATATTTATCGCTTAACAAAATCAGAAGTCGAATTGGAAAAAGATCAAGTTGAATACGTGCAACTACAAGGTTGGATTCGTACCAATCGTGCCGGAAAGAACGTATCCTTTATTTCTTTGAATGATGGGACTTATTTTAGTAATGCCCAGATTGTTTATGATGCGAATACTTTGAGTAACTACGAAGAAGTTTCTAAATATCTAACAGGTACAGCGATCTCGGTGATTGGAAAGTTGATATTGACCCCAGATGCCAAGCAACCTTTTGAAGTACAAGCAAAGGAAATTCGCTTAGAAGGATTAGCGGATCATACTTATCCACTACAAAAAAAGCGTCATAGTTTAGAATATTTAAGAGAAATTGCTCATTTAAGACCAAGAACCAATACTCTTTCGGCTGTTTTTAGGGTTAGATCGGTATTGGCAATGGCTATTCATACCTTTTTTCAAGAACAAGGATTCGTGTATGTGAACACCCCTATCATCACAGGAGCAGATGCGGAGGGAGCTGGAGAAACATTTACTGTTACCACTAATTATGGTGAAAAGATGGAAGAAGATTTCTTTGGTAAGCATGCTAGTTTAACGGTGTCGGGTCAATTGCAGGCTGAGGCTTTTGCGCTGGCTTTTCGCGATGTTTATACTTTTGGACCAACTTTTAGAGCAGAGGAAAGTAACACAACAACACACGCTGCGGAATTCTGGATGATTGAACCGGAGATGGCTTTTGCGGATTTGGAATATGATATGGATGTTATTGAAGATATGGTTAAATTCTGTATTGATTATGTCATGGAGATGTGTCCGGAAGAAATGAACTTCTTCAATGAACGGATTGACACAAGTCTGTTGGAACGTCTAAATCATGTTCGTTCTACTGCTTTTAGAAGAATGTCATATACTGAAGCTATTGAAATCTTAAAGAAAGCTGATGTTAAATTTGAAAATAACCAGATTGAATGGGGCATGGATTTAAATACGGAACACGAACGTTACCTCACTGATCAAGTGGTGAAAGGGCCTGTTTTCTTGACAGATTATCCAAAGGAAATAAAGGCTTTCTATATGCGTGAAAATGAAGATGGGAAAACAGTAGCGGCAACAGATTTATTAGTTCCTACAGTAGGAGAACTGGTTGGCGGTTCACAACGTGAAGAGCGTTTGGAACTTTTAGAAAAGAAGATGAAGGATCTTGGTATGAATCTAGACAATTATCAATGGTATTTGGATTTGCGTCGTTATGGTGGTTGTGAACATGCTGGATTTGGTTTGGGATTTGAACGTTTGGTGATGTATGTGACAGGAATGAAAAACATTCGTGATGTCATTCCTTTTGCCCGTACACCGAAGAACTTGGATTTTTAGGATGGGTTACCATCCTTTTTTAGAGGTTAGAAATGTTATATCAAGTTAATAAAGCAAAAAAATCATTTGCCGGAAATGATGTGTTTGAAAATGTTAATTTCATGGTGAAAGGAACGGAAAAAATAGCGTTGGTTGGTCGCAATGGTTGTGGTAAGACCACTTTTCTACGATGCCTTACCGGTGAAGAGTGTTTTGATGAAGGAACAGTCAACCAACAAAATGGCACAAGCATTGGTTATCTTTCACAGAAAGTCTTCGCACGAAATGAAGCAACCGTAGAAGAGGAACTATATCAAATTTTTGATCCTTTATTTCAAATTGAAAAAGAAATGAATCGGTTAACTATGCGGATGGCACAGGATCATAGTGAAGAAGTGTTAAACAGATACGCTTATTTGCAAGAACAATTCGAACAAAAGGGAGGCTATACGTGGGAAAGTGAATTAATGTCAGTCTTTACTCGCTTTGGTTTTGTCAAAGAAGATTTAAAGAAAACTGTTAGAACATTTTCGGGAGGTCAAAAGACAAGATTGGCTTTTGTACGGTTGTTACTGTCAAAACCGGATCTGTTATTATTGGATGAACCAACCAATCATTTAGACGTTGAAGCTATTGAATGGTTAGAGGGTTATATTAAAAATTATCCGAAAGCTGTTTTAATTGTGTCACATGATCGAATGTTTCTGGACCATACTGTTGAAGTGGTTTATCACATGGAGTTTGGCTCAATGAAGCGTTACCCGGGAAATTATTCCCATTTTGTACAAGAAAGAGAACATGACTTAGAACGTCAACAAGCAGCCTACGTTCGACAACAGAAAGATATTGAACGTCTGGAAACTTTGATTGAGAAATTTCGATATAAAGCTAATAAGGCTTCTTTTGCCCAAAGTAAAATCAAATATTTAGATAAGATGGAGAAAATCGATCCGATTCAAGATACGAAAAGAAATTTCCATGCTCATTTTAAAGCCCGCTTAAAAGGTGGTGAACAGGTATTGACGGTGGATCATTTAAAGATTGGTTATGATCGTGTTTTGGAAGAAGTTACTTTTAAAGTCAGAAGAGGGGATCGGATTGCTATCATGGGTCCAAATGGAACAGGAAAATCTACTTTGATGAAAACTTTAATGGGACGAATTCCTGCTTTAGGAGGTTCCTTCCTGTTTGGGTATCAAATTGAAAAAGGATATTTTGATCAGCAGCTAGCTCAGTTTTCAAGTGATAAAACGGTTATTGAAGAGGTTTGGGATGAACATCCGGAATTAGACAGAACACAAATTCGATCGGTTTTAGGTCAATTCTTATTTTCGGCAGATGATGTTTTTAAAGATGTTCGTATTTTGTCAGGGGGAGAAAAGGTTCGCTTGTCTTTTGTGAAACTCTTATTAGAAGAAGCCAATACTTTATTGTTAGATGAACCGACCAATCATTTGGACATTCCTGGAAAGGAAGCCTTGGAATCTTCTTTAAAAGATTTTGATGGTACTATCCTTTTTGTGTCACATGACCGTTATTTTATTCAACAGGTTGCGACAAGCATTTTAGAGTTACAAGAAGATGGAGCGGTTTTTTATCCGCAGACGTATGAGGCATACCGGCAACATAAACAAGAGGCTGTTCAGCCTGTTCAAATACCTAAAAAAATAAAAGAAGTGAAAAAATCTTCTGGTTTATCTCCGGAAGGAATGAGGCGGAAATTGAAGCGTTTGGAAGAACAAATTTCTAAAAAAGAAGAAGAATTAGAAGCCATGCGACAACTTCGTTTTGAACCGGAATATTATCAGGATTATCAGAAGATGAATTTGTTAGATATGGATATTGATGATATTCATAATGAAATGGCTCATTTGGAAAAAGAATGGGAAGAATTATTGGAAGAAAGTGAATCTTAATTTTTTTTGGAAGCGGACTTTTTCTTTAGAAACAGATTGATTTGTGCTATTCTAGAAAAGTAAATGCTATAAAGGAGGACAAAATCAATGTCAGAATTATCACCGCTTCAAAAAGCACGGTATGTCTATAAGCCAAAGCTTCCTAAGATGTTAAGAAATGGTATTTCAGAAATTTGTGTGAAAGAAGGAGAAGTAACACAAAGTGTAGCGGATCAAGAGAAGATCAAAGCTTTATTTCCAAACACTTATGGTAAAAAAGAAATTACTTTTGAAAAAGGAGTTAATACATCTCTTTCTAAGAAACAAGTTGTTGGTGTGATTTTATCAGGTGGGCAGGCGCCTGGCGGACACAATGTAGTTTGTGGGTTATATGATGCTTTAAAGGCAACGAACTCGGACAATATTTTGTATGGATTTAAAAAAGGTCCTAGTGGATTGATTGAAGATGATTTTGTTGAATTTGATGATGCTTTTATTGATCAATATCGTAATACAGGTGGATTTGATATTATTGGTTCTGGTCGTACTAAATTGGAAACAGAAGAACAATTTAAGATTGCTGCGGAAGTATGTGCGAAGCATGGTATCACTGCTATTGTTATTATTGGGGGAGATGATTCGAATACAAACGCGGCTGTTTTAGCGGAATATTTCGCAACTCATGGTACGGGTGTTCAAGTGATTGGGTGCCCAAAGACAATTGATGGTGATCTGAAGAATGAGGATATTGAAATTTCCTTTGGTTTTGATACAGCTACCAAGACCTACTCGGAATTAATTGGTAATATTGAACGTGATGCTAATTCGGCTAAGAAATACTGGCATTTTGTGAAGGTCATGGGGCGTTCAGCTTCTCATGTGGCTTTGGAATGCGCTTTGGAAACACAACCAAATATTTGTTTGATTTCAGAGGAAGTAGCGAAGAAGAAAATGTCTTTATCACAAATCGCTAATTATATTGCCGATTCAGTTGAAAAACGTTCTGCAAAAGGGATGAATTTTGGAGTGGCTATTATTCCGGAAGGCGTGGTGGAATTTGTGCCTGAATTTTCGACGTTGATTGCAGAAATCAATGAATTATTGGTCGGAAAAAAAGCTGATGAATTTAATGCTTTAGCCTCTTGGGAAGAAAAATATGCGTTTATTAAAAAAGGCCTATCGGAAGATTCTTTTAAGGTATTTGATATTTTACCACAAGCGATTCAGCAGCAGTTATTCTTAGAAAGAGATCCTCATGGCAATGTGCAGGTGTCTTTGATTGAATCGGAAAAATTGTTTTCGGCTTTGGTGAAGGATGTTTTAGCACAAAGAAAAGCTAAGGGTACTTATAATGGTAAATTTAATGCACTACATCATTTCTTTGGTTATGAAGGACGTTGTGCTTTTCCATCTAACTTTGATGCGGATTATTGTTACTCATTAGGATATAATGCCTTTATGTTGATTCAATATGGTTATAACGGTTATCTATCCAAGGTGTCGAATTTATCGAAACCGGCGGATCAATGGCTGGCTGGTGGTATGCCCATTACTAAGATGATGAACATAGAAAGAAGACATGGTGAAGATAAGCCTGTTATTAGGAAGGCTTTGGTTGAATTGGATGGTAAACCGTTCAAGTATTTTGAAGCACATCGCGAGGTATGGGCGGTAGAAACGTCCTACACTTATCCAGGGGCTATTCAATACTATGGACCGGTTGAAGTTTGTGATTTAACGACAAGAACATTAGCTTTGGAAAAAGGTGAATAAGTAAAAAAGAAGAAAGCCTTGTTTGGGCGATTCTTCTTTTTTGTTTTTGAGTATTGCATTTAGATTGACAATTCGGGGTTAAAATAAAAGACTGGTTTCCCAGTCAAAAGCGGAGAAGAAGGGATTTGAACCCTTGCACGCTTTCACGTCTGCTGGTTTTCGAAACCAGTCCCTTCAGCCTCTTGGGTACTTCTCCATAGCCCTAAAATTATAGCACGAAGTTAAAAAATGTCTAATTGGATTTTAAAATTAGGTGTTTATTAAAAAAACTACGAAAACCAATCATTTTATAGGTAATATACACTCGATAATGAAACCTTGAAGAGTTTATAGAGAAACCGTTTAAGAAAGGGTCGATAGAGTAGAGTGAATAGCCTATTTTTTAGTTTGAAGAATAAAAAAATGTAAAATAAATGAAAGCATTTTCATAAAAAATGAAATAAATATGAAAAAGTATCCAAAAAAACTTTCAAAAGATAGACAAGATAATGAAAAAAATTTAATATAATCAATGTGAGGCACAATTGCCTTTAGGAGGGATTATGAAGACAATTTTTAAAAAGGGTTTTGCTGTTGTGGCTGCTATTGCAACGCTCGTTGGTTGTAGTGGAAAAGGTGGCTCTGCAACAACAACATCTGAAGATTTCAATTATATCTATCAAACTGATCCGGTAACATTTGACTATTTAACAACTCAACGTCGAGTTGATACACAAGTTTTGGTAAACTTGGTGGATGGTTTGGTTGAAAATGACCGTTATGGTAAGTATGTAGGTGCTTTGGCTGAAAAAATTGAACATAGCGATGATTATAAGACATGGACATTCCATTTACGTAAGGGTGCTAAATGGTACACCAGTGAACAAGAAGAATATGCCGAAACAAAAGCACAGGATTTTGTGGCTGGTTTGCAACACGCACTGGATGCTAAGTCCGGAACTGCATATTTAGTAGAAGGCTTAGTGAAGAATGTTAGTGAATATGAGAAAGGATTGGTAGGCTTTGACAAGGTCGGAGTGAAGGCTCTGGATGATTACACAGTTCAATACCAACTGGTTAAGCCGGCTACCTATTTTGATTCTCTGGCTTCTTATTCCATCTTGTATCCGGTGAATCAGAAGTTCTTGGAGTCTAAGGGTAAAGGATGTAAGTTAGGTGCTTATAATGCAAATACTTGCTCATTTGGTAAAACCGATCCAAGCTCTATTCTTTACAATGGTGCTTATTTCTTGTCGAACTTTACGACAAAGTCTAAGATTGAATATACGAAGAATCCTAACTATTGGGATAAAGATCATGTTTATATTAATAAAGTTAATTTGATTTATGACGATGGACAAGATAGCCATTCTGTGATCAATGGTTTTGAAAAGGGCAATTATGTACAAGCTGGAATTTCCGGTACTTGGGATCCAAATGAACAGAAATCTTATAAAAACAAGTACGCTGGAAAGGTGACAAGCGGTTTACCGGATACCTCAACTTTCAACTTGACATTTAATTATAATCGTAGAGCATATAAGTATTCGAACAAAACGGATGAACAAAAGAAAAATACGCAAGCTGCTATTAGAAATGTGAACTTCCGTAAAGCTTTCCGTGCCGCCTTTGATCGTGTTTCTTATACAACACAAAGAACCGGATCGGAAGATTTGGCAAAACAGATGATTCGTAACACGGTAACAAAAGGTGACTTTGTTAATGTAAATAAAGGAACGTTTGCTCAATCGGTTGCTTCACAATTGAAAGATAAGAATCAAATTCGCGGTGATTTCAACGATGGTAATGATGCTTTCTATAATCCGGAAATGGTTCAAAAATATATCGAAGCCGCCAAGAAAGATGGTATTAAGTTCCCTGTTACATTGGATTATGTAACCCAAGATGTGGACTTGTTTAATGCTTTCGCCGCTTCTATGAAGAGCTCGATTGAAAAGGCTTCTAATAAGCAGATTTTAATTAATGTTCACTCTGAAAAGAGCCAAGATAAGTACTTAGCTGTTACTTATAATGTTGAAGATGCAAAAGATAATGACTGGGATATTTCAACCGCTACCGGTTGGGGTCCAGACTATTTAGATCCTAAATCTTACTTAAATATTTATTCGCCAATCAATGGTGATATGATTAAGTCATTGGGTATTAATGCACAAAACACTTCTTTCTATAAAGAAAGTGATAAAGCTGCGGCTAATGCGCTTAAGTTGCATGAGTATCAAGCTTTACTGGATAAGGCTGAAGCGATTTCAACAGATTTAAATAAGAGATTTGAAGCCTATGCCAAGGCTGAAGCTTGGTTGACAGATAATGCTGTTGAAATACCAATTGACTGTTCGCCAATTGTATATAAAGTTTCTAAAGTGAAACCATTCACAGCTGAATATTCCGATGCAGGACCAAGTATTGATAAGTATAAGCACATGGTTGTGCAAAAAGAAATTGTAACTACTGAAGAGTATAATAAAGCTAAGGAAGAATGGCTGAAGAAGCGTTCCGGCAAATAAAAATGAATGAGGGGAGTTTGAAAGAAACTTCCCTTTTCATATAAGAAAAATGAAAAAGTTTTCATGTAATTTCTTGAAAAAAATATCAAAAATAGAGTGAAAATGATCAAAGGTTATGCTAAACTATAACAGATATAAGAAAGGGTGAGATTATGGGCCGTTATATTATAGGAAGATTAATTCGTTCGGCGTTCTCGGTTATTGCGGTTGTAGTGATTGCATTAACGTTGGTTTATACACAAATTGACCGATCGAAAGTTTTCCAGCAAGATCCAACATGGGTGAAATTAAAAGATGAAGACTCTAAAACACGTTATATGAATGGTGTTTATCAACGCTTAGGCTACTTAGATTTCAAAGAGCAAAATGATGTTTGCCGAGGAAAGGACAGCGGTTGTATGACCGTTGGTTCTAAGGAAGCGAAAACGGCGTTTGAGGAATTAAAAAATAAAGGGTATACCGTAAAAACTTATAACTCAGGATTATACTATGCGACAAAAGAGTATAGTATTTTAGATTTGGTTAAAAACTGGTTTGGTCATTTAGTTGAGGTAGATCATCCATGGCGTATTTCGGATGAACATAATCCTAATTTAGAAAGAAAAATCTATATTGAAAATGATTACAACGGATTACCAGCAATTAAAGGTTCTGGAACGGTTCATAAGTACCTCTTATATTTTGATAATAAATTTCCGTTTGTTCATCAAAATTTCATTAATTTGAACTTTGGTGTATCCTATCCGACTTTCGGTGGAGTTGGTGTAAAAGATGTGTTAACTCAAACGCAGGGTTCGAGCAAACAATTGCCGGTTGTCTTTGAAACGGGCAAAAAAGCGAATAGTGCTCTTCAATTGCACACTTGTAAGTATAAGTCAACGGATACGATAGATGATTTAGATAGAGGCCGTTTCTTTGACAATTATGCCAATTGTGAAAATTTGCATAAGGATCCATCGATGATTGGAACTTCTATGACCATGGGAGTTATTGCCTTGATTATCACCTATCTTATTGGTATTCCTGCCGGTATGGCCATGGCTGCTCATAAGGATAAATGGCAAGATAAACTGGGGACGGTGTATATTAATGTTATGTCGGCGGTGCCATCTCTTGCATTTATTTATTTTGTGCAGTTTATTGGTATGAAGTTTGGATTGCCGGATAAATTTCCAACTTTAGGGGCTCATAATGTGCGTTCTTACATTATGCCTGTCTTGATTTTGGGGTTATTATCAACAGGAGGCATTATGATGTGGATGAGGCGATTTATGTTAGATCAGGCAAGCTCGGATTATGTTAAATTTGCCAGAGCTAAAGGCTTATCACAAAGAGAAATCTTCCGCAAGCATATTTTAAGAAATGCGTCGATTCCATTAGTGAATGGAATTCCGGCAGCGGTGATTCTAACGATCTCCGGCGCAGTGATTACGGAAACAGTATTCGCTATTCCGGGTATGGGTAAGATGTTACCGGATTCTATCAAGGCCTATAATAATCCAATGGTTATTGCTATTACCTTTATTTTAACGACTCTATCGATTCTTTCGTTGTTACTAGGCGACTTATTGGTAACGGTTGTTGATCCTCGTATTCAATTGACTTCGAAAGGAGAAAGCCGCTAATGAATGATGAATTATTTACGTTCGTTGATCTTGATTCTAAAGCATCCGAACATATTTCCAGTCCTCATTATTCTTATTGGAAATCGGTTTTTCGTAAATTCTTTTCCAGTAAGACCGCTATTTTCTTTTTAGCTTTGTCGTTGATCGTTATCTTGATGGCTTTGATTTATCCATCTGTCTCTGGTTTTAATCCAGCAGTAAAAGCCTATGTTAATGATTTTTCAAGACGTTTCATTAAGCCAAACGCTACTTTCTGGTTTGGGACAGATACGGTCGGTGATTCCTTGTTTGATTCGGTTTGGTTAGGAACAAGAACTTCCTTGAACTTAGCCATTATTGCTACAATAATTACCAATGTTATCGGGGTTATCGTAGGAGCTTTCTGGGGTTATTCCAAAAAGCTAGATATCTTTATGTTGGAACTCTATAACATTATTGCGAATGTTCCATTTACATTGGTCGTCATGGTTTTGATGTATGTTATCGGTCAAGGTTTCTGGCAATTGATTTTTGCCTTGACGGCTACTTCTTGGTTAGGAACTGCTTATTCCATTCGTATTCAAGTGATGATGATTCGTGATCGTGAATACAATTTGGCCTCCCGTTGTTTGGGAACACCTACACCGAAAATTATTCGTCATAATGTATTGCCTTATTTAGTGTCTGTTATCGTGACACAGGTATCACGTGATGTGCCTAATTATATTTCTTATGAAGTATTCCTGTCATTTTTAGGAATTGGGTTGAGTGCAAATGATGTGTCTTTAGGACAATTGATTTCAAAATATTCCACTTTTATGACTTCGGCTGCGTATTTATTCTGGATTCCTGTCTTTATGTCGGCTATCATTTCGGTATCGCTTTATATTGTTGGTCAGACATTAGCGGACGCTTCTGATCCAAAAACCCATATGTAAGGAGGAAAAATCATGTCAGAAATGAAAATGAATTTAGACGTTTCTTTAGATAGTGGGAATAAGAAAGCGGTCTTGAGTGCTCGTGATATTGTGGTTAAGTTCCATGTTCGTGAACGGATTTTAACGGCTATTCGTAATGTGTCTATTGATTTATACGAAGGAGAGACATTGGCTATTGTTGGCGAATCCGGTTCTGGGAAATCGGTTTTCACTAAGACTTTTACAGGTATGTTAGAAGCCAATGGTTTTATTCCTCAAGGACGCATTATGTTTGAAGGAAAGAATTTATTAGATAATCAGAATGATAAAGAATGGGAAGCTATTCGTGGTAAAAAGATTGCAACCATTTTCCAAGATCCGATGACTTCTTTGAATCCGATTCGTTCAATTGGTTCGCAAATTACGGAAGTGATTGTTAAACACCAGGGTAAGTCAATGAGTGAAGCTCGTGCAGAAGCTGTAGATTTGATGAAGAAAGTCGGGATCAATAATGCTGAAAAGCGTTTTGATGAATATCCATTTCAATATTCCGGTGGCATGCGCCAACGGATTGTTATTGCGATTGCTTTGGCTTGTCATCCAAAAATTTTGATTTGTGATGAACCGACTACCGCATTGGATGTGACCATTCAAGCTCAAATTATTAAGTTGATCAAAGAATTATCAGCAGAGTATCATTTCACAACGGTTTATATCACACATGACTTAGGGGTTGTCGCCAATGTAGCGGATAAGGTGGCGGTAATGTACGCCGGTCAGATTGTTGAATATGGAACGGTTGAAGAGATTTTCTATGATCCAAAGCATCCATACACTTGGGCTTTGTTGAGCTCATTACCTCAGTTGGGAATTAAAGGGCAAGATCTCTATGCTATTACCGGCACTCCGCCAAGCTTATTTGAAGAAATCAAAGGAGATGCCTTTGCTCCACGTAATCCATATGCGATGAAGATTGATTTTGAGCAAGAACCGCCAATGTTTGCTGTAACCAATACACATTTAGCTAAAACTTGGTTGATGGATCCTCGAGCTCCGAAGGTTGAAAAGCCGGAAGCGATTCGTAATTTGCATGAACGCTTATTAAGTACATTAGGAGAAGGAGGAATTTATCATGGCTAATACAGATAAAGAAGTATTGATTTCAGCCAAGAATCTTGAGGTTACCTTCGGCTCTGGTCACAATAAATTTGTTGCAGTCAAAGATGTTAATTTTGATGTGTATCGGGGAGAAACATTTTCTTTGGTTGGAGAATCCGGATCAGGTAAGACGACGGTAGCGCGTGCTTTGATTCGTATTAATCCATTAAGTAATGGAGAAGTTATTTTTGAAGGAAAGAAAATTTCAGGAAAAATTTCTAAGGAATTGGATCACGAAGTGGTCAAGAAAATTCAAATGGTTTTTCAAGACCCGGCGGCTTCTTTAAATGAACGTGCTACGATTGATTATATTGTTTCTGAAGGGTTATCTAACTTCCATTTGTATAAAAATGAAGAAGATCGTCGTAAAAAAGTTGTCAATGCTTTGACAGAGGTGGGTCTTCTGGAGGAACATTTATCTCGTTATCCACATGAATTTTCCGGTGGGCAGCGTCAGCGCATTGGAATTGCTCGTGCTATCATTATGGAACCTGAATTGTTAATTGCAGATGAACCTATCTCAGCTTTAGATGTATCCATTCGTGCTCAAGTCTTGAATCTATTGAAGAAGTTACAAAAAGAAAGAAATTTGACAACGGTCTTCATTGCGCATGACTTATCGGTGGTTCGCTTCATCTCAGATCGTATTGCGGTGATTCATTTGGGTCGTATCGTAGAATTGGCGGAAACAAATGAGTTGTTCCGCAATCCATTGCATCCATACACACAATCGTTATTAGGGGCTGTTCCAATTCCAGACCCACAAATCGAAAAGAATAAAGTGGTTCCTGCTTATTCAACGGATTCTCATCATTATGAAACAGACAAACCAAGTTTCCAAGAAATTAAACCCGGTCACTTTGTTTGGGCAAATAAGACAGAAATGGATGAGTATCGCAAGAAATTAAAATAGAAAAAAAGACTTAAATTCGAAAAATTCAAGTTTAAGTCTTTTAATTTAAGCTTTTTATGGAAGAGAAAATAAAAGATAGCTCCTATCTATAAAAAGTAATAGTCATAAGATACTTAGTAAAAGAAATGCAATAACATACATAAAAGCAACACAACATATGAAGCATAAAGAATAGAATTTGGAATATTTTTTCTTCTTTCTTCAATGTCTTTACGATATTGTTTGAAATCATGGTGTTTCCATTTTCGGTAGCTTAAGAAAGCGTAGTCACCTTTTAGCCAAGAAAGACGAAAAATTCCAATTGCAAAATAAAGGAAGCCGATAATGGTTAATGTATTTAGAAAATGTAGGAAACTTTTTTGGAAGCAAAGGGAAAAGAGAGCGATGGAAATAGATAACCCAACCCATATCCAAGTGTTTCGGTTCTGATAAGCTTTTAACATGTTAGTGGTATTATAAAAGAAAAAAACAAGAATGAAAAGAGTTTCTCGAATTGTATTCTAATAAAGAAAACTGGTATAATCTAGAGGAAGGATAAAAGGGATATTGTATGGATTTTAATAAACTTAAGAATTGGATTGCACCAATAGATGAAGAAGAGGATGAAGAGGCTTTGGAAGTCAACACACAAGAAATGGAGACAATTTCTCCGGTGAGTAAATATGAGACAACTAAGTCGGATATAAAGAAAGTGGCAGGTGATACGCAAGTGGTTTTATTTGAACCTCGTGATTTTAGCCAAGCAGAAGAGGTTGGCAAGCATTTAAAAGAACGTCGTGCAGCTGTGGTCAATTTACATAAGTTACCAAGAGATGCGGCTCAGCGGATGATTGATTTCTTAACGGGTGTGGTTTATGCAGTGGATGGATCAATTCAAAAAATTGGGCATAATGTTATCCTTTGTACGCCAAAAAATGTGCCGGTTGAAGGAGCGATTAATTTAAATAATGATGAAGACTAAGGATTTTGATACCTTAGTGGCTCATTTACACGATTTACAGCAAAAAAGTGAATTGTGGAATACTCCTGTTTGTTCAGGTTTTTTAGAAGAAGCTGAACAGATGAAGATATTTCCTTTATTCCCCGAAAGTGATGGTGTTCATTATTTTGGTGGATATGAGGAGGCTATGAAGAAAAAAGTCATCTTCTTACCAATGGGAGAGGGTGGCTTTTCTGATGTTGTTTGTTTGAAAGCTAAAATTAACCAGAAATTTCGTAAGATTGGACATAAAGATGTATTAGGGGCTTTGATGGCTTTGCAAGTGGAGAGAAGCTCCTTTGGTGACTTTTGGGTAGAAGAAGGGGCTGTTTATCTATATACCAGTGAAGATATGGTCTCCTTTTTTGAACGATATTTCACACAAGTGAACCAATTACGAATTCATTGGGAAAGGCTAGAGAACTATCCCGTTTATAAACGAGCTTTTCAAGTTTTTGAAGTGGTTGTAGCATCTAATCGCCTTGATGCTATGGTGGCAGCTTTAATGAAAACTTCTCGTGAAAAAGCGAAGCGTCAAATTCAAGCCGGTCAAGTATTCTTGAATCATGAAATGATTGAAGAAGCCAGTAAATTGTGCCATAATGGGACTACGATTTCTATACGTGGCTGTGGGAGATTTCAATTTATGGAAATGATTCGACAGACGAAAAGCGGTCGTTTGGTTGCGAGTATGAAGCAATATATTTGAAAGGAGAGTCCATGGATCAGCAAGCAAGATTTCGAAAAGCTAAAAATGGCTATGATCGTTTTGCGGTCGATGAAAAGCTGGAAGAAATGGAAGCGAGTTTATCCGTGTTGACGAGAAAATTGGAGTTATACCAGAACAGTATGGTTGAACTTCAAATGGAGAATGATCAATTGCATCAGGAATTAACGTTTCTTCAAAATAAGAGTCAAGAAGCAGAGATTCAAGCCAATCAAATTAAATCATTGGCGCTTAATGAAGCCACGAAAATCATCAATACAGCTCATGAAAATGCGGATATGATGATTCAAGAAACGTTAGCGAACGCTCATTCGGTTTTAAGACAATTAACTGCTCTTTACGAAGAAGCTGGTGTTGTTAAAAAGGAAATGAAGGAACAGTTGATGCGTATCAATCAGGAATTAGATGCATTTAAGCTTCCGGACTTACCGGATCGAGGATGGTTAAAAAACTTTGAATAGATGATTACGATGAACAGGACAAGCCGACTTGTTGAAAATATAGAGAGTCTTTGGTTGCTGGAAAAAGGCAAGAAAACAAGAAAAGGATATCACCTGGGAGTAAACGTGATTCTGCGTTAAGGAAAACAATGAAGGGTATGGTCTTTGACCATAAACTAAGGTGGTACCGCGTTCAATTAACGTCCTTAGAGGCAAGGGCGTTTTTCTTTTGTAAAGGAGGTAAAGGATGGATTACAAAGAAACTTTAAATATGCCAAAAACTGATTTTGAAATGAGAGGAAATTTGGCGAAGAAAGAACCGAATATTTTAAGAAAGTGGGAAGAAAATAACCACTATCAAGCTATCTTAAAGCATCACGAAGGACAGCCTTCCTTTATTTTGCATGATGGCCCTCCTTATGCGAATGGTAATTTACATGCCGGAACGGCTATGAATCGTTCTATTAAAGATTTTATTGTGAGAAGTCATGCCATGTTGGGCTATTACACACCTTTTTTCCCGGGCTGGGATACACATGGTTTGCCAATTGAAAATGCCATTCAGAAATTAGGGGTCGATCGTAAAAGTATTTCAGTCGCTGAATTTCGGCGTAAATGTGAGGAATTTGCTCATAGTCAAATCACTACACAAATGGAAACAGAAAAGCGATTAGGACAAATTGCGGATTATGAACATCCTTACATTAGCTTACAAAAGGAATTTGAAGGCCGACAAATCCGTACTTTTGCTAATATGGCTTTAAAGGGAATGATCTTCCAAGGTTTAAAACCGGTGTACTGGTCTCCTTTCAATGAAACGGCAGTAGCGGATTCAGAAATCATTTACAAAGATGTCAAGGATTCTACCATCTATTTGAAATTTCCAATTGCGGATGGTAAAGGCTTGTTAGATAGCGAAGATCATTTTGTGATCTGGACAACAACTCCTTGGACCATTCCTTCAAATGAAGCAGTATCGGTTCATCCGGATTTAGTCTATGCTGAAGTATTGACAGATGTGGGTAAATTAGTAATTCTTGAAAAGTTTGTCGAAAGATTATTGGCAAAGTTCCAACTAGAAAATAAAGGTATCTTGAGAACTTTTAAGGGATGTGAATTGGAAGGTGTTACTTATCACCATGTGGTGTTAGAGAAAGATTGTCCTTGTTTATTAGGAAATCATGTAACGGATGAAGATGGTACGGGGGTTGTTCATACTGCCGGTGGTCATGGCTTGGATGACTATTTAGTTTGTCAAAAGTATGGGATTGCACCAATTTGTTCGGTGGATGCTCGTGGCTATATGAATGAAGAGTCGGGAAAATACGAGGGGATGTTTTTTGAAGATTGTTCAAAGGCTATTATCCATGATATGCATGAAAAGGGCTTGCTGTTGTCGGTGGAAAATATCACTCACTCATACCCACATGATGATCGGTTGAAAAAGAAAGTTATTTTTAGAGCGGTGAAACAGTGGTTTTGCTCAATTGATCAAGTGCGTGAACAGGCATTAACAGAAATTGATTCTCAAATTAAGTGGCATAATTCCTTTGGTCAAAAGCGGATGCACAATATGATTGCAGAACGTGGGGACTGGTGTATATCTCGACAACGTTTATGGGGTGTTCCAATTCCGATTTTCTACAATGAAGATGGTAGCCCAATTATGGAACGGGAAGTCTTTGACCATCTTGCTGAGTTAGTGGATGAGTTTGGTTCTAACGTTTGGTTTGAAAGAGAAGCGAAAGATTTATTACCACAAGGGTATACGAATCCTGCCTCTCCAAATGGTTTCTTTACTAAGGAAAAAGACATTATGGATGTTTGGTTTGATTCGGGTTCTTCTTGGAATGAATTGATAGCTCGTGGCTATGATTATCCATGCGATCTTTATTTTGAAGGATCTGATCAATACCGCGGTTGGTTTAATTCATCGTTGATTGTATCCACGGCAGTTCATGGAACAGCTCCCTATAAGGAAGTGTTAAGTCACGGATATGTGGTGGATTCCAAGGGAGAAAAGATGTCTAAATCAGTTGGCAATGTTGTTAATCCGTTGGACATTATCCATGTGAATGGGGCTGATGTATTCCGACTTTGGGCCATGGCTTCAGATTTCAAGGAAGATTTGAAATTGGGTGATAGTAATATTAAACAAACTTCTGAGCAATATCGTAAGATTAGAAATACATTCCGTTTCTTATTGGGAAATATTTCAAATGATGATTTTGATCCACATAAAGAGCTGGTTTCTTTTGAACAATTAGAGAAGGTGGATCAACAGGTATTGATTTTATTGAATGATTTAGTCAAACAAGTTCGTAAGGATGTAGAGGGATATAATTACTTAGCAGTGAATAAGGAATTGATGTATTTTATGGTTAATGTGCTCTCTTCTTACTATTGTGATTTCACAAAAGATATTCTCTATGTGTCAGCGAAAGAGGATAAACGTCGTCGCCAAGTTCAGACGGTGTATTGGACTTGTACAGATACCTTGGTGAAGTTATGGGCTCCTTTCTTGGTGTATACCGCAGAAGAAGTTTGGACTCATTTTTCACACTTGGGGTATGAATCGGTTCATTATGAAGAATTCCCATCAATTCAAACTTATGAGAAAGAAGAAGAATTAAGAGAAGACATCAATCGTTTATTAAATATACGTTCTTTGGTAACGAAAGCCATTGAAGAAGCGCGCCATGACAAAATAGTGGCTTCATCTCAAGAAGCGAAAGTTATTTTGACTCTTTCGAAAAAGGATAAGGACTTATTAGTGAAGAACTTAGAATCTTCAGTGGCACAATGGCTAATTGTTAGTCAAGTGGAACTGTGTGAGGGTGAACAGAAAGTAGAAGTGATGAAAGCTGGCGGTCATAAGTGCCCACGTTGCTGGAATTATGACGAGAATGTGGACGGAGATGGATTATGTCCTCGTTGTCATCGGGTGATGGAAGGATTCAAAAAGATTAAATAAAGAAAATCGCTAGTGAAATACTAGTGATTTTTTACTTTGAAATAAGACTTGTTTATGAGAGTGGTTTTTCCTGAAAATGATATATGATATGATGGTACCACTGATAGGGAGGATAGAGAATGAAGAAGTTTTTATCAGTCGTCTTGTTGGCTTTTACTTTGATTTTGAGTGGTTGTGCACCAAAGTCTGGTTTTAGTTTCAAGGCAGGTACTTATACGGGTACTGCAAAAGGAAGAAATGGTGATGTGACAGTTGAAGTCACGTTGAGTGAAAAAAAGATTGAAAAGGTTGTTGTCACAAAGCAAGATGAAACGAAGGCTATTGCTCAAGCAGCTTTGGAAAAAATTCCTAATGCTATTGTTAAGAATCAATCATTAGCCATTGATGCTGTTTCAGGAGCTACTTTGACAAGCAAAGCGATTTTAGCAGCTTCTGAGGAAGCCATTAAGTCTTCTGGTGCTGATGTGAGTGCTTTAAAGAAAGTCTCAAAGAAGGCTGTTAAGAAAGAGGAAACCTTAGATACAGATGTGGTTATCGTAGGTGCCGGTGGGGCTGGATTGACAGCAGCTATTGCTGCGAAAAAAGCTGGTAAGAATGTGATTGTTTTAGAAAAAAGAGCGATTTCTGGTGGAAATAGTATGTTATCTACAGGTGGGATGAACGCAGCTAAAACAAAGCTTCAAGATAAGAACAAGTTTAAAGAAGGTGCCGGTGTTGAAAAAACGTTGAAGAAAGCTGAAAAATACCCTGAATTGAAATCTTTGGCAAACCAAGTGAAAGCAGAATATGCAGAATATCAAAAGAAACCAAATGGTTATTTTGATTCGATTCATTTATTTGTTTTAGATACATTGGTTGGCGGTCAAAATAAGAATAACCGTACTTTGGTGGAAACGTTAGCTAAGAATAGTGCATCAGCTATTGATTGGTTGAAGGAAAATGGAGCTGACTTATCCCAAGTTGGATCTTTTGGTGGAGCTAGTGTCAAGAGAATTCATAAGCCGGTTAACAAAGAAGGAAAGACCATTGCGGTTGGCTCTTATTTAGTTCCTATTCTTCAAAAGAAAGCTGAAGAACTTGGGGTTAAGATTATTTACGAAGCACCAGTCAAGGAAATTTTAATGAAAGATGGTGCTGCTGTTGGTGTTAAAGCTGATGGATATAAAGTAAATGCAAAATCGGTAGTTCTTACAACAGGCGGTTTTGCCGGTAATTCTGAAATGGTTGAAAAGCTCAAACCTGAGTTAAAGGGTATGGCTACAACCAATACTTCCGGTATTGTAGGAGATGGTATTAAGATGGCAGAAGCTATCGGTGCTAATACGGTGGATATGAATCAAATTCAAATTCATCCGACAGTTGAATATGAGTCAAAATCTTTGATTACAGAAGGTCTTCGTGGAGATGGGGCTATCCTAGTGAATTCGGAAGGTAAGCGTTTCTTTGATGAAGTTGGTACACGTGATGCAGTATCACAAGCTGAATTAAAACAAAAAGGTGGTTTTGCTTGGTTGATAGTGGATCAAAGAATGGTTGATAAGTCTAGTGTTATTGCCGGCTATATCAAAAAGGGCTATACCAAGACCGGTAAGACGGCTGAGGAATTGGCAAAAGCAATTGGGGCAGATGAAGCGAACTTAGTGAATACATTAAAAACATGGAATAAGTATGTGGCTAATAGGAAAGATCCTGAATTTAACCGTACAAGTTTTGCGAAGCCTTTAGATAAGGCTCCATACTACGCTATTAAGGTAAGCCCTGGTGTGCATCATACAATGGGTGGTATTCAAATCAATGAAAAAGCGGAAGTCTTAAATAAAGAAGGCAAGGTGATTGCGAATTTATTCGCTGCTGGTGAAGTGACAGGCGGTGTTCATGGTGCAAATCGTTTAGGTGGTAACGCCGTTGCTGATTTTGTTGTTTATGGCCGTATTGCTGGAACAAATGCAGCCGGTAACGCTAAATAAGAATGGAAAAGTCAGTTCTCACTGACTTTTTTGATACAATCAAAAGAAAGAGAAAATTTTAAATAATTTAAATAATAAGGTATTAAAAAAGCCTCATTTGAGGCTTATTTTTTTGAATTGTTCCCAAGGAAGATAGGGTTTGCCGAAGTGACCGTAATTGGTGGTTTGGGTATAAATTGGTCTTTCTAAGTCTAATTCTTGAATCATATTTTTCACCGAGAAATCAAAGTTCTTTTGAACAATGGCTTCTAATTCTTCATCGTTATAACGGGATGTACCAAAACTGTTTACATTGATAGAAATTGGCTTTGGCTTTCCAATCGCATAAGATAATTCAATTTGACATTTTTTAGCCAAACCATTGGCCACAAGATTTCGACAAACATATCGAGCGTAATAAGCGGCACTACGATCCACTTTAGTTGGATCTTTAGAAGAAAAACACCCCCCACCAATAGGAGCATAGCCACCATAAGTATCCACGACAATCTTTCGGCCGGTGGTTCCAGAATCTCCCCAAGAGCCTCCTATGACAAAGGAACCGGACGGATTAATGAAGAACTTGGTGTCTTTATCTATCAATTCTGGATTGACCACATGGGCAATCACTTGTTCCTGAATCAAATTTTTTAGCTTTTCTTGTGTTAAGCTTTTACTGTGTTGAGTTGAAATAACAATAGTTTCAATCCTGGTTAGTTTGCCATCTTCGTACTCTACTGTCACTTGAGTCTTACCATCTGGTCCTAATAGAGTTGGATGTTGACGGCGAACTTGTTCCAAACGTTTCGCTAACATATGAGCGCAATCAATCGCAAAAGGCATATAAGATTTGGTTTCATCTGATGCAAAGCCAAACATAATTCCCTGATCACCAGCGCTATATTCTTCGTGCGCAACAGCAGAATTGATTTCGGCTGATTGTTTATTTACCTTAAGGATTACATGGTATTCTTCCGGATAACCAATGTCTTTTAAGACTTTCTTGGCAATGCCTTCATAATCAATCTTGGCACTTGTTCCAGCTTCTCCATAAACGAAGATGGTATCGTCTTTGATGGTCGCCTCGACAGCCATGTGGGCTTTTGGATCTTGGGTCAAAGCCGCATCTAAAATGGAATCCGCAATCAAATCACAGATTTTGTCCGGGTGTCCGGAAGTCACGGATTCGGATGTAAAGTAATATTTTGCCATAATAAAAAGCTCCTTTCCTATGTCTTACATGAGTAGTGAAAGAGCTTATAAATCTTTTCTCTTTCTTCATCGTTGTCAGCTGTACCACCTTGCCGATGCAGGTTGGTATGAGATCATAGAGCTGACTCTCTTCCTCATTCTTGATAAAAGACTTTTATTTTATAGCATGTAAAAAATGGACTGTCAAATGAAGTGTTCTACGTTATAATAAGCAAAAGGAGTGCTTATGAATTGGAAAAACATAAAACCGGAAACAAAAGAATTGATACGAGCAATTACGATTTCCGGGATGATATTGATTGTATTTTATTTTGCAATTAGCTATATACCGCTTCTTGCGCAATTATGGTCTAATGTTGTTAGGGCTTTAATGCCATTTGTATTTGGCTTTGTGTTCGCTTTTTTGTTGAACCCTATTCGAAAAATCGTGGAATACAATGTATTAAAATCGGTTCACTGGAGTGCCAGGATTAAAAGGGTATTTGCCAGTTTGGTATCTATTTTGGTGTTTTTATTGGTGTTAGTGGCTTTCTTTGCTATTTTGATTCCTCAATTATATGCCAGTGTCCAAACGTTTTCGAGTGCGTTCCCTAGGTATATGCAATCAGGATATCGGTATTTGGAAAGTTTACCGCTGAATCTCAATGAAGTATGGAAATACCTTAATGAAGCCTTACAAACGTTTGTGCAATCTTTGCAAAGGTGGTTAACATTAAATAGCGCCGGTGGATTGAGTCAGTTGTACTATTCGGCGGTATCGTTTGCAAGAGGTATTTTAGATTTCTTTATTGGTGTGATTATTGCTTTTTATATTTTGTTGGATGAAGAAAAGTTGAAGTCACAATTGCGCAAAGTGGTGTTTTCAGTCATTCCTTTTAAAAGGGCTACCAGCTTTTTTAAGGTATGTCGCATGATTATTGATAATTTTAATAATTTTATTGCCGGCAAAGCCTTGGATTCTTTGATTATTGGTATCATTTGTTATGTGGGATGTTTAATTTTAGGGATTCCATATGCCCCATTGGTATCGGTGATTGTTGGCGTTACTAATATGATTCCGGTGTTTGGACCATTTATCGGTGGTATTCCATTAACCATCATGGTGGCTTTGATTCATCCGTTGCGAGGATTAACTTTAGGCATCTTCATCTTTGTTTTACAACAAGTGGATGGCAATATCATAGGACCAAGAATTCTAGGTTCCGCAGTTGGTCTACCTTCTATTTGGGTCATGTTTTCTATTATTGCCGGTGGAGCGTTATTTGGGATTGTAGGAATGGTGATTGGTGTTCCACTATTTTCGGTGATTTATATACTGGTTCGTAATAAGACAAACGAACGTTTGGAAGAGAAAAAAATCAAATTAAAAGGCTAGTGATTTAGCCTTTTTTGTTTAGTAATAAGGGGTAAATTCTGTATATGGATCTGGTTCAAGCATTTTAACGTCTTTTACTTCAGGAACTTCATCCATTAAAATGGCCTTGATACCATCGTTTAAAGTGATATCAATGATACCACAGCCTTGACACGCGCCGGTCATGGAAATAATGACTGTTCCGTCATCAAAACCAACCAATTCACAATCACCTCCATCCGCTTGGATATAGGGTCTGATTTTATCTAAGGTGTGTTGAATTCTTTTTAAAAGTTCTTTTCTTTCCGAGTCAAGTGCAATTTTATCAATAACATCGGGCATACGTTATCATTTTCTCCTCTTTAATACGTATATATCCTACTCTTAAGTTTTTTGGATTGTCCACTGAAGTGATTGGCGGTTGTGCTATACTTATTAGCGATAGGGGTGAAAATGGAATATAAAGTCGGGCAAATTGTAGAAGGAAAAGTCACTGGTTTACAGCCTTATGGAGCTTTCGTGGCTATTGATAAGAATCTAAGTGGATTGATCCATATATCGGAAATTTCAGATGGCTTTGTGAAGAATATTCATTCTTTTGTAGAAGTCGGTCAAGTCGTTAGGGTAAAAATCATTGATTTAGATGAAAAAAGCAATCAGGCAAAACTCAGTTTGAAAGCTCTTCAAAAGCGGCGTTTTCATCAACGTCATTCAAGTTTAAAAGACGATAAACCAAGTTTGCCTCTGATGAGAATGGGATTTCACAGTATTGAGGTTCAATTGGATAAATGGATTGAAGAAGCTAAAAGGGAGATGGGATTATGATGAAATTAGATGTCAATCATGCGAATTTAAAAGAAGATATTTTTTCTTATCAAGAAAAAATCAATAAACTGCACCAAGCTATTATGAATCAAACAGGAGCCGGGAATGATTTTATGGGTTGGGTTCATTGGGCTAAGAATTATGATCGTGACGAATTTGCACAAATTAAAGAAGTGGCAGCGAAGGTAAAGGATAAGGCGGAAGTATTAGTAGTTTGTGGTATCGGAGGATCTTATTTGGGAGCTCGGGCTGCTATTGAGATGATTCAAGGATTATATTCTGATAATAAGACGGAAGTTATTTTTATTGGGAATACTTTTTCTTCGACCTATGTTGCACAAGTGTTGAAATATATTGACAATAAATCGGTTGTTTTGAATGTGATTTCGAAGTCCGGAACCACGACAGAAACAGCGCTTTCCTTTCGCTTGTTGAAAGAATTCATGGAAAAGAAGTATGGCAAAGAGGAATGTAAGACACGAATTATTGCAACAACGGATAAGCAACGAGGTACTTTAAAGACTTTAAGCAATCAAGAGGGTTATAAAACGTTTGTGATTCCAGATAATATTGGCGGTCGTTTTTCTGTTATTACCTCAGTTGGATTGGTTCCAATGGCTATCATGGGGATTGATATTGATGAAGTCTATGATGGATTAGTGAAAGCGTATGAGGAGTTAAATACAGCGAATTTGCACGATAATCCAGCGTATCAATATGCGGTTAGTCGTCGTATCTTACAAAATCAAGGCTATAACGTAGAGATGTTTGTGACTTATGAACCTCAACTAGCTATGTTGGCTGAATGGTGGAAACAGCTATTAGGAGAAAGTGAAGGGAAAGATGGTCGGGGTATTTTGCCGGATTCAGCTAATTTTTCAACGGATTTACATTCTTTAGGACAATTTATTCAAGAAGGGAAGAAAGTTTTATTTGAAACGATTCTTCATGTAAATCAACCACAAAAAGAAGTCTTGGTTCCATATGATGAGCAAAATTTAGATGGTATGAACTATTTGAGCGGTAAGAGTGTTGACTGGATCAATAAGATGGCTGAACAGGGCACCTTAGAAGCTCATGCGGAAGTTGGTAAAGTGCCAAATGTGGTGATTTCTATAGAAGATATGTCGGCATATAGTTTTGGTTATCTGTGCTATTTCTTCTTTTTGGCGACTGCGATGACTTGTTATATGATTGATGTTAATCCTTTCAATCAGCCTGGAGTAGAAGTGTATAAAGCAAATATGTTTCGATTATTAGGTAAACCGGTGAAATAAACGGAAAGGTAGGATATAGATGAATGACAGACATAACAGTCAATATATCCGTATGACAAAAACGCCTGTTAACCGATTGATCATTTCTTTAGCCATACCGACCATCATCTCGATGTTAGTGACCAATATTTATAATATGGCGGACACTTATTTTGTAGGAACAATCAATACTTCGGCTACGGCTGCGACAGGGATTGTGGTTGCTATCATGTCTATCTTGCAGGCCTTGGGTTTTATGTTTGGTCATGGGGCAGGCTCGAATATTTCTCGATTATTGGGAAGTGAAAATAAAGAAGGAGCTCGTGAATACGGGGCGACTTCTTTTTGGCTTTCTATTTTGGTGGGCATTTTAAGTATGATTTTCGGATTATTGTTTTTGGATCCGATGTTACGGTTAATGGGGTCTACGGAAACGATTCTTCCGTATGCTCGTATTTATGGCTGGTATATATTGATTGCGGCACCGGCTTTTACAGCTTCTTGTGTTTGTAATAATATTCTTCGTTATGAAGGAATGGCTTTTTTTGCGATGATTGGGTTAACCTTTGGAGGAGTTTTAAATATCTTCGGTGATTATCTTTTGGTGCATATTTTTCATATGGGAATTGGTGGAGCGGGATTAAGTACAACGATTTCTCAGTATATTTCTTTATTAATTCTAATGTTGCCTTTTATTCAAGGGAAAACGCAAGCAAAATTAGGTCTGCAATATTTTAAGGGAAGGCGTCAAAATATTAAAAATATCTTGACCTGTGGGATTCCATCTTTGGCAAGACAGGGATTAAATTCGATTTCAACCATGGTGTTAAATGGTTCGGTAGCGATGTATGGAGATGCGGCGGTGGCGGCAATTTCAGTTGCGACTCGAGTGGTGAATCTGATGTTTTGTATTGCGATCGGAATTGGTCAAGGCTTACAACCGGTGGCAGCGTTTAACTATGGGGCTAAATACTATTCTCGAGTGAAAGAAGGACTGAAGTTTTCTTTGATGATTGCTTCTTCTTTGATGCTGGCTCTTGCTTTCATTACTTTCTTTCATGCGGAAACTTTAGTACATTTGTTTCGAAATGATCCGGAAGTGATTGCTATTGGGAAAGTAGCTTTGCGGTTTCTTTGTGTTAGTTTTGTGTTTATGCCACTAGCTTCGTTTGGAGCAATGATGTTTCAAGCAATTGGAGAAAGTGGAATTGCCACCATTCTTTCGGCATTGCGTAGTGGCGGAGTTTTAATTCCTGTGATTGTATTATTTTCATCTTTGTGGGGTTTAAAAGGATTGGAAATGGCACAAGCTGTATCTGAAATTTTGAGTGGGCTTTTTTCTATTCCCTTTATTTTTCGTTCCGTTCATCGTTTCCCTAAAGACCATTATGGAGAGTCATGAAATCATAGTCACTGAGAAGGCTTTTGGTTTAAGATATGACAGGGATATGATATGATAAAAAAAGTTTCAGAAAAGGGAGAGATGAGTTGAAAACAAGGTTGAGTATAAAAGAGACAATTATTGTGGCATCCATGTTATTTGGATTGTTTTTTGGGGCTGGCAATTTAATTTTTCCTGTGAGTATGGGGCAACAAGCGGGATCAATGAGTATTTTGGCTACGATTGGGTTTTGTGTAACAGGGGTTGGGTTACCTTTGTTGGGGATTGTGGCTTTAGCAAAAACAAATAGTAAAGATGTATTTTCCATGAGTTCTTTGGTGGGCTCTAAATTTGCTTATTTTTTTACTGTTTTATTATATTTGTGTATTGGGCCTTTATTTGCGATACCGCGTGCTGCTACGGTGTCTTTTCAGGTTGGTATTGTTCCTTTATTAAAAGAGAATATACAATGGGTTTTAGTGCTTTTTTCATTTTTGTTTTTTGTGGCTGTTCTTTATTTCAGTTTACGACCATCCAAGATTTTGACGTGGGTTGGTAAACTATTAAATCCCTTATTTTTATCCTTTCTTTCGATATTGATGCTAGCTGCGCTTCTTTTTCCTATGGGGAAAACGGCGAGTGTTTTACCGAGTGGCAAGTATGTACACCAGGCCTTTTTTACGGGTTTTTTAGAGGGTTATAATACCATGGATGCTTTAGCTTCTTTAGCTTTTGGTATTATTTTGATTGATGTGATTCGTAATCTTGGTATTAAAAAAGGGGATGATATCGAAAAAGCTACGGTGAAATCTGGATTCATATCGTCATTTTTCATGTTTTTAATTTATTTTATCTTAACACTTATGGGAGCGCAGTCGGTGAATCAGATTGGTATTAGCTCGGATGGGGGTATTGCTTTATTTGCAATCGCAAAAAATTATTTTGGTCTTGCTGGTGGGATTCTTCTTGGTTGTATCATCACGATTGCTTGTTTGAAGACTTCGATTGGTTTGGTGACGTCTATTTCAGAAACTTTCACTAAACTATTTCCAAAGTTTGGTTCGTATCGAAAATGGGCTTTTATCTTTTCGATTGTTTCTTTTGTGATTGCGAATGCCGGTTTAAATGTCATTATGAAAGTATCTGTTCCTTTTTTGATGTTTTTATATCCATTGACGATTGTGCTGATTCTATTGGGGTTAATGGGTAAATATTTTGGATATCGAAAAAGAGTTTTTGAAATGACCATGTTTTTTACAATCTTGGTCAGCGGATTGGATCTGGTGATTGCTGTCTTGGGCTTTTTCACACAATCAGGAGTGGTCTATTCTACTCTAATAGCCATTAGTCACGCATTACCATTTTCTGACATTGGGATGAGCTGGATTGTGTTTGCGATGACGGGATTTATCATTGGACTTGTTTGGAAGAAAGCGTAGCTTTCTTTTTTTATGTATCTTAATAGAAAGGGGTTACATTTTGTGAAAAAAGGAACTATCATGGAAGTATATATGGGAGGTCTAATAGATGAAGAAAGTAAGTAAAACTTTATTATCCGTACTTCTTGCAGCATCTGTTTTGGGATGTTCAAAAAGTGCCACTACTTCTTCCAAGATGAAAGCCGGAACGTACACAGCCAGTGAAATGGGTATGAACGACAAGGTGGAAGTCTCTGTTGAAGTGGATGAAACAAGCATTAAGAGTGTTAAAGTAACGAAGCATTCGGAAACTCCTGGCATTGGTGGAGAATTAAAAGACAATAAAGGTCAGGTAGTTCGTGCGGGTGGAATGGCTCCCGTGGAATTGATTCCAAAGGAAATTGTGAAGAATCAAAGCCTGAAAGTAGATAACGTAACAGGGGCGACGATTACTTCAGCAGCAGTGATTCGTGGTGTGGAGAAAGCCATTAAAGAGGCTGGAGGTAATCCGGATTCTTTTAAGAAAGCGGTTTCGTATGAAACTCGTAAAGATGTGTCTGCGGATGTCGTTGTTCTTGGAGGCGGAGGTGCTGGTTTGGCGGCTGCCTTAGAAGCGGCGCAAAAAGGAAAGCGTGTTGTCATTGTTGAGAAATCAGGTGAAATTGGCGGCGATACTTTGGTTTGTGGAGCTATTTATAATGCTCCGGATAAAGAATTACAATCCAAAGCGATAATGAGTGCTTCTGTTAAGACCACGATTGAAAAAGCTTTAAATGAAAAACCGGTGAATGAGTCACATAAAGCTTTGCAGGCAGAAGTTCGGAAACAATGGAATGCCTATAAGGCAAATGGAAGAAAAGACTTGTTTGATACAAAAGAATGGTATGCTTTACAAACCTGGATTAATGGAGATAAAGTAGCTAATCTTGATTTAGTGAAAGTGTTATGCTATCAATCCTATGAGGGAATGGTTTGGATTAAGAAGATGGGAATGTCTTTCAAGGGTACGATCAGTCAAGGGGCCGGTTCTTTGTGGCAAAGAACACACACTTCTACCATGCCTATGGGAACAGGATTTATGTCTGTTTATGCAAAACAATTGGAAACTTTAAAGGATAAAATCACTTTCTTGAATGAAGCGACCGCTTCGAAATTGATTGTGAAAGATGGAAAAGTAGTCGGTGCAACGGTTGTTGACAATCATACGAAGAAAGAATTTAAAGTGAATGCGAAGGATGGCGTTATCTTAGCTACAGGCGGTTTTGCGGCCAATTCTAAGATGGTTCAGGAATACAACAAGTCCGGTAAGTGGCAAGATCTTAGCAAGGTTGCTACCACCAATCGCTTCTCTGCTTCCCAAGGAGATGGTATTAAGATGGCGAAAGAGGCCGGGGCTTCTTTGACGGACATGGATCAAATTCAATTGTTGTATTTGGGAAATACGAAAGATGGACAAATTACCAAGTATCCACCTCGTAATGCTTCAGGAACCGACCAACTGATTTTTGTGAATAAAGAAGGTAAGAGATTTGTTCGTGAAGATGGTCGTCGTGATGAAATTTGCTTAAATGTTTTGAAACAAAAGGATGCGACATTCTATGTGCTTGAATCGGCTGATGGTGCTGGGTATAAAGACGTGAAGGATCCTAACTGGCGTTCGGCGGATGGATTTACTTTCCAACATTTAGTGGAACACGGTTATGTTGTCACGGCAGATACTTTAGAAGAGTTGGCTCAGAAATTGAAAATGAATCCGGCCGACTTAAAGGCTACAGTGGATCGTTTCAACGCATCCGTAGATTCTGGAAAGGATGAATTTGGTAGAACATTATACTCAACTAAGTTGACGAAAGGTCCATGGGTTGCAACACCTAGACAAGCTTGTATTCACCATACAATGGGTGGTGTGACCATTGATGCTAAAGGACACGTTCTAAATGAATCGAAGACTCCTATCGCCGGTTTGTATGCGGCTGGGGAAGTGACTGGCGGTATTCATGGTGGAAACCGTTTAGGCGGTAACGCGGTGGTAGATACAGTTGTCTTTGGTAAATTGGCAGCGGATACTTTAGTGGCTGAACACAAGTGATTTTAAAAAGATGCTTTACTGTAAAAAAGTGGCTATCAAAGAAGTTTGCTACACACAGTAGCATCTTTTTTTATGAATTTTTAAGCCTATATCGCATCAGATTTTATAAAAATAAAGTGATTAAGAAATGTGTTTTTTAGTCGCCTTTTTATCGTATAGATAATAGAATAGAGAAAAATATAAATTGGAGAAGAAACGAATATGAAAAAATTAATAAGAAGTGAAGATAGAAAGTTATTGGGAGTATGTGGTGGTATTGCAGAATATTTTGAGTTGGATCCTACTATTGTCAGATTGCTTTGGGTTCTTTTCTGCTTACTGGGTGGAAGTGGAATTTTAGCTTATATTATTGCGGCACTGATTATGCCTGAACGATAAAAGATATCCGGAAACCGAAAGAAATATAAAATGATATTTCGTGGATTAGAGATAATATCGCTTATTTTTATATTAAAAATAGTGTTGGATTATACCAACACTATTTTTGAACTGTTGATCATCAGCTTATATATATTGTTTACTTACTAAAGGTTAATTGATCTTTTAGACCATCGGTATATGAAATGGCGTATTGACCTACCATCGTATAATTCTTGTCTTGTACTTTATCGGGATTCATCACCCACACAACATGGATTTTTTGACCGGTTTCTTTCTTGACTCTTTCCACTAATTTTTTACCATCTTCAATGCTGAGGGTAAATAGACTGGTGCTCATTGCATCCGCTAAACCGGAGTCGGCGGTTAAAATAGTGACGGAACGGTATTTATTAGCAGGAAATAATGTTTTCGGATCAATAATATGAGAGTAAGTTTTGCCATCGGAAGCGATGTAATAACGTTCGTAATCCCCTGATGTCACAAAAGAAAAATTGCCTTGTTTTTTAAACGCTACTAAACCATTGGTTAGTTGTCCTTTTGGATCGGTAATGCCAATAGACCAAGGCTCGTTATTTGGTTTTGAACCAATGGTGCGAATGTTACCGCCTACATTGATATATCCCGATTGAACTCCCCGTTTTTCCATGGCTTTTGCAACCAACTCAGTTGCCATTCCTTTACCGATAGACCCTACATCCAAGCTAACTTTAGGATCGGTGATGAAGACAGTCTTTTTTTCTTCGTTAATCTGAATTTTATCCCAACCGCGATGTGCTTTGGTGGCTTCTAATTCTGCTTTTGATGGAAGAGCTCCTTTTTTGCCTTGTTTGTTTAATTCGATGCCTTCTTCTCGATATTGGTGCCAAAGTTTTAAAGTGGCTCCCATTGTGATATCGAATTCTCCATGGGATAATTCATAAAACTTTTTGGCTTCTTTCAATAAATCAATAATAGCCTGGTCCACAACAACAGCCTTTTTACCTGCTTCATCATTGATGGTTTTGATGTTATTAAGACCAGGATAATTATGATAAATATCAAATAAATTGTTGTAATATTTGAGGAGTTTGGCACTTTCATTAAAGTTATTTTTAGCCTCTTCTTCTTTTTTCTTAGTATTCTCCAAGTAAGCATAGACGGTATCAAACCCAGCATCATAACTAACGTTTTTATAGGTAGTTACTTTGGGATTGGAGCAAGCGGCGAATAGAGCCATGCTTAAGAGGATTACTAGCTTTTTTCTACGTAATTGATTCATATAGGACTAGTGTATCACATTCTAAGAGGCAAGGTATAAAAACTTGAACTGTGGTATAATATTAGGCGAATTCGGGGAAAGGACTTAGATATTATGTCGATTTTTAAAGGGCCTATGAAGAGTCATTTAAATGGCCATAAAGAGTTAACAACATCAGTGGTTGTTAATCATTCGATTGATCCTAATGATGTATGGGTGCCGATTGCCAGCGGTCCGACAGATATGACATTATGTGTCGAGATTGGATCGGAAGTGAAAATTGGTACAAAACTAGCAGAAAGAAATGATCATTTTTATCTTCCTGTATTCTCGCCAATATCCGGTACAGTGACAGAAGAAAAGAAAATGGTAGGAGGAGATGGTCGTCTTCACAAACACTTGCATATTGTGAATGATCATAAGAGTGAGTCTGTCCAATCATTCGTGCCTCTTGATTACACCAAAGCCAGCCGTGAAGAGTTATTAGATTTCGTGAAGAATGCAGGAATCATGGGTCTTGGTGGAGCCGGTTTTCCAACCTATGTTAAATATATGAAGGTGGATGGCATTGATATGTTGATTATTAATGCAGTCGAATGTGAACCCTTCTTAACAGCTGATTATAAGGCTATGGAAGAAAATATGGATTCTTTCAAATTAGGTGTTTTGGCTCTTTGGAAGTTATCGGCGGCTCCTAAGGCTGTGGTGGCTATTAAGGAAGATAAAAAAGAAATGATTGCCAAGTTGGAAGAAGCTTTTGTGGAAAGTGGAGTTGAGATTAAGGCGGTTCCTGATATGTATCCGATGGGATATGAAAGAACATTAGCTTACCAACTTACGAAGAAAAATTATGATCGGTTACCAAGTGAAATTGGCTTAATTGTTAATAATGCGAATACGGCCATTGCTTTAGGGAAAGCATTGGTTACCGGTATGCCAATTACGCATAAATATGTAACGGTTTCCGGAGATGCTGTTAAGAAACCTCAAACTGTCTATGTTCCAGTAGGAACGATTTCTGGTGAGTTGTTAAAAGCGGTTGGTGGTGTAAAGGAAGGGATTGAAGATATTTTGATGATCAATGGTGGTCCGATGATGGGGCGTGCCATTCCAAATAATCAATGGTCTATTTCTCAAAGCACCAATGGCGTTACAGTCATGAAACATATTAAAGAAGAGGCTATCAATTGTCTACGTTGTGGAGCTTGTGTGGATCATTGTCCGATGGGGTTAGAACCAGTGCGTATTGCGGATGAGCATAAAGTGGTAGATTATGATCATTTAGTCAAGCTAAGAGTAACGGATTGCATTGAATGTGGTTTATGTACGTATGTTTGTCCCTCTAAGATTGATATGACCGAAAAGATGCGTCGTGCTAAGACGTTTGTTGGGGCAAAGATGAAAGCTGCTAAAGGGGGAAATAAGGTATGAAATTCTTGTTTAATCCTGCTCCTAACTATCGAACAAAACGTTCCACTGATAGCATTATGATGGATGTTGGCCTTGGGTTACTGGTGGTTTTAGCCTATGCCATCATTTGGTATGGATTTAATAATGGTTGGAATTATAGCTTGCGAATTGGGCTGATGGCCATGATGACTTGTACAACGGCTATTTTGACAGAAGCCATCTATTTTAAAGTGATGAAGAAGGATGTTAAGAATTCTTTGAAACATTCTTATGTTTGGATCACAGCGTTAATTATTACCCTGATCACTCGTATCAATGTTAGTTATTATGCGTTGATCATCGCGACCATCATTGCAGTATTATTTGGCAAATTAATTTTTGGCGGGTTTGGTCAAAATATTTTCAATCCGGCAGCGTTTGCAGAAGCAATTATCATGAATTCCTTTGCGGCGAGTGTATCGGAAGATTTTATGACGGGAGCTACCCCGATGGCTACTTTGTCTAGTCTTAATTGGGTCATTCGTAGTTCTGCATTTGAAGCGGTTTTACAACCATTTAACGGTTTTGTAGGCATGTTTTTAGGTAATTATTACAGCACAATCGGAGCCAGTTTTGCGTTAGTCATTTTATTAGTAGGTGGATATTTGATTTATCGAAAAGCGATTGATTGGAGATTGACCTGTACCTATTTAGCGGCTATCTTCTGTATGAGTTTGATCACCGGTTTATTTCATGGTAATGCCATTAAGTTTGCGATAGTTAATGTGCTTGGTGGCGGTGTTGTTTTTGGAGCGGTGTTCATGTTAACAGATCCGGTAACTTCGCCAGTCAGCCCGGCTGGTAAGTATGTGTTTGCAATAGGAGCGGCTACATTAACTTTATTAATTCGCTGGAAAGCTAATTTACCGGATGGTGTATTATTTTCTATCTTGTTGATGAATATGTTAACACCGGCCATTGATAAGATGGTTGATGGAAGCCAAGTGAAAGATTTCAAGCGGATTTGGCGTCATGCAGCAATCGTAATTGGCATATGTCTTCTTTTACCGGTCTTAGTTGGTGCCGGTCTTAAAGAAAAGAAAGTGCAGGCACAAGGACCAAAAGCCACTGAAAAG
>NZ_ADFR01000003.1 GCF_000177375.1 Bulleidia extructa W1219
TGAAAAACAAGTTAAAAAACAAGGATTCCTAGGTCGTTTAATCTCCGAAAGTCCCGTGTTTAGTATGTATCTTGGTTTGTGTTCAACGCTGGCAATTTCTACCAGTTTGAATAATGCTCTTGGTATGGGGATTGGTGTTATCTTTGTATTGGTATTATCGAATATGTTGGTATCCATGGTTCGCCACATCACGCCAGATGATATTCACATTCCTGTTTATATTACTATTATTGCTACTTTGGTAACGGTTTTATCAATGTTGATGCATGCTTTTACTCCAACCTTGTTTACAGCATTGGGTGCTTTCTTGGATTTGATTACAGTGAACTGTATTATCTTAGGTCGTGCCGAAGCGTTTGCTTGTAAGAACAATGTGGTAGATTCTGTCAAAGATGGTTTCCAAATGGGGTTAGCCTATACGGGAGCTTTATTGTGCATGGCGGTGATTCGTCAAATTGTAGGAACAGGGATTTTATCCTTATCAAATCCTTTTACCGATCAGTTGATTTTCAAAGTTCAATTGATTCCGGTAGGCTTTGAAATTCCATTATTTACAGAACAGTTTGGGGCCTTTATTACTTTTGCATGTATTGCAGCATTAGTGGCTAATTATAAAAATAGATTAGCGACACAAGGAAAGAGAGGTAAATAAAAATGGATTTATTTACTTTATTGATTGGTGGTTTATTCATTAACAATATCATCCTGACAAAGTTTTTAGGTATGTGTCCTTTTATGGGGGTTTCCACCAAATTGGAATCGGCTTTAGGCATGGGAGTTGCGGTGATATTCGTTATTTTCGGATCATCCGTTATTGCTTGGACGATTTATCATTATGTATTGGTTCCATTTCACATTGAATATATGGAGTTGATTACCTTTATCTTATTGATTGCTGCCTTTGTTCAATTTGTGGAGTTGTTTATTAAAAAGAGCACGCCGGCTTTGTATAAGAGTTTAGGCATTTATCTTCCATTGATTACAACCAATTGTGCGGTTTTATTCGTTGCTCAAGATAACATTGCACAAGGTTATGATTTGGTTCATACAATGGTTAATTCTATTGCGATTCCAGCTGGTTTTGCACTAATGTTATTAATTTTCGCTTCAATTCGTACACGTCTTCAACAAAATGATATTCCAAAGGCGTTTCAAGGAAATCCAATTGCAATGATTTGTGCGGCTATTATGGCGGTTGCTTTCTCTGCTTTAGCGGGTTTGGTTTAATGCCGGCAGGAGTGGTTGCGGCGCTGATTGCCGTTGGATTAGTGGGTTTAAATGTTTGGCTATTAAGAGCTAATCGTAAAACACCAGTTCCAAAGGGATGTGAAAATATAAAACCGGATTGTGAAGCGTGCTGTCTATCGGATTGTGAAGTACGTCATTTATACAAAGAAAGTAAAGTGGAGAAAGGAAAATAATATGCAATTTGTCTATCCGACAGTCTTAATGATCGTTTTAGGTGCTTTGTTGGGGGCTATTTTGTCCTTTGCTTCTAAGAAGTTTGCGGTGGAAGTGGATACACGAGTAGAAGATGTTCGTGCTCTTCTACCAGGTTTGAATTGTGGGGCATGTGGAACTCCTGGTTGTGATGCCATGGCACAAATGCTTGTGAATGGTGAAATCAGTGTTGACCGTTGTCGTCCATCTAAACCGGATCAAAAGGAAGCGATCAATCGGTATTTAGCTGAAAATAGATAGAACGGATGTATAGACTCACTGTATACCGATAAAATAAGAAAAGCCCTTAGAATAAGGGCTTTTAAATCATAAGGGCGATTGACGAGACTCGAACTCGCGAATGCTGGAGCCACAATCCAGAGTGTTAGCCAACTTCACCACAACCGCCATATGCCTAAGTATTCTAGCATATAGAAAGGATGAGTTCAATATGCAAAACACAAAATTTTTATATACCATTGGTTATGAAGTTTATACTATTCAAGTCCAGGTTAAAAATATTCGACATTTGTATTTAAGGGTTATTGGAGATCATCTCATACAAATTAATTGTCATCGTTTTGTTGAAAAGGAACAAATTCTTCATTTTATTCAAGCAAAGGAATCGTGGATTCGTCAACATTCTAATATCAGTCAAAAAGTGAGAAAGACTCGTATTCAAGACGGATACTTAACTATTTTTGGTCAGAAGCGATTAGTTACTTTAAAAAGAGGAGAAGTTAGAAATATTACTCCAATCAAGGACGGTTATGTGGTCACAATTCCTGAATTGACGCAAAAAGAATTTGATCAAGTGGTACAGCCTTTTTATCGTTTTCGCATTTTGAATGAAGCTATGACGGTACGAGCAACTTACGATGAAAAAATTAGAAGAGCAGGAGTGGATAGAATCCCTCTTCTTTATGTTTCCAAGATGAAATCACGCTGGGGATCTTTTTCAGCTAGAACGAATCGAATTCATTTGAATCAACAGTTGATTTTTTATCCTAAATTAGCGTTAGAAGCTGTTTTAGCTCATGAATTTGCACATGTTTTAGTACGAAATCATAGTTTAAAGTTTTATCAGGTGTTACTATCTTGGCTACCGGATTATAAAGAACGTTTAAAACTGTTGAAAAAAGAATCATACGATCTGGAATGTAACGATCTTATTTGAAAGTGCTTTCATATTTTAATGAAATGATTGATAAGAATGATTCAAAAGCTCTTGAGTTGTTTGGAAAGCTTGCTACAATAAAATTAGAAGAAAACCAAAGTGAGGTGACTGTCATGGAAAGGGTCGTTCAAACACAATTCATTTTCATTGATTCCATTCAGGGGGTCATCTTGGGCTTTGGTGCGGACAATGGTGTAGGTTTTAAAGTGGACTAATTATATTGGTTCACTTTTTCTATACCCGTTTGAGACAAGGAGGTAAAGAAAATGGATCAGACAAACTTAGAATTCTTCAAAGCTGCAGCGAGTGGTGATTTTGCGAAGGTATGTAGTGCAATAGCTAAAGGTGCTGATGTGAATGTCACCAATGGAGACGGTAGAACAGCTTTGATGAGAAGCGCTAAGCGTGGTTATGAAGACATCGTTCGTTTTTTACTGGATCATGGAGCTAAAGTGGATATGCGTGATAAAAATAATAAAACAGCCATTATGGGAGCTGCTAAGAAGGGACATTTGGAGATCGTTCGGATGTTAGAACATGCTGGTGCCGATGTGAATGCTCGTGATAATAAAGGGCGCAGTGCTTTAGCTAGGGCCTCTTTATTAGGTGAAAAAGAGACGGTTGAATATTTAATTTCAAAAGGGGCGGATGTAAATTCACAAGATGAAAAAGGAAGAACAGCTTTGATGGAAGCAGTGAATTCTTACAGCATGGATGTGGTTGAAGTATTGGTTCATCATGGAGCTAATGTGAATCAATCTGATTTTGAAGGCTGTACAGCTTTGATGAGAGCTGCTTATACAGGTATTCCAAGTTTAGTACAAACCTTACTACATTTAGGAGCCGATCGAACGATTAAAGATCATAATGGTCAATTAGCAATCCATTATGTTCGCAAGGAATGTTTTGAAGATTTGAAAGGCGTTTTAGCGTAGAGAGGTATCCTAGATGCAATTAAGAGATTATAAAGCCAATGAGGTTCGTAATGTTGTTGTTCTTGGTCACTCTGGAGCAGGTAAGTCTTCTTTAATTGAAGCAGCCATGTTTTATACTAAAGAAATTGATAAATACGGTAAAAACCAAGATGGAACAACCACTTTAAATTATGATGCAGAAGAAGGAAAACGTGGGTTATCGGTTTATTGCCATGTAGCTCCTGTTCTCTGGAAAGAAATGAAAATCAATTTTATTGATACCCCGGGATATTTGGATTATCAAGGTGAAGAGGCGACCGGTTTAAGAGTGGGTGATAATGCTTTGATTGTTGTGGACGCAAAAGAATCTTTGAAATCAGGAACGATTCGAGCATGGAAAGAAGCGGCTCTTAAACAACAATTACCGACCATCTTCTTTATCAATAAGTTAGACGATGATCAGGCAGATTTCCAAACACGTTATGAAGAATTAAGAGAAAAATTTGGTAAATCGGTGATTTTATTTGAAAGACCAATCATCGAAAACCGCAAAGTCTTAGGATCGGTGAATATTCTTCGTAAGAAAGCTTGGTATTATGATCGTCCAAATAAACCGGAGCCGATACCGGATCAGTTAAAAGATGAAGTGGAAGCGTATTACAATGAAATCAGTGAAGCCATTGCGATGGGTGATGATGAATTGATGGAAAAATTCTTCTCGGGAGAGGCCTTTGATGAGCATGAATTGGCTAAGGGCTTACGTTTGGGTGTTCGTTCAGGAGAGATTCGCCCTGTTTATTGCGGAAGTGCTGATCAACAGACCGGTATTGAACGTTTGTTGGATTTGATTCATGAATACTTCCCAAGCTATGCAGAAAAAGGAAATGTGGAAGCGGAAGATCTCAAAGGAAATTCAGTTCTGTTAGAAACGAATGAGCAAGAAGCTTTGAGTGCCTTCATCTTTAAGACAATCGTTGATCCTTATGTGGGTAAGATCTCTTATCTAAAGGTGATGAGTGGTGTTTTGAATAGTGATTCACAGGTATATAATCCTAAGAAAGAAATCACGGAAAAGGTTTCACAAGTGTATGTCTTAAATGGTAAATATCAAATTGGTGTGGGTAAGTTATTCACTGGTGATATTGGAGCGGTTGTGAAATTACAAAAGAGTGAAACTGGAGATACATTGGGAACACGAGCAAAAGAAGTCATTTATCCGGAAATTGAGTATCCAAAACCAATGCTAGGTTATGCCATTCACCCGGTTTCCAAGGCTGATGAAGACAAATTATCAGTGGGCATTCATAACTTGATGTCAGAAGATAAGACTATCCATTTTGTGAATAATGAAGAAACACATGAACAAGTATTGTATGGGTTAGGAGATCAACATATTGATGTGATTCTTAGTAAATTGAAATCAAAATATAAAGTTCAGGTCACCACTTCCATTCCAATCATTCAATACCGTGAAACAATCACACAAACGGCTGAAGCACAAGGTCGCTATAAGAAACAAAATGGTGGCGCTGGTCAATTTGGTGATGTATGGGTACGCTTTGAACCATGTGATAGTGAAGAAATGGTTTTTGAAGAAGAAGTATTTGGTGGTGCTGTGCCAAAACAATTCTTTGCGCCAACGGAAACAGGTTTGCGTGAAGCTATGAAGAAAGGACCTTTAGCCGGTTATAAAGTGGTTGGTATTAAAGCAACTTTATACGATGGATCCTATCATCCGGTAGATTCAAAAGAGAATGCCTTTAAAGAAGCGGCTCGTTTGGCTGTTCAGGCAGGGTTACCAAAGGCGAAACCTGTCTTATTGGAACCGATTGGCAAGGTGACGGTTATGGCTCCGGAAGAGTATACAGGGACGATTATGGGTGATTTCACAAAGAGACGTGGCGTAATTACAGATGTAAATGCGAATGAAACAGGTGAACAAATCATTCAGGCAGAAGTGCCAATGGCAGAAATGTTGACGTATGCGGCCGAACTACGGTCCATGAGTCAAGGGGTTGGAACGTATGTTTTAAGTTTTGATCGTTATGAACAAGCTCCTCATGATGTATCAGAAAAAGTGATTGCAACCAGAAAGGAAGCGGAATAAAGGAAATCGGAAAAGATTTCCTTTTTTAGAAGGGGGAATTCTAAATTCCTCGGGAAAGAAGTAGGTGAGGCAATAAAGCCCAGGAGGAATGCTATGTGTGATACTAATGTGGTAGAAATCAGTGGAACGATTGCAGAAGAACCTGTGTATCGAACCACTAAAAATGACCAAGGAATGTCAACTTTCTCTATTAAAGTGCAACGAAAGGAACCTTCCAAGGCAAAAGATTTTTTGAATATCGTAGCTTGGGGAGATCAAGCCAACGTAGTTCGTGATTCTTATCATGAAGGAGAAAAAATTGGAGTAAAGGGACATCTGCGGAAACAATATTACATGACGCAAGATGGTACGAAACGTTATAATCTTCAAATTGTAGCAGAGGATATTTACCGACCAAAAAGTTAAAAACACGGTTTCAACCGTGTTTTTTTATGCCATAATAGTGCATATGAATGCGTTTTTGACTTTTCAGTGGATTTTGGAAATGCTAGGAACGATTGCGTTTGCTATATCAGGTTCAATTATTGGTATGCGTTCACAATTAGATTTATTTGGAGTTTCTATGTTGGCGGTAATTACAGCGACTTGTGGCGGTTTGATCCGAGATGTTATTTTAGGGGTATTCCCTCCTGCCTCTTTACAAAACCCCATCTATATATTAGTTTCGATTCTGGTTGGAATTATCTCTTTTTATGTGGTTTATTTTCAAGTAGGAGAACATGTCCTTCGTCGTAAAAAGGCACGAATGGTTTTGTTATGGATGGACTCCGTTGGCTTGGGTATTTTTACAGTTGTAGGGATCGCTCAAGCATATCGCTTATACCCGGAAGGTGGCAATTCTTTATTGGTGCTAGCGGGAGTGATGACTGGTGTTGGTGGAGGATTGGTTCGTGATGTAATCGTGAATGAATTACCACAAATTTTTCGTAAGGATATTTATGCAAGTGCTTCTATCATAGGAGCGCTAGTTTGTACTTGGTTGATTCGTATGCAAGTAACTGTGAGTATTTGGATGTTATTTGGTACAATATTAATAGCGATTATACGTTTGGTAGCGGCGTATCGAAAATGGGAGTTGCCGAAGTTGAAATAAAGGAGAAGAACATGAGTGAAGAAAATAAACAAGTCCTCTATCGTCCAGTTAAATTGAAAGCCCGAGCAAAATGGTTGGAAGGCCAATGGGCTAAAGTGTTGGTTACCAATAAATGGGAGAGTAAAATTTTAGATACACAGTATGAGGATGGGAACTATGTAGCTTGTTTTTTGCCTAGATATGAGGGTAAGTACAATTATGTTTTCCAAAGTAATTTTGGTTTACAAGAACATGGAACGATGGATGTTGAAAAAGGTTATTTTCATGGTCAGATTCAAGTTCAAGGAAGTGAATTTCTATATCAAGATGGCACTTTTTTTCATCCCTTTGGGACAGAAGAATTATATTTGTTAGAATATCCGGAAGAGGATTTTAAATTTTGTATTCATGATTGGGTGGAAAATGGGGTGAATCTAGTCTCTTTTTTAGCTCTTCCTAGTGAACAAGAGGAGTTAGGTGATGCTTATTGGGAACATTTGGAAGAGGTGATTTCTGGTCTTCAAGAAGCTCATATCCAAGCAGAATTGATTTTATTTAAAGAGGGGAATAGCCCAATCATTTCTCGTTTAGATTGGTTAAAAAAGGCTTTGAAACATTTGTCAATCTATACGAATATCTGGTGGAATTTGGGCGATGCCAAACAAATGATATCCAAGAAAGACTTCGATTCTTTGGTGCAAGAGATTGTGAAAGATCAAGATCATCGTGTTTTAAGTGTCATTTCTAAGGAACAAGAAGATATGGAAAATCCGGCTTTTACACATATTGAATGGAATGCTGGTGATCATTACGATATGGAAATAGAGGCTTTGAAGGTCTATCATAAGCCGTTAATAGTTCGCTCTTATGGTTATGAAGGTAGGGATATAAATTCTATTATGTCCGAAGAAGTAACTCGCCGCATGTGGGATATTGTTTTAAAAGGGGCTTATCTATTTGTACAAGATTCTTTGTTAAAACGGTTATCTTTATTAGCGACTTTTGTAGAAAAGATGAAACCTGTAGTACCATCACAAGTGCTAAAGGATACCTTAGTGCTAAAACAGGAAGAAAAGAATGAACAGCCTAGCGTTTTCTTACGGTACTTTGGTTACCATACTCCTTCGGAAATGAAGTTACATCTTGACGCTGAAGAAATCTATCAAGTAGAGACTCTAGATACTTGGCACTTAGATTCTTCAATGGACCTTTACCATGGACAAGATACGATTGAATTACAAGGGGATCCTTATATGGCTCTTTTGGTACAAAAGGGAGAGGGAATGGTCTTGTTGAAAGAAGCTTATGATTATGATGAAGAGAATGAAGAACCGGTTCAAAAGGAAGTAGTGGTTGAAACCCATCAGCTTGAACATGAAAAAAATCCGGATTTTTTAAATGTTCTGGATTTTGCGTTGCCTGATGTACCGGCAGAAAAAGATTTAATTGATGAATTAAAAGATTCGTTATCTTTAAATATAGAGGATTTAGAAGAAGATGAAACGAAATCGATTTCGTTGTCAGATTCTTTACAACTACCAAGTGATTTGGATTTGGTGGATGATGAATTGCCTGATATTGTGACACAAACACATTCTTTTGAGTTGGATGTGGATAAAGAGGATTCTTTAGAAATACCTAGTATTCGTTTTCACTCTTAAGTAGTGGTGTATAATGTTTTTAAAAGGAGAATAAATTATGGAACCATTAGAATTTAAATTTGATACGCAATTGTTAATTGATGGTCAAAATCTAGATGAAGATGAAATTGATGAGTATATTACAGAACATTTTGAAGGGGATAGTTTATTAGTAGTAGGAGATGATACTTTGATTAAGATTCATTTTCATACGAATCAGCCTTGGCAAATTCTGGAGTATGGTCAATCGATTGGAGACATTTATGATGTGGTTGTTGAAAATATGGAACGCCAACAAAATGGACTAAAGGGCTAAAGGCCCTTTTTTAGACTTGGAAACTATAAAAGTAACTAAGAGCGATTAAATAGCTATACTCACTTAATCCTGTTATTGTTCCTTGACTGACAATAGATAAAGCGGCTAAAGCCAGTAGGAGACTGATGATTTTCCAAGTGGAAGGATAGTACTGAAATTTTCTTAAGAAAGGATAGGTGTATAACACAAAAGCAGTATTAGCTAAAACCAAATGGATTTGTGGATGGTTGAGATAAGAAAAAAAGAGTGTTGAAATCAAGGCAATCCATAGGAATATGGCGATGGTTCGATAATGTATGCGATAAAGAGTGTAAGAAACTTGCGTGGCCATAAGAAAAGCGAATACTTGATATAAGTAAGACTGATTGACTAAACCGCTTAAATTATCTTGGGGATGACTAAGCCATAAGCTAAAATAAAAAAGGGGCATTATCCACTTGAGAAAAAGAGTGTAATTCATACCATTAGTATATCTATTTTGATTTGAAAAATTAAGAAGCTGGTTTTATAATAGTCACGGACTCGAAGGCTAAGGGCCCGAAAAGGAGTCTTTTTTTGTTTAAGAATAAAGAGGGAGATCAAATGGAATACTTATTTAATTTAGCAATTATTTTGTTCGTGGCAAAATTATTTAGTGTTGGTGCTAAGAAATTAAATCTTCCAGAAGTGGTTGGTATGATTTTTGCGGGTTTGATTCTTGGACCGGCTTGTTTTTCCATTGTTAAAGAAACGAACTTTATTGATCAGTTGGCGGAAATCGGGGTCATATTGTTGATGTTTGAGGCTGGATTAGAAACAGACTTGAAACAATTGAAAGAAACGGGGCTAAAATCTACTTTGATAGCCTGTGCTGGTGTTTTCGTTCCTATTGTTTTTGGAACCGTTTTATTTATGTTATTCTACGGATTTGGTACATTTGGCTCTGAACAAATGATAAAGGGCTTATTTGTGGGTACGATCATGTCTGCGACTTCTGTTTCTATTACAGTAGCTGTCTTAAAAGAATTAGGGGTTTTAAATGGAAAAGTTGGAACGACTATTACAGGAGCGGCTATCATTGATGATGTGATTGGAATTATAGTCTTAACACTGGTGATGAGCCTGAAAGATCCAAGTGCGAGTGTTGGTATGGTTATTCTAAAGGCCTTCTTATTTTTCGCATTATCTATTGGGCTAGGTATGATTATTTATCGAACTTTTGCCTGGTTATCGGCTCGTTATTCTAAACAAAGAAGAGTTTCTGTGGCTTCCCTTGTGTATTGCTTGATGATGGCTTATATAGCGGAAAAGTATTTTGGAATTGCGGATATTACAGGAGCTTATGTGGCCGGGGTTGTTCTTTGTAATTTAAATGATTCTACTTACATTGAAAGAAGAATTGAAATCAGTTCATATATGGTATTTGCACCGGTATTTTTTGCCAGTATTGGATTAAAAACAACTTTTAATTCCATGAATCTGACTTTATTATTGTTTTCCATTGCTTTTGTGATTGTATCTATGATGGGTAAAGTGATCGGTTGTGGTGGAATTGCTTGTTTGTTGGGGTTTGATCAGCAAGAATCTTTGCAAATTGGATCGGGCATGATGGCTCGTGGAGAAGTGGCTTTGATTACAGCACAAAAGGGATTGTCGGCAGGTTTATTGACGGCTGAATTCTTTACGCCTGTGATTTTCTTAATTTTAATCAGTTCTTTTATCACCCCTATTGCTTTAAAGAAATTGTTTGGAGCTAAATCTTAAGAAGAGGTATCTATTTTTAGAACGGCTAAGGTATAATGAAAGCACGTAGGAGAAGATAATCATGGATGAAAATTTGGAAAAGATGATCAAGGAATTGGGAAAGAAATCGGAAAACCGTGAAAAAGATTCCGATGGTTCAAGTAATAGTGAGAATGATGTTTTACAACAAGTGACTGATCAGGTAAGAGATATGATTCCGGAGAATCAGAATTTAGGTGATTTAATGGAAAAGGTAAAACAGATGGATGGAAATTTATTAAATCAAGCCAAGGAACTTATGGCCAATGAAGATTTTCAAAAAACCGTTCAATCTGTTATGGAGAAATTAAAAAATAAAGAATGAGAGAAATTCAACTTCATCACGTTTACCATCACTTTAAAGGGAAGGATTATTTGGTTGAAGATATAGCCTTCCATTCAGAAACAGGGGAGAAGTATGTGGTCTATCGTATGTTATATGGAGATGGTTCTTTATGGATTCGCCCTTTATCCATGTTTTTAGAGGAAGTGGATACAAAGAAATATCCGAATTGTCCACAAAAATACCGCTTTGAGCTAAAAGATATAGAAAGTGTTCTAGACAAGTAATGATTTTTTGGATAAAATAATTAAGCGCCCTCGTGATGAAATTGGTAGACGTAGGGGACTCAAAATCCCCCGGTAGTGATACCGTGCCGGTTCGAGTCCGGCCGAGGGCATTATGGTTAAGGAAGTACGAAATCGTGCTTCTTTTTTCATTTATCATGAAATTTTAACGCAGGAATCATATATTTACCAGACTATGGATTTTTCTAATAGAAATCAAATGGCAGAAAAGAATAATGTAAGGTTTAATTTATTTTAGAGAATTAAAGATTGAAAAAGTGTGCAAAATTAAAAACCAAGATAAATTTTCTCTTGGTATAAATAAACATCCTAGATGTACACGGGAATCCTGTAACAATTGAACAGGCAAAAAATTTATTGAATGGTAGGGTATATTTCCTAAAGAAAGTAGGATCATTTACGGATGGGTTATATGAAGTTATCTTACGTTAAAAAGCAGCTTTGTTTCCTTGTTTTATGTTGTATTTTAGTTCTACTTTTAGGTTGTAAGATAACCTCTAATCCGTCATCTATTCAAAGTGGTTCTGTTGGTGATTCTAAAGCGCAAAATGAAGTATTACCTATTCGCTCATTAAAGCCAATCTCCAGTGAAGATTTAAAAATGAAAAAGAATTCTTTTTTCTATGATTTAGAATTTCATCCGATTGATATAAAACGTTCACTTCAATTAAAGGAAGAAGTTTATGATATATCCGAAAAACCTATCAAACAATTGGTCATGAAAGAAACTCTTATGTCACCAATTAAACTGACTGCTGATTATAAAGTAGATAAAAGTATCCTGGGTGGTTTTCAAGATGGAAAAGAGTATCATTTACAAAGTGATGCTCTTCAGAATAAAGAAATACTAAGTCGCTTGATAGGTGTGAATACCTCGTTGCCGATTTCACATAGATTTAGGTATATGGAAGATTTTCATTTAAAAGAAGGTATTATAGCCATTTATTTTTATCCTATTGGTTATGAGATTTCAGGGGATACTACCTTCTATATGGTGAAGGGAAGAAATCAATTTCATCGGTTATATTGTGATGGTATTTACGAAGTTCGAGTTAGAAAAAAGTGAATGACTGAAAGCAGTGAAGAAGATGTGACAAATTGTAGTTTGTGACATCTTTTTTTATAATAGCAAAGGAGGAAATTATATGGACCGTAAACATCTCATTCAACAATTACAAGCGTATATTCCTTTTAATGAACAAGAGAAAAAAGATAAAAGGATTTTTTTGGAACAATTAAACATCAAGAATATCTTTCAAAGAGAAAATGAAGTGGGACATTTTACGGCTTCTTGCTGGATTGTTAACCAAGATCATACAAAAGTCTTATTGGCCTATCATAATTTTTTTCAGTCTTATGCTTGGTTAGGTGGTCATTGTGATGGAGATGAAAATTGTTTACGAGTAGCTTTGAAAGAAGCTAGGGAAGAGAGTGGATTAAGTCATATACAAGTATTATCAAAGAACCCTTTTTCTATTGAGACGTTGGTGGTTGGTGGACATGAAAAAAATGGTAAATATGTATCGAGCCATCTTCATTTTAATGTGACGTATTTATTTCAAGCTGATGATCAAGAAGAAATTCATATTAAAGAAGATGAGAATTCAGCCATCGCTTGGTTTGATCGTTCTTCCTTTATGAATCAAGTGAATGAAGTCTGGATGAAAGAACGAATTTATCAAAAATTAAATAGCCGAATCATACAATTTTTTGATGAAAAATGAACAGGAATTCTGTCTTTATAATGGTATTCTTAAAATTGTATGGAGGAATTTTATGTTTGCGATGGGAACCGTGATTGATACAGCCCTTGGTCTGCTTGGAGGTATCATAGGAATTATTTGTGGTCCTAGATTGAATAAAAATTTACAAGAAGCTTTATTAACGGTGGTAGGTATTTCTCTTATTATTTTAGGTCTTTCCAATGTTTTTACCGGCATGATTTATTTGGAGGGGAATCACCTTCGTACACAAAATATCATGTTATTATTGGCTGGATTACCTTTAGGAACCTTGATTGGTGAGCTATTTCATATTCAGAATTTATTAGAACATTTGGCTGAATTTATTAAGAAAAAGACCGGAAATGTGAAAGATCCTCAGTTTGTACAAGCTTTTTTGGCAACCACTTGTATGATTGCTATTGGAGCAATGGGAATTTTGGGTTGTGTGCAGGATGCTCTTGGTGGTGATCACTCTTTATTGATTGGAAAGGGGATCATTGATTTGATTTTAGTGGCTTTAATGAGTGCTTCTTTAGGAAAAGGAGCTATTTTTGCGAATGTTCCGATGTTCTTATTACAAATCGGATTAACAGCCCTTTTCAGTTTATTTGGAGACATGATTTATCCATCTACTTTGAATCGTCTAACTTTAATGGGGGGTGTCTTAATTATGTGTATTGGTTTAAATGTGGCTTTTGATAAAAAAATACGGGTTATGAATTTATTACCTGCATTAGTGATTGCTCTTTTTTGGCCTTGGTAGTGGCTGGGCTTGTAGATCAGCCCAAAGACTTTGTTTTAGAAACTTTACCTAATCGTAGATATGAAAAGAGGTTATGTAACCCTGCGATGTTTTCATCAGCGGTTTTTACATAACCTTTTTAATGCATATTATTGACGGGAATAGAGGGATCTAGGGAAGTTAAAATTTTAGTTAAAGTCTTGTTCATAGTTTCTTTATTGGGATATAGTTTTGTGCTTAGTTGACTGTAAGGATAAACCTTAAAGTTATGATTGCGTGGTTTGGAATAAGTGTAAATGAACTCTGTTTTTAAATTGTCTAAAGTAATGGTGGAAATACCATCTGTGGTGGTTTTATTGATGCGAATAGAAGCCATATAACCATTCATACTTTGTTCACGATTCCATTGATCACTAATCATATTGCCAAAAGCGTAGAAAACGATACTTTTATGATTATTAAGCCATTGAATAGGTTGAATGGTATGAGGATGATTGCCGATGATGATATCCGCACCAGCATCCGCTAATTCTTGGGCTAAGCGTTTTTGTTCAGAGCTTGGCTGAGCTTGATATTCAATTCCCCAATGGATCGCTACTAAAACAACATCGGCTTTTTCTTTGGCTTTTTTGACTTGATTCAACATTTCTTGTTCTCGACCTGCATAGCAATTGACCAAATATTCTTTTCCGACTGGAGTTTTAAAACCATTCATACCATAGGTCCAGGAAAAGAAGGCGTATTTAATGCCATTAACTTCATGAATACGAATGGCTTGCTGGGCTTCTTTGGAAGCATAGGTTCCTTCAGCAATAATTTCCGGGTGTCGATCAAAGAATTTTCTCTGAGCTAGAATACCGGCTTCGCCTTTATCTAAGGAGTGATTAGTTGCTGTAGAAACTAGGTTAAATCCCTGGTCAATCATGTTTTGACCCCACTCTTGTGGAGAATTGAACAAGGGATAGCTACTGAGTCCTAAAGCAGTACCTCCTAATAGAGTTTCTTGATTGTAATAACGAAGGTCATAGGGCTTGGCACTTTTTCCAATGAGTTCGATTTGTTTGGTAAAGTCGTAAGTATTCCCCGTCTTAGCTTCTCGGTAGATGGAATTGTGAATCAAAGAGTCCCCTACCATGAATAAGGTGGCGGATGTTTTAGTGGTTTGTGGTTTCTTCTTTTCGGATGGTTGTTGAATTTCTGTTACTTTATTTGGTTGACCATTTAGGTAATGATGTAAGAAATAGATCGTGATCATACTGCTAACCAGTAAGATGCTATACGCTATTTTCCAAATTTTTTTCTTCATCTTTTTCTCTCCCTTATTACGGCTATTTTATCATTGCTAAGATAATCTTTCCTATAGTTTGTTAAATTGGATAGTATACTGATGACAAAAGGAGATTTTATGACAAAGGTGATTGACTTAGAAGCAACGGTATTTACACTTGTGCAACAATACCCAGAGTTAAAAGAAATTTTATTAAACTTAGGATTTAGTGAGATTGTAAACCCCATTATGTTTAATACAATGGGAAAAATAATGACTTTGAAAAAAGGATCTAAAGTTAAAAAAATTCCACTGGATCAGATTATAAAGACCTTAGAAGAAAAAGGATTTGAAGTGATTCATCAACCGAAATTCTCTTCTGAAACAAAGGATACGAAGGTTTCAAGGGAAAGAGAGGCACTGTTAAAAAGCTATGTGCAACGGTTAACACAAGGAGAAGATATGGAAGCGGTTCGCCAAGATTTCAAAGCTCATTTCAAGGATGTATCAGCGGTTGAAATTGCTCGGGCTGAACAGGCGTTGTTGCAAGAAGGAGTAAAGTTGAAAGATGTTCAAAAGCTTTGTGATGTCCATTCTGCTTTATTTCACGGAACAACAACAAGAGAAAGAAGGAAAGAGACCACAGCTGGTTTTGATCAAGAAATAGCGAACAAAACAGAGGCGTGTATTCAAGAAAGAGGCCATCCTTTACATATCTTGAGTCTTGAAAATAGAGCTATTGAGGAAAAGGTGACTCATATTCAAACGATATTGAATCAAGGAACAGAAATTTCAACCTTAGACAAACAACTAAGAGAATTGCAAGAAATCACTCGACACTACAAAAAGAAACAAGAAACCATATATCCTTTATTGAAAGTTAATTATGACTATCCGGGGCCATCAGAAGTGATGTGGGGTGTGGAAGATGAAATCAAGACTTCATTATCCCATGTGCTTTCTCATTTAGATGAAAAACATCGAAAGGCTTTACAACTTACTTTAGATCGTATTCATGAAATGATTTACAAAGAAGAGAATATTTTATTTCCTATTTGTGTGGCGAATTTTAAGGAAGAAGAATGGTTGGCTATGGCTAAAGATTTCCCTACTTATGGTCCTTGTTTGATGGCTGAAATGCCTCGTTGGGATCGAGTGAAAGTAGAGGAAGATAAGCTTGATTTGAATGATCAGGAGATTCAAATATCGGGTGGTCATATGTCTTTGGCACAATTGAAGGCTATGTTAAATACTTTACCAATGGAAATTACATTAGTTGATGAAAAAGACATCAATGTATATTTTAACGAAGGGGAAAAGTTATTCACTCGTCCACAAATGGCACTTGGTCGTCCCGTGTATTCTTGTCATCCAATGCGTGTGGAACCAATGGTGCGTCTGTTGATACATGATTTTAAGACGGGTAAGAGAAATTCTATGCACATTCTTTCAGAAAAACAAGGACAGGATGTTTTGGTAAACTATTATGCCTTAAGAAATAAAAAAGGCGACTATTTAGGTACGTTAGAAGCGGTGCAGGTAGTAACCGGCTTAAAAAAGGCTATCTTAAAAGGAAAAAAAGGTCCAATTGATCTATAAAAAAGAAGAGGTTACTTGACCTCTTCTACTTTTTCTAAAACAGCCTCTTTTAATTTTACGGTATGACCGACATCATCGGGTTGGAACTCATACACACCTTTTAAGGTGATTTCTGTTCCGTCTCGAGGCAGTTTAGTATTTTCTTTTAATTTGAATTCAATACCTTGTTGGCAACATTTTAAAGCATCCATAATCAAACAAGAAACATAGGTTTCTTTGGTCTTTTCATCTTTGAAGTGGACGATAATTCCTTTCATACGAACCGTTTTACCAATATAATCCTGTGGTTGCATGATCATTTGCGATACTTTCGAATACACCATGGTTGAGGATAATTGGGTCAAATCTACTTGAGCATCACTTTTAGGTGTGCTGAAAGCAGTGGAACAGCCTCCCACCAATAAGAAAACAAAGAGAAACGCAATTATTTTTTTCATTTTGATCCCTCCATTTTTTTCCATAGCCATATAATAATAAACGCGATCATATCCATTAGTACGATGGTGGATCCTACTGGTGAACCCAATAAAATAGATAGAAGTAATCCACTAACTGAACATAAAACAGATAGAATTGTCGAACAAATCGTAACGGCTTTGAAACTATGATATAGCCTCATGGCTGAAAGGGCCGGGAAGATGATCAAAGCAGAAATTAATAAAGAGCCAACTAAATTCATAGCTAAAACAATCACCAAGGAAATCAATATGGCCATGAGTATATTATATAGGTTGGTATTAAAACCCGTAGCTTTGGTAAACCCTTCATCAAATGTTAATGCAAAGATGCGGTGATGTAAATACGCAAATAATAAAATCAATATAACAGATAAAGATAGAGACAAAACAACTTTTTCTATGTTTAAAGTTAAAATGGAAGTGGCTCCAAATAAAGAAGCACAAACATCTCCTGATAGATTAGCCCTTTTTGCAAAGATATTCATAATTAAATAGCCCATACCCAAAGAACTGACGGATATTAAAGCCATATTGGCATCACCTTTGATTTTAGTGCGCCCGGATAATAGAACAATTGAAGCTAGAATGGTACAGGGTAAAGTAATCCAAATATCGTTACTTAAACCTGTCACAGCAGCTACAGACATAGCTCCAAACGCCACATGACTTAAGCTGTCACCAATGTAGGAATAGCGTTTTAATACTAAAGTGACTCCTAATAAAGAAGCACATAAGGAAACACAAATTGTCACGATAAACGCATATTGCACAAAAGGATAAGATAGATATAACAATAAGGTATTCATTCTTTTTCTCCTAGATAGTCTTCTTTTTTACCGAAGAAGAAGTCTTTTTCAAAGCTGAGAATATGACTGGCTCTTTTTAAGGCATACTGACGATCGTGAGTGATCATGACAATGGTCATTCCTTCTGTTTGATTGAGTTCGTCAATTAAAGAATAGAGTTCGTGGGTGACTTGTTCATCTAAACCCGCTGTTGGTTCATCAAGAAACAAGAGTTCTTGGCTGGCACATAGAGCTCTGGCTAACAGGACGCGTTGTTGTTGTCCACCAGACAAAGTGGCGAATGTTTTATCACAAAAAGAGTCGATGCCCATTTTTTTCATAAAGAAATAGGCTTTTTCTTTTTCTTTTTGCGAATAGAAAGGACGCCATTTTAATTGAGCAATAAAACCGGATAGAACAACTTCTTTAACGGAAGCAGGAAAATCCGCTTGGATATTTCTTTGTTGTGGAAGATAACCAATGGTTACTTTGGGATCAAAGTGGATAGTTCCTGATAAACTTGGGATTAGACCAAGCAAAGTTTTCAAAAGAGTGCTTTTTCCGCTTCCATTTTCACCAATGACACAAAGATAATCTTTTTTTTGAATAGAGAAGGTGATAGAAGAATGTAATACATGGTGTTCATAACCGATGCTTAAGTCTTTGACAAGAAGTTGTTCCATAAAGCTCCTTTCTTTAGTTATTCAAGTATTTTGTTAATGTTTCCAGGTTTTTTTGCATAGCCTTTAAATAGGAGGTGTCGTCTTTTGTGGTGGATGTTTGGAGGGAATCTAGCGTTAAGATGCCTTGATTTTTGGCCTTTGTATTAGAAATAACAGTTTTAGCAATCTTTTGATTGGAACGGTCAATGACCAAAATATTTTTAAGACCTAAAGCATCTATTTTTTTAGCTAGGAAAACCACCGTTTCAAAACTGGCTTCTGATTCTGCGGAACATCCGGAAAAAGCAGCGAAATATTTCAATCCGTAATCATGAGTCAAATAGCGGAAAGGGAAACGATCACCGAAAACAAGAGTTTTATTTTTGGCTTTTGAGGTAAGCTCTTTGTATTGATGGTGTAGCTGATCTAGTTTCGATAAATAATCTTGGGTGTTTTTAGTATAAAGATCTTTGTGGTCAGGGTCAACGGAAATGAGCTGTTTGGAAATGGCTTGAACTATTGTTTTTGCGTTTGATAAGGATAACCAAACATGCTCGTCTGTTTCCGGCTCTTCTTCATGTTCATGATGATCATGGTCGTGATCGTGATCTTTTTGCATACCTTCTACAGTTTCTTCTTTTAATGTCTTTTTACCAATGGTTTCTACCATGTTGATGACTTTACGATTCTTATTATTTGGATTTTTTAAGGCATTGGCCACCCATTTGTCAGATTCTCCTCCAACGTGTACAAAAATATCAGCCTCTTTTATTTTGGCGATATCTTCTACACTGGCTTGGTAGTTGTGTATATCTACTCCTTTGTCCAATAGAAAAGTGACGTCAGCATTTTTAAAATTGTCACCCATAATTTGTTTGATCCAATCATAAGCTGGATAGATGGCGACTACGATCTTGATTTTCTTCGTCGTTGTTTTGGTAGTGGGCTTCGTTGTGCACGCACTGGCAAATACAGCTATGAACAGAACAAGAGCTAACATTGTTTTTTTAAATAATTTCATAAATTTTCCCTTTCTTCCTTGAAATATCATTGGCATTGTTGGCATTGCCCAACAAAAACGGTCTTCGTTAAATTCAGCTTGCATTGGTGGCTTTGTTGAAGTTTACTCTGGATTTCCAAGAGTTCTTCACATGGAAGATGGTATAGTTTCCCACACTTTTCGCAACGAAAATGGGCAAAAATTTGTTCATGTTCACATAAATATTCATAACAAGCCGCTTCACCGGGAATGGAGGGATATTGATGTAAAATTCCCTCTTTGACTAAGGCTTCTATTTGACGGTAGAGAGTTGTTATGCTTATTGCTATATTCTTTTCTTGCAAAGCTTTGTGAACGTTAGCGATCGTGAAATGGATGCCCGGTTGTTTTTTGAAAAAGGATTGGATCAATTCTTTTTGCTTGGTATGATAATTAGACCTAGAATGACTCATTGAAAACCTCCCAGAATTTGAAAACCATTTTCATTTTAAAAAAGACTATCATAGAATGTCAATATGAAAATCATTTTCAATTTGGCTTTACTAATTGTCTGTTTTCAAGAAAGAAGTGAAATATAGAAATATAAGAAGAATTCATGCTTGGAAATGTTCAAATCAAAAAAAGTGGCTTACAATAGGACGTGTTAAAGGTAAGGTTTAATGACGATTATTCTTGTTAATAAGTAGGTGCTCATGGAACAGACGATTTTATTGGCGATACAACGATATATGGGAATACCTTGTCTAGTTCAAGTCAGTCAATTCTTAGGTATGATTGCTGAACATGGAGAAGTGTGGATCCTGTTTTTGCTGTTTTTGCTTTGTTTTAAAAAGACGAGAAAAATGGCTTTATTGGGATTTGCTGCTTTGGTGGTGGAAGCTGTTTTGGTGAATTTGTTTTTAAAACCGCTTTTGCATCGATCAAGACCTTGTATGGTCAATCCTTCTTTGCTGAAAGGAAGTTTTTGCCCAAAGGATTATTCTTGGCCATCGGGTCATAGTGCCAGTTCTTTTGCGGTTGCCGGTGTTTTTCTTTGGTCTAAAACCAGGTATCGGTTTGTGATGATTACCTTTGCAATGATGATTGCTTTTAGTCGCATGATTTTATACGTGCACTGGTTTAGTGATATTCTTTCGGGAATCGGGATTGGATTGGGCATCAGTTATTTAGCTGTATATAGCCAACGTTTTGAGCATTTTTCTCGAATTAATGTTTAAGAAGATCATAAGAAAAAGGAGATTTATATGTTAGCAATAGGTACCAAAGCACCATCTTTTGAACTATTGGATCAAGATGGTCAGAAACACAGTCTACAAGAATATAGGGGAAAGAAAGTTATCTTATATTTTTATCCGAAAGATAACACTAGTGGATGTACGAAAGAGGCTTGTGAATTTAAAGAGAATTATCCACAATTCCAAGAAAAGGGAGCTGTCATTTTAGGGATTTCCAAGGATAGTGTGACGTCGCATAAAAAGTTTCAAGAAGCGTTTCAACTTCCCTTTACATTATTATCTGATCCGGATTTAGAAGTCATTCGAGCTTATGAGGTATGGGTGGAAAAATCAATGTATGGCAGAAAATATATGGGCGTGGAACGTTCGACGTATTTGATCAACGAAGAAGGCATTATTGAAAAAACATTTCAGAAAGTAAAACCAACCAATCATTCCAAGGATGTGCTGAAAGGATTATAGAAATCCCTTTTTGTGCATTTTTTAAATAAATTCACAAAATATGTATCATTATACAAAAAATGGTCAACTCTTTGTATGATGGATGATGAGAAATTCGTTTATATTCATTCTTGTAAGCTAAGTTGCTTACCAGGAGGAAAAATGAGTTTTCAAAAGATCGCTGTTGCAGGAAGTGGCGTATTAGGTAGTCAGATAGCGTTTCAAATTGCCTATCAAGGATTTGATGTTGTCGTCTATGACATTAATGAAAAGGCTTTGGCTTCAGGAAAAGAAAAAATAGAATCGCTGGCAGAAGTGTATAGTCAGGAAATCAGTCAAGCTGAAAAAGAGTATCGAGAGAAAGCTGGTCACATCAACTATAATCACAACCTTTTACCGGGATTAGATGAAATGTTTTATTTCAAAGTGGAAAAAGGCATTAAACGAGTTAATGGATTACCATCACAAATTTTATTGACCGACAATTTGGAATTGGCTTTGACTGATGCGGATTTAATGATCGAAGCTATTCCAGAAGATATTGAAATTAAAGAGAGGTTTTATAAAAAAGTAGCGCAAGTAGCCCCGGAAAAAACCATTTTTGCGACGAATTCTTCTACTTTATTGCCATCTCTTTTTGCGAAGACAACGGGAAGACCCGATCGTTTTTTAGCTCTTCATTTCGCCAATGAGATTTGGCGTAATAATACAGCTGAAGTGATGGGACATGCAGGGACAGATGAAACGGTTTTCAATCAAGTGGTTCAATTCGCAAAAGAGATAGGAATGATTCCTTTGCCACTACATAAAGAATATCCAGGGTATATCTTAAATGCGATTTTGGTGCCTTTCTTAGAAGCAGCACAGAAATTATTGCTACATGGAGTGGCGGATCCGGAAACCATTGATTGTACATGGCGTATGGCGACCGGTGCTCCTTTGGGCCCTCTTCAAATTTTAGATATTGTGGGTATCCAAACGGCTTATCATATTTTGAAAAATTATGCAGACACGGCTAAAGATAAAAATAATATTCATGCGCAATTGGCAAAAATGTTAAAAGAAGAATATTTAGATAAGGGCAGAACCGGAAAAGCATCCGGGAGAGGATTTTATCAATATTGAGGTGATTAAAATCACCTTTTTATTTTTCTTAGGAAAGGGAAAATAAATGGTCTATTCTGTTCAACCGGATAGGATAGCGATCAACATTATTTTTAAGATGGCTTGTGATTAGGTATTTCTTAATGGAATTGTACAAAATACCTATCCAGTCATGCAAAGAGGTGTGACTGAAGTGACTTTGTTTGATGATTTTTTCTTTGTATCTAAGTTTTGAGTGATTGAAAGATGGTTTGTGAACCTTGTACTAAAAGAATATATTTCTAAAGGGTGTCATCATTTTTACATGATAAGATTTTTGTATAACTGATTTGTTTTGGCGATCTATGGGAAAAATGATTTTTATTTTGATTATTTTAATGAAAATGAAAACACGTAAAGAAGGCGTATTTAAAGGGTTTCTGGTATTGTGCTTTTCATCACAAAAAATGTAATGATTTTCATGAGTTATTTTGATTGAAATTCTGATTTTTTGGTTGTATGATAACTTCACAGTCTCAATTAGTTGCGTACGCAACTAATTTTCAAAAACGGAAAGGGAAATCATATGAAAGTAATCAAGAGAAGTGGAGAAGAAGTTTTATTTGATGCCAATAAAATTAAAAAAGCCGTTCAAAAAGCGAATGAAGCCACAGAGGTTCATCATCAAGCCGGTGAAGAAGTTATTCAACAAATCAGTGAAGGTGTAGTAGCGAAATGTAAAGCATTAAATCGTTCTGTATCGGTTGAAGAAATTCAAGATATGGTAGAGAATGCTTTGATGGAAGCGAAAGTGTATCAAGTGGCACATAACTATATTACTTATCGTTATGAAAGAGCTTTGGTGCGTAAGGCGAATACGACCGATAAGAAGATTCTTTCTTTATTAGAGAGAAATAATGAAGAAGCTAAACAGGAAAATTCCAATAAGAATCCAACAGTAAACAGTACTCAACGTGATTACATGGCCGGTGAAGTTTCCAAAGATATTACCAAGCGCTTTCTTTTGCCACAAGAAATCTGGGAAGCGCACGAAAAAGGGATCATTCATTTTCACGACTCGGACTACTTTGCTCAACCTATGTACAATTGTTGCTTAGTGAATTTAGAGGATATGCTGCAAAATGGAACGGTCATTTCAGGTACTTTGATTGAAAAGCCTCATAGTTTTGCGACAGCTTGTAATATTGCTACCCAAATCATCGCTCAAGTGGCTTCTAATCAATATGGTGGGCAAACGATCACTTTATCTCACTTGGCTCCTTTTGTACAAATTTCTCGTGAAAAACATCAAGAAAGTGTACGCAAAGAAATGAAAGAGGCGGGTGTAGAATGCAGTGAAGAAGAAATTCAAAAATTAGCTGAACTTCGTGTACGTAAAGAAATTAAAACGGGTGTACAAACCATTCAATACCAAATCATTACCTTAATGACTACCAATGGGCAAGCGCCATTTGTGACAGTCTTCATGTATTTAGATGAAGTTGAAGATGGACAGATTCGTCAAGACTTGGCTTTGATTATTGAGGAAATGTTGAAACAACGCATGCAAGGCGTTAAGAATGAAAATGGAGTGTGGATCACACCGGCTTTCCCGAAACTTATTTATGCTTTAGATGAAGATAATATGAATCCGAATTCCAAATATTATTATTTGACGAAATTAGCGGCTCAATGTACGGCTAAGAGAATGGTTCCGGATTATATTTCCGCTAAGATTATGAAACAACTAAAAGGGGATGTATATCCTTGTATGGGCTGTCGTAGCTTTTTAACAGCTGATCGTTTTACGGATGCTGGTAAAGGTAATCTGGCAAAGGCTGAAAGCTATCGTTCAGAACATAAATATTATGGTCGATTCAATCAAGGAGTGGTTACCATTAACTTAGTGGATATTGCTTGTTCTTCAAGTCAAACAGAAGAAAGATTCTGGAAGGTGTTTGATGATCGTCTGGAATTGTGCTATAAAGCCTTGATGATTCGTCATCGTCGTTTATTGGGAACGCCATCGGATGTAGCTCCTATTTTGTGGCAATATGGAGCAATTGCTCGTCTGGAAAAAGGTGAGGTGATTGATCGATTGTTATTTGATGGTTATTCCACCATTTCATTAGGCTATGGTGGTCTAAACGAATGTGTCAAATATATGACAGGAGAAACCATTACTTCTGAAAGAGGAAAAGAATTCGGCTTGCGTGTGATGCAATATTTAAATGATGCTTGTGAAAAATGGAAGAAAGAAACGAATATTGATTTTTCGGTTTATGGAACACCGATGGAAAGCACCACATATAAATTTGCGAAATGTCTACAAGAGCGTTTTGGAATTATTGAGGGAGTGACGGATCATAACTACATCACCAACTCTTATCACGTGCATGTTCAAGAAGAAATCAATGCGTTTGATAAGTTGAGTTTAGAAGCTAGCTTCCAAGCTTTATCTCCAGGTGGCGCCATTTCCTATGTGGAAGTTCCAAATCTTCAAAATAACATTGATGCCGTATTGGCTTTGATGAATCATATTTATGAAACCATCACGTATGCTGAATTGAACACAAAATCAGATTATTGCCAAGAATGTGGTTATTCTGGGGAAATTAAAATTGTGGAAGAAGATGGTGGTAAATTGGTTTGGGAATGTCCAAGTTGTGGTAATCGTGACCAAAATAAGATGAACGTGGCTCGTCGTACTTGTGGATATATTGGTACTCAATTTTGGAACCAAGGACGTACACAAGAAATTAAGGAACGTGTTTTGCACTTATAAAAACGATTGGTCAAACAATCGTTTTTTCTAAAGGAGGGTTAGCATGTATTACGGTAATATCAAAAAATACGATATTGCAGATGGACCGGGGGTGCGTGTTTCTATTTTTGTATCAGGATGTACCAACCGTTGCAAAGGTTGTTTTAATGTTCAAACATGGAATTTTTGTTATGGTCAAGAATATACGGAAGAAACTAAGAATTATGTTTTGGAAGCCATGGACAGACCGTATATTGAAGGTTTGACATTATTAGGAGGTGAACCGTTTGAACTGGAAAATCAAAAAGAGCTTGTGGAATTGTTAAAAGAAGCTAAAAAACGCTATCCTGATAAGAATTATTGGTCTTATACCGGTTTTGTTTATGATCGTGATCTTGTACCTGGAGGAAGACGATATGGTCCGCATACCGATGAAATGTTGGATTTGTTAGATGTCTTGGTAGATGGACCGTTTATGTGGCAAAAGAAAAATATTCAATTAAAGTTTCGAGGTTCGGAAAATCAACGTTTGATTGATTTGAAGAAAACGAGAGAATGTGGAAAAGTTGTGTTATTTGAACCAAAATGAATGCTTGTTCATTGACACTAACTGATAGGCTTGTTAATGTGTAGATATGAACTAGGAGGAAAATATAGTATGGCTAAATTAGCAGTTGTTTATTATAGTGCTACTGGAAATTGTCAAATGATGGCAGAGGCTGTTGTTGCCGGAGGGCAAAGTGCCGGTGGTGAAGTGGAATTGATTGAAGCCGGTGATTTCACGGCTGGTGATGTAGCGAATTACGATACGATCGCTTTTGGTTGCTCAGCTTACGGGGCTGAAAACTTGGAAGAAGGTACATTTGAACCGATGTTCCAAGAAGTAGAAGGTCAATTATCGGGTAAAACCATCGGTTTATTTGGATCGTATGATTGGGGCGATGGTAGCTGGATGCGTGAGTGGCAAGATCGTGTGGTAGCAGATGGAGCTAATCTTATTCAAGAAGGAGTGATCGCTAATCTGACTCCAGATGAAGAAGGGCTAGAAGCTTGTCGCCAATTGGGTGCTGCTTTAGTAAAGTAAGTTAACAGGGGTGATGTTGAATCATCCTTTTTTTTACAAGAAAATGAGGGAAAATTGTTAGGACGGTCTAACGGCTGTTCTCCATAATGAAATTATGAAAGATAAGGAAATTTATGTGGTTGGACATAAGAATCCGGATTGTGATTCGATTGTAGCGGCGATTGCCTATGCCCATTTAAAACAGAAGTTGGGTGTTCATGCTGTTGCCAGAGCTCAAGGATGTCCCCCTGCTGAAACACAGTTTTTATTGAAGAAATACCATTTCGAAGCACCACCTTTATTATTGAAAGGAAGTTGCACATTAGCAGAAATTGATAAAGATGAGGCTTTGTGTATCTCAGGAGATACCGTTATTCACGATGCACTGGAGTATGTTTTAGCTAGAAAGAATAAGGGTTTATTCATCGTGGATGAAAAGGGGCAGTTAAAAGGGGTCGTATCTATGTCTGATTTAAGCCGCGTTTGGTTAAAACCGGCGAATGAATTGGAACAATTGGTTTCAACGATCCGTTTAGAGCATGTCCTACATGTGTTGAAAGGGCACTATTTTCATCAAACTTCTGATTTTAAAACGAATGGAAAAGTCTTTGTACAGCCGTCATTAAGTGACAACGCTAAGGAATTGAAAGAGGCTATTGTGATTGTTCGAAATACTCCCGAATCACAGCGATTTGCGATTGAATCGGGTGCCTCCTTATTGGTGGTTTGTGGAGAAGATTGGTTAGATGATGTGACATTAGAATTAGCTAAGAAGCACAACACGTCCATTCTTCATTGTCATAAAACAGTTTTAGAAGTGAGTCGTTTGATTTATCAAGTTCCATCGGTTTCGACCATTGCTCAAAAGGAAGTCATGTGCTTTAAAGAAAGCGAAGGAGTAGAGGAAGTCAGCAAAAAGATGGCGAAGACACGTTTCCGTACTTATCCAGTCTTGGATCAGAAAGGAAAAGTGGTGGCAGCGATTTCTCGTTACCATTTATTCAATTATCATAAGAAAGAATTGATTTTAGTGGATCATAATGAAAAAACTCAAGCGGTAGATGATATTCATTTAGCACGTGTGATTGAGATTGTGGATCATCATCGTATTGCCGGGTTTATCTCACCTGAACCAATTCGCATTACTTGTCGAATTATTGGCAGTACAGCGACAATCATTTATTATTTCTACAAAGATGAGCATGTGAAGATTAGTAGGAACATGGCAGGTCTACTGTTGGGTGGAGTGATCAATGATACGATGTGCTTGAAATCACCTACAACAACGAAAGAAGATGAGGTGGCAGTTCAAGAGTTAGAGAAACTGGCTGGGATAACCGCTTTAGAGTTGTATCAAGAAATGATGAATGCGACCTCGGATTTGACTTCTAAGGAAAATGTAGCGATTATGTACGATGATTTTAAAGAATTTCGTTTTGGAGATTTTAAAGTGGGCATTGGGCAACAACCATGTCGAACAATCGAAGAATTTGAATCTGTCAAAGATCGCTTTGAACCATATGTCAAAAATATCATGAGTCAACAAAAATTTGATTTGATTTTATTCTTATTCACGGATCCTTTGGGACTCGGGTCTTATATCATGGCTGTTGGTCCAAAAAAAGAGGAGACATTGAAAGCCTTTTTAGGAAGTCAAGAAAGTTGCTTTGCGGCGGGAATTATTTCCCGTAAGAAACAAGTGGTTCCAATGGTTTCTAAAGTGTTAGAATAGAAAGAAAAGCACAAGTATAAACTGACTTGTGTTTTTTTATACAATTTTTCTCCCCTTTTTGTTAGGGTGTGAATAGAATAGCGATGATAAGATAAACTTGAAGAAAAGGCAAGTCGTCATCATTAAAAGGAAGTGAAATTATGAAGTATTGCGAGGTAGGATTTAGACCGTTTGATCATCGCTTTTGCCTCATTCCGATGCGAACGGTTTATTTAGAGGGGCTGAAACATTATCCAAATATTGAGCAAGCGGATCGGTTGCTTTGTTATGGGTATATTGACCATGCCTCCGGGTTTACCTTTGAAGTGATTTGTGCTACTAAAAAAGTGAAAGATGGCTACAAATTCTTTGATAGTGATGAAGAAAACCGCTATTTCTTAAGAGCACAACGTATTCAAAAAGAAGAAATTGAAATCATAGAAAATAATCAATTGGCACAACGTTATCAACATAAGTTATCCGTGTTATGCCAATATGATGTTACTGAGGATATTGCTTGGACCAGAACGAAAAAAGTATTAGATAATTACCGGGATTTATTTTTTGTGGATGATATTTTTGTGTATTTTGCTCAAGCGGGTTTACAAGTAGAATGTGCTTGGATTCGTATTGAAGGAGTCAAAGGAGATACTTTTGTCGGCACTTTATTGTCGGAACCGGATCAAGCTATCGGGATTCATCAATCTAATCGAGTGACTTTTATTCCACAAAAGTTGGAAGATAACAGTCTCATTTTCTTATACACGGGAAGAGGGTAATCGTATGAAATATCAACAAGTGGGGTTTCGACCTTTTAAAAATAAACTTTGTGTTTTACCGGTGACAGACTCCATCCGTCCACAATTAGCGGATTATGATCAATATCAGGATATTCAATCGGTTATGGTTTATGGGTATGTGGATCATGAGGATGGATTTTGTTTTGAGGTGATATCTTTATCTAAAGATAATGAGTCTTTCTATGAAGAAAATGAAGTGCCGAGTGTTTGTTATGAAAGTGATGAGATTTTAGAAGTGGATATTGAAATATTGGATAATTTCGATTTAGAAAATCATTATTTTGAAAAGATTCTCCAGATTCAAAATAACCAAGATTGTGCTTCTTTAAAGTGGACCAGAGAATTGAAATATTTAGATGAGTATCGAGATTTCCACCATATTGATGATGTGCGTATTTATTTTTCCTTGGAGAATAGGGCAACAGAAGAGCTGTGGGCTCGTTTGGAAGCAATGATAGGTAATGATTTTAAAGTTTGTCTTTTAGAAGAGCCATCCTCATCCGAGCACCATCGAGGGCAAGAAATCATTCTACACCTTTTGACCAAGAAAGATGGAAAGAAAGTGTTATCAAATGTACAAGTGGAAAGAGGGAATGATTTTAAAGTATAATTGGTGACAGAAAAAATGCTAAAAATCGTTAGTTATTTTGGTATTTAAAAGGAGGAAGATATGGAATTATCTTCTTTTTTATTTAGAGTAGTTCCATTAGACTTCGTAAAATATTGACTTGGTAAGTGATAGGCAAGTTTACAACGGCATAGTTTATTTTGTACAATATGAAAAAGTCTTGAAGCAAGAAAAGGAAATTGACAAGGATGAAGAGAGGAGGACTAAAATTGGTGAATAGATTCTAACCTTTTTGCGTTTTGCTAGAATTGATATCATTAGCAAAGAGAGATTTTATTGGGGTATAGACGACATTGTTATTTGTACTGTTATATAAAAACCCATAATTGAAAATAAAGCGATAAGAAGGAGGAAATGAAGATGAGAGGAATTCGGAAAAGATTCAATGTATTGTTATCAATGTTTATGGTGATGACCATTATTTTGTCTATTGCACCAACATCGGTATATGCTCAAGAACCGGTCACCACACAAAGAGCTCCTAAGGTAAGAAGCTATCGGGTTAGACATATTAGACAAAGTGTGGATGGAACCTATCGTGATGAATCTTTGGCGTATTATGAAACACTAACCGGTAGGGTAGGAAACCGAACTAAGGCTATGGCGAATCGATCTTATGAAGGTTTTCAAGCACTGATTCCAGAACAGGTTACTATTGCACCGAGTGGGGATATTACGGTATCTGTTTATTATGCCAGAAGAAAATTTACAACCTACTTTAAAACGGGTGATTCATCTCAAGACTTCTATGAAACTTTCTTATATGGAACAAAACAATCCACTCCTGCTCAACCTCGTATTCCTGGCAAAACGTTTCGTTATTGGGAATATAGAGATGCTAAAGGAAATTGGAAGGTATGGAACCCCGGCATACAACAAGCAGGCGATTTGACAGTATATGCTCGCTATAATGTTCCTATGAAATCAACGTATGTGATTAATTATTGGTACCAAAAATCATCTGATCAATTATCATATAGTGATGCAGAAAAAAACTATTCTTTGTATGCCACCGAAACCAAAACACAGGATATTAATACCGACGTTGTTTATAATGGTACGCTATATGAAAGTACATATAGAAAATATAATAGACGTAAAACAGAAGCGGAAAACGCCAGAAAGACAGTTCGTCTAGATGGAACGACGGTTGTCAACGTATATTATGATCGACCGGTGATGACCATTACATTGGTTTATTATAATTTATCTACCAAGAAAGAGGATCATAGAGAAAAGTATCAAGCGATTTATGGCCATTCAACAACCGGTATTTTTTCACTTAATCCCAAATATAAATGGACATCAAAAACGGATCCAGGAAGACAGACGGATACGCCTAGTACGTTTGGTAAGCAAGAATACTATATGACAGATGATTATCATACGGAATATCATGCAAGAGAATTAGAATCAACCAATAAAGATATCAAGGTTTATGCAGTCGTACATTATCAAAATACGGATGGCACATGGACAAAAGACATTCGCACAAAAAAGCAAGGATTAGTGACGGACGAAAGTAATTTTTATTACTATTTCCCAGAAAGTTCGAGCTATTTTCATCCTCTTTACTATTGGACAAATAGTGAAAATGAGTTTACCACAGATGTAAGTTCTTCCAACCCTAATTTAGTGCAATATCAATCGGGTCAACGTATTTATGTTTTAAGAAATAAAAAACCGGTCAATGACTATGATGGGGATGGTGTCAGCTATATTCATTTTTATCTAAGTCGAAAATCATTTCAATTAAAGTTTGTGAATGCGGATAATCGACCGGTTTCATTATTTTATGGAGCTCCACTATCTTATGCAAAGAATAGTCTTGATCATCCTATAAAGCCCGCATCGGTGCCACGTCATTATGTGTTTGGCGGTTGGTATACAACCTCTACCTTCCAAAAAGGAAGCGAACTGAATTTAAAGTCTACTATGGGAACACAAAATCGGTTTGTATATGCCAAATGGGAAGAGCCTCGCATCAAAGTTACTATTAAAAGTAATGGAGCTACTTCAAAGCTACCTTCTTCAGTGACAATTCCAATGAATTCAAGTATTCATAAGGAAATTCCTACTATTCCATCAAGGGATGGTTATTGGTTTGATGGATGGTATAAAGATGCAGAATTTACTAAGCCGTTTGATGTGAATGAAAAGATTGATAAAGATATGACGATTTATGCCAAGTGGAAAGGTCGTGCTCGTGCTAAATGGATCATAAGATATGTGGATAAAAACGGAAAAGTACTTTCTGAATCGGATATAGGGACAAGTAATTTATACTCTGTATTAACTGTGTATGCCAAGAAGATTGCCAATTATACAGCGGATTATACTTCTAAAAACCTAACATTATCCTCGTCTGATCAAATAAATCGGTTGGAATTTGTCTACAGTAAGAACATGCCCAAGGATAAAAATATAAAAAAGACCAAGAGAATTCAAACACCAAATACAGCGGATGGTTCAAAAGTTGAATCGTATATGGTTTTTCTTGGTATGTCATTGTTAAGCTTCTTGTGGATATGGTTCCATAGAAGGGACAAGGCCTCATAGAAGTGAAAATAGAATAGAAACTTGAATGAAAATGATTTTGGTCATGGTTCGTCTCATGATTGTGAAGATCTATGATAGAAGGTGGTGAGTCTAACATAAAAAAGTCTCTTTTCTTGGTGGTATCAGCTTTATACCATTTTAAGAGAGGAGACTTTTATCATAGAATAAAGAATGGTTTGCTTAATGGGTTTCTTCCCAGAGAACATCGGGATAGGAGCCCTTTTTCTTTAATTCTGCAATCTTTTTAACAACAGTTGGTTTATCTTCCGGATAAGTGACACCAAACCAGGTATCATGAGTATCTAAAATATCCACTTGGATTTGTTTGTTTTGAAGCAACTGGCCAATCGCCGTCGGGATGACGTATTCCGCTTTTGTCGGATTGTCTATTCTGGCTTTAGCTACGAATTTTTCCCAAAGAGGGGTCAGCTTTTCGTAAATGGAAGGGTGGAATCCCCAGAAATTCATAGATACAAGGCAATCATGGTCTAATGGTACATCTTGAAGTTCTTTTTTAGCGTAGATTTGTTTGTCTTTCAAGTAGATTTCTTTGATCTCAGTGATTTGTTGTAGGTGATTTTTTTCATCAACTTCACAAATGCCTCTTGTAACTGAACCATTTTCGGTAATGGTTTCATGGAGGTGATAACCAATCATGGCGTAACGATTTTCATTTACTTTGGTACTCAAAAATTGATAGATTTTTTGATAAGCATCTTTACCATAATAATCATCGGCATTGATAATAGCGAAAGAACCTTTCACAATATCTTTACACGATAATAAGGCTTGTACCGTTCCCCATGGTTTACTACGATCAATGGGATCTCCAGGAATGTCATAGATATCTTGGAAGGCAAATTGAACCTTCATTTTTTGGGAAACACGATCGGTCAAAGCTTTTTTGAAAAGAGCTTCATGTTGACGCTGGATAATTAAGACCACCTGTTCAAATCCTGCTTCTTTGGCATCATAAATTGAAAATTCAATGATGGGTTCGCCATGAGAGCCAACGCCATCTATTTGTTTCATACCACCATAGCGACTACCCAGTCCTGCAGCTAATATGACAAGTGTTGGTTTTTGATGATTCATAGTTGTCTCCTGTTGTATACTTATAGTATCCCTATTATAGCATTTATAAAAATAGAAAGAAGAACGCTTCTATGAAAGAAATTATATTGGCTTCAAAAAGTCCCAGAAGAAAAGAATTGATGGAAACTCTCGGATTACCTTTTTCTGTTATGGCTTCTCATACGAGAGAAGATTGGAATCCTTTGTTAACAGCGAAAGAAAATAGTTTGAACATTGCCAAAGAAAAAGCACAAGCTATTTTTTTAGAAAAACCTGAAGCAGTGATTATTGCCAGTGATACCATTGTACTTAAAAATGATTTTGTTTTCGGTAAACCAAAAGGTGTCAAAGAGGCAAGAAAAATGATAGAAGAGTTGAGTGATTCCATTCATCAGGTTTATACATCTATTGTGGTTCGAGAAGGAAATAGGATTTTAAGTGATATTTCAGTCAGTGATGTGTATTTTCTACCAATCCCAAAGGAAGATTTGGAAGTTTATCTTCGAGGTAGTGAGTGGAAAGATAAAGCAGGAGCGTATGCCATTCAAGGTTGGGCGGCTCGGTACATTGATAAGATTGATGGAGATTACTATGCCATTATGGGATTTCCTGTTTCTAAGGTAAATTCTTTGTTGAAACAAGTCCTCTAGTCTTTACAATTGAGGTGTCTTTGTTTAAGATATAAAGGCGCGCCGCTTTAGTATAGTGGTAATACGCATCCATGGTAAGGATGAACGGGCAGTTCAATTCTGCCAAGCGGCATAAAAGTTTAAAAACCCCCAGTAAAATGGGGATTTTTTAATTTGATGGCACTTTTTAAGTCATTTTTTCAATAAATAATCTATTAATTTTGAAAATTCATCTTGTTCTTCTTCTGAACGGAGAATTCCTTTAAATTCTTGTTGATAACGAATTAAATTTTCCAGACTATCATTATGACAGATACAATTTCGAATCTGGATAATCATATCCAGTTTCTTATAAAATGGTTGATCATCAGATTCTTGGATAAAATGTTGGCGTTTGAGAAATTCTTGACGACACCGATTTTTTAGGTGAGAGTCTAGAGAATAGAGAAGGGATAAACATTCATGTAAAGTTAACTGACCTAAAAGAAAATAAGGGCTTCGGTAATTTTGAATTTCTTCTTTCATTTTATCAATGATTTTATACATATGAAATTTAATGGAATCGGTATATGGTGTATGTTGGGCGTTGAAATGTAGGGTGTCGGCTAATTCTTGAAACTGGGAAGAACTATTCAAATGATAAGCATTTAAAATTTCATAAGAAAGAATAGACTTTAAATAACATTCCAAAGACATGATGTTTTGATATAAACGGGGATATTGATTTCTTTCTTCTAGATAAGCATCTAAGTATTCTTTAAAATCCGTTTGACGATAAACACCATTTGTTTTAAAACGATGTTTAAAAGGGGTAATCAGATTGACATAAGAATATTCGTATAGGTATTGTTGAGCTTGTTTTTCGGGGATTTGAATATAAACTACTTTTTTGGTTTCTTGTAAATAGGCAGTCATTTTGGTTAAAGTCAAGGGATCTTTATAGTGTGTCTTCATAGAAAACCTTTCTTGTTTATATCATACGTTTTTTGTATCAAAAAGCAAAATGGTTCACTGGGCATTTGATTGGGAATGAGGTTTATTTTTTGGTATCCTCTGTAAAGAAAGAGGACCTTATGAACGATAGATATATTACTAAACGCAATGGGCAACAAGTGCCTTTTGATAGTACAAAGATACAAATGGCTATTCGTAAGTCTTTTGCGTCTTTACAAGCAGATATTTCAGAAGAAGACTTAGCTTCTATTTTGGATTTATTGGAACAAAAGATTATAAACCGAGAAAAGTTGGATGTGGAATTCATTCAAGATAAAGTTGAACAATCTTTAATGGAAAAAGGCTATTTTGAAGTCGCAAAAAAATATATTTTATACCGACAAGTCCGTACAATCCAACGCCAAGAAAGAAATGAGTTATTGGAGTTGATGGCGATAGAGGGATTGGAGGAACATCTTTTATCCTTACAAAAAACGTATCCTAATTTATCTTTGAAACGGTTAAAAGAGCGTTATGAAAACACCATCACCGGTCAAGAGGATCGCCTTTCATTGTTGGTTCGTTCAGCTGCAGAGTTAACATCTAAAGAAGAGCCGACTTGGGAAAAGGTGGCTGGTCGGCTGTTGGCTTTTCAGTTGTCTTTAAAGCTAAAACAAGCAGAAGATAGCTTAGGTATCCATTCTTTTTATGAGAAATTACAGTACTTGACTCAAGAAGGGTTATATGGAGACTATATTTTGAAAGGATACCATCAGGAAGAAATTGAAGAAGCTTATCACTTCATTGATTTTAGTCATGATTATCGCTTTACTTATGCCGGATTGGATTTATTAGCCAACCGCTATTTGATTCATTCTCGTCAACACGTGATTTTAGAATCGCCGCAAGAAATGTACCTAGGAATTGCGTTGCATTTGGCTTTGAAAGAAAAGAAGTATCGTATGGAATGGGTGAAGAAATTTTACGATATGTTAGCTCGGCATGAAGTGACGATGGCCACACCGACTCTTAGTAATGCCCGTAAACCATATCATCAATTAAGCAGTTGCTTTATCGACACTGTTCCGGATAGTCTGGATGGTATTTATCAATCCATTGCGAATTTTGCGGATGTTTCCAAGTTTGGTGGAGGAATGGGAATGTATCTTGGAAAAGTTAGATCCAGAGGTGGTATGATTCGTGGTTTTGAAGGGGCCTCAGGAGGTGTCATTCGTTGGATTCGGGTTATTAACGATACGGCTGTAGCGGTGGATCAATTAGGGGTTCGCCAAGGAGCTGTGGCTGTTTATCTGGATGTTTGGCACAAAGACTTACCTGAATTTCTTCAACTTCGTACTAATAATGGAGATGATCGGATGAAGGCACATGATGTTTTCCCGGCGATCTGTTATCCGGATTTATTCTGGAAAAAAGTAAAAGAAGATATCAATCAGGATTGGTATTTTATGGATCCACATGACATTTTTGTGGTTAAAGGTTATCATCTGGAAGATTCTTATGGTGAAGAGTGGGAAAGAAAATATGAAGAGTGCATACAAGATCATCGTATCTCTAAACGAGTGATGTCCATCAAAGAAGTGGTTCGGTTGATCTTAAAATCAATCGTGGAAACCGGAACACCATTTGCGTTCTATCGGGATGCGGTGAATCGTGCCAATCCGAATAAGCATGCCGGTATAATCTACTGCTCCAATTTGTGTACCGAGATTGCTCAAAATATGAGTGAAGCTTGTATTGAAAGTCGAACTATTGAAACAAGGGATGGCGAAACGGTGATTGTACAAACTCAAAAACCGGGTGACTTTGTGGTTTGCAATCTAGCGTCTTTGTGTTTAGGAAATATCAATGTAAATGATATAGCTGACCTTGAAAGAGTGACCAGTACAGCGGTACGGGCTTTAGATAATGTGATTGATTTGAATTTCTATCCTCTAGTTAACGCAAAAATCACTAATCAAAATTACAGAGCGATTGGCTTGGGAGTTTCGGGTTATCATCACATGTTAGCGAAAAACCGGATTCAATGGGAAAGTGAAGAACACTTACAATTTGTTGACCGTGTTTTTGAAGACATTGCTTATATGACAATTCGAGCTTCTCACGAATTGGCGAAAGAAAGAGGGAGCTATTCTTTATTTAAAGGCAGTGATTGGGAAAATGGGGACTATTTCCGTTTGAGAAAATATGAAAGTGAACGTTGGTTAAAGCTACAAAAGGATATTCAAAAAGGGGGTATGCGTAATGCTTATGTGATGGCCATTGCCCCGACAAGTTCAACTTCCATTTTGATTGGAACAACTGCCGGTTTAGATCCTGTCTTAAATCGTTTCTTTATGGAAGAAAAGAAGGGGACGATGTTACCAAGAACAGCTCCAGAGTTAAGTCTGGAAACTTATTGGTATTACAAAAGTGCTCATACGATCGATCAAAACTATTCCATTAGAGCTAATGGAATTCGCCAACGGCATATCGATCAGTCCCAAAGTTTTAATCTTTGGATCACCAACGAGTATAAGATGTCACAATTACTTAAATTATTAACGCTTGCTTATGATTGTGGAGTTAAGACCATTTACTATACTCGTAGTAAAGCCTTAGATCCGGAAGATTGTGAAAGCTGTTCAGCTTAAGGAGAAAAAATATGTCAAAAGGAATTCAAAGAAAACCGCTATTTAACCCGGAAGGAGATATCGATGTTTGTCATCGTCGTCTTTTAAATTTCGATACCACCAATATTAATGATTTTAATAATATGAAATACACTTGGGTTTCTAATTGGTATCGTCAAGCTATGAATAATTTTTGGATACCGGAGGAAATCAATTTAAACCAAGATAAATCAGATTATCTCAATTTATCCTTAGCAGAACGGTCGGCGTATGATAAAATCCTCAGCTTTTTGGTATATTTAGATTCTCTTCAATCTGCCAATTTGCCCAATATTGCCAGTTATGTGACAGCGAATGAAGTCAACTTGTGTTTATCTATTCAAACCTTTCAAGAGTGCATTCATTCACAATCCTATAGTTATATGCTGGACAGCATTTGTTCACCAGAACAAAGAAATGAGATTTTATACCAATGGAAATACGACGAACATTTATTGAAACGGAATACCTTTATCGGTCATTTATACAATGAATTTTTAGAATATCAAGATAAACAATCATTTTTAAAAGTCTGTATTGCGAATTTTATTTTGGAGGGAATTTATTTCTATTCCGGATTTATGTTCTTTTATAACTTGGCTCGACATGGAAAAATGCCGGGTTCGGTACAAGAGATTCGATACATCAATCGAGATGAAAACACCCATTTATGGTTATTTCGAAATATTCTTTTGGAATTGCAAAAGGAAGAGCCGGAATTGTTTACCGATAGCAATATTCAAATGATAAAGGATATGATTCATGAAGGAGTGCAACAAGAGATCGCATGGGGGCAGTACGTAATTGGTAATAATATCCCCGGCTTAAACTCACAAATGGTGGAAGATTATATTAAGTATCTAGGAAATACTCGTTTTGCGACTTTGGGTCTGGGTAATTTATACGAAGGCTATGAAGAGGAACCGGAAACGATGCGCTGGGTCAAACAATACTCTGATGCGAATATGGTAAAAACAGATTTCTTTGAAGCACGTGTGACCGCTTATGCGAAAAGTTCTGCCATTGAAGATGATTTATAAGAAGAGGCGAAAGCTTCTTTTTTTGTTATAATAAAAAAGCTGAAAGGGGGTACTCCTTTGTCTATCTTAAGTTTAGCGGCGTCGTTTCAGGGTGTATGGCGAATTATCGGCTCCGTATTAGATATTTTAATCATTTGGTTTGTGATTTATTTTTCCTTGAAAGTCATCCGAACCAATACTAGAACTACCCAAATTTTTAAGGGTATTTTCTTTGTGATTCTTGTTGATATTTTGGCTAAAATTATCGGTTTAAACACCATTCAATTTATTGCAGATATGTTTATCAACTGGGGATTTTTAGCTATCATTATTATTTTTCAGCCGGAAATTCGTTCTTTGTTAGAAAAGTTAGGAAAGAGCACTTTTTTTTCCACTTTTTCAACAATGTCGAATGATGATAAAAGTGAGGTGGTTGAAGCCATTGTGACGGCGACGACACTTTTAAGCAAAGATCAAACCGGAGCTTTGATTACTCTTGGACAATCCGCAAATCTTGAAAATTACATCAATACAGGGACTAAATTGGAAGCGAAAGTTTCAGCGGAATTATTGACATCTATTTTTGTGACCAGTACACCTTTGCATGATGGAGCAGTGATCATTCAAGGAGATCGGGTGGTTTGTGCCAGTGCTTATTTTCCACCGACCAATCGGATGGTTTCTTCTCGGTATGGATCTAGACATAGGGCGGCGATTGGAATTAGCGAAGTGACCGATGCTATTACTATTGTGATTTCAGAGGAAACAGGATCAATTTCAGTAACACGAGGAGGTAATATTGAAACCGTTAATCCGGCTGAATTAAGAAGACTATTGAAAAATATTATTTTTAATCAGAATTCTAGTGAATCAAGTACAGTCAAAATGAATTCGTTTTCAACTAAGGATTCATTAAATCATGGTGAACTGGTCGATGCGGTTGAAATTCATGATGGCCAACAAGAAATTTATGAACATCATGAACAAGAAAATTTAGATCAAGTAGCTAAATCAGCGGGTATGAAGTTACCACATAAGAAAGTAAGATCCAAGGCCAGTTATCCAGAAAGGCAAAAACCAACTTTGAGTCAAGAAGAAGTGGAACGACTGAGAGAACGTGCGATTCAAGAATTAGATAAGAATAATAAAGGAGGCAAAGAAGATGAACAAAGATAAAAAACCAAATCTCTCTTCCTTTTTGACTTCTCATTTAAAGGAAAAGAAGAAATCCTTGTCCAACCATTCTAATACCTATGGTAAAAAAATAGGAAAGATTTTATCGGCTATTTCTTCTGGCTTTGATAGGTTCTTATTTAATACAAGGCATACCCGATTGGTTTCTTTTTCCATGGCTTTATTGTTATTTAGCTTGGTGAATTTGAATGATATTTCTAAGCTATACGCTTCTACGCTAAAAACTTCCAGAACGGTTAGTGGGGTGAAAGTGGTAGCAAATTATAATCGGGATAATTTTGAATTATCGGGATTACCGACCACGGCTAAGGTGATTCTATCAGGAGATGCAACGAGTTTAAGCGGTGCCAATGTGGCGAATGGTAATGTAGTAGCAAATTTAAGCAATTTGGGAGAAGGACAACATACGATTCGTTTAAAAACAGAAGGCTATGGAGATAATTTAGATGCGGCGGTAGATCCGACAACAGTGGTGGTGACTTTGAAGAAAAAGACAACCAAGGCTTTCGATATTTCCTATGATTTTATCAATACGTCTAAAATGGATCCTAAATTAAGCTTGGGATCTCCTGAGTTATCTAAAAATAAGGTGAATGTTCGAGCTTCTAAAGACACATTAGATTCCATTGCGTTTGTGAAAGCTTTTATTGATGTTTCAGGGAAGAGTAAAACGTTTACTCAAGAAGCTCGGTTAGTGGCGTATAACAGTAAAGGACAACCGGTAGAAGCCGATATCATTCCACAAACAGTATCGGTGAAAGTGCCGATTACGGATAACCATAAGACGGTTCCGATTCGGCTGAAAGTCAATGGAAATATCCCTAATAATAAAGCTATTGAAAGTGTTCAAATGGCACAAGAGACGGTCACTATTTATGGTAGTGAATCTGTTTTAGAAACGATTGAGCAGATTGAAGTGACTGTGAATGCGGAAAATTTAACAGAAGATGCGACAATTCTTCGTCCTTTAGATTTGCCAGCAGGGGTCAGTTCAGCTTCTTTGGAACAAGTTTCAATGAATATTAAGTTAGGAGATATGGTGAGTCGAAAAATTGAAAATATTCCGATTAATTACCGCAATAACACTAATGGCTATAAAGTCAGTCAAGCCAATCAGAAGAAGACCACTTCCGTGATTATCAAGGGAACAGCCAATCATGTGAATCAAGTGAAGGCAGAAGATATTTATGTGTATATTGATCTGGCTAATGCTAAACCGGGTTTACAAGATTTTGAATTAAAAGTAGATCCGCCAAAGAATAAATTAGTGAATTATCAATTGACGGAGTCTAGATACAATCTAAATGTGATTGGTGAGAAATAAGTAGAATGGAGTGGAAAATGGGAAAATATTTTGGAACGGATGGTATCCGAGGGAAGGCTAATATTGATTTAACAGTCGATCGTGCTTTTCAAGTGGGGCGCTATTTGGGCTATTATTTTAGTCAAGAAAAGAAAAATAAGATTGTCATAGGAAAGGATACACGTCTTTCAAGTGATATGTTGGAAAGCGCTTTGGCTGCCGGTATTACGGCGCAAGGTTGTGATGTTTATTTATTGGGATATGGTCCAACACCGGCTACTTGTTATATTGCACATAATGAAGACTTTGCTTGTGGAGCGATGATTAGTGCTTCGCATAATCCTTTTTATGACAATGGCATCAAAGTGTTTTCAACAGAAGGAATTAAAATTTCTGCTGATTTGGAAGAACAAATAGAGGACTTTATTGATGGAAAAGTAGAATTGGACTACGCTACAGAAGATCGAATCGGTAAAGTTTATCCTTACAGTGAGGGATTGGAACATTACAAAAAGTGGGTTTCCAATCGTTTCCCATTAAATTTACAAGGGTTGCATATCGCTATTGATACGGCAAATGGAGCCGCTTCCTACACTGCTAAAGAAGTCTTGGAAAACTTAGGGGCTAAGGTCACAGCGATTCACATGAATCCAAATGGTGTGAATATTAATACTCATTGCGGTTCGACACATCCTGAAGATATGCAGGAAATGATGAAAAATGGACACTATGATATTGGGCTCACTTTTGATGGAGATGCGGATCGTCAGATCATCGTTGATTCAAATGGACATTTAGTGAATGGGGATTTTGTTCTTTACTTATTTGGTAAATTTTTAAGAGATCAGAAAAAGTTAGTGAATCATACGGTTGTGACAACGGTTATGGCTAATTTAGGATTATTCAAAGCATTCGAACGAGAAGGTATCAAGGCCGTTAAGACTCAAGTGGGTGATAAATATGTGTATGAAGAGATGTGTCAGCATAACTATCAAGTTGGTGGAGAACAATCCGGTCATATTATTTTTAAAGAATATGCGACAACAGGGGATGGTTTGTTAACAGCTTTGGCCGTTTTATATGTCATGCAAGAAACCAAGAAATCTTTGTTGGAATTGGAAGAAGGATTGGTTATTTATCCACAGGTATTAAAAAATGTGCGAGTCGAAAATAAAGAAACGGTGTTAGAAGGAGAAACTTTACGAAAAGCGATTCAGGAAAGTGAAGCGCGTTTAGCTGGAAATGGCCGTGTCTTAGTTCGTCCTTCCGGCACAGAACCGTTATTAAGAATCATGGTAGAGGCCACTACGTTGGAAATTTGTGAGAAAGAAGTGGAAACGATTATTTCCGCTTTGGATGCCTAAGGGCATCCTTTTTGTTTATAATAGAAGTATGAAGAAAATTATTGCAGTTGTAGAAGATGAAAAAGATTTAAATGAGTTGGTTTCTCGTTATTTAGAGAAAGAAGGCTTTCAAGTTGTTTCGTTTTTGGATTATGATCAAGCTTATCAATATCTGGAAAATCATACCGTCCATTTATGGGTGTTGGATATTATGTTAAAGGATAAATCAGGGTTCGATTTAATGGATGAAATTCGCCATCGAAATAGTAAAACTCCGGTGATCTTTATGTCGGCTCGTGATCAAGAATTTGATCGTATTTTGGGACTGGAAAAGGGAAGTGATGATTATATTACAAAGCCTTTTTCACCAAAGGAATTAGTCTTACGAGTCTTAAATGTGATGAAACGATCCTATCCGGATAGCAAATGTATTGAAGTGGATGGTTATCGAATTGATGAAGAAAAACGAATTGTGATGCGTGGGGATAAACAGATTGAATTGACCACTAAAGAATTTGAACTGATGATTTTGTTTGTCGAGCATAGAGGAATTGCGTTTTCCCGTGAACAAATATTGACACAAGTTTGGGATGATCATTACTTTGGATCAGATCGTGTTGTGGATGATACATTACGGAGATTGCGAAAGAAATGTCCTGATTTAAACATTCATACTATTTATGGATATGGGTATCGTTTAGGATGAAACGGTTTCGTTTGTGGGCTCGATCGTTTTCTCTAACGCAACAATTCATTTCTCTTTTATTTATATTGAGCTTAGTTTTAGTGATAGGCTTAGCTACATTGGTTTGGCCAAACATTCATTTTAGTGCTTCTCAAGATTTACAGAAGACTTTTGCGACGATAGAGACGGCTATTCAAGAGGCAAAAGCGGATCAACAGAGTACTTTGTATTTACCATGGGGAAGTTATGTCTACGAAAAAGAAGGAACTACTTGGCGCGCTTATTCAAAAAATGAGCCGAATTTATACCGTCCAGATCAGTATCATCAAAAGTTAGTAAAAATTGATGGTCAGGAGTATCGAATTTATATTGATAAAGAAGCTGTTCCGGATGTGGAAAAAAGAGTGGGAGAATCCCTCAATATCATCAATATGTTGGTATTGGGACTTTTCATGATGGCTATGTTGATATGGTTATCTTCGTTGATTTATCGCTTACATCGAATTCGAGTTCATATTCGACACGTGAAATTAAACGAACCCTCACCCTTGAAAATCACACATCATGATGAAATTGGAGCTGTTTCAGAAGCTTTGGTTGAAATGGAAGAAACGTTGTCAAAACAATCGCGAGAGAAGGAAGAAATGATTCAGAATATTTCTCATGATTTAAAGACACCGATTGCCACGATCAAATCCTATGCGGAAGCAATTCAAGATGGTGTTTATCCATATGGCACTTTGGAAGAGTCTGTTGCGGTGGTTCAAGATCATGCCGATCGTTTGGAAAAGAAAGTGAAAAGTTTGTTATTGCTGAATCGTTACGGATATTTAGCGGAACAAGAGACAAATGCCCTTACAAATTTAGCCCCTTTGATAGACAGTGTTGTGATTTCTTTAAAGGCAATTCGCTGTGATATTGAATTTAAAGTGGATAGTGAAGATGTTCATTTTAAGGGTGAAGAAGAACCTTGGCGGAATGTGATTTCTAATTTGTTGGATAATGCGTTACGGTATGCGAAGAGTGAAATTCGTATTGATTTAAAAAACAATGAATTACGCATTGAAAACGATGGTCCTACGATTCCCAAAGAAGATTTAAGTAAGCTGTTTGATCCTTATGTCAAAGGAAAGGACGGTCAATTTGGATTGGGCTTGGCTATTGTAGATCGGGTAAGTCAAGGATACGGTTATCGGGTAAGAGCGTATAATACTTCTGATGGTGTTGGCTTTGAAATAAAAGGAAAAGAAATTAGAACTAAGGTATAATAGGCGTATGAAAAAAAGAATGGAAGTACAAAATTTACAGACTTGTTATGTGGATGAAGGCCAAGGAGAAGCAATGGTCTTACTGCATGGTTGGGGTCAAAATCTTGAAATGATGGACGAAATCCGTAAAGAGTTTTGTCAAAACTATCGAGTCATTTCTTTTGATTTTCCAGGTTTTGGAGAAAGTGAAGCTCCGAAAAAAGCATGGTCTGTTCAAGATTATGAAAATTGGGTTTTAGAATTATTGAATCAATTAGATGTTCCAAAGGCCATTTTCATAGCCCATTCTTTTGGTGGGCGTGTGGCGATTCGTTTGGCCAGTGATTATCCGGAAAAGGTTGAAAAATTAGTATTGACGGGAGCGGCAGGCATTCGTCCAAAAGTAAGTTGGGTTTCAAAGGTGCGTATGTATGCCTATAAATTGGGAAAATGGTATTTAACGAAATCTCATCAGTTGGCGAAATTGGAACGATATCAAAACTCTCGTGGTTCAGCAGACTATCGAGCTGCGAAGGGAGTATTGCGTCCTACCTTAGTGAAAGTGGTGAATGAAGATTTATCTTCTTTATTAAACCAAGTAACTTGTGAGACTTTATTGGTTTGGGGAGAATTAGATGCAGCAGCTCCTTTATGGATGGGTCAGCAAATGGAAAAAGAAATGAAAGAAGCTACACTAGTGGTGTTTGAAAAGCAGGATCATTTTGCGTATTGGAATGAAGCAAACCGATTTAACCAAGTATTATGGGCATTTTTAGGAGGAAAAACAGTATGATTTGGATAGGATTAGAAGCTGTTTTATTCTTTTTTGGTTTTTATTTGGAATTTCAGTATGTGTTGCATATGTTTCAACAGAATCGCTATGAAATTCATCGTTTCTATCATTGGATGTCGGATCAAAGAAAAGAGATTCAAGAGGAATTATGGTTTCCTTTTGGGGTAGCTATTATAGGTGTTTTTTGGGCTTTTATACCGAATCTTTCTATCAAATGGATTGGGCTTATGGCCTTGAGTTTTTTGGTGATGGTTATGAATCATTTTCAAAATCAGTTTCATATCACTATCAAACCGTTGGTATTTACCGCCAGAGTTAAAAGGCAATTATTTATTTCCGCATGGTTGGTAGGGGTAACTATTTTTAGTTTGATTTATTTTCAATTGGATTATTTATGGTTGCTTTGTTTGGTGTTTACTCCTTGGCTTTTTATGTATGTAGTGGGATGGATGACTTGGCCATTTGAGAAAATGCTTCAACAATATTACATTCATTTAGGGAAAAAACGTCTGTATGCACAAAGGGATTTAATCAAAATTGGGATTACCGGCAGCTATGGTAAGACTAGTACAAAGAATATTATTCAATCCATTGTAAGAGAAGAATATCATTCGTTGATGACACCGGCTTCGTATAATACGCCAATGGGAATTACGATGACGATTCGGAATTATCTAAAACCAATTCACCAAGTTTTTGTTTGTGAGATGGGAGCGGATCATGTTGGGGAAATTACACGGTTAATGAAGTATGTACAGCCACAAATTGGAGTTGTAACATCCGTTGGTCCGCAACATTTATTGACTTTTGGTTCTTTAGAAAATATCATTCATGAAAAAATGCAAATGATTGAACGCCTTCCGAAGGATGGCTTGGGTGTTATCAACTTGGATAATGATTATATTCGCCAATATCGAGTTAAGAATTCGGTTCCTTTGATTAGTTTTGGCATTCAGTCTGAAGATGTGGACTATCGGGCTGTGAAAATTAGTTATACGACAACAGGGTCATATTTTACAGTAGTACATGCAAAAGAAGAAGTGGCGTTTCATACCAAATTATTGGGAGAATTGAACATTATGAATATTCTCAGTGGAATTGTGGTGGCTCGTCATTTAGGAATTTCTTGGAAATCTTTGCAAAGAGCGGTAGCGAATATGGAACAGGTGGAACATCGTTTGGAATTGAAGAAAATAAATGGACATCGCTTTATTGATGATGCGTTTAATGCGAATCCGATTGGGGCTAAGATGGCTTTAGAAGTGCTATCTATGATGCCGGGAAAGCGTTACATTATTACACCGGGGATGATTGATTTGGGCAAAAAACAAGATGAATATAATCGTGAATTTGGTAAACGAATGAAGCATTTTGTGGATGAGGTCATTTTGGTTGGTCCAAAACAAACGAAAGCGATTCAAGAAGGTTTGGCGGAAATGAACTTTGATGCGGATCATATTCATGTTTATCAAACGGTGCAAGAAGCTTTAGCGTATGTTTATGAACATGCAGATGAACACGATACCATCTTGTTGGAAAATGACTTGCCGGAAGCATTCAGTCGTTAATTTTTTGAATATATCATCTAGCTGAAAGGCAAAAAAGTATCTGCCTTTAGTAGGGAACATTCCCCTTGTAAAAAAGTTTTAAAAATAGGTTGCAATAGTTAAGCTGCCATGGTAATATTACAAAGCACTGAATAAAACAGTTATGCACTTGGCAGCTCATGAGGAAATACTCAAGAGGCCGAAGAGGTGCCCCTGCTAAGGGCATAGGTCGAGAAATCGGCGCGAGGGTTCAAATCCCTCTTTCCTCGCCATTAAATGGTTCTGTGGAGTAGTGGCTTATCTCGTCTCCCTGTCACGGAGAAGATCGCGAGTTCGAATCTCGTCAGAACCGCCATTGCGAGTGTAGTTCAATGGTAGAACACCACCTTGCCAAGGTGGATACGGCGGTTCGATCCCGCTCACTCGCTTAAAGTAAAATGCCTCAGTAAAATGAGGTTTTTTTAATGTTTTAATCAACTTTTGAAGCCATTGATTTTGAGGTATAGTTATATTGGAAATTTCTTTAAGATAGAGGGGTATTCTATCAGCTAGGATTGTCTTTGCAAAGATGAAGGTTGCATTTGAAAATCATAAAAGGCAAAGAAAGATGACACACGTTATAAAAAATTTCTATTTTCAGTCAGACTTTCATCTGTTTTTACAAAATGTAGGGAGATGAGTTACGTTAAGAAAATAAAAGAGTATTCTGTCATGAAAATGGATACGTATTTGGTTCCAAAGTCTCATGGTTCGTGTCACTTAATCGGTTTTTTTGATAAGAGTAGCTATGAGGAAAGATTGACCATGAAATTTGATGATTTAGGGAGGCTAAGGTAATGGAAAAATCGAAATTAACGTTTTCAGAAGAGTTTAAAGCAGAGCGGGATGGGTGCACAACTCTTACTAAAGAGAATCTACAAAAATCATATCTTAATTTGAAAAAAGAAGGTTTCCCTGCTGGTAAAAGAATTCGATTTATAGCAGAATTGGGAGACTCTAAAGAAATCGAATATCATTATGAGCTAATTCAGGAAGATTGGGAAAAGGGTTGGAATTTGCATTTAGAAAACAGTTTTGATAAACATGGAAGAGAAGGAATGGAATTTTTATTGAAGCGGTTATCTGAATTGAAAGAGGAACCATCCAGAATAACAACGGCCTTTCTGATGGCGGAAATTCTTTCTAAAGTCAAGCATAGAGATTTTTATACTGTTTTTTGCGACCGACTCATTCCGATTCTGGTTGAATTGATGGATACAAGTAATCCTATCCTTCGACAAAAGGTTCTGATTGCTTTCGGCTGGGTAGGTACTTTTCAAGAAATAGATCTTTTAGCGAAGCGAATGTTAGAGGATGAGGACGCTTTTTGTCGGGCATGGGCTGCCACGAGCCTGATGCAAATGACCTTTCATCGAGTGAAAGCAGAAATCATTTGTGAAAACACAAAGGCAACCTTTGTTCAAGCTCTTGAAAAAGAAACAGATTTATATGTTTGTGGAATGATATTGGAAGCCTCTCAGACATTATTTGGTAAAAAATGGATACCTTTTTCAGCTGTGGAAAATAGAGAATTTGAAAAGATCAGAAAAGCCCAGAAATCTGCTATCCGTTTTTTAAGCAAGCAGTAAAGTAAACATAAAGATTGACTGTTTTGAAAACAGCCAGGTGTCTATCAAAAGATAATGGGCAAATCATCATGACAGGGTATTAAAAAAGGATTCTAAAGAATCCTAAAAATAATAAACCATGATATAAGCAATGAATAGTCCAATTCCAATCCCTATCAGCACATCACTTAACCAATGAGCAAATAACACCAATCGACTAAGGGCAATCCCACAGGCAATAGCTAGAAAGATTGGCCAATAAGGAAACCCGGTAAAGATCATCAATCCTGCCATAGAGAAAGAAGAACTGCTATGAGCAGATGGAAAAGATGAATCTTTCGGTTCTTTTCGAAGCAGTAAACGACTTCTTTCATTATAGAAAGGCCTGGTTCGCTTGAAAACAGGTTTTAACATGACATTGACCACTAAAGCCTGAATGGCAATGGTGACGAACATTAATTTAGATAAGTGACGGTAATTTGGTATAAACCAAAGCACGATCATTGTTAAAAACCAAATCAGTCCTCCATCACCTAGAAAAGACATACCTTGATTGAGATGAATCCAAAAGGAATTGGGAAATAAGTCTTGTAAGAATCGCAATATTTTCAGTTCAAATCGTTTCAGTTTCATGATTATTTAATTATAAACTAAAAACGATCGCCATTAAAAATAGAATTTTTAACGATGACATAATCTACATGACGAATGGCATTTAAATCTCTTCCTCCAGCGTAGGAGATGGAGGATTGAAGGTCTTGTTCCATTTCTTGTAGAGTATCAAAAATAGAACCTTTGCAAGGAACTAACAGTTTCTTTCCTTCTATATTTTTGTGGATTCCTTTTTGGTATTCTGAAGCAGACCCAAAGTATTCCTTCATTTTTTGATGATTTTGAATAATAATTTCACCAGGAGATTCTTCATGACCGGCAAATAAAGAGCCAATCATTACCATAGAAGCTCCAAAGCGAATGGATTTTGTGATGTCACCATGAGTACGAATTCCGCCATCTGCAATGATAGGTTTACGAGCCGCTTTGGAACACCAACGAAGGGCTGCTAATTGCCATCCACCTGTTCCAAAACCCGTTTTTAATTTTGTGATACAAACTTTTCCCGGACCGATACCCACTTTTGTGGCATCAGCCCCGGCGTTTTCTAATTCACGAACACCTTCTGGAGTTCCAACATTACCGGCGATCACAAAGCTGTTTGGCAGATGATGTTTGATATGATGAATCATTTCAATGACAAAGTTGGAATGCCCATGGGCAATATCAATGGTAATATAGTCCGGATGTAGGTTTTGTTGGTTTAATTCTTTAATAAAATCAAATTCACTTGGTTTAACTCCGACGCTAATGGAAGAAATCAGATTTTGAGATTTCATGCGTTGGACAAAGGCCAAACGTTTTTCCGGTTGGAAGCGGTGCATGACGTAGAAATAACCTTTCTTCGCCAATTTTTCTGATAAGGATTCATCTATAACGGTCTGCATATTGGCTGGAACTACCGGCAATTGAAACCGGTGCTGACCAAAAAGAATACTAGGATTACACTCTGAACGTGATTTAACAATACATTTGTTTGGGATTAATTGAATGTCTTCATAATCAAAAACAGAAAAATGATCCATAAAAAAAGCCCTCTTTTCATAGGGAAATAAGAAATATCCTTATTTAATATAACATAAATTGATGAAAAAATGGAAAGGGTTTAGAAAGAAAGAGAATCTTTTCTATAAAAATGAAAAGTTTACATTTTTTAGATTTTCTTTTAATGAAACAGGAAGAAACCTCTAGTTATTTTTTAAAAAGTTTGTATAATATTAGTTGTAAAGAAGTTATGCGCCGATAGCTCAACTGGATAGAGCATTTGACTACGAATCAAAAGGTTGCGGGTTCGACTCCTGCTCGGCGCGCTGGTTAAGGAAGAGAAATCTTCCTTTTTTCTTTCTTTTACAGTAGAATAAGGGGGAATGAATGAAGGAGTGTTTTAGGATGAGTCAAATACAAGAAACGATTATTAAAGCGCTTGAAAAGAGTGTCAACCATATTTTCCAGATTCAACCGGAAGCTGGTTTGTTAATGGTGGAGGAACCTCGTGACCGATCAAAAGGGGACTATTCGACCAATGTGGCTATGCGACTTGCGAAGGTATTGCATAAGGCTCCGATTGTGATTGCGGAGGAATTAGTGAATGATTTAAAAAATACTTTACCGGAAGCTTCATCGATTGAATTTGTAAAGCCTGGTTTTATTAATTTTAGAATCAAGAGAGAAGTGTTGTTTGAAATCATTAATTCGGTATTGAAGGCTGGTGATAAGTATGGTGAAAACACTTCGGGTGCCGGTAAAAATATTTTAGTGGAGTGGGTGTCTGCGAATCCGACAGGCGATTTGCATTGCGGTCATGCTCGTAATGCGGCTTGGGGTGACTGTATTTCAAATTTGTTGGAAAAATCCGGTTATAATTGTTTAAGAGAATTTTATATCAATGATGCTGGCCATCAAATCGATATGTTGGGAGAAAGTTTAGTTGCTCGTTATTTTGAATGGCTAGGCAAAGATTATCCTTTACCGGAAGACGGATATCATGCAGAAGATGTTAAAAATATCGCTAAAGAGATTTTAGAGGAAGAAGGCGATAAGTGGTTAGAAACTGATCCGAAAGAACGCTTGGAACACTTTAAGTTGGTGGGTAAAAAGAAAGAATTAAAGAAAATTGAAAGGGATCTTGCCCTTTATCGTGTGCATTTCCAATCTTGGATGCCGGAGTCATTTTTCTATGAAAATAACATGGAGAGAATCAATGCGGTTTTAGACAAGATGGATAAGATGAATCTTACGTATGAAAAAGATGGTGCCTTATGGTTTAAAGCAACGGAATATGGAGATGATAAGGATCGTGTTTTGAGAAAAAGTGATGGTTCTTTGTCGTATTTAACACCGGATATTGCGAATCATGTTTATAAGGTAGAACGTGGCTATGAACATTTAGTCAACCTTTGGGGGGCGGATCACCACTCTTATGTGACTCGTATGAAATTGGCACTTAAAGCCCTTGGTTATCCGGAAGGCACATTGGATGTGGATATTATTCAGATGGTTCGCATGGTCGAAGATGGGCAAGAAGTGAAAATGTCTAAGCGCACAGGGAATGCCATTACATTGCGTGAACTTTGTGAAGATGTAGGCGTCGATGCAGCTCGTTGGTTCTTTGTGGCTAAGGATGTGGCTTCCCACATGGATTTCGACTTTAACCTGGCTCGTAAAAAAGATAATAATAACCCGGTTTATTATTGCCAATATGCGTATACTCGTATGAGTTCTATTTTGAGAAAAGAAGATTTGCCTGCTTTTAAACCAACGGATGACTTTTCTCGTTTAACGAATGAAAAAGAACTTTATTTAATGAAGTTGATGTCTGAATTTCCTAAATTAGTAGCAGATGCAGCTCGTTTGCGTAAACCAAATAAAGTGACAGAATATATTTTAGATCTGGCAAAGACTTATCATAGTTATTATGGAATGGCTAAGGTGAATAATTTGGATGATCCTGAACTAACTAACCAACGTATTGGTTTATTAAAGGCTCTTCAAATTACTTTAAAGAATGCTTTTGCACTAGTTGGTGTTGAAGCTTTAGAACAAATGTAAGTTAAAAAAAGCGGTGATTTTCATCGCTTTTTTGATGTGGGTTATTTACTGGATTATACAAAAATGGAACGCTTTTTTTTCCTACTTCGTTTTTTCTATCAGAGATAATAATAGATAGAAATGATACCGATTACATTTCTAATTAGAATCAATAAGGAGGAAAAAATGAAAGGTATTAGTGTTAGAAGTGAGATTGCTCCACTTAAAACAGTGCTTTTGCATCGGCCAGGAGAGGAATTATTAAACCTTACTCCAGATACATTAGGAGAATTGTTATTTGATGATATTCCTGATTTAAAGGAAGCTCAAGTTGAACATGACCGTTTTGCAAACATCTTAAGAGATAACGGCGTAGAAGTTGTTTATCTTGAAGATTTAATGGCAGAAACATTGGATGCACATCCAGAAATCAAAGAACAGTTCTTGGATCAATTTATTGAAGAAGCAGGTATCCATACACCTGAATACCATAAGATTTTAAAAGAATACTATGGTAAGTTCACAAATAATAAAGAGTTGGTGTTGAAGACAATGTCTGGTGTTCGTTTTGATGAATTAGGTGATGTTAAGACGAATAACTTGGTGGATTGCATTTCTGCGGATTCTTATTTGTTAGTTAATCCAATGCCTAACTTATACTTCACACGTGATCCATTTGCTTCTGTAGGTAATGGTGCCATTATTAACAGAATGTATTCTGTAACACGTAATCGTGAAACAATTTATGCTGACTACATTTTCCGTTTCCATCCAGAGTATGCTGGAAATGTTCCTGACCTATATGGTCGTAAGAACCCATTCCACATTGAAGGTGGTGACGTATTGAACGTTAATGAAAAATTATTGTTCATTGGTATGTCGCAAAGAACTCAACCAGATGCTATTCAACAGTTAGCTATGAAGATGTTCTATGAAAACAAAGGTAATAAGATTGAAACAATTTTAGCTTTCAATATTCCGGTAAGTCGTGCGTTCATGCACTTAGATACTGTGTTTACACAAATTGATAAAGATGCTTTCACGATTCATCCTGGTATTATGGGAACATTACAAGTGTTTGCTATTACAGCTGATCGTGCAAATCATGACATTCATATTGAAGAGCACACTGGTAAGTTGGAAGAAATCTTAGCTCATTTTATGGGCTTGGAAAAGGTTCGTTTATTCCCATGTGGTGGCGGAGATCCATTAGCTGCTGAACGTGAACAATGGAATGACGGTTCAAACACATTGACAATCGCTCCAGGTAAGATTGTTGTTTATAAGAGAAACTACGTAACAAACGAATATTTGAAGAAAAATGGCTTCAATGTGTTAGAATTAGAAGCATCGAACTTATGTGTGGGTCGTGGTGGACCAAGATGTATGTCCATGCCATTAGTTCGTGAAGACTAAATTAGTCAAAAAAAAGAAAGAGGGATTTTAACAAATTTATGGGAATCAACGTAAGAGGAAGAAGCTTCCTAACACTTTTGGATTATACTCCAGAAGAAATTAACTATTTATTAAACTTGTCTGCTGAATTCAAGAGAATGAAAGCAAATGGCGTAGAACACAAGTTCTTAAGTGACAAGCAAATCGTTTTGTTATTCGAAAAGACATCAACAAGAACTCGTTGTGCATTCGAAGTGGGTGCTCGTGACTTAGGTATGGGTGTTACTTTCTTAGATTCTGGATCTTCTCAAATGGGTAAGAAAGAATCTTTGGAAGATACTGCTAAGGTTTTAGGCCGTATGTTTGATGGTATTGAATACCGTGGATTCAAGCAAGAAGTAGTAGAAGATTTGGCTAAGTATGCTGGTGTTCCGGTATGGAATGGGTTAACAGATCTGTATCATCCAACTCAAATGTTAGCTGACATCTTAACGGTTAAAGAAGAATTTGGCGATGTTCGTGGTCGCAAGTTAACATTCTTCGGCGATGCTCGTAATAACGTGGCTAATTCTTTGATGATTGTTTGTGCTAAGTTAGGAATGACATTCTGTGCTTGTGGACCTAAGGAATTGATGCCTAGTGAAGATTTGGTTGCTAAGTGCCAAGAAGTTGCTAAGGAGACAGGAGCTAAATTACAATTCACACAAGACGTTAAAGAAGGTGCTAAGGATGCAGATGTTCTTTACACAGATATCTGGGTATCCATGGGTGAACCGGCTGAACTTTGGGCTAAGAGAATTGAATTATTACTTCCTTACCAAGTTAATAAAGACGTTATGGCAATGGCTAAGAAGACTTCTATTTTCTTACATTGCTTACCTTCCTTCCATGACAGAAATACAACAGTTGGTGAAGATATTTATCAAAAGTTTGGCTTAGAAGCTATGGAAGTAACGGACGACGTGTTCTTAGGAACGCAAGCTCGTCAATTTGATGAAGCAGAAAACAGAATGCATACAATTAAAGCAGTTATGTATGCAACATTGAAGTAATTATGGGAAGCAAGAAAATTGTAATTGCCTTGGGCGGAAACGCCCTTGGCAACACCCCTGAAGAACAATTGGGGCTTGTAAAAAACACGGCTAAATCTATTGTGGATTTAGTGGCAGATGGGTACCAAGTGATTGTGGCTCACGGTAATGGTCCTCAAGTTGGAGTGATTAATCTGGCTATGGAGTATTCCGCAAATAATGGTGCTGGTACACCAAGTATGCCGTTCCCAGAATGTGGTGCTATGTCCCAAGGATATATTGGATATCATTTACAACAGGCTATCGAAGGTGAATTAGAAAGCCGTAAGATGGGTCAAAAAGTAGCTACGGTAGTTACTCAAGTTGAAGTGGATAAGAATGATCCTGGATTCAAGAATCCTACCAAGCCAATCGGAAGTTTCTATTCGAAAGAAGAAGCGGATAAGATTGTAGCTGAAAAGGGTTATACATTTGTAGAAGATGCCGGACGTGGTTATCGTCGAGTTGTTCCTTCTCCAATTCCAGTTAAGATTGTTGAATTGGATGTCATCAAGTCTTTGGTAGAACAAGGTCATATTGTCATTGCTTGTGGTGGTGGCGGAATCCCTGTTGTCAAGAAAGAAGTTGGCTATGAAGGTGTTGCGGCAGTTATTGATAAGGACCGTTCCAGTGCTAAGTTAGCTTTAGATTTAGGAGCAGATTCCTTGGTGATTTTAACGGCTGTTGAAAAGGTATGCGTTAACTTTAATAAACCAAATCAAGAAGCTTTATCTGAATTGACTTTAGAAGAAGCTGAAAAGCATATCGCTGATGGTCAATTTGCTAAAGGTTCCATGTTACCAAAAGTAGAAGCTTGTATGGGCTATGTAAAAGAAAATGCTTTTGGTGGAACAGCTTTAATTACTTCTCTTGAAAAAGCTAAAGAAGCTTTGCGTGGAGAAACGGGAACAATTATCAAAAAATAAAGAAGAAGTTTAAATATTTTTATAGGAGAAAAAAATTATGAGTACAAAGAAGAAACGTTCATTAGGTACGTTTGGTATTCTGTTAATTGTATTATTATTCGTATTTGCTATTTCTTGGATTTTCAATGGCAAACCTTATATCGGTACAGATGATGCTGGAAAAGCGGCTGAAATGACAGTTCAGCATGCTACGATTGCTCAATTGGTAACGGCTCCAATCAATGGTTTCTTTGATGCGAAAGAAGTAATTGGTTTCGTGTTCTGCTTGGGTGGATTCTTAGCGTTAGTAACAGCAACCGGTGCTTTAGAAACAGGTATTCGTTCGTTAGTTCGTAAATTACATGGTAAAGAAAATGTCATGATTGCTATCTTAATGGCTGTCTTTGCCTTAGGTGGTACAACTTATGGTATGTGTGAGGAAACAGTTGGTTTCTACTTACTATTAGCTTCCACAATGTTAGCAGCTGGAATGGATCCAATGGTTGGTGTTGCGACCGCCTTGTTAGGTGCTGGGGTTGGTTGCTTAGGCTCAACGGTTAACCCATTTGCAGTTACAGTAGCAGTTGATGCTGCTAAGGCTGCTGGTGCTGAAGCAGATATGTCTAAGATTATCATGATCGGTTTGATTTTAGTTATCGTTGCTTATTTGATTGCTACATTCTCTGTGATTAAGTACGCTAACAAGGTTAAAGCAGACAAGGGTAAATCTATCTTCACAGGTGAAGAATTAGCTGAATTTGAAGAAAAATATAACTCTGGTAAAGAAATTTCTGAGGATGAAAGACTAACAGGTCGTCAAAAGGCTGTTTTATGGATTTTCGCTCTTACATTTGTTGTCATGATTTTCGGCTTTATCCCAATGGGCAAATTGAACGAAACAATTTACAACGCTATGGGTTGGTCCAAATACTTAACAGGTGAACAGCTTGGTGATTGGTACTTCGTAGATGCGGCTATGTGGTTTACATTAATGGGCTTCATCATTGGTTTCGTCGGTATCGAAGATCGTAGTAAGTTATCAACTATTTTCGTTTCCGGTGTGGCTGATATGATTTCTGTTAACTTGGTAATCGCTTTAGCTCGTGCTTCTTCTGTTATCATGAATGCTACAGGTGTTGGACCTTACTTAGTACAAGCTTCCGTACAAGCGATGCAAGCGGCTAAGGTAAGTAATGGTATCTTTGGTACATTGGACTACTTGTTACACTTAGGATTATCGTTCTTAGTTCCATCAAGTTCTGGTATTGCTGGTATTTCTTCACCAATTGTACCTCCAATTGCAAAAGCTATGGGATTCTCTGTAGAAGCTACTATTATGGCTGAAGTGGCAGCAAACGGTGTTATCAACTTGATTACTCCTACATCTGGAGCTATTATGGGTGGTTTAGCGTTAGCTAGCGTTCCATATTCTACTTGGGTTAAGTGGTCTTGGAAGACAGTTGTAACGATTGCGGTCGTAACTGGTGTTGTGATCGTTGCTGCAATGATGTTGTTATAAGCCCCCTTTCGAGAAGGATTTCATACAAAATCCTTCTTTTTTTGTGCTACAATATCAGGGATGAGGTCAACAACTGAAATGGCAGTTTTACAGGATGAAAGCCAAATTCAAACCCCTGTTTTACCACTGGCGGAGTTTTTGGTAGATTTTATTGAAAAACCAACCCGGGCGATTATGCACCAAAAAGCTAGATTTTTATTGATTGAGAAAGGAAAAGGAACCATTCTTGTGGATGGTCAAGGTTTCCCATTAAAAGCACCATGCTTGATTGCGGTTACCCCTTATAGCATCACAGATATCATTGAAGTGGATGATTCATTATCCATGGAAATTATTGCTTATGATTATCGACGATTATCTCAAACGATTAAAGGACTTAATGGATCTAATCAAGATAAGGCGGATTTATTAACGCAAATTCATAAAAACCCTGTGGTGATGTTGAATGAGATGGAATTATCCGCTATCCAGTCTATTTATGAAATTTTACGGGTAGAATTAACTTCAAGTTATGAAATATTGAGTAACGAAGAAAAACCATTACATCAAATTTATATTTTAAATAAATTGATTGAACTAGTTGTTTTATATCGACGATATAGTTCAGATGCAGGAAGTACTAGGCAAGATCGAAGTGTCAAAGATCCGAAACATATTTTAAGTTATATGTATGCTCATTCTTTTGATAAGTTGACTTTAGAAAAACTTTCGACGATCTTTTTCTTATCGGAGAGCAAGATTATTAAAACGATTCATGATTTGACGGGTTTATCTTTTGGAGAATTGATTGAACGTATCCAGATGGATAAATTGAAATCTATTCTGTTATATACAGATATGAATTTAGATGAAATTGCTCATTTAATGGGTTATGTAGACGCTTCTCATGTTTCAAAGCACTTTGTTCAAACGATGGGGATTAGTCCAATTGCTTTTCGAAAACAGTACCAAAATCTTTCGAAAGGAGAGTCTCAATCTAATCAAGAGCTGGCTTTACAGGTGACGGAATATATCTATAATCACTACCATGATCCAAGCTTAACGATTAGTCGCATGGCTTCTAAATTTGGAGTGTCTGAAAAGCAATTAAATACAGCTATGACTTTCTTTGTTGAGAAAAAATTAGATCAATTATTGCATAAAGTTCGGATCAATAAGGCTTGTGAACTTATTTTAATGGGAGAAGAAACCATTTTAGATGTTGCTCTAGATGTGGGGTATTCCAATGTCAAAACATTTAATATTCATTTTAATGAAATTACCGGAATGTCTCCATCCGTATATCGAAAGACGATTAGTTTACAATTGAAAGATGGAAAAGAAATAAGAGCCGAGTAGGCTCTTATTTTTGTAAATAATGAAGTAAACGATTGGCTAAAGGAATTAAGCGACTACTTTGAGTTTGATGATTCAAAGATAAGCATATGGCATAGTCATTTGTGTAGGCTAATAAATAAATATGAGTTTTCCCATCAGCCAGTTCAGCCGTTCCTGTTTTTGCATAGACTTTTCCTGTTAAACCATATAGCTGAGCTGTGCTGGCTAGATAGGGATTTAATTTTTGGATGACACTAGGATCAGTTACTTTTGATAGTTCTTTTTCACTATGTTCATAAAGGACTGCTTGATCGCTTTGAATCGATTTAACAATATAAGGTTCTTTCATAACTCCGTTATTAGCTAAGCTTTGAGCAATTAAAGCTAAATGAACCGGGGTGATTTGCGTTTTCCCTTGTCCATAAGCGGTAGCGGCTAATTCGTTGGTTCCTTGTACATTGAATTTGGAATGCAAGCTGGCTAAATAAGGAATTTGAATATCTTTACCAATCAGAAAATTAGTGGCTGTTTTTTCCAAAGCATTAGCTCCTAATGTTTCACCAAGATGAGCAAAGTAGGTATTGATAGAGTAGTTCAATGCTTTTTCCAAATTCACATTCCCATAAGATTTATTCTCAAAATTCACTACTTTAGAACCACCATCTTTTGGAAAATAAGAACCGGTATCTTTAAATTGGAGATTGGGAATCTTATCCTGTTCTAAAGCACAAATGGCTGTTAAAATCTTAAAAGTGGAACCCGGAGGGTCTTTTTCAAAAAGACCTCTGGTGTATTGGGAATCTTCTTTGGTTTGTTTGGTTAAAGTGGATAGATCATTGATATTAAAGTTAAAAGTAGAATGAGAAGCTAAAGCCAGAATAGCACCAGAGCGAGCATCTAAGACGGTAATGCTTCCTTCTTGATCATTTAGTAGCTCGTAGGCTAAATTTTGAAGTTTTGCATCAATGGTTAAAAAGGTGGAAGCTCCTATTTTTTGTTTGTTTAAATGGAGATAGCTATAATCCACTAAGTTACCTCGTAGACCCATTTTGTATTCTTGATTTTGATTACTGGAATAATAGCCTAATAACCAAGCCATACTATATGCTTCCGGTAAATTAGCCTTACCGTGTTCTAAAAGAAGATGTCCATTCGTATCATAATAATTTCCTTCTTTTGCTGTTTTGGGAAGAGATAGAAAGCTATACATTCTTTTTTTACGAATAACGTTCTCATCATAATTTGGTAAATATAAAAAGGAATAAGAAAAATAGGCAATCAAGACAGAAATAGCTAAAAGAAATGTCACCATGGTAAAACCGATACGTCGACTTGCTTTATCATTCATCTTCTTCCACCTCGCTTTCTTCTAGATCTTCTACACCATATAAAGAATGAAGTAATAACACTCCCATTAAAGAAAAAACAATCATTTGATAAGTTCCGCCTCTGGATAAAAAAGGAATTGGTAATCCTGCAAGGGGAATCAGATTACAAGAACCTAAAATGGTCAAGAAGGCTTGTAAAAAGATTAATATAGTCAAACCATAAGAAAAAATTGATTTCTGAATCGATATCGCTAGTAGTCGTTGAGAAATATGTGATCCTCTTCTTAAGATAAAACCAAATAATAAGATGACTACTAAGCCAACGCTATATCCAAAACAATTGACTAAACCGACAAAGGCCATATCACTCTCTACCACCGGAATTTGATTAAAGCCAATGGTATTGCCAAACCAGCCTGCCATGAGAAGGGCTTTTTGTCCTTGAAATAGCTGATAACCGGCTCCATATAGATCACTTTGCAGGTTGGCTGCAATGGAGAAACGCGAGTGGACTTTTTTCGCAATTGGCCAAAGAACTCTTAAAATAGATTTTAAATTGCCTTGTGTGGCGATAGGCTTTAGAATTTCGTATAAACCTAAGAAAACAAGAATTACCAATATCAAAGAAAGAACTAAACCAAATAAATATTTTCGTTTGTAGATATCATGTGGCAAGTAGATGAATAAACAAGCCAAATGTAGAAAGACTAAAATATAGAAAGAACCTAATTCATGAATCATCACCGATCCAATTAAATTCATACCTAAATAAATACTGGAAATAATCAAAATAGTCTTATTCGATCGATTCCAAGTTTCTACCAATAAGGAGCTATAGAAAAAAAGAGAAAGAATTTTAATGCCATCGGTTAATTGAAGGGTTAGACTACCCATTTTAATCCAAGCGGTTGTTCCATAGCCATTAGGATCAAATCCTTTGAATCGTAAAATAATATACAAAGCAAGAGATAACAGAAAAAAGATATAAGGAGAGTATTTCCAATAACTGATTTTATAACTATATTTATAGAGAATTGTAAAAAAAACACCTACGGCAACCCCTAACCAAAATTTCCAGATAGAATAATGACCAACAATCGGATAGACTTTATCGGCGTACAGTTGAAAAGCTAAACCAATGGTGGATAAAACACAAATGGCTAAGAAAAGTTTTAAATCCCCCAAGCGATTATAAATGAAAGTTCCTAAAAATAAAGTAATTAAGAAAATGGGGATCAATTGCCAAAAAAACTGGAGGGCAATTTCACTATCTTTAAACCAAAGTAAAGTGGCCATCGCTATTTCTAATAACATAGCAAAAATAATGTAACGATATGAATTTTCTTTCATATTGGTACTATACCACGAATTCTAAATAGTTTTTTATACTAATTTTTTAATTTGTTTATTTTAATGGGTGAATTTTCAAGGTTTCTGTCCAATTTAGAAAGGGTAATTCTTTTTTTTGAAGTATTTGGCAAATTGAAATAACAAGCATATCATATATATTGACAATTATAATTGTCATAAAGACAAATAAAATTGTCATTTGGAGGTGCTATATGGTACTACAAAATCGTTTGAAAATATTCAGAGCTATGTTGAACATCAATCAGCAGGAAATGGGTCGTTTATGTGGTGTATCACGGCAGACGATCAGTCTGATTGAAAGAGGTGATTATTCACCATCCGTTACCCTTGCTTTGACGATTGCCAGGATTTGTGATGTTACGGTGGAGGAAATATTCTATTTACAGGAGGAAGAAGAAAATGAATGACAAAGAAATCAGACAAGCTAACCGAAAAGCTTTGCCGAAATTTATATGGCTCATGATTGTATGTGCGATGATTGGTGGAGGAATGGGGTATTGCTTTGCAAAATATGGATTGAATGAGTTGACTGGGGTTATGAAAAGTGCAGGGGTGTTCTTTGGAACACATATAGCTCCTTGGATTATGGTGACTATAATGATCACCATTCCCATCCTTTGTATCTCGATTTATCGTAATGCAAAACAGTTGCTTGATCGATGGGATGATGAGGATGAGAACACCTTCTATACGATTGAAAGAAAACTTTCCAGCACCATTTGGATTACAAATATAGCATTTATTCTTTCCTATTTTCTTCTGGCAGCATCCTATTCCGGTGGTTTTTCAACATTTGATGATCGGGAAAGCACTTTTATGTTTTTAATTGGTATTGTAGCTTTCGTAGTCATTATGATTGAGGTAATCATTATTCAGCAGAAGTGTGTGGATACAGGTAAGCAAATAAACCCTGAAAAAAAGGCATCTATTTATGATATGAAGTTTCAAACGAAGTGGATAGATAGTTGTGATGAAGCTGAGAAAATGATGATTGGTAAATGTGCCTTTAAAGCATATTCAGTAACGAATATAGTTTGCACAGCTTTGTCCAGTATGCTTGCAATCGGTGCACTTGTTTTCAATATAGGATTTTTACCTTCATTGGTAGTGTGTATTATTTGGATAGTTCATCAGTCTGCCTATTACAAGGAAGCTATGCGTTATTCGAAAGACAGTAATATCATGTTCTAAATGTTAAAATCAATAGTCTTTAGGTTATTTATAGGGTCTATCCTGGTAAACAAGAAGGATAGAAATAGCGACTAATGCCATTTTGAAATCATAAAAAATAGGAGAGAGTTAACTTCTCCTATTTTTTTGGTTGATTTGGTTCGTTTGTATCAACAACTTGTGTCAGGGTGACAGTCACTTCCTTTCGTTGACCATTTCGTTCAATGGTTAGTTTGATCGTTTGACCAACTTTTTTCTTTCTCATAATTTTCGCTAAATCGGAATATTTATTGAGTTCTACACCATCGGCTTTCACTAAGCGATCTCCTCTTTGTAGACCAGCCTTTTCAGCACCGGATCCAGTCATCACTTCGCTTACGAATAGACCAGAGGTCTCACTACCTTCACTTCCGTTTTGTAGATAAACACCAAGTGTGGCACGAGATGTAACTTTACCATTTTTAATCAATTCATTAGCTACTTCCATCGCTTTATTGATAGGAATCGCAAAGCCTAATCCTTCAATCGTTGCTCCTGAATTAGTAGTACCGGAGTCTTTAGCGTTTACAATACCAATTAAATTACCATTACCGTCAAAAAGACCACCACCGGAGTTACCGGAGTTAATAGAAGCATTGGTTTGAATGAGATCCATTGCTTCATTATTTACAACAATTTCACGAGAGGTAGCAGAAATAATACCGTCTGTGACTGTACCACCAAGTGTTCCTAAAGGATTACCAATGACAATAGCAGTATCTCCAATACTAATCTTAGAGGAATCTCCTAAAGTAGCCGGTGTTAAATTTTTGCCCTCTATCTTTAAAACAGCAATATCACTCTTTGGATCAGCTCCAACTAATTTAGCTGTGTATTCTTTTCCATCGTTAGTCTTAACTTTGATGGAAGTCGCATTTTTGATCACATGATTATTTGTCAAAATATAACCATCTTTGGAAATAATCACTCCAGACCCAGCAGAATTAGAAGTATAATTACCACCTAAGAAACCATAAGTTTTTCCTTTTGACTCTGTTCTGATCTCAACAACGGAAGGAGCTGCTTTTTTAGCGGCTTGACTAACCGTTAAACCTTGACCATTTTTAACAGAAGTGGTTTTGGATGGTGGTTCAGCCGCAGATTGGTACACCACTGCAGAACCTTTAGAACTTTTACTAACCACATAGCCACTAGCTCCACCAACGGCGACGCATAAAATTAAATTTAAGAGTGTTTTATTGATTTTTAAAACAAAGCTAGGTTTTTTGGTCGGTTTTGGATTGTTTTCGACCCTAGAAGTTTCTTCCACTTTATCTTCTACTTTATTTTCTTCAGAATGAAATTCAGACATATAAGACCTCCTGATCGCTTCTATATCTATTATACTAGTGTTCATTTGTGAAGTTTGGGTGAATTTTGAATGAGTTTTTTGGGAACTTAAAGCTTGTTAAAAAGTATTATTTTCAATACACTTAATAATGAGAAAAGAGGGTTTTTATGTCTAAAAAATTAATGAAGAATCTAAATGTGAAACCGGTGAAAAATCTTGAGTTGCGTTCAGCTATTAATGAATTAAAACTTGGTTCTACTCCGGAAAGACAATTAAAATTCATCCAAGCTTTAGAAAAAGCTCAATTAATTGCACCAACCAAGTTTGAGATGGCGTTTACTAAGAAGCATATTCCAAGTGTAAAATCAGATTACATTAATTTCTATTTGATTAACACCAATGATGGAGAAACATTCTTTCCTGTTTTTACCGATTTAGAAAGTGCCGGAAAGTTCCAATTGACACAAGCAAATGAACCGTTGCCAAAGATGGTGATCCAAACTTTGACCCAATATGATAAATTATTATCCGATCCAAACACTAAGGCGGTGGGGATTATAATCAATCCTGGTGTAGATAATATGGTAACTCCGGCAGCTCTCATCCATCAATTGCTTCATCCAAGTGATCCTGAAGAGATGGAAATTCAAATTAATGAACCAAGCATTTATCCCACTCAATTGGTTAACCAAATGTATGAATGGTCAAAAGAAAGAAGAAATATTCAACGAGTTTGGTTAAAACAAAAATTGGGGAATAGCCAAGTTTCCTTTTATTTCGTTTTGGATGTGGATGAACAAAAAGAAGATCTCTTGAAAGAATTCTGCACGAAGGCCTTAGAGTACTCCAAGAAAATACCATGTGAAGCTGTATTTTATACGCCAACATTGAAAGAGGAAGTGATTAAGGAAAGTATTCCGTTCTTTGATCGTTCTTTAGAGTTTTAAACATGAAGAAGATTTTAGAAATCAATCAACTAAAACCTTATTTGGATAAATATGTTCCTTTTGTGAATGTTCGAAAAAGGTTATTAGAAAGTTTTGATGAATTCCAATGGTTATCTTCGGATAGTCAAGAAGGAATTGTTGGTCTAAGTTGGAATGGTGAAATTGCGTTATTAGAATCTTCCAACAATCTTGAATTGCTGAAAGAATTAGTGGAATATGAAGCTCAAAAAGGCCATGGAAAATTGATTAAGCGTGCTTTTGATGAAGAAAAGCAACTTTATATTCATTTTGGTTTTGAAAGAATTCAACATGAAGATGGTTATGATTTCTTGGAATATCCTTTAGCCAATGCTTGGTTAGGAAAACAAGTAAAGGTTCAAATTGACCAACCTATGGGAAAATTCCATCCTTATTTAGAAGATGCCATCTACCAAGTTCCAATGGGCTATGTTTATGAAGCTGAAACGATGGAAGAACCGATCAATGCGTATGTGATTGGAGTTGGCGAGATGGTTGATTCTTTTTCAGGAGTTGTAGTAGCGGTCATTTATCATGAATATAGTGATGAAGCCACACTGGTGGTAGGACGCATTGGTGAGGAAGTTCAACAAGATAAAATTTTAAAAGATATTGCCTTTCGAGAACAATATTTCTCATCGAGGATTGTATGGAAATCCAATTAAAACATTTCTGGAAACATCTTTTGATTGAAACCGTTGGTGTCATTATTTTAAGTATTGGCGGGGCAGGCATTATGAAAGTGGGCTTAGGAAATTCTGCCTATGACGCTTTTTCTGTGTCGATTAGTTTATTGAGTCATATTGAAGTGGGAACGGTTGCGACCATCATCAATTTATTTTGTGTGTTGACACAAATGGTTTTATTAAGAAAAAAGTATAAACCACTTTATTTATTACAGATATTTGTATCTATTGTGATTGGGGTCGTGGTCAATCTTTTCTATTACCATATTTTTGATCAAATCATGCCGGAAAGTTATGTTTTGAAGATGGTCTGGTTTGTGTTTTTGGTGCTGGTGGATATTTTAGGTGTTTCTTTGGTAGTCGCTTCGGGGATGATTGGCTTGGCGATGGAATCAACTTGTATGGTGGTGGCGAAGAAGTTCTGCTTGCGTTTTTCGTCCATACGTTTTGTAGTAGATGTGTTCTTCTTTATAGCTGTTTTTATGATTTGGCATTGGTATCATATTCCTCTTCCTTTGCGGGAAGGAACCGTGATATTGATGTTATTGTTTAGTCCATTAGTGGATTATGGGGTGAAGTATTTAAAACCCATTTTACATAATTGGATTTATGGAGAGAAGGAGGGGATGAAATCATGAAAAAATTTCATTACTCAAGAAAAAAGATAGGAGTGGCCATGGTAGTAGTGGTTTTGCCTATTTTTCTAATTTCTTATTTTTTAGATTTAATGGCTAGTCAAAGCAGATGGAATCATTCCATTTTATCGTATTTATTATTTATGATAAATTTGGTTCTTTGGCTATATTTCATACTTTTAGTTGTTCGTTTGTTTGGCAACCAGACGGTTCTTGAAATATCGGAAAAAAGTTTAGTGTATCGGACGGGAGTCATTAGTGTTGAGAAAACCACTTGGGATGAAGTGCAATCGCTTCATTATTTGTCAGGTCATCGCATAGGTGCCGTTCCATTCCAAAATTTTTATGTTAAAGAAAAAGGGCAACCGGCTTTGACAATCCCACTTCTTTTTATGGAAGGAACGATTGATGAAGTGGAGAAGGCCATTCAAAAGGTTCAACCGAATATGACAATTCAAAAATAATCTAGATAGATGATCACCTATAATCGGAATTAGGGATAATGGTATCATTGAAGTGTAAAAATAGAGATGGTATTTAACCTATATTGGAGGGAATCATATGAAAGAATTAGAGACATTTGAACCGGCATGTCAATATTTAATCGGTATCATGAGTGAATTTAAAGATGTATTAGAATCAAAAGTTGAAGCACTTCAACAGATAGAATGGATCTATCATAAAGGAACTGTGAAAGTTTGCCAGCCTGATGATAAAGGAAGAAAGAAAAGATGCAAGGTTGGAATGGATTATTGGTCAAAAATTATTTTATCAGCAGATGATGCTAATACTATTTGGAATGAATTCAGGACATTTTTTGCCAAGAGTTATTTAGTGAAAATGGATAGGATTGAGTTGAATGAAGAGATTGGTCAATACGAGTTTATTGCGAAAGGTTTGATGGGTGATGAGGTTGAGTGTCGGATTTATACGCCTAATGAATGGAATATACCACAGATTCGTATCTCGGGCTTTGTGTCTTCCAAATATAGAAGCATGGATCAAGATTAGAAATGGTAGAGACAACAATGGAATGGATACAAGATAGAAACAATCGTATTCCTTTTAGTCTGCACGATAGTCGGATAAAGAAAATTACAATTCAAAATAATACATTGACATTAAAGTTGGATAAAGTATTTCAATACACAAAAGATAAGGAAACCATATATTCAGGGGATTTGATATTTAATGATAGTGATTTAGATGAATGTAGTGTTTTTATACTCGATCGGATTGTTTATGAAGGTGATTTTTCCGGAAAAGCCATCAGCCTGAAAGAATATATGAATCAGTTTTCAAACTTAGAATTTGAAATTCTTACGGAAGGATACTTTGGTTATAGTACAACTTATACAGGTTGGATTTGGGAAGAGGGAAAGAATCCGGTATCCGGGATGATGTATATTCGAAATACTGGCGATATCATTTATTGTCTTGAGCCATAATTTGGAATTTTCATAAGAGGCTATTATGGAAATATGGAGAGAAGTGGGATGTTTGGTGAATCCTGTGATGGTAGATGAAATTTAAAAGGTGATATATCATAAAAAATGAACAGGTGGTCTATACTAAATGAAACGTTGCTATGTTGTAGGGGTGGAAATAAAAGGAAGTTCGGATCAAGAAATCATTCAAGAATGTGTGGCTTTATGTCAAGCTTGTGAATATGAAGTTGTTAAAACATTTATTCAAAAGTTGAAATCACGAGATCCTAAGATGGTCTATCGATCCGGAAAAATACAAGAATTAAAAGAATGGCTAATAGCGGATGAAGTTGAGACGGTTGTGTTTTATCATGAAATATCTGTTTCTGCTTCCAGAAGACTAAGTGAGGAATTGGGAGTAGAAGTGTTAGATCGAACAGCTGTTATTTTAGATATTTTCTCGCAAAGGGCGCGTAGTAAACAATCTAAAATTCAAACGGAGTTGGCGCGTCTATCGTATGCTCTTCCTAAGGAGTTGGCTTCTTTAGAACAAGAAAGTGATCATCAACGAGGAGGAGGTACTATTACCCGTGGATCAGGAGAACAGCGCTCTGAACAAATCGTTCGAAAGTATGCCCGCCGCAAGCATGTACTACAAGAAGAATTGAAACTGGTGGAAAAACAACGTCAACAAGATGAAAAAAGAAGAGCGAAAACGTTGTATCCAAGAGTAGGTTTAGTTGGTTACACCAATGCCGGAAAGAGTTCGTTATTAAATGCGATATTAGCGTATACCAGACAAAACGGTCAACCGGTGATGGTTCGAGATCGTGTTTTTGAGACCTTAGATACAGCTGTTCGTTTGGTAGAATATAAAGGTTTTGCGTTTTATTTATACGACACGGTCGGATTTGTCTCGAATTTACCAAAAACATTGATAGATGCTTTTTTTAGTACCTTAGAATCAGCGAAACAAGCGGATGTATTGATTCATGTCGTGGATGGTAGTGACCCCTTATCTTTTGAAAAGCAAGAAGCGACGAAATCGGTTTTAGTTAAAATAGGGGCTCATCCAAAACAAAGTCTATTGGTTCATACCAAAAAAGATTTAGTTTCTTCTTTTGAAGATGGTTTATGGGTTTCGTCTTATACCCAAGAAGGGATCGGAGAGCTGCTAGATCAATTGATTGGTTTATTATTTCCGAAAGAGGTTCAATTTACTTGCTTATTACCCTATGATAAAATGGCTCTGTTCGACCGACTTTCTTCTTTGGCTCATCTTCAAATTGTGGGTCAAGAGGAGACGGGGCTGATTTTAAAGGTGGCAGGTGATGTGGATCACTTAAGGCCTCTAAAACCATATGAAATAATCAGAAAGGATATCTAAAAAATGAAAACGGTTTGGGAAAAACTAGATAAAGACGGTGTTAAAGCTGTCATGGATTTTAATGAAGAATATCGTCAATTTTTAACAAAATCAAAAACAGAGAGAACTTTTGTGACGAATACAGAAGCGTTTGCACTGGAAAATGGGTTTAAATCATTTGATTCTTTCCAAGAATTAAAAGCAGGGGATCGTGTGTATGTCGTGAACCGTAAAAAGAATATTATGATGCTGGTCGTGGGGGAAGAACCGATGAATAAGGGTGTCAATGTTTTAGGAGCACACATTGATTCTCCTCGAATGGATTTGAAACAAAAGCCACTTTATGAAAAAGATGGCATCGCTTTCTTTGATACACATTATTATGGTGGTATTAAGAAGTACCAATGGGTAGCACGACCATTAGCTTTAGTAGGGGTTGTAGCGAAGAAAGACGGTACTGTGGTGGATATTAATATTGGTGATAAACCGGGTGATCCGGTGGTGGGTGTTTCTGATTTATTGATTCATTTGGCTCAAAAGCAACTTCAAAAAACAGGTGCTACGGTGATTGAAGGAGAAAAGTTGGATTTAACGGTTGCCAGTCGTCCTAAAAAAGAGGTAGAAGAGGAAGCGGTGAAGGCTTTCTTACTTGATTTACTTCAAGAACAGTATGGCATTGATGAAGAGGATTTCTTAAGTGCGGAGATTGAAGTGGTACCGGCTGGAGAAGCTCGTGATTATGGTTTGGATCGTTCCATGATTTTAGGTTATGGACATGATGATAAAGTTTGTGCTTATACTTCTGTTCGAGCTATCAATGAAATCAAAACTCCTAAGAGAACTTCCGTTTTGATTTTAACGGATAAAGAAGAGATCGGTTCTGTTGGGGCAACGGGAGCTCATTCTGATTTCTTTGAACATGTGATGGTTCGTGCGTTAGAAAAACAAGGGTTTACCAAGATGACTGATTTATATGATTTGTATGAAAACAGCTATATGTTATCCATTGATGTATCGGCCGGCTATGATTCTAATTACGCAGAAGCCTTTGAAGCAAGAAACTCTGCTTACCTAGGTAAGGGGGTTTGTTTCAATAAGTATACCGGAGCTCGTGGTAAGTCGGGATCCAATGATGCCAGTGCTGAATTTATGGCAAAAGTTCGTAAAGTTATGGATGAAAATGATGTTGTTTTCCAAACTGCTGAATTGGGAGCTGTTGATGTAGGAGGTGGTGGAACCATCGCTTATATCTTGGCAGAAAAGAATATGGATGTTATTGATGCCGGTATTGCCGTACAAAATATGCATGCTCCAGATGAAGTGGTTTCAAAAGTAGATGTGTATGAAGCTTATCGAGCTTATTTTGCTTTCTTAAAGGATATGCAATAAGATAAGTCTTGCTAAGGCAAGGCTTTTTTTATGAAAGGAGACATATGAAACGGCTATTTTACTTTGTTCGCCATGGTGAAACGCGATTTAATCAAGAAAAACGTTTACAAGGACATTGTGATTCACCATTAAGCCAAACAGGAATTGAACAAGTGAAGCAACTTAAAAAAGTGTTGGATCAACGCTATTTTGATGCCGTTTTTGCCTCTACTTCAGGACGAGTTCGTTTAACAACGGATATTTTATTAAAAAATCGATCGCTTTCCTGTACGTACTTGGATGATTTACAAGAGCCTTCATTTGGAATAGTGGAAGGAGATTATTTTCAGGATCATCGTGAATTAAAGGATTGTTTTGAACAATTTGATTGGTCTTTTTTTCATGGAGACTCCTTTGAAAAAACCAAGGAAAGAATCCAGCGAGTTTTTAAAGAAATTTTGTCTAAGACAAAAGAAGATGATCGCATTTTAGTTGTATCGCATGGCACGATGATGCAGATGGTTGAAAAAGTACTATTAGGAATGGAGGTATTAGCGTATCGCAAACATTGTCATCAGCAGGGAAAATCGGCCATTCCAAATGCTGGGATTTTGATTTTCAGTTATGAGGATGGTCACTATTCATTAGTGCAAGCCCCAGTTAGCCCTTATGAAATAAATTTAGAACCCGAAGAAAAAACCATTCATTTTTATTACGTTCGTCATGGTCAAACACTATTTAATCAACAAAAGAAAGTGATGGGTCAAAGCGATTCTCCGTTAACGGAAAAAGGAATTGAACAAGCTCGTATTGTTCAAAGAAAACTAAGTCGAATTCCTTTTCGAAAAGCGTATAGTTCTTTTGCAAAAAGGGCAATTGATACCACAAAAATCATTTTAGAAGGAAGAGATGTACCGATTTCTATTGAAAAGGATTTACAACAATTAGACTTTGGAGATTTAGAGGGACAATCCCGGATGAAAGTCAATGATGAAATGAACGATTGTCATGAGCATGGGGAAGATTTTCGTTCACATCAAGGAGAAAGAAAAGAGGATCTTTTAGTACGTTTTGATCGTTTGTTGAAGAAAATGGTATTGGAAGCTAAAGATGGTGATTCTATTCTGTTGGTGTCACATGGTACGTATTATACGATTTTGATTGATCGCTATGCCGGTTTAAATCGAAAACTTTTACAATATCAACAAGCTAAATTGGGTGAAAAGGAAAGTTATCATGGTGGGATTGCTTTATTTGAGTGGAAAAACCAACAATTCCAACTCAAGCAACTCATGAAAAAAGGATCTGATTTTAGGGAGGAAAAATGAGTCGTTTATTTTATTTTGTTCGTCATGGGCAAACATATTTCAATCTTCGTTTACAACTTCAAGGGCGTTGTGATTCTCCTTTGACACCGTTGGGAATTCAACAAGCCGAGAAAAGTGCCAAAGTATTGTCAGGTCAATTTTTTGATCGAGCCTTTGCTTCTCCAGCCGGAAGAGTGCGAGAGACGGCGGATATTTTATTGAAAAATCGGCAAGTAGAATTAACGTATTTAGAAGATTTGCAAGAACCGGATTTTGGGGTCATGGAAGGATGCTATGTTCAAGATCAAGAATTGGTACAGAAATGTTTTGGCCATTTGGATTTTAAGGAAGCAGAAGGAGAAGGAAAAGATTCTCTTCGCTTTAGGACAGAAAAAGTCTTTCAAGATATACTTTCCCAAACTAAAGAAAATGATCGGATCTTAATTGTGTCCCATGGGATTATGTCCATGGCCTTTATGTCTTATGTTTTGAAAATGGATATGCGAGCGTATCGTCAAGCTTGTTTAGATGAAGGTAGGGCTTTTATGCCCAATGCAGGGATTTTGATTTTCAAAGAAGAAATGGGAAAAGTTAGCCTGATTCAAAAACCATGTGAAGCGAAGGATTTGTGTTTGCCAAAGAAAGATAAAACCATTGATATTTTCTACGTTCGTCATGGGCAGACGATTTTTAATCTAAGACATCAAGTGCAAGGAAGAAGTGATGCTCCTTTAACAGAGCTGGGAATTCAGCAAGCTAATCAGGCTCAAAAAGCATTAAGAAATAAGGTTTTTTCAAAAGCTTATGTGTCTTATGCTAAAAGAGCGATTGATACGGCTAAGATTGTGTTAGAAGGACATGATATTCCGATCTCTATTGAGAAGAATCTTCAAGAAATGAATTTTGGAGATTTGGAAGGAAGATTAATAGACGAAGCTATTTTAAAAGAATTGTATGCGTGCCATCAAAATCAGGAAAATTTTTTAAGCCATCAGGGAGAAAATTTAGGGGCAGTAAAAACACGTTGGCAATCTCTATTAGAAAAAGTTTATTTTGAAAATCAAGATGGTGATCAGGTTCTATTAGTGGGGCATGGAACAATGTATGCGATTATGGCGGCTTATTTGTTGAAACTGGATCGTCTTGGTCTAGAATTGTATTGTAAGAATCAAGGACAGTCTTATTCGTATAATGGTGGCATTGCTCGTTTTCAACTGGATAAAGAAGGACTTCATTTGGTTCATTTGATGCAAGATCCGAAGACTTATTTGTGCGAATAAGTCTTTTTTTTATGGAACTGTTTGTCTTTCGGGAAAAAAGAAGTACATAGAAAGAGAGGAGTATGAGACGACAGAAAAAAGCAATATGGATCTGGATAGGCAGTATTCTGATGAGTTTAGTTTTACCCGTTTATGCTGAACAATTGACGGTTGTTCGACGCATGGAATATTTGGTGACCCCCGGTCCAAAGAAGGATCAAGCAAAAGAATATATTAGTTATGTGATGTATCAAGGCCATCCGGCCATTTGTATAGAACCTCAGCAAGACATGCATTTTGGGAATGATTATCACAAGAAAAGTCTTGAACAAGTCATGGGTTCAAATACAAATCGATTGAATCATTTTATGGCATACGCTTTTGAAAAGGGTGTTGGTCAAGGGGATATTAATTATGCGGCAGCACAGATGTACGCCTGGTCTTTGAATGGTTATCATCCAACTATTCAGAAAGGGCCTCATAGCCATCAGGAAGTCCAAAAAAGAATCCAAGAAATTCAGAAGAAAGTTCTGAGTTTAGAGAATAGTGAAATTGAATTAAAAGATTTAACAACAGGTCAAGTTGTCACAAAAGTAAAAGGAAATAAATTACTTTTTACAAAGGCAATGGTAGGTCATCGCTATCAAGTCACTCGAAAATTAAACGGTTTTCAATTAAAGAAAGCAGAAGGAGATATTCAAGGATCTATCGTTCATAATCAATTTGAGTTTACAGTAGATGCTAGTTTTACTAAGAAAAATAAAAAAATAGCGTTATTGAGTCAATCTTCCAGAAAGAAAAATTTTGCGTTAATTGGTAAAAACATTCAAAATCTAATGGTTTATGAAGGAGAAGAGGTCGAAGGATTTGATTTAGAAATCAGAGCGCAGGGTTATCACTTAGAAATTCAAAAAGAAGATATAGAGACCAAGTATCCTCAGGGAGATGTTCCTAACTTTGATGGGACTAAGTATCAGCTTTTCAATAAAGAAGGAAAGTCATTAGGAGTATTTCTGATTCAAAAAGGAAAATCCAATCGAATCGAGAATCTTTTACCGGATGAAATCTATTATTTAAAAGAGCTAGTTCCACCGATTGGGATGCGACTCCATGGAGAAAAAATACCAATTCAAGTGAAGAGTTCTGAATTGGTAAATTTGAAGGAAAATACGAAAACAATAGTAGTTCGTGATCAGGTAAAAACAGGTACTTTTTCTATTCAAAAGTATCTTTCCACTTCTGAAGATAGTGAGTTTCTACCACCGGAAGAAAAAGCGGAATTTATGGCCATTCTTTCTAAACATATCCGAAAATATGGAAGTTTTTCTGAAGCCAGAAAACATGTAAAAGAATTCCATTCAAAAGAATACGCCATTTTAACCACCAATGAAACAGGATATGCCAAAAGTTCTGAACTGGCTTATGGAAACTATGAAATTAGACAAATCAAAGCCGGGAATAAAGATATTCAAATATATCCATCTCCTTTCTTTTTGACGATACAAAAAGATCATCAACATCAATCTTATGTCTTGAAAAATAGAAATAAGAAATACTATTTGCGTATTCTGAAATTGGATCAAGATACAAAACAAAAAATCCAAAGAAGTTCCGCTACATTTCGTATCACGCGCTTAGAAAATGAAAAGGGACAACCAGTGAAAGAGGTGATTTCTCAAATCATCGCTTCAAAAAAATATTCTCTTTTTTCAACAAATTCCAGTGGTCTGATTCAATCTGGTTGGCAAGATAAAAATGACATGCTTGGAGAATTAACCATACCTTTAGCCCTATCAGCCGGAAAGTATGAAATTGAGGAAGTAAAAGCTCCTAAGGGTTATACGAAAGGATTTAAGCAGGTCATTGTATTGAATCAAGATACGGTAGAAGAAAAGAATAGTCGTATGGTGGTGATTCCCATTGAAAACAAGAGAAAAAAAGCTTCTTTTCATTTGGAAAAGAAGTGGGAGGAAATAAAAAAAGAAACTAATTTTGCTAACAGGGATTTTGCGAAAGTTCAATTTGAACTAAGGGCGAAAGAAAGTATCTATTCAGATGTAGATGGAACAAAGGTCATGAAAAAAGGAGATTTAGCGAAAAATATTTTCGGTCAAGAAGTTGGTTCTTTCTTTTTAAACAAAGACGGGAAAGCGGATTTGTGGAATCTGTATCAAGGATCTTATGAGTTACAAGAAGTCAAAGTTCCAAAGGGTGTGGAATTGGATCGTAGGTCAAAGACCATTCAATTATCTGAAACCCCTTATTTTTTTCACATGAAGAATTTCTTTACCAAAACGGAATTTTTTAAACAGGACTTAAATGGAAAAGAAATTGAAGGGGCTAAGATGATTTTAAAAGAAGAAAATGGAAACGAAATCACACGATGGACTTCTAAAAAAGAAGTACATTGTATCCAAGGCTTGGAAAAAGGAAAAATCTATCGTTTAGAGGAAAGTGTCACTCCAATCGGCTATGCGTTTGCACCAAGTATTTCTTTTAAAATAAAAGAAGATGGCTCTATTACGAAAGTGATCATGATCGATCATCTTTTAGATATACACATTCAAAAAGTAGATGAATTGGGAAATTTTGTACAGGGAGCTAGGTTACAGCTATTAGATGAAAAGAAAGAAAAAATATTGAAAGAATGGATTTCAAATGGCAAGAAAATGAATATATCCCCCATCGTAAAAGCAGATGGAAATTATTGGGTTCGTGAAGTGAAAACGCCATCTGGATATCGAAATCAGGAAGACCAACTCATCCATGTTCCAAAATATGCCCAAACCGTTAACGTTTTTTTCTTAAATGAAACCAAGAAAATACAACTTCAACTTAAAAAAAGAGAGCGTGGTCAATCTAAAGGGCTATCGGGTGCACATTATCGGGTATTCCATCAAAATGGTCAAGCTTTACGAGATGAGTTTGGACAAATTGTAGAGTTGGTCAGTGATGAACAAGGAAAAGCTAAAAAGGCGATTCCTTATTCCAAAGAAGGATATTTTCTAAAAGAAATCAAGGCGCCAAAGGGGTATGAAGTGGATATGAATCCGATACCGATTCTAGTTGAAAAAGGGGATTCTTTCGATTGTAATAAGCCTATTTTGTTAAAAGTAGAAGATCAGAAAAAGCGGTTGGTACCAACGGGAGATGAATGGCATACTCAGTGGGGGATTTTATTATTCATTTCTTTCGTCTGTATGATGTTGGTTTTTAAAATCAGAGTCAGGAATGAACAGGAATTTTTGATTCAGTAGTATTTTGCAAGAAATACTACTTTTTTGATATTAAAATAAAAGAATCATGAAGAGGGATTTTAGTATTAAGAGTGATGATTGGAATGAGAGATTTGTGCCAAATCATCACATTGTATTAAAAGATTCAAAGACTTAGCTTTTTTCGTTGGAAGATGGGCAGAAAATAGTCCAAAAATTCATAAAAAAATAAAGTCGGATATCTTGTTTGAATTTTTGCAAAATGGTTTAATAATTCGTGTGAGAATTGATGAAGAGGGAGAAGATTATGAAGAAAGTGATATATGGGCTTTTAACCATCACCATGGTTGTAAGTCTTGTGGGATGTTCTGGTAGTGCTAAATATAAACCTGGTGTGTATACGGGATCTTCTAAGGGACATAGTAGTGAAGTTAAGGTGACCGCCACCTTTTCAAAAAATAAAATTGAAAAAGTGTCCATTGATGCTCATGGGGAAACAGCTTCTATTGGTCAAGCGGCTGTGGAACAGTTGATGAAAAATATTCAGACTAAACAAAACGCTGAATTTGATGCAGTGACAGGAGCAACGGAAACAAGTGAGGCAGTTCGAAGAGCTTTAAAGGCTACTTTCAATCAAGCCAGTACTTCTATGGAAAAGAAAGAAAAAACAGCACTGAAAGATGGCACATACAGTGCTATTACCAATTCATTTTCTGTCACAGGACAAATGAAGGGTGAGGTAACTATTAAAGATGGTAAAATAGCGGGTATTAGAATTACGGAAGAAAGTGATAGTCGTACAGGACCGTGGTTTGAACAAGCTAAGATGAAATTTATTCCCCGTTTACTGGCCAGTCAATCTTTAGCAACGGATTCTGTCACAGGAGCTACCACTTCTTCATCAGCGATTCGTAGTTTGGTTTCCTCCGCTATTGATCAAGCTGGTGGTAAGAGTGATGAATGGTATACACCGGTTCAAAAAAAGAATCATACAGTGAAATTAGATGGTTATGATGTCATTGTGGTTGGTTTAGGAGGATCGGGTATTTTATCATATGCTAGTGCCGCGGATCAAGGAGCTAAGGTTTTTGGTTTAGAAGCGGCTGCTCAAATCGGCGGTAATTCCGCTTCTGCGTATGGACCAATGGCTTTAAATTCTAAAAATTTAGCGAAAAAGTACAATGGTGGTAAAGAGTATATTTCGATGAGTGAAGTGTATAAAACTTGGTTGAAGTATGTGGGGACGGATAAAAAGGCGGATGTCATTAAAAAAGCCGTTGAACAATCCGGTACAGCATTGGATTATTATATGGATCAATATGGATTTTCTTTTGATGGATTGGGCGGCTTGTTGGGATCTTTTGTCGTTCCAAGTTGGACAAAATTATGGGCAGCTTATACCGCTGATCAAGGGAATAAAAAGTGGTATACTTTCGGACCGGATCATATGTTTCAATTTAGGCATGCCCTGGAAAAAGCGAAAGCGAAGAATGGAAAAAATGACTATCAATTAGAACTGACAGCCCAAGAATTATTAAAAGATGACAAGGGAAATGTGATAGGAGTCAAAGCTGTTTCTTATGATGGAACGATTTATGAAATTTTTGGTAAATCCGTGATTTTAGCTACCGGTGGTTTTTTGGGAAATGAAGAAATGTTAAAGGAAGTATATGGTTCTAGTATTCGCCCAATTGGGAATACGGTAAATAAGGGTAGTGGCATTAAGATGGGACAATCGGTTGGTGGTGTGACTTACGCTATGAAGTCTTTACCAATGGTTCATGTTTCACAAGTGCCAAATATCATTCGTGATAACTCTTTAAATCCTAATCAAAAGGCTATTTTATCAGCTATGGCAACCACAACTGATGGTAAACAAGTGGATGAAACAGGTAGGAAGTTAGATCGTATGGATCAAACTGTCACAGAAAATATGGAAGGGTCTACAGGGATTGTTCATACTCCCGGATTCCACTTTTATAACGTGTATAGTCAAGAAGATATTGATACGATAAAAACAAAGGGTTTAAGTGAAAAAACTTCAAAAATTTCGATTTTCGGCTTGGGACAAGGGGGTAAAGTACCAGCTAGCGGCACGCCAATTAAAGATATTGATAAAATCATTGAAGTAGCTATCAATACCAATAACGCTTGGAAAGGAACCCCGGCGGAATTGGCGAAGAAGTTGAACATGAAAGAAGAAGAGTTAGTGAAATCATTAGGTGATAAAGATAAAAACTATTACTTGTTTGAAAGTGCTGCTTATTCTTATGGAACCGTTGGTTCTTTAGATGTGGATCAGAATATGAATGTTTTAAAGAAAGATGGTCGTCCAATTAAAAATCTATTTGCGGTTGGTCAAGATTCACAAGGAGTTTGTAATCAGGATGGGAAGGCTTATACACCTTGGGGTGGTCAAGCTCAATCTTGGACATTTGTTTCTGGGAAGATTGCGGGTGAACAAGCGGCTAAATTAGCAAAATAAGATTTTTTAAAGTCCTTTGGTAAGAAAAATTAGACAGTTCTTATTTTTATCAAGTGAATGCTCAATATTCATCAAATGGAAAATTGATTTTTTCGATGAAAAGAAGGATGAGAGTTTATGCTATAATTTTGAATATGAAAAAGAAAGAAATTTATATTGTCATTGTATTAGCTTTGGTGTCTTTTGGTCTCATTGGTTTTATGAAACTAAGAGAACAGCAAGTAGCCAAAAAAAATGAAGTGACAGAAAATACAAAAAAGAAATCAAGTCAAAATAAGGGTTTACCAAAACCGACAACAAAGCCAAAGGGACAATGGGTTGGTATTGTTTATCGTCGTGAGGTGATTAAATGGTTTGATTCCGGTATTGATGGAAAGTATGTCGTGAAAGGAAATTATGGCAAGTTTGGGGTTGAAGTAAAAAATGGAAAGTGGCATGCTCATGAAGTGGATTGTCCAAACCATCTTTGCGAAAAAATGGGATGGGACGATGGAAAAGCCTTAGTGCCAATTTCTTGTATTCCAAATGGTATTTATGTTGGAACGAGTGATTGGATAGAAAGCTATGTGAATTCATGAATCCATATCATCGAACGAAGAGATTTACTATTTTAGCTTTGTTGGTTGCTATGGCTATCACTGTAAATGTGATAGAAACGAAGACGATTCCACCGATTGCCGGGGTATTTCGAATTGGGTTAGCGAATATTATTGCTTTGGTAGCGATGAAGAATCTGGGTATTAAAGAGATGGTCATCGTGAATGGCATGAGAGTCTTGATTGGAACATTGATGAGTGGTACTTTCTTAGGTTCTTCTTTTTGGATTAGTTTTGGTGGTGTCTTTTTATCCAGTTGCCTTTTAGTGTTGTGTGATTACATGGATTCGAGTATTTTATTTACTTCTATCTTAAGTTCTATCGCTCATTCGGCTGGTCAAGTGGTCATCGTGATGTTTTTTTATAACCAACCACTGATTATGGTGATTTTACCTTACTTCTTGGCTTTATCAATTCCAACCGGTTTATTGACAGGATATATTTCCAAGATGGCTATACAGAGAATTAAACCAATGCGTGCTTAGGGTTAACCTAGGCTTTTTCTTTTTCTGATGGATATCAAATAAAAAAGGAAGTTCAACTTCCTTAGTGACAGGGGTGGAGAGAATCGAACTCCCGTCAGCGGTTTTGGAGACCGATGTACTACCATTGTACGACACCCCTATAAATAAAATAAAAAAATGAGTGACGCGTACGGGATTCGAACCCGTGAATGCCGCCGTGAAAGGGCGGTGTGTTAAGCCACTTCACCAACGCGCCATGTCGTGCTAGATGATAATAACATGATAGGGGTGTGTTGACAAGGCATTTTTGAAAAAAAGATAAAAAATTACTATAATGAAAAAGAGGAGAATTATATATGATTGATTATGCAGAAGGCTCTGGAAAACAATATCATATTGGTGTTGGAAAAGGAGAAGTGGGGCGATATGTTTTCTTGCCGGGTGATCCAAAACGTTGTGAAAAAATTGCGAAGTATTTTGATCAACCGGTGAAAGTAGGAGATTCTAGAGAATTTGTGACTTACACAGGTTATTTGAATGGCGTAAAAGTTTCTGTGACTTCAACGGGGGTTGGTGGACCGAGTGCTTCTATTGCCATGGAAGAATTGGTAGCTTGTGGAGCGGATACGTTCATTCGAGTAGGTACTTGTGGTGGTATGGATATGAATGTTCAATCAGGTGACTTGGTCATTGCGACAGGAGCTATCCGAATGGAAGGTACAAGTAAAGAATATGCTCCAATTGAATATCCTGCTGTAGCGGATCTGGATATGGTGAATGCCTTAGTAGAAGGGGCCAAGAGAGTAAATGCTTCTTATCATACAGGTGTTGTGGAGTGTAAGGATGCGTTTTATGGGCAACATCGTCCTGAAACATTACCCAATGGTCAAGATTTATTAAGAAAGTGGAATGCTTGGTTGGGGATGGGTTGTAAAGCTTCCGAAATGGAATCAGCGGCTCTGTTTATTGTGGCTGGTTATTTGCATGTCCGCTGTGGAACAACTTTACTAGTCGTGGCCAATCAGGAAAGAGAGAAACAAGGGTTACCGAATCCACAAGTGCATGATACAGATTTGGCGATTCGTTCTGCCATTGAAGCAGTGAAATACTTGATTGAAACAGACGAGAATCATTGATAAAAATACGATCGGTATGGATCAAAAGCAGAGGAGAAAGCTAAATGCTGACTCTTCTTTTTTTCAATCCACTGGTATTCGGGAAAAGGGAAAAGTTCTTTGACTTCAATCGCATATGCTTGAATTTGCCAAATACGATGGGAAAAGATATGTTTGTGGCTGCTTAATGTTTGGTAGGAAAGAACAGGAATTTGGTGTTGTTGTAAGAAATCTTCTATATCAATGAAGAAATCAAGATTGACAGGTTCATATAAGTTGGCTAATAGACCATTAACTGGACGTTTGTGAACTAAAATAGCTTCTTTGGTGTAAAAAATCAGGAAACTATGTTCTTCTTTTTTCTTTTTGGTTTTTGAGATACGGATGGGTAATTCACCTTGTTTGTGATGAAGAAAACTAAAGCATCCTTTTTGAATGGGGCAATTTTGACAATCCGGATTTTTAGGCAAACAAATTTGTTCACCCAGTTCCATAATAGCTTGATTAAAATCTCCATTATCAGAGTGTTTTTCTTTAGTGTATAAAGGCAACATCTGTTGCTTGACAAGAGACTTTACAGAAGGATCCAATACGTTTTGATAGAGGCCTTCATGTCGACTATACACTCGAAGCACATTACCATCAATAGCAGGTACCCCCACACCAAAGGAAAAAGACGCAATAGCACCAGCTGTATAATCTCCAATACCGGTTAAAGCTTGTATTTCTTCTAGTTGATGAGGAAAAATGCCGTGATGTCTATCTTCTATTTGAAGGGCCGCTTTTTGTAGATTGCGGGCGCGAGAATAATAGCCTAATCCTTCCCAAAAGTGCATTAAATGATCTTCTGAAACAGTAGCCAGGTCATGGATGCTTGGGAGTTCTTTCATGAAGCGTTCATATTTTGGTAGTACAGTCTCAATGCGTGTTTGTTGTAACATGATTTCAGAAATCCAGACGGCATAAGGATCTTTTGTGAGTCGCCAAGGATAGTTTTGGTGATGAGCTTGATACCATTGAATTAGTTGTTGAAATTCTTTTTTCTGAAAGGACATGCTTTTATACTAACAAACTTTCTTTTTCTTTGCTTGAAACAAGACTTTTTAGAAGAGAATGAGTTGTAATCAAAAACGAAAAAAATTCAGAAATTAAGCAAGTATTTTAAGCAAAATGGCGAGGGATTGGAAAATTTTATCATCAATATTTTAGTCATTTATGATAGAAAGTCACTCAATGGGACTTTCTTTTTTTAAGGAATTACCTTTATACTAGATTCATATGAATCATTTTTTTAGTACACAGGGAACTTCGAATGCGTTTATGCCTCCTATATGGGTGTATATTTTGATGATGGTTATGATGTTTTTGGAGATTATCTTATGCTTGAAATATCATGACAAGAGATGGTGTAAGAGATTATTTTGGTTTCTTCAATTGGTTCAATTGATTGGTCTGTATGGTTTTTATGTGGTACAAAGAATTTCAATATCTATTTCTTTACCACTATATCATTGTCGGATGGCTATGTTTGCTATGATGTTGATGAAGGATGATAAAATGAAAAATTTTTTTGCGACCATCGGTATTTTTGGCGGTTTAATAGCTGTGATTTATCCAATTATGGATAAATATGCTTGGCCTCATGTGACATTGGTTTCCTTTTATTTAGGTCATTTTGCGTTATTTGGAAATTCGTTTTTATATCTTTTGGAAACGAAAAAGAAGTTATCTTTAAAAGAGTCTTTGTTAATCAATGGATTGATGAATATCGGTTTAGTGATGATCAATGAGATCACAGGTGGAAATTATGGTTTTCTCAGAGAAACTCCGCTTATCTCTTCTTGGTCATTTCCTTTGAGATTTGTTTGCATTACTTTAATGTTATGTATCGTATCCTATGGGGTTCAAATAGGAATGAACCATTTAAAATGTCGTATGAAGATTTAGAGCGTTTGTGATCAGTTAACGTGGTTAAATAAGTCATTAGGAGGATCAAGTGGCGATAGATGGAGTGAAGATTATCGACAGTGATGATGGTTATGACATATATCATTCAATCATCGAAAGATATAAGGATGGCGAAAAGGTAGATAAAATCATTGCCGATGTTTTAAGCCATAAGGATAACTTTTGTACAGATGAATTGTATACGGAGATTTATTGGACTGCATTGGCCTATTCTCTTTGGAAAATAGGGCATCTTCCGGATGATATAAGAGATCAAGCCTTAAAAATCATCCAAAAAGGAGCGAATGAATTTTGGCTTGAAATAGATTGTAAGGCGTTATCACAAAGACAAAAGGAGCTTCATAAATTAGCTATACAGCTACAAAGAAAAAATCTTAAACCAATCAAAGTTCCTAAGGCAAGAGTAAAACGCAAGCCATATTTTAAAAAGGGAGATGTTCTTGCTGTTAAATTTAAAAATGAATATGGGCTGATATTCGTTTCAGCCATAGATCAAACACCAAGGAAGATAGAATACCATTTAGCGTGTACCCGTTGGTTACACAAAGAAAAACCGAATATGGATGATTTTTTGAACAGTAAAATTGATTGCAGTCAACAAGATATAAAATATTGGCTCAATACAGATTGCTGGTTTAATCATAAAGATTTTGGAATGCTATTGAATCATTTTGAAAAGATAGGTCAAGTTGAATTGGAAGATTACTTTTTGGGGGTGTTGTCACCTGCTCACACCCTTGATGATATTTATAATGAAATCACAGAAAATATTGAAACTTGCCCTAGTCTATTGACGGAATATTGTCCTCATGAATTGAACAATACCTATTACCTCATAAAGAATCTTAACATGGAAGAAGATGAAGGGTATGGATAGTGAGTTTGGATGTTTCGATTCATGAATCAGGGTACTAATTTGGGTTGACCGCATCAATTTTGTAGCAATCATTTAAGGTGACAGTGCGGAAATGGTGGCGGATTGGTATAAAAGAAATGGATAGAATAGAGAGTCTTATTTTATTTTTAGACGTGATGGATATGAAATTTTCTAACTTCAAGATGAAAGAAAATAATTATCGTTACCAATTTGAAGAAATTTCTCCTACACGGTTTGCGGTCAAAGTGAATGAATATCAAAAATCAAAAGGTTATGTGGATGATACCATGGTCACGCTTGACAATTTAGTTTGGTTTTCGTTTTCTGAGTTAAAAAGCGATGAAAGAAGATGGCTATCAGAAAGATAAGGCAACTTAGAATTGAAATGAAGGGGGTATTATGGGAACATGGAATGCGACTATTTTTGGAAATGATACTTCATGTGATATTAAAGATGAATTTTTCACAAGATATAATCGTGGAGAAGATCCGATTGATATCAAAAATGATTTGCTTCCTTATGAAGATGATGAGGATAGATTTGATGTCATATTCAGTTTGGCGCATTGTATGTGGGAAGTCGGTCAAATAGAGGATGACTTTTTTCTTAGAGTAAAGGAAGTGATTGAAAGCGGAGAAGATTTATCCGTTGCGAAGAAGTTAGGTGCCGATGATCAATTTTTACGTCAAAGACAAAAGAATCTGGAAAAATTTTTGGATAAAATCAGTGTAAAGAAAGCAAGACCTAAAAAACGAGTAGCCCCACCCATTCCGATAGATAGCAAATACAGAAACGGAGCAGTAATGGCATTTCAATATCATGATGGTATGTGGGGAGCTTTGATTGCCATAAACGGACGATTCTTTGATAAAGAGACATACTATTGCTACATCCAAACGACAGTAAGAGCAATAGATAAGCCGACAATGGATGATGTGCTTAAATCATATATTATTGATGCAAATTTTCATAACAGAGAACGAAATTCTCTTCCATGGCGTTCTCCTGAGTTTTATTATGCGTTTGATAGCTGTTTTAGCGAGTACTTGGGAGTTAGAGAAACGAAGAAGTTTGAGTCTTACAATGATTCATTTTTTGAAATCATCGGATATTTATCTGATTGGGGAAAGTGTTCAGGTGGAATATACAATCGCTTTGAATATGATTCTAAAACTGTTGAGGAATTTCAATTTAAAGCAAGGAAATCGTTGGGGACAGAATATAAAAAGCATATATCTTTTCATACAACAATGACAGTGGAAGAAATAGATCAGGAGTTTCTTACTCGTCTAAAATAATGGGATAGGTCTTTACTATTTAAAGTAAGTATCATTCATAGTTGTATAATGATATCCGGCTTAATTCTTAATAACAATTCCTTTTCATTAAAATTTCCTTTTTCTTAAGTGTAGATCCTTTGTACTATTATGATAAAGAGAACGTTCAAATGGTTAGTCATTTTTTGCAAGCTGATTTTATCCATGAATACAATCATACCTATTCATGCTTGTATCTTATGTAAATGATGGTGGAAGATCAGTATTGATGAGATATAGGATATATATTGTATGTCAAAAGGGCTGATTATTAATGGATATTCAGTCGGTTACAGTTTACTGGCTGATACTCTTATGAAAGCTATGGATTCTAAAGTCAAGAGTGGTCATTCTTGAAGTGATGGAATGAAATAAGAAATTGTAAAAGCGGTGATACTGTGCTTTTGTCAAAAAAGCATAGGAAAACCGTTTTTTTATGCTTATGCTATGAAGTAGGGCTGATATAGGATTCAAAGGATGGTTTTGATAAAGTAAGAAAACTAGATTTTCCCTTTTAAAAATGAACTCATTAAGGTGACTTGTTTTTATCTTCTGATTTTATTTTCCATCTTCTGATGGTCATTATCGGTTTGTTTCTTAAATGAGGTGTTAAAGCAATAAAAAACCCTATTAACTAGGGTCAAGGTATAAGCAGGCGACGAGAATCGAACTCGCGTATTAACCTTGGGAAGGTCACATTCTACCATTGAATCACGCCTGCATGCCTTTAGTATAGCACTTGCCTTTCCTTCTGTTAAAGTATTTTAAATAGAATTTTGAAATAAGGTTACTTTTAGCTTATGAAAAAATGGACAAGTATATCGGAAGTGACTTTCTTTTTTGACATAATTCGATTAAAATTTACGTTGTAGAAATGCACAAAGCATGGAGGCAATAAATGAATCTTAGTAGTTTGCGATGGGATGTGATTTTAGGGGGATTCGGTTTATTCCTCTTTGGCATTGGCTTTATGGGAGATGGTTTAAAAGCTATTGCTGGTGATCAATTAAGAGATTATATCAATAAATATACCACCAACCCGTTTTCCGCTTTGATCATCGGTATTTTGATTACCATTATTATGCAATCTTCTTCGGCTTCAACAGCTATTACGATTGGATTGGTACGTGCCGGGTTGATGACCTTACCGCAAGCTGCAGGCATCATTATGGGAGCCAACATTGGGACGACTTTTACTTCCTTACTGATCTCTTTAAATATTGATAATTATGTTTTATATTTTGTATTCTTTGGTGCTATTGTCGTTAGTTTTGCTAAGAAAGTAAAGATAAAATCAGTTGGAACCATTGTAATGGGTTTCGGTTTGATATTCTATGGCTTAAACTCAATGGGATCGGCTTTAAGCGCCATTAAAGATTTACCGGAATTTACGAAGTTTGCGACAGATATGGCTAATAATCCGTTCTTAGGTTTATTGGCAGGGACGCTGATGACAGGGGCTGTGCAGGCTTCTTCAGCCACTATCGGTATTGTACAAAAATTATATGCGGCTGGTGCTTTGCAATTTATTGCAGTCTTACCTTTTGTCTTCGGGGCTAATATTGGAACGACGGTAACAGGTATTTTGGCTTGTATTGGCGGTAGTACAGCGGCTAAAAGAACGGCCGGAATTCATATTCTATTTAATATTATCGGAACAGCGATTGGAATGATTTTCTTACATCCATATGCTCGTTTTATTCTATGGATCTCACAAATTTTTGGTATTTCCGGCATGGCTCAGTTAGCGGTGGCACATATTATTTTTAATACGACAGCGACGATCGTTTTCTTCCCATTTATGAACCAATTCTGTAACTTGATTCGTAAGATTCTTCCAGGAGAAGAGCCTAAGCGTATTGAAATCAATATTGATGAGTTGACGACTAATTTAGCAGCTAATACGCTTCCTTCCGTGGCGATTGATTCAGCGAAGACAGCGATTGTCAAGATGGCTTCCGTGGTTGACCAAGATAACCAAGACACAAGAGATTATCTGAATAAACCGGGTAATAGCGAAGATCATGAAAACTTAATGACAGGAGAAAATACGGTCAATAAGTTGGATAAGAAGATCACTGAATTCTTAATTGCCATCTCGAAGAATCAACAACTAACTCCATCAGATCAAACCGAGTTACGGCGGGGATTGGAAATCACGAAAAATCTAGAACGTATTGGTGATTTAGGAGTGAATCTGGTAGAATTCTTTGATATGGTTCGAGAGGATAAATCCACCTTCTCACCGGTGGCTATTGTAGATATGAATACCATGTTTGATGAATTGAATGAAATGATGAAACTATGTATTCGTGTTTATGAAGAACGTGATGAAAAGGTGTATCACGAATTGATGGAAAAAGAAAATGAAATGGATGAAACGGAGTATGCTGCTAGACAAGGGCATTTTACACGGATGGCTAATGGTGATTGTCATTCCTCGGTTGCTTCATCGGTTTATGTAGATATTTTAGGAACGATTGAACGTATGGGAGATCATGCTTGTAATATTGCCCGATCAGCTATTTTGGATTACGTAGATCAAGATGAACCCGGTTTTGAAAAGCATTGATTAAAAATAAAGGTCAGGGGATTCCTGACTTTTTAAAATGATCATTTGTTAAATAAAAAAGTGCTTATTCAGCACTATGTTGCCAATCTTCTCCTTTTACCCAAAGATCTAATTGTGCTTGATTGGATAAGGAAGTCAAGAAGTTTTCTTTGGCTGTGGGGAAAGCATGGTAAATTTGGTGTAAGAGTTCCTTGGTTTCTTGACGTTTGGTATATCCGTCATTAGGACAAGTACTTTTGACCAATGGTAACTGTTCCTGTTCTACCGTTTTTCGAATTTCATTTTCAAAGCAATAAATAAGAGGACGAATAAAATCCATGCCGGATACTTTTAAATGCATAGCAGGAGAAAAAGTAGAAATTCGAGCTCCGTAAATCATATTCATCAATAAGGTTTCAATGGCATCATCGGCATGATGAGCAAACGCCACTTTATTACAACTGTACTCTTTGGCTGCTTGAACAATCGCTCCTTTTTTTAATTTAGAACATAGTGAACATTGAATCTTATTGTTTTTAGGATGAAGTTTAAGAATTTCATATAACCGAGTGGGATAATCAACATATTCAATTTCTTTTTTTTTCAGAAAAGAGTGCAAATCGGTGAAATCCATATTTTCAAAACCCATTTCTAAGTGAATGCCAATCACACTGAAGTCTTTGTTGGCAATCCGTTTCGCTGCTTTTTGATAAAGGGATAAGGCATAAAGTAATAGAACAGAATCTTTGCCTCCTGATACCCCTACACAAATACGATCTCCTTTTTGAATTAGGTTAAAATCTGTATCAGCTTTAAAAATTTTACCAATTATTTTTTTCATGGACATGTTAATTATTTTAACAGAAATTTGATCATGGATATCGTTTCTTAAAACAAAATATCCTTTTTTAAGCAATTTTGGTTGAAATGGATATAATGAGAGAGGAGGTAAAAAGATGAGTATTAATTTTAGAAAAGTAGCAGTTATCGGAACTGGCTTTGTTGGATCATCCAGTGCTTTTGCGTTAATGCAAAGTAGCCTTTTTTCAGAAATGGTTTTAGTGGATGTGATGAAGGAGAAAGCAGAAGGAGAGGCTATGGATATTAACCATGGTGCTGCTTTATGCAACCCAATGAATATCTATGCAGGGGATTATGCGGATATCAAAGATGCTGCTATCATTGTTTTAACAGCTGGGGCCAATCAAAAACCGGGAGAAACCAGATTGGATTTATTAAAGAAAAATATTTCAATTCATTCGTCTATCATGGCAGAAATTCGCAAACAAAATTGTGAAGGGATTTTGATTGTGGTAGCGAATCCGGTAGATGTTTTAACATTATATGCTCAAAAGTATTCCGGCATGCCGGAAAATCGTGTTTTTGGATCAGGGACCGTTTTAGATACGGCTCGTTTGCGATATCTGATTGGTAATAGATTGGATGTCGATGCTCGTTCGGTTCATGCCTATGTGATTGGTGAACATGGTGATTCTGAAATTGTAACGTGGTCGAATGCGAATGTATCAGGAGTTCCGTTGTCAGATTTCTTTGCGTTAAGAGGGATGCAAGGAATTGGTGACTTGGAAGCCTCACAAAAAGATATTGCAGATGATGTTAAGAATGCGGCTTATAAAATTATTGAAAAGAAACATGCGACCTATTATGGTATTGCGGCTTCCGTGGTTCGCCTTTGTCGAGCGGTTTTGAAAGATGAGAAGTGTGTTCTTCCGATTAGCACTTGTTTGCATGGGGAATATGGGATTAGTGAGGTGAGTCTCAGTGTTCCAGCGATTGTAGGGCGCAATGGAATTGAAGAATTGGTTCCAGTGTTACTTTCGGAACAAGAAAGAGATGATTTATTGAAGTCGGCGAACATTTTGAAGAAATCTTTGGAAAATTTGGATATTTAAGATAATATCCTATGAAATAGGAGTGAAAAGATGAAAGTACTTAGTTTTGGCTCTTTAAATTTTGATTATGTGTATGAAATGGATCACTTTGTTCAACCAAAAGAAACGATTTCATCCCTTCGTTATAGCCGTCACTTTGGAGGTAAAGGATTGAACCAATCGATTGCTTTAGCGAAAGCCGGTATGGAAGTATATCATGCGGGGATGGTTGGTATAGATGGACAACCATTTATAGATTATTTACAAAAATATGGTGTTCGAACAGATTATTTGATAAGTCATGAATCTTTATCCACAGGACACGCTATTATCCAAGTGGCACATGGTGAAAATTGTATTATTTTACATGGTGGTGCTAACGAAGCTATCGGTTTTGAGCAAGTAGATGATGTCTTAAAACAGTTTGAAAAAGGGGATTTATTATTGATTCAAAATGAAATTTCTTCTTTGGCTTATTTGATTGAAAAAGCCCATGAGAAAGGGATGAGAATAGCTTTCAATGTGGCTCCTATGAATGACAAGGTATTCCAATATCCTTTGCACTTGGTGGACTATTTGTTGGTGAATGAAGTGGAAGCTAAAGAATTGGCTAAGTGTGATTGCGAAGAAAATGAAGCCATCATTATGGCTTTGCAAAAGGCGTATCCAAAGGCTGAAATGGTGATGACGGTCGGTAGTGAAGGTTCTTATTATATCCATGGTGAAGAAGTGATTCATCAAAAAGCTTTTAAAGTTGAAGCAAAGGATACAACCGCAGCCGGAGATACTTTTACAGGTTTTTTCTTAGCCATGATTTTACAAGGAAGTACTATAAAGGAGGCCTTGCAAATGGCTAGTAAAGCTAGCAGTATTACGGTTACCAGAGAAGGAGCTGCTCAAAGTATTCCTTTGATGGAGGAAGTAAGGGTTTGGTGAATGAATCATCAGACTCTTTTTAGCTTGCTATTTTTAATGAAATCTATCATTGAGTTTAATAAAATAGGAAGATAGGGAAATGGATTGTTTTGGAGGATGAATCAAAATGGATTATCAAATAATGAGGGTGGAAGAATTCCAACAGCTTAGTAAAGATCAGAAGTTACAAAGTATCATAGAATTACATAATGCTGATCAATCAGAAGAAATCATTGATTTACTCTTATCGGTAGGATTCGAAAATTTAGACGGAAAACTTTTAGCTGAACTTGCCAAAGCCTATAATAACCAGGCTCAATCAGAAGAGGCGAAAAAGGTTTTAGATAGAGTTTTGGAAAAGGATAGAGATGCTGTTTGGTATTATCGGTATGGTTTTACATGTTGGAAGTTATCAGAAAATTTAAAATATGATTTTGAAACGGAATCTAAAAAAGCATTATATATGCTTGATAAAGCAACGGCACTTGCAAAAGATCAGGAGAATGAAATCATCGAATGGTGTATTGAACTGGTCAGACTTAGTGATTTAAAGAAAGTTCTTGAAGATTCTTCTGAAAAGTATCCACTTTTATATAAATACTATTTTTCGTATGTGGATAAAAGTATTCAGGAAATAAAAAAACTGCAAAGACCGGAAAAATACAAAAAAATGACAGTACAAGATATTCAGAAAGTGGAAGACTCATGGGAAGTTATTGAGCCGGTATACGCTATGGTTAATATTTATGATTCTTATGAGAAATATTTGGAATCGGCGAAATCTTTCACTTTAGAACAAAGATATTTACTGGCGATCATTTGGTACTTTATAGAGGTGAATAATGGCGGACATCATCAATTTTTCTTTAATTCCACCGGAATTGTTTGGGAGGATACCTTGAATGGTTTTAGGTTATTTGGGATGAATCATTTTGCCAATAATTTTGAAAAAGTGATTGATTATTTTGGGGGAAAGATTCCATTGGATAGAGAAGAAAGGTTAAAAGTTCTAAAAGTATTAGAAGCAGAAAATAAAAATGCTTTTTATGAGATGTTAGAAGAAGCGGATGATTTTGTTTATGATTACGATGGAGAAGAAACAGAACTTGATTACATTCAAAAGAATCCTGAAAAATTTCTTTTTGAAGGATATTATCATGGATATTAAGTCATTGATGTATAGTTAGAAAATAGAATATTCCAATGAAGTCGGGATTTATTTTTATCCTTTTTCACCATTTATTTTACGGTTAAAAACAATCATAGTTAATATGAAGATAGTGGCTGTATATCCTATTACAATCATTAAATGAGGAAGGATATGGTTGAAATGACCGCTTAAACTTACCCTTATTATTTCGACACTATGGTAAAAGGGGAAAATAGTTGTGATTTCCTTAAAAGTACCACCTATCAAATCAATTGGGATAAAAACTCCGGATAGCCAACCTGCAATATTGGTCAGTAATGCTCCACAAACACCACCAACCGCTTTATCATTCAAAAGACTACCAAAAAACAAACCTGTACCGATAAATAATAATGAGGTCAAGGCTGTCATCATAATGGCAAAAAAGATATTGATGTTGATATCAAGGCCAAAAGCACCGGCCATCAAGAAGGTTATGGTAGCTTGTACGATGGTGATAACGATCATAGGCAACGTGTAACCTAAAATAAAATCTTTGGTTGTCATCGGAGATGTAAACAAACGCATTAAGAAAGAAGATGTGCGATCTTTTGCTAACAACATACCTGCAAATAACGCCATAAACACACTACCGAACATGGCCACTCCCGGTGCGAGATTTGTGATTTGAAACATGGTGTTTTTCGCTTCTGATGGAATAGCAGAGTTGATAATGGATAACAAAGCTAATAGAACAAGTGGAAAGCCAAGGCTAAAAAAGAGATGAATAGGATCACGTAATATCTCTTTGATATTCCGCTTTGCAAATAGAAATATTTTCATAGTGAACCTCCTGAAAGGGCAACAAAGGCATCTTCTAATTTAGAAGTACCTGTTTGCTTAGTTAATTCTGCTACTGTTCCAACAGTTGTTAATTGTCCCTTAATCATGATTCCTATACGATCAGCTAAATTTTCAACTTCATCCATATAATGGCTTGTAAGAATGATCGTCACTTTCCCTTTTAATGATTTGATAGAAGCCCATAACTCACGGCGAGCTAAGACATCAAGTCCTAAAGTCGGTTCATCCAAAAACAAAATTTGAGGTTTTGAAATCAAAGCCATAGCGATAGAAAGTCGGCGTTGCATTCCACCGGATAAATGGCTGGCTTTTTTATTCAATTCTGTTTCCAAACCAAATTTTTGTGCTATTTCATGAGCGTTTTTAGTGGCTGTTTTACGGTCTTGTCCATATAAACCTGCAATAAGCACCAAATTTTCTAAAACAGATAAATTGGCAGCTACCGCTGTTTCCTGTGGTGAGATATTGATTATTTTTTTTACGGCTTGTGAATTAGAAATGATACTATTTCCAAGCAGTAAGGCATCTCCGCTCATTGGTTGTATCAAACAAGATAATAGTTTAATCGTTGTACTTTTTCCTGCACCATTTACACCAAGTAAAGCAAATAATTCACCTTGTTCAACTGTTAAATTAAGATGATTTACAGAAACTATATTTCCATATTTCTTTGTAAGATCTCTAATGATGATTGCATTCATTCTTTGTCTTCCTTTGAGGTGTTTTGGTTAAAAATAGTGTCCATTAAATGGGAAAACATATTTTTAGGTGGAATAGCGATACCCTTATTGGTATCCGCTAGAACGATTAAAGTATCTCCGGGTTTAATGTTGAAAATATCGCGGGCTTCTTTAGGTATAACAAACTGCCCTTTTTCTCCTATCTTAACAGTCCAAGCGTATTTTCCTTCTGGGTATTTCATAGATAACCTCCAAACTAAAAGTATGATTTGTATGATTAGTATAACACAAATAATTCTTTGTCCACTTTATTGCAACAAAAAAAGTGCTTGATACAGCACTTTTTATTTAAACGAATGTCTTTTTATATTTCTGAATTCATGATGATCATGCACTATAACTTTTTAAATGGGGAGGTATTCGATCTCCATCTGTTAGACGATTCAACATAATGATGGATTTTACTTGGATAAGATGCTTTACATAAGAATATGATGTTTTAGCACTTCTTTAAGGCTTGTTGTAAGTCTTGGATGATTTTCTTTTTTTCTGATTCCTTTATAAAAGCGGCTTGGATGGAATAAAGATTCATTTGGATGAGATCTTTCTTTGTAAAACCCATTTCATTTATGCAATGTCTATATTCATCTTCTAAATGAACACCAGCTAAAGTCATGTTATCGGTATTGATAGAAACAGGAACACCCAGTTCATATAGTTTTTTAACGGGATGTTTTGGATAAGAAGAGACTGTTTGACATTGGACATTGGAGGTAGGACATATTTCCAGCAAAATCTGTTTTTCCTTAGCCAGTTGACACAATTTTAAATCATCAATGATACGATGCCCATGACCAATTCTTTGAACACCAAAAGAAATGGCATCTTGAACACTTTGAGATGGTTGACTATCTCCTGCATGACAAGTACAAGGAATTCCTAATGATTGAGCTTGTTGAAAAAAAGGACTAAAGTCACTTAAGGGAACAATTCCTTCCATTCCGGCCAAGTCTAAAGCAACGACACCCTTATGTAAATATTTTTTACATAGTTCAACGGTTTGGCGGTTAGCCGCTTCATTGATGGTTATAGAATCAAGACTCATCATGCAAAGGATAATGCCGATTTGAATATGAGGATAAAGTTCTAAAGCTTGTTTTCTACCTTCTAAAACGGCTTCAATTACTTGAGCTTGGGATAGCTTTTTTTGCGTGTGAAGTTGAGGGGCAAAACGAATTTCCGCATAACAAACTTCTTGTTTAACTAGATCTTCAATCAGTTCTTTAGTGATTCGATGTAGAGATTTTATATCTTGCATGACTTTTAAAGGGTCATCAAACATTTTTAAGTATTCATTCACATTTCGGGCATGAGAACAACGTTGAATGTAGGCTTTATATTCATCTAAGGTTTTAGCAGGCATTGGAATTTTTTGTTCCATAGCTAATTCCCAGATAGTTTCCATACGAAAAGACCCATCTAAATGCAAGTGCAGATCAATTTTAGGAAAAAGAAATTCACTCATTGAAATAACCTCCTGTTTTTTTTGGTTGTTTTTCATATATAAAATATTGACAGAAAGTATTAACAACCATAAAATAAAGTTAGTGAAACCGCTTACAGATATTCTAACGCATTTAGGAAGATTTTGTAAGAGTTCAAAGGCTTTGGGAGGAGAAAAGATGAAAAAATTATACAAAGCACTTTTAGCGTTATTCTTGGTAATTCCATTAATTGGATGTGGTGCTAAGAAGGAAAATGGCAAGGGCAATGAAAAGAAGACAGGAAAAGTTCATAAGGTTGCCTATTTGGTTAACGGTAATTTGGGTGATAAATCCTTCTTCGATTCCGCTATGGCAGGTTTAACCAAGCTGAAAAATGATGGTCGTATTACTTTGAAGACGATTGAAATGGGTGGTACAGAGCAAGATAAACCTAAATGGTTGTCAACGTTGTATGAAGTATCTGAAAGTAAGGAATACGATGTTATTGTTGTTGGTACGTATCAAATGCCGGATTATTTAAAAGAAGTGGCGACTAAATATCCGGATCAGAAGTATGTGATTTTTGATGATAATACATATGTTGGTGCCAATAAGAATGTGTTAAATTTAACGTATAAACAAAATGAATTGGGTTATGTGGTGGGGGTATTCGCTGCTTGCATGACGACAGATACTAATGTGAAAAATATCAATCCGGATAAAGTATTAGGCTTTGTTGGTGGTATTGACAGTCCGGTTATTAATGATTTCTTGTATGGCTATATTGAAGGAGCTCGTTCTGTTGATCCAAATATTAAAATTGATACTCGTTATACCAATGATTATGTAGATACGGCGAAAGCAAAAGAATATGGTTTATCCATGATTTCCGATAAGAAGGCTGACATTATCTGGGGTGTTGCCGGTAATGCCGGTAATGGTGCTACAGAGGCTGCTTTGGCTAAGAAAGCTTGGTTTATTGGGGTGGATTCTGATCAAGAGTTAACTTTATCAAAGAATTTAGCGGATATTACATTAACATCGGGATTAAAGAATATTGGCAATTCTTTGATTTGGGTATTTGATGAATTAGATGCCGGTAAAGAACACTGGGGAACAGAAGTTTCCTTAGGCTTGAAGGAAAATGGTGTTGGTTTGGTTAAGGATAAAAACTTTAAGAAATACGCTTCTGAAGCAACGAAAAAGAAAGTGGAAGAAGCGATCAAAGCTATTTTAGATGGCAAAGTGAAAGTTCCAACAGCCTTAGGCGATAAGAAAAAGACATTAGAAAAATTGCGCGAAGAAGTTCGCCCTAAATAATGTAAAGAAAGGTAGATGAAGTAGGGTGACTTATTTCATCTACCCTATATTTTTACGAGAAGTAATCATTTATTGTACATATTGTATTTAGATCCAATTTTCTTCTCAATTCTAAAGGATGATGATTGGATTTATTTTTATCGTTTCAGTCAATAGATCGAGAGGTAAGCATGATGAATGAAGAATATGTCATTCAAATGAAAGGTATCAAGAAGATTTATCCAAACGGTGTTGTGGCCAACCAAAATGTAGATTTGAATGTTCGTAAAGGTGAAATCCATGCTCTGATGGGGGAAAATGGAGCCGGAAAATCAACATTGATGAAAATGCTGTTCGGTTTGGAACAACCGACGGAAGGGGAAATTTTTATTCATGGAGAAAAAGTGAATTTAACATCGCCTAATGTAGCGATTGCAAAAGGGATTGGTATGGTGCATCAACATTTTATGTTGGTGCCAAGTTTAACGGTAGCGGAAAATATTGTTTTAGGGATGATCCCTAAAAAAGGCGGTATTTTCATTGATCGACAAAAAGCCATTCAAATTACAGAGGAGTATGCTAAAAAATTCAATTTAATAGTGGATCCTAATGCTCGTGTCGTGGATATTCCCGTAGGCATGAAACAAAAGGTAGAGATTTTAAAGGCACTGGTTCGTGGAGCTAAGATTTTGATTTTAGATGAGCCGACAGCGGTTTTGACCACACAAGAAACAGCTGAATTATTCAAAGAATTGGTTCATTTAAAAAAACAAGGCTATACATTGATTTTCATTTCCCATAAGTTAAATGAAATCATGGAAATCACCGATCGTTTAAGTATTTTACGGGGTGGTAAATTTTTAGGGGTTTATGAAACTAAAGAGGTAACACCAGAAAAAATTTCACGGTTGATGGTTGGTCGTGATGTGATTTTACAAGTGGAAAAAGAAACGGCGAAACCAACGAAAGAAGTTTTGAAAGTTCGGGATCTGGAGTTCATCAATGATTGGGGCAAGAAAATGCTGGATAAAGTTTCCTTTTCTGTACGTAAGGGGGAAATTTTAGGCATTGCCGGTGTTGAAGGAAATGGTCAAAAAGAATTGGTGGATATGTTGTTTGGCTTGGATCGTCCCAATGCAGGATCAATTTTTATCAATGGAGAAAATATGGTAGGAATGGATCAATTGCAGTTACGTCAAAGACGAGTTTCTTTAGTTCCTGAGGATCGGATGTTGTATGGGATTGCGGCCAGTGCGACGGTGGAAGAAAATCTTTTATCCGATCGTTGTTCCTATAAAGAATATAATAAGGGTCTTTTATTTCATACAAAGGCAATTCATGAAGCTTCGGATCAATTGATTCAAGAATATCAAATTTTATGCAAGAATCGTAATCAAAGGGTCGGCATGTTATCGGGAGGAAATATTCAAAAGGTTGTCGTGGCGCGTGAGTTTTCCAGTCATCCGGAATTAATTATTGCTGATCAGCCGACACGAGGTATTGATGTTGGAGCAACGGAATTTATTCGCAAAAAATTAGTGGAATTGTCACGCTCGGGAATTGGTGTTTTGCTGGTATCGGCTGATTTGAATGAGGTCATGGAATTATCCGATAGTTTGATGGTTATGTATGGTGGAAAGATCGTTGCCTATTTTGAGGATACGTCGAAATTGGATGATGAAACAATGGGACGTTTTATGTTAGGTCTTCAAAAACAAACACCGGAAGAAATAAAGAGGGTATGTCATGAATAAGAAAAGAAGTTTGATGTTTAATATTGTTCGTGGAGCTATGGCTATTGGAATTGCGTTGCTGGTTGCAGCCATATTTATTTTTATCAGTTCTAAGGGAGACTCACTGATTGAAAAATTAAGTTCTACTTTTTCAGCTTTATCAACGATGTTATTTAGACCTTTATTTAAGGCGGATGGTAGTTTCAGTGTTAAGAGTTTCACCGATATTTTAGCCAGTATGATTCCAATTGTTTTCACCGGTTTAGCGACTTGTGTGATGTTCTCAGCCAATCAATTTAATCTTGGCTCAGAAGGAGGAATTCTTCTTGGTGGTTTTGTGACAGCGTTAGTGGCTGTTTACGCTCCTTTACCGGGGGCTTTATTACCAATCATTGCCATATTAGCGGGAACGATTGTAGCGGGCTTGATGATGTTGATACCATCGGTTTTAAAGGCTAAATTAAATGTCAGTGAAATGGTAAATTCGTTGATGTTGAACTATGTTATCATGTACATTATTAAGTTTTTAATGAATACTTTTATTGCTGATAAGACAAAGGGAACGGTACAGACAGCTAATTTTCAATCCAATGCGATGTTGCCTCAATTGATTGATAATGGGTCAAAATTATCTATTGGTTTTATAGTTGTGATGGTTATGGTTGTTTTGGTGACTTTATTCATGTATCGAACTCGTTGGGGATATGCCATCCGCATGATTGGTATCAATCAAAAATTCTCCATGTATTCGGGTTTGAATGTGGCCTTCATCATTATCTTGGCTCAAGTGATCGGTGGTTTATTAGCCGGCATGGGTGGTGGTATTGAAATGCTGGGTAAGAATATTTATTTTGACTGGACTTCTTTACCTGGTTATGGCTGGACAGGGGTAACGGTCGCCATTTTGGCTGGCAATAATCCTGCTTTTACACCATTAGCGGCTTTCTTTATTTCTTATTTAGGAAAAGGATGTACGTTGATGTCCACTTATTCTACGGTACCGGCTCAATTAATTGATATTATTCAAGCGGTGATCTTCTTGTTCTTTGCGGCTGATCAATTCTTGGCGAAATATCGTCAACGTTTGGTGGTTAAGAGCGCTGAGGAAGAACTGAAAGAAAAACCGAACTCGGAAAGAGGTAAATAATAGTATGTTTGAAATGATCTTGAATCCTGAATTTTTCTTCTCTGTTTTCCGTATTACAGCTCCAATTTTATTTGCGGCATTGGCGGCTGTGATTTGTGAAAAGGCAGGTATTTCTAATATTGGTTTAGAAGGAACCATGATGATTTCAGCGTTGTTTGGTTCTTTATTTGCGTATTATTTTTCCAGTTGGCTGATAGGGTTATTGGTGGCGATTGTAACGGGAATCTTAGTGAGTTTATTGATGGGGTTCTTCGCTTTTCAATTGAAGACAAATGTGATTTTAACGGGTACGGCAATCAATATGATTGGATCGGGAGGAACGATTTTCTTAGTTAAGATTATTACCGGAATAACCGAAGGAAAACAATTCACATCAACGACTTCCTTTATCACAAAGGAATTGCAGATTCCAAATATTCATATTCCCGGTTTACAGTCTATTCCTTTCATTGGTCCAATTTTTTCGGGACATAATTTATTGACTTATATTGCCTTTATCTTAGTGGCTTTGACTTGGGTTCTTTTGTATCGGACTTCTTTAGGCTTAAACATTCGTTCAGTTGGTGAAAATCCAAATGCGGCTTCCTCTGTTGGTGTCAGTGTCAAAAAAATTAAATATATCACCATGGTGATTGCCGGTGTATTTTGTGGGTTAGGTGGTGCTTTTATGTCCATGTATTATGCGGCCGGTTGGTCTTTAGATATGGTAGCCGGACGTGGTTTTATTGCTTTGGCAGCACAAGCGATGGGAGCAGGAGAACCGGTTGGTGCCATGTTTGCGGCCATGATTTTTGGTTTGGCACAAGCCCTAGGCATTAAGATTTCAGCAACGGGTATTGATTCAAACTTAGTTTCACCAATTCCATATTTAATTACAATCATTGGTTTAGTCATTTTTGCAGTACATGAAATTCGTAAAGCTAAACGCTCTCATTCTAAAGAAGCTTTACAGGAAGTCATAAATCAATAAGGAGAAAAACATGAAAAAGATACCATTGATTTTAGATGGTGATCCGGGACATGATGATGCGATAGCGTGGGTGATAGCGAAAGCTAATCCTCTCTTCGATATTCTGGCTGTAACCAGTGTTGCCGGTAATCAAACGTTAAAAAAGACAACCTATAATGCAATGAGAATTTGTACATTATTAAAAATTCAAGCCCCAATCGCAAAGGGTAGAGAGGTTCCTTTAATGTCAGATTTGATAACAGCGGGGAATTTCCATGGAGAATCGGGTCTGGATGGTCCGGCTTTACCAGAACCTGTCATGAATTTGTCTTCTTTATCTTCAGTTTCCTTGATGGCAAAAGTTTTAAAGGAAAGCGAAGAAGCAGTAACGATTGTTGCAACAGGTCCTTTAACAAATGTGGCGGAATTATTATTGGCTCATCCGGAATTGAAGGAAAAAATAGAACGTATTTCTATTATGGGTGGTGGTTTAAAGAATGGAAACTGGACTCCGGCGGCTGAATTTAATATTTTTGAAGATCCTGAAGCAGCAGCCATTGTTTTTCAATCGGGAATCCCATTGATTATGTGTGGATTGGATGTGACTGAAAAGGCTATTGTTTATCCTGAGGATGGTCAGAAGATCAGATCTGTTAAAAACCAAGTGGCAACGATTGTAGCGGATTGGTTAGAGTTTTTCTTTAAGCATCATAAAGAACTTGGTTGGAATGGTTCTCCTTTGCATGACCCATGTGCCGTGGCGGTTTTGGTAAAACCGGAAATTTTTGAAATGAAAGAGGCTTATGTCCAAATTGAAACTAAGGGTCATTATACAAGAGGAGCCACTATCGGTGATTTTGGTGGAAAGTTGAGTGGAAAGACTTGTAATGCCCAAGTGGTTGTCAATGTAAATCGAGCTGCATTTGTGCAATTATTGGTGGATAGCTGTAGAGCTTATGAAGGTCATGAGGTAAAAATATGAGTCGTTTAATTCCAGTATGGATTGATACAGACACCGGAGTGGATGATGCGGTTGCTTTATTATGTGCTTTTCAGTTGGATCATCTTTTGATAAAAGGGATTTCAGCAGTAGCTGGAAATGTAGGGCATGATCGAACTTTCGTGAATGCTAGAAATGTTTGTTCTTTAGCAAAAAAAGAGGATATTAAAGTTTATCCTGGAGCGCATAAACCTTTAATGATTGATTTACAGGATGCGGCTTTTGTACATGGAAAAGATGGTTTGGGTGGTGCTATTATCCCGGAGTCAAAAGCTATCGTAGAAGAAAAAAAGGCATGGGATGCCCTCTATGAAGCGGCTTTGGAAGCTAAAGGTAATTTAGAAATTGTGGCGGTTGGACCGCTAACGAATATTGCTATCAGTTTGTATAAACATCCTGATTTAACACAATATGTGAAGCGTATCTTAATTATGGGTGGAGCTGCTATGGGCGGTAATTGTACACCTTGCTCAGAATTTAATATCCATACGGATCCTCATGCGGCAGAAACAGTCTTTAAGTGCGGTATTCCTATTGTTATGTTTGGCTTAGATGTGACCATGAAGGCTTATCTTGAAGTAGAAGAAGTTCAAAAAATGGCACAAGACAAAACGGCAGTTTCAGAATTTTACCTAGAATCCACAAAATCAAATATTGATCTATACACCCGTTATTATCGACCAATGTTATGTTTACACGATGTTTGTCCTGTCCTGTATTTGAAATATCCAGATCTTTTCACAGGAAAAAAAGCCGGTGTCTATGTAGAAACACAAGGAGAAATCAGCTTTGGTAAAACAGTAACGGATCTATGGAGTGATGCTAAGTTTCCAAAACGTCAGACACTTGTGATCCTGGATGTTAAGCGAAATCAATTTAGAGATGTAGTGGCGAAGCTATTAGCTAAATATAAATGAAAAACCACTTTTGAAGAAGTGGTTTTTCATTTCATAAATATTTTTATAGGGGAGAGAATGAGTGTCAGTTCTGTTAACTGACACCTATAGAATAAAAGAAGAATGTGGGAAGATCATGGACTTATTCTGAATTTTATGTGAATTTTCAAAAAAGGGATAAAAAAAAGAAAACCGACCAAAGTCGGTATCTTTTTTAATGGGAGAGAATGAAGAATCAGTTATTATTAACTGACACCTATAGAATAAAAGAAGAATGTGAGAAGCTCATGGACTTATTCTGAATTTTATGTGAATTTTCAAAAAAAGATAAAAAAAGAAAACCGACCAAAGTCGGTATCTTTTTTAATGGGAGAGAATGAAGAATCAGTTATCATTAACTGACACCTATACTATACCGATAGGGTGTGTGAAATAAATGAAGGTTATGTGAATTTTACCTGAACTTTTAAAAATAGATGCTAGGTGTTTAAACTAAAAGTAAAGAGGGTCGAACTATCGGTATTACGATAATCAGAGCAATTCTTTGTTAGAAAAATTTCTGAAAGAACGATTCACTGTAGATTTCTTTTTGTTAAAATAAGGTTATGAAAACCATTTTTTTTGATATAGATGGCACTTTATTATCTTTTCAAACACATCGTATATCTAAACAAACTTTACAATCATTATATTGCTTGAAAGAAAAGGGATTTCGCTTAGCTTTAGCAAGTGGACGACCACCGATTCAACTGCCGACATTGGATTCTTCTTTAATGAGTTTTCCATGGGACGGATATGTTTTAATGAATGGTCAATATGTTTTGAATGAGAAAAAAGAGTGTATTTATGAATTGCCGATCTCGAAAAACAGTGTGAAAAAGGCTTTTGACTATATGGCGAAAACAGAGGCTTTTTGTGCTTATTTTGCAAAGGATCAATCCTTTCATGTTTGTCGAAACAAAGACGTGATGGATCAATTTAAAAAAAGGCTTCCTGCCACCTATTTCTATGAGCCAAAAAGTTTAGATGAAATTTTAGAAAAACCTATTTATCAAATATGCCCTTACATTCCAAAAGAACAGGATTCTCTTTTTTTAAAGGCTGTTCCTGCTTTGAAATCGCAAAGATGGACAGAGACATTTGCAGATATGATTCCCAAGGAAGGTGGGAAGTCAGAAGGAATTGAAAAAGCCGTTGAATTACTTGGCTTTTCGAAGGACTGGATTTGTTTTGGAGATGGTGGAAATGATAAAACCATGATTCAAAAAGCAGAATTGGGAATTGCCATGGGTAATGCAAGCGAAGAAGTTAAATCGGTAGCGGATTATGTGACAGCAAACGTGGATGAAGAAGGTGTTACCAAAGCATTAGAACATTTTGGATTTTTATAAAAATAGACTATACTTAAGAAAAAGGGAGATGGTTTATGTTACTGAAAGTGGTCAGAGAAAAAGAAATTACTTATTATAACAGTGATCAACTTAAGGCAGTGATTGTTAGTCGTGTGTATGAAGATGATGGTTCTTATGATGTTAGTTTTGATATGTATAATGGTGTAGAGCCGATCCGTGTCTTTAAAAATCAAGAACAAGCAGAGGCATTTGTACAACGATTGGCGATGATGATTTCAGATGAAAAAGCCTATGTTTTAGTGGATTGTGATAAATTATAAGAGCTTCGGCTCTTTTTTAATGAAAACAGTAGATGACTCAGTTTTGAAAAGACAAGAAATGGAATATGGCTGATGATCTAAAGTATAGGTTTGAAAATCTTTTTCTGATAATATCGCATAACTGGCTTTATGATTGGCTTTCGGAATAGAAACGCTACCGGGATTTAGAAAGTAAATACCATCTTGAAACGAAGCGGTTGGAATATGGGTATGTCCGGAAAGAAAAATATCGTCTTTTTTTAAGAAAGAATAGACTTTAGGCTCATAAATATGACCATGACTTAAAAAACAACGTAAAGTGCCGATTTGATAAAAAGAATAATCCGAAGTGATAGGAAAATCTAAAACCATTTGATCCACTTCTCCATCGCAATTGCCTCGAACACAAATGATTTTGGTTTGGTAGGTATTGAGTAATTTCGCTACTTCTTTTGGTTGATAATCCATTGGTAAAGCATTACGAGGTCCATGATAAAGAAGATCTCCTAACAGTAAAAGACCATCTGCTTGGTGAAATTCATAAGCTTCAATGATTTTCTTGGTAGCATAAAAAGATCCATGAATATCGGATGCGACTAAATACTTTTTCATAAAGGCTCTCCTTTTTAGCGTGTTATAATATCCGAAAGTGAGGTGTTTTATGACAAATAAACACATTGTGATTGCAGTGACAGGCGGTATTGCAGCCTATAAATCTGCCTTCCTTGTTTCTAGTTTAAGCAAACAAGGCTATGAAGTGCAAGTTTTGATGACAAAATCAGCTTGTGAATTTATTTCTCCTTTAACCTTTGAAACGTTATCAAAGAGAAAAGTGTATACAGATGTCTTCGTCAATGAAGAAACCCCTTTTGTTCGTCATATTGAGTTGGCAAAGTGGGCAGATTTATTTGTAGTAGCTCCGGCCAGTGCTAATACAATATCGAAAATAACGTATGGAATGGCAGATAATATGTTGACGAGTAGCTTTTTAGCAGCGACTTGCCCTAAACTACTTGTGCCGGCGATGAATAGTCATATGCTTGAAAATCCAATCACTCAACATAATTTAAAAACATTGGAAGCTTATGGAATTTCAGTGATGGAAAGTGAAACCGGCTTGTTGGCATGTGGAGATGTCGGAAAAGGAAAATTTCCGGAAATAGAATTGATTGTGGAAGAGATAGAACGCTTATTAACCACTAAGAAAGATTTACTTGGAAAAACGGTTTTGATTAGTGCCGGGCCGACTCAAGAAGCACTAGATCCTGTTCGATATTTAACGAACCATTCTTCTGGAAAGATGGGGTATGCTTTGGCTAAGGAAGCGAGAAATCGAGGAGCTAGGGTCTATCTGGTGAGTGGATGTGTGAGTTTAGCTTGTCCTAAAGATATTGAAGTAATTTCGGTTCAATCTGCAAAAGAAATGGAAGTATCGATGCTTTCTCATTTTGAACAAGCAGATATCACCATTATGGCAGCTGCGGTAGCGGATTATCGACCAGTGAATATCTATAAGGAAAAAATTAAAAACAAGATTCCGGTTGGGCATTGTCTTTGGAGAGGACAATGGATATTTTAGCCACTCTAGGTACTCGAAAGAAAGAACATCAAATTCTGATCGGTTTTGCGATGGAAACGGAAAACTTGTTAAAGAATGCTCAGGAAAAATTGATAAAAAAGAAGTGTGATTACTTAATTGCAAATTCCATTCATGAGCTTGGTTCGGGTTTTCAAGGGGATACCAATCATGGCTATCTGTTATCCAAAAATGGTCAAACCGATTTTGGTTTATTGACAAAAAAGGAATTGGCAGAAAAGATCTTTGATCAAATCAATAAAGGAGATTAAGAAGATGCTGGTATGCGTGGATGTGGGAAATACAAATATTGCGATTGCCTTAATGCGAGATGAGGTAATTGTGGATCGTTTTCGCTTGATGTCAAAAACGCCTAGAACATCGGACGAATATGGGTTCTTTTTAATGAATTTGATGAATCAAGCGAAGGTGAAAGTGGAAGATTTAGAAGGGGTTATTTTATCTTCAGTGGTTCCGAAGCTGAATTATTCTTTGACTTCTGCTTTTAAGAAATACCTTCATTGCAATACGATGATGGTGGACTATAAGATGAAACTCAATTTTCAATTGGTGACACCATACGCTGATCAAGTAGGTGCAGATCGTATTGTGAATTGTGCTTATATCCATCATTTTCATCCTGAAGGAGGACTTGTAGTGGATTTTGGAACAGCAACCACCTATGACTATGTGGATGCCAAAGGGGATTTTAAATATGTCATCATTCAACCCGGATTAGGCATTTCAGCCAATGCTTTAACGAATCAAACCGCTCAATTACCGGAAATTGAAATTAAGAAACCTTCATCTATTTTAGGAACCAGTACCGTTACCGGTATGCAGGCGGGAATTGTGTATGGTTATCTTGGTGCAGTGAAGGAAATCATCCGCACAGCTAAAAAAGAGTTAAATGATGAAACGGCTTATGTGATCGCTACCGGTGGTCTTGGCAAAGTGATGGCGAAGGAATTAGAAGAGATTGATGAATATGATGGTGATTTAGCTTACCGAGGAATGCGATATCTCTTTGATCAAAATAAAGAAAATTATAGGAAGAGTTCAGAATACTGAATTCTTTTTATAATGTCTACATGAACTTTTGTTACGATCTAAAAAGAAGTGAAAAACGCTTTCCTCCCACTTGAAACGGGTTCTAATATTCACTATTATTAACTAGGAATAGAGGATTGATATATGTCTGATATGGTCTTTGTCAAACCTAAAAAAGTGACGATTAAAAATATTATTTTAATTGTTGTAGGTTCTATTTTATATGCGTTTTCAGTTAATTATTTTTTATTACCCTTGGCACTTTATTCTGGTGGTGTGCCCGGGACAGCACAGATGGTAAGAACTTTAATGTTCCCCAAATTAACCGGTGTAGATTTAGCCGGTATCATCAATTTACTGTTTAATATACCTTTACTATTATTAGCCTATAAAACAATGAAAAAAAGAATGGTGTTTGGTACCATCTTATCCATTGCTGTGCAAACTTTGATATTTACATACTTTATCCTTACCAAAGAGCCTGTTTTAGATGATAAATTGGCTAGTATTGTGATGGCTGGTGTTTTAGGTGGTGCTGGCTGTGGTTTGATTTTAAGCAATGGAGCCAGTGCTGGTGGATTAGATTTATTGGGCTTATATATGAGTTCAAAAAATAAAATCTTTTCAGTTGGTAAATTTAATACTTTTTATAATATGATTTTATACGCTATTATGGCGATGTTGTTTGACGTTGCAACAGCGTTGTATTCGATTATTTATATAGTTGTTTTTTCTTTGACAATTGATCGTTGGCACTTTCAAAACATTGAAATCAAACTGATGATTTTCACTCATCATCCGGAAGTTAAAGAAAAAATCATGAAAGAATATAGACGAGGAGTCACTTATTGGGATGGTAAAGGAGCCTATACTAATCAACAAACAGAAGTACTGGTGACCATTGTGGATAAATCAGAAGTCAATGATGTTAAAAAGGATATTCGAAATTTAGATCCTAACGCTTTTGTAATCACAACGAATGTATTGGATATTAGTGGGGGCTATCAGAAGAGGTTGATGTAGTCTTTTTGAACCGATTAGAATGAAAATGCTATAATGAAAAAAGAAAAGGGGTATGGGAATGTTAGTAAAGGATCTTTTAGCTTGTTATAATCAAAATGTAGATGATGACCAAAAGGCCATTATTGTTGAAGATGATCATAAATTATTTCAAACTATTGAAATTTTAAGTCCTATTTATTTTTTGACAAAATTAAAAGAAATTTCTTACGAGGAATTATTAGCTACCTTTGGTGAACGAGAAGTTGAAAATTTTTTTGATGAGTTAGCTGATCAGCGCTTCGGAACAACTTATTTAACGATTCGATTGAAATAACATGAAAAAAGAAATCTCTTGTGGAGCGATTGTCTATCGAGACGATTTGAAACAAAGAAGGTTTTTGGTCATTCATCAAGTTCAGGGTCATTGGACATTTCCAAAAGGGCATATGGAACAAGGGCAAGATGAATTCATGACGGCTAAAAGAGAAGTCTTCGAAGAAACAAATGTGAAAATACAGTTGCTTCCGGGTTTTCGAAGGGGTCATCACTATTTGGTTATGCCAAGTGTTTGGAAGAAAGTTATTTTTTTCGTAGCGAAAGCGTTGAATGGAGATTTAAAGCCTCAGTTAGAAGAAGTTTGTGAAGTGTATTGGCTTACGCAAGAAGAGGTAGAAAATATCTTAACGTATCCAAGTGATAGTACTATTTTTCAAGAAGCCATTGACTTTTTTGCTTTAGACTTTAATAATTAACCCTCAAACCCCTTGAAATACAAGGGAATTTACAAGAGAATAAGTTGAATTTACTACCAATTTACTACTTTTGAGGGAAAAGCCTTGATGTTCTGTAAAAACTCTTGCAGATAAAAGTATTCTACCACAGATAAGAAAGGTATATTGCAGGGATCAAAATTAAATAGGAAATCGTAAAAGAGGTGTTCTTTCACTTCTGTAAAGAAAGCATAAGGACACCGTTTTTTTCATACCCATGTTACGAAATAGAGGCATATACAGGCTTGTAATACAGGGCTTTTTGAGGGCGGTGAATTTCCTTTCTGCGTTCATAGAGGGTTTGGGAGACTTCCCAGCAAGCAAAATCTTTATCACCGGAACTTCGGGAAATAGAGATTTTTTATGGAAAGGGTACCCCTTTCCTATGCTTGCTATTCCACTTATCCCTTAATCTCTACAACAACGGAAATTCACTTTTTGCCAAAGATTGCAAAGAAAAACGCTTCAATTTATATAACAGCAACGTTTATTTTGTAAGATCTGTTCAATTAGTATTTGACACATTAGATGTCTGTTTCTTCGTCTTTTTATCTCTTTTGTTTAGGCGATATCTACCCATTATCATTGGTTACTCATATCATAAAATAACCTAATCACTTATTTATTATCATCTGCATTTTTTCCCTGTATTCGGTAGGCTTCATTCCTGTATGCTGTCTAAACATATCAGACAGACTGCTTATATGTTTATAACCGACCATTTCGGCAATTTGAGATACCGGAAGTACTGTATCTCTAAGGAGATGTTCAGCATGTGTAATACGACGTGTAACAATATATTGCTGAATGCTCATCCGATATACATCCTTGAATATATATTTCAGCTTAGCTTGGCTCATGCATGCAATTTGTGCAAGAAAATCGATCCTGATATCCGCGGCATAATGGTCGTTAATATAATTAGCCACAGATACAACGGCATCCAAATCATCATCGGGTATTAAAAATCTATGTCTAATATGTTCTTTATTCCGTTTTTTTGCTTTTTCAAGAATTATGGAAAGCGCTTCATTCACTTTGCTTTCATAAAACAACTTTGCAGATATACCGTCACCCATATAGCTTTTAATTTGGTTGAAAACCGTGACCAGTTCAGGAAAATCGGGATAGCCGTCTATCTGTGCGAATGCTTCTGAAGGATTTTCATAAAGGTCCGGGTATTGTTCGCTTAAATATTTCTTATAGTATTCCGGCATAAAGGTAATGCTTACACTGTCTATAGGAATTTTTTTGTGAAGTATCATACGATATTCACTCTTTTTCCCTACATATGCCTGGATTGCTCCGGATGTCAAACGGCGGTATGGTGTCAGTATTTCGCCGGAAACAGAGTAAAAATAACCGACGCAAATATATTCCGGCTGTTCAAAAGCGCAACAGGTATCTTCGTAGTGAATCTGATTCATAATGGTGATAGTCACGTATGGGTTACATTGATATACCCAGCAGTGTCCCTTTCCAAGCTCAGGATTCATTTTATAAAATTTGCCGTTCGGATTAAACCCGGGCAAGGGTTCACACGGAATAACGCCTCTGTCCGCAAAAATATCCTTGTACATTTTTTCTAATTGCCCGCTCATAAAGTTATATTTTCTCCATTCGATAAATAGTTTATGCTAATAGCTAATTATTGTCATCTTTCATTGACGCTAAAGATATGAATAAATAATATAAAAAATAGGTTAGATTCGACTAATTTAATTATATATTAGGCAAAATAAGTTTGCAAAATTTTTGCGTGAGGAGGTAAAAATGAAAATCGAAGAATATCTTTCCGCTATGAAAAAAAGATGCTCCCGCAGAAAGTATACAAATAGACCTATTGATTCCAAGTATGTGAAACAGCTTGAAGATATCATTGCTTTGTTCAACAAAGAATCCGGACTTAATATAAAATTAGTCATTGGAAGCGGAGCGGAACTTTTTAACGGATTCCGAAAAAGCTATGGTTTATTTGTAGGTGTTCAGAACTACATTGCTATGATTGGCAACAAAGATCTTCCTGACCGTATGGAGAAAGTGGGTCGTTATGGTGAAAAAATAATTCTTGAAGCGACCGCAATGGGATTATCTAGTTGTTGGGTAGGAACCAGTTATGACAAAAAAGCAGCGACGACATTGTGTAGAGCGAACGACACATTAGACTGTGTGATAGCAATCGGATATTCAGATGAAAAACATTCACTTAAAGAACGAATGATGGAATATGGTATGAACAGGCAGAGTAAAGCTAAGGAAGCTTTAATAGAAACAGAAGCGCCTTTGCCGGAGTGGTTTAACCATGGTATGGATGCCGTTTATCTTGCCCCTACTGCAAGAAATTTACGCCCCTTTGTATTCAAATATAAAGATGGACAGGTAACTGCTTCCATTACAGTGCCGACAGAAACTGCGATGATTGATCTTGGAATTGCTAAATTACATTTTGAATTAGGAGCAGGGGGTGGAAGCTGGGAGTATGGAAACGGCAGTTATTATTGTTTTGATGATAAACGGAAGGAAAGTGATAAGCAATGAAAGTCGTTTTTATTGTATTTAGTCCATCAGGACATACACTCATTGCGGCACAAAAATTCATGCATTTGCTTGAAAATAATGGAATTTCCTGTCATATGATCAATATCACAAAAAACGATAAGTATATTCAGGACTTCACAATTACAAAAACACTGGTTAATGATCTTGGAGAACATCATTTGTTAATTCCCTGTGCTCCGGTATATGCCGGACATTGTGAGCAAAATATGCTCAGGACAATACGGGCACTTCCTCGGGAAAAGGAAAAACAGATTCCTGCGATTCCACTTGTGACCTATGGGGGAGTGCACAGCAGTGTTGCACTGGAAGAAATGGGTAAAGCGCTTAATGGCAGAGGATATATTCCGATTATGGGCATTAAGATTGCTGCGGAGCATACTTTGACAGCAACTTTCAAAAAACGGATCAATCCAAATCTGCCGGGAAAAGTTGAGGATCAAATCCTTGCAGAAGCGGCAAAAATAACAGAAAAGGTTGTAAATGACAAGATAGCTGTGGTCAATGTAAGAAAGAAATTTGCATATGCACCGTTTATGAAACGCATTATGTTCCGCATTTTCAGCCAAGAAAAAATTCATGGAAAATATAAGAAAGTTACAATCAATACAGAAAAATGCATTGGTTGTAAACGATGTGTTGCAGCTTGTCCTGTCAATATGTTTGCATATATTGATAACACCATACAAATGGTTCGTGAACCTAAGCATTGTATTTTATGTGCCGAGTGTTATCATCAATGTCCTGTAAAAGCCGTTATACATCCATATATTGAAGTTGCACGAAAGAGACTTTCGAATGGTTTTGCAGAGCTTGAAAACCCACAATCTGAAATTTATCGATAAAACTGATATTCACTAAACATAAAATGGAAAAATTATGCCATAAGCAATTATAAATTAAAGAAAGGATAAATTACTATGATTAACAAAGCAAATATTTATGAACAACTTACAGCACTACCGTATCTCACCGCTTATCAGCAACTGATACAGGGTGCCATCGAATTAGATGTCTTTTCTAATTTAGAAAAGCCTATTACCACAAAAGAGCTATCTAAAAAAATGAACTGGAATGAAGGCAACACCTTCAATCTTTTGAAAGGTTTGTACAGTCTTGGTTATCTTGAGCGAAAAGGAGATACATTTTGTAATATGCCGGAAACTTCAAAATATCTTGTTAAGGGGAAGCCTGCATATATGGGAAGTATGTTAGCATTTTTCTGCAATAATCAAGGAATGAGCCTTGGAAACGTAGCACAGCAAGTGAAAGAAGGTCCTAAACCGCAGGAACAGACACAGCAGTCTATGGATTTTGCATCTTATGGCGATGCGATGCGTGATGCTCAATCAGGGATACGTCAATATGAACTGTTAGAAATTCTTCGATTCCTTCCTGAGTATAAATCTATTCACAAAATATTGGATTTGGGCTGCGGTGCAGGTTGTCTTGGAATTGCAGTTATACAGGACGTAAGCAATCGTACGGGCGTTCTTTTTGACAGATCGGATATGCAGCCACTTATCGAAGAAAGTGTGGCGCTTTCCGATATGCAAGACAGCGTTTCAGTCAAAACCGGAGACTTTATAAACGATGATATTGGCAGCGGATATGATCTAATCATCTGCTCATCCATTATGTTATTCGCCATTGCAGGCGGTGCAAATTTCTTTGCAAAGTTAAAAAAGCATTAAATCCCGGTGGTGTAGTTGTATGTTTAAATGAAGGAATTGAACCGGATTATTCCGGACCATGGGACATGATTTTAGGCTATATGGCATTTAATTTACAAGGAATGCCTATGGGTGTAATAAAAGGTCAGATTGCTGATGCAGCAAAAGCCGGAGGGTTTCATTCTGTAGAAAATCACAGCGTGCTTCTCAGTACCGGAATGCACGATATCAATATTTTGAGAATTGAATAAAAGATTGAATTTGTGATTTTTATGAAGAGTTTTTTAAGAAGCAAGAGCAAGCCGCCGGTTTCATTTTATGAATGAAAAAGCGGAAGTTCAAATTAGGTCATAGCTTACGAAAAGCGGCGGTATCAAAGGAGATATCGTCGTGTTCATTTTTCGTTATCTTAAAAAGAAAAGGAATAATCCTTTTCTTTTTCATATGTGAACCAGTGATGATATTTTAAAAATAATTTAAGCATCAGATCTGGAAAAGCCGTTTTTCATTAAGCAACTGGCTGTATATAAAACTTTATCTAATGTAAAATTAGTCTCTTTTTTAACCATTTCAGCGATGATTTCATTCGCTTCTTGTAATAATTCCACTTTCTTTTCAGATAAATATTGCTGATCAGTTTGATGAATCAAGAAATGTCCTTTGGATTGGACGCTATTTTGATAGCGTTCGATATGATTAGCTGTTTCCGCAAAATGAGCATCACTTAAAGCACCAATGATACGATTGACCCAATAGAAGTTTTCGGTGGTGACTTCAGCTGTGGTATTAGCTAAATAGTCAGGCGTTTTTTCAATATTGGTATAGAAAGGTACAAAGGCATTGAAAACATTGGATCCATAACAAATCCATTCTAAAGAGCGATTTTCTTTCGGCATATAAGGACGAATCTGAGTACAAGATAAAAAGTTATTTCGATTAATGCCGATGGGACGATATTTCCCCCTTAATCGTGGATCAGCGTGTTGGTTGTAAGGATCAAAATCGGTACCTTGATAGTGATAGGAAAGAGAATATTTCACATCTTCAATCGTGATTTTCCTTTCCGGTTTCAAAGAAAAAGGTAGATTATCCATTTCTGGTGTGTAATCCGCATGTTCTCCTTCCCATTTATAAGTGGTTGGATTGAAATACTTCAACATCATCCAAGCCCTTGGAGTGTTGTAAACATGATCCGCATCAGAATGAGACCCAAAGGCCCATCTTGGATTAAAGTTTCCATCCAGAGATAGGTCTAAGAAATGATTTGTGACGAAGTCTTTTAAATCGGATGAACATAGATAATTCTTTTGAGCTCCATAAGCATCTTCAAAGTCAAAATGGTCAATTCCCAATTGGTTTGGCATGACCACATATTGATCATCCGGAACACGAATAGCCATCCAATGGTGACCGCCAATGGTTTCTAACCACCAGATTTCATCTATATCTTGAAAGGCAATCCCATTCATTTCGTAAGTTCCATAAGTTTCCAATAAAGAACCTAAACGCAATACACCTTCTCGAGCGGAATGAATATAGGGAAGTGTTAAAGTGACGATATCTTCTTCTCCAATTCCACCAATGACTTCCGGATGATCTTGGGTTGCTTCTTTATATTCGACAAGAGGATCTGCAGATAAAACAAGCTCATTAGAAGTAATGGTTTCAGTAGCTGTCATGGCGACATTTTCAGCGTTAACACCGGCTGCTGCCCAAATGCCAATTTTTCCTAAGGCATCCGGCATAGCGGTATAGCGCATAGGATTATCCGGTAATTCAATCTCCACATGAGATAGAACTGATTTGTATTTTCTTGGCTGTTCTTCTGGATGAATGACCACAAATTTTTTGGCTGTGAATTCTCCAGAAGGGGAATCTTCATTACGAGCGATGAAAGTAGATCCATCATAGCTGGCTTTTTTACCAACTAAAAGAGTTGTACATGGCATTATATGATCTCCTATCTAGTGTTTAACTTACACAATATATCTAGGGCAATTATAATATGGCATGAACGAGAAAGACAAATGAAAAGTCAGTTAAAACCGGGATAATCTTCAATATCAACAGTGGTTTTACTGACTATCATCACATGATCTGTTTCTAAGATTTCATCATCCTTATCAACAGCGATGACAATGTTATAGATAAGTATGATTGTTTTTTAGCACATTTCTTCTATTCAATTGCCCACTTTTTGAAGTTATAATTTAGTTTAATATAACTTTGCTCCGGCAGGGATATGATGATCCACCATTAAGACATGGAGTACTTCTTCGTTATTTTCCATGTGCAAAGCAGAGAGAATCATTCCGCAAGACTCAATACCCATCATTTTACGACTAGGAAGATTGGTAATCGCAATTAAAGTTTTGCCAATTAATTCTTCCGGATCATAGTACATACGGATACCGGATAAAATAATACGATCTTCTCCACTTCCATCGTCTAAAGTAAACTTTAAGAGTTTATTGGATTTAGGGACAGTTTCACAGGCTTTTACTTTAACGGCTCTAAAATCTGACTTGGAGAAGGTATCAAAATCCACTTCTTCTTTAAAAAGAGGTTCGATCTGGACATTGGAAAAATCAATTTTTTCATTGGATATCGAGAATTCTTCGTTTTCTTTGGAATTGGCTAACTTCTTTCCTTCGGATCCTAAAGGTTTCATGGTCGGGAATAAAAGAACATCACGAATGGAGTCATTTCCCGTTAGTAACATGACAAAACGATCAATCCCAAAGCCGATACCGCCGGTTGGTGGAAGGCCATATTCCAAAGCTTCAACATAATCTTGATCCATTTCCGAAGCTTCTTCATCTCCTGCTTCCTTGGCAGCTAATTGATCTAAGAAACGTTGTTTTTGATCAATTGGATCATTTAATTCCGAGAAAGCATTGTTCATTTCAATTCCCATGATGCTTAATTCAAAACGTTCTGTAAAACGAGGATCTTTACCTTTTTTGGCTAATGGGGAAACTTCAATCGGGTGTCCCCAAATAAAGGTTGGTTGTTCAATCTTATTTTCACAGAATGCTTCAAAGAATAAGCTGATGATATGACCAACACTCTTTTGGTGTTCTTCTACTTCGATGTGATGTTCTTTGGCTAATTGAAGAGCTTCTTCAACAGACATTTCTTTCCAAAAATCAATACCGGTGCATTCTTTGACAGCATCAACCATGTTCCACTTCTTAAATGGAGCCTTCAAGGAAATGGTTTTCCCCATGAACTCAAAATCGGTCTTACCGAAGACTTCCATCGCTACCGTTTCATAAAGACCTTCTGTCAAATCCATCATGCCTTGCATATCGGAATAAGCGCAATACGCTTCCATGGTGGTAAATTCAGGATTATGTTTTAAGTCCATTCCTTCATTACGGAAAATACGACCAATTTCATATACCCGTTCCAATCCGCCAACGATTAACCTTTTTAACGGTAATTCTGTGGCAATACGCAAATAGAAATCACGATCAAGGGCATTGTGATGAGTGATAAAAGGGCGGGCAGAGGCACCTGTTAATAGTGGTTGTAAAACAGGGGTTTCTACTTCAATATACCCTTGGGAATCCATGTAATGACGAATGGCGGAAATGATCTTCGGTCTTAAAATCGCTACTTTTCTTGATTCATCATTGGTGATCAAATCTAAATAACGACGACGGTATCTTTCTTCCTTATCTTGTAGACCATGAAATTTATCCGGCAAAGGTCGAAGAGCTTTGGTTAAATGAGTGTATTCATGAGCTTCAATGGATAGTTCACCGGTTTGTGTTTTCATGATGGTACCTTTGACACCGATGATATCGCCTAGATCACTTTTTTTGAATAATTCATAGATTTCTTCACCAATAATGCGTTGATTCATAACGATTTGAATCCGCCCTGTCTTATCTAATAAAGAGATGAACCCCATTTTACCCATTCTGCGTTTCATCATGATACGACCGGCTACGGTTGTTTCAACTTTTTTTTCTTCCAATTCTTCTTTGGTTTTGGAACCATATAAATCCTTAATGTCTTGAGCATGGGATTCTTGATGAAAACCTTGACCAAAAGGCGCAATGCCTTGTTCGACTAAAGCGTTCATTTTATCTAGACGCGCTTGCATTTGGTCATTTAATGGTAATTCTGGTTGTTGATTGTTTGCCATAAAACCTCCTTAAAACAACAAAAGCTCCTCGTTTAGGGACGAAGAGCTTATTCGTGGTACCAACCCTAATTTACGGAATGAATCCGCCTATTTAGTCAAAAGTATCGTGTTTCACCGGTTCACTCCGGAGTCTTTAACACATAAAACTCCCCTTGTCTAACTTCCACCATCATAGACTCGCTGAAAGGTTCTGCTTTAAGGCCTTCTCCATCACTGTGTACGGTCATATTCTACAATTGATTTCATTTCATTTCAATTCCTATTTAATGGTATAATGCAAAAAACAAGGAGGTATCTATGAGCCAAATCGCTGCTTTTTTTGACATTGATGGAACTATTTATCGAGAAGGGTTAATTACAGAGGTCTTTAAGAAACTGGTGACGCATGAAATTATTGAAGCTGATCGCTGGCGTGATGAAGTCCAACCGGCTTATTCAGCTTGGGATAGAAGACAAGGTGACTACGATGATTATTTGCAAAAAATGGTCGCTATTTTTAAAGAAGTATCTGTTGGCATATCCTCTGAGCATATTACATTAATTGCGGATCGGGTGATTCAACAAAAAGGGGAAAGAGTGTACCAATTTACTCGTGATGAAATTCGCCGTCATAAGAAATTAGGCCATAAGATTATTGCGATTTCCGGTTCGCCCGATGCTTTAGTAAAGAAAATGGCGGAAAAATATGAATTTGATGACTGGCGTGGAACTATCTATCAAGTGGATCAAAGAGGTTATTATACAGGGGAAGTGATTCCGATGTGGGATGCCGAGAGTAAACGAAAAGCCATTCATCAATTAGCTGAACAATATGATTTGGATCTGGAGGCTTGCTATTCATATGGAGATACCAATGGTGATTTTGCGATGTTTGATGAAACAGGTCATCCAACTTGTATCAACCCAACTAGAGAATTGATTCACCGCATTCAAATGACGGAAAATATTCGCCAAAAAATTCAGGTGGTTGTCGAAAGAAAAGATGTGATTTATCATTTGGATATTAATCATATTCGATTAGATCAATAAAAAGAAAATGGGAAACCCCATTTTCTTTTTCACTTTAATCGGCAATAGCAGCGTCTAAAGCAATTTTCATCATTCTTGTAAAACTGGTTTGTCTTTCTTCAGCTGTAGTGGCTTCATGAGACACTAAACTATCTGAAATGGTCAATAAGCAAGAGGCATTTTTTCCTAAAACACGAGCGTTATTAAATAACGCAAAACTTTCCATTTCAACGCAGATACAGTGTTTATCATTAACCGGGTCTTCACCACCATCATGATTTTCACGATAGAAAACATCAGAACTATGAATTACCCCTTCTTTAACCGGAATTTCTAGATCTTTAGCGGCTTTTAATAGTTTTTCATTCAACGCTTTAGAAGGGTAACCAAAACAATCTTCATAACCCGATTGCACTTTGGCATAACTACTTTCCGAATAAGCTGCACTTGCTAGAACCACATCAAACATCTTTAAATCCGGGACATAGGCACCAGCGGATCCGATACGAATGATGTTTTCGACATCGTATTCTTTGAATAATTCATAGCTGTAAATACCAATAGACGGCATCCCCATACCGGAAGCCATCACAGAAACAGGTTTTCCTTTCCAAGTTCCTGTATAGCCTTGGATACCACGTACATTATTGACCAGTACAGGATTTTCAAGGAATGTTTCAGCGATGAATTTTGCTCTTAATGGATCGCCAGGCATTAAGACAGTTTTCGCAAATTGACCTTTTTCGGCACTATTATGTGGAGTTGACATAATAACCTCACTTTCTTATACCCCTATTATATAGAAAGATTTCAGAGTTCGAAAGAAGAACATTGATCTGAATGAAACGAGAATAGATTGATAAAGGATTTGACGAATGAACAAAACAAAAAATGGTGGGATGAGCTTATTTAAGCATTGGTAGATAAGACATAGTGGATCTATAGATAACTTTTTGACTATGGTAAAATAATAGGAAGAATAATTCCTAAAAGAGTTGCCATGAAACCGAATATCATACCAAAAATACATATCAGTAAAACATACTCGGGAGTATGATGACGAATTTGAATAGAATACAAACTATCATCAACAGATTGCTTATTGATCATATTGCGGATAATGGCACTTATTTTATCTCGATGACTCGTTTCGCCATCTAGCGAAATGACATAGGTTCCTTTTTCTGCATGAAAAGAATACAATTCTATTCGTCCTGTTTTAATTCCATTTACGCTTCTACGTAAAAAGGTTATTGAAAGAGGAATTTTCTTTCCTGTCTGTTGATGAGTGATATTAAAACCAAATTCTCCCAGTGGAGGCTTGGTCCATAGTTTCCCATGAAGCCATAAACCATATGTTCCATCAGTTTCAAGTGTAAAGGTTCCTGTTTTATTTTTATAAGGCATTTCATAAATGATTTCATTCTTTGCAAAACGGATTATGGATTTGAGGCATATAATCAATAGGGATACTCCTATTGGTATCAATAAGCAAAATAAGTATTTCATATTTTTCCTTTCAAAGTTGTATAGTGTAGGTTCTCATTATACCATGAGCTAAATGGTCGAAATATTGTTTTTGTTTTCTCCATTATGTAAAGATTTGAAGCATGATCGTAAAGTTGATAGTATAAAAAATGTCATAACGATACCGTAAGGATTTAAGAAAAGGGAAATCATCGTAAAAAATAATCAGAAGTCAAAACGTAGAAAAAAAGCCTATTGATCATGGCTTTATCAATAGACTGTGAGATTACACTTTACTACCCTTTGAACCACCCTTTGTCATATTCTCCAAAATATTTGAAGAAAAAGAAGTGGTGATCTGATTACGACGGCGTTCTCTATCTAGCGCTAAGGTAATTAATTGATTCATTAATTTACTAAAATCAACCCCTTCTTCTTTCCATAAATAGAAAGCTAGAGATCCTGGAATAGTGTTGATTTCATTGATGTAAATTTTTTTGGTTTCGGCATCCATGATGAAATCAATCCGGCATACACCAGCAGATCCTAAGACACGGAATGTGTCTTTCGCTAATTGTTGGATGTATTTCGTTTCCTCATGGGATAAAGGAGCCGGAACTTGTCTGGAAGTGGCCGCCATACCTGATTTTCCTTTCGAACCACCCGATCCATATTTTTTATCAAAGTCCAATAATTCTTTTTCTTGTTGAGTGACTTCTTCTAGGACAGAAGCTCGAGAACCTGTATGATCACCAATGACGGAACAATTAATTTCACGCATTGGCTTGATGACTTTTTCAGTAATGATTTTTTCATCGTAACGCATGGCATCTTTGAAACAGTCTAAATACTCTTCGTTGTCATGAGCGATGGAAATACCGATTGAAGAACCTGTGCGAGCCGGTTTTAAGATGACGGGATAGCCTAAGCTATTCACTTTTTCTAAGATTTGTGTTTGATAGGTTTCAATATCTTGACCATAGACCCAAAACCAAGGGGTAATCGGTAAGTGATTATCATGGAGAATGTGTTTTTGGAAGACTTTATCTTGACCGATCACAGCTCCATAAATATCACAACCGGCGAAAGGGATCTTCAACATTTCAAATAACCCTTGAATGGTGCCATCTTCACCATTGGTACCGTGCATGACGGGGATTGCCAAATCAATCGTTCCCAATGTTTTCTTTTGAAAAAGGCCGATGTGGACGGGACGAATGGCACATTCATTTCCCAGATTGACCAAAGTCACTTGAATGCTTTCTTTTAATAATGCAGGAAGATTGGTGAAATTCTCTACTGAAAAAAACTTCTCCGGATTGTAATAAATTTTACGATCCTTTGCTACGTAAAGGGGGATGACCTCATATTTATCTTTATCTAGGGCATGAATAGCTTGTTGAGCAGAAATAATGGATACTTCGTGTTCAACAGATTCTCCGCCAAAAAAGACACCAACGCGTAATTTCATGTTAAAAAACTCCTTCTTATCTGTCCTATTATATAACGAGTTTAAGGCTTCGTGTTATGATAGATAAAAAGAGGTGAAAATAAATGAGAGCCTTGGTTTTATCCGGTGGGGGTACCAGAGGAGCTTTTGAACTTGGTGTGATCAAAGCTTTAAAGGAAAGAGAAGCTTATCAGTTTGATTTGATTTGCGGAACATCAGTTGGAGCTTTAAATGCCCTATTTTTAGTTCAAGATGATTGGGATAAGATGAAAGAAATGTATGCTTGTTTGACACGGGATCAAATTATTCAAAATTTCATTCCGGATGATTGGCAAATTCGAACGATCATTGAACAACGTAAACATTTATCTAATAGCATTCGAGAGTATTTTCAACAAAAGGGATTAGATGTGACTCCTTTGAAAAAAATGATTGATGATTATTATGATGAAGAAAAATTTTTCTCAAGTCCCATTGATTTTGGCATAGTAGTGGCTAGAGCAAAAGATAAATCAGGTGTTTACGTGAATAAAGAGATGATGAAAACCCATGGGAAACAATGGTTATTGGCCAGTGCTTCAGCGTATCCGGCTTTTCCGGTTTGTACCATTGAGGGGCAAGACTATATTGATGGTGGTTACTTTGATAATGTTCCGGTTGATTGTGCTTTACAAAAAGGAGCTGATGAATTGGTGGTCGTGGATCTAGGGGCGAAAGTCAGTCACCCTGAATGTATGGGAGTTCCTTTTATTACTTATATTCACCCACATGTGGAGTTACCGAATTTCTTGGAATTTAATGCTGATATGATGATGAGAAATCAACGTTTGGGTTATCTGGAAGCTAGAAAAGCTTTAGGAGATTATGAGGGCTATCATTACACTTTCCAATTATTTCCAATGCCGAAATTTTTTCGAGGTTTTTTTGTGAATTTGTTACGATATGAACGAAAAATTGAAATCATTCATACGAGGAGTAGTCATATAAAAGCGGGTTATATCCAAGAAAAAGCTGTGACTTTCAGTTTGGAAAAACAACTAGATGAAAAAGGGTTGTGCGTTTCTCTTTTGGAAGAAGTGATGGATTTGGCTGATTTTAATGATGAAATCGTTTATACTTTCGAGGATGTGAAAAAAGAATTATTAATCACTTTTAAGAAAGCTATTTTGGGACAAATTCCTTGTAAAAAGAAAAAAAGAGTGACTTCTAAAGAAGCTTTTGAATTTTTCTTACAAGCCAAGATTTCTGGGAATGAATGGATGAGTGAAGAAAAAGCTTTGGATTTTTATCCAAACGAATACGTGTTGGTTCAGTTTTTTATTGAAATGATGAAAGGGTAAGTATGGCAATTGCAAAATTTGAAAAAGTAAGTTTAGAACAATTTCGAAAGGATCTTTTGAAATTAGGTTATGAGGAAGAGGCTATTCAAAAAGCTTATCAGCAAATTGAAATTCCTAAACGAGGAACCAAAAGTTCAGCCGGTTATGATTTTGTGTGTCCTATGGATGTGGTGATTCATCAAGAAAGTCAACTAATTCCAACGGGGATTCGTGCTAAAATAGAACAAGATTATGTTTTATTGATCGTTCCAAGATCTTCCTTGGGTTTTAAATATCGTTTGACATTAGATAATAGCGTGGGTGTCATTGATAGTGATTATTATCAATCGGATAATGAAGGTCATATTTTGGCAAAAGTTCATGCGTCTAAGTCGATGAAGTTAAAGGCTGGAGATCGTTTTGTACAAGGTATTTTTATGCAATATGGTCTGGCAGAAGAAAGAGAAGTAGAAACTATCCGAAATGGTGGGATAGGTAGTACAGATTGATAGGAGAAAATATGGATCAAAAAAAGTGGAAAGAAATCATGGATAAGGAGCCTATTCCGAATTCCATCTTAGAAAAAATGGAGTATCTTCGTCGACGGGGAGAAACGGTGATTGCAGATAAGTATATCAAGCGACCAACCATGATTGAAGGGATTCGAAAAGCTTCGGCGTTGAACACATTGGTATTAAATGAAGTGGAGAAAAATATTCATGTTGGAATGAATACACAGGAAATTGATGTCATCGTGGCTGAATTCACAGAAAAAAATGGTGGTATTTGTGCCCCTTATCATTTTGAAGGATTTCCGAAACATGTGTGTACATCAGTGAATGAAGAAGTGTGTCATGGTATTCCGACACGTTTGAAGAAACTTCATGAGGGAGATATCATCAATGTGGATTGCACTACCATTGTAAATGGTTACTATGGAGATGCTTCGAGAATGTTTTATATTGGTCATGTTTCTGAAGAAAGAAGAAAACTTTGTGAGGTAACCAAAGAAGCTTTGGAAATCGGTTTAAAAGCTGCCCAACCGTGGGCTCATGTAGGTGATATCGGCTATGCGATTCAAAACTTTATTAAGAAAACCGGTTATTCAGTGGTTCGAGATATTGGGGGTCATGGAGTTGGTTTAGAATTCCATGAAGATCCTTTTGTAGCTCATATTGGTCAAAAGGGTAGGGGTATGGTATTAGTACCCGGTATGGTGATCACCATTGAACCGATGATTAATGCGGGAGGAGCTAGTGTGGTGATTGATCCTTATAATGATTGGACAATTTCAACCAGAGATGGGAAAGATTCGGCTCAATGGGAGTACACGATTTTAATTACGGAAGAAGGAAATGAGGTATTGAGTTATTAATGTTAAATGAGACAATTTATGTGAGTGGGCATCGTCATCCGGATAGTGATGCTATTTGTAGTGCTATAGCGTATGCGAACTTATTAAATGAGACAGGGAAAAAAGCATTAGCTTGTCGACAAGGGCCTTTGAATGAAGAAACTAAATTCATTTTGAAACGTTTCGGTTTGGATAATCCACTATTAATGACGGATGCCAGGGCTCGTTTATGTGATATTGAATTAGATATACCAACAACGATTAAAACTTATGAAACGGTACATCATGCTTGGCATTTGATGGAAAATACGCAAAATAGAAGTTTGTTTGTGATAAATGATGAAGGAAAGTTAAAAGGGATTTGTACAACTTCTGATTTATCTCGTTTCCGTTTTCATCCGGAAACGGATTTAGAGCAACTGATGAAGACAGCCAGTTTAGCCAATATTTCAAGAACGATTGGTGGTCGTATTCGTTTTGAACCGGAACATTTTTCTTTTAATGGTCAAGTACACGTGATTACAGTGGATCAAATGGCGGATAGTCCTTATGAAGTAAGAGATTGTGTGGTCATGATGTCGGTTGGCTCAATGCGCCAAATTGATGCCATTCGAGAAGGGGCAAAATGTCTGGTTTTAACCATGGGGGCTTGCGCTACTTTAGAAGTGATGTCGGAAGCGAAACGGTTGGGTTGTGCCATTATTGAAACCCCGGAAAGTACTATGCATACAGCGGCAGTGATTAATGAAAGCTATTCTGTTGAACAAATTATGTCATGTAATCCGATCACTTTTTTAGATACGGAATATGTCGATGATGTGGCTTCTAAGATGAATCATTCGCGGGTTCGTTCTTATCCTGTCTTAAATGAAAATGGAGATATTGTTGGTGGAGTTTCTCGTTACCATACCAGGAATTATCGGAAGTTACAGATTGCTTTAGTGGATCATTCCGCTAAAAATCAATCAATGCAGAATATTGATAAAGGGGATATTGTAGCCATTATAGATCATCACCATATTGGTGATATCACGACAAGCCATCCAATTGAATATCGTAATCATCGCTGTGGTTGTACTTGTACGATTGTGAATCTTTTGTATAAAGAAGCCGGTTTGGTGCCTTCTAAACCAATGGCAGGGATCATGCTGTCAGCTATTTTATCAGATACCTTAAATTTCAAATCGGCTACCACGACTCAAGAAGATAGGGATACCGTTCAATTCTTAGCTGAAATTGCCGGTATTAAGGATGTGAATGCCTATGCGGTGGAAATGTTGGCGGCTTCGGTGGCTCTAAAGGATTCAACACCTAAGGATATCTTATATCGTGATTTGAAGTTTTATGATGTGGATCGTTATCATATTGCGATTGGACAAACTAACTTTTCTCATACCGAAGAAGTACAATCATTACTTCCAAAGATGAAGGAACAGGTTTTCAAGGAACAAGAACGTCAAGGCTTGGATTTATTGGTGATGTTGTTTACAGATGTTTTAGGAAATGGTTCTTATTTTGTATATGGTGGTTCCATGTCCTATGTATTACAGGAATTATTGGAGACCATCATTGATGATCATAGTGGTTTTGATCCAACTATTATTTCCCGTAAGCAACAATTGATGCCTAAGTTATCGGAGTTATTAAAACAACAGTAGAAAAGGGGAAATATGATAGAAGTCCATTTAATTGGAACCGGAGGAACCGTTCCATTACCAAAACGGTGGTTGACTTCGCTTTATATTAAATTACGAGGAAAAGCAACTTTGATTGATTGTGGTGAGGGAACCCAAATCGCTCTTCAAGAACAAGGTCTTTCCTTAAAACAAATTGATACGATTATTTTGACACATTATCATGCAGATCATACTGCCGGTTTGCCGGGATTATTATTGACTATGGCAAAAAATAATCGTTTGGAACCAATTCGTATTTACGGACCAAAGGGATTGAAAGAAGTGATTCAAGGAGTGACTTTATTGGCTCGTTTTATTCCTTTTGAAGTGAACTGTATTGAAATTGATGGTCATTCTGTTTTCTCTTTAGAAGAGTTACAAGTACAAGCTTTTCCACTGATCCATAGTGTAGAGTGTTTGGGATATCGTTTTGATTTGAAAAGAAAACCGAAGTTTTTGGTAGAAAAAGCAAAGGCTTTGAACTTACCGGTGCAATATTGGTCTAAACTCCAAAAGGGAGAAACCGTTCTTTTTGAAGGAAAAGAAATCTTACCTAGTGCTGTCTTGGGAAATGAAAGAAAAGGAATTTCTTTGGTGTATGCAACGGATACCAGACCAACTAGTTCTTTGGTTCGACAGGCTTTACAAGCGGATCTCTTGATTGCAGAAGGCATGTATGGAGATGTGGAAAAGATAGAGAATGCTCAAATGAATAAGCACATGATGATGCAAGAGGCTTGTGATATTGCTCAAAAGTGTGGTGTGAAAGATCTCTGGTTAACCCATTATTCTCCTTCAATGCCCTTTCCATCTATTTATGAAAAAATGTTGAAAGAAATTTATCCAAATGTGAAAATCAGCCAGGATGGGCAAAGTTGTGTTCTTGTGTTTGAGGAGGAAACCTAGTGTATTATGTGATTGTTAATCCCGGTTCGGGATCGTATCGAAACAAAACATGGTTGTATGTGAAAGGTGAGTTTCAAAAAAGAGGTATTTTATACCAAGCGTTTTTTTCTACTAAGAATCGTGATGTGAATGACATTTTAAAAAGTCTTCAGCATGGTCAAGTCATTGATGTCATTATCATTGGTGGAGACGGTTCTATGAACTTAGCGGTGAATGCCATTCAAGATTTTTCCAAGGTTCGTTTAGGATATATTCCAAGTGGATCAGGAAATGATTTCGGTCGAGGAATGGGCATTACACGTGATATTACGATAGCATTGGAATCCATTTTAAAAAAAGGATATCGAGAAGTGGATGTTCCAATGATTCATATTCTACAAGGAGATAAACCGCAAAGACGAAGATTTTTGATTTCTTGTGGAATCGGGTATGATGCGCTAGCTTGTTATCACGTTTCAAAAAGTCGTTGGAAGGCACGTTTGAATAAAGTGGGTATGGGACATTTGGTGTATCTTGCTTATGGGGCTTTATCCATGTTTGAATATCAACCGTTCTCTTTAAGAGATGAAAAAGAAGACGTGGCTTTTATTGCGGTGATGAATCAGCCTTATGAAGGCGGTGGTTTCTTATTTAGTCCTAAAGCCAGTGCTCAGGATGGGTTGTTGGATTTTGTTAAAATATCGGAAATTAAACGTTTTCGGATGGTTGGCTTGATTCCTAGTGCGCGTGAGGGAAAACATGTTGAAACTCCGTATGTCCATATTGAACAACATTCCTATCAATCTTTTGAATTTGATCAACCGGTTTATCTTCATGTCGATGGTGAGACGTTAGGAAAAGCCGTCAGGGTGGAATTTTCTATCTTAAAAGACAAAATGATCTTATTGAACAATTAGGTGATAGGATTCAATTTTGGAATGTGGTAGTCATTAAAAGATGAAGGGACAAGTGGGAATAATCGAACAGATACGGACGTATATTTTCTTTTTCATAGAGGGAAATTTTGAAAATTAAAAAACAATAGGAGGAAATAAGATGCTTAAAAAGATGATCGGTGGATTTCTTGTCATTTTAATGGGGATTGGGCTAACCGGTTGTATTGATGTGAAACAAAAAACAGGAAAAGTAACCGATATGAAAGGAAATTTTGAAACGGTCAATACAAATCACTAATAAGATGATGGAAGAACGTTATCACAAGAGGATAACGTTCTTCTTTTAGAAAGAAGTATTAAAAAAGCTTGTTGATTATGGTATCAACAAGCTAAAACACTTTGAACCAAGTGTCTTTTAAGTGTGCTCGATGAGACTCGAACTCACAACCTTTTGATTCGGAATCAAATGCGCTATCCAATTGCGCCACGAGCACATATCTACAATATTATAGCATGATTCATATCAGTTGAAAAAGAATAGTTGATATGATAGACTCGGATTTGGTTAGTTATGTCTAACTTCCCGTGGTTTTATGACCGATGGTTGAAACCAAAATGCCATAGAGAAGGAAAATAAATGAGTTTAGAAAAGTCATATAGAAACTTGTTATATAGAAAAGTGTTATACATCTTATTGTTACTGATTATTTTGTTTATCAATATACTCATTTCCGTGAATATGGGTTCTTCCGAGATGACCATTCAAGAAAGTCTATTAACTTTGTTGGGAAAGGGAACCGATATTACAAAACATATTGTTTTTAATATAAGGTTGCCAAGAATTTTGGGAGGATTGTTTATCGGCATGAATTTAGCCATGTCAGGTATGATTATTCAATCGGTATTAAATAATCCACTAGCTTCGCCATCAACTCTTGGTATTTCTAATGCTTCTGTATTAGGAGCCAACATAGCGCTTATCGTATTTTCGGGTATGGGAATAGAGGTTGGAATGGCAACAACAGGGATATTATCTTTTGTTTTTGCGATGATTTGTACCTTAATAGTTCTCTGGTTTTCATCTTTGAAAAGAGCCAATCGATCAACTGTATTGTTACTTGGAGTTGCTTTGAACGCTATGTTTTCAGCAATGACCATACTCATTCAGTTTTTTTCCACAGATGAACAAATTGCATCAGCTGTGTCTTGGACGTTTGGTGATTTGGGGCGAATTAATTATTCTCAAATTTTAATAGTTGGAATGGTTTTCATACTATCATCGATGATTATCTATCAATTTAGATGGAAGTATAACGCCATGGATATGGGAGAAAGTGTGGCTCATTCTTTAGGAATCAACATCCGGTTTATGAGGAACCTTTCCATACTGCTTGCTTCTCTCAATACCGGAATAGGGGTGGCTTATGTTGGAATCATCGGTTTTGTTGGCTTATTGGCCCCTCAGTTGACAAGAATCATCATAGGAGATGATAAACGTTTTATGTTCCCGGCGACCGTGCTTTTAGGAGCGGTTATTGTTTTGTTTAGTGATACATTGGCCAGGGTTATCGTAAAGCCGAGTATTTTACCGGTTGGAGCGATTACCTCTCTAATAGGAGCTCCTTTTTTCTTGTATATGCTAATCAAGGAGAGGTAAATGAGTGTTATCAAAATAGATCGTTTATCATTTAAATATGATAAAGAAATTTTAAAAAATATAAGTGTTGATATTGAAGCAGGAGCATTTGTTTCATTGTTGGGTATCAATGGAGCCGGTAAATCCACATTACTCAAAAATTTGAATCAGATTTTAAGCCCTTATAAAGGAACGATTTACATAAGAGGCGAAAATTTGAAACATATGAAACGTTCGCAATTAGCAAAGAAAATGGCGTATGTCAGTCAACAAAATGAAGCGCCTCAAAATACTGTTTTCGATAGTATTTTGATTGGAAGAGTCCCATACATAAAAGGAAAGGCCACCAAAGAAGATTATGCGATAGTTCAAGAAATTATAGGTCGTCTCAACTTAAATGACTACGCTATGAGAGAAGCTACTTCTCTAAGTGGTGGAGAATTTCAAAAGGTGGTATTGGCTAGAGCCTTGGCTCAAGAACCTGAAATATTACTGTTGGATGAGCCGACTAGTAATTTAGATATTAGAAATCAAGTAGAAGTGATGAAATTGATGAAACAATATTGCAAGGATAAACAAATATCCGTTATTGTCAGTATTCATGATATGAATTTATCGTTGCAGTTTTCAGATAAATATCTAATGTTAAAAGATGGTGAGGTATTCAAATATGGTTCAAAGGAGATTATCACAAGGGAAAATATACGAACTGTGTATGGTTTGGATGTTGACATTCTAAAGTACAAAAATAGGAAAATCGTTATATTAAATTAGGAGGGTGTAGACGATGAAACAGAAATCAAAACTATTTTTGCTCGTTTTGTTAGCCGGAGTATTAACTCTTTCAGCATGTACGGGTAAAAAGGAAAAGACGCAAGAAAACACGAAAGCAACTGCGAAAAAAGGGACTTTCACGGTGACGGATATCAAAGGAAGACAAGTGCATTTTAATAAAGTGCCTGAAAAAGTAGTGACCATAGGTCATGGTGCTTTGAAATATTATACATACGTATGCGGTGATAAGAATCTTGTAGGGATAGAAGAGACTGAGAAAAAAGGTCATTCCGTAAAGGGACAATCCATTCATCACGCTTATCCAAATTTGAAAAACATAAAATCAGTTGGCAATGGTGGACCAAAATTGTCACCAAATTATGAGAATCTTGCCTTTGTTAAACCAGATGTAATTTTTGCGGCTTATGAAACTAGTAAAGAAGATTTTGATAAATTACAGGAAAAAACTAAAGTTCCGGTTGTAGCTATCGGCACCATTATGAAAGGTAATATCTTTGATAAAGAAACCTATGATACTTTTTCAATCATTGGAAAAACAATGCAGAAAGAAAAGAGAGCCAATGAAATTATCCAAACCATAAAAGATGTTGAAAGTGATTTGAAAAAGCGATCAGAAGGTATTTCCAAACCATTAGAAGCTTATATAGGAGCTACTACTTTTAAGGGACCTCAAGGGATTTTATCTACCAAAACAAAGTTAGATTTATTAAAAACGGTAGGCGTCAAAAATGTGATGGATAAAATCACGAATAAAAGATCCATCATATTGGATAAAGAAAAGCTATTGGAAATTAATCCAAAGCTGATGCTTCTTGATATGAGCGGTAAAACGCCTTTATTAGAGGATATGAAAAAAGATCCAACTTTTTATAAAAAATTAGAAGCGTTTAAAACAGGAAAAGTATATGGACTAATGCCATACTTTACCTATGGAATGAATTATGATACGGCATTAATTAATATGTATTATATTGGTAAATTAGCTTATCCGGAAAAGTATCAGGATATAGATATAGAAAAGAAGGCTAGAGAAATATATACAAAGTTTGTCGGAAAAGATGTCTTTGATTCTATGAAAAAAGTGCATCCGGAAAGCTTTAAGGAATTTAAAATCCATGAATAGTTTACGAGAATTTTGTTATGAAAAACTGAATAAGGATCCCCAGGATTTAATGAAATCCAATAGAATGTGGGATAAAAGGGCAAAAGAATTTTCTAAATCTTCGAAAAAAAACGAAGTGAATTATGTAGATTATTTGAAGCACTTTGTTGATTTAAAAGGTGCCAGTGTCCTTGATGTCGGATGTGGAACTTCAGATTATTTAAAAATCCTGTTAGATGAATCGGCTGTAGTAGAGGGGTTAGAACCTTCAAAAGAAATGAGAAAAATAGGATTAAACTATTTGAAAGATAACGGATATCCGAATGTGACCATCTATCATTCTTCTCTACAAGATTTTGAAGTGTCAAAGAAATATGAATATGTTTTTATTGCAAACAGTCCAGCGATTTCTTATTATGAAAATTACGAAAAAATATTATCTCTTGCTGAAAAGGGAATATTAATAGGCTCGTGGTTGGATAGTAGTGATTCTTTATTAGATGAAATTGCTAGAAGGCTCCATATCGTCCCAAAGAAACATGGAGGAAAGGATATTTTGTATTTCTTCAATCTTTTGTTGGAAGACGGATATAAAGCCAACTTTCAAACCGTGACTCGTCAATCTTCTGTAATGGAAAATGCGTTGAATAGTCTGGAAAGATACACCAGTTGGTTTTATGGCCCGGATTATAATTATGATGACTTGAATCGAGTTAAAGATATTATCATGGAACTATCTAATGAAAAGGGTGAGGTACTCATTCACAAAGAAGCGACCAATGCGATTGTGTTTGCAGAAAAATAATATCAAAAGAAGTTCGATCAGTAAGAAAGGTATATAAAAGGGTCAAAATGATTGACCCTTTTAAAATTTCATTAATGTTCTTGACAAACTCGAATATAAGCGGTTGAAATGCCTTCCCCTGTCAAAGAGAGTGGAATTTCTAAAATACAGGTATCTACTTCATCTTTAGAATGGTTTTTTCGTTCTTCTTCGGAGTAGAAATACAACCCGGCATAGTAGCTGTGACCTGCTTCTAAAGTGACTTCAAAGTGTATATTTTCTGTTTTAACGTTCCGTGTTTTCAAACCTCTATTTTCAGTAGATTGAAAAACGGCTTCAATGGTATGCGAAACTGGAGTTAACGCTACCACTTTTTGTAGATTTTCTCCTGTGGTATGAGGAAATTCGGAGAGATCTTTCCCATCTATTTTGATTTTTGTGCCATATAAATGAAGAATGGCTTTGTCTTGATGATCGGCATAAAAACCCTTGGCTTTCTGATTCCTCTTTTTACCGAAAACCATAAACACACCGAATAAAACAGCCCATAAAACAACAACGCACAAAATGATCAATATCGTTTTTTGATCCATATATAAACTCCTATCTATTTATGAAATATTCTACTTATCCTTATAGCATTTTTATATGTAAAAAGCAATGGATCGTTCTGTATTGTTTAGGCTTTATTTCGAATGAGTTTGAATAGACCGATAATAACGCCATAAGAGACACCGGCAATAGGCCAGAAAATCCAGCTGATATGCCATTGTTGAGTTATAAAACTATAGGCAAGATAGATGGATATGGTCAGACACCAATAAATGGTTGTGATGGGGGCGTTTCTACGTTGCTCTTCTTTGTGAAGACGTGTGTAATCTTCTCTTTCTAAAAGCATATTCATTCCACCCCAAATGATGCTGGAATGAACGATTAGAAATACACCAAAACCAACCAGTATTAACATCAATGGAATTGCGATCATATCAGCCAATTTCTCATTTTCTTTGAAAAGGATCATGGATAAGAAAAGATGAGGAATGACAGAGATGAGACAGAGAATAATTCCTATTGTGATTTGAAAGGTATAGGAGGTTTGAAATTTTTCTCGTTTTTCCAATACCATTCCTTTAACACCATAAGCTGTATCCAGGCTTTCTTTTTCGAGATAGTTATATCGATTTCCTTGTATGGATGTAGTGACAAATAAAGCGACAGCTATACCGACCAGTATCAATAGTACAGTCATCCCTATTCCTATTACTTGTTCTTCAGATATGGAAAGAAAATGATTTTCTTGAAGAAAATCCAAAAGAATGAGTACTATAGGAGAAAAAATGCAGAGCATTACCCCTAAGGCAATCCGTGAAGATGAAATGTTTTTAAACTGTAGAAAAGCGTTTGCTTCTTCCATAGACACAGAAACTTCAGCCGAATGGTTATCTGTTTCGGGTTGAGTTTCATTTTCCGCTATCACGATTTCATCTTTTAATAAGTAATCGGTACTAACTCCGAAAACTTTTGATAATTTTAAAATCTTATTCATGTCAGGTATGGATTGAGCCCCTTCCCATTTGGATACGGATTGGCGGCTGACTTCAAGTTGATCGGCCAATTCTTCTTGTGACCATCCATTTTTCTTTCTTAAAGTAATGATTTTATCAGCAAGTATCATATCGGTTCTCCTTGGCAATTTTGCTAATGAAACAATATCAAAACCAATAGTTGCAGACTACCAAGATCACTTTACAATTTGGCGACTAAAGGTTGCTTTTTCATATTGCTTTTTGTTTGATTGTTTAGCTGAGTGATGGCTTTTTTATGCTTGATTTTGCGGTTTACCATCTTTATATTATTGTGACATAGTGAATGATCGTTTTCTATGAAATTCTTCAAGGCTTTTAGATAATATTCGAATTCACTATTTTATTTTGTATAATTAACTTAGTCGTTTAAAAGCACAATTTAATCACATAGAACATGAAGTATAAATAGATCTATGCGGTTTCAAGGAATTTGTAGAAGAGATAGTCGGATAACGATAGAGAATAGAAAAAGGAGGATGAACCGGTGGAAAAAATTCAACCAACTCGAGAATGGCTTGCAAAGTATGAAGAGGTGAAACACTTTCTGGTATCACCAATCAATTATGCAACATGTTTTGAGATGAATGAAATTCAAGGTAAAGAAGTAGTTGTACTTGATATGGGAGAGGTGAGTTTTCCAAGTGGCGAAATTTTGGTAAGAGATCCATTGGTCTGGTTGCGTAAAGATGAAAAACCATATTTACAATCGGTTCCGGTAGGTAGATATAAATTGGAAACCTTGGTGATTAAGATAGAAGAAGAACATGATAGATATATGGCAACTAGGGTTAAATTTACTGACAAAAAACCGATCATCTATCAAGAAGCGTTAAGGGGGGATGAGGATCTTTCCTCGGTTCAAGAAGGTAGTTTTTTTGGCTTTGAAGTAGATGCAGGACTTGCAACCATTGTTGATGTACAGACAAAAAATGTATACTGTGATTTTGAAAAAAGGTGGTATCAGGAACATCCTGACAAGAATATCTACGATGATTTTTTTGCGGAAGTATTTCGACAAAACGCATTGAAATACCCGTTATATCAAAGAGAAGGTGGAGATTGGATCAACTTTGAAATTCCAGGTACGGAATTATCTATCCCGATGATTCAATCGGGATTTGGAGATGGGGTATATCCGGTGTACTTTGGATATGATAAAAATGGTCATCTTTGTGATGTCGTGATGGAATATATTTTAGTGGGTTAAAAGTGGGAAATATGAATATCATTGGGCAAGTCATTGGCTATATTCATGATCCAAATGAAGTGACATATGTCGCATTGGGCATTGAGGAGCGGGTTTCAGAGATTGATTTTATGAAAGAAGTTTAATGATTTTTTCTTTCGTTTTTTTGGTTATTTTATTGTTAGTTCCTAAATGGATTGCCGTATGAATATCTTTTTGAGTATTTAATACATAGGAACTGTTGATCGGACTATTATTTTCCACTAAAAAGGTATATCCTTCCACCCAAATAAAAACCCCATTTTCTCGTAAATACTGAGATAAGATACTAATTTGGCGCTTGACTTGTTTGATCGGATTTTTGACCATTTTATGATAAAAAATTCCGGCTTCTGTTTCTTTATTTTTGATCCATTCAAAATCGTCTTCATCTCCCGATAGGGTTCCACTATAATTTTTTACTTCAATAATAAAAACACCACGGTTATTGATAATAACATCGTCTAATTCTGTTTCTCTATCTTCAAAAGAAATTTTCACATTAGTTAATAAAACATCCTTTTCATTAAGAATTTCTTGTATCAAGTGAATGGCAACCCGTTCCCCATAACGGCCTGCTTTTTTCTGGCCATCTTCAAAGGATGATTGATACTGGAGTGATTTGTGTGAATTAGAAAATGAAGATGATATCAAGTATGAAAGAAAAATAACGAATATAATCATTATCACTATTACAATCATCATCACTATCAATTCGTATTCCATTTTATAGATCATCCTTTCTTTATCATTTATATTATCGTTTTTGGAGCTTAAACCGGAGTGATTTAGGATAGAGGTATCACGACGATTGCCTTCATTTACTTGTGATGATCCAAGACCATTTAAAAATTTTTGATTTTATAGTCATCCCTTATACCATCTTTTTTAGTTCAAGAACAGTCGTATAAATTTTCCAATAATTTCATCTCTTTTTGCAATATTTTTTTCGTTTCTAACACTTTCAGCAATTCTTTTAATTGAATATCTGAAATATAAATGCTTCTATTATTTTCTTGTGATAAATCATAACATTGTCTGATAGCTATCCCAATATGAGACAATGTCAATTTGTCTTTTTTTGTTTTAAAACTTCTATAAAAAGATCCCAAACAAACGTTTGTCTATATATCCAAAAAAATGATGCAATTCCTTGTAATACTTTAGGATGTATCTGTTTTTTAAGCAGATCATAGGCATATTCTTGACTTCTTTCTTCAAAATTTTGAATAGTATCTTCTGTCATGATATCTGAGTCAATGATATACAGATGATTTAAATGAAGATATCTTGCACAAAAATTTTGTAATGTATATAGATATATCCATATCATCTCAGGGTCTGTTTCTTCTTTTATAGCGGACAAATAATTTTCTGTATTGACAATAAACCATTCTTTTACAGGTTTTGTATTTTTAGTTCCAAGCTCAGCACAAGCAGCTCTCATAAAAAATGTTGCGGCTTTTTTGCGCTCTTTTATATCCTTGCTTTGTAGGTTGTCTAAGGCAGTGTCCAGTATCTCCATTGTATATTTCATATAAATGACTCCTATCAAAATTTATGCCTAACACAGTCCACCATATAACATGAATACTCTGGATATAACTTCAATTCCATTGCCGGTCTTGGCGCATTCTTCTTGATGCGGGATATCATTTCCTCAAAATCCTCTTGATCTTTTTTCCAGCTTGCGATAGTGTTTTGTTTTTCTTCTTCGCTATCGTAATCTTCATCGGCTATAGCCTCTTTTATCGTCTCATCAAAGTAGGTTCTATTCTTTTCTTCAAGTTTGGAAAATCGCTCCATTTGTCCTTTTATCCATAGAGTATAAAATAAATGATCCCAATTTGCTGTATAACAATCGTTGTCTACTTCTTCAATACAATAAGATAGAAATGTATCGTATTCTTCCAGTGCATAATAGGCATCAAAAATTTGATACTCTGAGATATCATCCGTGCTCAAATCATAATGATCATCTTGTCCGGGCCTTATCTGTTCTAAATAGAAAATCGCTTTCTCTTTGTTTCCAAGATTTACTTCACAATAAGCAATACATAGCTTAAGCCACATTCTGTCTGGATTATTTCTAAGCAAGTTCAAGAATAGTTCCTTTGCTTTGTGGTATTCTTTCAGTTCATAGAGAGATACCGCATAATTTAAAGAATACGCATAGTTTTCATTCATATTTTTGGCTATTTTAAAATATTCATGACTGATTGATATGTTTTTTTCGTTTCTATAGAACTCGTATTCAGAAAAATAGTAAAGTCCAAGAGCGGTGTATGTTTCTGCAAATGGTGATTTTAAATCTTTCGCTTTATTCAAATACTCTAATGCTTCTTTAGAATAATCTTTGCCAAACGCAATGTTTGTATAAATTCTTGCTTTCTGCTTGTGATTTAAAATTTCCCAAAACTGATCCAAAAACTCTTCTAGTAATTTTATATATTCCAATTCACCAGATCCAAGCTCTAACTGCACGGACGCAAGTGTACATATCGTATCGACATCTGAGGGGTATTTTTTATGCCTTGCCAGAAGATAACTTTTCATTTTTTCAAGATATTCTTTTGAACTTTGAAACTCTTTTAAAAACGGTTTGTTATATTTATTTTCATACTCTGTTTTTAATTGATGCCAATAATTTTTGATTTCATCTAACATGTTTACTAATATCCTTTTTGTTGTATTTGTTTTTTTGTTTTAAGTTTTTCGACATTTGCCAAAATCACCAAAAAATCTTACTTTAATAATTCAGATCGTGTCATCATTTTTTATACATCAACTCTCTACCCACTTTTCAATATCCTCTACTGGTATAGTTGATGAAAGTAGTTTTTGATCTGTATCATTTTCATCCACTAAAACCACTTCTTTTTCTTTTGGAAAATATGTCCTTATCCATAAAATAAAATTTGCATAGTCTAAAATTCTATGATTTGAATGAAAATAAAATAATCGATTGCAAATGTACATCGTTTTCTATCTATTCTTAACTCAAACTGATATTGATCCGAATATTTTTCCTTAATAGCTCTATTAAATTTTTCATATCAAAATCACTATTTTCACTTTCTTTTAAATGAATAAAACGGGTGATAGACATTCTCAACTCCAATCATTGTTAACGTTTGATTGATTCGATGCTTTGATATGGTACATCATCTTCAAAACAACACTCTCTATATGATGAAACGAGTGAACACTATGTATGTCAAGTAGTCCTGTTTGTATGTGGAAACATATCTATAAACATTTTAACGATAGGTAGTAGTTATCATTAAGTTAAAATGTATCAGACTATAATGGCCCAATGATATAGGCCACTTTTTAGGGCATGTTTTAATGAATCTGATTCTGTTTGTGAAAATATATCTTAAGAACTATTCAAGTTGTTTACAGTACTTCTTGATTATTCTATCATATGTGTCTTTGTTGAAATCTTGCCGTGTAATATACAATTTATATCTTTTTAAAAATTGATCATTTAAAAAAATTTTTCTATTGCACAATATGGGCTTATTTCATAATTATTGTTTTTTCTAAGAAAATCGATAAATGTATTTGCTCTTTTATTTATAAATAATTCTAGAGATAACATCCTTATTATGAAATATTTCTTATTTATATTATCAATATAATGTATCACGGGATTATTGGCAGTAATAAAATTGTATAATTTTGTATCTTTTAAAATATATATTCCCTCTCTTTCAACAAAGGAATAAGAAATATTTGTTAATAAAACCGGGACTACATTTACATTATTTATATTGCAATTAATGGCATTAAGCTTTGAATTGATGCTTTTCTTACCATTTTCATCCTCGGTAAAATATTTTAAATTACGTTTAAATTTATCAATGTAATAGTCTAGTTCCTGAATATTGCGACAATATCCTCTCACATTATCATGCTGAAATTGAGTTTTGCACTCAATGACAAATAATGTATTATCTATATATAGTAAAATATCTAATTCGTAACTCTCACCATTACTACTCGTATTGACATTCTTAATAGCACTAAGATTGTATCTTAATAATAACTTATGTATGTAATCTTCATATTTGGAACCCTTTTTCGATATTTCATTATTATTGGTAAAAAGAACCATTAGACTTTTTAGTGGTTCAATCATTTTTATTATTGATGGAAGTAAAAGTATAAAATTGTTGTATTCAATTAAAAATGATGAGAATAAATCATTTTTGCTTTTACCAAATACCAGATGATTAAAAATAGCCTTTATTTCATCTACACTAAATTTGTTTTGAAATAAATCATTTTTTAATTTTTCTTTATCTATTTTTAGTACGTTTTTTTCATTAATAGCTAGTTTGTAGAAGTAAGTGTAGATGGAAACCCATCTTTCCAGTTTTATGCCTAGGTATTCTTCAGTTAAGTCATCACTATAAAAGAATTCTTTTAATTTTTCTCTAAAGGCATTTGAATATTTAATTATCTCATTTCCATTATCAAAATCTTTCAAAGTTTTAACATGATTTAAATTATAATATTCTAAAAATGAAAATATTCTATCTGTAATTATTCCATGGTTTTCACTAATATATAATTTATTAAATAATCTAGTATTTACTTTCACATCTCCGAACATCCAATTACCGATTATATCATTTACTAAATTGAGTAACTGAATTAAAACTAGGATATCATTTACATCTTTATCATCAGCATTTTGATCATATGGCAACTTGCCATTTATAAATCCATTTCTAAGCAATGTTCCAAATCCTAAAATGATATTTTCGCTAGAAGCTAGATATTGTTGTTGCTCATACTCAGATGAAGTTTTACTTAATTTATCTAAATTTATAGATATTTGATCATTAAACCTTTCCACCAAGTTTAAATATGAACACTTCATCAGTTCAATTTTTAATATATCTTTTTTTATTTGATTTCTTTTTTTATTTAGTTTATCACCCTCTTTAGATAATCGTCTAAATTTCTTATAACTATTATCTGAAAGGTTATCTTTAACCCAATTTTTTATTATACGTTTAGTATCGTTACTAAATAATGTTTCATTTCTATCTGTAACAAAAAAACCAGAGTATTTTAAAACTTTTAGTATTTCTTCCTCATTTTTGTTTTTGTTAATATAATCCAAATAGTCTAAAGGATTTTTCTTTATATTTCTTTCAATTGAATTTATTCTCACATCATTGTATTTCTTACTCATATGAATACCCATATTATTTTGCCAACATTTATCAATTTCCATTTCTTGAGTATTATCAAAGCATAATTATTGTTTTTACAATATATAAATTTTTGCATCTATCCCATCAACTGCACCTGTCCGTTTTCATTTTGTCAACTCAACCATACTACAATTTCTCAATGGATAACTTTCTATAAAACAATAACAAAAAGAATACTGAGACCAAAATCACCTGCTTCAACTCCCGGATTTCTTTGATTTCGAGATTTTTCTAGCCTTTCACTTCTGTACTTTTGACAGTAAACAAAGACACTCTACATGTGGGGTTTGAGGGAACAAATCAAAGGCTTGAATCGTTAAAATTTGATATTTCCACTTTAATACAGCTATATTTTTGGCTAAAGTGGCTGGATTGCATGAGATATAAATAATTCGATCCGGTTGGCTTTTTAAAATAGCTTCTAACATGGCTTCATCTAAACCGCTACGGGGAGGGTCAATCAGTAAAGTATCAATTTTTTGTTTTTTGGCAATCTTGTATAAACCATCAGCGGCATCCGCGCATTCAAAATGACAATTATCTAAGTGGTTTAGTTCAGCGTTTCTTTTTGCATCTTGAATGGCATGCGGATTTAATTCGATACCATAGACTTGTTCTGCTTTTGAACTGGCTAATAAACTCATCACCCCAATGCCGCAATAGGCTTCTACTAGGATATGACAAGGATCAACTTTCGAAACGGCATAGTGATAAAGAGCTTCCGCTTGTTTTGTGTTTAATTGAAAGAATGCTTCCGGGGATACGTGTAAGTAAATGGATGAAAAAGGAATGAGAAGATGTTTTTTACCAAAGAGTAGTTTTGTTCTTTCGCCAAAGAATTGAAGACTCTGTTTGGAAGTGTTCCAAGATTGATGTAAGGAATGTAAATGGGGAATTTTCTTGAAATCATCTATCAAACATTTATTTAATGTGTCTTTTCCGGTAATTAAAGTAGCTTGACTGATACCATGGATACAGCGAATGACGATGTAGCGTAATCCCTGTTTGGTTTTGTGAGAGTAAGCAGGGAAATGATGTTGATTGAGAATAGCTAATAATTCCTTACGAATTCTTTCGACTTCTGGATCGTGAGTTAAGAAGTGATGTACCACTTGAAATTGGTTGGAGTTAGGGGAAAATAAACCACAAACCAATTTTCCTTGTCTTTCTTGAATAGGTAGTTTACATTGGTTACGATAAGAAAATTCATTTTCAGAAGGATTGATTTTACGAACCCAGTGGCGTTTGACTTTAGCGTATTTCCAAAGAGCTTCTGTCAATAAATCTAATTTAAAGGTCAATTGCTTCTCATATTCAATACCAAAGAAAGGATGACCTAGTTGTTCTTCGATAGGGGAAGGACTTGGGCGACGATAATGGGCTTTTTGCAGTATTCGATTGATTTTGGCATGGGCATAATGAGCTTTTTTTTCACTGATGGTTGCTTCAACGACTTCGCCCGGAAAAGTTCCTGGAACAAAGACAGGCTTTTTTTGATCATAGGCAATCCCCTCGCCATTGATTCCTATTTTTTTGATTTCTAGTTTCATAGAATTATTATACATTTTGAAAGTGCTTTCAATATTAAAAAATTATATTTTAAATAGTTCACACAATTTTCACAATTTGGTTGAATTTCTATATATTCCTATTTATTATGAAATAAGAACGGAAAACGTTTAGGAGGAAAAATGAGAAAATTATTCAAGGCTGCTTTAGCCGGTCTTCTTTCCTTAAGTATGGTAGCTTGTGGAAGTAAAGATTCAGGTAAACCAACCGACAAAAAGAAAACAGATATGAAGGTGGCCATGATCACTGACTCTGGTGATATCACAGACCAATCTTTCAACCAAGCAACTTATGAAGCTGCTAAGGCATGGTCTGAGGAAAATGGAGCTAAGTTCAACTACTTTAAGCCGGCAGGAGATAATACAACAGACCGTGTGGCGATGATTGAAAAAGCGGTTGACGAAGGCTATAACGTTATTGTTATGCCTGGTTATTTGTTTGCAGGAGCTATCGTTGAAGTGGCTGGACAAGAAAACATGAAAGATGTTAAGTTCGTAGCTCTTGACGTAGCGGCTGGTGATTTAATTGAAGCCGGTAAAAAGAAGAAGGGTGAAAAGTATGACTTTAATCCTGCTAATTGGGATGTAAAGAAGTACTATAATACTAAGAACGTTTATTCAGCTGTTTATCACGAAGAAATCCCTGGGTATATGGCAGGTTATGCAGCTGTTAAGTTAGGCTATAAGAAACTTGGCTTTTTAGGTGGTATGGCGGTTCCAGCTGTTGTTCGTTATGGTTATGGATTTATCCAAGGTGCGGAAGCAGCTGCTAAGGAATTGGGTATTAAAGATGTTGAAATCAAATATGCTTATGCCAACCAATTCAAGGGCGATGCTGATATCACAGCAGCTATGGATACTTGGTACAAGGGTGGAACAGAAGTTGTCTTCTCTTGCGGAGGCGGTATCTTTACATCTGTTGCAGAAGCAGCTAAAAAAGCTAAAGGTAAGATCATTGGTGTGGATGTTGACCAAAAAGCAACGATTGACGGCACTTATGGAAAAGGTTTAACAGTTACTTCAGCTATGAAAGCATTAGGTACAACAACCAAAGATACTTTATCTGCTATTAAAGATGGTAAGTGGGCTGATTATGTAGGCAAGATTGATAATTTGGGCGTTGTTTCTGCTGATAATGCAAAGAACTATGTTGGTTTACCAGAAACAACACAATTTGGTAAGGGCTTTACAAAAGAAGATTATGCTAAGTTGGTGAAAGATATTTACGAGAAGAAATTGACGATCTCTTCTGATACAAATACAAAACAACTTCCAAAGACAGAATTTGTTAAAGTGTCAAATTTAGGCAATATTAAGTAATTTAAGCCGATTAGAAATTAGGGGCTATGAAAATAGCCTCTTTTTTATGAAAACGCTTAAATTTATGTAAAAATTATTTTATAATAGTAAAAACAACAAGGAGGATTCGAACGTGCAAACTCCATATGCAATTGAGATGTTACACATTACGAAACGATTTCCTGGCATTATAGCAAATGACGATATTACACTTCAACTGAAAAAAGGTGAAATCCATGCGCTGTTGGGTGAAAACGGAGCTGGTAAGTCAACTTTGATGTCAGTTCTTTTTGGCTTGTATCAAGCTGAAGAAGGAGAAATCCGAAAAGATGGTGAAGTGGTTACCATTCAAGATCCAAATGATGCGAATCATTTAGGGATTGGAATGGTGCACCAACACTTTAAATTGGTGCAGTGTTTTAGTGTTTTGGATAATATTATTTTAGGGGTTGAAACAACCAAAAATGGTTTTCTGGAAAAGGCAGAAGCGAGAAAAAAAGTATTAAATTTATCCAACCGATATGGGTTGAAAGTAGATCCGGATGCCCTAATTGAAAATATCACGGTTGGTATGCAACAGAGAACGGAAATTCTGAAGATGCTTTATCGAGATAACGATATCTTGATTTTTGATGAGCCAACAGCGGTTTTGACACCACAAGAAATTGAGGAACTCATGCAAATTATGAAAAACTTAGCTCATGAGGGTAAAAGCATTTTATTCATTTCACATAAATTAAATGAAATTATGGAAGTGGCTGATCGTGTGTCTGTGTTACGCCGTGGTAAATATATCGGAACGGTGGATATTCAAGAAACCAATGAACAGGAGTTATCTAAGATGATGGTAGGTCGTGATGTTCAATTGGTTGTGGATAAAGTGGAAGCGAAGCCAAAGAAGGTAGTTCTTTCCGTGAAAAATATAACAGTTCCTTCTAAACAACATAAAAATAATGCGGTAAAGAATGTTAGTTTTGATGTTCGCTCTGGTGAAATTGTGTGTATTGCCGGTATTGATGGAAATGGACAAAGCGAGTTGGTTTATGGAATTACAGGCCTAGAGGCGATTAGTTCTGGTGAAATTATTTTGAATGGAAAAGACATTAGCAAAGATAGTATTAAACAACGTTCTAAGTATCTTAGTCATATTCCGGAAGATCGTCAGAAACATGGATTGATTTTGGATTATCCATTGGATTACAACATGGTTTTACAACGGTATGATGAAGAAATGTTCACGAATAAAATCGGCTTTTTGAAGAAAGGTGAAATTCGGGAATATTCAGATAGGTTGATTGAAAAATTTGATGTTCGCTCAGGGCAAGGTTCCTCTTCCATCGTTCGTTCGATGTCAGGTGGTAACCAACAAAAAGCGATTGTGGCTCGTGAGTTAGATAAGAAACATGATCTTTTGGTGGCGGTACAACCGACACGTGGTCTGGATGTCGGAGCGATTGAATATATTCATAAACAACTGGTTCAATCTCGTGATCAAGGAGATGCAGTTTTATTAGTGTCTTTAGAACTGGAAGAAGTGATGAATTTATCGGATCGTATTTTAGTCATGTATGAAGGAGAAATTGTTGGGGATTTGAAGCCGAAAGAAACGACCGTGGAAGAATTAGGTCTATACATGTCTGGTGCAAAGCACCAGGAGAAAGGAGTTGTTCATGAAGCGTAAAAATAGCGTTGGTCTATCGGAGTCCATGCAGACAATTCTTTCTTCTTTGATTTGTATTTTAATCGGTTTGTTTATCGGATTCTTGGTTTTATTGGCCATCAATCCACAAGGAGCTTTTCGTGGTATTATCACCATTATTGAAAACTTTATGACTTTCTCTAAGAGTGCTTCTCGTTTGAAATACTTTGGAACGACGTTGGTGAAGACAGCTCCGTTAATTCTTTGTTCTTTGTCAGTTTGTTTTTGTTATAAGGTTGGTTTATTTAATATCGGAGCGGCTGGTCAATATACCATCGGCATTGCGACCTCTCTTTATTTGGCTTTAGCTTTCCATATGCCTTGGTATATTTGTTTGCTTGGTGCCTTAATAGTAGGAGCTTTTGTTGGTTTCATTATTGGTGTTTTGAAGGCCTACCAAAATGTGAATGAAGTCATTTCCGGCATCATGTTAAACTGGATTATTTTATATGGAACGAATACTTTATTGGCTAAGGTGAAACAACCTGCTTCTCCATATACCTTTGGCTTAGAAAGCACAAAAGCGATGTTGCCTACTTTGGGCTTGGATAAGTTGTTTGGTAATAAATACATGACGATTGCTGTTCCTTTATCCATTTTAATCGCGGTTTTGGTTTGGATTGTCTTAACTAAAACGAAGTTTGGTTATGAATTGAGAGCGACCGGTTACAATAAAAATGGTGCTCGTTATGCCGGTATGAAGGAAAAGAAGAATATCATTGTGACATTAATGATTGGTGGAGCATTAGCGGCGTTAGGGGCTTCCTTATTGTACTTGACGGATTTTGAACAATGGGCTACGACCTCTTCTTCTGTTCCTAGTATGGGTTTTGATGGGATTGCGGCTACATTCTTAGGAGGCTTGCATCCAATCGGCTCTATTTTCTCCAGTTATTTCATTGAACATATTACTTTGGGTGGATCTTATTTGGATAAGTCTTTGTATCCATCGCAAATTGCAGATTTGATTTCAGCGACGATCATTTATTTTAGTGCCTTTGTGCTATTTATGAAAGTTTGGTATAAGCATCATCAACAGATGAAACTAGAGAAAAAACAAGAATTACAGAAAGGAGAAGAAAAATGACTTTATTAATTCAATATACGTTAGTCTTCGCTTCTGTTCTTCTATTAGTGGCTTTAGGAGGAGCTTTTTCAGAACATTCCGGAGTCATCAACTTAGGGTTGGAAGGTATCATGGTTATGGGAGCTCTTGGTGGAGCGCTGGCAATGAAGTATGTACCGGTGAGTGTCGGTCCATTTGGCATGTTGGCGGCAGTTGTTTTAGCTTCAGCTCTTTTCGGTTTCTTGTTTAGTTGTTTGTTGGGGATTGCTTCTGTTAATTTGAATGCGGATCAGACATTAGTCGGAACAGCAATGAATATGATTGCAACAGCAGCGGCAACAGTCATTGTTAAGGCGATCAACCAAGCTGAAAATCCGGATAATGTATCAGCTACTTTAAAATATGTGGAACAAAAGCAGTTTTTCTTGATTCATGTGGGTGGATTTGAATTGACTTGGTTCATGGTTCTGGCAGTGATTTTATTGATTGTAGCGTTCTATTTGATGTATAAAACGAAATTTGGATTACGTCTAAGAGCGTGTGGAGAAAATCCTCATGCGGCTGATTCAGTCGGTATTAATGTCTATAAAATGCGTTGGGCAGGCGTATTGATTTCAGGTATTTTAGGTGGATTAGGTGGTCTTGTATACATTACTTCAGGTGTTTCAGAATGGAAGTTTGAAACAGGAGTTGCCGGCTTTGGCTTCTTGTCTTTAGCTGTTATGATTTTTGGGCAATGGAAACCATTGAATATTGGTTTAGCTGCCTTATTGTTTGGTTTCTTTAGAGCACTAGGAAATGTTTACCAAGGCTTCTCTTGGTTAACGGCTCTTCATATTCCGTCAGCGGTTTATAATATGATGCCTTATATCGTATCTTTGGTTGTCTTAGCTTTTACATCTAAGAATTCTAGGGCACCTAAAGCGGAGGGTATTCCTTACGATAAGAGCGTGAGATGACAAAAAAGTCATCTCTTTTTTATTTGGACAAATGATGTATTTTCTTTCTGTATCAGTTTTTAATGGGTAAAAAGTTAGGAATCGGTATGTTGTTTTAACTAACTAAAAGGAGTAAAGTAAAAGTAAGACAGTAAAGGCAGTGTATTGATGAAAAAAACAAATAAGGCGTTATGGAGTGTTCTTTTTTTGGCTCTTGGTGTTTCACTTTATCATTTCGTCACCAGAAAAGTAGAGAAAAAAAAGATATTGATTTATGGGGCAGGTGTTATCGGCTCATTTTTAGCTCATGTTTTATGCCAAGAAGGTCATGATGTTAGTATTCTCGCTAGAGGAAAGCGTTATGAACAATTAAAGAAGGACGGTCTTATAACAAAAGATTATGTGACTAATATCGTTCATCAAGATCATCCCACCATTCTAAAAGAAATAGGGGATGAGAAATATGACATTGTTTTTGCGGTGATGCAGTATACTCAAATAGCGAATGTTTTGCATGCTCTAGCTAGGATTCATACACCAAGAATTGTCTTGGTTGGTAATAATTTAGATGCCCATCGGATGCAAGAATATGTCATGCAAAATGGAGGATCTGAGAAACAAATTTACTTTGGATTTCAAGTGACAGCCGGCAGTCGTGAAACTTCTTATACTAATTTAATTTCTCTTGGTAAGGGTTGTATGTATATTGGTAGTCTTGGCTCTTCGGTATCACAAAATGATAAGGATTTTATTTCTAATTTAAGTTTCTGTTTTCGATTTAAATGGATAGCGAATATGGATAATTATTTAAAACACCATTTGGATCTCATTTTGCCGATTATGTATATCGCCTATCGTTATGGTTGTGATTTGAAAAAGGCAACGAAGGAAGATATTCAGCTTTTGTTGGATAGTGCTCAAGAAATAAAAGAGGCTTGGGTTCAGAAAGGTGTTTCTGTTGAACCGAAAGAGGAAGTGGAATTCTATGAACCGGGTTTTAAACGAGATGTGCTTTTTAAAAAAATGTTAGAACTTGTTTTCCATACTAAAATAGGAGAGTTGATCATTAGCCATCATTGCCGCCATGCTCTGATTGAAATGAGGGCATTAGATGAAAGTTTTTGGGAAATGATGAAGGGTGTTTCATTGATGAAAACCAAACTTTTACGATCTAAAATGCCATCTTGGGAAGAATTGGAGAAGTGTGATTTATATAAATCTAACGGGTGTTAGCTAATTTTAAAGATAGAGAGAATGAGTTATTTAGATTCTTGAATATGAGAAATACCATCATCAAATACATGCCAATTTATGATAGATAAAGTTATTGTTATTAGAAATGTTTTTAGAAATCGTTTATCGTGGAACTAAAAGTGTGGGATGGGTAAAAAAGTTTAAAAATGAGCTTAAATTAAATGGATTTCCAAGTCTATAGAGAATAAAAATCTTTTATTGTGAAGCTTCAAATAGGTCGTATAATAGAAAAAAGAGGTAGAATATGACTAAAGAAGAATTGTTGAAAAATTATCAAGATTGGAGATTTTCCTGTTCGGCTTATGAAATGGCTTTAGCCATCATTGGCATTGATAAACAAACCGTCGCCCCAAGTGCCGGAGCATCTTATCGTGATTCAAGAACAGCATATTTGGCTGGTGTTGCTTTTGAAAAGAGAAACGATCCTAAGATGAAGGAAATCATGGAGGCTCTTTTAAAAGAAGACTTAGATGAAACATTTCGAAAAGAAGTCGAAATGGAGTTAAAAGAGATAAAGAAGTACCAATCTGTTCCACAAGACTTTTATGTGGCTCATTATGAAAGAAGTGATGCGTCCTATGATGCTTGGTTGAAAGCTAAAAAAGAAGAAAATTTTGAAAAGTTCAAACCTTATATCCAAGGTATTATTGAAGATCAAAAAACATTGATTTCTTATCGGGATAGTCAAAAAGAGGTTTATCATCAATTACTGAATGATCATGAAAACGAAGTGTCGATTGAATTCTATGATGAATTCTTCGCTACGATCAAGAAAGAATTAGTACCACTGATTCAAAAACTTCAAGCCGCAAAGCAACCGGACACTTCTTTTTTAGAGAAAGAATACCCTATCGCAAAACAAAAAGAATTCATGGAAGAAGTATTAAAATACATTCATTACACTAAAGATTGGGGCTATCAAAATGAATCGGAACATCCATTTACAACGGGCATTTGTGAAAACGATTTACGGACAACCACTAAATATCTGATTAACAATCCGGTCAGTTCCGTTCTATCGACGGTACATGAATGTGGACATGCGTATTTTGAGCACAACGTACATCCGAAATTTGATGGAACTATTTTGGCAAAGAATATTAAGATGGGTATACACGAATCACAATCTCGGTTATTAGAAAATTATTTAGGTCGAAGTGAAGCTTTTTGGCAATACTTATATCCGAAATTCCAAGAAATTTTTCCTGAACAGTTAAAAGAAGTTCCGCTTAAGCAATTTATTTGGGCTATTAATCGAGTGAAACCAAGTTTAGTTCGTACAGAAGCGGATGAAGTCACTTATCCTTTACATATTTTGATTCGGTATGAATTGGAAAAAGAAATCTTTTCGAATCGTTTAAATGTAGATGAATTAGAACAAGCTTGGAATGCGAAGTATCAAGAATATCTGGGTATTCATGCGGATAAACCAAGCGAGGGTATTTTACAAGATGTGCATTGGTCCGGAGACGGTTATGGGTATTTTCCTACTTACGCTTTAGGATCGGCTATTTCAGCACAAATTTTTCATACAATGGAACAGCAGATTGATGTCACAGAAGCATTAAGAACCGGTCATTTTGAAATCATTATGAACTGGTTAAAAGAAAATGTGCATCAATATGGGGCTTCATTATCTTTTCAAGAAATTTTGGAAAAGTGTACGGGAGAACGCTTCAACATTCAATATTATATTGACTATCTAAAAATTAAATTTAATCATTTATACGATTTGGATTAAAGAGATGATATGGTCTTGGTACACAAGAAGTTTACTTAGGTAGGCTTCTTTTTTGATTGGAAATGTAAGTCCTTACTTTTTGTTGGTAAAAAATCTTTTTTCTATCTTAAAAAACGGTTTTGGAGGGTTAAAAATTGATATAATAAACATATAAGCTGATTAAAACTAATATGAGGTTAAAATTGGGGTGATAATTTATGAACAACTATCTGAATCCGTCAGAACAATACTGGTATAAAGAAGGAACTTGGTCAGAAGCCTATACTCGATTTGGGGCTCATCCGGCTGTGATAAATGATCAAAAAGGTTATGTTTTTTCGGTGTGGGCACCCCACGCTAAAGCCGTTTATGTGACTGGAGATTTCTGTGATTGGCAAGCGTTTCGTTATCCTATGAAACATGATGTCGATCAAGGAATCTTTTCTTTATTTATAGCAGGTGCTGAAGAGGGGCAATGTTATAAATATGTGTTGGAAGATGAAACGGGTGAATTGTTTTATAAAGCGGATCCTTATGCAAATTATGCACAACAACCACCGGAGACAGCGTCCCGATTGATAGACTTATCTAAGCATCGCTGGAAAGATAAAAGGTGGTTAAATAAACGTCGTAAAACCAATCATATGGAACAACCACTAAATATCTATGAAGTGCAACTGGGATCTTGGAAACGTAATGAAGATGGTTCGTATTATAGTTATGAACAACTGAAAAAAACTTTGATTCCTTATGTCAAAGAAATGGGATATACCCATTTGGAATTGATGCCGGTGATGGAATATCCTTTCGATGGTTCTTGGGGTTATCAGATTACAGGATACTATGCTCCGACAAGTCGTTTTGGAAGTCCGAGTGATTTTATGGCTTTTATTGATGCTTGTCATCAGGAAAACATTGGTGTGATTTTGGATTGGGTACCAGGTCATTTTTGTCAAGATAGTCATGGATTATCTATGTTTGATGGTAAAAAACTCTATGAAAAAGAGAAACATGCTCAATGGGGAACTTTGAAATTTGATTTTTCCAAAGGAGAAGTTAGGAGCTTTTTACTATCCAATGCGATGTTCTGGTTAAAAGAATTTCATGTGGATGGCTTACGAGTGGATGGGGTCACTAGCATGTTGTATCTTAACTTTGGGATAGATGATCCACAATTAAAAAAATTTAATGAAAAAGGAACAGAAGAAGATTTAAGGTCGATTCAATTCATTCAAAAATTGAATTCGACGGTTGGGGAAAAGTTTCCTGATGTCATGATGATTGCAGAAGAAAGTACAGCTTGGCCTTTGGTGACTTATCCGCCAAAAGATGGTGGTCTTGGATTTCATTATAAATGGGATATGGGCTGGATGCATGATACGTTGCATTATATGCAAACGGATTTTCCATGGCGACCAGGCAATCATCATTTATTGACTTTTTCTATGATGTATAACTTTAATGAAAATTTTGTATTGGCTTTAAGCCATGACGAAGTGGTTCATGGCAAATGTTCTTTGATCGGTCGAATGCCGGGAGACTGGTGGCGTCAATTCGCCGGTATGAGAGCTTTAGCCTTTTATCAGATGACTCATCCTGGTGCAAAGCACAACTTCATGGGGAATGAATTTGCACAATTTATTGAATGGCGGGAATACGAAGGATTGCAGTGGTTTATGTTAGATTATGATACTCATCAACACCTACAAGATTTCAATCGTGACCTAAATCATTTCTTCTTATCCTCCAAAGCTCTTTGGCAAGAAAATTATTCTTGGGAGGGATTTGAATGGATGGATGCAGATAATGAAAAACAATCCACTCTTCTATATCGTCGTAAAGGAAAACTGGATAGAGATGAGGAAATCATCCTTATTAATTTTGTGCCTGAAGTGTATGATGAGTACCGCATTGGTGTTCCTAAAAAAGCTTGGTATAAAGAAGTTTTTAATACCGATGCTAAGGAATATGGTGGCAGTGGTCGAATCAATACAGGCTATTATAAAGCTGAAAAAATTCCGATGCATGGTCAATCATACTCTATTTGTATCAAGACACCACCCATTGGTGGCATGGTGATTCAAAGAGTTGGTCCAAAAGAAGTCAAAGAGAAGATTTTAAAGAAATGAACAAGAAGAGGGGGATATATGTTTAAAACGAAGAAGGAATTTAAGAAAGAATTTGAGAATGCTTGTTTAGTGGTTGTGGGTAAGGATTTTGAGGATTGTTCTACGGAAGAAAAATATTTTGCCTTAGCGAAATTGATTTCCAGTCAAGCTGGTGAATTACATGAACAAAAGATTGCTCATAAAAAAATTTACTATTTTTCCATGGAATTTTTGATTGGAAAACTCTTGGAAAATTATTTGATGAATTTAGGATTAACAAAGACTGTATCAGAAGGTTTGAAGGATATGGGAGAATCCTTGGAAGATTATTTTGATATTGAAAAAGATCCTGGTTTAGGAAATGGTGGTCTAGGGAGATTGGCGGCTTGTTTTATGGACTCCCTTGCCTCTTTAGGCTATGAGGCACAAGGAGTGGGGATTCGATATCGCTTCGGTCTTTTTAAACAGAGGATTGAAGATGGTCGGCAGGTAGAAGATCCGGATAACTGGTTGGAAAAGGATTATCCATGGGAAGTGAAGCATTTAGAAGCTGCGGTTCCGGTCAAATTTGGTGGCCGTGTGGAAAAGAGTTATGACGGTAATGAAATGCACTATCAATGGATTCCGGAAGAAACCATCTTAGCGGTTCCTTATGATATTCCTATGGTTGGCTATGATGGGAAACAAGTGAATACCTTACGTATATGGTCGGCCAAACCGATGGAAGAAGGGTTCGATATGGACGCTTTCAATCGGGGAGATTATGCACATGCGAATAAACATCGTGCGGATGTACAAGCAATTACTGATATTCTTTATCCTAATGATCAGTCTTTATCAGGGCGGATTCTTCGTTTAAAACAAGAATATATGTTTACGGCAGCGGGGATCATGGATATTGTGAATAACTTTAAGAAACAATATGGAAATCATTGGGAAATCTTTAGCGAAAAAGTAGCGATCCATACCAATGACACACATCCGGCTGTTTGTGCTCCTGAATTGATGAGAGTTTTGATGGATCAAGAAGGATTGGGTTGGGATGAATCATGGAAAATTGCCAGTGCTAGTGTTTCATATACCAATCACACCATTTTACCGGAAGCTCTGGAAAAGTGGCCAATTGATATGTTTAGAAACCTATTGCCACGTTTATACGATATTATTGAAGAAATTGATCGTCGCTATCGAGACAGCTTTCATAAAAATGTAGATGGTTGGCAAGAACAGCTTAAAAACACAGCTATTTTATGGGATGGTCAGGTTCATATGGCTAATCTTTCGGTGATTGTTTCTCATCATGTGAATGGGGTGGCTGATTTACATACTGAAATTCTAAAAAATATTGTCTTAAAAGATTTCTATACATTGGTTCCGGAAAAATTCAATAATAAGACTAATGGCATCAGTCATCGTCGCTTCTTTGCTCAAGCTAACCCTAGCTATCGAAAGCTTTTAGAGGAAACGATCGGGAAAGGATGGATTCATCATCCGGAAGAATTGGAAAATTTGAAAAAATATGAAGAAAATGTCTCTTTCTTAGAAAAAGTGGAAGCTAGCAAAAAAGAAAATAAGATTCGTTTAGCCAACTATATTAAGAAAATGACAGGAATTGAGGTCAATCCGAACTCTATCTTTGATATTCAGGTCAAGCGGTTTCACGCCTATAAGAGACAATTGTTGAATGTGTTAAAGATTATGGATTTGTATAATCGCTTATTAGCTGATCCAAATTTCCATATCCATCCGGTGACGTTTATCTTTGCAGGAAAAGCGGCCCAAGGCTATACGTTTGCGAAAGATGTCATTCGCTTAATTTGTGCGATTGCGGATGTGATCAATCATGATGATCGAGTAAATCGAATGATCAAAGTGGTGTTTATCCCTAATTTTTCTGTTTCAAACGCTCAAATCATTTATCCGGCCGCCGAAATTTCCGAACAGATTTCAACGGCGGGGATGGAAGCTTCGGGTACAGGAAATATGAAGTTTATGATGAATGGAGCTATTACATTAGGAACTTTAGATGGTGCTAATGTTGAAATTACTCAATTGGTTGGATCTGATAACATTAAGATCTTCGGTTTAAAAGCTCATGAAATTGAAACAATGAGGCATCAAGGCAGTTATCTGGCATGGACGTTGTATCATGAAAACCAACGGATTAAAAAAGTGTTGGATCAATTGATGGATGACACCTATAGCCATTTATCCGGTGGATTTGACCTGATTTACGATAGTCTACTAAGAGATAATGACAGCTTTTTTGTCCTGAAAGATTTTGAAAGCTATATGAATGCTTTTGAAGAACTGGTTGGTCTTTATGAGGATAAGAAAACTTGGTGGAAGATGTCCGTTCATAATACCGCTTGTTCAGGTTACTTCTCTAGCGATCGAACCATTGAGGAATATGTTCAAGAAATTTGGAAACTCTAATCATTAACATAAACAGGAGGAAATTATGAAAAGAGGGAAAGAATGTATTGCTATGTTACTGGCAGGTGGCCAAGGCAGTCGTTTAGAAGCCTTAACGAAAGCCACTGCAAAACCGGCTGTATCTTTTGGAGGGAAGTTTCGAATTATTGATTTTTCTTTATCGAATTGTGCCAATTCCAACATTGATACTGTAGGTGTTTTAACGCAATACCGTCCTTATGTGTTGAATAATTACATTGGTAGTGGAAGGGCATGGGGCTTAGATTCAAAAACCGGTGGTGTTTCTATTTTACCCCCTTATGCGACGGAAAGTGGGGGCTCTTGGTATGAGGGAACAGCGGATGCTATCTATCAAAACTTGGACTATATTCGCTTGCATCGTCCAAAGTATGTGGTGATTTTATCTGGCGATCATTTATATCGAATGGATTATCAGAAAATGTTGGATTTCCACATTCATCATGAAGCGGATCTAACCATTGCTGTAAAGCCGGTCCCAATGGAAGAAGCTTCTCGCTTTGGGATTATGTCTACCAATAAGAGTGGTCGAATTACTAAATTTGAAGAAAAGCCGGAACATCCGGAATCCAATTTAGCTTCTATGGGAATTTATATTTTTAGTGCCGATTGTTTAGAAAAAGCATTGATGGAAGACCATGAAAAAGAGGAATCTGAACACGATTTTGGTAAAAATATTATTCCGACTTTATTAAAAGCTAAGGGAAGAATCTTTGCGTATGAATTTTTCGGCTTTTGGAAGGATGTGGGAACGATCCCTAGTTACTATCACACCAGTATGAATCTTTTAAGTAAGCATCCGGAATTAGATTTGTATGATAGTACATTTCCTATCTATAGCAATGAAGACGTTAGTCCGGCCCATTATATTTCCAAAGAAGCGGATGTGAATAATTGCATTATCGGTAATGGATCGGAGATTTTTGGAAAAGTACATCATTCCATCCTCAGTAGCGATTGTTATATTGGAGAAGGAGCGGTTGTAACTGATTCGATTTTATTACCAGGATCTTGTGTGGAAGCGGGAGCCATAGTGACTCGTAGTATTATGGGGGAAAATTCGGTGGTGAAAAAAGGAGCTAATCTTGGTGCGGAAAAAGGACGTATTACCGTTATTGGTGATGCGCAAGTGATTGAATAGGAGGAACATGTATGGATAATGTCATTGGAATTATTTCAGCAAATTTTGATACGCCTGAATTGGATGAATTGACCAAAGATCGTTCGGTTTCGGCTTTACCGTATGGTTCTAGATACCGTTTAATTGACTTTGCTTTATCCAATATGACGAACTCAGGAATTAATAGTGTCGGTATTATAACGCCTTATTCCTATCGTTCCTTATTAGATCATGTTAGTTCGGGTGAATATTGGAATCTGACAAAGAGAAATGGTGGGTTGTTTATATTGCCGGGAGCCGTTTATGGTCCTAATAATAAACGATCTCATTTATTGTTGCGTGATATTCGTAAGAATTCGATTTATTTGAAACGTTCACAAGCTGAATTTGTACTCATCACAGCTAGTAATGTCATTTACAATATGAATTTTCAAGAGATGATTCATCAGCATAATGAATCCGGTGCTGATATGACTCTGTTGTATAAAATAGCTTCTAAAAATATGCCGGATTCAACCAAAATAGAACTGAAGAAGAATCGCATCATAGACTTCGATCGTAATGTCGAAAAGGGAGATGCCATGTTGATTCCGACGGTTGTGATTAACCGTAAGCTTCTCTTGAAGGTGTTGGATTGGTATGCCAATGTAGATTATATGGATTTACAAAGTTTCTTAAACAACAATACCAAGAATTTAGTCATGGAAGGATATCAATTTGATGGCTATATGCACCTTGTTTCTTCAATGAATGATTACTATCAAATGACGATGGACTTATTGAAGAATGATATTCGCCATGAATTGTTTTCAAAAGAAAATCCAATTATGACAAAAGACAGAGATCGTTCATCTACGCAATACAAGGACGAAGCGAAGGTATCCAATTCTTTAGTGCCGGCTGGTTGTGTGATTGAAGGAACGGTTGAAAATTCAGTGTTGTTTAGAAATGTGAAAGTTGGTAAGGGGGCCGTGGTTCGTAACTCCATTATTCTTCAATCTTGTGTGATTGAAGAGGGAGCGAAAGTGGAGTACGCTGTGATTGATCGTCGAAATGTGGTGGCGAAAGACAGTGTTTTAAAAGGTACCGTCAAGCATTTATTGGTATTGCCGAAAAAAGGAGATTAATAACGATGAAAAGAAATGTTCGAGTTTTGTTTGCTACGTATGAAGCAGCCCCGTTTCTAAAGATTGGTGGCTTAGGGGATGTGGCTGGATCTTTACCGCTTGCTTTAAAAGAGAATCATTGTGATGTACGAGTGATTTTACCCAAATTTTCAATGATTCCAAGCGAATATTTAGAACAAATGCGTCATGTTGGTGAATTTCAAGTTCCCTTGGGATGGCGCCAACAATATTGTGGTATTGAAGAATTGCAATACAAAGGAATCACTTGGTATTTTGTAGATAATGAATATTATTTTAAGCGAGATGGTGTTTACGGTTATTTTGATGATGGGGAAAGAATTGCCTTCTTTTCCAAGGCATTGGTTGAAGCAATCCAATATTTAGATTTTGAACCGGATGTTCTTCATTGTCATGATTGGCATACGGCTTTATCTTCTGTCTTCTTAAGAGAATTTTATCGTGGAATTGAGAAATATGATCGTATTAAAACGGTTTTTACTGTTCATAATCTTAAGTTTCAAGGGCAAATGTCGGATAATGTTTTAGGAGATATTCTTGGTTTATCGGATATTCCGGCGGCTGTGAATCAGCTTAGAATGGATAAAGACTCAGTGAATTTTATGAAAGGGGCTGTATCGTATAGTGATGTCTTGACCACCGTGAGTCCAAGTTATGCTTTGGAGATTCAAACACCAACTTATGGGGAACATTTGGAATATATTTTCCAAAGAAGAAATTCTATTTTACATGGTATTTTAAACGGTATTGATACAGTCGCTTATAATCCAAAGACGGATCCATGGCTTAAGAAAAATTATAGTATTCAAGATTTATCCGGTAAGCAAGAATGCAAAAAAACGTTGCAACAAGAGGTAGGCTTAGAAGTCAACATAGATAAGCCGTTGGTGGCTGTTATTTCACGTTTGACCAGACAAAAAGGCTTGGATTTAGTTATTAATAAACTTCCTGAATTTTTAAATCACAATATTCAATTGGTAGTTTTAGGAACGGGAGACAGGGATTATGAAGAAACCTTGAAAGCATATGCGTTAGGATCTAATGGTCAGATATCAGCACAAATTTGTTTTGATGAAGGCTTAGCTCATCGAGTATATGCCGGAGCAGATATGATTTTAGTCCCTTCTTTGTTTGAACCATGCGGTTTAACACAAATGATGGCACAAGCCTATGGTACTTTACCGATTGTTCGGGAAACAGGGGGCTTAAAGGATTCCGTCATTCCATACAACCAATTCACAGGTGAGGGAGATGGTTTTAGTTTCGCGAATTTCAATGCCGAAGAAATGTTTGACACTGTTTTGAATGCGGTAGACGTTTATGATCACCATAAAGAGGCTTGGTTGAATTTAATGAAAGCAGCTATGAAAAAAGATCATTCTTGGAATCGATCTGCTAAGCAATATGCCGAGATTTATTATGGGTTACATCCTGAACTGGAAAGAGAAGATCCAATAGTTCAAAAGAGAACAGGTAAGGCGGCTAAGAAGGTAGCCGGAGAAGAAAAAAAGGCTGAAAAACCAAAAAGAAAATAGTCTTAAAGAAGCGGATATAATATTTATGGAAATGATACACAATACACGCCAAAAGCAGTTTCGCAGTCCGTTTGGTGCTATACCGGTTGGAAAGCAAGTGGAATTAGCTTTATGGGTTAAAGACACAGATGTTCAAAAGTGTGAATTAAGAATTTGGATTGATGATCAAGGGGAACAATTGATGCCCATGGAAGTAGATGAAAGGGGATTTCATCTACTTTTTCCCTGTCAACAAAAAGCCATTGTTTGGTATTATTTTAAATTAACTTTAATGGATGGTTCAACGCTCTATTATGGAGCCAGACAGGGTTATCAAGGGGGAATTGGGCAAATTTATTCTTATGAACCACCTTCTTTTCAATTGACTGTTTATCAACCTCGCTCTATTCCGGATTGGTATAAAAAATCCGTTGTTTACCAGATTTTTCCGGATCGTTTTTATCGTGGAAAAGATTGGCAAGCGTTAACTAAAAAGGCTTTGTCAAAGGAAAGAAAAGGCCCTGGTCATCGATTGGTAGAAGATTGGAATACCGTTCCCGGTTATGATAAAGATGAACAAGGGCGGATTCGAAATTGGGATTTTTATGGAGGGACGCTTTCAGGAATTCAAGAAAAGCTTCCGTACCTTAAAGAATTGGGAATTCAAGTGATTTATTTAAATCCCATCTTTGAGGCTTCTAGTAATCACCGCTACGATACAGGAAATTATCTTCATGTTGATGACATGTTAGGAGGAGATGAAGCGTTTACTTCTCTAGTAAAAGATGCTGAGAAATATGGTATTTCCATTATTTTAGATGGTGTTTTCAATCACACAGGTTGTGATTCTGTATATTTTAATCGCTATGGAAATTATCCTGAAATAGGGGCCTATCAATCCGAACAATCGAAGTATCGAGATTGGTTTTATTTCCGAGAAGATGGCTATTATCATTCTTGGTGGGGAGTGGATGATTTGCCGGCTTTGAATCAAGACAATGAAGCGTATCGACGTTTAATTTGCCAAGATCAAGAGGGTGTGATTCGTAAATGGTTAAAAACCGGGGTTAAAGGTTGGCGTTTGGATGTTGCAGATGAATTGAAAGAAGAGTTCATTGTTGAAATCAAGAAAGCGGTTGAGGAAACGATCGGTGATCAAGGGCTTTTAATTGGTGAAGTTTGGGAAGATGCGTCCAATAAAATCAGTTATGGAAAATTGCGACATTATTTTTTAGGAGATGAATTGGATGGTGTGATGAATTATCCATGGCGTGATGGTATCCAGCGATTTCTTTTAAAAGAGATCAACGCTTATGATTTGTGCGAAATCATTACTTCAATTCAAGAAAATTATCCACCGGAAAACTTACAAGGAAATTTAAATATGATGAGTTCCCATGACTCCATTCGTTCAATAACGAAATTGGGTGGGGCTCCAATGTATCTGAGTGAAACAGAAAAGAAAAATTACCGTTTATCTGATGAACAACGACAGCTGGCAAAATCACGAATTTGGTTGATGGTTTTATTACAAATGACATTACCGGGAGTTCCATCCATTTATTATGGAGATGAAGCAGGCTTGGAAGGATTTGAAGATCCATACAATCGTGCCAGTTATCCTTGGGGGAAAGAAGATTCGGATATTCTAACCATGTATCGCAATGCGATCGCTTTAAGGAATTGTTTAGATGTATTCCAAGAAGGTAGTTTATATTGCTTTGCATTGAATGAAGATGTCTTAGGTTATTATCGAGAGGATAAAGACACTAAGTGTGTTTTTTTAGTGAATCGTAGTCTGAGTCAAACGCATTCTTTTGAATTGGAAGCGAAGTCTTTTCATGGTTTTGATCTATTAAGTGGGGATCGTTTTGATTGCTCGGATGGGCAATTAAGAGGAGACATTTGGCCAATGCAGGCAAAATTGATCTCTTTCTTAAATGAAGAGGAACAGGAAAGAAAGATAGAGAAGATTTTTTAAAAAAGGACTGGGCCGGCTTTTTAAAAGAGACATGAATACGTTAAATTTAGAAAGTGCTTTGCTTTAGTTCGTTCTTTGATGGATAAATGTGTTTCAATGAATCATGGAAAAATTTTAAGAAAAAGTGAAAGATTCTTTTTGAACGGTTTGAAATATACAAAGTGTCTTTTCTATGACAAGATGATCTTATAGGAAGAAAAAGGGAATGAGGATGAAGCAAGCGATAGAAAAATTTTATGAAATCATTCAGCAAGGACATAAAATCGTATTTTTTACAGGAGCTGGTGTTTCTACAGCTAGTGGAATCCCTGATTTTCGTAGTCAAGATGGCCTATATCATCAAAAGTACACTGATCCACCGGAAAAGATTTTAAGTCATTCTTACTTTATGGAACATACGGCGGAATTTTTTGAATTTTATCGTGATAAAATGTTGTATTTAAATGTTCGTGATTCCTATGTGCATCAATTCATAGCTCAGTTAGAAAAAGAGGGAAAGTCGGTCAATGTTATCACTCAAAATATTGATGGACTTCATCAAAAGGCGGGTTCCGGTCATGTTTTAGAATTGCATGGATCTGTTTTGCGGAATTATTGTATGAATTGTCATCAAGCAAGATCAGCTCAATTTATAAAAGAGTCTGTAGGAATTCCAAAATGTTCGATTTGTGGCGGGATCATCAAACCGGATGTGGTCTTATATGAAGAAGGGTTGGATGAAAAAATCTTATATCAAGCGATACGGGTTTTGGATGAAGCAGATGTTTGTGTGATTATGGGGACTTCTTTAGTAGTGTATCCGGCTGCCGGATTATTACGTTATTTTCATGGTGATACATTGGTTTTGATCAATCGAGAAATAACTCCCTATGATGATCAGGCTGATTTAGTGCTGCACATGGATTTTAAGGAAATTTTTCAAAAATAGAAGTATAAAAAATGGTATAGTAGTTCTATGAAAAAATGGTTAGCGAATACAAATATCTGGATTAAAGCATTCTTTCGCTTTTTAAGTATGAGTCTTGTACTGTATCCGATTTATACAATCTTTTTAAAAGGAATGTTAACGTATGTTTTTCGTCAAATCATTCATTATTCCGGCTTTTATATTTTGAATAAAGAAAATCTGTTGCATATTTTCCGACAACCAGTGATGGTGCTGGCGTTTATTTTATTTGCGTTAGTATCTTGTGCCATCATTTTTTCAGAGTTTTCATTATTGTTATACTCTGTGATGGATGAGCTGCATTGGAAGGAGTTAACTAAATTTTTTAGAGATAGAATTTGGTCAAAATGTAAACAATTATGTGGTCCGGGGATTTTCTTTTTTATTCTATATTTGATTTTAATGATTCCTTTGGCTAATTTAGGGTTAAGTTCTAGTTTAATAGCGAAATGGAAAATTCCGGATTTTATTGGAGATGAATTGATGAAGAGTACCGCCGGTATTTTGGGATATGGAGCGATCATGCTTTCCGTTGCTTACATCAATTTACGTTTGTTGTATTTTTTGCCTTTATTTTCCTTAACAAAAAGAGGTCCTAAAGAAGCTTTATGGGATTCATGGCAGGAAACAAAAGGGAAAACCTTGCTTCATATTGCCTATATTTTGTTATATGGTATTTTTGCTGTCATTGTTATTGTATCTGTCTACGCATTAAGCGCCATTATTTTTAGTAAATGGGATCCATTTGGAACTTCCTTAATGAAAGAGGGTCTCTTTTATTCTATTTTAATGGGTACGAATTATGCCATCCATATGGGACTGAAATTTGTGTTGATTATGATGATGATTCAAATTCACAATCAACCGTTTTCTCGTAAAAAAAGACCTCTTTATCAAAATGTTCGTTTATGGATTGTGGTGGCAGGAATTTTTTCATTATTTGTGTCGGGGTATATACAATTATCCTTATTAGAAGATCATCCGACAGCTTTAAAAATTTCTCATCGAGGAGACAGCTCGAATTTTGTTGAAAATAGCTTAGAAGCCCTTGAATCAGCTCATCAAAAAAAGGCTGATTTTGTAGAAATGGATGTTTTAATGACTAAGGATAAACAATTTGTGGTCTTTCATGATCGAACGTTAAAACGTATGGCTGGTTTGAATCGGAAAGTATCTGATTTAACTTTAGAACAGCTACAAAGAATTTCTATTCGTAATGAAGCAGGAATGACTAGCCGCATCCCCAGTCTTAAGGAATATATTGAAAAATCCAATCGTTTGAAACAGCCTCTATTGATTGAATTAAAGCCGGAAAAAGGGAAAGTTCAGGAATTTATGAAAGCTTTTTTAAAGCAATATAAATCGTTAAATCCCTTGAATCAAAATCGCTTCATTTCTCTTTATTTGGATGCTTTACTAGAAGCAAAAAAGGCATTACCTTCGATTCAAACGGGGTATATTATCCCTTTTCAATTGGGATCTTTAGAAAATTATCCGGTGGATTTTTATTTGGTGGAAGAATTTAGTTATAACCATTTATTTGCTTTATCAGCTAAGAAACAAAAAAAACAAGTTTTTGTTTGGACCATCAATAAAGAAAACAAAATGAAAGAGCTGTTATTAAATGGTGTAGACGGTCTTTTAACAGATGATGTTTCACTTCTTTCGATGATTATGAAAGAAATTACAGGACAAAATTATTATGAAAAAGCACTACGATTGATAGAAGCCAAAAGTTAAAAAGAGAAGCTTAAGCTTCTCTTTTCTTTCCTCTATAAGCAATTCCGATAAAATCAGGACCGACATGACTGGCAATGGTTGGACCAAGACTGGTGATGATGACAAGATCAGGTTTCAGTTTTGGGTAGAGAGATAATAATTCTTCCCGTATTTTTTGAGCTTCTTCTAAACAATCGGCATGGATGATAGCCAATTCTTCTTGATAGGTATTTTCAGTAAAATCTTCTTCAATCCAAGTTAAAAGTTCTTTTAGACAATGTTTCCTTCCCCGAACGGTACGCTTGGAAATTAAAGCTCCGAATTGATCTAAGTAGATTAGCGGTTTAATAGAAAGAAGGGATCCGACAATTGCAGAAGCGTTGGATAAACGACCACCTTTTCTTAACCATTTCAAATCTTCCACCATAAAGTGATGCACATATTCCAGAGCATGATCTTTGGCCCATTGAACGCATTCTTCATAAGAGGATCCGGTCTCTTTTAAGTGAACTAAGTGTTTAACTAATAGCGCTAAGCCAGCGGTGATGGAATAGCTTTCTACCATTTGAATTTGAATATTTGGAAATTCTTGAGCAACCGTTTGGATAGCTTTTTCGGCATTGTGAATGGACTTGGATACAGCACGAGCCATATCCATAAAAAGAATATCTTTTCCTTGTTTAGCAAGGTTACGGAAAAATTCTTCATAGGCATATTCAGAAATTTGTGATGTGTTTGGTTGGATACCTAAGCGCATAGCGTTAAACAAGCGACGTTGGGATTCTTCACTACAATCATCCAAATAAATATGATCATTTAATGTATAGGAATAAGAGATAAATGGAATCTGGTGTTCTTTTAGATATGTGATAGGTAAATCAGCTGTTGAAGCTGTAGCAATCATAAATTCTTTCATAGATAACCTCAATTCTATTACCATATTTTACACGTTAATTTTGAAAGAAACAATTTTTTTAGCAAAGTCAAAAGGGGTTAAGAAGGTTCATTGACAAGGGGTGGACGTAAGTATAGACTAACTATAGTTAGAGCCATCTAACCTGGGGGAGGACATGAATGATGCCATTGAGTTTTGGCAATATAACGCAATTATATGCGATTAAAAAAATTGGTGGTGACGCAAACACTCGGAAACATCTTCAGGATTTGGGCTTTACCCAAGGAACCATTGTCCAGATTATATCGAAAAATGGCGGGGACCTCATTGTTAAAGTGAAGGAGACTCGGGTTGCCTTGGGCGCCTCTATGGCGGCGAAAATTTTGATATAGGAGGATAGAATGACGTTAAAGGAAGTAGCGATTGGCGAAAAAGCTGTCATCAAAAAACTCCATGGTGAAGGGGCTGTGCGTCGGCGCATCATGGACATGGGGATTACCAAAGGAACTGTTGTGACCATCCGCAAAGTTGCTCCGCTAGGAGATCCAATTGAATTGACTGTTCGTGGATATGAATTATCAATTCGTAAGGAAGATGCGGAAATGATTGAGGTGGAATCATGAGTGACCATAAGATGATCATTGCGCTTGCCGGAAATCCAAACAGTGGAAAGACCACTCTTTTTAATGCGTTAACCGGATCTAATCAAACGGTTGGTAACTGGCCAGGTGTGACAGTAGAAAAGAAGGAAGGTAAACTGAAGAAACATAGTGATGTGATCATTGAAGATTTACCTGGTATTTACTCTTTATCTCCCTATACACTAGAAGAGGTAGTATCCCGTAACTATTTAGTGAAAGAAAAACCGTCGGCTATTTTGAATATTATTGATGGTACCAATCTTGAACGAAATATGTATTTGACTTCACAACTGATGGAACTCGGTTTACCGGTTGTGGTGGCTGTCAATATGATGGACTTAGTTGAAAAACAAGGGGATACGATTGACTTGGTTGCCCTACAGTCAAAATTAGGATGCCGGGTAATGCCTATTTCAGCTTTAAAGGGAACGGGTGTTCATGAGGTGGCACAAGCGGTTTTAGAAGCGGCTAAGAAGAAAGAAATGCCAGCGATTCATCATTTTAATGACAAAGTTGAAAATTTCTTAACTTCTTTAGAAGAACAATTGAGTTCAATTCCGACTGAACAAAAACGGTGGTATGCGATTAAATTGTTTGAAAAAGATGAAAAAGTCCTGGAATCGATTCATTTTAATGAGGATCAAAAGAAAAAATTATTAGATGCCATTGAAACATTAGAAACGGAATTGGAAGATGACAGTGAATCCATTATCACTAATGAACGGTATCAATATATCACCAATTTATTAGCCGGTATTTATAAAAAGAGTCATCCGGAGGAAAAAAGTATTTCTGATAAAATTGACTCGGTAGTTACCAATCGTTGGTTGGGATTACCAATCTTTGCGTTAATTATGTTTATTGTTTACTTCTGTTCGATCCAAACATTTGGGACTAAAGCAACGGATTGGGTGAATGATGGTTTATTCGGTGATGGTTGGTTTTGGTTTGGTCAGGGTCGTGAAGCCTTTGATGAAGCCAGCTCAAATTTCAACATGAATTCAGAAGCGAAGGATGCTTTCGTGGATGGAGCTGTTGAAAAGGGTTATATGAAGAAGAATGGTGAAGAAGTTGAAATTTTAAATCAAAAAGCACTGGAAAACTTTACCGTTTCAGTAGAAATTCATGATGAAAAAGGGAAAGTGGTAGAAACGCGTCAGGTCGATTACAAGATGTATGAAAAATATGCGGCTGAAGAAGAACCGGATGCCCATAATTTTGGACCTTATCAAGTTGGTTTACCGGTAATCTTAGGAGATTTTTTGAAGAGTCTTCATACTTCGGAATGGGTACAGGGTTTGGTTTTGGATGGTATCTTAGCTGGGGTTGGATCTGTTTTGGGTTTCTTACCGCAGATGTTGACACTATTTTTCTTCCTGGCTTTCTTGGAAGGTTGTGGATATATGGCTCGTATCGCTTTCGTATTAGACCGCTTATTTAGAAGATTTGGTTTATCAGGAAAGAGTTTTATTCCCATGCTGGTGGGTACAGGATGTTCGGTTCCGGGAATTATGGCCTCTCGTACGATTGAAAGTGATCGTGACCGTCGTATGACAGTCATGACAACCTCTTTTATGCCATGTTCCGCAAAGTTACCGGTCATTGCTTTGATTTCGGGTGCTTTCTTTAAGGAATCCGGTTTGGTCGCAACAAGTGCTTATTTCTTAGGCATTGCTTCAATTATTGTATCAGGTATCATGTTGAAGAAGACTAAGCGTTTTGCTGGCGATCCGGCTCCGTTCGTGATGGAATTACCAGCTTATCATTGGCCAACGCTTTCTTATATTTTTCATTCAATGTGGGAACGTGGTATTTCCTTTGTGAAAAAAGCCGGAACGATTATTTTCTTAGCTTCTGTCTTTATTTGGTTGACATCTCACTTTGGCTTTACTTCAGAAGGATTCGGTTTGGTCGAAGAAGCGGATTCTCTATTGGCGATGTTTGGTAATGCGGTTAAGCTTATTTTTGCTCCACTTGGTTTTGGAGATTGGCGTGCTACTGTGGCGACAGTCACCGGTTTGATTGCTAAAGAAAATGTGGTGTCCACGATGGGTGTGTTATATGGTGCTGGTGAAGTCAGTGAAAATGGCTGGCAGATTTATCAATCAATGAACGCAGCTTTCTTTGGATCGGCATTGGCTGGCTATTGTTTCTTGGCTTTCAATTTATTGTGTGCTCCATGCTTTGCGGCCATCGGAGCCATGCGTCGTGAAATGAACCATAGAGGTTGGACTTGGTTTGCGATTGCTTATCAATGCGGATTTGCGTATGTCGTGGCTTTGATGATTTATCAATTTGGTTCGGCTATGCAAGGTAACATTCATATGGTTGGCTTCATGGTTGCTTTAGTGATAGCGGTTGCTATGTTGTACCAACTTTTCAAGCCGATGAAAAACCCATCTATGGTTAAATAGTGCTTAAAAACTTCCCTAGGAGTTTTTAAATGAATATATGAAAAGCCGGTGATTTAAACACCGGCTTTTGGTTTTCTATGAACAGGACGATTGTTACTTTTCTGTTTATTCAATTTAGCTTTTCCTTGAATTTCTTTCATAGCTTCTTTTTGATTCAAGATAACAGGGATGATGATAGGGGCTCTCTTAGTTTTTTGGAATAAGAATGGCTCCAAAGAAGTCTTAATGCAAGACTTGATTTCACCAAAAGTCGTTCGATTTTGCATCGTCTTTTTAAGAGCTTCATAAACGATCAATTCCGCTTCTTTTAATAAAGTATGGGAATCTTTAATGTACACAAATCCCCGTGAGACAATGCTTGGTCGACATAGAATTTTATTGTAGCGAGAATCAATAGTCACAATAACAGAAACCAAGCCGTTTTCAGATAGAATTTGGCGATCTTTAATGACTGAAGTGCTTAGCCCTGAAATATCATTTCCATCAACATAAATAGCATCAGTATGAACTTTTTCATTGGCGATAAAGGCTTCATGATTTCTTAACACGACCACATCTCCGTTGGTACAGACAAAACAATGATCTTCGGGAACGCCTGTTAGAACGGCGGTACGGCAATGTTCAACCAGCATCTTATATTCGCCATGATTTGGCATGAACCATTTTGGTTTGATGAGGTTTAACATCAGTTTTTGTTCTTCAACAGGAGCGTGACCGGTTGTATGAAAAGAAGTTAGTGGAGAGTTGGTCACTACATTAGCTCCGACTTTGGTTAATTGATTGATTACTTCACCAACCGATTGTCCATTTCCCGGAATGGGGGAAGAAGAAAATAAGACGGTATCTCCAGGAAGAATTTTAATAAAACGATGCGAACCATTCGCAATTCGGCTTAAAGCAGCCATCGGTTCTCCTTGTGAACCTGTGCACACAATACAAATTCGATTGGCCGGAAGGGTGTTTAACTCATTGCCAGAAATGAAACTGGATTTAGGAATATTAATGACCCCTAATTCACGACCAATTTCGACGACATTTTCCATAGATCTACCAAATACTGCAATTTTTCGATTACAAGCAACTGCCGCTTCTAAAATTTGGTTAACACGTAAAACATTAGAAGCAAAAGTGGAAACCAATAAACGACCGGGGGTCTTTTTCATTTGGGAAAGAATGGCTTTCGCCACCATTCGTTCAGAAATGGAAGAACCCGGAACGGATGAATTGGTGGAATCGGATAATAATAAATCAACACCAATTTGACCAACATAAGCCATTTTTTGAAAATCTGATGGTTTTCCAACCGGAGAGTAATCAAATTTAAAATCCCCTGTTTCCACAATGCGCCCATTAGGTGTATTAATCAAAACTCCCAATGAATCGGGAATGGAGTGAACCGTATCAAAGAAACCAATATTGAAATACTTTGTGTTGATAGAAGAGTCTGAATCAATTTCAATGATTTTACAAACTCTTGTTAAACGATGTTCTTCTAATTTTTTTTCAATCAACCGTTTTGCAAAGCGAGGGGCATAGATTTCTTTTAGACGAATCGTCTTTAAAAAGAAAGGAATACCGCCGATGTGATCTTCATGGCCATGGGTGATCACCATGGCTTTGATTTTAGTTTGATTTTTAACTAAATAAGAAAAATCAGGAATTACATAATCCACTCCTAATAATTCATTTTGTGGAAATAAAACACCACAATCAATAATAACGATCTCATCATTGTGTTCGACACAATACATATTCATTCCGATAGCGCCTAATCCCCCCATGGCATAAACCATGGTATCGGTTTCATGACGAATGGATTTAGAACGATCTTCGTTTTGAATGACTTTCTTATATGGATTTGTTCTTCTTGGATAATTTGTTTTTGTTTCAGACATAGATTAACTTTCTAGATGACTAAAGCGCCATCAATTTTTTTTAATGGATTTTTTTTGTCGATTCGGTCGTAGAATAGATGCCCGTCAAAGTGATCTAATTCATGTTGAAGAACGATAGCTAAGTATCCTCTGGCACGAATAGAAACCATCGAGTCCGTGATTAAATCATAAGCCTCAACAGTCACTCTTGCTTTACGAATCACATAACCGGGATGATCTTGTACCACGGATAAACAGCCCTCACCAGAGCTTAAATAAGCCGGTTGAGCACTTTCACTAACAATTTTAGCGTTAGCTAACATATATTCATAATGAATTGGGTTCCCATTTTTATCAATATCATCAACCACTACGGCCATCATACGTTTGGGGATGCCCACTTGAATCGCACTAATACCAACAGCCGGTCTTAAATTATATTTCTTCGCTTTTTCTTCATCGGTGGAATCTTGTACATACTTTAACATATCACGTAATAAAGAAGCGTCTTCTTCACTTAAGGGTAGCTTCACTTCCTTCGATTTTGTCCGGATGATCGGGTTATTATCTTTGACGATGGTATCATTATTTATCAACATAAAAACATTTACCTCAATTCCATTGTACCATTTATTTTATTTTATTAAATAAACACAATTCTTTTCGTGCTACTATTATAACATGAGTATGAAAAAGAAGAGAAGAATCCATCTATCTTTTTATAGAGCTACCAGCGGGGCTGATCTGGCCATTCATTTTTGTATGATTGGACTAATGATTTTCGGTTTGATTGCAATTGTCTCTGCTTCTATGGGTTTGGTCAATGGAGATAATAAAAAATTGATTTTAGTGGCCGCTAAACAAATTTTTTTCTTAATAGTTGGCTATGGATCCATGCATTTTATGAGCAAGCATTTCCATCTTTCTTTTTTGAAGTCCAGGTTATTTAATACACTGATCGTGGTTACATTGATATCTTTATTAGTGCCATTGGCTTTCACGGCGGCCGGTGGGGCAAAAGCATGGATTCGTTTCGGCGGTTTTACGATCCAACCTTCTGAATTTGCGAAAATCATGACGGTTTTAATCATGGCTCGTTTTTTAGGAGATAATCGTAGGCAGTATCATAGTTGGCTTAAGATGGCAGCTCGTCCTTTCGGATATGTTCTATCTATTTTCTTGATTGTTTTTATTTTGGAAAATGATTTAGGATCTGCCTTAATTATTTTCATTATTTTTGGTGTTGTTTTTTTGATTCCGAAACATCCTCAATTAAAAGGTGTACAACGGTTTTTTAAGACGGCTTTCTGGACCGGGGTCGTGGCTAGTTATGGTTTATTGTATACCGGATTTGGAGAAAAGATCATCTCTTCAGTTGTAACGGGATATAAGAAAGCTCGTTTTACAGCTATGTTTAATCCTTTCCATGATACCTATGGAGCTGGGTATCAGCTGATCAACGGTTTAATATCTTTTGCGACTGGTGGTTTAAAGGGGAGAGGGATTGGTCAATCCATTCGGAAATATACGGATTTTCCAGCCTCGAATACAGACTTTATTTTAGCCATAGTTGTAGAAGAAACGGGAATGCTTGGGTTTGGTCTTTTGATGTTATTATATGGAACCATTTTAATTCAATTATTCCGCTATGCCATTAAAATGAAGAGTGAAGCAGGGAAGATGATTTTAATTGGTACAGCGATGTATCTGTTGGTTCATATGGTTTTTAATATCGGTGGAGCAACGGGTTTGATCCCATTAACAGGAGTTCCTTTGTTGATGATTTCTGCCGGTGGTTCCAGTACTTGGTCTTTTATGATGTGTATAGGTATTTCACAAGCCATCATTTCTCAATTCAATCGAGGAGAAATTCAATGAGAATTATTGCCGGAAAGTTTCGCTCAAGGGTGATTGAAGCCCCAAGGGGAACGGACACCAGACCAACCTTAGATCAGGTAAGAGAATCGGTTTTCTCGATTTTAATGAATGACATTGTGGATGCTTCTTTTTTGGATTTATATGCCGGAAGTGGTGCCAATGGATTGGAGGCCTTATCAAGAGGAGCTAAAAGAGCTGTTTTTGTAGATAAGGACAGACAAGCCCAACGGGTCATTCAAAAGAATATAGAATCTCTTGATGTGATGGATCAAGCGACTTTATTAAGGGTGTCTGCTAAGCAGGCATTGGATATCTTAGTGGGTCAGTCCTTTGATTTGGTGTATTTAGATCCACCTTATAAGAAACAAGAAAATGTATGGATTATTAAACAATTAGTTGAAAAAGAATTATTAAATTCAAATAGTATTATTATGATCGAGGCTGATCGAGCAGATCGTTATCCGGAAAAAATTGAAGATCAAAAATTATGGAAAAAGAAAGAGTACGGTAGAAGTCAACTCTTATTTTATCGAAAGGAGATTATATGAAAGCTTGCTATCCGGGAACTTTTGATCCTATCACCAATGGGCATTTAGACATTATTGAAAGAGCAAGTAGGATGTTTGAAGAATTGGTGGTTATGATTATGGATAATCCCCGTAAAAAATGCACCTTCAGTGTTGAAAAGCGTAAGGAAATGATTGAAAAAAGTTTAGCAGATATTGATCATCCTAGGAATGTGCGAGTGGAAATTGGCTATGGCCTAACGGTGAATTATGCCGAACATTTAGAGTGTGGAGCCATCATTCGTGGGATTCGAGCTGTTTCGGACTATGAATATGAACTTCAACAAGCGACGGCTAATTTAAGCCTGAACGATCAAATTGAAACTTTATTCTTTATTGCTAGACCGGCATATTCGTTTTTAAGTTCTTCTGTTTGCAAAGAGATTGCCATGAATGGTGGTAAGCTGGATGGCTTTATCCCAACCACTATCATTCAAGAAGTGATGAAAGAACTCTATGTTCCCATGGAGAAATTAAAATGAAATGGGGAATTCTTGGCTCAGGGAATGTAGCTAAGAGGTTCTTAGCCTCTCAACCAAAGAAAGTGTCTGCGATTTCGGGTCGTACAAAAAGGAAGTCGCTATGGCTTCAAAAAGAATTTTCAATTCCGGTGGTTTATGACAGTTATGAGGAATTATTGAAAAGCGATGTAGAAGCAGTATATATAGCTTTGCCTCATGGCCTTCATTATAAGTATGCCTTAGAAGCTATGGATGAAGGAAAAGCGGTTCTTATTGAAAAACCGCTAGCTTTAAATGAGTGGGAAGTACAAGCGTTGACTTTAAAAGCTAAAGAAAAGAATGTGTTATTGATGGAAGCTATGAAAACACGTTATTTTCCAGCTTATCAAGCATTAAAAAAAGCTTTAGAACAAGAGGTTATCGGGACGATTCAATCCATACAATTATTTTTTTATTCTGAGGTGTCTGATTCTTTTTTGAAACAATCGTATCTTGGAGATTCCATTCAAGGAGGTGTTCTTTTAGACGTAGGCTGCTATGGAGTAAATTGGTTGGTGGATGTGTTGAAAAGTCAACTTCATTTGAAAGAAGTAGCGGTCCGGTTCAGACAAGGGATAGACTCACATGTAGTGGCTATTTTTGAAAAGAATGAGATTTTCTTTCAAATGGAAATCAGTTTGGAAAAACCATTGAATCGTTTAGCTCTCATTCAAGGAACGAAAGGCAGCATCGAAATTCCAAATTTTCATCGACCATCGCACTTTGTTCTTAAGAAAGGAAAAGAAGAAAAAATCTTGGAATATCTCTATGAAGGTAATGACTTAACGGGGGAAGTAAGAGCTTTTGAGAGGGCTTTTGCGTTAGGTTTGATAGAAGAGCCATCCATGCCTTGGACGGATAGCTTGAAGATGGCTCGCGAATTGGATCGGATTAGGGATGCTTTTACCCCGGATCCGGATGCGTCCGTCTACCGTATGTAGAATCAATTCTATTGATGGATAAAAATGAGGACGAGTTTACCAGAAGAAAGAATCATTTAAAAAGGAGGAATAGATCATGAGTTGGTTTAGTAAAAAGAAAGAATGGGATGTGGCAAAGTCTGAGGCTAATAAAAATAGATTAAGAGAATTGTTTCATAAAACCGTGGAAGATGGGGATTCGTATCAGGTAATTTATGGCTATGCTTTAGAGATCAAAAACAGTAATTATATCGTAGCTCGTAAAACGACCTATACTTACACCAGTTTGATCATCGGTTATCGCGAATCTGATATGAGTATCGTATTATTGCAAACAACTCCGGAATTAGAGGACTGTAGTGAAGCGGAAATTTTCAAACAAGATACCATCAAAAAAGCAAAAATGTCTACGGGGATGTATACGATTTATCATCAAGGTGGCTGGACAGCCGGCTACACACAATTTGCGGTTTTAGAGGAAAACGATGAAAACTTCCTGGTTTATGTTTGTCAAAGGGAAGAAGCTGAGAAGTTCAATGAATTTTTCAAGAAATTTGCAGGAAAATAATTCGTTAAGATGAGTTGAAAAATAGATAATCTTGAATATAGAAATCTATTTGGATCAAACCGGTATATCAAGGAAAATTGGATTTGTGATATATAATAATAGAAACATAGAAAGGATGTGTTTATTGACGACGAAAAAGCAACATCTTTTTTCGAATAAAGAAGTTTTGAGAAAAATTCAAGAGGCGGAAAAATCTCCTGAGAAACAAGCTATCTTAAGGTCTGTCAAGGAAGAAATGAGTTTAAATCGTTCTAAGAATCAAACACAGCTTCTTTTATTAGTTTTTGTTGTGTTTATTCTGATGGCTTTCTTTAAAATTCTTGGTTTTGTTCTGGGGATGGTTTTATTGATTTTTTCAGGCAATTGGTATCAAAAAAGAAATAAAAAGAATCACATCTCTTATGTAGATTACTTCTTGCTACCTGTCCTTAGAGAAATTCTTCCTAATATCGAGATAGATTATGAGGGAGGAATTGAAGAAGCTATTTTTGACCTGGTGACCCCAAGTGCCGGTACCTACCAACCGAATTGTCATATTTTGTTTAAAGATGAATATAACACAGAATTTTGCAATTTGTATTCTTATCATACCAATCAAGATTCAGAAGGGAATACAACGGTCATAGAAGACTTTAAAGGTCAGGTTTTGATGGCGAAATATGCTACCGGTTTAGTGGGACATGTTCGAATTGTTCCAACAAGTAGGGGATTCTTTGGTCGAGAATTTCAAGTGGGATATAAAAAAGCTGAAAATGGCGAAAAAAAGATAGAAACAGAAGATATTCATTTTAATGAAACTTTTAATGTATATGGTACGGATGAGGTTTCCAGTCGCACTTTATTGAACCCTTATTTATTAACTGTTCTTTCGGAATATAGAGAAAAATATCCAGTGACGATATGGATGGATGAGAACAAAGTTTCTGTTTCTTTTTATACCGGTTATCAAATTCTACAAGCACCAAGTTGCCGGAAAGATATTGAAAATCTTTCGTTGAGTACAGAATATGAAAAAGTACAAGATAGTTTAAGCGATTTTTATGATTTATTAGATACCATAAATACACAACTATAGAGGGAGGGAAAAGGTATGAATTATCATTATGTTTGGTATGCGGTTGGTTTGATCATCATTCTATTGGTTGTATGGATGATTGGAAAAAGCAATCAATTATCTCGATACCAGGTCGTAATTGAAGAATCTAAAAAAAATGTGGATATTGCTTTAGTGAAACGGTATGATACCATCATGGAAATGTTGAAAATAGCGAAATCCTATGCTCAACATGAAGAAAAGGTGTTTGTGAATTTGGTAAAATTACGCCAAGGAGCCAGTTTTGCAGAAACCAATGAAGCCTTACAATCACAAGATCAAGTTTTGAAACAGATTTTTGCGGTCGGTGAGAATTATCCACAAATGTTATCTTCTCAGCAATTTTTAAATCTTCAAGATGAAATCAGTAAGGAAAATGATCAGTTGGCAGCTTCCAAACGCATAGTCAATAGTAATATTAGTATGATAAATCAGGTGATCGTGACGTTTCCATCTTCCTTTGTGGCTTCTTTGAAGGGATTAAAACAAATGGAATTTTTAAAAGAAGAAGACGTCGAAAAAAAGAAATCGATAAATGAGTTTGATTATCATGTTTAAATGAGCCTAAATAGCTCATTTTTTTATGGTTATTCAATTAAAAGAACCGTTAAAACCCTGATTCTAATACAGAAAGAATATCTTGGTAATCTTGAATGTAAGCTTTGATATTAGGATGATGAAAATTCCTTAGTACTGGAGTATCAATAGCAACCACATCGGCTCCTATTTCTAAGGCTCCTTTAACACCGTTGATGGAATCCTCGAAGATGAGAATATGATCTTGAACCTTCAGATTTTTCTTGGCTTGTTGATACATTTCTTTTTTGTTTGCATAAGTACCATCATCGTAAACAATACTTTTCGGATCTATCCATTGATCTAGGTGGAAGTGATGGATATAGAAATCAATATTTTCTTTGATTGAAGCGGAGGCAATGGTAAAAGGAATGTGTTCTTTTTTTAGGTAGTCAAAGAAAGTAGGGACGCCATGAACCAATTGACAAGTAGGATCAGCTTTGACATAAGAGCGATACAAGAATTCTTTTTTCTTGGATAATTGTTGATATTCTTCATCTGTATAGCGATGATCTGTTAATCCTTTTAGTAAACCGATGTTGTTTAAACCCCAATATTTTGTGAGGATGGTTTCTAGAGTAATGGGACCGCAATGCAAACTTTTGGAAATGGTATCCCAAGCTTTGATGTGAAGAGGGGTATCGAAAATAAGAGTTCCATTAAAATCAAAGATGACGGCTTGATAATTCATAAAAACCTCCTGATAGATATGTCTATCATACAAGGAGAGGGATATTTTAAGCAAACGGGAAAAATGTTTGAAATTTTTAGCACTTATCTGTTGACAGTGCTAAATGAATGGAGTACGATACTAGCAGATATTCAATCAGAGTGCCAATAAGGGAGGTGATGATGGGTGCTAACGCCAAGAAGAATTCAAATCTTCAAAGCCATCGTCGATGAGTTTATTAAAACAGCAGAACCGATCGGGTCCAAGGCCTTACAAGAAAGATATCACCTTGCTTATTCCAGTGCTACGATTCGAAACGACATGCAAGTGTTAGAAGAAATGGGATATTTAGAAAAAACACATACTAGTAGTGGTCGGATTCCAAGCACGATGGGCTATCGTTTCTATTGTGAAGCTTTACTGGATGAATCCAATTTAGATAAGCGTATGGAAGTGGCGATTCGTGATGCTTTTGAGGCATCTGCCATGAATGTAGATGAAGCGATTCGCCAAAGTTGCGAGATTGTTTCCGAGATGACGAATATGACCGCCGGTGCTATTGGTCCGGATGCTTCTAAACAGCGTTTGGAACACATTAAATTATTCCCGTTAGACGAAAAGAATGCGGTATGTGTCTTCATTACTGATCAAGGGCATACGGAAACGAGAAACTTTCATTTCAATCAATCTGTCTCTGTTCAAGATTTAGAGACAACAACGGATATTCTGAATCGTCGATTAAAAGGAGTGGCTCTAACGGCTTTAGCTTCTCGATTAGAGGATGTGAAACCGGAGCTGGGAGCTGTGGTACAAAGACACGATGTCTTATTCACGGCTTTTCTAAGAGCTTTCATTCGTTTTGCCAATGATACAGTTTACTTCTCCGGAAAAGATAAAGTTCTCTTCCAACCTGAATTTGAAGATATCAATAAGATGAAAAAGTTGATGGGGATGTTTGAAGATGAAAATGTTTGGAAGCAAATGGATGAGAATGCGAATGCGGTTGCTTTGACGACTAGGGGCGGATCACAATTGACTTGGGTCAATGATCTGGCGGTGGTTCGTTCAAAGTTTCGCTTAAATGAGGAGGATAGTGGTGAATTAATGGTGGTCGGTCCTAGTCGTATGGAATATGATCGGATTGTTCCACTGTTGGATTATGTGGCACGAATGATTGAAGAGGCCTATCGAAAAGGAGATGACCATGACTAAGAAAAAGGAAAAAAAGGTAGAAAAAAAAGTAGAAGAAAGTTCTGTAGAAGAAGTGGCATTGAGTGAAGAAGAAAAATCTCAAGCTCAGATCACGGCTTTAAAAGAGCAAGTTGCTATATTAAAAAATGAGTATGCAAAGGCTTATGCGGATGCGGAAAATATGAAGAAACGTCTACAAAATGACTTTGAACAAAGAACAAAGTTCCAAATGGCTGCTTTTGCAAAAGAGTTACTACCGGTTTTAGATAACTGTGAAAGAGCTTTGGCTCAAGAAACACAAGATGAAGCTTATCGAAAAGGGGTTGAAATGATTTATAGTCAACTGAAAAATACCTTGGCGAAAGAAGGAGTTCAGGAGATTGAAGCATTGAATCAACCGTTTGATGGTCATTTTCATCAAGCTTTGATGAGCGAGGCAAAAGAAGGTATAGAGCCAAATATGGTGATTGAAATTCTACAAAAAGGATATGTCATTAAAGATCGGTTATTAAGACCGGCAATGGTGAAAGTTTCAGAATAAGGAGGACTAGAAAATGAGTAAAATTATTGGTATTGATTTAGGAACAACGAACTCTTGTGTCGCTGTTATGGAAGGTAAAGAAGCGAAGGTGATTGCGAATCCGGAAGGAAATCGAACAACTCCTTCTGTGGTTGCTTTTAAAAATGGGGAACGAATTGTTGGAGATGCAGCGAAGCGTCAATTGATTACCAACAAGGAAACGGTTTATTCCATTAAGCGTTTAATGGGAACTAATGAAAAAGTGACGTTGGAAGGTAAGAAATATACACCTCAAGAAGTATCGGCTATGATTTTAAGTTATTTAAAGGATTATGCAGAAGCTTATTTGGGTGAAAAAGTTGAAAAGGCAGTGATTACTGTACCGGCTTACTTCAATGATGCTCAACGTCAAGCAACAAAAGACGCCGGTAAGATTGCCGGTTTGGAAGTATGTCGTATCATCAACGAGCCAACCGCTTCTGCTTTAGCCTACGGTTTGGATAAAGATAGTGGTTTAGAACAAAAGATTTTAGTATATGATTTGGGCGGCGGTACGTTTGATGTGTCTATTTTGGAAATTGCGGATGGCACTTTTGAAGTTCTTTCAACAGCCGGTGATACAAAATTAGGTGGCGATGACTTTGATGATCGCATTATGGATTGGTTAGTGGAAACTTTCAAGTCAGATAATGGCATTAATTTAAAGAATGACAAAATGGCTCTTCAACGATTGAAGGAAGCGGCTGAAAAGGCTAAGAAGGATTTGAGTGGTATGTTACAAACACAAATTTCCTTACCGTTTATTTCAGCCGGCCCATCGGGTCCGTTGCATTTGGAAGCCACTTTGACTCGGGCTAAATTCAATGAATTAACGAAGGATCTGGTGGAAAGAACCATGGTTCCGGTTCGTCAGGCTTTAAGTGATGCCAAGTTAAGTAAGAATGATATTCATCAAGTTCTATTGGTGGGTGGATCAACTCGTATTCCTGCTGTTCAAGAGGCTGTTAAGAATGAATTGGGCAAGGAACCTAATAAGTCAGTCAATCCGGATGAAGTCGTTGCTTTAGGGGCTTCCATTCAAGGTGGTGTTATTTCAGGGGATGTGAAAGACGTCTTGTTATTGGATGTCACACCATTGAGTTTAGGTATTGAAACATTAGGTGGGGTTATGACAGTGTTGATTCCTCGTAATACGACCATTCCTACATCTAAGAGTCAAGTCTTCTCGACGGCGGCAGATAATCAGCCGGCAGTGGACATTCATGTTTTACAAGGAGAACGTCCAACAGCGGCGGATAATAAGACGTTAGGAAACTTCCAATTGGATGGTATTCCTCCAGCTCGTCGTGGTCAACCACAGATTGAAGTAACGTTTGATATTGACGTTAACGGTATTGTACACGTTACCGCTAAAGATAAGGCAACGAACAAGGAACAATCAATCGTTATCAAGGATTCTTCCGGTTTAAGCGAAGAAGAAATCAACCGTATGGTGCAAGAAGCTGAATCACATAAGGCAGAAGATGAAAAGTTCAAAGAAAATGTAGAATTAAAGAATAAAGCTGAAATGTATATTAGCCAAATCGATGAAACATTGAAGCAGGATATTCCAAGTGTGACAGCTGAACAAAAGGCGGAAGTTCAAAGGTTAAGGGATGAGTTGAAACAAGCCATTGATCAAAATGATATGGATTCCTTAAAGACTCGCTTGGAAGCTTTGGAACAAGCCATGAATACAGTTAGTCAAGCTATGTATCAGCAACAAGCTTCTCAACCTCAAGAAGAAGCAGGGCAATCCACGAATCACAAAAGCGATGATGTCGTAGACGCTGACTTCGAAGAAAAGAAATAAAGAGCGGAAGTCTAACTTCCGCTTTCCTTTAGAAAGGTAGGCAATATGGCCGATAAAAGAGATTATTATGAAGTCCTAGGAGTGGCTAAATCAGCCGGTGCTGATGAAATTAAAAGAGCGTATCGGCGTTTAGCGAAGAAATATCATCCTGATGTCAATAAGAGTCCTGGTGCTGAAGAGAAATTTAAGGAAATTAATGAAGCTTACGAGATTTTGTCAGATCCATCCAAGAAACAAAGCTATGATCAATTTGGCTTTGCGGGTGTTGATCCAAACCAAGCTGGCGGTTTTAGCTCCGGTTTTGCAGGAAGTGGCTTTGGTGATTTCAGTGATATCTTCGGATCTTTCTTTAACGGCGGTTTTGGTTCAAGTTTTACAGGGTCAAGCCGACAAAGTAATCGATCCATGAAGGGGGAGGATCGCTATATGCGGATCAATCTTTCTTTTATGGAGGCTTGCTTTGGGAAGAAAGAAACATTGAGTTTAGAAGTGGATGAAACTTGTTCTCATTGTCATGGGACGGGTGCAGAGAGTCCAAAGGATGTAGAAACTTGTTCAAGATGTCATGGGTCAGGAAGAGTGGTTGGGGTTCAACAAACTATTTTTGGAACCATGCAGACAGAAACCACGTGTCCGGATTGTGGTGGAACAGGGAAAAGGATTCGGAAAACTTGTCATCAATGTCATGGAGCCGGTTATACACACCAACGAGAAAGTGTGGATATCACTATTCCGGCGGGGATTAATGAAGGACAATCCCTTCGTGTCAGCGGAAAAGGAGAAAGAGGAAGAAATGGGGGACCAAATGGGGATCTTTACTTGGAAGTCCATATTCTTCCCCATAAACGATTCTTGCGGGAAGGCAAAAATATTCATTTGGAGATTCCTGTTTCAGCGGTGGATGCAACATTGGGTTGTGAAATTGATGTACCCACCATCCATGGGGATGTCACCATGAAAATTCCGGCCGGAACGCAAGATGGTACAATGTTACGATTACGTGCAAAAGGGGTTGTGGATATTCGCAATAAGAATCAATATGGCGACCAAATTTGCACAATAAAAGTTCAAGTGGATCAACATTTGACCAGAAAAGAGAAAGAGCTTTATCAACAGTTGGCGGAAATTCAACGTTCTGGAAAAGGGGAAACCCTTTGGGAAAAGTTCAAGAAACAATTCTCTTAAGGAGGAATGAATATGAATATTGATCAAATGACAGAAGCTCTACAGGAGCTTCTTTCTCTTTCGATAGAGTTGGCGAAAAAATTAAAGCATCCGGAAGTTCAAGTCTTACATTTTTTACAAAGTTTAGTGGATCGACATGACTTTGATTCTTTATGGTCTGACTTGGGAATTGATACCAGAGATTTCATTCAAGAAATAGCGAATGCTTTACACAAAGTAGCCAAAGTAGAAGGAAACGATGAACCACGCTTATCCCAAGGTTTATATCAAGCCTTTCAAGATGGACAAGCTTGGGCTAGTCAACAAGGAGATACCTACTTGAGTCAAGGAGCGGTTTTGGTCGGTCTTTTTCAAGGAAAGGATTATTTCATTCAAAGTTGGCTAAAGAAACATCAACTAACAAAAGCCCAAATAGAAGCGGCTGAAATAAAAAGAAGGGGAGGTGTTAAAATGGAGGAAAAAACATCAGAAAGTCAAGTAGAAGCTTTAAAAAAATATGGTCATGATATTGTTCAAGACGTCAAAGACGGCAAGATTGACCCGGTGATCGGACGGGATGAAGAAATTCGTCGAGTGATGGAAATTTTATCACGTAAGACTAAAAATAATCCTGTTTTAATTGGGGAGCCGGGAGTTGGTAAAACGGCGATTGTTGAAGGGTTAGCTTGGCGTATTATGAATAACGATGTCCCTTTAGGATTACAAAATAAGAAACTCATTGAACTGGATATGGGAGCTTTAATTGCCGGAGCAAAGTATCGTGGAGAATTTGAAGAGCGCTTGAAGGGTGTCTTAAAAGAAGTTAAGGCGGCCACCGGGGAAATTATTTTATTTATTGATGAGATTCATAATTTGGTTGGAGCCGGTAAAACAGAAGGATCCATGGACGCGGCTAATTTATTAAAGCCAATGTTGGCTCGTGGAGAGCTGAAATGTATTGGTGCAACCACCTTTGATGAATATCGTTTATACATTGAAAAGGATAGAGCCTTAGAAAGACGTTTTCAAAAAATCATGGTGGACCAACCATCGGTAGAAGATACAATTTCCATTCTCCGTGGTTTGAAAGAGCGTTTTGAATCGCATCATGGTGTTCGTATTAAAGATGAAGCTATTATTGCGGCCGCTACTTTATCCAACCGATATATTACAGATCGTTTCTTACCGGATAAGGCCATTGATTTAATTGATGAAGCTTGTGCCACCATTCGGGTGGAAATGGATTCCATGCCGGCTGAATTGGATGAATTATCTCGTAAAATCATGACTTTGCAGATTGAAGAAACTTCTTTGAAAGAAGAATCAGATCCCAAAGCGAAACTTCGTTTGGAAGAAATTCAAAAGGAAGTAGCCAATTTATCCGAACAACAGGCTTCTTTAATGAGCCAATGGAAAGAAGAAAAAGCCAAAGCTGATGAAGTAAAATCAGCGAAAGAACAATTGGAAAAGGAAAAGTTAGCCTTAAATCAAGCTCAAAATGAAGCCGATTATGAAAAGGCGGCGAAATTGAAATATGAAACCATTCCCAATTTAGAAAAGAAGATTCAAGATGCGGAAGAAAACAGTCAAAATACCTTGATTCAACAAGATGTGGATGAAGATATGGTGGCTAAGATTGTATCCAATTGGACACATATTGAGGTTTCAAAACTTTTGAGTACCGAAAGACAAAAGGTTCTTCATTTGGCAGACCATTTACGCCAAAGAGTGATAGGGCAAGATGAAGCTTTGGAGTTAGTAAGTGATGCCATACTAAGAGCAAAAGCCAATATTCAAGATGAGCATCGGCCTTTAGGTAGTTTCTTGTTCTTAGGGCCAACAGGAGTCGGTAAAACAGAAGTGGCGAAAGCTTTGGCAGAACAATTATTTGATGATGAAAATAAAATCATTCGTATTGATATGAGCGAATACATGGAAAAATTCTCTGTTTCTCGTTTGATTGGAGCCCCTCCGGGTTATGTTGGTTATGAAGAGGGTGGTCAATTGAGTGAGGCGGTTCGGAGAAATCCGTATTCTATTGTTTTGTTGGATGAAATTGAAAAGGCACATCCGGATGTCTTTAACATTCTTTTACAAGTATTGGACGATGGTCGCATCACGGATTCTAAGGGAGTTACAGTAGACTTTAAGAATACTATTATCATTATGACCTCCAATCTTGGTAGTCAATATGCTTTCCAAGAAGGAAATCAAGAAGAAAATTATAGACGTGAAGTACAAGCTCATTTCAAACCGGAATTTGTGAATCGTATTGATGATATTATTATCTTTCATCCTTTAGATCAGGAAGTTTCTAAGAAGATTGCTATGAAGTTCTTAGCTCAACTACAAAGTCGTTTGGCGGATAAAGATGTGCAACTAGAAGTGACCGATGCCGCTAAAGAAAGAATTGTGGAAGTCGGAACGGATCCTGAATATGGAGCTAGACCAATGAAACGTCATATTCAAAAAGAAATCGAAACAGGAGTGGCTCGTGTTTTATTAGAAAACATGGATGTTCATGGTAAAAAAATAGTCGTTGATGCGGATACGTCCGGGTATCGAATTCAATTGGTTTAAAATGGAAGGGTAGTTTAAAAAGCTACTCTTTTTTGTTATATTAATGACTGATTTAGAAAGAAGGTTTTTATGAATCATGTTTCGTTTCAATGGATGATGATAGTTGTATTCGGATTTTTGGAGGTATATATCGGGTATTTGAATTTTAAATGTGCTTCAAAAATAAAGATTAAAGATCGTCAATGGACGGTGCTTCGCATCATGATGATTGTGTTTGGAATTTTGAGTGCTTTAGAATTTTTCGGTGGTTTTTCGATGTTATTGTTGCTGCGCTATATTGTAACAGTGACTGCTTGTGTCATTTTCTTCTTTAGTCATGATGGTATTGGGGAAGATGGTTTTGTTTCGGGATTTCATTTTCACTCTTATCAAGAAGTAGAGGCTTATGATATTTATGAACAAACCAAGTGGTTAACGGTCATTTTTGTCATTCAAAAAAAGGATCACAAGCGTAAAGCTGAAGAAGTGACTTTTGAATTGAAAAACAAAAAAGCAGTGGAGCAATTGTTAAAAGAAAAAATTGCTAAAAAGTATCGTCGTTTAAAGAAGGGTTAAATTTCCTTTGGTGATATATGAAGGCTCTTTAGACAAAAAAATGATTCTTTAGTATAATGGAACCGTATTTTCTCAATAAAATGGGAGGGGAGAATAATGAAAAGATTCATTCAAAAATTAATGATGGCTATGGTGGCTCTATTAATGGTGTTTAATGTATTCGCTAATACGATAAAAGTAGTGGCTGAAGAGATGCCGGATGAATACAAAGAGAAGACGAAAGATAATTATTGGGCTGAACTTGTGTGGTATAAAGACAGTGGTTATCGTGCTGTCATACCATCATACTTAACGGATTATTTTGCCAGTAGTAGGGTTAAATGGGTTAATTCCTTAAACGTCCAATATGATCCAGGTTTTCCTCATGCTGGAATTTCCAGTGATCCCAATCTTTCAAATGACATAGCTGCAGCGATGAATGCTTTGGATGTATATGCACAGGATTTACCACATAAGGAACCTAAAGATCCGTCATTGAACAGATGGCAGGGTGGTAAGCAATGGAATCCATATAACTTCGACTATTCTACTGATCTTGTCACCAAGAATACAAAAGACTACAATGTGCGTGGAGATATTGCGGAAAGAGGTCTTTCCAGTACCGCTATCTCTAATCATCGCATTGGCGATAAGATTAATCTTGATTTTCATTTAGATTTATCACTGTTTAAAAAAATAAAAAACACTGTACTGATTGCGATTATTAACTCAGAGTTCCCGGCATATTATATGATGAAAAATAATATGCCTGAAACGGCTATCACACAATCTGATGCTGAATTGGTGTTTGTGTTAGACTTGCCAAAAGGTTTGGAATCTTTGGATACAACTAAATATAAATTATCCGGTATTGACGGATTTAATGAGTTATCTGTGACAAAAGAAAAGAGTGGTAGAAGAATTGTTGTGAAGGCAAGACTGAAGGCACCACATACTTATGAAACATTAAAAGAATTATATAAAAAGATTCAAAAGGTAAAATCGGTTACTTTAAGTGTGGATGGATTACAAGTAACGTCTGATGTGGAAGTTAATAAGAATAATACAGTTACAGGATATGCTTATGGAGTACATGAGAATATCTTTACGACGGATAACGATGCCATCTTCAACAAAGATGCTTCAGCGATTCAAAATGATGATAAACATGATTTCTTCCGTCAAACAATTGTTTATGCGGCTAAACAATCTGTTGCTGGTCGAGATGAAGCCGGTGATGTTAATAAACCGAATTTGATGACTTATACTTTTAGAGTGAATCATAAAAAGGTAACTTTCATGAATGAAGGTGCGACACATGCGACTGTTGATGTGGAACAAGGGAAAGCCATTGATACGGATCATTTAACGAGTCAATCTATGCCGGCTCATCCAAACAAAGCAGGATATACTTTTAAGGAATGGAATACATCTGCTGATGGGACGGGGATGAAGTTTACCGGTACTACAGTTGTGAATCAAGATACAACAGTATACGCTATTTACAGTAAGAATCTTTCTTTAATGAATGAAGCTCCAAAGCTTGAAGTGAAAAATGCGACAATCAAGCAAGGGGAAGACTTTGATTTATTTACGCTTATTGTATCGGCTATTGATAAAGAAGATGGCGATTTAAAGAGTCAAGTTAAAATGATTGATATGGGCGGCTTTGATAAGAATAAAGTCGGAAAATATAACATTACTTTTAAAGTGACGGATTCACAAGGTGCCAGCATGATGAAAAAAGCCACTATTACAGTGGTTAAAAAGGATCATCCTACTCTAAAGCCTACTCATAAAACGAGAAATCCAAAAGTAGGAGACAATACGAGTGTTCTACCGTATGTTGTATCCATGATTTCAGCGGGAATAGCTTTTATTATAATGAGAATTAAGAAGAAAGAAGAGAACTAATATTTAGTTAAAAAGGTCTATCGTTTCGTTAGGATAGACTTTTTTAATGGCTTATTAGAATTTGTAAGTAGGGAAAATAGATTTCTATTTGCATAAAGATTGACTATTTTAGCGAATGAGGTATTATTTAATAGTCAAAATGACTATGAAAAAGATATTAAATGAGCAAGGAGAAAGCTTAGAAGAATTTCTTCAGAAATACGATAGTTCTCATTATGAGAAAGCAAGTCAGACAGCCGATTGTCTGGTTTTTACCGTGGATCAGGGAAAACTGAAGGTTCTTTTGATTCAAAGAAGAAATCATCCCTTTATTCATGATTGGGCGATGCCGGGTGGTTTTATGAATATTGATGAGGATTTAGATGATGCAGCATTAAGAGAGTTGCAAGAAGAAACTTCTTTATTTGAAAATATCTACTTTGAACAATTGTATACCTTTTCCAAAGTCGATCGGGATCCGCGAACCAGAATTATTACAACGGTTTATCTAACGATGGTGCCACCATCTTCGATTCCATTAACAATGGCTAATGACGATGCTTTGAATGCGACTTGGTTTGATATTCGCAAGGAAGTTAAGACGGTAGACGATCAGAAACGAATTTCTACTTTAATTTTAGAACATGATTCTATTTCTATTCGTTATGAAATTTGCGATAAGGTAAAAGAAAACTATATTCAAACCAATTCCACTTTATTAACAGAAACAAAATTAGCTGGTGATCATTATAAAGCCATTAATCGAGCGATGGATTATTTGCAAGATCGGGTAATGAGTGATGGACTTCTCTTTCATTTATTACCACCAAAATTTAGTTTGAAAGCAGCTCAATTAGCCTATGAAGCCGTTTTGAATAAAAAAGTCGATACGCCGAATTTTCGAAGAGATATGCGTAAGTATGTGACAGATATTCATCACTTTGAACTCCAAAGAGGAAGAAGAGTGAAGTTATACCAATATAATCCATTAACAAAATGGGGGAGGAACTTGAAATGAAACGTTGTTTGGTTGTGGTGGACATGCAAGTGGATTTTATATCCGGTAGTTTAGGAACGAAAGAAGCACTTGAAATTTTAGAAACAGCAAGACATATTATTCAACAACCGTATGATGAAATTTATGTGACCATGGACACCCATGATGAACATTATCTATCAAGCCATGAGGGTCAACAGTTACCGGTTGTGCATTGTGTGAAAGATAGCCCCGGTTGGCAATTGGAAACCTCTATTGAGAAGGAATTAAAAAAGAAGGCTTTTGTCAGGATTGAAAAAGGACAATTTGGAAGTTTGGATTTAGTGGAAGCCTTAAAGAAAAGTCAACCGGATGAAGTAGATATTATTGGTATTTGTACAGATATTTGTGTGGTCAGCAATGCGTTATTGGTGAAGGCGGCTTTACCGGAAATTATAGTAAGAGTTTATGAAAATGCGACTAGTGCAACCAGTCCATTGATGAAACAAGAGAGTTTAGATGTATTAAAAATGAATCAGGTGGAGATAAAGGAGTTCTTGGTATGAGCAATATTCAGGTGGATGTGTATATTCCGGACGAAGATTATGATAATCCGGCGATGGTAACGGATTTTTATGAATTTTCAATGGCCAATTCATTATTTTTACATGGTTATAAAGATACCATCATGGTTTTTGATATGTTCTTTAGGGATAATCCGGATGACTTAGGCTATGCGATTTCAGCTGGTCAACATAAATTATTACGCTTTTTAAAAAACTATCATTTCAATGATCGGGATATTCGTTGGCTTCTTTACAAAGGAATGAGTCCAGAATTTTGTGAGTATTTAAAAACCTATCGTTGGAAGGGCAACGTTCATATGTTAAGAGAAGGAACGGTTTGTTATCCACAAGTTCCAATGGTGCGGATTGAATGTGATATGGTGGGAGCGATTCTGATTGAAACTTATTTATTGCAAACAATGAATTTTCATAGTCTAATTACAACCAAAGCCACCAAGATTACCGGTCTAAGTACGAATCATGAACGTAATGTCATGGAGTTTGGAACCCGAAGAGCGCAAGGAGAATCAGCTGGTAATGATGGGGCGTATGCGGCCATGTTGGGAGGCTGTATTGGAACAGCTAATTGCTTAGCTGAAATGAAGTATGGATCCGATGTACCGGCGGTAGGAACGATTGCTCATTCTTATGTAGAATTTTTTGCTAGCGAATATGAAGCTTTTGAAGCTTATGCAGAAACCTATCCGGAGAATGTTTCTTTGTTGTTAGATACGTATAGTATTTTCAATTCCGGACTACCAAACTTAATTAAATTAGACGATGCGATGATAGCAAAATATCCTGATGATCCTAATAAGCGTGTGAAATCTGCCCGGATTGATTCGGGAGATTTGGCTCGTGGATATAAGAAATTAAGAAAGGCCTTGGATGCAGTAGGTAAAAGTTATATTAAATTGGTGGCTTCAAATTCGTTGGATGAAAAGAAAATGTCCAATATGGAATTATATGAAGGAGCGAAGTTTGATGCTTATGGAGTGGGTGAAAAACTCATTACTTCCGCTACTGATCCGGTCTTTGGCGGTGTCTATAAGTTAGTCGCTATTAAGAATCTAGATGGAACCTATACACCAAAAATGAAATTTTCCGATTCAGCTTCTAAGGCCATCATTCCGGGTAAACTTATGGCTTGGCGGGTCTTTGATGAAGAAGGAAAAGGGCAATGTGACATCATTGCTTTAGACGATGAAGTTTTTGAAAATGGAAAAGAAATTGAATTGGTGAATTTAGATCCAGATGCCATTGAACCGATGATTCGTATCGTTCCATTCCATGTGGAAAGAATTCTCGTGCCTCATATGATTAATGGTGAAATTGTGATTGATTTACCTGATATTCGAGCTAAGAAAGAATACATTCGTGAACAACTTCAATATCGCGTTTGGGAGTCTGAATTGAGAACGGAATTGCCACATCGTCATTATGTGGATCTAAGTCCGAAATTGGCGAAGTTGAGATCTGACCTATATGAAAAACTATATAAGGAAACAGGAAAATGAAAGCTCTCTTATTTGGTGGTGCTTTTAATCCTGTTACCAGAGCTCATGTGGAATTGGCGCAGTTAGCTTTAGAAAAAACAGGAAGGGAATGTGTCATTTTCTTACCAAGTCAAAGTCATTATATTGAAAAAGATGAACAAAAAAATTATGCCTTAAGTGAAAAACAGCGGCTATACTTGCTTAAAAAATGCCAAGAAAGTCGTCCTTGGATGAAAGTATCTCATTATGATTTAGATCAAGAGAGTCAACCTCGCACGTATCAAAGTCTTCAAGCGATGAAAAAAGAGGGATATGATTGCGCTTTGTTGATGGGGGATGATCAATTTCTAAAAATGGAAAGTACTTGGTTGTATGGAGAAAATATTGCCAAAGAATTTGGTATTGTTTGTTTGGAAAGAGAAAAAAAGGTGTTGGAAGAAGTTAAAAAGCATCCTTTCTTGATGAAATTAATGCCTTATGTGCAAGTGATTGTTAGCCCTGGTTGGTCAAGGACGGTTTCATCAAGTCAGATACGTTTTTGGCTTCAAGATATGGATAGTTATAAAGAGGAATTGGAAAAGGTGTTGCCTTTTTCTTTAGCGGTATTACAGGAGGTTTTATGAAAAATCCTTTTATCAAAGTAGCCAGTGTTTCTTTAGAAACAGTTTTGGGAAATGTGATGGAAAATGTGATCCAAATAAAACAGTCTTTGGCAGAAACCGATGCTAAAATAGTTGTCTTTCCGGAACTTAGTTTAACAGGATATAGCTTGGGAGATTTATTTTATCAAGATAGTTTATTACAAGAAGTGGTGAATGGATTGCAGGAATTAAAGAGTGTTAGCCGAGGTTATCCTCATCAGTTAGTGGTGGTCGGAGCTCCTTTGGTACAAAAAAACCGTTTGTATAATACCGCTGTCTTTATTCAAAATGGGCAGTATCGACTAGTGGTTCCCAAAAGCTTTTTACCAAATTATCATGAATTCTATGAAGGTCGTTGGTTTGATAGTGGTCGTTGGATCGATTGGGATTTGATCCAAATCGGGAAAGAGGAAGTAGCCTTTGGGACAAAGTATTTATTGGCATACGAAGACATCAAGATCGGTTGTGAAATTTGTGAAGATCTTTGGGTCACCAATCGTCCTTCCAATGCTTTAGTAGACAATGGGGCGAATGTGGTTGTAAACTTATCCGCTTCCAATGAAATAATTGGAAAAGAGGAGTATCGCCGTAATTTAGTTCTTCAACAAAGTGCTGTTGGAAATTGTGCCTATATTTATGCTTCAAGCGGGTTGGGGGAAAGTAGTACCGATCTTGTTTTTTCGGGTCATTGTATCATTGCCAGTCTTGGTCATTTGTTAAAAGAATCTATTTGGCCAACCAAGAGAACTATTTTAGAAGGTATTGTCGATATAGAACAAATCCAAGCAAGCCGTCGCAGTCAAAATACTTTTGACAATAAGCGCATTTATCGCTCTATTCCGGTGGATTTTAAGCAAACAGAACAAACAGTAGAGGAACTGGTTTCTTTCTTACGAGAAAATCACTATGAAATAGATCCACTTCCATTTGTTCCAACAGAGTTGGAAGAACGTTTGGCTAGAAGTCATGCCATCTTACAAATCCAATCCCGCGGTTTATATCAGCGCTATCGGTCAACGGGTTTAAAGACGGCCGTCATCGGGATTTCAGGTGGCTTGGATAGTACTTTGGCTTTGTTGGTATTGCATGAAACCAAAAAATTATATCCTGATTTAAGAATTATTGGAGTCACCATGCCATCAGCCGGTAATACCACAAACGATACTTATCAAAATGCTTTGGCTTTGATGAATGCTTTGTCTATTGAGATAAGAGAGATTCCTATTCAGGCAATGGTTCAAGAACACTTAAAAGCGATTGGTCATCCGGATGGTTATCAAGGCAAGAAAGATACGACATACGAAAATGCACAGGCCAGAATGAGGACGTATTTATTGATGGATATAGCGAATCAAGAAAATGGTCTGGTGATTGGGACGGGAGATCTTTCCGAATTAGCTTTGGGTTGGTGTACGTATAATGGAGATCACATGTCCATGTATGGTGTTAATAGTTCAATTCCAAAGACCTTAGTAAAATATCTATGTGAATCCTACGCATTGGAAAGTGAAAATAAAGCTTTGACCGATGTGTTGTATAAAATTGTGAATACTCCTATATCACCGGAATTAACACCAAATAAAGATGGGGAAATAGTACAAAAAACAGAAGAAACCATTGGTAAGTATGATTTGAATGATTTCTTCTTATACCATATCATTCGTTTTGGAAGTGGTGTTAAAAAAATGCTGGTTTTGGCTTTATTAGCCTATCCGACACAAAGTAAAAAGGAAATCAAGATTGCTTTAAGAAGATTCTTAACACGGTTTTTCAGTCAACAATTTAAGCGCTCTTGTTTGCCGGACGGGCCGAAGGTTGGCACGATTTCTTTATCACCAAGAGGTGATTGGCGTATGCCAAGTGATGTTGACGCTCAACTTTGGCTAAAGGAATTGGATCGGTTATAAAAGAAAAAAGTAGAAGTTATCCTTAAAAATTTTTTTCTGACTAGTCAAACAAGCTAAAATCTGGTAAAGTACTGGTGGGTCCTTTAAATTGACACGAGAGGTCAGTAAGGAAAATGAAAAGAATGTCATTTATAGTGGCCTGAATAGGGCCACTTTTTTTAGGGCCAAAAAGGAGGAAAGATGAAAGAAAATAATGAGATGATCTTGGATGTGCGAGATAAGCCGGAAGTGTCAAAATGGTTTTTCTTAAGTTTCCAACACGTTTTTGCGATGTTTGGGGCAACGATTTTAGTGCCTATTTTAACCGGTTTTCCGGTTTCGGTGGCGTTATTTGCTTCGGGTCTTGGAACGATTATTTATTCCTTTATAACACAATTCAAAGTGCCGGTTTATTTGGGAAGTAGTTTTGCTTATATTGCGGCTGTTCAAATTGCAATTAAAGCTATGGGTGGTGCTAAGGACGCGGCTCTTTCAGGACTGTTTTTAGTCGGTCTCATTTATGTATGCGTCGGTTTGATCATCAAAGTAATTGGTAAAAAGTGGGTGGATAAGTTATTGCCACCAATTGTGATTGGTCCTATGATTGCAGTGATTGGATTGGGATTAGCTTCTTCAGCCATCAGTAATGCCGGCTTAGTACAAAAAGGAGATCCTAGAGCAATGGCGGTTGCTTTTATCACTTTTGTAGTAACCGCTTTGATTTCAACCAAAGCGAAGGGATTCTTTAAGATTATTCCTTTCTTATGTGGAATCATTATCGGCTATGTGGTAGCGATTTGTTTTGGAATTGTGGATTTCACACCAATCCAACAAGTCATTCAATCCGGTCGATGGGTTGCTTTACCGGAATTTTTATTACCATTTAAGCTGGGTCATTTCGAACAGTGGCATTTCTACTTTGGACCGGAAACGATTGCTATTTTACCGGTTGTTCTCGTAACAATTTCAGAGCATATTGGAGATCATACCGTTCTTTCTAAAATTGTCGGTAAAAATTTCTTAAAAGATCCCGGTTTGGACAAAACCTTAATGGGAGACGGTATTGCCACATCCGTTTCAGCTTTATTGGGTGGTCCGGCCAATACGACCTATGGGGAAAATACAGGGGTCATTGGTATGACCAAAGTAGCTTCTATCTATGTGACGATTGGAGCGGCTTGTATAGCGATTGTATTATCCATGTTTCCATTGGTGTCGGCACTGATTCAAACGATTCCAAATCCTGTTTTAGGAGGGATGTCCATTCTTCTTTATGGAGTGATTGCTTCTAATGGATTGCGAGTTTTGATTGATCATCAAGTGGATTTTGGTGAACAAAGAAATCTGATTATTGCTTCAGCTATGTTAGTCATCGGTATTGGTGGTGCCATCTTGCCTATTGGTGGATTAGTGACCTTAAGTGGAACGGCTTTATCGGCGGTTGTCGGTATCTTATTAAATTTTATTCTTCCTAAAAAAAGAAATAAATAAGAGAAATTTTAAAGAGATGAAAATCTCTTTTTTTCTTGATTCAAAAAGAAGAAGGGTATACAATCCAGTTGGTTAGTCATAACAAACTAAGAAAGGAGAATTATGAAGAATAAAGAAAAATCCACTGTTTCTTGGATTTATGAGTTTGCTGGGAAATATCGATCTTCTTATATTATTTCTATTGTATTATCTTTTATTGGAGTGGCGTTTTCCGTTTTACCATTTTGGTGGATAGCCCGAATGATTCAACAATTATTATCCCATCAAACAGATTGGACGGTTTATTTTCAAGAGGGATTAGAAATAGCGATGCTTTGGTTGGTAAGCATTTTGGCTAAGAAGATATCGACTTCTTTTTCCCATAAAGCCACCTTCCAAGTTTTGGGAAATATGCGGGAAGCTATGAGTCTTCATTTATCGAAAATGGAGTTGGGACGGGTACAAAATTACGCCTCAGGGACATTAAAGAATATCATGGTAGAAAGAATTGACTCCATTGAAACGACATTGGCTCATATTGTGCCAGAGGTGAGTGGAAATATGGTGGTGCCATTGATTATTGTTATCTATTTATTTTATTTGGATTGGCGGATGGCACTCATTGCTTTGATACCATTACCAATTGGATTAATTGCTTTGATGACGATGATGATTGGTTATGAAAAGGATTATAAAAATACCCTTGATAAAACCAAAACTCTCAATGATACCGCTGTGGAATATATCCATGGTATTGAAGTGATCAAGGCTTTTGGTAAGTCGAAGACTTCGTATGAAAAATTTGTTATAGCAGCGAAAGAGGGGGCTTCTTGTTATGTGGATTGGATGAATAAACACCGCTATAAACAAAGCATTGCTGTAACGGTTGCTCCTAATACCTTGTTGTTTGTTTTGCCGTTTGGTTTATGGTTTATGATGAACGGTTCTTTAAGTACTTTCCATTTTATTTTAATCATTCTTTTATCCATAGGCTTATTGACTCCTTTGATTATTTCAATGAGTTATATGGATGACATGGCTCGTATTCGGACCATTGTAAATGAGGTGGTGGATGTATTAGAAAACCCTATTCAAAATCATGCGGACAGCTTGGAGAAAAAGATTGATCACTATGATATTCATTTGCAAAATGTCCATTTTTCTTATCAAGAAGAGGAAGTGTTGCATGGTATTCATCTGGATATTCCACAGGGTACATTAACAGCTTTGGTAGGCCCTAGCGGTTCGGGTAAATCGACTATAGCAAAATTAATTGCGGCCTTATGGGATGTGAAAGAAGGAACGATTTCGATTGGTTCTGTGAAAGCACAAGATATCCCATTAAAAGAGTATTATCGGTTGGTTAGTTTTGTATCTCAAGATAATTATCTATTTAATCAAACGATCCGTGAAAACATTCGGATGGGGAAACCGGAAGCCAGCGATGAAGAAGTAGAACAGATTGCAAAAGAAAGTGGTTGTCATGAGTTTATTACTCAATTGGAAAATGGATATGACACCATTGTGGGTGATGCCGGGGGTCATTTATCCGGTGGTGAAAGACAAAGAATTGCGATTGCTAGGGCTATGATGGCAAACACCCCTATCGTGATTTTAGATGAAGCGACTGCTTATACAGATCCGGAAAATGAGGCATTGATTCAGCAATCGGTTGCTCAATTGGTAAAGGGAAAAACCTTGATTGTGATTGCTCATCGTCTATCTACGATTCAAAATGCTGACCAAATTTGTGTCATTGAAAAAGGGAATTTGATTGCACAAGGAAAACATGAGGACTTGATAGCGAATTGTCCATTATATAAATCCATGTGGCAAGCTCACATCTCTGTTAAAGATGAAGGAATGGAGGTGAAGAAATGATTGCTATCATTCGTAAATTCTTTGCTTTTAGTGATGAAGAAAATCGCAAAAGATTTCATGTTTCAATTCTATTGGGTGTGTTAGTGTCTTTCTTTGAATCTTTTAAAATTGGAGCGATTGCGCTTTCTTTACAAGGCATTGTTCAACAAAACATTGATATGAATTTAATTCTAAAAGTGTCTCTTATTTTGGGGATTGGTACGATTGGTTCGGTTTTGATTCGGGCTAAGAGTACCATGTTACAAACTCAAGGAGGCTATGGGGTCGCTTGTGATAAGCGCATTGAAATAGCGGAACATCTTCGTTATTTTCCAATGGGATTTTTTAATCAAAAAAGTTTAGGTGAAATTACTTCAGTCACTACGAATACTATGGAAGCCTTAGGAGAAGTGGCTACAAGAGTTATTATGTTGGTGACCAGCGGTTTATTGAATACAGCTTGGATTACAATAGCGATCTGGATCTTTGATTGGCGGATTGGGTTGGTATTGGTGATCGGTTTTAGTCTATATATTTTAGTCAATTATAGAATGAATCTTAGTTCACGAGCTATTTCCAAAGCAAAAGTGGAAAATACTTCCCAGCTGGTTAGTCAGGTTTTAGAACAGATTCAAGGAATGGCAGAAGTCAAGCAGTTTCAATTGGTTGGTAAGCAAGCCAAAGAATTGCATCGCCTGATTGTTGAAAATGTTCAGGTGAATACGAAGATGGAGTTTTCCTTGATTCCATTTTTGGGGATTCAAAGTCTTTGGATTAAATGGATTGGCGTTTTCATGTCAATGTTTTCAATCTGGTTTTATTTAAACGGTTCCATGGAACTTTCCACAACGTTAGTGATGTTAATTTCTTCTTTTATGATTTATGAACAATTAGATACATCCGGTAATTATTCAGCTTTATTAAGGGTGATTGAGAATTGTGTCGATCAAGCCAGTGAAATTTTAAAAATGCCTAAAATGGATATCGATGGGGAAGAAATAATACCTAAACATCATTCGATCGAATTAAAACACGTTACTTTCTCCTACCAAAATGAACATCTGATTCAGGATATGAATGTGAAAATAAAAGAAAAAACAACCACGGCTATTGTCGGACCATCCGGATCAGGAAAAACAACATTATGTCATTTGATGGCTCGCTTTTGGGATGTACAAGAAGGAGAAATTTTATTAGGAGATCGAAATATCAAAGAGTATAACTTGGATAGCCTCATGAAGAATTTTAGTTTTGTGTTCCAAAATGTGTATTTATTTAATGATACAATTGCGAATAATATTCGCTTTGGTCGACCGGAAGTATCCATGGACAAAGTTATAGAGGCGGCAAAGAGTGCTTGTTGTCATGAGTTTATCATGTCTTTACCAAATGGGTATGATACTATCATCGGAGAAGGAGGATCTTCTTTATCTGGTGGGGAAAAGCAACGCATCTCGATTGCTAGAGCCATGTTAAAGGATGCCCCGATCATTATTTTAGATGAAGCCACAGCAAACGTGGATCCGGAAAACGAACAATCTTTAGTTCAAGCCATTCAAGAATTGACACGGAATAAGACCATTATTATGATTGCTCATCGTTTGAAAACAGTTCGTCATGCTGATCGAATTCTTGTGTTGGATCATGGTCGTATTGTTCAAGATGGGACGCATGAGTCTTTGATGCAAGAAGAGGGAATCTATCAACGATTTATTCAAGAAAGAAGTCAAGCGGTCAGTTGGAAGTTATAAAAGGATATTTTTCTTAGCTGAAATAATCATAGGGTTGATAGATGAGTTGTTTCATGTCGATCAAAATCATTTTGAAGTGAATCTGTACAGGTTCACTTTTTATTTGTGCTATGATAATAGCCTCTTTTCTTGACTTTTAAAGGATAAAAAGGGAATAAAACAAGTTTTAAAACATCTATAACCAGTTTGCAGAGCTTTTATGAGGTAATAGCAAATCACTTGACTAATTTTCTGTTGGCGATAATAGTTTTATACAGTAATGTTGTAAAAAATAGTTCTATATGGAAACTAGAGATAAAGAAATGAAAGTAGAAGGTGGATGCTTGGTCGATAAGGTAAAATTATTGAATGGCAAAAAATTAAATCCATGGTTTTCTAACTGTGATCTTATTGAATTTAATGGAAAACAAGGTGGAATTTTATACTCTTTATGGAAAAAAGATGATTTTAGTAGTACAAACATTTCTTTAGATATAGGAATTGTTACTCATCCTTTACCGCATCGACCGGATAAAATGAAAAGTCATGAAGTAGATAAAATGGGTGAGATTTTCTATAAAGGTTTTTCAATTAAAAGTATGTTGAGGAAAATAATTTCAAATTCGGAGGAAGAAGATGATTAATAAAATTTTTGAAGAGATATCAAGCAACTCATCGTTTTATCTAAATTTATTGACAGAGCATATCATGATCACATTTACAGCAGTGGTGATTGCCATAGTAGTAGGATTATCTATTGGCATTTTCATTTCTCAAAAACCCAAGATGGCGGGTTATGTTATATCTGTAGTCAATATAGCGTATACGATTCCATCAATAGCCCTTTTAGGTTTTTTGATTTCTTTGACGGGGATAGGGAATACCACAGCTATCATTGCCCTTACCATATACGCATTATTACCCATTGTTAGAAGTACTTATGTAGGGATAACGACGATTGATCCTAAAATCATTGAAGCAAGTAGAGCTATGGGTAGTAAGGAATTTCAAATATTGTATAAAATTAAACTTCCCTTGGCATTTCCGGTCATATTTTCATCCATTATGAATATGGTTACGATGACGATTGCTTTAGCCGGTATTGCTTCATTTGTTGGAGCAGGTGGCTTGGGCGTGGCTATTTATAGAGGAATTACCACAAACAATGAAGTGTTAATTTTAATAGGGAGTGTGTTGATTGCTATATTGGCACTAACGGTAGATGGTGTTTTAAGTTTATTTGGAAAATTGGTTTCAAGTCATCAATTAAAAAAATTAGCCAATAAAAAAACAGCCTTGATATCAGGACTAATCATTCTAATGAGTTTATTTAGTTTTGGACTTTATCAAAACGGTAAATCTGATACCATTCATATTGCTTCAAAGCCAACATCAGAGGGATATATATTGGCTGAATTGGTTAGCGAATTAATTAAGAATGACACTAAGTTAAAGGTGAAGATAACACATGGTGTTGGTGGTGGGACAGCCAATATTCATCCGGCAATTGTTAAAGGGGATTTTGATATGTATCCCGAATATACGGGAACTTCTTGGCAAATCGTGTTAAAGAAAACAAACCCCTATAAAGATGAAAATTTTGATGTACTTGACCAAGAATATCGAAATAAATATCGGTTGACGTGGAAAGGAATGGTTGGATTTAATAATACTTATAGTTTAGGGATTAGGGCAGATTTGGCCAAAAAATATCATATTAAGACATTCTCGGATTTGGTCAAGTATGCTAAGGAGTTTACCTTCGGAGCGGAATATGATTTCTTTGGAAGAGAAGATGGGTATAAGGCGCTTACAAAGGCGTATCAATTAAAATTTAAAAAGGCAATCGATATGGATAATGGTCTGAAATATCAGGCATTATATGATAGAAAAATTGATGTTATGACAGTATTTACAACAGACGGTCAAATTTCAGATCCAAGAATCGTAGTCCTTGAAGACGATCTTGGGTTTTATCCGAAATATAAAGCAGGCATGGTTGTACGAGAAGAAATACTCAGAAAACATCCGGAGTTAAATGCGGTGTTAGAAAAATTAAAGGGCTTGATTGATGAAAAAACCATGGCTTTTTTGAATAAAAAGGTTGAAATCGGTAAAGAAAATCCGAGAGATGTAGCCAGAAAATTCTTAAGAGAAAAAGGACTTGTGAGGAAATAAAATGAGTAAAATAATAGAATATAAAAATATCGGCAAATCCTATCATGGAACATGGGTCATTCGAAATTTTAATCTAAGCATCCATGAGGGAGATTTTATTTGTATCGTAGGAACATCCGGTTCTGGGAAAACCACACTTTTAAAAATGATTAACGGACTTTTGAAACCTGATGAAGGAGAAATAATGATTTCAGGAAAAAACATTCTGAAGGAGGATATTATTTCACTTAGAAGAAAAATTGGCTATGCCATTCAAGGAAATGGGTTGTTTCCTCACATGACGGTTTCGGAAAATATAGGGTATGTTCCAAGACTGGAAAAGAAAGAAGAAAAAAAGGTCCATGAGATAATAGATAAAATGTTAAATCTTGTGGGCTTACCGTTAGATATTAAAGGAAAATATCCTGATGAATTATCAGGTGGTCAGCAACAGCGTGTCGGTATAGCAAGAGCGTATGCCAATTCTCCTTTTATACTCTTAATGGATGAACCTTTTGGGGCGGTGGATTCAATCACAAGGTACCAACTTCAAAAGGATTTGAAAGAAATCCATCAACAAACGAATTGTACCATTATCTTTATCACCCATGATATTTATGAAGCTTTCAAAATGGGAACTCATATTTTGGTCATGGATGAAGGAAAAGCTCAACAATTTGGAACAACAGAAGAAGTATGGAACCATCCAAGTAATGATTTTGTCAAAAAATTGATCGAAATGACAAGATGATAAAATTTAAAATGTTCTTTCTATGAGGACCGTATCAAAGGATCTTGTATTCCATGTCCTGATTGAAGAGTAAATCAAAAATGAGGTGAACCTCATTTTTTTAGTGTTTGAAGAGAACGTCCCTCTAAAATAGCTTGTAAACCATCGGTAACCCGTACAACCTGATAGGCACATAAATCACGAATTTCCTGCTTTGAATTAGCCATGGCAATACCATATTGACTGGCTTGAAGGATTTGCCGATCATTATCGTTATCACCAAACATAACGGTATTGCGTATATCTATATGTAATGATTTTAATAATTGAACAAAACCGGCCCCTTTATGGATGCCCTTTGGCATAAAATCCAGCCATTGCTTGCCACCAATTTGAACGGTGATTTCATCGCTAAACAGTTTTTTATAGCTGTCAAAATGACCGACGACACCATCTTTAAAATATCCCGAAATTTTGCTATATGATTCAGGTAAACACAATAAATTCTTCACCAAGGTAACATTGTTTTTGACAACATCTCGGATATGAATCAGATAATTGATATCTTTGGGGCAAATATAGCTGGTTTTTTCTCCCGATACGAGCACCTCAGCTTCTGTATCTTTCGTTAATATCTGGATCAGTTTTTTAGCCACTGTCGTATCCATATTTTCTTTAGAAACACATTGGTTATGATAGACTGTTAGACAACCATTTAAACAAAGATAAGCAATATCGTCCTTAACCGGCTCAAATAATCTTCTTAAGTTGGTGTATTCTCTACCTGAGGCTGCCATAAATAAGATGCCTTTTTGTTGGAGCCTTTTGATTTGTGTAAAGATGATAGGATCTATCTCTTGGGCACCATTTTGTAATAAAGTACCATCTAAGTCACAGGCAATCAATTGGATTTTTTCCATGAGAATATTGTATAACAAATTTCGGATATTCAGAATGTTAGATAGTGGAAGGTCTAAAAGGAAGGCTGATGCGTTTTAAAAGTAAAAAGAATTTTGGAAACTTTTAATTTTTAGACTTTATGGCAAAAAGCGAGAATGAAAATGAGATGACTCATGCCTTTTAAAAACTCGATGGATGGAATTGATGATGGAACCACTTGAATTTTTTGGTTAGTGGTATATAACTAAGGTAGAAAGGTAGTAGGAGCTGGTACTCTGAAAAGGGATTCATGAATACAGAAATGTTAAAAAGAATGTCATCCGGTCAAGGATTTATTGCGGCACTGGATCAAAGTGGTGGAAGTACGCCAAAAGCCTTAAAAGCGTATGGATTAAGTGAAGAAGCTTGGCACAATGAAGAAGAAATGTTTGATTTAGTTCATCAAATGCGAACAAGAATCATGACTTCATCCGCTTTTTCAAGTGAAAAAATCATTGGAGCAATCTTGTTTGAAATGACCATGGAAAGAAAAGTGAGTGGTAAGTATACAGCTGATTATTTATGGGAGAATAAAGGGATTGTTCCTTTCTTGAAGATTGATAAAGGTTTGGCGGAATTAAAGGATGGGGTTCAATTGATGAAACCGATGCCTACGTTGGATGAATTATTGGAAAGAGCGGTTCAACATCATATCTTTGGTACCAAAGAACGTTCCGTTATCAAAGAAGCGAATGAAAAGGGAATTCAAGCGGTTGTTGCACAACAGTTTGAAGTGGCTAAGAAAGTGGCTTCTTATGGTTTGGTTCCAATCATTGAGCCGGAAGTAGATATTCATTGTCCGGATAAAGCTAAAGCGGAAGCATACTTGAAGAAGGCGTTAAAAGCGGAATTGGCTCAATTGAATGAAGATGTTCGAGTGATGTTTAAACTCACCATTCCAGAAGTGGATAATGATTATGAGGAATTGATGAAGGATCAACATGTTGTTCGTGTGGTGGCTTTGTCGGGTGGCTATTCTCGTGAAGTGGCGAATGAAAAATTAGCTCGTAATCACGGCTTGATTGCTTCTTTCTCCAGAGCGTTAGTGGAAGGTTTATCCGCTCAACAATCGGATGAAGAGTTTGAGGCTTTATTGGCGAAATCGGCTGAATCAATTTATCAAGCTTCAATTCAATAATTTAGTGAAGGTCTTCTGAAATAGAAAGACCTTTTTGTTATAATGGATACGCAAGATGAAAGAAGGAAAATAGAATGGATTTACTAGGATACATCCGTGAAAATAAGTCATTGAACAGTTTGTTGAGCCGAGAATGTGATATTTATTTTTACCATCAAACCCAAGAAATTCAATTTTCAAAGAATCATGAAATCTATTCATTGGCTTACCAAGCTTTTGCACAAGATGGTAGTGGAAGTGAATATGTCTTTCTTGAAGATGGCAGTATAGGTTTTATCGGAAGTGAAGGTGAAGTAGGAAGAATTGCAGAAAGCTTAGATGAACTATTGACTTTTTTGATTCATGCCGGTTGTATTTCTGATTTTAGTTGTCGACCACTCTATGAGAAAGAAGAATTATTGAAAATGTATTGTTTAAGATATGTCGCTAAAATGCGAGAAGATTATCGGAAACAAAAAAAGGACTGGGATGAAATTCGTGGTGCCATCGCCAAGCAACTATCGCTTCCTTTTAACCCGAATCAATTCGTTGATTTCGCCAAGAAATTTTATCAATCAGCTAGTAGAGAACCACTGTTTTCATGTCGGTATCCAGATGGTGAAACAGAATACGTGTGCGATTCAGTACTTTCGGATCATGTTGGAATGTGGATCGAGAAGTGGCTTGGTATGAGTGAAGAAGAAATGAAGAAGATCGATGGTATAAATAGATAAGAATATGGTGATGAGTCAATGGATATGAGAAAAGATAAGATCGGTGGATATGATCAGTTCAGAAAAGGCATGATTAATTTCATAGTTATATTATTAAGAGAAGCAATCCCTATTTTAGGAGCTGTTATAGTGATGGCAGTGATGATTGTCCCTTTGTTATGGGTATTTCAATTTCATGTTATATCTATGTTGCTTTTATCAGTGTTGGCCATATTTATTTTGGGGTTAGTTGAACGCTTGATTTCAAAGCTCATCAGTGGTCAGGCTGAGCGGTTGTTTGGAAAACAAGAACTATATTTGATTGACCATGATTTGTATTACACGGTCGATATTCGACGTCGTTTCTCTCGTGAAATGAAATGTTTTAAAATTATTGAAATATATCAAATTAAAAAAACAAGACTTTGTTGGCAATTTGACTGCCTTTGTTATGAAACTAAAAAAAGTGGTCAAGCAAGTGCAGAAGAGGTTTTAGAAGAATTAAGACAAACTGAAAAGTGTTTGAAAGCCAAGAAAGAAACAGTGGCTATTAAACGGCAATACGAAGTTCAAAGTGATCAGCGGATAGATGGTTTATTTAAAAAAATCACCATTTAGTATGAAATCATCTAAGAAAAAAAGGTTTTAAAAATCTAAAATCATTTCTTGACATTTTCACTATCCAATTTCTATAATAAAATGAACATTGTTCAAATAAGGGGGTTGATTGTGAATACAAGTGTTACTTCAAGAGAGGCAATTTTAAAAGCTTGTAGAAAACTGATTTCCGAAAAAGGGATTTCTTCCTTGAATATGCGGGCTGTAGCGAAAGATTGTGATGTTGCATTGGGAGCCTTGTATTATTATTTCCCTTCCAAAAATGACTTGCTGATTGCGGCAATTGAAAGTGTCTGGGAAGATATTTTTCGTTTTCAGGATATTCAGTGTCAAGAAATTTCTTTTTTGGCCTACATGAAAAAAACATTTTATCATGTCCAAAAGGGCATCCAAAAGTATCCGAATTTCTTTACCATTCATTCCATCAGTTTTTCTGCTAAAAATCGAGGGGAGGCCTATGACACAATGAGGCAATACTTGGAGAAATTAAAAGAGCGAATGTTGGTTTTTATTCGGATGGATCATTCAATCCACAAAGATGTCTTTTCTACAAATTTTTCAGAAGAAGATTTTGTGGACTTTGTCTTGGCGAATCTTATTTGCCTTTTGGTACAAAAAAAGAAGAGTTGTCAGTTGCTTTTGGAAGTGATGAAACGAACCTTATATTAAGTTTTCAATACAACCCGTCAATAGGCGGGTTTGTTTAGAACTTAATTTGAACATTGTTCATATATATGAAGAGGAGATCGAGAGGATGCAATCAATGGTTGAAATGATTTTTGATGTTGTTTATCTATGCACCGTTATTGTTATAGGTGTGAAAATGCTTCTAGGAAATAAAGGGAATCGACAATTTTTCCTATATGGAGTTATGACAGTCACTTTAGGATTCGGAGATGCTTTTCATTTGATTCCAAGAGCTATTGCTGTGTGTACCACGGGTTTAGAGAATTATACTGTCTTTCTTGGAATTGGTAAGTTAATAACGTCTATTACGATGACGATATTTTATGTGATTCTTTATTATGTTTGGAGAGAACGCTATTCTATCCAAGGCAAAATAAATGTCACGATGGGGATATGGACTTTAGCAATGATGCGTATTGTACTTTGCCTATTTCCGCAAAATGCTTGGTTAAAAGCTAACCCACCTTTATCTTGGGGTATTTATCGCAATATTCCATTTTCGTTGTTGGGAATTTGGATGATTATTCTTTTTTATCGAAGTTCTCAGCAACAAAACGACTCGGCTTTTCGATATCTATGGTTGACGATTGTTTTAAGTTTTGTATTTTACATTCCTGTTGTTTTATGGGCGGATCATTTTCCGCTGATTGGAATGCTTATGATTCCAAAGACTTGTGCTTATGTATGGACGGTATTGATTGGATATAGTGCTATGAAAGGAGAATTGAAATGAAAAAACATTTGAATTACGCTTTGTTTTATGCTGTAGTCGCAATGATTGGAGGTGTTTTTTATCGAGAATTTACTAAGTGGAATCATTTTGTTGGTACAACTTCTCTTGGAAAAGTACACACTCATTTATTTTTGTTAGGGATGGTCATGTTTTTATTAGTGGCTTTGTTTGTTGAGGATGGACATATCCATCAAAACAAAACATTTCATTCTTTTATGTTGATTTATAACACGGGTGTTCCTTTAACTGTTATGATGATGGTAGTTCGTGGAATTCTGGAAGTTCTTGACGTGGCAGTATCTTCTAAAATGAACGCAGTTATTTCGGGCATATCCGGAATAGGGCATATTTTGACAGCGCTGGGTATTGTGTTACTGTTTATATCGCTTAAAAACACAAAAGAAACAGCTTAAAATCATATATCAGTTATCGGTGTTTATCACGAAAGAAAAGGAGCTTTATGAAAAATAGATCCTTATATCATGTTAAAAAAAGATCTCTTTTAGCCTTGGCAGGGATGGTTTGGATCATAGCAGGAATCAATGTATCCAGGATGGGTATTGTTTCTTATATCCTTTTGAATACGATTTCTCTTTTATACTTTCTTTTATCTTTGGTTGTCTTTGCGGCTTTTGGAACCATGTTTTATAAGATCAGTTTGAAACACTTAAAACGCATTCAACAGTATGAGGATCCGGTAAAACCGTTTTGGTATTTCTTTGGTGTTAAAGACTACGTGATGATGATTGTTATGATGAGTGGTGGTATTTGGTTACGCACTTCTAAAATGGTTTCAATAGAGTTTATTGCAGTCTTTTATACAGGGTTAGGCATGGCTCTTACTTTAGCCGGTATTTCTTTTTGGATCCGGTATTTTCAATACACCGAATAAAAGTTTTTTTGCAAAAGATATCGATTGTAAAAGTAAGGTATTTGAGGTGTGGTATTAAAATCTATTATTGTATAGAGAAAGGAGTAGTGTATGAATATTCAATTAATAAAGCTAGATAAACAATATCAAAAACAGTTAGAAGATATGCTTCAAGAATGGCGAGAGGATATTGAAAAAAATCATACCAATCATTCTCCTTGGGCTATCTTTAGAAATGATGATCATGATTTTGACTATTATGTCGAACATTTAGACTATAAAGAAGGTGAAAAAGAGAATCGAGTGCCGACAACCACTTTTTTCTGTTTGGATCTTGAACGAAATATTTTGGTTGGGGCTGTGAATATCCGACATTATTTGAATGAGGAATTGTTAAAAACAAGCGGTCATATTGGAGATGGGATTCGACCAAGTGAAAGAAGAAAGGGTTATGCGACAGCGATGATAGGTTTAGCACTACAAGAATGTCGAAAATTGGGTATTGAGAGAGTTTTAATGTGTTGTCGTAAAGATAATATCGGTTCTGCAAAATCCATTGTAAAAAATGGTGGTGTTTTGGAAAATGAGATCGTGGTGGACGATCATTTGGAACAACGGTATTGGATTGATTTGAAAGAAAGATGAGCCAATGTCCTCATGAATCCTTTTACTCAATTGTGTTAAACTAATAAAGAAAAAGAGGTGTTCTATCATGAAAATTCAATTTGATCAACCAACATCGGTTTATTTCATTGGAATTGGGGGTGTTTCTATGTCCGGTCTAGCCCATATTTTAATGGATCGAGGTTTTAAAGTAGCCGGTTCTGATGCTCATGTTTCAGCAAATACCGAACTGTTAGAAAAAGAGGGAGCTACAATTTTGATTGGTCAAAAAGCGGAAAATATCACTAATAAGTATAAATTGGTGGTTTATACAGCGGCGATTCATCCTGATAATCCGGAATATCAACAAGCGATGAAATTAAATATTCCTTTAATGAATCGAAAAGATTTATTAGCAGAAGTGATGGAACATTATCATAACTCCATCGCTATTGCCGGAACACATGGGAAAACCACCACCACAGCTATGTTGAGTTATATTTTTTTGGCGGCTGAATTAGATCCGACTATTTCCATTGGAGCTCATTTCAAAAAAATTCATGGGAATGTTCGGATTGGTCATAGTGAAGCTTTTTTGGCAGAAGCTTGTGAATATACCAATTCCTTTTTAGCACTAAGACCATTAGCTTCAATTATTTTAAATATTGAAGAAGACCATTTGGATTTCTTTAAAGATCTTCAAGATATTCGGAATTCTTTTCATCAGTTCGTGTTAAACACTTCTTCTGAAGGAGCACTCATCATTCATTCTCAAATAGATCATGTGGAAGAAATAGTAGAAGGGTATCATGGTCAAGTGATTCAATTTGGTTTGAATAAAGGTGACTTATGCGCTAAAAATATCCAACATTTACGTCATGGTGGAAATCAGTTTGAAGTTTGGATGAGGAGTGAACGATTAGGATCCATTGAATTACCAACAGGTGGAAAGCACAATATAACGAATGCTTTAGCGGCTATCGGAGTGGCGATTTCCTTCGGAGTTCCATTTGAAGCTATTCAACAGGGACTTAAGGAGTTTGAAGGAGCTGATCGTCGTTTTGAAAAGAAGGGCTTTTATCAAGGGGCAGAAATAGTGGATGATTACGCTCATCATCCACAAGAAATACAAGCTACTTTGAATATGGCGAAGGATTATCCGCATCAACGTTTGATCATGGTTTTCCAACCACATACCTATAGTCGTACTAAGTTTTTGTTTGAAGAATTTGCGGAAGTACTCAGTCAAGTGGATCAAGTGGTTTTGGCTCCCATCTATGCGGCCAGAGAAATAGATGATGGAAGTATTTCTTCAGACCTATTGGCTAAGCGGATCAATGAATTAAAAGGGAATGCGGTTAGCTTAGGAAGTTTTGTGGAAATTAAGGATTACTTAAAGAAACAATTACAAGAAGGGGATCTTTGTTTGACTGTTGGAGCGGGCAATGTCTATGAAATCGGAGAAGAGTTGATACAGGAAAGTTAGAAAGTGAAACATTCACTTTCTTTTTCTTTTTAGTACAATAAACACATGAAAACCATGATATGGGACTTTAATGGAACAATTATTGATGATGTTCAATTATGCATTGATATTGAAAATCAAATGGTGAAAGATTGGAACTTACAAGTTCCTTTTATCACAAAAGAAATTTATCAGGAAAATTTTTGTTTTCCAGTGATTCATTACTATCAAAAAATGGGATATGATTTGACAAAAGTATCCTATGAACAGATTTCTTATGAATTTCAAAAACGATTTGATCAAGGGTATCAACAGATGGATTTGTGTCTAGGTTTCCAAGATAGAGTAAAACAATTTCAAAAAGAAGGCTATCGCCAAGTGATTCTTTCCGCTACGCAACAAAGTGAATTGGATAAACAAGTGAAACATTTAAATATTGATTCTTTCTTTGAAGAAGTCATTGGTATTCAAGATAATTTAGCACACTCCAAGGTACAACGAGCTATGAGTTGGATGGAAAATAATCAAATTAATCCGGAAGATTGCACCTATTTGGGTGATACAGATCATGATTATGAAGTGGCGAAAGCTATAGGGATTGATCGTATCTATTTGATTGCTCAGGGTCACCAATCAGCTTCCGTGTTAGAAAAAACAGGGGCTTGTGTTTTAAAAAGTTTATTGGAGTGGCATTAAGATGCAGTGTCGAGTGTATCGGCGTTGTGGAGGATGTTCGATGTTGGAACAACCTTATGCCAACCAAATTCGTTGGAAACAAGCCGTTTTAGAAAGATTGTTCCCAAAAGAAACAGTTTTACCAATGTTAAAAGATAAAAACCCGGATCACTACCGTCATAAAATTTATGCGACATTTGGAAAAAATGCCCAAGGTATCTTCTTAGGTTTGTATGGTTACCATAATCATCGTTTAGTGAATTCCATGGATTGTCTTATTCAACATAAAAAAGGGAATGAGATTTTAAGGACGTTATGTGAATTGGCTAATGATTTTCATTTATCCGTTTATCAAGAAGATCGAAGAAAGGGTCTTTTACGTCATGTGTATCTTCGTATTTCTTCTAAAGATGAAAAAGTGATGATGGTACTTGTTTTAGGAGAAAAGAAATTTCCGGGCTCTAAAAAATTGGTCAAGATTTTGCTTGAAAAACATCCTGAAATTGAAACGGTGATTTTAAACTACAATTTCCGAAAGACTTCGATTGTCTTAGGAGAACAAGAAAGAGTGGTGTATGGAAAAGGCTATTTGATGGATAAAATAGATGGTCTTTCTTTTCGCATTTCTTCACATTCTTTTTATCAAGTGAATCCGAAACAGGCTTATCGTTTGTATCAAAGAGCTATTGAACTGGCTAACTTAAAGAAAGAAATGAAAGTGGTAGATGCCTGCTCAGGGACGGGGACGATTTCCTTATTATTGGCTAGACATGTTCAATCGGTGATTGGTATTGAGCTGAATCCACAAGCGGTTTTTGATGCCAATGAAAATAAAAAGGTGAATCAGATTCAAAATGTACAATTTTTGCAAGGAAGGGTGGAAGAGGTGATTCCTCGATATAGGATTCAAGCAGATGTCTTATTTTTAGATCCTCCAAGAAGTGGGATGGGACCATGTTTTATGACCTATTTAGATCAATTGAAGATTCCGAAGATTGTTTATATTTCTTGTGATCCAAATACGCAAGCAAGGGATATTCAAATTTTAAAAAGTCATTACAGCATAACCGTCAGTCAAGGGGTGGATATGTTTCCGCAGACAAAAAATATAGAGAATATTCTTGTTTTGGAAAGAAAAAGAAATGAGGAATCAAGAAAATCATTGATTAGTAGAATAAAATAGTGGGTATGGGAGTAGACATGAAAAAAATACAATTTTTAACCATAAAATTTCTTTTAATGACAAGCTTGATAACAGTTGTTAATGCTAGAACTATGATCTCGATGAATGGTAAAACCTATTTTTTTGATGAAAACGGTCATGCTAGAACAGGCTGGTATGAAGAAAATCAAAAGCGTTATTGGTTAAATTTAGATGGACGTGCCGAAA
>NZ_ADFR01000002.1 GCF_000177375.1 Bulleidia extructa W1219
ATTTTTAATCGTTTTCTTGGCGATTTTTGTGCCTGCATCAAAATCTTGAGGAAGAACAGAGACATCTTGACTGGCAATAAATCCCTGCGGTGTCTTCGCTTCACGAATCGTATATTTGTCCGGTAACAAGCCTTCTAATTTTGCATATCCATTTTCATCTGTTTTTACTTTCCCTACAGATACACCGGATCGATCTCGAATGATATCGAATTCTACATTCTTCAATGGTTTTCCTTCAGTATCCGTTTTATGAATTTCAATGGCATATTCATATTTCAATCCCGAACCGCCGGCTCCAATAATTTTATAGGTATAGCTAGATTTATATTCTTGTCCATTATTTGTAAAAGTAGCTTTGTTTTTAAACATTTCCCCATCCAAAGGACTATAAGAAATCTTTGTACGATAACGGAACCACAACCCTTTTCCGGCCGGCAAGTTTCCAATATTAATGGTTAAAGTTGATCCATTATAAGTAACCTTATCTTTATACTTATCGGTTACAGTCACCGGATTAATCATTTTCACGTCATCATGAGCAGGTGTCAATTCCCATTTACCTTCAAAAACTTCCAATGTGCCAGGTATATAAGATACACCAGGATCCAAAAGAGTATCTACCACTTTAGCATTAATCAATTGCTTGTTTTCTTGATTGACCTTAACTTGATAAATACCAACTGTTTTATCTTGACTCCACATCCATCCGGATTTGATAACGGGCTGTAAAGAAGCGGTTCCAAGTTTATAAGGAACTGTTCCTGCCGAAACGGTTTCTCCGTTGATTGTTAAATTCACCGGAATATTTCCCGATGTGGTATGAACGGCATTATCAATTTGAGCATTAAAATAAAAATTTCCATGTATACCCGCTTTACCTTCTACATAACTGGTATAAGTCAAAACCACTTTAGCCGGATTTTCGTTGATGACCTTACCATTGGCAATCACATGGTTACCATTCTTAATTTCAAAATTAAATGGTGATGCCGGAACAATTCCTGCCGGTAAAGTGATCGTGGTGGTATCCCCTTGATGCACTGAATTATCTGGTAACCTATACTCAGCGTTAATTCGAAATGGACTCCAGGCACCAATCGGTTTTGTTAAAGGATGACCATCTGTCCCCGTGATAGTTGCCTTTGTAACAACATTGCTAAGTTCATCTGCATAAGCAGGAGCACTTACCTTTGGCAAAACAACACTCAATGTCATCAACAACGACCAAACAAAAATCAACCATTTTTTCTTTTTCATATCTTCTCTTCCCTTTCTTATTCCGACATCAATTCAAAAATAAAACGCTTCTATTTCCTATTCTTCACTTCCTCTATTTAATTAAATAGAAAAATAAGATTGTCGAGTACTAAAAATACCAAATCTTCTATCAACTAAATTCTAACAAATGAATGACAGAAAATCTACTGACCCTTCATTTCATAAAACCATAGATAATCACGGATATATTAAAGTATTTCTTTTTCCAGCGGATATTTATCAAAACAATTCAAATAGTCACGGAGTTCTTCTTGATTTTCTTTAAAACCATTTCTCATCCAATGATTCATGATACCAAAAAACATCCCGGCATACATTTCTAACACATAACCCTTCCTTGGATTATCCATCTTAGGTAATAAAGATTTATATAGGTAGTCATATAATAAATTCGTACTATTCGACATCTTTAAAACCACTAAGATCGGTTTCAACTCTTCCAATAATGGTAAATAATCTTTGAAACCATGAAGCTGGTCATGGTGTATACAACACCACTTTTTCGTGATCTCATTTAATTGTTGAATCACCACTTCTTTTTTAGAACCAAAGTTTCGGTAGAAAGAAACTCTCCCCACACCAGCCAGATCCGTTATTTCTTTGATCTTAATTTTTCCAAATTCTTTGTTACGCATCAAACGTAACAAAGCTTCTGTAATACTTTCTCTAACCACTTGATTCAGTGTTAAATTTGACATGACAATACCCCTTTGTATAAAGTGTGACCATTGTATCATTCTTTTTAAAAAATAGATGTTTAATGCCCAGTTCCTTCAAATTTCCACAAAAAAAAGCGGATCACTTTGCTTCCAGCATTTCTTCCGCAAATTTTTTAGCCAAAAAAGTCATTTCAACACGAATGTCTTTTTCTCCTTCATAGCCAAGAATACCTACTTCATGTTCTTCACCAGCTAAGGAATCGGCCGTATAGAAAAATGGATAATAATTCAAACCAAAACTTTGACTGACCGCTTGTAAAGCACTGGCTTCCATGTCCACACCAATACAACCTTGAGCAATATGTTCCTGTACTTCTTCTTTCGTTTCCCGATAAAATGCATCGGTTGTCCATACTTTTCCTTCTATATAAGCCAACTGATGTTTTTCATAAAAAGTTTGAATGAGAGCAGAACCCGGCAAATCAATAAAATCCGATGGTTCCATATAGTGATAACTCGTCCCTTCATCTCGATACGCTTCTTTCATCAACAATAAATGACCCGGCTGAAGCGGAACCAATCCACCGCATGAGCCAAAAACCACCCAATTTTTCACATGGAACAAAGCACTGGTTTCTATCATCGCTCCATGTGCGACAGAAGCCCCAACCGGAAAATGACAAATACCAATATGACAATCCTTAAATAAATAAACATAGCTGGTGACAGACGCATTACCGGAAAACTCTACATTTGGAATCTTTTCAATCCAATCTCTTGCTAATAAATCTTCAATCAAACGGGCTGAAAAGGTTGCTAAGCAAGTTTCAATTTCCACTCCTTGAAAGAAAGAATCATCCAATGTAATCATCGGTAAAGAATCTTGACGATAAGAATGAATGATCATACATAAAACCTCTCTTCAATCATAGCCTTCATTTTAGCATAGCCCTTTTCTGAGATGGTTCCCCTTTGAAGCATTTTTTCTAACTCACTATACATTTGTTTTAATTCCGGATCTTGAGCCTGATCAATACGCTCTATCATCTGTTTTTCAAGATCGCTCAAATGCCCCATAAAAAAGATTTCTTTTAATTGGCGAAAAAAATTCATTTTGTTTTTACCTCTTGCCAAGAAGACCAAAATTCTTGTTTTGCATTGCCATCCACACGAACTTGATACGTCCGTCCATAAATAGGCGCAAATTGAATCACACCGTTCACCGAATTCGCATTTCCTAAGTTCCAATCATTCTTATGATCCTCTTTTGTGAACAGGTAAATCTGAACCGAAAAGCCCTGCACATCCTTTAATGCTTTTAATTCCTGACGATTAAAGTAGAAGTACAAAAGGCGATCCTTATGGTTGACATCCACTTCCATTCGCTTCTTTGTTAAGATTTGACCGTTTTCAGTCAACACCATGGTTACTGAATGAACCGGTTCTTGAACATTTAAAGATAATTGAACTAAAAATTCATCTTTGCCCACTGTTCTTGAACAACCTATTAAACAGATCGTACAAACAAAAATTAAAAAAATTGATAAATGACGTTTCATGAGAATGCCTTTCTATTTATGTGATAAAGGATGTGTTTCTGCAATCACTCTTCTCAAAGTGTCTTGCGAAACATGGGTATAAATTTGCGTCGTGCTTAAATTTTCATGACCTAACAGAGATTGTACAATTCTTAAATCAGCTCCATTATCTAGTAAATGAGTTGCGAAACTATGTCGCAATACATGCGGATGAAGTTGAAAAGGAAGTTTTAATTCCCGACCCTTCTTTTCTAATAATAACTGAATAGAGCGAACAGAGATAGCTTTTCCTTTCGAACCTTTAAAAAAAGGATCGCTCAGTTGAGAAAAAGAACCATATTTCTTAAGATACTTGGTTAATAAATCTCCTAATTCTTTATAAAAAGGAACGATTCTTTCTTTGCTTTCCTTTCCCATGACTCGAACATAATAATCACGAAAGTGAATGTCCTGAATTTTTATATTGGCACACTCACTAATACGAAGACCACAAGCATATAAAAGTTCCACAATACAACGGTTGCGTAAACCTTTTTTATCTTCTAAATCAAATGAATCCAATAAATCTTGCACCTGATCTACGGTAAGATATTCCGGCAAGGGACGCGAAGTTTTCACATTTTTGAAAGAAGACATTGGATTATGACCAATTCCTTCTACCACATTTAAATATCTGAAAAATGAACGCAAAGAAGATAAATGGCGGTCATAACTACTATTAGAAAGATGATTCTTTTGACGCAAAGTGGTGAAATATTCTAATAAAAAATTCTTATCTACTCTTTTCCAAGTATGAATTTTCTTTTTTTCTAAATAGGCAATAAAATTCTCCACATCTCTTCGATAAGCTTTCTCCGTATGCAAAGAACCTGTTCTGGCTAAGCGAATATAATCCAAGAAGGATTTCAACGATTTCTTATAATCCATATTTTTCTTTCAACTCTTGAATATGAACTATGGATTGAGGAGCATACGCCTCTTTTTTCTCTTTCTTTTTGACCATCTTTTCCAAAACCATAATGCCAAAGTTAGCGTTCATCGGTTGAAAATTTGTTGTCGAAGCGTGCGATATATAATGTGCCATAGCCCCAATCATAGTTCCCTGACCAAAATGAATTTCTTCCTGGCCTTGTAGAATTTGTGCCATATTTATTCCTGCCACAAAACCGCTGGCACAAGATTCAATGTATCCCTCTACTCCCGTCATTTGTCCTGCAAAAAACAGCTTTTCCTCTCGTGAAACTCGATAAGTATCTTCTAAATATTTTGGTGAATTGATATAACTATTTCGATGCATGACACCATAACGAACAATTTCCGCCTTTTCCAAACCGGGAATCAACTGAATGACTTTCTTTTGCTCAGGCCATTTCAAATGTGTTTGAAAGCCAACGATATTGTACAAAGAAGCAGCCGCATTATCTTGTCGCAATTGAACGACCGCATAGGGATTTTCTTTCCCTTTTTGTTCTAAACCGACCGGTTTCATCGGTCCAAACAATAAAGTTTTCATTCCTCTTTTAGCCATCACTTCAAATGGCATGCACCCTTCAAAATAAATTTCTTTTTCAAAGTGGTGCGTTTCAGCTGTTTCAGCTGTTATTACCGCCTGATAAAAAGCCATAAACTCTTCTTGATTCATAGGACAATTAATATAATCGTCGCCCCCTTTATCATAACGAGACTTTCGATAAGCTTTATTAAAATCAATGGATTCTAAAGTCACAATGGGAGCTGCTGCATCATAAAAATAAAAATCCTTTTCTTGAAAATACTCTTGAATAGATTTTGAAATAGCTTCGGAACTCAAAGGACCGGAAGCCACAATTGTCGGAAGAGAAACATCTAATGTTTGAATTTCTTCATGATGAATGGTGACATTTGCCATTTTCTGAATACGTCTGGTTACTTCCAAAGAAAAACGATCACGATCTACCGCCAAGGCAGATCCAGCCGGAATTTTTGTTTCATCCGCCACTTTCATAATGAGAGAATCCATCATTCGCAATTCATTTTTCAAAACGCCAATCGCATTGGTCAAGGCATCACTTCGAAAACTATTGGAACAAACCAATTCCGCAAAATAATCACTATGATGTGCTGGTGAAAATTTTATCGGCTTCATCTCATATAAATCAACTTCAAAGCCTCTTTTAGCTAACTGATAAGTAGCCTCACACCCTGCCAATCCGGCTCCAATCACCCTAACCCTCACGTTGACTTCTTCTTTCTAAGATGACTTTTCTTTTTCAATTCAATAGGTTCTCCCTCTAATGTTTCCATATGACGGCATTTTGGATAATTTGAACAACCCACAAAATAAGTCCCAAATCTGGATTTCCGCTTCACTAATTCGCCACCACAATCTGGACAAACTTTACCAATCGGTTCCGGTTTTTCTTTTTCTTTCTCCACTAAAGGTCTTGTATAGCGGCAAGTCGGAAATGTCGAACAAGAAATAAATTTTCCAAAACGTCCATTCCGATAAACCAATTCATTTCCACAAAGAGGACATTCTTCTCCTACTTTTTCCAGTTCTTTAACTTCCATTCTTTCGTACGCATTGGTTAATAGAGGTTCAAAAGTTTCATAGAATTTCCGAAGTGTTTCCACTTCATCCAATCGACCATCCGCAATTTCATCCAATTGAGATTCCAAACCGGCAGTATACTTCACATTAATGATGGAAGAAAAATACCGGTCCAATTGTTCCGCAGTCAATACTCCTTGTTCGCTTGGCTTAAAGACTTTTGTCTTCGAATTTTCTGAACTCTTCTCCAAAGACACATAACCACGTGCCACGATTGTATCAATAATGGTCGCATAAGTAGATGGACGACCAATACCATCTTCTTCCATCGCTTTGACTAACTTCGCTTCCGTATATCGAGTTGGCGGTTCCGTAAAATGCTGGTTACGAGATAGCTTCTTCGCCTTCATTTCTTCTCCTTCCAAAACCTCCGGCAATAACACATCTTTACTACTATCAAAAGAACCATAGGCCTTTAAATATCCATCAAACTTTAAGGTCGATCCTGAAACAGAGAAATCATAATCACCTTGACTTAAAATAATGGTTTTAGAATCATATTGAGCCGCTACCATAAGAGAAGCTAACGAACGATAATAAATCAAATGATACAGTTTATATTGTTCACTGGTTAAATATTCTTTAATTGATTCCGGTGTATACGTCACATTGGTTGGTCGAATAGCTTCATGAGCATCTTGTGAGTTCACATCATTTTTAACACGATATCTTCCAACATAATTCCGACCATAGTCACTTTCAATCTTCTTTTTAGCAGCATGACGATACACATCCGATAAGCGAGTGCTATCGGTACGCATATACGTAATCAGACCTTCTAAGCCATGACCAACATCCATCCCCTCATACAATCGTTGTGCAATTGACATGGTTCTTTTTGGTGAAAAACCCAATTTAGTAGCCGCTTCTTGTTGAAGTGTTGAAGTAATAAAAGCAGGCTTCGGCTCTCTTTTACGAACAGAAGATTTCACCTCTGTAACCACAAAGTTTCCTTGACACGCTTCATAAATTAAATTGGCTTCTTCCGCATTTTGAACTTTCGCTTTTTTACCATTGATTTTAGCTAAACCGGCTTCAAACTCTCGATGATCTTTTTCAAATAAAGCTTCCAATGTCCAATACTCTTCCGGTCGAAAAGATTGAATCTCCTTTTCTCTTTCAACAATTAACTTCAAAGCGACCGATTGAACACGTCCAGCCGACTTGGAACGAATCTTTTTTTGAAGTAACTTTGACAACTTAAAACCAATGATGCGATCTAAAATACGACGAGCTTCTTGAGAATGAACCAAATCCATATCAATGGTTCTCGGTTGTTCAAAAGCTTTTTGAATGGCATCCTTAGTGATTTCATGAAAAGTAACACGATCAATATCTGTTTCTTCCAAACCCAACTCTTGTGCCAAATGCCAAGAAATAGCTTCACCTTCCCGATCCGGGTCGGTTGCCAAATATACCTTTTTTGCCTTTGACGCTTCCGCTTTCAATTCTTTAACTATCTCTTTTTTATCTTTAGAAATCACATAAGTAGCCGCAAAATCATTGTCAACATCGACTCCTAAGCCATCCTTGCCTCGAGTAGCTAAATCACGAATATGTCCTTTACTGGAAACAACCATATAGTCTTTTCCCAAATACTTTCCAATGGTTTTCGATTTTGAGGGGGATTCCACAATAACTAAATTTTTCATTTCATTCTCTCCTATTCAAAAACTTCCTCTATGTATAAAGAAGCTCCTTCTTGTATCAATTGATTGCATCCGCTACCCTCTATTTCATCTAGGGGGTATGGTAAACAATACACATCTTTTCCTAATTGTAACGCTTCTTGAACTGTAATCATCGTACCGGATCTGGATTTAGCTTGCGTTACAATGATCTTTTCACCTAAAGCAGCCAATAAACGATTACGCCATGGAAAATGAACTTTTTGTACTCCGACATAACCCGGCCATTCGCTTAATATCAGATGATTTCGACTCAACTGTTGATAAAGTTTTTCATTACAGCGAGGATAATGTACCTCCAGACCTGATCCGATCACGGCAATCGTAAGACCGTCTTCCAGACAACTTTGATGAACCATCGCATCCACACCTTTAGCCAGTCCAGAAACCAACACAAAGTCCTTTTTTAATTTAGCACAAACTTGCTTAGTATAGTATTCTCCTCTTTCACTTATTTTCCGTGAACCAACAATGGTTACCTTTCTTTTCTCTAAGATAGCTACATTTCCTCGATAAAACAAGACCCAAGGAGGATATTCCAAATGGCGAAATTCTTCTGGATACTCCGGATCTAAATAAGTGATATACGGTTCATATACCGTGTAATAAGGATTTTCTTCTTCTTGCAAAATAGCTTGTTCAACCGCTTTCCAATTACCCGCATACCGGTAACTGTATTGAGCAATATCTTCTCTTGTCATATTTCACCTCTAAGGTGATATTCCCCAAAAGAAGATTATTCCTCTATGATTTTTTTCACCGGTCCATAACTTCTTCGATGAATCTTTGTAATACCTAATGCCTTTAAAGCCTCTCGATGTTCCTTGGTTGGATAGCCTTTATTTTTAGCTAGACCATAGCCCGGAAATTGGCGATCCAATTCCACCATTACATGATCCCTAGACACTTTAGCCAAAATACTGGCCGCCGCTATAGAAATGGATTTTTGATCTCCTTTTACCAAGTCATGCACTTCTTTGTCCAAATTCAATGGCATAGCATCGGTTAAAACCACTTCGCAAGGAGCTTTTTGAGCAATTTCAAGCATCGCTTCTTTTGTGGCTTGGTAAATGTTCTTTTCATCAATCACTTCTACCGGCACTTCAATAATTTGAAACCATATCGCATCTTGCTGAATTTGTTTAAACAGGTGCTCCCTTTTCTTTTCCGATATCGCCTTTGAATCATAGATTTCTTCATTCTCATAGCCTATTGGGAAAATCACTCCCGCCACGAACAACGATCCAGCTAAAGGCCCTCTTCCCGCCTCGTCAATACCGACCAATCTTTTCGAAGAAAACCAGGCTTTTTTTTCATATTCATTACCGCATATCTTCATGAACACTCTCCAAACTAATACCGCCAAACTTTCCCTTGCGCAAATCATGAATAAAAGATTGAGCCGCTCGTTTAGTATCCCAAAGATCTCCCTCTAACTTAAAACCTCTTTTCTGAGCAATGGCTTTTAACATTTGATTTGGATTTAAATTTTCTTGAATTCCGTAGACCTGTGAAAAGAAATGAGGATATCCTTCTTGAATGGAGCGAATCGTGTCCATGGCAATGAATTTTTGATCCAAAATATCTTCATTGATTGAACCTAACACAGCCAATAAAGATCCTACCCTTTGATCTTCAAATTTTGGCCATAGAACCCCTGGTGTATCCAGTAAATCTAATTCTCTATCGGCATGCAACCAAGTCAAAGAACGTGTTACCCCAGGACGATTAGCTACTTCTAAACGATTTTTTCCAGAAATACGATTGATCAGTGTACTCTTTCCTACATTGGGAATTCCACAAACCATTGCTCGAATCGGTCTAGGCTCTATTCCTCGACTTCTTTGTTTGTCTCTTTTTTTCTGATTTAATTTTAAGCAAGCTGAGACAATTTCTTTTTGGAAACCTTGCCCTTTTTTCATATTCACAGCTATTGCTTTTTGATTTTCCCGATCAAAATAACGAATCCATTCCTTTATTTTAATCGGATCAGCTAAATCAATTTTCGTCAATAAAATCAATCTTGGTTTTTGACCTATTAATTGATCGATCAAAGGATTCTTAGAAGCTAATGGAATTCGTGCATCCCGACATTCAATCACCATATCCACCACTTTAACTTTTTCACTCATCTCACGACGAGCCTTTTCCATATGCCCCGGATACCATTGAATATTTACCATGACTTCACCCCAAAATCAGAAAATGGAAATAAAATAAAGACACCTTTCGAAATAATTTGTTTTTTTGCAAACGGTCCATACACCCGAGAATCGGAAGAATTAGGCCGATTATCTCCTAAACAAAAATAAGAATGATTAGGAATCGTTTGTTCAGGAATTTCAGAAGTAAATGAATTTCCATATCGCTTGCGATATTCATGATTCAAGAATGGTTCTTCCATTTCTTTTCCATTGATAAATAACTTTGAATCTCGATAGGCGATCGTTTCTCCTGGCAAACCGATAATTCGTTTCACAATGTATTCCTTCTTTTCAGGTAAATAGATAATGACCACATCAAAACGTTTTAGACCGCCAATCGTCAATCCGATTGTATTAGAAATTCCATAAGCCCCATCCTCTAAAGTTGGATACATGGATCTCCCTTTCACTTGAATTGGTCGAAAAACATAATGAACTACGATCATAACGACCGCAAAAGAAATGAGCATATCACGTATAAATAAAACCAATTCACTTTTTTCTTTTTTCACTTTTTTATTTTCATCCATACCAAGACTCCTTTACTACTCTACCACAAAAAAAGAGAAAGATACCTCTTTCTCTTTCCCAAATTTTCTTAACGACGACGTTCCTTGATACGAGCGTTTTTAGCCGATCTACCCTTAAGATAAGTTAACTTAGCACGACGAACCTTACCTAAACGAACCACTTCGATCTTTTCAATGATTGGAGAATGCACAGGGAATGTACGTTGCACCCCAACTCCATTGGAAATCTTACGAACCGTAAAAGTAGATCCGATCCCACCATTAGAACGATCCACTACAACACCTTCAAAAATCTGAATACGAGATTTCTCACCTTCACGAATACGAACGTGAACTTTCACTGAATCTCCAGAACGAAACTCCGGAACATCATCGCGCATTTGTGACTTTGTAATCTTGTCAATTAAATTTAAATTCATTTTTTTCTCCTTTTCTGACAAATATCTAGTTTGGCTCATGGCCTTTTGCCAGCGGAACCTAGATGCACATAGTGCCCTAATAGATTACCACAAACAAAAAGACTTGCCAAGGTTTTTAGCATTCAACCTGAACCCTCTACGATTCAAACATCTTTTTAGATAGCCTTGCCAATTCATTCACCGATTAGCCACCATCATTTTTTATCTTTAATCCTCTACTTTCTCAAACCATCCAAAATGCATACATGTCTTATAAATTCCATCATGATAAGAACAATCCGCGACATAATCAGCCATTTCTTTCAGAGCTGATTCTCCATTACCCATTGCTACTTTAAAATAGTCCGGTTCAAACATCACTTTATCATTATTCCCATCTCCAAAAACAACCACCTGATCTGGTTTGGCTTGAATCACCTGTAATAGATTTCGAATCCCTTCATTCTTTTTGTCGTACTGAACCACTATATAATCTCTACTCATCCGCAAATGACCCAGACTTTCAATCCATGGGTATTTTTTTCGTCTTCTTTCTGAACAGCTAAATAAATTTTATAAATATCCCTCAAAGAAAAAATTTCTAAACCCGGTCGATAGTGATAAGTCGTCAATTCCTTACGAAGCCCAGCTTGTTCTAAAAAACGAAAATCCTTAAATTCTACACTGTCGTTATCTTCTCTTAGCAAAAGATAGCCTAGATGATGCCGATCAGCTTCCTTTAAATAATCGTGAACCAATTCTGCATCCAAAGTTTCATTACTGATGATTTCATCATTTAAAACCAAACATCCTCCGCCCGCACAAACAAAATGATGAATCCCTAATTCTCGAGCAACATCAACCGTTTTATAATGCATACGCCCTGTTGCAATTGCCACAAAATGACCGGCTTCTTGAAGACACCGTATCGCCACTTTAGCACTAGGCACAATTTGATGCGTACGATCATCGGTCAAAGTGCCGTCAATATCAAAGAAAAAAACTTTAAACTTCATGAACTTTCTCCCAAACCATTTGGCATTGATGGTTTTCCCATACTACCCGATTCACCCCTTGGAAACAATCCACTTGGGTACATAATTCAAAATCTTCTTTTGGAAATTGCGGTTGTGTTGGATCAAAGAATTTCTTTCCTTCACTTTGCTTTAAAGACTCTATTTTCGCTTCTAAATTAGGAAATTTCTCTCCTTTTAAAAGTGACATCATATACTGTGCACATAAGTTATCTTCTTCACTCATTCTTTTCCCATTCCAACCCATAGGTACAATAGAGACAATATCACACTTTTTTCGTTGAATGTAAGAAATCGTTGCTTTCGCATTTACCAAAGCTCCTGTTACCATTTCATCTGCTTTCGTTGCATTCATAATACCTTGTACACCAGCACTAGTGGTGTGGATTATGATTTTATCCCTTAAATCTTGATCTATTATCTCACTAGGAGAATTTCCATAGTCAAAACCATTAATTTGAATGCCATTTCTTTCCCCAATCAAAATAGCTTCCGGATATATTTTTTTTAAGGCAAAGGCTTCCTCTATTTTTTGAACAGGAAAAATAGCTTTCACTGCTTTCTCGTGCAAATACACTTCTAAAGAAAAAGCCCGAAAAACATCGATAATAACTGTCAATCCGGTAGCCTCTTTCGCTCCTTTTAATAGTGGTAAAATTTGTATATTCAAAACCAATCTCCTCCTTTTTGAATATACCATTTTCACTTGAAAAATACACGTATTAAAGCTATGATAAAAACAAGGTAACTATATATGGGTCAAAACAATTATACAAATTTTCAATTCCGCCATTATGCGGTTTCCACCGTTGCGATCTATGGAACCAATAGCCCGACTTTAGTTTCTGGTAATTTGGTTTTACGACGCTATTATAAAGACGCTTCTTGTAAAGATATGGATATTCCTAGAACGAATCGTTCTACCTTAGATACCATCTTCTTTGAAACCAATAAATTAATTCGTATTCCTTTAGAAGACCAGTATACCGGTAAACGAGTTCTTACTTCCACACCGATTCCTGCTTTTGGATCTCAATATGTGATTGCCTATAACACAGCTGAAATTCCAAGCGAACGTTATGATGATCAGCTGGCCATCTTAGCCCCGGTCGATCAAGAGGCTCATGGAGTAGCGATTATCCTAAAGAAAGATAAAGATGGATTGATTCAATGGTTGGATCACAAAGAAGCTAAAGAGATCATTCATAAATTAAAGGGTTAGCCTACCAGCTAACCCTTTAATACGTCCTTTAGACTTTCATCTTTTTCGAATTGATGAATGGCATACGAACAAATCGGTACGATCTTTTTACCTTGTTTACGAGCTTCTTGTACTACTTTGAGGAAGACTTTTTTAGCTAATCCTTGACCTTGATATGCCTCATCTACAACAGTATGCTCAATCATCCATACATCTTTTTCTTCCACAAAAGAACAATACGCAACCACTTTTTCATCATCAATTAAAACAGCTCGATCTTCTCTCATTTCTAATTTCATATATCTATTATGCCACAAAAAAGAACATGAGTAGATAATGACACAACGATCCAAGCATCACCAATACATGAAAGATTTCATGATTTCCAAATTCTTTAGTACCAATAGGTCTTTTAGAAGCATATAAATACGCTCCAACACTATAAAAAATACCCCCTAATAACAACCAGAAAAAACCACCAATTCCAAATTTCACCAACATCATTGGAACTAATAACACAGAAATCCAACCCATTCCTAAGTATAAAATAGAAGATACCCATTTGGGACAAGTCACCCAGCACATTTTAAAAATAGTCCCGATAATGGCCAATATCCAAATACCAATTCCTAAATACTTGGATTCCGGATAAAAGATTCCTAAGCACAAAGGAGTATATGATCCGGAAATGAAATAGAAAATGGATATATGATCTATTCTTTTTAAAAGCAATTCCTTTTCTCGTGCCAAGCGAAAAGAATGATAAGTTGTACTAGCTCCATACAACAAAACCATGGTAGCCATAAAGACAGCTAATGTCACTAATATTCGTATATCAGCTTGATGAATGGCAGCTCGAATCAATAAAATAGGAGTCGCCATCAACGATAAAAGAAAGCCAATAAAATGAGTAAGGGAAGAATACTTATCTTTTACTTTGAAGAAGTTTATTTCATTCATACCAATATCCTCCTAAAAACCATATTATCGGTTATTAAAAAACCTGTCAATGATTATTGTTAATCTGATTGAAAAATTTTATAAAACTCTTATAATCAAAGTATGAATAAACCATTACTTTTACCTGAATACAATCAAATACCAAGTGTCGGTCTCTATTTAGAACAAGTGGTGAAACTCATCAATCGTTCCTTTGAACATTACCCCAGCCTGATGGTGACACCATCCATGATTTCCAACTATGCTAAAAAAAAGCTTATTGGAAGAGCTACTAAAAAACAATACTCCCTTGATCAAATTGCAACCCTCTATTTTATTGCCTTGTGTAAAAATGTGATTTCTATTGAAAATATTGCTCAATTTTTGAAAGAGAATCCTTTAGAAACCAAAGAACTGTATGAAACTTTCCGCAACTCTCTTCTCTATCATTTATCACAATCTATGCCAAGTGCTAAAAAAACAACAGATACTTTAGATCATTTATCTCTAGCCGTTACTTACCACATTATTTTACTCAATGACTTTCAAAAAAATCTTTAGAATTCCTAGTTCTAAAAAATAAAAGAAGGAGTTACTCCCTCTTTTGATAATCTTGGTATAAATCAGGTCTCATTTTTTTAGTTCTTAAAAGAGACTGTTCTTGCCGATACGCATGAATCTTAGCATGATTTCCACTACGTAATACTTCCGGTACTTCTTTTCCTTCAAAGATGGCCGGTTGGGTATATTGAGGATATTCCAACAAACCATTTTCAAAAGATTCTTCTTCTGTACTACCTTCACTAATCACTCCCGGTAATAGGCGAACAACAGCATCTGTAATGACCATGGCAGCCAATTCTCCCCCACTTAACACATAATCGCCAATAGAAAGAATCCCATCGCAATACTCTTCAATACGATAATCAAATCCTTCATAATGACCGCATAAAAGAATAAGATGTGAACATTGAGCCATTTCATGGGCTTTTTTTTGTTTGAAAAGGCAACCGCTTGGAGCCAATAAATAAACCTGACTATCTTCTTTTCGAATTGAACGAATAGCTTTTAAAACAGGTTCGCATTGAATCACCTGACCCTTGCCCCCACCAAAAGGGCGATCATCCACCGAACGATGAGCGCCTTTCCCAAAGTTCCTCAGTGCAACATATTCCACTTCTACTAAACCTTTTTCTTGAGCTCTTCCTAAAATAGAACTATTCAAATAAGCAGGGAAAACCTCGGGAAACAAAGAAATAATACTAATTTTCATTGAAATTCCTCCCAGCGATTCACATATACTTTTCTCTCTTCTTGATCCACTCGATCAATGAAGCTGGGAATAAAAGGATAGAGAACCTCCTTTTTCTCAGTCTCGACCCGCAAATTATTTTGAGCACCAAGAGTTTCTTCTACCGCTAAAATAGTTCCTACCAAACTTCCCTTTTCCGAAATGACGCTTAATCCAATCAGTTGATGACGATAATATTCTCCCTTTTTCAAATGAACTTGATCGTTTTGATCAATGTACAATCCTTTCCCTTTCCAATCTTGAACCAAGTTAATATCTTGATATCCCACAAATTGAAGAAGATACATCTCTTTCTGAAGACGGCTAGAGGATATTAATAATTCCTTTTGATCGTCTAAATACAATTTTTTCCCTTTTTTGAAATGAATATTTGGAAAATCTGTTTCTGATCGAACCTTCAGTTCTCCTTTGATACCATGAGTATTTTGAATCCATCCCACTTGAATTTTCTTCATAAGCCTCCTTAGAAAAAAGAATGCTTGTCGCATTCCTTAATCTTGTTCAAACTTGATCACTATGTGACGATGATCACTATGTGACGAAATAGACATTACTTGTCTAAGAGAACTGGCCATAGATCCCTTACGACCAATCAAACGAGCAATATCCGAACGATTGGCATGGACCTTTAAAACGACATCTTTCCGATTCTCATCGCCCTCTTGTTCAATGCGCAAAGTTTCCGGTTGATCCATCATCGGCTCAATCAGACCCCTTAGGACTTGCTTTAAATCTGCCATGTTTAAGCCTTCTTCTTAGCAGCTACTTTTTCATCGTGGAACTTCTTCATAATACCCTTATCTGAAAGAAGACTACGAACTGTATCTGATGGTTGAGCACCATTTCTTAGCCACTTCAATGCTTTTTCTTCATCTACAACCAATTCCTTAGGTTGAGAAGTAGGATTATAATGACCGATGGTTTCAATATTTCTTCCATCACGAGCGAAATGTGAATCCGCTGCCACAATTCTGTAACGAGGAGCCTTCTTAGCACCCATTCTCTTTAATCTTAATTTAACCGACATATTTTCCTCCTAGTTAAAATCCTCTAGTATCCTATCAAAGATAAAAAAGACTGTCAAGCTTTAAACCTTGACAGCTTAAAATTTATATTTCTTTTTCTTCATCGCATTATTCATGCCACCCAAATGGGAATCAAACATCTTTTCTAAGTTTTCTTCATCCAGATGACCACTACGAGATAAACCGCCCATCGCATCCATCAACTTCTTCATTTTATTAAATTGATTAATCAGCTTATTGACTTCATCTACTGTTCTTCCCGAACCAGAAGCAATACGTTTTTTCATACTACCACGCATCTTATCCGGAAAAGCTCTTTCATAAGGAGTCATAGATTGGATAATCGCCTTCATATGAGCCATAGATTTACCGGCCTTGGCTTCATCTAACATGCCAGCATATTGATTCATGCCAGGAATCATTTTCAAAATACCACCTAGTGGCCCCATCTTTTGAATTTGCTCAAATTGTCTCAACATATCACCCATGGTGAATTGCCCATTCATCATCTTTTCAGCCAAACGAGCATTTTCTTCCATGTCTAATTTTTCTTGAGCTTTTTCAACTAAGCTGACCACATCCCCCATCCCAAGGATACGATCTGCCATGCGATCCGGATGGAAGACATCCATATCTTCCACTTTTTCACCCTCTCCGACAAATTTGATAGGAACACCTGTAATCTTACGGACAGATAAAACACCACCACCACGAGAGTCACCATCAAATTTCGTGACCACTAATCCCGTTAACGGTAAAGCTTCTTTAAAAGCATTCGCCACATTCACAATATCTTGACCCGTCATGGCATCCACTGTCAATAAAATTTCGTCCGGATGAACCAATTGATTGATATCCTGCAATTCTTTCATCAACTGTTCATCAATATGTAAACGTCCTGCTGTATCAATAAAGACCGTATCATAATTCTTTTCCTTAGCATAAGCCATGCCTTTTTCAACCGTTTCCAATGCTGAAACATTCAACCCCATGCTAAAGACTTCCGTATTAATTTCTTGCCCTAATGTTTTCAACTGATCAATCGCCGCCGGACGAATCACATCAGCCGCAATCAAAAGAGCTTTTCGACCTTGTTTCACTTGAACCTGGTTCGCTATTTTAGCAATTGAAGTAGTTTTACCAGTTCCTTGTAAACCAACCATCATAATGGTTGTCATGCCGCTGTCTTTCCATTGAACCAAGGCATCCTCGCTGCCTAACAACACCATGATTTCATCATGAATGATTTTTACCAGCTGTTGACCAGGCTCCACTGATTTTAAAACTTCTTCACCCCGTGCTTTCTCACGAACAGTATTTAAAAATTCTTTAACGATACCGTAGTTAACATCCGCTTCAAGTAAGGCTACACGAACCTCCTTGAGCATTTCCTCCATATTATTATCACTAAGAGTCCCTTTGCCACTTAGATGACGAAATGTTTTATTTAGTCGTTCACTTAATGAATCAAATGCCATAATTTCACCTCAACCATTATTCTACCATAGAAATACCAACTTCAAAAAAGCCACTAGAGTGACTTCTCATATAATTCCACCACAAGATACCCTGTATCCTCATAAAACACCTCTTGATCTTGACAATACTCAAAGCCTTGACACAAATAAAGATTCTTAGCCGCTAAATTATCTTTGATCACATCCAATCGTAAAAGTTCAATTCCTCTTCCTTTTAAATACGAAAAAAGAAACTCTAAAAAAACAGAGGCTAGATGTTGACGACGAAAATCTGGATGCACCGCGACTAAATGAATATAAGCTATTTTACTTGAAGGTAAACAATATCTCCATTTCACTCCGGCATACATTGAATCATCACCCACTGTCCAAACAGCAGCGGCTACCATTTTCTTTTTTTGCCGGCCATATACCAGCTCTTCTTTTAAAAGATGATTTAAAATATCTTGTTCACTAGGATAAATTCCCCAATGCCAATCCGCTCCATAAGCATCAAAAACTTGATGCCGGCATACTTCTTGATAAAAATCATTCAATTCCAAAGCATCTTCTGGCTTTCCAAGCACCATTTTCATATTTCTATTATAGCGAAAATGAGAGCTATATTGGCAAATATCCTAGCTTTTCCACGATCAAAGAAACAGCTCCATTTGCACACATTTCTAAACGCCCCTTAGCTACAATATATTGATTTTCTTTGACGATTGAAAGACACTCTCTTTCAATCCCTCGCCAAAGCTTTAGTTCAAAGTGATCTTCCTTCAATTCTCCTTGTGCATCTAAAAACGCTTTTCGACTACGAACCTTTAAAGAAACCTCTTGTGGACTTTTCAAAATCTTTTCAACCTGGCCTACCATCATAAATTGATTTAACATACTATCTTTTTCTCCTATACCTCTTTATTACCAAACGAATCAAAACTCCACAAAAAAAAGACCTCTTAGGTCATGTGAAAGAACGCTTTAATTTTATTCATGCGAGAAATATGACGATGAGCCTTGTTCACATCTCCCACCCACTTACAATGTCCTTTACAAGCCCCATGACAGTCTCCACTACAAGCATCCACTCCATTTTTCATCATATATCGAATGCTCCAAATCACTAAAGCCAATATAATCAAAACAACAATTCCATCACCTGCGTTCATAAATTCCTCTTTCTCATTAGCTTTTACTAATTAATTTATACCAAAATCCATCTTAACCATCAAGACATATACCTTTCAAAGCGAAAAAGAATCCGTTTATTCACGGATTCCTCCTGTTTCAGTTCGTTTCGATTCGCCTTCCTTTTTACGTAAAACTTCTCTTGGTTTAGAACCACGAGACGGACCAATAATACCATGATCTTCTAAGACATCAATCATCCTTGCCGCTCGATTATACCCAATTCCGAATCTTCTTTGCAATAAAGAAGTAGACGCTTTTTGAGCCTCTATCACATAGTCAGTGACCTCTTTAAATAAAGGATCATCTTCCATTGCCATAATAGCTCCATCGCCACCGTTTTCAACCATATCTAAGCGTAAGAACGCATCATTATACATCGGCACAGCCTGGTCAACACAAGATTTTGTTATGCGCTGAACTTCTTCATCTGTCACATAGATACCTTGTACTCTTTTGATTGAATTGGAACCATTTGCCAGATATAACATATCCCCATTTCCCAATAAACGTTCCGCTCCTTGGTGATCCAAAATGGTTCTAGAATCAATAGCACTAGAAACTGAAAAAGCAATACGACTAGGAATATTAGCTTTGATAACCCCCGTAATAACATCTACCGACGGACGTTGTGTAGCGACGATCATATGAATGCCGGCCGCACGACCTAACTGCGTGATTCGCATGATAGAGGATTCAACATCTTTACCAGCCACTGTCATTAAATCTGCCAACTCATCCACAATCACTACAATATAGGGCAATGGATTTGGGGGTGATGTTCCATCTGAATTAGGAAGACCCATTTGTTTCTTAACTAAAGCATTATAATCTTCTAATTTTCTAACCCCTAAAGACGCAAAGATATTATATCGTTGATCCATCTCATCCACCATGACTTTTAAAGCATTGGACGCTTTGGTTGGATCATTGATCACCGGACCAATCAAATGAGGAATTTCTCGATAGGGGGTAAATTCTACCTTCTTTGGATCAATCAAAAGTAGCTTCACTTCATCCGGCCTTGTTTTTAGTAAATACGATGTGATAATCGTGTTCATACAAACCGACTTACCCGACCCGGTCGCTCCGGCAATCAATAAGTGAGGCATCTTTGCCAAGTCACAATACACTGAATTTCCTAATAAGTCCTTACCTAAGAAAAACATTAAAGGTTTATACCCTTGTGGTTGATCACGTAATAATTCTTTCATCTTAACCGCTGTACTTTTCACATTAGGAATTTCAACTCCTACTGCATTCCTGCCCGGAATCGGAGCTTCAATCCGAATATCCTTCGCTGCCATTTGCATCTTCAGATTATCCGCCAAGCCCAAAATCTTAGAAACTTTCACGTTTGGATCCAAACGAATTTCAAATTGTGTTACAGCTGGCCCAATATGGGTATTCAGTAATTGAGCCTCAATATCAAAGTTTCCTAAAATAGAAAGTAACGCCTGAGCTTTTTCTTTAGCCGCTCGAATATTTTCGAAATTCTTATTTTTTCCACTAATCGGATCTAATAAAGTTTGACTTGGCAATTTATAACCGACTAAATTTTGATTCGCTATCGGTTTTTTTAAAATCGGATCCTCAAATTCCATTTTCTCTTGGGGCAAACTGGAAAGAAGAGCTGTTTCTTCTTCATAAGCCTCATCTGGAACAGGTTCTAATTCCTCCGTATCATCGTCCATGATGATACCAAAGTCACTTTGTGCAACATGATCGGTTAGGATATCCATTTCTTGGGTGATTTCAGGATCATCATCCACTCGTATATCTTTCATTTTCGTTGCTTTATGTTCATCAATCATCTTCCAAAGATTCACCGGCTCCTTAGGTTCTGATTCCATTTCTTCCTTTTCCTCTTTTTCCGGAAGTTCAAAGAAATGATACACCTTCTTGAAAGCACGCTTGTACACATCCGCTCCTGTCCATACCAAAACAGAAATCATAATCAACAAGAATAAGATCATTAATGAACCTAGTCTTGCAAACAAAGCTGATAGTAATCCATACAAAAAATAACCAACAAGGCCTCCGCCTACTTTCATCATTGGAAAAGCACTAAAAAAACTTTTGGTCGATAAAAAGTATTGCTTAAAAACCGCAAACCCAACCAGCTTATCATTGGTGACCAAATAGGTAGCTAATAAAGAAGTCGCCAGCATCAACAAAACAAGAGGGAAAATTCTTCTTGGTCGAATCGATCTTTTACGAATCAAAATGGATAATGTGAAGTAGAGAATTCCCAAAAAAAGAATGATCCAATACCAGGTTCCAAAAAGATACATTAATAAACGGTTTAAGAAAATTCCCACAATCCCTAGCTTTAAAATAGATATGGCTAAAAGAACCACTAAAACAAGAACTAATATCGCCTTAGTGATTTGTTCATTAAATTCCTTTTCCTGTTGTGCTTTTGATTTTCTTGCCACAATGACTCCTATTCTTGAATGTTAATTTCGACAATAGCCGGTAAAATCATTGGTCTTTTACCGGTTTCTTTCAATAAGTAACGAGCGATTTTTTCTCGTGCTTCTGAACGAGCTTCCAGATTGTCATAACGCTTTTCTTTCACCATCGTATTAATAGTCGCTTCTAAAATATTTCCGACTTCCTTCATGATGTAGTCTGCATCCTTTAAATAAATAACCCCACGACTTTGAATATCCGGTCCACCAATAATTTCTTTATTACGATGGTTCATCACCACACCCGCTACAATGACACCGTCTGTGCTTAAGATATCACGATCTTTTAAAACCATACCGCTAGCGTCTAAGCTATCTTTACCATCAACCATGACATCTCCCACTTTCACAGACTCATATTTCCGATCTAAAATACCATCTCTAAAAGTCGCCACTTGGCCATTGGCTAAAACGATAATTTTATCCGCTTGATATCCCATACCTAGTGCAATATTTGCATTGGCAATCAGTTGACGGTATTCTCCTTTGACCGGTACATAATATTTTGGATTCATCAGATAAATCATCATCTTCAAATCTTCTACAGAGGCATGCATGGAGTAACTACGTTTTGCGTCCACTGTCAAAACACGATTCGCTTCTTTATATAGATCATTTTCCATTGAAGCTTCTAAACGCTCGGTACCCGGAACCGCCGGAGAAGCAATGACCACTGTATCACTCTTTCTTAATTCAATAACGGAATCTTCCTTGTTTGCAATTCGATGCACTTTTTGGAAAATCGAATCACCGGTTCCACCAACTAAAACCAAAACCCGCTCATCCTCATTATTAAATTTAGACGGAACTATCTCTAATCCTGCCGGAATATGGTAATACCCAAGCTTTGCCATATCTGACATCATTGCCTTTAGACCCTCATCATACAAGAAAACACGACGATTATATTTATTCGCCAGTTCAATAATTTCAATCACACGATACAGATTCTGATTGAAAACCGTAATTAAAATACGATCCTCACTATCTTCAAAAATTGGTTCTAATGTATTTGTCAAACGATGATGAGGAGCCGAATTTCCCTCGCGAGTCGCCGCTACCGATTCACATAAAAGAGCTAAAACTCCTTCTTTTGCCAAATCGGTTACATTGGTGATGTCAAACACAAAACTAGGCATATGGGTATCATAATCCACGATAAATTCTGAACTATAGACCACATATCCTTCGGAAGTCTGGATAGCCAACCCAAATCCATCCGCAATGGATTGCATGGTTCCAAATGTACGAATATTGGTGTTACCAACCTTAAACTTTGCATTACGACGAATACGATGCAAATTAATTTTCCCCATTCCTTCCGCCTTTAATTTTCTTTCAATCATTAAAGCCGTTAAGGGAGCCGTATAGATAGGAGCATCCGGTATTTGTTTCAATAATTGCAACAAACCTCCCATCACATCATCATGACCATGCGTTAAGAAAATCCCTTTGACACGATCTTTATGTTCAACCAGATAACTAATATCCGGCACAATCATTTCAATGCCTAAATTATCACCATTGACAGGAAAACGTAAGCCACATTCAATCACAAAAATATCATTATTATTTTCAACAACATAGAGATTCTTTCCGTCTTCATCAAGACCTCCAAGCGCAAATAAGCGCACAATATTATTCATATTTTCCTCCAAATTTTTTCTTCTTTTATTATAAATTATTTTTCCAGCACCCGTCCATTTAAGGTATAAGAATGAGTTTCTGTGATTTCCACATCCACAATCTCATCCATACAATTCCAAGGGCAAGAAAAGTTCACTAATTTATTATCTTCTGTATATCCAGCATATATTTTTTCGTTTTTCTTAGAAATGCCTTCGCATAAAACTCTAACAATCCGACCTAAATAAACCTTGTTTTTTTTGGCAGCTATCTCGCGTAATCGCTGATTTAATCGCTGTAAGCGAGCCTTTTTTACCTCTTTGGAAATAGAATCCGTCATAGAAGCCGCAGGCGTTCCCACACGAGGAGAGTACAAGAAGGTATACGCCATATCGTATTGGCAATGTTCCACAAGATTCATGGTCTTTTCAAAATCTTCATCACTTTCCCCAGGAAAGCCTACAATAATATCCGTTGTAAAGGTCATATTCGGTATCTTTTTCATCATTTCATCATACAAAGAAATATAATGTTCCACTGTATAACCGCGAGCCATTCTTTTTAAAATCTCATTTGATCCTGACTGTACCGGGAAATGAAGAAAAGGCATAATATTCTTTCTTTCAGCCATCAAATCAATCAATGAAGAACGATAATCTCGAGGATGAGAGGTGTAAAAACGAATGCGTTCAATTCCTGTATCTGAGATAGCTCTTAACAAATCTGTAAAACCATCTTCCATATGAAGATCTTTTCCATAAGCATTTACATTCTGTCCCAATAAAACCACTTCTTTGCGACCACTTTTTTTCAAAGCGGATACTTCCTCTAAAATATCTTTCATTCGACGCGAGCGTTCTTTTCCCCGGGTATAAGGAACAATACAATATGTACAAAACTTATCACAACCATACATAATATTCACGAAGCCTTTAGAGGACATAGATCTTTTAACCGGCAAAGATTCTACGACTTCTCCTTCTTGTGAATACACCTCTACCTTTTGAATTTTCTTCACCATCACTTCTTGTAAAAGAGCAGGAAAACGATATAGATTATGCGTTCCAAAAATCAAATCTAATTGCGGATGTTTCTGCAATAATTCTTCCACTACATCTTTTTCTTGTGCCATACAACCACAAAGCACAAAAATAATGTTCGGTTTTTCTTTTTTAAGATATTTTAAATTTCCGATTTCCGCCATCACTTTTTCTTCTGCCGCTCGGCGAATGGCACAGGTATTAAAAAGAATGACGTCTGCTTTTTCAGGAACTTCTGCATACGTAAAACCCATCATTTCTAACATACCGGAAAGGGATTCTCCATCTCGAACATTCGCTTGACAACCATAGGTTTTAACATAATATTTCTTATCTTGGCCTAAACGATTGGCTTCTAAACTCATTTGGAAATCACGATAGGCAGTTTCATTATCTTTTTTCGAGCTTCTTTTCTTTTCTAATTTCAAATCCGGCATTAAATAATCTTTGCGTTTCATAGGTTATCATTATAGCAAAAAATAGGGATAATCCCTATTTCGCTAATTCTTGTGCACGAACTTCTCGAATCAAGGTGACTTTTATTTGACCCGGATACGTCAATTCTTTTTCGATTTGGTCTTTGATATCATGAGCTACTTTGACCATAGTTACATCATCCACTACTTCCGGTTGAACCATAATCCTTAACTCACGACCTGCCTGAATGGCATACGCTTTTTCAACACCTTTGTAACTCGTTGCAATCTTTTCAAGATTTTCCAAACGAGTGATATAACCTTCTACCGATTCATAACGAGCCCCAGGACGAGCAGCACTGATAGTATCAGCCGCCGCTACTAAAACAGAAATAATATCCGTTGGAGCCACATCACCATGATGTGATTCAATCGCATTGACAACTATTTCATGTTCCCCATATTTTCGAGCTACCTTAGCCCCTAATTCAACATGGCTTCCTTCTTGTTCAAAATCTAAAGCCTTACCAATATCATGCAATAACCCGGCTCTTTTCGCTAAAACTTGGTTTAAGCCCAATTCAGCCGCCATCATACCTGCAAAACGAGCCACTTCTTCAGAATGTTGTAATCCATTTTGACCATAACTATAACGATATCGCATACGACCGACCAGTTTGATCAATTCTCGATTCATCTTACCAACTCCAAGACGATAAACAGCCTCATTACCAATCTTAAAGATGCTATTTTCCATCTCACTTTGAACTTTTTCTACCACTTCTTCAATACGACCCGGTTGAATACGACCGTCTTTTAATAAAATTTCCATCGCTTGACGAGCCACTTCACGACGAATTGGATTATAACAAGACAAAGTAATCACATCCGGTGTATCATCAATAATCAGATCAACCCCCGTTGCTTGTTCGATGGCACGGATATTTCGACCTTCACGACCGATGATACGCCCCTTCATTTCTTCATTTGGCAATGTCACGGTACTGACCGTTCTTTCTATGACTTCTTCTTGTGAATAACGATGAATCGCCTGAGCAATAATATTGCGAGCTTGGGCTTGTGCATTATCTTCCGCTTCTTCCATCCTATCCCGTAAATAAGCACCAATTTCTTTTTCACTTTGGCTTTCTACCTTCGCCATAAGTTCCGCCTTGGCATCGGCTTGACTCATTTGTGCCATCTTCTCTAAAAGAGAAGTTTGTTCTTGTAATTTTTGTTCCAAGGTTTCTTGCTTCATCTGAAGAGATTGTCGTTGCTTCTGTAACGACTCTTCCATCTTGTGAAGATTAGCCATTTTATCATCGATAGAGCGATTCTTATCTTCCCATTTTTTCTGGTTCGATTGAACTTCATTCTCCTTAAAACGCAACGCATCTTCTTTCCTTAACAACTTATTTTCCCGTTGAATTAATTGTTCTTGTTTGCGTTGTGCTTCTTTCTCCGCTGTTAATTGTACTTCGTATGCTTTTTCTTTGGCTTCTAAAGTTGCTTCTTTTAAAACACTATCTGCTTTACTTTCAGCATCTTTTACGATTTGTTTAGCAACCGTTTTTGATTTTGAAATACCAACTGAATTTGCGATTAACATGACGACGATTCCGATTATCAAACCGACTAATCCCACAAAGAAATTAATCATTTCTGGACTCATATGTCCTCCTTCTTTGTTGAACGTTACTTGTTTCGTCTTTTCTATTATACGGTCAAATTAGCTTTTGAACAATATAGCTCACCAGGATACCGCTGACAATGCCCATGATCATTCCTGCTAAAACATCACTGAAATCATGAACCTTTGTTTTCACTCTTAAAAAAGATAAATAGAAAGAAGTTAAAAAGGAAAACACATTCAACCAAACAGGAAAAATTCCCCAAGTTGAACAAGCCACATAGAAGGCAGAATAGCTATGTCGAGAAGGCCAAGCCTCTCCCTCTTTTTCTTTTCCTAAAATATTATGATTGGGACGTTTTTTATTAACCATTTTACGAATCCAAGTCACAAGTCCTAAATTCAAAGCAGACAGCAAGATATATGCTCCTAACTTCACTAAACTCTTTTGAGCAAGAAACCAACATACTAAACCTTCTAAAATCACAAAGAAAGTCGTACAAAGATCGTTACTGATTTTCCACTTATTCATGAGCTTTCTTTTCTAAAGCCTCTTTCACAAATTGAGCTTCATGAAAAGGGATTTTTTCACAACCAATCAATTGATAAGGTTCATGTCCCTTTCCTGTAAAGAAAAGAATATCTCCCTTTTGTCCTAAAGCGACTACCCGATCAATCGCCTTATGCCGATCTTTCACAAATTCATAGTGATGAACCTCTAACCCATTAACCATTTCTTTCATGATTTTCATCGGATCTTCCTCTCTTGGATTTTCGGAAGTAAAGACCACATAATCACTATATTCCAGTGCAATCCGTCCTAAATCTTGGCGAATGGAATTATCTCGATTACCACCATCATGACCGATCATGGTGATGATTCTTTTGTGATTCAGTTTTTTCAAAGCCGCCATCGCTTTTTCTAAACCATCCGGAGTATGAGCAAAATCCACAATGGCATGGATTCCTAAGTCATTTTCAATAGTTTGCATACGTCCTTCCACACCCGAAAAACTGCTTAATGCTTCAATCCCTTTTTCCAAATGACGTTCTAACGCATAATATGCCGCTAAAGCTGCCAACGCATTTTGCACATTAAATTCCCCAATCAAAGGAGAAATCACCGGATATTCAAGACCTTGAAATACCAAAGTAAATTCAGTTTTAGAGGCTAAATACACCATATCCTTTGCATAAAACTCAGCACTCGGATCTTTCGTACTATAGTACCAAATCGTCGCATTGCAGCGAGAGGCGATCACCTTTGCATAAGTATCATCTTTATTTAAAATAGCTATTTTTCCATTATTTCCTGATCCTAATTGAGCAAACAAAAGGCTCTTAGCCATACCATACTCTGCCATAGTATGATGTGTTTCTAAATGCTCATGAGTTAAATTCGTAAACACCGCTACATTAAAATCCACATTTTGAACTCTTCCCATGACTAAAGCATGAGAAGAAACCTCAGATGTGCAGATGAAAACTCCCTCTTCTTTCATCTTCGCTAAGCTCTTTTGTAGAGTTAATGAATCTGGAGTTGTATTAGGAGTATAGATATGCTCCTGGTGATACCAAATCCCATTTGTACCAATCATGCCACAGGATTTTTTATTCTTTTCAAATAAATGACGGATGATGTGCGTTGTCGTTGTTTTCCCATTCGTTCCCGTTACCCCAATCAAAGACATGGATCCACTTGGATCATGATAAAAACGCATAGCCAAAAAAGCCATCGTCTTAATCACATCTTCCACATAAACTACTGGAATCTTGACATCGACATGTTTAGAAGCCACCAAGCAGACCGCTCCTTTTTCCTCAGCCATTTTAGCAAACTGATGCCCATCAAAAGTTGTTCCGGGAACACAAAAGAATAAAGTGTTATCTTGAATATCCCGTGAATCTTGCGATAAATACTCAATATTCACTTCTTCAATCGTTCCTTGGATAAGGTGATAAATTTGGTTCTTTACGTCCAATAAATCCACTAATTTCATAACAGCCTCTTTCTGAATAAAAAGCAGAAGTTATTCTTCTGCTTGTGTTTCTTTAGACTCGCTTGGGAATAATTTTTCCTTCACTTGTGCACTGATTTGAGCCTCCATTTCCGGTGAAGATTTCAAGAAATCACGGACAGCATTGAAGCCTTGACCAATCTTTTCACCCTCATACGAAAACCAAGCTCCAGCCTTATCAATAATGTCATATTCTACCGCCAAATTAATGATTTCATCTACATGAGAGATTCCTTCACCAAAAATCATATTCACAATAGCCACTTTAAATGGTGGTGCCACTTTATTTTTAACCACTTTTATTTTCGTAGCCGAACCAACCACATCTGCACCGCTTTTTAAAGCTTCTCCCTTACGAACATCTAAACGAACCGAAGAATAAAATTTCAGTGCCCGTCCCCCTGGTGTGGTCTCCGGATTGCCAAACATAATACCGACTTTTTCACGCAACTGGTTGATAAAAATTGCCGTTGTATTTGATCGATTCATCGCTCCGGCCAACTTACGCATCGCTTTAGACATCAAACGAGCTTGAAGGCCAACTGAAGCATCCCCCATTTCACCATCCAACTCCGCTTGTGGAACTAATGCAGCTACTGAATCAATCACAACCAAATCAATACCACCTGATTTAATTAAAATCTCAGTGATTTCTAACGCTTGTTCCCCTGAATCCGGTTGCGATAAGATTAGCTTTTCAATATCTACACCCAATTTAGCCGCATATTGAGGATCAATGGCATTTTCAGCATCAATGAAAGCACAACAGCCACCTTGCTTCTGACATTCTGCAATCGCATGCAAAGCCAATGTGGTTTTACCGGAAGATTCAGGTCCATAGATTTCAATGATTCTGCCCTTTGGATAACCGCCAATGCCCAATGCTTTATCTAAGGCAAGGGATCCTGATGGGATCGCATCAATCGATACATCTGCTCGATCTCCTAAACGCATGATTGATCCTTTACCATATTCTTTTTCAATTGTTTTTAAAGCTTCTTGGAGAAGTACATCTTTTTTATGTTCTGTCATAACTGCTTTCTTTTCCGCCATAATAGCCTCCTAATTTAGTATTACCAAAGGAAATTTCTTTCCTTTTAAATCGTTTCAAAAATATCTTCTTTTAATTGATTTAAGTATTGAATACCGGATAAAACAGACACAAAAGCTGCCAACCACAATAAAACAAGACTAATTGGTAAATGAAGAATTTCAAATGGCAAATTGTTCAATAGGATCAACGCTACCGTTACCATTTGTAAAACTGTCTTCAACTTCCCCATCATACCGGCTGCCACCACCTTACCGTTACTGGAAGCAATCATTCTTGCCCCATCCACGACCGTATCACGAGCAATCATCAGAATTACCGGAATAACAGGAATTATACCTCTTGAAAGAAACAATAAAAACATGGTGGTCGTTAATAATTTATCTGCAATTGGATCCGCAAACTTACCGAAAGTAGTAATCATATGGTGTTTACGAGCATAATGACCATCTATGGCATCCGTTATTGCTGCAATGATATAAATCACCAAATTAATCATATTGATTAAACTAATGGAAACACCCGCTACCATATAGGATGGAACTTCAATTCCAACTTGAGCATAAGGAAACAGATAAAGCAAAACAATCAGCGGGATCAAAATAATCCGAAATAAAGTTAAACGATTCGGTAAATTCATAAAACTCCTCTTTTTTCCTGTCTATTATATCATAATCAAAAAATAAAAAGAGGAGGCAACTCCTCTTTTCTGTATACATGCATAAGCCATGTTCTGTCCTGTTGCCAGTGCAGCCATTTATCTGTATTACTACTTTTCTTCTTTTTCATTTCAAAGTTGAAAATTCCCCTACCAAATTTGGGTTTCTCGCTTGTGGGGTTTATCTCGTTCCACTTCTTTTCTTTCGAAAAGACTACGTCACTGTGACACCTTAAGGGCTCAAATCATAGATTTCTCCGTAGACTATATTGCTCCGCCGTTATCCGAAGATACCTGACCTTATTAATTGGATCAGCACAAACACTACCATCATCGCAGATGGTGCGAGCATGGACTTTCCTCTACCATAAAGGCAGCGACCGCCTTCTGTATACACAATTGATTTATTTACGAAATACTTCCTTTTCCAAACGAGATAACCGTTTCAAAATATCCACATTCGTCATTCCGGTTGGAAAGTTTTCCTCCGAAGCCTCATGAACCTTTAAACGACCTTCCAATTCAATTTGTTTCGCTCTTAAAGAAGCATTGGTTCTTTCTAAATCTTGAAGCTGTTCATTCGCTTGCTGTAAAAGACGATCATAGGTTTGGTAATCTTGAATCACTAAATCAAAGAAGCCATCAACCTGATCAGCGTTGTACCCTTTGAAGTCAATATCAAAACGCTTTTCAACGATAGCGACCGGATCTAAATTAAATGGTTTTGCCATAAAAACCTCCCCTAGTTTTTTATATTATAAGGTTGTCTTATATGAAATTCAATTAAGGAGAAAAATTTCGTGAAAATTTAGTATAATATCGTTACATTATGATTAAATATCCAAACGGAAAAATAAAAGTTACCTTACAAACCAATGTCCATTCCGCTTACAACCGTGGCATGGAATTAGAAAGTGAGATCAATCGGTCCAATGAATACTACTTAAATCACAAAATAGCGGTCATTCATAAAAAACCGACTCCCATTCAAATTGTTAAAGTGGATTATCCGAAAAGAAGTGCAGCCAAAATCACAGAGGCCTATTTTCGTCAAGCTTCCACAACGGATTACAATGGCATCTATCGAGGAAAATACATTGACTTTGAGGCAAAAGAAAGCAAAAACAAAACGGTCTTCCCTTTAAAACTGATTCATCCCCATCAAATTCGTCACTTAAAAGAGATTCTCTATCATGGTGGAATCGGGTTTTTCATTATTCGTTGGGTCAGCTTAGAAGAAACCTATTTAGTCCCTGCCGAAAAAATGATACACTTTTACCAGATAACAACCCGTTCTTCCATACCGCATCATTGGTTTGAAGAAACTGGTTACTTAATCCAAGGCAATTATGTCAATCCGATCGATTATTTAAAAATCGTGAATCAGTTATATTTTGAAAAGAGGTAAAAATTGTGAAAGAAAAACAACTAACAGTAAAACCTCGTGGTAAACGTCGTTACCATGGTTTAAAAATTGCGAACACTTTAATGGCTATTTTCTTAGGAATTGAATTGGTCATTGTCTTAGTCGGAATCACTATGTTACACTCCACTCTTAGTCGAACTCCTAAATTCAAACTGGAGAACTTTAGCACCAGTCAAAGCACGTTGATTTATGATCGAGAAGGCAAACAAATTGCTGACGTTGGTAATCAGTTACGTGAAAATGTCACTTATGAGCAACTGCCGACTTCTTTAGTGGATGCCTTCTTATCCGTTGAAGACTCTCGTTTCTTTGCCCATAACGGCTTTGATACACCTCGCTTTACCAAGTCTGTGATTGAAACTATTCTACATAGCAATATGCAAGGTGGTTCTACTTTCACCATGCAATTAGTAAAACTGACTTATTTTGTCAATGATGAAACGGGTAAAACTTACACTCAAAGTATTGACTATAAACTCCAACAAATCGCTTTATCCTTGAGTTTGGAGAAAAAATCCAGCAAAAAAGACATCTTCACTATGTATGTAAACAAGATGAACTTCGGCGGTATTGGAAATATTCGTGGAGTACAAAAAGCTTCTCTTCAATACTTTGGCAAGAAAGTCAGTGAATTGAGTACGTCAGAATCCGCTCTACTAGCCGGTATCGTGAATTCTCCTTATTCTTATGATCCCCATAACTATTTAGATAAAGCCACCGCTCGTCGAGATACAGTCTTAGATTTAATGGTCTATCATGGTTATATTTCAGCAAAAGAGGGCGAATTGGCGAAAAATATCAAAGTAGAGGATTTATTAATTGATGCTAAAAAGACCTTGCCTACCGGCAATGCTAATCAGGCCTATATTGATGCCGCACTGAAAGAAGCCCAAGAAGTCACAGGACAAGACCCGTTGAGTACTTCGATGGAAATCTATACTGCTTTAGATCAAAAGACCCAAGCATTATATGAACGGATTCAAGCTAATAAAGAACCAGGTATTAACCTACATAACCGTTTAGAAGTTTGTGGTATTTCCATGAACAACCAAACAGGTGAAATTGTAGCTATGGGGGGTGGACGTAATTGGAGTAAAGGCGGTTCACAATTATTGAATCGAGCGACACAACAATATAATCAACCGGGTTCTTCTGTAAAACCGTTCTTGGACTATGCCTTAGCTTTTGAAGATTTAGGATGGTCAACCAGTCATGAACTCATTGATAAGCCAATCAAGTACGGCAATTGGACTTATCGAAATGCGGATGGGGAATACCTTGGTCGTGTTAATTTGAAAAAAGCGATGAACTGGTCTTTAAACACACCAGCTCTACAAGCTTTCCAAGCCGTTCAAGACAAGAGCGGACTGAGTCGTATTCAGAATTACTTAGTAGATCAATTACATTTCAAAGGATTTAATAAAGAAGATGTTGGTATCAGTTACGCCATTGGTGGTGGCTCAATGCGTGTTACCGCTGAACAATTAGCGGCAGCTCATGCCACTATGATGAATGGCGGTCATTATACGAAACCTCATACGATCACTCGTATTCGTTTCCGTAATGGTAGTAAAGCCGATTATAAAGCTGACTTTAAAAAAGAAAAAGTGATTTCTTCAGCGGCTGCTTATATGACTGCTTACTTAATGGAAACCAACGTTTCTAAGTCAGAAGTCTATAACTACATGCAGATCCTGAAGCGTTCTTATCCGGTATACGCAAAAACCGGTACCACGGACTGGGGTAATGAGGGATTGCAGTATGGCATTCCAAAATTAGCCCAAAAAGATAAATGGATGGTCGCCGAAACAAGTCAATATACCTCCGTTGTCTGGATGGGATTTAACTCCGCCGAAAAAGGAAAACTATCCTATATCACCAGTTCCATTGTGAATCAAAATATTCCCGGTCGAATCAATTCCAAGTTGCTAGATGTCTTACATCGGGATAAAAAGCCAAGTGGTATTCCTAAACCAAGCGATGTTTCAACAATCAACTTCGTACGTGGTATTTTCCCTTATGTCGCTGCCAGTAAAGATCTTCCAAAGGAATTGATGACAACAGGTTATATTCGTAAAGAATTTTCTAAACTGAAATCTGCTCAGGAACAAATTGGTAAGATTCAAAATATCACAAATTTCAACGCCACTTATAATCCTGATCATACCCTGAGTCTTAACTGGGCCGCTTATCCGGATGCCAATGCCTTAAAAGAAGCGGATAAAGACAGCTTAGATATTCGTTTCTTAACAGGGCCAATTGTTTATAAGGCTCGGATTTCTCAAAACGGAAAGACTATTCAAGAAATTCAATCTACCAAAGAAAGTCTTCAGCAGAAAATTAGCGGATTAGCCCCTAATACAGAAACACAAGTCTGCGGTTTCTATGGATATAAGAAAATCAATATCAATTCCAATGAAGCTTGTGCCATCTTTAGAACACCCAGAGACTTAACTTTAGTACCAACCTCTAATCGAGCTTCTGATTACACCGGTTGGGCAAAAGCGAATCGTATTCATCTTAATGTCAAAAGTACACCAACTACGGATGCTTCTAAATGGGGTTCTGTTGAAAAAATTACAAATAGTAGTGGTCAAAACATTGCCGGGACACAAATCGATAAAGGGTCTACCGCCACTCTTTATGTATATGGCGTCAAATAGGATATCTTCGGATATCCTTTTTTGAGCATTCCTATTGCTTTTTCAAAATAATTCTTTATACTTAACCAAGCGAACGTTTTATAAGTCAAACCTATACATAATAGAAAGGAGCATTAAGATGTTTTTAGTGCGTTATCAAGAAACACAAATTCAAAGTGTTGTGACCGAATACACAGATCAATATGGTCTACAAACACTTCAACAAAAAGAAAAAGATGGTACCATTACCATCCTAGATAACTGTAAAATTCGATAGGCCTCAACCTATCTCAGATCGTTGACCAAGGAATTTTCTAAATAAACTTGATCATTCGGTCTTTTTTAATACTCATTTTTATGGGTATCTATTACTTTTTTATCAATTTCTCATCATTTAGAAAGAGAAAATTCTTAGAATTCATAGCCACCTTCTATTAGAAATTTATCATAAGCCTCTTTCACTTCCTGATCAACGTCTGCTGATAACCCTTTAATTTCTCCTTCTCGTTGGTATTGAACCACATATTTCAAAAACCATTTAGCTTGTTCCAAATGGCTATATTCTTTCCAATTTTTCGGCAATTTCATGATTTCCCTCAATTCTGATATCGCTTTAATGAATTTTTATCAACGCATCTAATTATTGAATTCCGATTCGATCTCTCGACGATCTCGACCCATAAAGAAAAAAGCTACCGTTCCTGGTCCTGTGTGTGAACCGACCGTTGTTCCTATATCAAAATGATGAATCTTGACACCCGGATAGGCTTCTTCCAAAAGATTCGCTAAGATTTTGGCATCTTCCAAACAATCTGAATTAGAAATAAAAATAGTCTTTTGATCGGCATCGCCATACTTTTGAACCATTTCCAAGGAAGTCGTCATGGTTTTCTTCTTGCCACGAATCTTCTTGCGAACTTTCAGCTTGCCATCGGCACCAACACTCATTAACGGTTCAATGTGTAACATATTTCCCAATGTTCCCGCCGTTTTAGAAATACGACCTCCACGAATAAAATACGTTAAATCTCCTGAGAAGAACCATAACTCCACTAAATAACGAGTCTTTAAAGCATACTCATTTAACTCTTCAATAGAACAACCGGAATCTCGCTGATTAGCCATTTGTTCCACCAACAAACCAATACCACTAGAAGCACATAAACTATCCACAATAAAAATCTTGCGATCCGAAAACTCTTCCCGTAAAGATTCGGCCACCATACAAGCCCCATTATACGTACCTGATAAGCCTGAGGATAAACAAACATGGATCACATCCAGCCCTTTTTCTAAAAAAGAACGGAAATAAGCATCATATTCTCCATTTGGAATTTGTGAAGTACGGGTCATTTCCCCTTGACGCATAGCCTCATAGAAATCATGAATGGTTAATGATTCTCCAAAGTCATCTACATATTCCTTATTGCCTAAACTATAGTGGAAAGGAATGCTGGCTATCTTCCGACTTTCTAAATATTCCCTACTCACATCCGCTGTTGTTTCTGTGCTTAATACATAGTTCTCCATCTTCTTACCTCCATTGTTCATTATTCTAACTTGTTTAATATAAAAATAAAAATATTTTCTAAACGGTTAGATTCTTATTTTTCTCATGGCAATGTTCCACAAAAGGGCATCGATAACACTGTGGTTTTCTCGCTTGACATAAATAACGACCGAAGAAAATCATTTGATGGTGGGCTTTTGTCCACCTTTCTTTTGGTAATTTTTTCTTTAATTTTCGTTCAATGACTTCTACAGAATCTTTTTGGTATACCAACCCCAAACGCTTAGCAATGCGAGAAACATGCGTATCCACTGCTAATGATGGTAGATGAAAACACTCTCCTTGAATCACATTCGCACATTTTCTCCCCACACCGGGTAAAGAAGTCAAATCTTCCATGGAAGAAGGAATCTCTCCATGAAATCGATCCACCACCCCTTTCGCAAAACCGATAATATTGGCTGCTTTAGCTCGATATAAACCTAAACGAGCAATATAAGATTCCACCTCACGTGCCTTCGCATTCGCTAACGATTCTAAATTTGGATAAGCTTCAAATAAAGCAGGAGTCACCTGATTCACCGATACATCTGTACTTTGTGCCGAAAGAATCACCGCTATCGAAAGTTCATAGGTATTTCTTGCATTTAATTCACCTTTCGCATCGGGAAATAGTTTTTCCAATTCTTCCACAATGTTTAAAGCCGACAAATTTTTCATCGTTGATCCTCTAAAATTTCTTTTAGTTTGACCGAATCCGCATAAGCTGAAAGAATGCACGTTTCAATATAAGGGAAAGAAACCTTTTCATTGATTAAAGCTTCTCTTAAAGCCCAAAGAATTACTTTCACATCATATTTTTTTTGCCAGTCAGAAAGCTTTTGAAGTTCTGTTGAAGATAAAGGACGATTGAAATTTTGATCGAAGATTGAAAATAAATCACTCTTAATTTCCACCTCTTGTCGATCATGCAAGAAAAGACCTTTCAAATCAAAGACCGGTCCTGTTTTAGAACTACGAATTTCCAAATATCCTTTTTCCAACAAAGAACTCAATTGTTTTTCCACTTCACTTTCACTTTCACCGAGTTTTTGGCTCAACTGACTTAAACTGATCAATTGACTATGTTCATTAAAAAAATCCAACACCAAAATCAATAAAATTTCTTTTTCACTCAATTGGAACTCCTCCAGATGACTCAATATCCAATCTCGATGATGAAAATAAGGTTGTTCATACCACTCCATAGTTGATCCCCCTTCTACTTCGTCAGCATTTCTTCAATTTGATATTGCGGTTGGTCAGCCCAAAGAGCTTCAAGACGATACTGATTGCGACTTTCCGCTAAGAAAAAATGAACCATAAAATCTTGAGCGTCCAATAACAACCAAGAACTGCCCCTTTCACCTTCCTGATGATATGGCTGCCTCAATCGATCTAACTCCTTTTCACAATCATTTAACAGTGACGATAGATGTCTTAAATTCTTTGCCGTTACAATCACAAAATAATCCGTATACGAACAAACTTCTCGCATATCAATGACTCGAATTTGCTCTGCCAGTTTGGTTTCTAAAAGAGTTAAAATTGCTTTTAATGTGTCCATCCTCATTCCTTTCTAAAAAAATTTTTTGCTTATATAAAACCAGTTGTACCGCTTTTTTTAAATCTTTTTTAGCTAGCTGTTCTTCCTCATCAGCATTGTATCCTCGCAAAGGTTCAATTTTATCAGCAATAAATAAAATATAATCATAGGCGGTTCTTCCTTGTTTACCCAAAGCATGTCTTTGAATGGCTTTTAAAATATCTCGATCCCAAATTCCTAGATTTTCTTTTACCCACTTAGCACCTAAATAGCCATGAATTGCCCAAGATGGCACATGAATATCAGGATAATAATACGCCATCTTTTCTTCTTGATGTTCCTCATCCTTACAAATATCATGCCATAAGCCCATCCAATAGGCTTTCTTTTCATCCAGATGATGACAATGAGCCAACTCGGCACAAACTTTCGCTACAGAAAAGGAATGAGCCACTCTCTTCGGCTTTAAATGAGCTTCCAATATTTCTTTTGCAAACGCATTTTGATTCCATAAACTTCGTCTAACACAAGTTGGTACTAAATAAAATTTTCCTTGTTGAATCTTCTCTTCTTGTTGGCATGAATACCATATTGGATTCCTAACCGTTTCTACCACTTTGATTCTTTTGACCTTTCGGAAAACCATTTTCAATAAGTTCAAGCGATATTCAAATGGCAGTTTCCCCTCTTTCAAGCACGATAAAGCCAATTGTTCCTTTTTAGCCATTTTACGAAGCTTTTGAGCGTCCTTTAGAGAAATAGGATCAAAACTTCCAATAACTTCTTTCATCGAGGCAACACAATTCTAGGTGTCTTCATGGCTTTATACAACACCACTTGACGACCAATGATCTGAACCACTTCTGATTTTGTATAATGAGCTATCTCTAAAGCCAATTCTTTTACATCCACTTCTAATCCCTTTAACACATGAATCTTGATTAATTCACGCGTATGGAATGCATTCTGAATCAATTCAATAAAAGTATCGGATAAACCATCTTTCCCACATTGAAATTTTGCTTTTTCTGTTTGGGCTAAAGAACGTAAATACGCTTTCTGTTTCGGAGTTAATATCATAAAATTGCCTTTCTAGTGTACACTTCAATCCCCTTGGGTAAATAAAGTTTAATTTCTTGAAAATGACCAGACAAACAAATCCAACCAAGACCAGGTAAAACAATATCCACCTTATCTTTTCCTTTTTCAACGTTTCTTTCTTCGCTTAAATCCTTTGTTAAACAAGGCTTCAAATCCTTCCCTTTTTGTCGCCGATATAAATCATTGGCTTGCTCTAGCTTAGTACGATGAATCTTCAATTGATCATGAAAGTAAAAAGTAGCCGAAGCTCTTTCAGTTGGTGTTAAATCCATACGGAATAAAGCACCAATAAAATAACTTTGAGGACTATATAACTGATAATTACGAGCCACTAAAGTCTTATTAGGAAGCACCTTTTTCAAATCCGATTCAGACACTTCCATAACATAAGAAGCACGAATTTCCATTCCTGGTGTATCAATAAAAGTATAGCCATCTTTTCTTAACTTAGAAAAAGATAAAGTTGTACCCGGATAGCAAGAAGCGGTTAAAGTATCCATTTCCAGTAATTGATTTAACAAAGAACTTTTACCGGCATTCGCTAAACCCATAAAAATAAAGTTTGTGCCCAAAGGATATTGATATAAATAATTAATTAGCTCTTCATTCCCTAAGTTTAACTTAACAGAGTGAAAAAATACTTGTTGAATTGGAAGCTTTTTAGATCGAATCTTTTTCACCACCATTTTCACTATCTTTTCCTCTTCAATTTCAGCCGGTAAAATATCTCGTTTGGTTAATACTAATAAAATTTCACGACCGCTGAATTCTTGGAGAAAGGGTTGTTCCAAACTTTCTTCTATCGCAAAACAATCCATAACCAAGACCAAAACACCCTCTTGATTCTGAATTCCTTGAAGAACCAATCTAGGATCTATTCCAAAGCGTTTGGAATAGACAGGATCATCATAATGTCTTAAGCGAAAGCATCGTTGGCAATACAAAGCCTCTTTTTTAGGACTATACCCTACCTCGTCAGCAGCATCATATTGAAGTTCAACCCCGCAACCTACACACTTCATTCATTCACCTCAAATAAGCCCAATTGTTCAAAAGAAACCGGTTTTTCTTGTTCTAATGGTTCATCTTCAATCAAGGCTTCTTGAATCCCTAATTTTAGATAATGATCTTTATCTAAAGATAAAGTACTAAAACCCATCTCTTTTTCTTTAAATGGAATATCGGTAGTGGATAGAATTTGTCTGAATTCTCCACCGAACTCTAAGTTTTGGCCAGTTTTCACGGCTAACACGTATTGAAGACGAGAAGGATTAGATTTATTCTTCTTACAAATCCTCTCTCCCATATTCTTAGCTCGACCACTCAATCGCAAATCTTCCAAATGAATTCTCTTAGCTTGTAAGGTATCCGTCAAGAATAAAAGATTGTCAGAAGAATAAACACTTGTCGCAAAGGCAACTTCATCTTCAAAAGCTACTTTCATTGCTTGTACCCCTTTTGAAGCTTTTACTTCTGGGATTTGATCTTGTGACATCCGCAAAGCATATCCATCCTTTGTGACCACCAGCACTTCTTGTGATTGATAGGTCATAAAAGCAGCACAAACTTCATCTTTTTCTTCCAAGTTAATGGCTTTAAATAAACGAGAGGTTCGTTCCACCTTCCAATCACTTAATTTTGTTTTCTTGATTTTATTTCCCTTTGTGACCAAGGTAATCCAAGCATAAGAATCAAAATTTTTAACCACGATAGCAGAGATCACCTTTTCTTCCGAATCAACCCGAACCAATTTATTCAAATGGCTACCAATCTCTTTCCACTTTTCATCATCTATTTGCCAAACCGGTACCATCGCATAGTTTCCCTTAGAAGTAAACAATAACAACGTATCTAACGTATTCACTTCCCGTTGGCCAATCAATTGGTCACCGGTTTTTAATCCCGTTTCTTGATCGCGAACCGCATTAAAAGAGCGCAAAGATACTCTCTTCAAATACCCATCTTTCGATACTGTGATCATAACCTGTTCACTTGGAATCATCGCTTCCTTACTGATATTAATTTCGTCAATTTTCGCTTCAATTTTTGTCCGACGAGCATCCCCATAATTTTCTTTCACTTGACGCAATTCTTGAACCATTAAATGACGTAAAACCGATTCATTTTCCAAAATGGATTTTGTTTCTTCAATTTGGTTGACCAACTGAGCAAATTCATTTCGCAAAGACACAATATCAGTATTACTTAACCGATACAGCCGCAAAGTCACGATCGCTTCCGCTTGCACTTCATCAAAGCCAAAGTTTTCTATTAAACGAAACTTGGCATCCGCTTTATCTTTAGAGGCTCGGATGATAGCTATTACTTCATCTAAAACCGAAACAGCCTTAATCAAACCCTCAATGATATGTACTCTGGCTTCCATTTTATTTAATTCAAAACGTGATCTTCGTAAAACCACTTCTTTACGGAAATCAATGAAAGCATCCAAAAGTCCTAACAAGCCCACTTGAACCGGTCTTTCTCGCATAATAGCCACATTGTTATAGTTGTAATACACTTGCAGATCCGTATTTTTAAAGAAATACTGCAAAATTAAATTCGCATCCACATCCTTACGGACATCTATCACAATACGCAATCCATTTCGATCCGATTCATCTCGTACATCTATTAAACCATCTACTTCTCTGGAAATTCGAATTTCATCCATCTTTTTTACCAAATTTCCTTTGACCACCTCATAAGGAATTTCAGTAATCACAATCTGTTGAAGATTTTTTTCCTGAATAATTTCTGTTTTTGCACGCACCACAATACGTCCTTTACCTGTAGTAAAGGCTTCTCGAATACCCTCTTCTCCCTGTACAATGCCACCAGTTGGAAAATCCGGCCCTGGAAGAATATCCATCACATCATTTAAAGAACACTCCGCATTCTGAATACGATAAATCGTGGCATCTATCACTTCATTGATATTATGAGGTGGCATATTGGTGGCATATCCTGCCGCAATACCGGTCGCCCCATTAACTAACATCACAGGAAATGATACCGGTAATACCGTTGGTTCTATATCCGTATCATCAAAATTCGGGCTCATTTCAACCGTATCTTTATCCAAATCTTCTTCCATGACTTGTGTCACTTTGGCTAAACGAGCTTCCGTATAACGCATTGCGGCAGCCGGGTCATCATCAATAGACCCATTATTCCCATGCATGTCAATAAAAGGCATACGAACCTTCCAATCTTGTGACATACGAACCATCGCATCATAGACAGAAGAATCCCCATGTGGATGATAATTACCGATCACCAATCCAACTGTTTTCGCTGACTTACGATAAGGTTTATCATGTGTATTCCCATCGTTATACATAGCGTATAAAATTCTTCTTTGAACCGGTTTCAACCCATCCCTTACATCCGGCAAGGCTCTTTCTTGAATGATGTATTTCGCATAACGACCAAAACCGGCACCCATAATGTCTTCCAAACGCTGATTCAAATATCGAGTATGATCCACCCATTCTTTTTTCTTGGTCATGACATCTCTCCCTTAAAGCTATCTTCCAATGTAAATTGAATGTTCTCTTCAATCCAATGACGACGGGATTCCGGTTTATTCCCCATCAACATGGAAACTCTTTTTTCAGCTATCAATAAATCATCAATATTGACTTGTATCAACGTTCGATGATCCGGATCCATCGTAGTCTCCCATAATTGAGTCGCATTCATTTCTCCTAGACCTTTGTATCGTTGAATTTCCACTTTCCCAAGTTTTGCTTTTAATTCTTCTAATTCTTCATCACTATAACAATATTGCACTTCTTTTCCTTTGCTGACTTTATACAAAGGCGGTAAAGCAATATAAACCATGCCTTGTTCCACAAGAGGACGCATATATCGGAAAAAGAAAGTTAATAACAGAATTTGAATGTGGGATCCATCATCATCCGCATCGGTCATAATAATGACCTTACCATAATTAACATCATCAATGATGAATTCTTTTCCTACCCCGGCACCCAAAGTATAAATCAAGGTATTTAATTCTTCATTTTTTTCAATTTCTGTCATGGATACATGTTCTGTATTTAAAACCTTACCACGCAAAGGAAGAATGGCTTGATAATGAGAATCTCTTCCCTGTTTAGCTGAACCGCCCGCTGAATCTCCTTCCACTAAAAAGAGTTCTTTGATCTTTGAATTCTTCGTCTGAGCTGGAGCCAATTTACCGGATAAAACCTTTTCTCCTTTTCCTAAATTCTTTCCTTTTCGAACATTTTCTTTCGCTTTACGAGCCGCTTCACGAGCTTGTTGCGCTCGTTGCATCTTCTTAATTAAATCATCAGCCTCATTTCGATGTTCTTCTAACCAGAAGCTTAATTTCTCCAACACCACATTCTCAACCGCTGTCTTAGCTAATGGCGTTGTTAGTTTACTTTTCACCTGCGCTTGAAACTCTAAATAATCTTCCGGAACACGAACGGAAATAATCGTGGTCAACCCTTCCCGAACATCTAAACCATCCAAATTCTTATCTTTAGCCTTTAATAAACCATATTTACGAGCATATTCATTCATCGCTTTGGTGAAAGCTCCTTTAAATCCGACTTCATGGCTTCCTCCATCACCTGTGTGAACAAGATTGGCATAACTATAGGTATTTTCTTGATAATCATCGGTATATTGAAAAATACAAGCTACTTCAACCCCTTGATATTCACCTTCAAATTTAACCGGTTCCATTATCACATGACGATCTTCATGTAAGTATTCTAAGAAAGCCACTAATCCATTTTCATAATGAAAAACTTCTTTCGCTTCTTTACCTTCTCGCTTATCTTCCACCACCATGGAAATACCCGACAACAAGAAGGCCTCTTCTCTGGCTCTTTCAGCCACTTGTTCAAAATGGAAATGAGTCACATGAAAAATAGCCGGATCCGGTTTAAAGCGAACGATGGTTCCCGTCTTGGTGGTTTTTCCCAGTTTTTCCAATTTAGAAGCCTCTTTCCCACCATTTTTAAAAGACATTCGGACATGTTCCCCATCATGAAAAGATTCAACAACCAGCCATTCACTTAACGCATTCACCACTGAAGCACCAACCCCATGTAAACCACCTGCGGTCTTATAGCCACCTTGACTAGTAAACTTACCACCAGCATGAAGAATGGTAAAAATAACTTGGATGGTCGGCATCCCCGAAACATGTCTTCCGGTAGGTATACCGCGACCATGGTCTTCCACCGTCAAAGATCCATCTTTTTCCAATGTAATTTTAATTTCCTTACCAAAACCATTGAGAGCCTCGTCAATCGCATTATCAACAATTTCCCAAATTAAGTGATGCAAGCCATGAGAATCAGCCGCTCCAATATACATTCCCGGTCTTTTTCGAACCGCCTCTAAACCTTCTAAAATTTGAATACTATCGTCATTATACTTATTCGCCATTTGATCTCCTAATAGTCTTTTCATTATACTAATTTTCACGCTTTTTTTGAAGAGATGGCAGCCTTGGTATATACTAAAATCATTCATAGGAGTTTTATTATGTTAAACAGTATTTTCGCTTGCATCATAGCGTATTTATTCGGATCAATCCCTTGGGCTTTAGTCATTGGAAAAGTTTTCTACCACACGGATATCCGGACAAAGGGATCCGGAAATCTAGGGGGAACCAATGCAGGTCGTGTCTTAGGAAAAAAAGTCGGTATTAGTGTCATTGTCTTAGATGCTCTGAAAACGATTCCGGCTATGCTGATTAGTTATTATCTAGCACCAAAGGCACTTATCTTTGCAGGATTGGCCTGTTGTTTAGGACATTGTTTTCCTATTTTTGCCCAATTCAAAGGAGGGAAAGCTGTTGCGACCAGCTTTGGTTTCTTATTAGGTATTTGTTTATTCCATCGAGGAGAATATGTCGGTCTATTTGCTATACCATTATCAGTATTGTTAATAACTCTTTATTTATCTAAGATGGTCTCTCTAGCTTCTTTGGTTGCTTTATTCTCAGCTTGTATCATGAGTCTTTTCTTAAAAGAACCAATTTCAATCCAAATGTCTTTGTTTGTTCTTTGGCTATTCGTTACTTATCGACATAAAACGAATATTGAACGCATTCGAAATAAAACTGAAGCTAAGATTACTTGGTTATAAACAAAGTCTCTATCAGATAGTCTGACAGAGACTTTTATTCTCTCCAATTTCTTAAACTATATTGCTTAGGAGATATTCCAACCACCTTTTTAAAAACTTGTGAAAAATAATATTGGTTGCTAAAACCGCAAATTTCTGCAATTTCATACAATTTATAATTAGCCTCATTATTATCAATTAAATATTTAGCATGTTGAATACGAATATCCGTTACTAGATCCACAAATGTTTTTCCCAATTCTTTTTTAATGAGCTTAGTAATATATCCATCACTTAATTGAAGAAGCTTCGCTACATCTTTAAGGGAATAGTCTTCATTCCCCATATTTTCTTGAATGTCTTCAAGTATTTTTTTAATCATAAGAGAATAATGATGTTTTGGATATTTTCTGACCTGTCTTATTGCCTCTTGAATCACCGAAATAAATTCAGTCGCATCCACCGGTTTTAATAGATATCGAAATACTCCCAATTCAACCGCTTGTTGGGCAAAACGAAAATCATCATATCCCGACACAATAATCAAAATCACTTTTTGATTTTGTTGACGAATTTCACGAATTAAATCAATTCCATTCTTAAATGGCATATTAATATCAATTAATGCTATGTCAATATCCCTTTCACTAAATAGCTGTAGAGCTTCCTTTCCGTTAGCCGCTCTATACACTTCCACAAAGGGTAATCCTTCTTTCACAATTCTCTTGACAAAATTTCGTCTAATGATTTCTTCATCATCTGCAATTAATATATTCATCTTTATCTCCCCGGTTGAATCATCCGACTAATAAAACGATGATCTTCCACTCTTAAACAAACCCCATACTCATTTCCATATTGATGTTTAATCCGTTCATTCACATTAAATAAACCATAGCCCTGTTGACCATCCGGTGTGCAACCACTCTCTAAAATCCGGTTAATATTTTTAATGTGTGTTAAATCTATGTCTTCAAAAGTATTTTCCACCTCTATTACAATATCTTCTTTTTCTTGATACACACGAATCATAATCGGTTCTTTTTTTTGCAATAATTTAACGCCATGATAAATAGCATTCTCGACCAATGGCTGCAAAGTAAATTTCAAAAATGGTCTTTCCAACTCTACATGTTGTATCTCAAAACTATATTGCAGAACATCTTGATACCTTAATTTTTGAATATTTAAATAACTTTGAACATGATTCATTTCTTCTTGCAAGCTAATAATTTGCCTGTCGTTACTTAAACTAATTCTAAAAAAGACAGCTAAATCCTGAATAGCCTTTTCCACATCTTCATCCTCATGATCAAAAGCCATGGCTTGAATGGTTTCTAATGTATTATATAGGAAATGCGGTTTGATTTGAGCATACATAGCTTTATTGTTTGCATCATTACGCTCCATTTCTTTTTCTTTTACTTGTTGTAATAAAAGATAAATTTCTTCAATCATTTGGTTATAATTTCGATTTAAATTATTGAATTCCAATATAGCTGTCTCTTCCTTGTTTTTCTCTAAGATACCGTTTTTCGTTTTAGCCATAGCTATCTCTAAACTTTGAATCGGCTTAACAAGACAATGAGCCACATGATGAGTTACCATCCTAGTCACTAATAATAAAATAACAGTTGCCAAAATGATAAAAATAACAGTCAAAAGAATCGTATTCATGTAATAACTCCGTGGAATATCCAGCACATAAGTTAAATTCAAATAAGAATACAACCTCTTTTCAATATGAATACCCGTACGATGAAATCGGTCATTGCCTAACACCGTTTCATTTTTATTATTTTTCAAATATGCATGAAAATTCCCGGCCACATTTGCCATCAGATTTTCAATATATTCCGTTTTCAAAGCCCCACTAATATACCCTTTTACTTGATGTTTTTCATCATATATTTTAGCCAAGATCAAAATGAGTTTATTTTTATTTGATTTAGATTCAATCACATCAGAAATCACCACATCTTTTCTGCCGGATTTTAATTCCGCAAAATAAGGGCGATCCTCTACATTAAAATTCGAATGATCTGTCACATACTTTCGTCCGTCAAGAGTAATAAAACCCAAAGAGTCATATTGAATATTAGATTTATTTTTAAATTCTTCCAATTTGGCAAGTAAATGTTTATAGTTTTGACCAGATATTTCTTCCTTTTGAAATTGTGTAGCATATAAACGAATCAACTCACTATTAAATTGAAACCACAAATTAATATTGCCTACTTGAGTATTCACATGATTATTCACCAATTGCTGCATATTAGGCAAAATATATCGATAAATAGTGAATACCGAAATCGAAGAAATGCAAAGAATTGATGCAATCAATAACAAAACGACACGATGAACAATGACGTTATATAATCTTTTCATACATTTATTTTAAAGTTTATCATCAAAAAACTGAAGTACAACCACATACTTCAGTTCAAATAACCCTTCTATTTAGCCGCATTTTCTCCGGCAATACGTCCAAATACAACGATGTCAGTAATCGCATTACCTCCTAAACGATTCGTTCCATGAATGCCGCCAGTCACTTCCCCAGCCGCAAATAGGTGTTGAATCACTTTACCTTGTTCATTTAATACTTGTGTTTTAGAATTGATCGCTACGCCACCCATTGTATGATGTGTTGCAGGAGCTACTTTTTGAATGTAGAAAGGACCTTTCGTAATAGAACGAAGCTTACCGCCGCGCTTTTGTTCCGGATCGCTTCCCATAGCCACGTACTTATTGTAAGTTTCCAGTGTTTTCTTTAACGTAGAGACATCAATTTTTGTTTTTTCAGCTAATTCTTCAATACTGTTAGCTTCAAATAATAACCCCGACTTCTTCAAATTTTCAAATTCATTCTTATGAATTTGTGTCATATGCCCATTACTTTCAACTTCCTGACCCCACAATAAATAAGCATATTGACCAGGTTGAGCTAAAATAGCATTCGAAATCACATCACGACGACCCATATCATTCACAAATCGTTTTCCCTTTTGATTAACTAAAATTCCCCCATCAAAACGTGAATTGGCAACATAAGAAATGATCCCTGTTTGTGGGTTACAAGTTGGATAAACTTGAATTTGTTTCATATCCACTAAAGCAGCTCCAATGTCTTTAGCCATCTTAATTCCATCACCAGAACTTGTAGAAATACAAGTTGTTTTATATTTTTCATCATAAGTTGAATTGTATTTCTTTCGCATTTCAATATTGGATCCAAAACCGCCACTGGCCAAGACAACTGCTTTCTTAGCTATAAATTTAACTTCTTTTCCGGCATTTTCACCCATCACTCCGGTCACGACCCCTTTATCATCCACCATCAATTTCTTAGCACTGGTGTTTTTAAAAATATCAACCCCTTTATCAATGGCTAATTTTTCAAGTTTAGAAATCATCTCATAACCGGAATTACCATTCGGAATGGCAGCACGTGGAACAGAATGGCCACCAAACTGTTGCACACGATCTTGAATAAAGTTCATCTTTACATCCTTCACCAACCATTGATACGCCTCAAGAGCTCGTGAAGCTAAAGTATTCACTAATTCCGGTTTCCCTAAATGATCGCCACCTTTTAATGTGTCCTTTTGATATAGATCAGCCGAATCTGAAATACCTTTCTTTTTCTGTAAATCCGTCCCCGGTACGTTAATTCCACCGCCAGATACCAACGTATTACCGCCAACTTGACTTGTTTTTTCTAAAACTAAAACTTTAGCCCCTTTCTCCCTTGCTTGAATGGCAGCTGTCAATCCTGCTCCTCCAGCTCCAACAATCACCACATCATATTGATATTCTTTTTCACTCAAGACTTGGTTAATGCTTTCCTTTGGCATCGATTCCATAGCTTCTTTCGTTAAACCTGCCTCTTTTAAAGCATCCTTTAAAGCCCTTAATGTAGCCGCTGAGCTAATCGTCGCTCCGGTAGCTGTATCCACATTTAAAGTTTGTTTTTCAATCACCTTATTCTTTATTTTTTCAATAGCAAGACTTCCGATCCCTTTCGTTTCAACGTTCTTAGAAACATCAATATCTTTGATCTTACCCTCAGCAATGGTAACCTTCACTTCTAATGGCCCATTATGACCAGTTGTGTTAGCTGTGTAGGTTCCATCTTTTAAACTTGTTTTCTTTTGTGCGCATCCCGCTACGCCCAAAGCTAACACAAAAGCCAGTGTTAAATGAAAGACACTCTTTTTCAACATAATTTCTCCTCCCATGTTTACTACCTTTGATTCAATTATAAAAAATACAATGTTTCAGGTATTTATAATATCTTGATAAAATTTATAAATTTCCACAAAAAAACCTAAATCCTCAAGACTTAGGTTTAATCTAACTTTTCACTTAGTACTTTCGCAAAACGCATGGCATCACTGACATCTTCTAATGTTGGACAATCCGGATGAAAATATAAAAAACGATCATGACAATAAAAGTGACGTGTAACTACTTCAATATGTTGCTTCTCCAGTAATTCCTTCAACTCAGAATAAGCCCTTTCCATAAAAGCGGAAGTGGAAAAAATAACCACTTTCTTAACTTGCTCAGGACGAAGCGTTTTCACAAACTCTTTGACACTAGGATCTAATCCAAACCAATAAACAGAAGCTCCTAGGAATAAAATATCGGCTTTCGAAACAGGGTGTGTCACATCCAAAGCCTCTACATGAATTTGTTTTGCCATCGCTTCAGCTAATTTTTTAATACTTCCTGTTTTACTAAAATAACGAATCGCCAAGTTTTTTTGATTCATGCTTATTTCCTCTTACCCTGTCTATTATAAACTCCCTTTTCATTTTAGGAAGAACTATTTTTAAATTCCCCAAATAAACCAAGTGAATAAACCACCACCAATAACAGCTACTAAAGTAAACGGAACTCCTATTTTCATAAAGTCTTTTGTACTCACTTCAAATCCCGCTCGATTTAAAATACCCATACCCGTAATGTTCGCTGATGCTCCAACAGGCGTTAAATTTCCCCCTAAAGTAGCTCCAATCAACAAACCAAAATAAAGAACTGTTGGATCAATACCCATATTCATAGCAATTCCACGAACCACCGGCAACATCGTTGCTACGTAGGGAATATTATCTACAAAAGCTGAAATTGCCACTGAAACAGTCAAAATCAAGACATACATCAAAAGAGCCGAACGCCCACCGACTTTTACAAAAAAATCTGCTATCGCTGCGATCACCCCGGCCTCCGTAATACCTTGAACCACAATAAACAAGCCAATCAATAACCATAAAGTCTTTAAATCAACCGCCTTAATGATAGACATGACATTTTCTTTCTTCTTACGAATCAAAACTTCATACAATAAACCTATAAAGGCAAACGCCAAACAAATATAGCCATTTGTTAATTCCGGTTTATGTTCAAATTGGGAGGCAAAAATCAAAGAACCAATGACCGCTAATAGTAAAATGGTAGGAATAAAATTGGTCACTTTTGTTGCCACTTGAGCTGAAATCTTTTTACTTTCTTTTCGAAACAGTATCAATAAAACAGGAATGGTTAATAAAGCACCAATTTCTGTCGCAAAAGCAATGGATGGTTTTCCTTGATAAATGAAAAAATCATTAAAACTCATATGGGCATAACCACCTAATAGAATAGAAGTTGTATCTCCTACTAAAGTGGCTGCTCCTTGCAAATTTGAAGAAACTGAAATAGAAATAATAATCGGTACCGGATTGATATGCAATTTTTTAGAAACAGATAAACCAATTGGAGCCAGCATTAATAATGTCGCCACATTATCCACAAAAGCACTGACAACACCCGAAAACAAACTCAAAACAATGACTGCCCACTTCACATTCGGAGTGATTTGAAGAAGCTTTTCTGCTATCAACATCGGCATTTGTGACTGAATAAATAATTCCACCACCATCATCGTACCGGCCAACATTAAAATAACATTCCAATTGATTGCTCCAAACACATGACCTATCGGCAAAATTCCCAATAAAACAAATAATGACGATGCTCCTAAAGCAATGTAAGGACGATAGTTTGGTAAAGATAAAAGTAAAACATACATGATGATGAAAATTCCTAAAGCTAGTACCATAAAAATCCCTCAATATTTTATTACTTTAACACTTCCAGTATAATATTAGCAATGAATATTCTTCCATCCAAAAAATTAGACGCTTTTTTCAATCGTTGTCTTGACCATATCCAACAAGATCATAAAGCTGATTTTTTAGCGTATCATGTGACCAAAGCTAATGAAAGAAAAGTCCAAAAATTATTAAATGAAGCGAATTTTGCGGAATTCCAAGGTCCTAAGAAACAATGGCCATCTCTTTTTCTATCTACAAAAGAGTGGGAAAACAATTCTTATCATCAACAAGTCCATTTAGACTATGTCAAGGATGATCACTTTTCATTTAAGAAAGAAAAAACCGCCGGTTTTGAATTATTTAATAGTGATGAAATTCAAAAAGACCCTCATCGTGAATTAAATGATTGGATGAAATTAAGGGCGATGGATCAACATTTTGAAACCCTATATCTTTACCAAGATGATAAAGATTGGATGGTGGATGCACCAAGTGAGTACAACACCAATTATCACCCTTCCCAAAAAGCTCATGGAAAAGTGCTTACCTTTGGGTTAGGGATTGGATATTTCTTGTGGTTTGTTTTGGATAATCCAACCGTTGAAGAAGTAACGGTTATCGAAAAAAATGAAGCGGTTCTTTCCATGTTCCAGCGTTTTATTTATCCTCAATTTCCACAAAAGAAAAAAGTCCATTTCCTTCTAGGAAATGCTTTTGACTACTTCCAAGAAAGTTACTTAAAGAACTTTGATTATGTTTATACCGATATTTGGAAGTCTACCAACGATGGTCTATTCCTAATTGAAAAACTATTAGAACAAATGGATCTTCCCTTAGAAAAAGGTGATTTTTGGATCGAGGAAAGCTGTTATGAAATGATGTGGACACTTAGCTTTTGGTATTTCTATTCCCTATACACCGGGGATCCTTTTCAGGTGAACGAAAAATATCAAGGTCTCTATAAAAAAATCCAATTGTATTACAATCAGATCAACGAAACATTAGATGAAGAAAAAATTAAATTCTATATATATGACACACAAACCATTCGTCATATTTTACACCAACAACGGTAAAAATAATTTAGCTAGAGAAAGAAAAATAAAGAAACCCAAGACATCCGTAGCAGTCGTTAGAAAGATACTGGAAGCAACAGCCGGATCGGCTCCCAGTTTTTTTAATAGAACAGGAACCGCAAAACCAAAGATGCCGCCGACAATCAAATTACCAATCATTGCAATAAAAACAATCACTGCCAAATAGAAGTTATGATAGATGATCCATACCGCTATTCCCGTTACTAAACCATTCACTGCTCCATTGATGATCCCTAACAAAATTTCCTTATTAAAGGAATAAAAATGCTTTTTAAAATGGATCTCTTCTGTCGCAATAGCACGTACCATAATGGATTGAGTCTGACTTCCGGAGTTTCCTCCCATTCCCGTCACAATAGTCATAATAGAACTCAAAGCAACTACCTGTGCAATGGTACTTTCAAACATCTTAACAGTCATAGAAGCTAAAAAAGCGGTGGCTAAATTGATTAATAACCACGGTAATCGAAGACGTACAGATTCCCATAAAGTTGTATCCAGGCTTTCTTCCTTTGATACACCTCCTAATTCCAAAATATCTTCGTTATACTCTTGAATCATAACATCAATGACATCATCTACAGTAATAATACCCAGAATGACATTGTGTTTATTGACTACAGGAATCGCATTTAAATCGTATTTTGACACCAAGTGAGCCACTTCTTCTTGATCCATTTCAGGATGAACAGAAATCACGTTTTCTTTTGCAAAACTGGAAATTAAAGTTCCTTTAGGAGAAGTTAAAAAATGGCGTAAATCAGCCGTACCGATCAATTGGCCTCGTGCATTAACCACATAAATAGTTTCAATCACTTCGGTTTTTGGGGCAATTTCACGAATTTTATTTAGACCTTCCGATACTAATAAGTCACTTCTCAAAGCAATATATGCAGTGGTCATGATACCACCGGCTGAATCTTCCGGGTACTCTAATAAACGCGAGATAATATTACGATCACCCTTGCGCATCTTATTAATCAATAGCTTACGCTTCCCAATTGGCATTTCACCAATCAAGTCAACAATGTCATCTTTCTGCATGTAACTTAAAACATCAATCACGTCATCCATAGGAATATTATCAATGATACGCATGCCTAAATCTTCATTAGCTTGTTCCAAAATAAGAGCAATATCTTGTACGCTTAAAATAGAAAGAAGCTTCCAAATTTCTTCATCTTCTAACTCTTCTGCACATTGAGCAATGTCCACTGCATTGACTTCTCGAATATACTCCGAAAGTGAGGAGGCTTCAGAATGATCTATCATTTTTCTAAGTTGATTAACACTCATTTTTTCCATAAATTCATCCATCTTATCTACCTCCTTCATACCATCTTATTATATCAATCCAAACCTTTTTCGGCATTAAAAAAAGTCAGTTTTCATCCTGACTTTTTCAATGGGGAAGATGGGACTCGAACCCACACATTGTCTCCAATACAGGATTTTAAGTCCTGTGCGTCTACCATTCCGCCACTTCCCCATAAGAGGTTCCTGCCGGAGTCGGACCGGCGCTCGCTGAGTTGCAGTCAGCTGCCTTACCACTTGGCTAAGGAACCGTTACTTATTAAGTTGCTTTAATATAGTACCGAATATTTCTTTTCTTTGCAAGGGTTAAATTCAAAAAATTAACCTTCCAAAATCCAATTTAAAAGAATAGCCATTTCAACCAAGAAATCTGCTATCCTTTTGATCTATAACATATCCCAATCCATGCCATATTTTTCCATTCATACTACCATTAAAATCTCAATTTCACTTAGAAACCAATTTTTCAATCGCCAACTGATAACCATGAAATCCCTTCCCTTGAATCTGATCTAAACAGTAGGGTTTTATATAAGAAACTCTTCTGAAATCTTCCCTATCCTCTATCTTTGAAAGATGGACCTCTATCACAGGAATCGGATGAATTGCCTTAATCGCATCTCCTAAAGCAATAGAAGTATGTGTATAACCGGCCGGATTAAAAACAATTCCATCTACCTTTTTTAAATAAGCCTCTTGAATCCAGTCAATCAATTGTCCCTCATGATTCGATTGGAAAAATTCCAAATGAATCTCTGGATTAGTTTTTAACAATTGATTTTCTAAATCTTTCAGACTTTGATTACCATAAATTTCTTTTTCTCGGATACCTAACATATTTAAGTTAGGTCCGTTGATGACCCAAATCGTTTTCATCCTTCTTCCTCCACTCTAACTCCCAGTTTTTTTAAATCTTCAAAGAAATTTGGATAACTTTTTTGAATGGCATTAGCACCCTCAATCACCGTATTCTTTGTTAAAGTAGCTAAAACTGACAAAGCCATCACTATTCGATGATCATGATGCCCACTTAGAATTTGATTAGGACGTAACTTTCCACCAGTGATAAAAGCTTCGTTCTCACCAACTTTCATTTCAATTCCCAGTTTCTTCAATTCTTCTCGCATCGCTTCAATACGATCCGATTCTTTGAAACGCAATCGCTTAATATTCACAAAATGACTAGTACCCTCCAATTGCGAAGAAACCGCCATTAATATCGGTCCCAAATCAGGGCATCCTTCCAAATCAAAGGAAGAAGCTTTTCTATTCTTCACCTGTTCTAAAAATGCCAGTATTTTAAAATCTGCTTGTTTTGAAAAGGAGTTCAGATTTTCAATAGACAATTCTTTTCGATGTAAAAAGGCTAAAGCATATAGAAAAGCTGCGGAACTATAATCTCCTTCCACCTCATATTTAAAGGCTTGGTAATGTTGATTTCCCGGAATCATAAAAAGATGATTGGTTCTTTCTATTCGAATACCGGCCAAGCAAAGCACATCCAGTGTTATTTCTACATAATCTTTTGAAACTAATTCACCTTGAATTTCTAGGGTGGAATCCCCTTTTAATAAAGGTAATGCTAATAATAAGCCCGTAATAAATTGAGAAGAAATTGTCCCGTCCACCACAAAATGACCCGCTTGAATAGGTCCCTTTACGAAAATAGAATGAGCTGTTTTTTCAAAGAAAAATTCTTTTTCTCTTGCCAGAAATTCGTAAATCGTTTGCGGTCTTTCTAACAGTCGTTTAGTCCCTTGAAATTTAACTATCCGATCCCCAATCAATACTAAAGGAATGAGAAAGCGAAGTGTTGATCCACTTTCATGGCAATCTAAAACAACTGAATTCTGAATTTTCCATTTTGGATAAATCGTGGTTTGACTTCCCTCTTGTCGAAAAGATACACCCAGCTTTTTCAAACAAGCCATTGTCGTTTGTATATCTTGATTATTTGGAAGGTTTTGAATGGTTGAAACTTCTTTAGATAAAGAAGCCGCAATCAATGATCGATGTCCATAAGACTTGGAAGTCGGCATTTTCAAAGAAATGGTTTGAATGGTTGACTGATAAATACGCACTGATTTCATAATTCACGACCGATTGCTTGAGCAACCAATTTTGCTTTTTGAACCAGTTCTTTCAATTTTTCCGGTTTTAATGATTGTGCTCCATCTGACCAAGCCGACTCCGGGTCATCATGCACTTCAATCATAAGACCATCTGCCCCGGCCGCAATGGCCGCCAAAGAAACAGCTTCAATTAATTTCCAATCCCCTGTAGCGTGAGAAGGATCAACCACAATTGGAAGATGAGTTCTCTGTTTAATAATTGGAACAACCGCTAGATCCATGGTATTGCGTGTATATTTTTCAAAACTACGAATACCTCGTTCACACAAAATGACATTGGGATTACCAGCCGCAAGAATATATTCCGCCGCCATAATCCATTCTTCAATCGTCGCAGATAAGCCTCTTTTTAATAAAATGGGTTTCTTTGTATGACCAATAGCTTTCAACAAATCATAATTCTGCATGTTGCGAGCTCCAATTTGAATTATATCCACCTTTTCAATGAATTCTTCTAATTGATTAGCTGACATCAATTCAGATATAATAGGTAGCCCTGTTTCCTCTTTAGCTTTTACCATAGCCAAGATTCCTTCTTGCCCTAAACCTTGAAAAGAATAGGGAGAAGTTCTCGGTTTATACGCTCCACCTCGTAACACATCCGCCCCACACATCTTCACTTCTTTTCCAATACGACAAATTTGATTTTTACTTTCTACTGAACAGGGACCGGCTATCAAAACAATTTTCCCTTTTCCACCAATTTTCAAACGGCCAACTTCCACAATAGAATCTTCCGGGTGGAAAGCTCGATTAGCCAATTTATAAGGAACCGAAATACGACGAACCACTTCTACCCAAGGACTGGCTTTGATGGAACTTTCATCCAAAGAAGCAGTATCTCCTGTCAACCCGATGATATTAAATTCCTCTGCCGGAATCTCATGAACTTGTAGACCAAGGCTTTCAAAATGCTCACGCATCTTTTGGATTTCTTCTCTTGGCATTCCTTTTTTCATCGTTATAATCATTTCAATTTCTCCTTCAAAGATACGATTGCCTCTTCTATAGACCGATTATTATCCAGCTCTACATCCGCATAATAGGCATATCGTTCTTTTCTTTCTTGATAGACTCTATATAAGTCTTCTTTTGAAGCATAAAGAGGTCGATTATTTTCCAAAATCATGCGATCAATATCTCTTTTGACCCAAACCAAAAGCCCATTTGCCCTTAAATAAGTCATTGCCTCTTCATTTAAAATAACACCACCACCGGTAGAAATCACTTGGTGATTCAATCGAGATACTTCTTTCGCTACCTCTAACTCCTTTTTGCGAAAATAGGCTTCTCCCTTTTCTTGAAAAAGACGGGAAATGGAAAGCCCTTCTTGTTCAACAATGATTTCATCCATTTCCACTGTTTGAGCATCAAAAGCTTTCGCTATTGTACTTTTGCCAGCCATCGCCATACCAATGAACACAATATTTCTTTGTTCAAAACATAAAGCTCTTAAACAAGCTTGAATCTCCTCTTCCGAAATCATTTTCCCCGAAAAAATCTCATCCGCTTTCGCCGCTTGACGAACCAACATTTCAAGACCACCAATAGATGGACAACCGGCTTCTTGAAGAAGCTTGGTGCGTAAAGGATTCGCGACAATATCCACCAACCATTCCATTCGTGAAAAATCCAAATATTTCGCTATACTTTCGTTCATGTTTGGGTACATGCCCAATGGGGTACAATTCACAACCGCTTGATAATTTACTTTCCCAATTTCATCGTAAAGAATGGTGTTTTCTTTTTTGTAACGAGAAACCAGTTGTACGTTAGCTCCTTCTTGGCGAAGAATGTAGCTGATGGCTTTTGAAGCCCCTCCTGTCCCAAATACCAAAACATTCTTATCTTTAGCCTTAAACCCATGAGCTTTTAAACAATCCGCAAAGCCTGAAGCATCGGTATTGTATCCTACACGATGATGAATCGTATTAACCGCCCCTATTTCTCTTGCTTCTGGACTTAGATTCTTTAAGAAAGGAATGACTTTTTCTTTATAAGGAATTGTTACATTCAAATCTTGATCTTCTGCTAAGAAAGATTTCAATTCACGTTCTTGAATATCCAATAAAGAATATTCTTTACCTAAAAAGAAATGATGAATGAAGGGAGATTTAGAGTGAGATAACGGGTGACCAATTAAACCGAATTTTGCCATAGACATTCCTGTTCTCTTTTCAAATAAGCGTCTAAAAGTACAAAAGCAGTCACGGCATCCACCACCGGTCTGACTCGATGGATAATTGCCGGATCATGTCTTCCTTGAATTTCAACTGTGGTATTGGTTTGTGTCTGAAGATCGATGGTTTCTTGAACCAAACCAATTGAAGAAGTTGGCTTCACCACCGTATGAAACACCAATGGCATACCATTAGAAAGGCCACCATTAATACCACCATTATGATTCGTCTTTGTTTTTACTTTCCCTTTTTCATAAAATAAAACATCATTGACTTCAGAACCTTTATATTGTGCAAAATCAAAACCCAAGCCAAAGGAAACACCTTTGATTGCCGGTATAGAAAATAAAATTTTGGATAAATTTGACTCCAAACTATCAAATATCGGATCCCCCAATCCCACTGGCAAGCCAACCACTGCTGTCTCTAAAATACCACCTATCGAGTCTTTTTCCTCCTTTATCTTTAAAAGATATTCTTGCATCGTCTTAGAAATTGAACTATCTAAAACCGGGAAATTCAACCGGCTTAATTTTTGAATATCCTTTTCATAATTTTCAAAAGATCGATCTTGAAAACGATACAGCCTTTTAATATGACTACCAATATAAACGCCTTTATCTTCTAACAGTTTTTGACAAATAGCTCCTCCCACCACAAAAGCAGCGGTTAAACGGCCACTAAAAATAGCCCCACCAGCAAGATTCATATACCCAAAATACTTTTCATAAGCTGCATAATCTGCATGGGAAGGTCTTGGCTTATGAAGTTCATAATCTTTAGACTGCACATTTTTATTTTTCAAAATAAACGCAATGGCGTTACCTTCTGTATATCCTTGATGGATGCCCGACAAGAAAGTAGGGACATCTTCCTCTTGTCTGGAAGTGGAGATAGATCCTTTCGCTTTTCGAAGATTTAATTTTTCTTGGATATATTCTAAAGGCAACTCAACCCCGGCAGGAATACCATCTAAAATTCCACCGATTACAGAACCATGGCTTTCTCCAAAAATCGTCAAACGAATACGTTCACCAATACTATTAGACATCTATACTCCTTTCCAATTCTGCCAACGAAACAGTTTGAATAACAGCTTCTCCTATCTTTTTAACCAAAACAATTGAAATACCGGTAGAATTTACCTTTTTATCCTGATGGATGTATCGTAATAATTCTTCCTGTTTCACCGGATATACAATTGGACAATGTAGTTTTTTTAAAATACATTGAACCCTTGATTTTAAAGGTTCTTCTAACATTTTCAACATACCAAGTCCAACCGCTTCTCCGTGTAACAATTCTCCTTTAGCATAAGATTCATACGCATGGCCCCAAGTATGACCAAAATTCAAAATCATTCTTGGCCCTGTTTCTTTTTCATCTTCTTCAATGACTTTCTTTTTCACCAATAAACTTTTTTCAATAACGGTTTCTAGAGGAAAAGAATCTTGTTCTAAAAGATAAACCAAGCTATCATCCGCAATCAACCCGGCCTTTAAAGCTTCTACTAATCCATTATAAACCTGCCTTTTCGACAATGTTTCTAGAACAGTAGGATCCATCAAAACCATCTCAGGTTGGTAAAATGTACCCACCATATTTTTATAGCCACCCAAATTAATTGCCGTTTTCCCTCCAATAGAAGAATCAATCATCGCTAAAGTGGTGGTCGGGATTTGAATATAAGCAATTCCACGCCGATACGTACTCGCCACAAAACCGGCCAGATCTCCAACAACCCCACCTCCAAGAGCTAAAATCACATCTTGGCGTGTCACTTCCAGAGATAATAATCGTTCCATCAGAAAAGTATACGAAGTCATGGTTTTATGACTTTCTCCCTGTTCAAATTCAATTAGATTAGAATTAGGTAATTGACTTAAAATGAGCTCTTTCCACTTTTTAGGAACGCCTGTATCACTAATGACAATATATCGCTTATACAACTCTAAATAGAAATCTAAGTGATGTAATAAGCCAGCTTCCAAATAAATTGAATACTGTTTACTTTTGGTTTGAATCTCTATTTTTTTCATTTCTTTCTCCCACTCAATTGTATCAAAAAAGCTGATATTGACTGATTAATGATAACTTTCTTCCCTATTTCTTTCAATCTCGCATCAAGAAAACTTAAAGGAAGGTCAAATGAAAATCTGTAGACTTTTTTACTTTGTTGGTTAATCTTTTTCAAAATAACTTCAACTGTTCAAACAGCAATACATGCGTTTTTATCTCATTCAGATTTTTTATCTTTATCTAAACTTAAAATTCTACGAAGCAAGTATCTCAATCAGTTTCGATCTTCTCATAATCTGATGGCACAATGGATACAATCCATTTGACAAGGCTAATTTAGAGTAAAAGAAAAAGGCTGATCTCTCAGCCTATTGAATCTTTAAAACATGTTCTTTCGCATGAACCAAATCTGTAATCATATGACAGTATGGTGTTGGAATACCTAGGGAATCTCCTTTCTTCGCTACAGCTCCATTGATGTAATCAATTTCTGTTAAACGATGATTTTGAACCAAATCTTGGTGCATTGATGGATAGTGACCTGCTGCCACAACAGATGTGTGCATCACATAATCTTTAATGGCCTGCTCATCTAATTTCACGCCAGTAGCTTCACCGACCATCACAAATTCATGAATGATTGTATCCACTACTCTTAAAGCTTCTTCACTCGCAAAAAATTCACCAATCGTACAATCCAATAAAGCACAAGTGGAATTCATAGTACCATTGACACACGCTTTACGCCAAATAGATGGAACGACATCTTCATCATAAGTGACTTTCAAACCGGCTTCATTCAACAAGTCTACAAAAACCATCGCTTCCTTTTCACCAGATTGATCAATGGATTGTAAGTTCACTGAACCAGTGGCTGTTAACAGAGCTGTCCCTGGCCCTTTTAAGCCGGCTGTCCAAACCGTCACTCCCATTAAAATATTTTTTTCCGGAATATATTTCTTGATGACATCTTCATGTCCTAAGCCATTTAAAAGACATAGAACTTTAGTCTTATCAGTAATAATTCCCTTAAGACTTTGAAGCATAGTTTCCAACTGCATAGCTTTTGTGAATAGGACAATAAAATCCGCTTTTTGAGTCGCTTCTTCCGGTCTCATGATTGGAATATGAACACAATCTTCGTGATCCCCCACAATCTTTAAACCATCTTTTTGAATGGCTTTAATATGATCTTCCCATTTATCTAGTAAGATAACTTCCTTACCAGCCTTAAACAATTGATAACCAAAGCGACATCCCATCGCACCAGATCCAGCAATATATGTTAACATTTTTCTTCCTTCTTTCTATTCTTAACCTTTAAACACAAAGATTTCTTTCTTATATAGATGGAGAACATCCCCTAAAACTTTATCCACTACATAGCCAACGGCGAAAGGAACGGCAATCCAAGCAATAACCATACCAATCACTCCGACAGATCCCGCATTTAAAGCGGCTAGCGGAGAAACTAAACCCACAAAACCAAAACCGGCTGAACCGGGTGTCCCAACCATTCCTAAAATAGGAACTGATAAGGAACTAATCGCTGCCGTCAAGGCTACCGGTAACGCCATAATTGGATTTGTTAAAAAATTAGGCATCATCATCTTCATACCACCCAACGCAATTGCAGTAGGGACACCAGGCTTATTCACCTTTAAAGTAGCCCAAACCAACAAAGCTGCCGCACTAGCAACTCCCATACCGGCCGCTGCTGAAGACATACCATTTAACCCAATTGCCAACCCGATTGCAACGGTGGAAATTGGTGAAATAATAATAATGGAGAATGAAATCGAAATAAGAATACTCATTAAGATTGGTTGTAAGGTAGTAAAGGAATTAATACCTCGTCCAATTAATGTGGTAATCATGGAAACATATGGTAAAGTCAACGTACCGATCCAACCAACTCCAAAACCAACAACAATCGGTAACAGAACCAAATTTAATGACCCCAATTTCGGACTGACTGCTTGAATCACCAAAACAGCCAAAGCCGCAATCAACATGGTATTAATAACATCCCCAATACCGGCTAATTGGAATAGCCCTACTCCCTTACCTGCCACAGTTGCCATTGTAAATTTCCAAGCTCCTGAAGCAATATAAGTCGTTCCAGCCAACGTAGCAGATTGAATGGGATTCATCTTAAATTGCATACCAATTAAGAAACCAGCCATAATTGGTGTGAAAAATTGGAATACAGTTACAATATGAAGCCAATTAGCCACTAGTGGATTTGAAGCAAATGGCTTGAGAAATGTAGCTAGAATTGCATTCGGAATTAAAGCAACTACAATCGCAACAGTCGTTCCATTCAAAATTTTAAGAATAAATGAACCAACTGTCTCCTTTTGAACAGCTTTTTCAGACATACTTGTCTACCTCCTAACATGTGAGTAATTTCACTATATATTTTTATAGTAATTCTTCTCCTTTTAAATTCAAGTAAAACGATTATAAAATTCTCTAAAATATCACCGATTTTTGATATTATTTTTAAAATAACGAATTCAACACTTTATAAAATCATCATCTTCTAAATTAAAAAAATTAGAATTCAAAGCCTTTCAAATTAACTTTTGTTTCATTATTTCATAAACAAGCGCTTTTTTTACATTTTTCATTTTTATAAAATATTTTTAACCCATCTGATAAAACATTCCCTAAATCTTTCAAAATTCTTTCTCTTAGATCTTGAAAATAGTCTCTCATTCACCTCATAGGCAGAAAAAGAAACATTTAGCTTTTGCTTTGACGGTATCCCGGAAGCTTCAATTGTGGCAGTAAGTACCGTTGGGGTTAAGCGTGATGATGACGCCTTACAAGTTTGGAAAGACGGTATGGACGCTATGATCGATAAAATAAAGCCTTCTGTGATACTGGTATATGGTGGTAAGTTGGAATATGCTTATAATGAGGATATAGAAGTGAAATATTTTAAAAATAAAGTAACAGAAAGGATGAAGCATGAAAAGAAATGATTTTATAAAGAACTTAGAATTTACCGGCAAATACATTCTTTACTATAAAAACAAAGAAATTGAGATATATGAGGATTGTATTCTTGGAATTGATGGAAAAAGAAAACGATATAATAGTTTTAAGGAATTATTTGACATAGATATTTTTGATAAAAAAATTGGTGATATAGTAGATGAATTAAAAAAGTATGATAAATCATGCCACTATCATATTCCAATAATGATGTTTGATGAAAGCGGTAATGAAGTAATTTTATAAATATCAAAAGGCGCATAAACAGCGCTTTTTATTTTGAAAGGAAAAAATAATGGATGGAAGAGGTGCGAGTATAAAGATAAAAAGTAAGGAAGAAACTAAAAAAGAGCTATTTTAAAGTGAACCTCCTCAGTCATTGTCCAACTTTTAGGATTCACTTCATTTCTAGCTCGTTTTACCTTCTTATTCTTTCTTTAATTTTTCCGGATATTTTAATTTCGGTAAATCAACCCCTGCTTTAACAATCCCGTTTTCAACAATCAGATCGTCAGCCGCAATTTTAACTAAATCATCTCCATTAATAGAAACCACATAATTACCCAAGAAATATCTCACTTGATTTTCTGAAACTCCATAATGTTTCGCTAAGAATCGACACTTAGCTATCATTTCTTCTTCGGTATCTATCCTATCTTCAATCACATAATGATGATTCACTTTATATTTCAAAAATGCGACCACTTCTTTTGCCGTAATCCCTTTGAAACGACCTTCTTTTTCCATCGCAATTAAATCCGGGATACTCACCGCATGATAATGTGAATCGTGCAACCAGTAGAAATACCGACCACTTTTATCAGGTTTTATGATACCAAAAACCGGTAAACCATCTGTCACTTTTCCATAATGAGTCATTTTTTTCAAATTCTTACTTAGAATTTTTTCTACTCTCTTATCCAATTTTTCTTTTACATCTTCATAGGTAAATAAGTCTGTTTCTTTAACTTTTGTATGTCCTCCATGATTGGATTTTTCTTGGATATATTCCGCCTTTGGAAACATAGATCTTGGATTTTCTTTTGTAATACCAATTTCTTTTCCATTTTCGTACACATGCCAATGGTCTCCATGATCCACAATCTTGGTAATATTTCTACCCTTTAATTTATTCAGTGTTAAGACTCCTACAACCGGTCCTAATTTTTTATTAGGAGTGTCCGGTTTTGGCAAAACAGCTTTAGGATTCGTTGGCTTAGAAGAATGATTCCCTTTATATTCCCCCACTTTTGCTTTTGGGTAAAAAGGGCGCGGATCTTGATAACTAATAAATTCACCGCCATCTGTTGTATAAATATGCCAATGATCCCCATGTCTTAAAATTTTATAGACCGTAGACTTTTTAGCTAAATTCTGAATGGAATGTGTTGGTTTTCCACGATGAGATCCCTTGTATTGTCCAATTTTAATTTTCTTAAACAAAGAAGACGGATCTTGATAGGTCAAATATTCTTTCCCATCTGCGGTATAAACATGCCAATGATTCCCATGTTTCTTAATACTAACCACCCTTTTACCTTTTAATTGTGCCAAAGTAAGAACTGAAACCAATTCTAATCCACCGGTATCCTTCAAATTAGCCGGATTGGTATATGTAATATGTTCCTTACCATCTTTAGTGAACACATGCCAATGATCCCCGTGTTTAATCACTTTAACAATATTAGATTTTTGAATGTGATTATCATCTACCAAAATAGTAGTAGTGGTATCTTTTTCATATGTTGTCACCTTTGGTTGCACGAATTCCTTCTTTTTCGACTCTGTATTAGAAGCCACTTTTTGATGAAAAGTACACGCAGTCAAAGAAAGAACAGCTAAAATAGCGACACTTGTTTTTTTATAAATACGATTCATATCTATTCCTTTTATTTTCTCCTTACCAACATTGCGAAGATCAGAAAAGTCACCGCAATCAACACAATCACAGATCCTGGTTTCAAATTTGCGTAATAAGAAACCAATAACCCTATGTAAACAAATAATACCGATAAACCAATGGATAAAAATAAAGTGGCCTTATAAGTTCTCGCAAATTGCATGGCACAAATTACCGGAATAACTAATAAAGATGACACAATCAAAGATCCAATAGTTTTAGCTGACATTGATATGGCGATCGCACTTAAGAAAGTAAATACAAACTGAATACGTTTTGCATTTACCCCTAAAATAGGCGCCGCTTTAGGATCAAATACACTTAAATATAATTGATCATAAATCCACCTATATAACACGATTACCACCATTGCAATTCCTAAGACTAAGTAAAATTCATCATCCGAAATTGTTACAATTGACCCAAATAAATAAGAACTAATCGAATTACTATTTCCTGTAAAACTGGAGAAAATACCCGCTAACCCGATGGAAGCCGCCAAAATGATGACTGTCGATATTTCTTGATAAGATCTTAATTTTTGTTGAATAAATTCAATGCTTAAGCCTGCTATCACACAAGCTATAATAGATCCTAGTAAAGGATTAATCCCCATACACAAACCAATTGCAACGCCCGCCAATGAAGAATGAGCTAATGTATCTCCCATCATAGATAACCGTTTCAATAGAATCGGAAACCCCATACAAGGAAGAATGATGGCTAATAATGTTCCAACAATGAAAGCTCTTTGCATGAATTCATAATGAAACAAATCAAGCATACATAATCTCCTCCCATTGTCCCCTCACCAGACGGAGAATTCGATCAACATGAATTTGAACATCTTGCAGATGATGGGTCACCATTAAAATCGTTTTCCCCTCTTTCTTCAATCGTTCTAACATTCGATAAAGTTCCTCTGAAAATAGCTGGTCCACTCCTGAAGTTGGCTCATCCAAAATAATCAATTTCGCATTTTTAATCAGTGCTAATAAAATAGCGACCCGTTGAAGTTGACCACCCGATAATTCATTGAGCATTTTATGACCCTGTTCTTCTAAATTCACCAATTTAAGGTAAGAACCATAGTCTTTTCCTTTTTTTAAAAAACGCAAATGAATCTTGACCACTTCTATCACTGTGGTGGGAAAATTACGATAATTCATGACTGAATTCTGTGAAATATAAGCAATATCTTCATAATGGGGCTTTTCATTCACTAAATCTCCAAACAACCGGATTTCACCTTGCTGAGGTTTTAAATTTCCAAGAATCAGATTAAGCAAAGTACTCTTTCCGGCTCCATTTTCCCCAACCATCGCAACGAACTCTCCTTCATTTATTTCTCCATTTAAATGTTGTAAAATCCATTCCTGATGATCATAGGTAAAACAAACATTGGATAGTTGAAGAATTTTATTCATGAAACGATTTCACCAAATTTTCTAAGTTCTTTTCCATTAGTCCAATATATCCCAATTTTTCTTCTTCGCCTGTAATGCTTTCCAAAGTATATAGGACATCTGTGCGAACTCCCACTTCTTTTGCCAAAGTTTTAGCCACTTTCGGTGTTGCCTTCCCTTCAAAGAAAATCACCTTGATTTTATGCTTCTTTACAAAATCAGCCAATTTTTTCAACTGTTGAGCGGTTGGCTCTTCTTCAGGAGAAATACCGGCGATAGCGGCTTGTTTTAAACCATAATCCCTCGCTAAATAATTAAACGCAGCGTGTGATACTACAAAATGTTTCTCTACGTTAGCTGGAAGTTTAGCAATTTCTGAACTGAATTTTTCATCAAGTTTCTTAAAATCAGCCAAAGACTTTTCTAAATTTCTCTTATAAAAATCTTTATTTTCAGGATCTAAATTCGATACTTTCTCATAAATACTCTTTAATTCAAACATCGCATTTTTCACGCTTAACCATGTATGAGGATTCACCTGATGTTCTTCTTTTCCATGTTTTTCTTTGTCATGATCGTGACCATCCTGAGAAGTAGCTTTCAATAAAGTCAATCCAACGGATAAGTCCAAAAACTTGTTATTATCTTTCACGGTTTTCTTTAAAGCCTCTATAAATGACTCCATTCCTGCTCCATTATAAATAATTAGATCCGCCTTGGAAATTTCAGCCATATCTTTTGTCTGAAGCTCATAGTCATGAGGTTCTTGATCTCCTTTGATAATTTGACGAACCTCCATCTTATCCCCGACAATACGATTTGTTAAATCTCGAACGGGATAGAAAGTTGTGTAGATCACCTTCTTCTTTTGTTGTTTTGTCTCACTCTTCGTCACTTTACTAGAACAGCCAGCCAATCCCAAAGCCGTCACCAGAAAAACACCCAGTAATTTTTTTATCAAACAATTCATTTCGTCCTCTCTTTCCCTAATTTAATAGTTGAATAAAATCAACCCAATATCACAAATATACTCATCTATTTTTCTCTCGTCAACCTTTATTATTCAAAAATATCATTTTTCTTAAAATATCGATAAAATAAGGCTTTTCGTCATATTATTTGTTCATATGAGTGATTATTCAAACAAATATATCAACTTTTTATTTGAATATATATTCAAATATTATACACTTAAAATACCACATTATATTCAAATGTTAATTTCTATTCATTTTGCTTTATAATAAAAGTAAACTTACGGATAGGAAAACAAATCATTCTATTACTAAAATATATAAACTCCAATATCCCAGAAAGGACGTCAGCATGAAAAAACATTCTTGGGCAAAGTGGCTTCTCATCAGCTTATTATTCACCATAATCATTTATGGCATTTCCTTTGTTTTTTCAATAAAAAACAATTGTTTTTGAATCTATGCCTTCATCAACCGTCGACTACAAATCTTCCTATGATGATTCACACACAAAAGCTTATGAGAGATGGTCTCTTTTACCGTTCTATAAAAAAGAAGTTCCCTTTACCCGTAGCGGTCATGTGGATACCACAAAACTAGGTTCTTATACCCTGCGATACAAAGTCGATCAAGGAAACCTTAAAAAAGAAGTCATTCAAAATGTTCGAGTGGTTGACCGTGAAGCACCAAAAATTCAATTAACTCATAAACCGAATTCTTATACGCCTATTGGTCATGATTACCAAGAAGAAGGCTTCACTTGCATGGATAATTACGATGGTGATTTAACCAAACAAGTCAAAAAAGAAATCAAAGACGGTGTGGTCTATTATAGTGTCCAAGATAGTTCGGGAAATATGACTAAGGTAGAGCGAAAAATCATCTATGATGATCGTAAAGGTCCACAAATTCAATTACTTGGTGGAAAAGAAATCCAGTGGCCAAAAGGTCAAAAATGGGTAGATACTTACCAAGCCATAGATGATGTCGATGGTGATGTTACTAAAAATGTGCGTGTTTCAGGAACGGTCAATGTCAATCAAGTGGGTGATTATAACCTCAGCTATCAAGTAGAAGATGCCCATCATAATAAAACTGAGCTGAAACGAATTGTCCATGTAGTCGAACCTTCCAAAATGACCAAATCCAATGAAAAAACCATCTATCTCACTTTTGATGATGGTCCTAGTCGTTATACAGAAGAATTATTAGCTATTTTAGCCAAGAACCAAGTAAAAGCCACTTTCTTTACAACTTCTTGTGATAAAACTCATCTTCACATGATTCGCAAAGAAGCGGAAGCTGGACATACGATAGCCTTACATACTTATACTCATAATTACCAAAAAATTTATTCTTCTAAACAAGCCTTTTGGAAAGACTTCTATGCACAGATGAATACTATTAAATCCCAAACAGGGAAAGGAACTAAGTTATTTCGTTTTGCAGGAGGCTCTTCCAATACAGTATCACGAAACTATACAAAAGGAATCATGCGTGAATTGGTAAAAGAAATAACGCTAAAAGGCTATGTCTATTTTGATTGGAATGTTTCCTCAGGTGATGCCGGTAGTACCACTTCCTCCGATGGGGTTTATAACAACGTCATTCGTCAAATCAAGGCCAACACAAAATACCATTACCCTTCTGTCGTTCTCCAACATGACACAAAACTTTATTCCATTCGTGCTGTAGAAAGAATCATTAAATGGGGAAAAGCTAATGGCTATACTTTTGCGACATTGGATACTCATTCTTTCGCCCCTCATCATCCGATTGCTAATTAAAAGGGATTTCAAGATCCCTTTTTTGCAAAACTTCCACCCCTATCCCTCATCCGTCTTCTTTTCCTTTTGTATACAAGATTATATCTAGAACTTTTCTTGAAAGTATTTTCTACCATCTCCTATAATAAGAAGAGAAAGGTCTATTTATACATTTATGCAATTACTTGTTCATATTACCAATCACGAAGAAAGTGTTTCTCCTATTTTAGCAAAAATGATGGAATCGGGTTTTCATGGTGCCAGTGTCTTAGATTGTGAAGGCATGTTAGCTAATTTAAACCATTCTGACGAAGTAAAAACACTATCCATGTTTGGAGGTTTACGGCAATTTTTAAATCCCGAACGTCCTCAAAATAAAATTATTATGGTTGTTCTCAAAGACGAACAAATTCAAACAGGAATTGAAATTATTCACCAAATTTCCGGTGATTTAAAATTACCAAATAGCGGTGTTTTATTCTGCTTACCAGTTACACGATGGGAAGGAGTCACCGATTAATGAGTCTTACCTTCCCTCTTGGTCTTGCTATTTTGGTGGGATTATTATTAACGTTAGTTACCAAAAAAATCCAACTGCCAAATGTAACAGCTTATATTCTCATTGGTGTTTTGATAGGACCTCATCTACTTAATATCCTCAATCATGAAACCTTAGCATCTTTAGGTATCATTCCTGAAGTTGCTTTAGGTTTTATTGCCTTTTCAATCGGCGATGAATTTGAGTTAAAAACCTTAAAATCCATTGGGAAACCGGCCCTAATCATCACTCTTTTTGAAGCATTGGGAGCTGTCTTAATTGTGGATACAGTCACTTTATTGTTAGGTTTTCCACCAGCAGAATGTTTGATTCTTGGGGCTTTAGCTGCTTCTACAGCTCCCGCCGCCACTTTAATGATTGTCCGTCAATATAAAGCAGACGGTCCTTTAACCAGAATGTTATTACCGGTGGTCGCAGCTGATGATGCCATCGGTCTAATTACGTATTCCATTTCAATTTCCATTGCGATTGGCATGATGAATCATCAAGCCTTTTCTTTGGTGAATACCATTCTATTTCCAATTGTCAAAATCATAGCTTCTCTGGTTTTAGGCATCGTCTTAGGACTCATTCTATCTTTTATCCACCGGTATTTTCAAATTGTGATGAATCGTATGTCACTATGTATTAGTTTTATCCTAATTGCTTGTGCTTTAGCAAAAAGTTTTGGACTAAGTGATCTATTAGTCTGCATGGCTTTAGGTTCTTCCTATGTGAACACCCGAAAAGATGCTCAAAAAGTACTGTCTTCCATCAATGATTGGACTTATCCTCTTTTTATTCTTTTCTTTGTGTTATCCGGTGCCGAGTTAAATCTATCCGCTTTACCAAAAGTCGGTATCCTAGGCATTCTCTATATCTCACTCCGTTTTGGTGGAAAATGGTTGGGATCTTATGTCGGTGCAAATATTTCAAAACAACCATCCGTTGTTAAAAACTATATCGGCTTTGCGTTAATGCCTCAAGCCGGTGTGGCTATTGGTTTGGCTACTTTAGTCATTAAAGATATGCCTGGTGAATTGGGAATGGAAATTCAAACCATTATTCTTTCCGCCACCTTGATTTACGAACTAATCGGGCCATTGTCTGCTAAGTTTGCCTTAACACAAGCCAATGAAATTCATGCTTGATCTCAATAAATAATTTTCTATATATAAAAACACCATTCATTTCAGATGGTGTTTTTATACCTATAGGTGATCATCCAATTCCTTTCAACAATCAAAAATTCTAGCATTTTTCCTAATCAACATCACATATAAGGGCTTTCCCTGTTTCATCTGGGAATAGAAGACATAACTTCTCAATCAGTACATCTAATTCCTCTAAATCACAACTTTTTATATCAATTCTTTCATTGTTTCTAAATTGCAACGCATAACCAAAATATTTCCCTTTCACAAATAATGAATGAATCAACATTGGTTCAATGGCATATAATTCATGAAAAAACACTATCTTTTCTTTTTTGTTTCTTTTTAAAACAATTCCATTTTCAAAAAGTTTTACCTCTTGCCATAAATCAAACTCTGTCGGCAAAATAAATTTTCTTTTCCCTTTTGAAACAAAAATCAAATTTCCTAACTCTGTTACCGTTGGAATCGGAACACTTCCCATCGCAAAAATGATTGTTTTTAATTTATAGGAAGGACCAACTGGTGGTTTTACAACTTTCTTTATCAAAAAGGCTCCCAATATAGCCAATAAACCGATCACTAAAAATTTTTCCATCATTCCTCCCTTTTTATTTATCTCAATTTATATCAAAAATTTTCTAAATAAGAAACTTTTTTACCCGTTTTCTTAGCATAGGCGATTTCCGACTTAGTACTATCTCCAATATACCCGTTCTTATTGATAACAAATATTTCATCTGCCATATCAATCTTTCTTTTGTGCATGTCATCCAACATTTCTTTCGTTTTAGTCAATGTTCCTTCATCCATATTTTCCCAGACTTCCTCATCTCCTGAATGCCCAAATAACCCCACACTAATTACAATCTTACCAGCTAAAGTAAGTACTTTTTGAGCTTGCATAAATTCATTTTTGAAACGTGTACTGCCACATAATGTAACAACTGGATACTGATCTACCATATAACCCTCCTTTATTTTCTATTACTTTATCTAACATGTTTTAGTAAATTAACCGGAATGGCTTCTTGTTGTCTTCCCTCTATTTTAAACTAAATTGGCGAATATCAATCAAATCTAAGCTCCTAAATAAGTATAAAAAGAATGCGATGTAGAATAGAAAAAACCATCACTAACCAGACTGCCTATCATCAAAAAAAGATTCTTAAATATTTCTCTAAAAACTCTATCATTTCATATCTTCAATTTTCAGTTTCCGATCATGTATCACCGGCTTCCATTCCGCCTTTTTGCGACATAAATTTAAGAATATCATGGGAATAAATAACATCACAAATAATGGGAAAAATACAATTCCCTTCCAAACCCTTATCAGTTTTGTACCATTTTTTCTGACTGCCAAGCATTGCACCCATACAATCAATCCATAGACAACTAGTAGGATCCAACCAATTGATCGAAATAGCCACTGTACAAAACCATCTTGAAAAAGACACATACCAATCAGTACCACCAAAGCAATCAGAAATAAAATTGGTGCCACCAATATCACAAACATATCCAGGCAAACAAAAGAGTGCTTCCTAACTCCCTCTTTAAGCAAGCAATAAGCATAACGCCGCATACACTGTAACTGTCCAAAAACCCAACGTCTTAATTGAATCCACGCCATTTTGATAGTGGCTGGATATTCATCATATACAAAAGCTTCATGAACGTAGCCAATTCTCTCTCCTTTTAATGCTGCAATAGCGCTTAACTCAATATCTTCTGTCAATAATTCAACCGGAAAACCATACTCTTTCAAGAATGACCTTTTCATCATCCAAGCCGTTCCATTTAGAGAAGCACTATGTCCTTTTTGCATATGGGCATGATTAAATACCATATTTTGTAAAATATAAAAAACTTCATAACAAGAACTTAGCCAACTATCTTGAATATTCTTCCCCGTTCTTCTTCCTTGATAAAGTTGATATCCATGTCCATAGGCTCGATTCATCTGTTCTAAGAATTGTGCATCCGCCAAATTATCCGCATCTAAAATAATATAAGCCTCTATTTTTGAATCTGATTGCAGTTTCTCAAAAGCAACCTTTAATACTTCCGCTTTTGAACGAACCTCTCGATCCATATGAATGACTCTAGTCCCTTGATTTAAAGCAATCTTTTCTGTCTGATCTTGACTATTATTGACTAAAACATAAATATCATATGCGGTATTCGAATACTCTTGTTTCTGAAGCGATTCTATTAAAGGACCTATGACCTGCTCTTCGTTTCTAGCCGGAATTAATATCGCAAAATGGTGTTGGATAGAGGACTTTTCATAAACCATAAAATCCTTTCTTAAAGAAACTAAAAAGATATATAGAAAATACAATAGGATCAAAATCACTACCACCCAAAATATCATGTCATTTCCTTTCTAATCTTTTCAAAACCAAATTCTTTTTCACTATGATTCATCATAAGAAGAGATCGCTAGAGTTCATCATCCCAACTACATCCATCCATATGAGTCTGATTCCAAATGATGATCAGTCAAATTTCCACTAAAAGTCTCCAATCTGAAGTCAATATTCTAAGAATGAATGTTCGTATTGAATACCTATTTCCACCTGTTTACGAGCTTCTAAACCCAGAGAGGTTTCAACAATCGCTAAGGCAAAATCAATAGTTGCCCCCATTCCACGTCCTGTTATTATATGACCATCTTGAACAATAAGAGACTGTTGATATTCACCTTCAAAACCATCTTCATTAAATCCCGGATAACAGGTATATTTCTTACCTTTAAGCAAACCCATATGACCTAAGATTGAAGGGGCTGCACAAATGGCACACGCCAATCTTCCTTGTTCAATATGCTTTCTAAAAGCCAGTTTCAATGTTTCATTCGCTTCTAAATTAATGGTTCCCACTTTCCCGCCAGGCATGATTAGGATGTCATAATCCATTGGTTGAATCTCTTTAAATAAGCGATTGGCTTGCACCGCCACACCATGGGAACTTTCTACACTTAAATCATCGTTCATGGATATCATGTCAATATCCATTCCCGCTCTTCTTAGTAAATCAACGGTAATCAAAGCCTCACACGTTTCAAAACCATTCGCTAAAAAAATTGCTGTTATCATCTTTTTCCTCTTTTCTTTTTTATTATCAAGCTTCTGTAGTTAATTTTTCAAGCCAAACTTGTAATCCATGCTCAATCTGTTGATATACCCCTTCAAAATTGCCACTATACCATGGATCTTCAATATCTTGTCGATTTAACAGCAAGGAAATTTTGCGGTCCGGATCTTTCTTAAACAGGTTCATTAAATTCTTATAATTTTGTTGATCCATACAAATAAGGTAATCGTAATGATGATAATCATCCCAATTGACTTGACGAGCTCGCTTATCAGAACAATCAATGCCTCTTTTTTTCAATAAATCTTTAACAGGGGGATAGACCGGATTTCCTATGCCATTCCATATTTCTTCTGAACTGGTGGCAGCCGAATCAATCTCAAATAATTGACTCATTCCTTTTTCTTCCACCATTTCTTTAAACAAGAATTCTGCCATTGGGGAACGACATATATTGCCGTGGCAGATAAAAAGTACTTTTATCATTGTTATCATTCTCCTTAACTTATTGTGACCTATCACACTTTTTCTTAATATATTCAAATAAATTATTTTTTTATTTCTTCGATGATAGCTTTGCCATGAATATTAACTTTAACTGGTGTTAATATATTGTAATCATTTAATTCCTCAATTGTTTTAGGTCTAAGTTCTACTATTTTATCCAACTCTATATTGGTATAAACATAATAAGCCGGGATCTTCATTTCCCTAGATCTCTTTTTTCTCAATTCTATTAACCTATCCTTTAAATCATCACAAACTTGATTACTTATATGACTACAATAATTTTCTTTATAGTAATCGTAATAATTAATAGCCTCTTTAATGGATATATTGATATATGATTGAGCTGTTTTCTCCATACTATTTTTGGTATCAAAAAGCTCGCCATTTTTTCTATGGTTTAAATCATATTCTATTTGTCTTATTAAACCATCTGCCCGCAATATCTTGTACTTCATTGCCTTTGGCGCTTTACTGGTATTTAAGATTGTATCTTGATTAGCCACCACCACTAATACCTTACGATAATCATCAAAGTATTTTGAAGCAAATAGTTTTTTGATAGTCGAAGAACCACTATCCCATATTTTTCTTAATACTTCTCTTTGAGCTTCCACTTGCCTCAAAGGAGAATTCATTCCCTTTTTAACTTTTTTACCATTAATAGTCAGTTCTCTTATAAAATCACCTTTATCAGTTACAGTAATATTTCCCACTAAATTTTTGCACTCTATGTAATAAGTATAGACGGGAGTTATGATGACATAATCAATTTGAGCTGTTAAATCTTCATACTTTACCTTAATATCTCTCAGTACATACATTCCAATATGTGCTTTTTTTAATTGATATGCAATTTCATCTTCTCCATCTAATCCTCTTTTAATAGTCATCATTTCACTTAAAAGTTCTTTATTATTTGGATATTCATCACTTAATTTTTTCAAAGCATTATACCTGTCTTTTAAATCACTAGTTTCTTTATAAAAAACTGTCTCCTTAAATCTAAAAGCATCAGTCACTAAATCTATTAATCCCATTTATATCACCTATTCACCAATATAACACAAAAAAGGTGGGCTTTTCACACCACCTTATAAATCCTTAGAAATTCACCACTAACCCTCTTTGCTCAATTAAGTATAAATGAATTTCCTATCACAATACTAAAAATATAGATTTAAAAACAAGGTTTGAAAACCATATTCCATAACCTTGCTTATCTATTTTTAAAACACTTGATCCAACTGTTTCCTTAGAAAAGAAGCGGCTTGCTTACAAATGTCTTGCCAATTTTCTTGCCCCGTATACCAAAATTCTCCCGTAAACATTCGAACACCCATTTCCTTTAGGACAATAATATCTTTTACATAGTCTGTATGTCCTGTCCCAAATGGTATTTCCCGATATTTACCCGGAACCGTTTCCTTTAAATGAGCCGCTAGAATATGTCCATTCCCTTTAGACAAATCCTCTACCACTGAAGTTCCATATATCTTTTCAGCATTCGTCAGATTCCCTATATCTGGATAAATTTGCAAGTAAGGACTATGAACATATTTCACATACTCCATAGCCTTCTCCACTGTATCCATAAAAGGAGTCTCCATGGTTTCAAAGCCTAATAAAATCCCAGCTTTCGCAGCCATGATGGTTGCTTTAATTAAATTGCTCTTAAATCGTTCCTTCGTATCCTCATTTCCTTCTTTATAGTAGACATCATAGCCAGCCAACTGAATGATATGTACACCAATATCTTGAGCTAAATCAATTGCCTTCTCCATGATTTCTAAACTACGTTTTTCTATCCATGGATCCAGATCACCTAACGGGTACTTACGATGTCCACTTAAACACATCGTATGAATCGGAACACCCGTTTGAAAAATAGCCGCTTTTAATTCATTTCTTTCTTTTTGACTCCAATCTAAACGAGCTAATTTTTCGTCCGTTTCATCAATGGATATTTCTAACCAATCAAATCCCGATTCTTTGCAAATACGTAGTTTTTCCTGCCATGACAACTCTTTTGGCATGGATTTTTCATACATTCCTAAACGATACTCTCTATTGCCCATAATACGCATTCTTTCCATGTTTTCGCAAATAATGTTTATCTAACAATTCTTTCTGCATACTTCCGGCTTGTGGATTAAGAGATAACGCATGATAATTCATAAAGCAAACTTCTTCCAAAACCACGGCATTATGCACGGCATTGAATGGATCTTTTCCCCATGTAAATGGTCCATGACTATGTACCAGCACAGCCGGTATATCATCCGGTTCCTTGTTTTGAAATGTTTCTACAATGACATTACCCGTTTCCAATTCATATTGACCGGCAATTTCTTCACTCGTCATCTTGCGGGTGCATGGAATCTCTCCATAGAAATAATCTCCGTGTGTTGTTCCCATAGGCTGTACACCAATGCCTGCTTGGGCAAAAGAAACAGCCCATTTACTATGCGTATGAACAATTCCTCCAATATGTGGAAAACTGCGATATAGAACAAGATGTGTGTCAGTATCTGAGGAAGGCCTATACTCGCCCTCTACTTTTTCTCCTGTTTTCACATCGACAACCACCATATCTTCCGGTTTTAATTGATCATACTCCACCCCAGATGGTTTAATGACCATCAATCCTTTTTCTCTATCAATACCAGACACATTACCCCATGTAAAGACAACCAATCCATTCTTTGGTAGTAACATATTCGCTTCATAAACCTTCTTTTTTAATTCTTCCAACATATTAATCTCCTACTGTATACAAGGCAATTTCATTCGTTTCACGATTGGCTGCAATCATTTTATCCACACTACCATCTTTAAAACACAATACATTGGTTGGCCCTGCACCCTCATCTAGTTGGATACTCTTGTATGTCTTCTCCTTCTTGTCATAGTACAAGGCATTCAATTCCAATTCATTTCTTCGATACCCATATATTCCATACATGACAGATTTATAATACAACGGATAGATAGCATGTAAAAACGGCATTTTACGAGAATCTTCCCATACTTTTTGATACAAACCATCCACCAGTTTATATACCGATAAAGTATCCCCGTGGAATGGCGCAAAAGTCATCAATTCTTTTTTGCCATCACCATCCAGATCTACATACAACATATCAGAAGCAGGATCCTTCGTAAGCTGTTCATAAGTCCATTCTTCTTTTGGACAAGCAGGTGGAATAATCTTGAAGATACCATTATCCGTACCAACCAAAACTATTTCATACCCATTTTCTTCTCCTTTAAAGAAACCGTGGTTTTTTGTTAGACCACTGATTAATGGCATTAATTCTAATTCATGCTCTTCATCGTATCCGGATAGATCTTCTGGCATTTGAGCAACCCAAACTCGTCCGGGGCAAGTCCAATCATCTTTAAATGCATGTGCACTTTTTAATGTACAAGCCACTAGATAAGTATACCCATTACGCCTGATCGTTCCAAAACGATGAACAAATGGTAATGTGGTTAAAATATGCTCATCCCACTTTCCATCCCGTCTTGTATAATAAGCGATTTTTGAATCCGCTCCATTATTTGGTGAATAGAATTTCCATGTTGCCAATAAAGTTGGATATAGTTGATTTGGGTACTGTTCTAACGACATGACACCGCCTGGACCATCCCATAATTTTTCAATATAGTTCCCTTCGTAATCGTACAAATAAGCAGGATCTTCTTTTTCAGCCGCACAAGCCAAATAGTGTCTTCCATCCCATTCCACTTTCGCCAAAGCATAGCACTTATTCAACTCACCAATTACTTTCTTACTTACTTTCATGATGAAAACCTTTCTAAAAAGCTACTGCATGGCAGTAGCTTTCTTATTTATCCCGCAAAGCCCGCTTCTTTTAAAAGCGCTTGTGCTTCTTTATCGGATAACACATTCTTCATGCCACAAATCTTGACGCCCTTCTTTTCTGCATCCACAAACATATTTTTAAAGTTCAATGGACAAAATACGACATCATATTGTGCAGCAGCACTCTTCCCTTCTGAAAGAGAACAGTGGTGAATATTGGATACTTCAATTCCCAGATCCTTACATGCCTTTTCCACACGCATCTTCATCATCAACGATGTGCCGGCTCCATTGGCACAAGCCACTAATACTTTAATCATGTTCTACTCACTCCTTTTTAACTTTTTCTTTATAAGCTTCATAATCTTCAACACATAAGAAATAAGTATCCGGATGTTTGCGATATTGTAATTGAGGGATCAAAATTAAGATCACGATAATCAATCCTAATCCAACAAAGCTTAAATATTTCATAATCACCGTGAAAGTTGGCCATAGAACTGCCCAGTCCCACATACCTAAATATCCACCATGAGCCGCTAAACCTACCCATCCTGCAATCAAGGCACTACCAAACACTTGGCATAAGCCGGAAATAAATGGGAATAACATAGCTGCTTTAACGCCACCTTTATTATTGGCATATACTGCAATAGTCGCATTATCAAAGAATACCGGTACAAATCCTGCGATAACAATGGTTGGAGATTTCAACAACAATAATGTCATAATAGCAATAAATTGACCTAAAGCACCAAATAAGAAACCAATCGTTACAGCATTTGGACTACCAAATCCATAAGTCGCCGCACAATCGATACCAGGAACAGCTCCAGGTAAGAAAGTATTGGAAATACCTTGGAAAGAATTGGTCAATTCTGTTACGAAAGTACGAACACCAAGCTGTAAAATAGCCAAATAAACCGCAAATTTCAAGGAAGTATCAATGACATACATAAAGAAACTTGCACTTTCTTTTAAGACTTTTGCATGAACAAAGTAATCTTTACCTAAAACAGCCATAATAGCTCCAAAGAAAATGGTCATCAAAATAGCGGTTGAAACCATGTTTTCATTGAAAATAGACATAAAACCAGGTAATTGAATATCTTCAATGCGCTTTGAATTCTTCTTATTGCCAAATAATTTCTTAGAAAGATAGGTAAATAAAGCAACCCCAAACATTTGTTGGTGAGCAATACAGAAACCACCACCATCTGTTAAATCCTGTGAAATTTCAACCGTCAAGTTAGAACCAACAGCCCAATATAAGCCAAGAATCAAAGACATCACAATCAATATTGGCGTTTCCCCAAGTTGTGGGAAGCAGAATAAGATTAACCAGAATGCCGTTGCGGCTTGTTGCATCTGCACATGTCCCGTTGTAAATACAGCACGCAATTTCGTATACTTATTAAACTTAACCAATACTAAATTAAAGATAAAGGCAATCAATAACAGAAACATAACTTGTGAAAAGCTTCGCCCAATCCCTGCCATGGCTGACTGTACCGCATTTTGTCCAAAGTATGGATCAATCACCATTGCATGCAAATTGAAACGATCTTTCAAACCGACCAAAATAGGTCTGAAATTACTAACCAATCCGCCTGAACCAACGCTTAAGATTAAGAATCCGACGGTCGCTTTAATAAAACCAGCAAGTGAATCATACCATTTCTTCTTTTGAAGAATGTAACCAATCAAAACAATTAAACCAATAAAGTATGCCGGCTTGGTTAAAATATTATTGGCAAACCAAACCCAAATATTATACAAAAAATTCATATTATCCCCTAATTATATTTTTCGATGACCTTTCTTAAATCATCATCATTTTGTACTTCTAATAAATCCCGAACGATTTCTTCGTTCATCAAAAGTTCTGACAACTGCATCATATTTTCTAAATGTTGATCACTATTGACAGCCGCAAGCGTAAAGAATAATCTTGCGTCTTTTTCTCGATCATGCTCATCAAAAACTACCGGTGTTTCTACTTTCATAAAACCAATTCCTGTTTTATAAACACCTTCTGCACCAAGCGTGGAGTGTGGCATAGCCACGTCTTTGACTAATACAATATATGGTCCATATTCCGTAACGCATTGAATGATAGCCTCAACGTAACGTTCATCTATAAATCCTTCTTGGATTAAAGTTTCTCCACATCCTTGAATCGCCTCTTGCCACGTCGAAAATGATGTATGATAGCTTGTCAAATGGTTGTCTAAAATATCTTGTAACAGCATGATCATTCCCTCGTCTACAAAATACTTGGGAACGGAACGTTGCGTTTCTTCGTGAAGCAATCTTCAAAGCCACGACGATAATGAAATTTCAATAAATCTTTATCTAATGGCCATGTATACTTTCCTCCTACATCCCATATAAATGGATGGAATTGGTATTTCAATACATCTTTCTTGAAATTGTATACCAACATAATTTCTTCCGGATCCGCTTTCATATTCGTCCAAACATCATGATGCAATGGAATGATCACTTTTGCTTTAGTGGCTTCACCCATTCTACACATATCCACTGAAGTCATCTTATCCTGACATCCAACCGGATTTTCCCCATAGGCTCCAAAAGCAATATCAATATTATATTTCTTTCCAATATCCGCATAACAAATACTGTAGTGTGAATCACCTGTGTGATAAACCGTACCGGCTGGCATTTCAATAATATAGTTTACCGCTTTTTGATCCATATTGGTTGGGCAAATACCTTCAATATCTTCACCAACCTCCGTTGTCACAAGACAAGTACGATCATACGATTCTAACACATGTATTTTTGTGTCTTTAATCGTAATGACATCACCCGGCTTAACCACTCGACAGCGATCTTTCGGTACACCCCAACCCAACCATTTCTTCACACATTCTTCCGGTCCGATAAATGGCACATCAGGACTACAATTCTTCAAAACAGCCGCCGCAAAGAATGGATCAATATGGTCATTATGATAGTGTGTTGCTAATACAGCATCACATTTTGTGACACCAAATGGATCATATACAATTGGTGCCGCCCGCAAATTCGGTTGCAGATTTTCAACGCCCATCATATTCCGCATTTGATGGTATGGAGCCATGGACGAAACCTTTTGTGTTCTCTTTCCATTTCCAAACCATAGATCAATCGCAATATTGGTGTCATTTTCTGTCTTAAACCATACTCCAACACAGCCTAACCACCACATAGAAAAAGTTCCCGGTGCAACAACTGTGTTGTCAATCTCTTCATTTAGCCATGTTCCCCACTCAGGAAACGCTCCCAAAATCCAAGATTCCCTTGTAATTTCATCTACTTTTGGCATTTTTACCTCCTCCTCTTATATGCTTTAATCATAACAATTGCCATATCAATTATCAAAAAATTATATGTTTATTTGACTGTTTATATGATTATTTATAAATATCTAAGCGTTTTCTTTTTGTTTAATGAAAATTTATATCCTTTTACATTTTATTTATACGAACGTTTATTCATTAAATGATATACTATTACTAAAATGAGGAATAAAAATATGAAAGTTGATTATAAAATCGTACAACAAAGACGGAATGATATCATGATGTTGATACAAAAGCTAGGTCATATTACCGTCAAACAATTAATGAACGACTTTAATGTTTCAGAAATCACTATTCGACGTGATTTACAATATTGGGAAGATAAAGGAGCTATCATACGTTATCATGGCGGGGCCAAAATCATTCAGCACATGGTTCATCACGATAATAGCAACTTTACAAACAGTCGTTATAAGCATGCCATCGCTAAACTTGCAGCAAGCTATGTCGAAGAAAATGATACGATTTTTATTAACACCAGTTCAACCGCCTTGCTGATGCCACAATACATTATGAATAAACGTTGTACGATTATTACCAACAATGCCAAGATGGTATTAGTCAAACATAGTCCGCTCATTAATATTGTTCTAACCGGTGGCGAATTACGTTATCCTAAAGAGGCTATGGTTGGTGATTTTGCTTTGAATAATCTATCCAAAGTGCGTGCTAACAAATGTTTCTTAGGATGTAGTGGTATTAGCAGTGAAAGTGGCGTGACGACCGCTATTTTCTCTGAAACATCCATTAATGAAACCATGATTCAAAATACATTAGGAAGTGTATTTATTTTGTGTGATTATACAAAAGTCGGTCAAACACACAACTATATCTCAGCCAATATCCATCAAATTCACCATCTCATAACAGATATCAACGCCTCGGAAGAAGAGTTGACTCGTATTCAAGAACTACACCCCAACAGCCTCATCCATAAAGTAGAACCGCTCAGTTCCATTGCTATATATCAAGAAGAATCATTTCACTAGAAAAGGTATGTATATTCTCTATACATACCTTCTTTTATTCCTCAAAGTCAAACAATCTGATCACTCTCTACCATTTTATAAAACAGCCCATCAATGATTTCATCTTTAAACTATTTTCATAATCTGAATTAATAATGCCCAAGCAAGCCCATAATAGGTAATAACAGCCACCAAATCATTGATTGTGGTAATCAAAGGACCGGAAGCCACAGCCGGATCTATTTTCAATTTGTTAAAAAACATTGGAACCAATGTTCCTACCAAGCTCGAAATGATGATAGCAACCAGAAGAGATATCCCCACACATCCGGATATCAAAAAAGCCGTTCCGAATGAATACCCTTTAAACAAAGCAATATAGCCACCCAAACAAATCAGTGCCAGTATTCCAAGCAATGCACCATTACAAAATCCTACCCTCATCTCTTTGAATATTAAAAGAAGTTTATCTTTACTATTAAGATTTTCATCCATTAATACTCGTATAGTGACCGCAAGAGATTGCGTACCAACATTTCCGGCCATATCCAAAATCAGTGATTGAAAACAGATGACAATCGGCAAAACAGCCACAACACCCTCAAACGTTCCGACAACTGTAGAAACCCCCATACCAAGAAATAATAAAATAATTAACCATGGAAGTCTTTTTTTCACACTCTCTTTAGTGGTTTCATTTAAATCTTCTTCCGCTGATAAACCGGCCAATTTGGCATAATCTTCTCCTAATTCATCATCAACCGCTTCAATGACATCTTGCGCTGTAATAATGCCAATAATCTTTTTATCTTTATCCAAAACAGGCAATGAATCTTCCGCATAATTTTTGATTTTTTCAATGCTGTCTGAAATTTTTTGATGGTCTAGTAAATACGGATAAGCATAACTGATTAAAGTACTCAATTCCACCGTTTCTCTAGCGATGATCAAATCTTTTAAATCAATTGCTCCACAAAAACAACCTTGATCATCCACTGCATAGATCGTAATGATATTATCATTTTCTCCAGCTTGTCTCACCAATTCGTGCATAGCTTGACGAATGGTCAGATTTTGTTTGATACAAATATAATTAGTGGTCATTAAGCTACCAATTTCATCATCATCGTATAAGTTGATCAATCGGATATCCGTTTTAGTTTCATGATTAATTCTTGGACGAAGTTTATCTTTGATACTTTCGTCTAACTCTTCCCAAAGATCGACCGCATCATCCGCATCCATTTCATTGATCATATTAGCCAATTGATCCATTCCGATTTCTTCAATATATTGATCAATATCATCCACATAAGGAATGATTTCAGCCATCCATTTAATACCAAGAGCACTATATAAAAGTTTCCTTTCCTCTTGGCTTAATAGTTCAAAACTTTGAGCAATATCATTGTCATGATAATCCGTCAATTTTTCTCTGATTTCATCTGAAGACTGAGCTGTTTGAATGATTTCAACGATTTTCTCTGTAAAAATTGGTTCTTTTAATACTTCTTTCTTCATATTAATCCTCCTCTACCTGAAAAGCACATAAAAATCCATCGTATCCTTCCCTCATATATCGATATATATGAGCAATAAAATTATGCCTAACGATGGATTAAGACTTCTCAAATAGAACAAAAACGATATATTTATAAACAACTAAAACAATTCTTAAGTCTACCTCCATCCATATATACTTCGCTGCTCACAACCGTCCATACATCTTCTCCTTAACTAACTTTTTCTACGATACATTCTAAAAATACGTAAACCTATTTAACACTATATCACAAAGACTCTTTTCTCCACAGATAAAAAGCTTATCTATTACATCAAAAACACGATTCACCATTTTCTTCCTGATCATTCAACTCAATGAAAAAGATGACTCCTATTTCATTTTTAGCTACTTTATAGTTGATTTTATAATTCAATAATAAATTTTTGACGATATACAACCCCAGCCCATTGCTATTCTCCTTATTCAAATCAAAGTTGATATCAAATATCCTATCTAGATCTAAATCTAGAGTCTTCTCATATGAATTTTCAATATACAACCACTTTCCATCCGTCCCAATATTAATGACACCATATTCCTCTGTGTACTTAATTGCATTGCCTATCAAATTGGATAAAATAATTTTCAATGCTGTTTTGCCTATATAAAGTGTTTCATCGGATAAACAATTAGTAACGTCAATATTTTTTTGATTAGCTAATACTTCATATTTTTCCAACACCTCTTTCAAAATATCATTGATCTTCACGACTTCTTCATCATTTTTTAAATGTTCTAATGAAGAAACCGATAAAATTTGGGAGATATTTTTTGTCAATCCATCTACAATATCAATACAACTATTGATATAAGTATCTCTATTTTTATATTTACCAATATTGTATTTCATATTTTCTAATATAATCTTAAGACTGGCCAAAGGTGTTTTAAGTTCATGAGAAGCCCCTCTAAAAAAATCATATTTCAGTTTTTCTAATCTTACGATTTCCTTATTTTTAATTTCTAAATCATCAATAGATTCTAATAAAGTTGAATACAAATTGTTGATTTGTGCTTTTAGCTGCCCGACTTCATTGGTGGAATTAACCTGTAGAATAGCCCCTCTATCAATTGTCATCATTTTATCCGTAACCGATTTTATTTCTTGTATATTGTTTTTAATAGCCTTGGCATACATCAGAGAAATAATGATTGAAAACAAAAAAGAAATAAATAAGGAATAAGGTAAAAATTTAAAACTGAGATCCTTCGCATCTTTTTGCATATCGGCTGTAGAAAGAAAACGTATCGTTATCTTTTTCCCTGTATTTAATACAATTTCTCTTTCTTCAATGACTAAAGAATTATGATCACTTTTTAAATTGATATTACTGCTTTTTTCAATCTGTATCTCATTTTTCCTATTTTTTCCTTTTATAAAGGCTTTTATTTCACTATTTTTAGAATAAAAATCCAATGCTTGTTCTAAATATTGAATATCTTTCCCTCTCATTTTACTGGAAATTTCATCCGCTTTTGAATTAATTTCTTGTTTCCTAACTTCTAAATAAGTATGTGGAAAAACTAAAAACACCAATAAATGAACCAAAATAATCAATAAAGCCAGAATAGAAAATGTTTGTATAAACATCTTCGGAAATATTTTTAAATTTTTCATTTTCTCTCCAATTTATAACCGACATTTCTAATGGTAACAATACAATCTAATTCCAATTTTTTCCTTAATTCTTTAATATACACATCAATGACACGATCATACGGAATTTCTTCCGTATCTTTCCATACATTATCAATAATTTGTGTTCTTGTTAAAGCGTGCCCTTCATTATCCAATAGGTATTTCAATATTTCTAATTCTTTGGCGTTTATATCAACGTCTTTATTTTTTAATTTGGCTGTATAGCTAGTGAAATTCACTTCTACATTCTTGTATTCAAATTTTTCGATTTGCCCAAAATGTTTCTTAATCAAAGAATCCACACGAGCTTTTAAGACCGGTAAAGAAAAAGGTTTTTCAATGTATCCATCTGCCAAACTGGTAAAGGCGTCAATTTTATATTCTTCATCACTAAAAGCTGTTAACATTAAAATTGGTAACGCACTTTTTTCTCTGATTTTCTTCAAAACTTCCAAACCATTCATAAAAGGAATTTGAATATCTAAAATGACTAACTGAATATCTTGATGTTCAAAATGAAATAAAGCTTCTCTTCCATCTTTTGCTTCAATCATGCGATAACCAAATTCAGACAAATATTCACATATTCCATCCCTTATTATTTGATCATCTTCTACCACAAGTATTTTCATAAGTCATCCCCCTTTTCCATGTAGAGCATAATTCTTATCGATCCAATTTTCAATCATAAGATAAAAAAGTTCATACAATACATATATATCATAAAATTATCGGTGCAGGATTGCACCGATAATTTTTATTTTGTATCAATTAATAATTCTTTTGGATTTTTCTTTAGAATACCCGATGAAGATATGATCAATGAAACAATCAATACCAAGGCCATAAATAGAACCACATAGATCATGGATTTTGGTAATATATGAACATCTAAGCTTGTAAGAGTTTTATTAAAGCCATCTACTTCAGCTCCACCACCAAGTTGACTAGAAGAGGATTGCTTCGCTATTTGTTTTGCAATATCTCCGGTTACTTTCTTTAATATATTATTTCCAAGCATTTTACCCGTATAATCCGCCAAGAAATAAGATCCTATAAACGCCGGTATTGATATAAACATTAATTCAATAACAAACTGCCCAAAAATTCTTACTTTTGATATTCCTAACGATAACAAGACCGCAATTTCTTTCTTTCTCGCATTCATCCATAAGAATAACAAGAGCGAAACAACTACGCCTGCGAAGATCAATGATCCAGCAAACAACTTATTAGCAATAGAATAAATACCCGATATAGATTGTTGCAAGGCAGGGAAGTTCGATGAACTCTTAACCAAATTGTATTGTTGCCAATTGATATCTAATTTTCCAAGATCTTTGATGACTTGATCTAAATTTTTATTTCCTTTTACAAAGAAAGTAGCGTCTTGGTACACAGCTGTTTCTTCTGTATTACCATACACCTTTGCGGCTGTATGAACGTCTGTGATTAAAGTATTTTCATAAAGCTCTTGGGCTGCACTGACACCACCGTTATTGTGCCCATCAAAAAGACCTTTAATTTCTACTTCTACTGTTTCATCAGCGCCTTTTTCATTATCTGCATCAAACAAATTAGACTTAACTTTAATTTTATCTCCAACTTTCAACTTATTCTTTTTAGCCAAATCTTTATGCATCAAGATTTTATTTTTATCGTTGTTTGTCAAATGTTTGCCTTCTACTAATTTATAGGCTCCTGATACAAATTTAGTTTCTTTTGAAGAATCATTGACTCCTGTCAACATAACAGTTCTTTTAAAATTTTTCGCTCTTTCTGGAGATTGATTTTCAAGGGTTTCTTGGGTATGAATGATATCATATCCAACTAAATCAGCAACACTGTTGATTCTTTTTACATAATGGTCAATATCTTTTGAATCTGATATTTTTTTGATATCTTGCCCTTTTACATTACCCCCTCCTCTAGGAGTACCCTGATTTGCTCGTCTATTGATTTCCATAGAAAAGCTATTCGTTATATTACCAAAAGTCTCCTCTGAAGCTCTATTAGTAGCATCCTTAATTGATAAACTGATCAAACTAAGGGCTGACATAGATAGAATAATTAATAATATGATTAATGATTTTAGACTTTTTCTTGTCACATACGCAAAAGCATTTTTGATCATTGATAATCCTCCTAACTACTCTTATTCACTTTTCTCAATTTTTTGCCACTCAGCTCTAATGTCGTATCGGCTGCAGCAGCTACTTCCGGACTATGAGTCACCACTATGACACACTTATTTCTTTCTTTAGCTAATCTTTTTAATACTTCTATGATTTCGCCTGCTGTACCACTATCTAAATTTCCCGTAGGTTCATCCGCCAAAATAATAGGAGCTTCTGAAACAAGGGCTCTGGCAATCGCCACTCTTTGCTGCTGACCACCAGAAAGTTTCATCACATTTCGTTTTATTTGGCTTTTGTCCAATCCCAATTCAAATAATATCGTTTCAGGTGCTTGACTGTTCACCAATCGAATATTCTCCAATGGAGATAAATAATCAATCAGATTATAATTTTGAAACACTAAGGAAATGTTGTTTTTTCTATGATGACTATATCCTTTTTCCTCTATATCTTCACTTTCAAATAAAATCTGACCATTACTTGGTGTATCCAACCCGGCTAACAAAGAAAGAAGCGTTGACTTACCGGCACCAGACTTACCGATAATGGCATAAAATTTTCCTCGTTCAAAACTTTGGTTGACTTGTGATAAGATTTTCTCTCTGGAATTTTCATAGCTATATGATACATTCTTAATTTCTAATACATCCATATGTGTTCTCCTAACTTATTCTTGATAATATTTCTTTTGGTTTTTTGATTAAAATCATGGCAGACGCAATAATGACAGATCCCGCAATAATAACGATTAAGATACCATAACTTTGTATAAAAGTAATAAAGTTATCTATACCGCTTCCACTATTCAGCAGATTATTAGCCAGTGTTCCTGTATTATCAGAACTGATAAACCCACCAACAATTTGATTTAACACCAAATTACCAAATAACAAAGAGGCTACTGTAGCCGGTATTGATATGAAAATCAACTCCAATATAAACTGGGTGACAATCTTCATTTTATTAACTCCGATAGATAAGAGGATTCCAATTTCATATATTCTTTCTCTCAACCATAAAATCAATATTAAGGAAAGAACGATAATGCCTCCCACCATAATGGCATAAGTCATAATCTGAATAATATGCTTAATGCCTCCTAAAGATTCTAAAGCTTCTTTGAATGCATTGTTATCTTTAGCAACCACATACTTTGACCAATCAACACCGATATCTTTAACCTTCTTGATGACTTCATCCATACTCTTTGGACTATCTGTAAATAGCGTAAGCTTATTAACAATTTTGTTGTTTTCCTTTACACCTAGTGCTTTTTGACTGGATTCATAATCTACAAACATTGTATTTTCACTAAAATCAGATGACAGACCTGTGTATTTTTCCTGCTTTTTTCCTGAAAAAATACCAATAATTTCAAATGTATGGGTTTTTTTAATGGATTTGTTTTGACTCATTTCAACAAATTCCAAATCAATCTTATCTTTTAATTTCAAATTATTTTTCTTGGCAAATTCCTCATGTACCAGAATCTTATCTCGATCATTTTTCTCAATACTTCTGCCTTCTTTAATCGTGAAGACTCCACTGCTGAATAAAACATTTCTTTTTGTATTATTTGTAGCTTCTATTGATACAACATTTTTTAAGTCTTTAGATAAATCTTCTCGTTTGATTTTTTGTTCACTTTCAACCACTTTTGCTTTAGTTGGTTTTGCCAACCCGACATATTGAGGAACAATTTCCTGAATTTCTTTTATGCCTTGAATATTTTTAAATTGATTCATATCAAAATATCCATTAGCTGATTTTTTAGTTATAGACACAGACGAATTAGAAGACTTGTATAAAGATTTTTCTAAATTGTCGCTTGATTTCGTGATACATAAACACGCATATAAACACGAAAGAACTACTGTTAAAATAATAAAAACAATCAATGTTCTATTCTTTTTTCTAGAAACATAAGCTATAGCATTTTTTACCACCTTTATGTTCTCTCCTTTCTACCACTTGATTGCATAACTACTTTTTCTTATGCCTAGTTATTCTATCTTGGTTTTATGAAATGTTTATGAAATGAAAAAATATTTATACTATTTTTTACCGACCTAAAAATCTCTACCTCATAAAAAACCGACTGTTTTAGACAGTCAGTCATTTTTCTTTCATTCAAATCCAATACATGATACTGAATTTCTATTATCTATTTTCATTCATAAGCTTGTTTACTTCAGCTTTTATCCATTGATTCTTCAACGGAACAATTACCATGAAAGGAAGAATCGTAAAAGGAGAAACAGATAAAATACCGACTAAAGCAGTTACTATATAAGTGCGTGTTCCTGCATTAATCTTATTTAGCAGATTTGATAGCCAATTTAAAAAAGCTCCATCTCCAATCATCAATAACGAAACAAACTCCAACAAAAATATCACCAGAAATACAATCATTATTTTCAAAGCCACTCTCTTACATACTTCCATTTTCTTTTCCATACTAATATTTTCTGAACCTGGTATATGACGAAACCATTTTTCCGCTCTTTCTTCTTTTGTCATAATATGACCTCCCCATCAATCACTCTTTAACCATTCTTTATTTTTGTTTTGATACTTATTTCAATTTCAATGAAAACGAACAAGGAAATTATAGCATCTTCTATTCACAACACAAATAAGAATCAGATGATTACTTCATACCATCTTCCTGACACCCTAAAAATAGGCATCTATTCGTTATCTTATTTTGCTAAATACCATCGTTATATAAAGCTTTTTCTCTATCACTTTTCCAAAAATCACCTATATTTTCCCTATTTTTTTGATAGAAAGACGCATAAGTCAGAACATCAAACGATAGAGGTAACAAGAGCACCATGACTCAAACCAACAAATCGCTGCTTCTGATTTTTTATTCCGTTGTAAGCTGAATAAGATGCTTATATTCTCTTATCAGCAACATAATAGCAATTAAAATAATAACAATGTCATTCAAAGGCAATGCTAACCATACTCCAAGAACATTTCCTTTCAATAAGCGAGGCAATATCAGTACTAAAGGAACGACAAGTACCAGTTGCCTTAATATCACTAATATTCCGGCTTGTTTTGCTTTTCCAATGGCTTGAAAATAGGTGACTGTCATGATAAGCACTCCATAGGTAGGAAATATACAGTACATAAGTCGAAAATTGGTTAAACCCGAACTCACAGTGGATGAATCAGTGATGAAGGCAGATAATATTTGTACCGGAAAAAATTCGATGATCGTAAAGAAAAGTCCGGCAAGACAAGTAGAACCTATCATAAATACATTCATCAGCTTTTTAACTCGTATATACTCTTTAGCTCCGAAATTTGTTCCAACAGCAGGCTGCAACCCTTGACTCATACCCCATATCGGAACAAATGCCAACTGCATCACTCTTTGAGCGGCTCCCATAAGAGCTATCTGGCTTCCTCCGCCAAAATGCACAGCTGTATTATAGACAACTGTCATTTGAACCAGCATCATAATTTGCATCAGCATAGCACTCATTCCCACAGAGAAAATTTCAGGCAATAAATCTTTGGCCAGTTTTAATCCATGAAAACGGATCACCGGACTTTTTTTCAAGAAGTATAGTAAGGTTACTAAAGCCTGAATCATTTGCGAAATCACAGTTGCTATTGCAACAGCCTGTGGTCCTCGAGATGGCATAAACCGAATAAATACAGGATCCAATATAATATTTAGGATAGCACCGGCCGCCATGATTCCCATTGCGATTTTCATACGTCCCTCTGCTCGAATGATCATATTGGCACCCTGCATAAAATTTACGAATATGGAGCCAAGATAGACAGTTCTTAAATAAGAAACCCCCATCTTTAATACCTCTCCATCAGCACCGGATAAACGCAAAAATTCAGGAGCAACTATCATACCGATAACCATCACTACCGATGATAAAATAATCACCAAGAAAGTAAGATTTCCCATAATCTTATCAATGGTCTCTTGATCTTTTTTCCCGATAGCTCTAGAAAGTACAGATCCTGATCCTATTCCTAACAAAACGGCAATTGCATTATTAATCAGTACAAACGGTGATGCCGCGGAAACTGCACTCATCGCATTAGTCCCTACCATCTGTCCAACATAAATGGAATCAACAAAGGCATATAAACCCACTATCAGTTGACCTAAAATAGCGGGTAAACTAAGACTAATCATTAACTTCCAAGGATTTTCCGTCAATAATTTATCACGAACATCCATTATAAAATCCTCCTTATTTTTTATATTTGATTTATATTTATTCTGTATTTACGACAAGAATCACTACTTTAATTAAAAATTTTAACTACTTCTATTCCTCCTATATATTCAACAGTAGTGGCAACCATAGCTTTAATGGCTTTAATAAATCCAGCATAACGCTTCTCATCATCTTTTATCATTCCCATATAACAAATCATTCCAATGAAAAAAGCTATGATTGTCATAATCGTCATCAGTATGATCGATTCCAACCCCTGCACCAAGAATAGCAAAAACAACTAAACCGCCAAGCAAACTTTTACAAGACTCAGCAAATTAAAATAAACGATGCACTGTTTTTTTATGATTCATTCTGATACCCTCCTGTTAAAATATCCTTTTCGATATGTTCCTTATTCTTCAAATCAGCCACTATGTTTCCACCTGACAACAGCAAAACTCTAGAACATATTGTTTTTATAAATTCAATATCATGCGTAATAACAAGTAGAATTTTCCCCTGTTCAGAAAGATGCCCTATCATAGTTCCTACTTCTTGCATACTTTTTAAATCAAGACCACTAGTCGGTTCATCAAAAATAAGAATTTCTTTATTGCAAAGCAAACTGATGGCCACTGCTAGTCTTTGTTTCTGCCCTCCTGAAAGTGACAAGGGATGCCTGCCTTTCAATTCAGACAGAGATAACATTGATAACGTTTCATCAATATCACTCTCATTTGAGACTTTAGTTCCAAGTGTACATTCAGTTTCTACACTATCCGTAAAAAGTTGATGACCGACATCCTGCATAACCATGTAAGATTTTTTAATCCGTTCTTTTGCACTTAATTTTTGGCCATTGATACATATATTTCCTGATTGTTGTTTGAGTAGACCACATATAGTACGCGCTAATGTTGTTTTCCCTGCTCCATTGGCACCGGTAATTGCGATGATTTCTCCACCATTTACAGTGAAAGAAATATTTTGCAAAATGATATGATTTCCATATTTGACTTGAATGTTTTTCAACTCTAAAATACGTTCGGAAATATTTTTAACCTTACTATTTGTTTCTATTTCAGAAAATTTTCGACACCTAAGTCCCTTACTTTGAATCTGTTTAATAGGCAGTTTACAAAAATCCTGTACGCTCATATCCTGAACAATTTGACCATCTTGCATGAATATGACTCTATCTACAATATCCATTAAATACCACAAGCGATGTTCGGCAATGATCACCGTTTTTCCTTGTCGCTTTATTTTTTCTATCAGTTTTTTCAGTTCAAGCACAGCATAAAAATCCAGATTGGAAGAAGGCTCATCCAATACAAAAATATCAGGATTAGTAGCATATACAGATGCAAAAGCGATTTTTTGTTTTTCTCCACCGGAAAGTTCAAAAATATTGCGACCTCTTAATTTTTCGATATGCAACTCTTTAATCACCCTTTCCAAGTGTTGTTTTAATTTTTCAGATTCAAGTGTTCTGTTTTCCAATCCGAAAACAATTTCACTATCTGTATCTGTATTAAAAAACTGTGTTCGTGGATTTTGAAAAACCGTACCGACGCTATCGGAAAGAGTTGAAATTTCAGTCTCAGCAACATTCATGCCTTTCACTGTTACTTTGCCTGAAATTCTTCCTTCAAAAAAATGGGGAATCAATCCATTCACTAACCTTGTTAGTGTCGTTTTTCCACATCCAGATACACCACACAAAAGAACACATTGTCCTTTTGAAATATTTAAGTGTAATTCCCGTAAAGATTCTTTTTCCAAATCCTTGTAAGAAAAAGAGAGTTTTATCAATTCAATCAAGGAAACACACCCCCTCGTAAAAAGTTAAACAACATCACACCAATAATTCCTATATATATCATTACAATCAACGCATCCCAGACTGAAAAACAAACCTTCTCTATACAACTACGTTTTCCTACGTGATCAATGCCCCTTGTGATTGCAGCCTGAGTGATTTCATCTGAAATTTTAGATGCAGATACCAACATTGGTACATACACATATTCCATGATTCTGATCGGATGTCTCAGAAATCCTATCAAAGAAGCATTTATCCCACGAAGAATCATAGCCTCTTTAATATAGTTCCATTCTTCAGACATCGTCGGGAAGTAACGCAATGTCACAGAAAGTGCAATTGTAAAACCTTTAGAAAAACGCAATCGACTAAACGCCACCAGAAAAGTACTTACTTTTGTCGTATGTATTAAAAATGATCCCAGCATAAAACAAGGAATCAATTTTCTCATATAGACATCAAACATATAGAAGATGCCGGCGATGGTAACGGGTAATTTCGATACCACAAACAGTTGTAATATCAATAACACCATAAAGAAAATTCCCTGTTTTATAGCCATTCGAAACTCTTTTGCCTGTAAAAGCAACCATACAGGAATGATTATAAATAGGCATTCTATGACAATGCTTTCATTCAGAAAAACAGAAATACTGGTTATGGATAAAATCAGTAATTTTGTTCTGGGATCTAAAACCATCTAGACAATCCCCACTTTTTCAAAATGTTTTCTCAACATTTTTTTGCCAATAAATCCTCCAATAATGGCACAAATCACCGTCCCTAAAATCATTAAAGGGATAATCCACCAATTGGCTCTGATAACATGAATAATTCCTGCAAAAGAAGAAACGTCCCCTTTTCTACGCATAAATTCATCAAACTGTACCGGCAATATAACCATAGGAATATAAGCCCCCATTGGAGATATCGCAAATACACAATAGGCAAATAAATTCTTTCTAAATGATTTGAAATTTCCTGTTGAGCAAATAAAATCTGCTATAAATCCAAAAATGACAAAAAACAAAGACATCATCCAAAACATACCGGTTATCAACAACAAAAGACCAGCCAGTATACCAAGTATGGAAAGTGACCCTCGTTTCGGTATTTTAGCGATATATAACATAAAAATACTACCTGCGAATAAAGCAACTATCATTGGCATAAACGGAAAAGTAATAGGTGTCATTTGCGCCAAACCGCCTATCACAAAAGCCACCACAAAATAAATAAGTGAAAAAACACCTATGGAAATATAATCTCTTGTTAACAAAACAGTTTCATGCTCTTTCATAATGAACAACATCCTTTCTCAATAAAAGCGTTAGTCTTAACTAACTTAAATATTAAAATTTTTAAGGCCTATATAAGCCTTAAAAGTCCAGACCATCCAGAATTAAAGAAAATGGCTAGTTCTTCCACATATTCAATCGCCTGTTCCCTTGTCATATCATGAACCACCGTTTCAAATGCGGCTGTGAAATAGGCACTGGTAATCATATGATGAAGCTCATGGCTAACACTTCCTGTCATTTTCCCTTGCTTTCTAAGGAGATCATAGTATTTCTCTGTACGAGATACATCCAATTCAACCAACTCATGAATATAATCCGCGTATTTTGTACCTTCAGAACAACAAATGATCAGTTTAAATTCTTCAAAATGATCGTAAATATAATTCACAAAATGAAGAAGATATTGCGTAGATAATTCCCTACTTTCATTCGTTTTATTTTCAGGGATCAAATCAAAATGTGCATCCTGCGCAACTTTGAATTGTTCTATTAAGTGATCTGCCACATCGGAAACAAGTGCTTCAAATAAAGCAGCTTTATCCGGATAATATCCATAAAAAGCACCCTTTGTAAATCCAGCTTCTGCTACAATTTTTCTAAGGGATGCATCCTTAAACCCTTTTTTCAAAAACTCTCGTTTGCCAACTTTTAATATTTTTTGTTGTGTTTCTGATATTTTCATGGAATACCTCTACAAGTATATACCGGCGGTATATACCACTGGTATATTACCATATATGTTACTTTCCATCAACAATTCTGGAATAAGCAACTCCCCTTTTTATAAGACTCTTTTATTTGAATGGAAGTAGTTGGAAAATCGAAAAACGATTTATTATCAAACATAAAAAGCAGCCAGCTCTACCATTTTGGTTTTGCATGCCGCTAGATTATCTATCCATTATCATTCACAACATATACACTTCTTCTATCAATATAGTCATCTAATCCTTACTTTTTCAATCAGGAAAATATGTTCTCATATCCAATCATCCATTCACCTATATTTATACTCTATTTTTCTTTTCCTAAAATCTTTTATGAGATCGTCATGTAATTTTTGAAGATCCGTTCGAATAAATCCTGCAATTCCAAGGCGAAACTGTTGCCTCAACCTCTTACCCTTTAACTTGACCAATACTTTAAACCCATAACTGCTGTCTGCTTGCCTATACTTTTTAATTGTGATATTTTCTATTTTTTCAATTGGAATAGGAGAAAATCTCGAATGAATGTAAAGTTTATCTCCAGAAAAATAATAACATTTAGCTCCAGTATGTTTGTAAGTTAAATAAAACCACAAACTCGCTGATGTTACATATATAAAATAACCATACCAAATCACAATGAACGATATGAGAAGATAAGTAAAAATTTGGAAAAATAAAAATGCCTCTTTTTTAATGATCATCCTCAAAATATCCTCATTCCATGTCCAAAGACCAACTATAACAGGTAAAATGACAAGTACCATAAATACAACATATAAAATAAGAATGCCTCTTTTTTTCATAAACGCAAAACACTTCTCCTGCCTACCACTTATTTACCTTAGCTTACCTCTTTGACATATACTTTTGCACTTCAGCAAAAGTCAATTTTCTCACTTGCGTATTCGCATACTCTTTATATTCTTCCACTATAAAAACCGGTTTCATTTTCTCACAATTTTTCTTCTTATTCTTGTTTAAGTAGAGCTTTAGTTCTTCATCATCTACAAATATTTTATAAAAAAGATGTCCTTTTTCATTTCTCAACTCATAAATACCACAAGCTTTTTGATTTGTATAATCAGCCGTTCTTAAATACAACTTCGCTATCTCTAAGGATTTAAACGGAAAATTCCATCTTTGAAGTCCTCTACTAGATTCCTTTTCAATACAAATACAACGCCCACATGTTCCACAAATGTATTGTGTATGGTGATTCAAACAATCGAGAGGATGTAATAACGGAGTTTTTCTATTGTCTATTGCATAACACTCTTTGCACATTTTTTCTTCAAGTTCCTATTTCCATTATAATGCATAAGCCTCATTTTTAAATAATCATTAAATGATCTCTTCAATACATCGTAAATGATCCACAAACACTTATGACACGAAAAAAGCTGTCATATTTATTTCAAGATCATCCGTTGAAATACTATTTATCAGAATAAAGAAATTTCTTTGAGACATAAATTCTTGCCATAAATGGAATATATCAAGTATCTTCAACACTCTACCATATTTCTTACTGATGTCACTTTTTCCAAGGGATACATCTGTTTACTCTTTGGCAATAATGGATATACTCTTCACCATATAAATCATATAACCATTTTTCTTCTGTATATTTCATCAACATCGTCATAAAAGCCCAATACACAAATGGTAAAAAAAGCAGTATAAGATTAGCATAAATACATAAAATTCCTGTACAAACAAACATGAATGCACTATAGATTGGATTACGGACATACGCATAAACCCCTGTTATGATGAGTTGATTTTTCTTAACATAAGTGTCAATTTTATCAAAAAACACCGCTTTCAAATACAGGATCACACCAAGCAAGATGCTAATAATACCCAATATTCTAAATAGAATTTCTAATTTTGGTATACCTATAAAAGGAATCCTATTCATAATAGAAAGAGCGATTCCGACAACGGTCAAAATGATAATAACCACAACATATAACGGACCTATCCCCATAATTGGTAAATGTTTATTTTGTATTTTTTTCTCTCTCATCAAAAGTATCCCACCTATTAAGTAATTTTAATCATTTATGAGTTAACCATGTAGCACAAATACTTACTTTGACATCATTATCAATCTATCCTATTTACTTTCTACCAATCCCTTCTTCAAAGAACATTGGACCATTTTTACTTCTGAATACAATCCGACCAACCCTATTCTTGAGTCAACAGAAATGAAGCACTTTAAGTATAGATATTAATGATTCAACTAATTGATCAAGTTCAAAATCTATCTTTTAAATCCAAATACATCTGGTAATACTTATTAATACACTCTTTCCGGAAAGGATCTTCTTCCTTTTCCATCATCTCGATTAAATTCTCCATAGATCTTTCAACCACTTCCTTTAAGTCATCTGAATAGACATATTCTTCTCCATGATCTCGATATTCATCTTCATCTAAAATCACATAGCTTCGATCGGGAAATAATTTAACATCTAAATCATAATCCACATTCTTGATAGCCTCTCCATCATATAAACTGGGAGAAGCTAAGTTACAATAATAATAAATGCCACTATGACGAATCATAGATATCACATTAAACCATCTCTTCTTATAAAAGAAACAGACCGCCGGTTCTCTGGTAACCCATTTACGCCCATCTGATTCAATTACCCATGCACGATCTGTAACAGCCACTATTTTTTCTTCATCTGCTTCTAAAACAAAAGCCTTACACCAGGTTCTATGTAGCGAACCATCATGTTTAAAAGATTGGACATAGACTGTATCTTTAACTTTTGGATTCATCTAGTCTCCTTCCTTTTTTCGTTTTTTATTCTACTCCAAACCACCAAAATTGTCGAAATATGACTTTTTAGAGTAAACTATGGATATGACAATTCTAGAGCAACAAACACGATCTCTTTTAGAAGAGACAGATTTCATAGCCGCTACAAGTAATCTGACGGCTTTTATGAATCAATTATTTCCTAATATAAATTGGATCGGGTTTTATTTTGTAAAAAATAATGAACTGGTTTTAGGACCATTCCAGGGAAAAATAGCTTGTACCCATATCCCATTTGAAAAAGGCATTTGTGGAAGATGTTATCGTGAAAAAAGATTACTGAACATTCCCGATGTTTTAAGCATTCAAGATCACATTGCTTGTGATAGTGCATCACGAAGTGAACTTTGTATTCCCATTCTGAAAGAGAATAACTGTATCGGCATGCTTGATATAGATGCTCCCATTAAAAATCGCTTCACTAAAGAGGATGAAAAAAAGGCATCCTTGATCGTTTCTCTTTATGAGAAAGCTATTCAAGAACACCGTTGGTTTTAACGATACAAATCAAACACACTTGAATTTTCTAAATACCGAGTAGCTTCATCAATAGCCGCTGTAGCGGAAAAGAGCATCACTTTGCAGCCACAAATCGTGGTTTCTCTAAGAAGCTCTTTTTTTCTTAAAATCTGCTCGACTTTTACAAAATCATCGCTATCTAGTTGAAGATCTAAATATTCTTTCCATTTAGAACCTTCTTTTGTGTCTACCATAGCTCCTTGAATTTGAATTGGGCGACAATCTGAGCGATATTCTGCTAAATGCAGTGCGGTACAACTGGACAAGTCTACTCCCATCAATAAAATATATCCCTTTAATTCATATAAGCGAGCGGCTGGACTTTCTTCACTCAATGGAAAATGCAAAGATTGACCGTTCACCAGTAATTTAGCATACCTACCCCAAGCCGCATAAGAAAAACTCGGATGTTTCGAACTGACTACACCTTCTCGATGCTGAAAATTTAAGACCACAGAACCCATATAGTGAGTATCCGAACTTTCCGGATCGAAGGCGGGAATTTCTTGACGCACCGTTTTCCAAAGTTCTGGTGAAATAGGAGGATATTGCCAATCACTAGGCTCACTATTATCCGCTACTTGCGTTGGCATTAAAATCGTTCCCCCGTTTTGACACAACTCTAAAAGACCATCCACAATGGTTTTCGCTCCGCCCACTACATAATTAAAAGCTGACATTTTGGTATGCACCTCTAAAATTTGGCTACCGGTAATCCCCAACATTTGTAAACCGGAAATCAATTTTTCTTTGGTCAATACTTCAGAAAGTTCGGTTTCATTCATTATTTATAGTACTCCTTAGCAATATCACAGCCTACCCTTGCATTATTAAATACCAATTGAATATTGGAATTCAACGATTCACCACCTGTTAATTCAGCCACTTTTGCTAATAAGAAAGGAGTGGCTTCTTTACCATGAATACCTTTTTCATCCATTTCAGCAATAGCTTGATCAATTACGCCATGAATCACTTTTGGATCCATGCTGTATTCTTCCGGAATTGGATTAGTAATTAATACACCACCATTTAAACCTAACTCTCTCTTGGCATGAATCATAGCTGCCGCTTCACTGGCATCCTTCAAAGAATAATCAACTTTTAGACCGGATGTTCTGGTATAGAAAGCAGGTAACTCTTCTGTTTGATAGCCAAACACAGGAACACCCTTTGTTTCTAACACTTCCAATGTCTTCGGTAAATCTAAGATAGCCTTCGCACCTGCACAAATAACAGTTACATTTGTATTACCTAACTCCTCTAAATCAGCACTAATGTCAAAGGTTAGCTCAGCACCACGGTGAACACCACCGATACCACCCGTCACAAAGAATTCAACACCTGCCATAGCCGCAAAAATCATGGTTGTCGCAACCGTAGAAGCTCCCCATTCCTTCTTCGCAACAATAGTAGGAATATCACGACGGGACACTTTCGTAATGGATAAACCACGTTTCCCAAATTCTTCAATTTCTGCCCGAGACATCCCCACCACCGGTTCTCCTTCAATGATACCAACCGTTGCTGGAATACAGCCCTGATCACGAATGATTTGTTCAACCTCCAATGCAGTTTTTACATTTTGTGGGTAAGGCATACCATGAGAAATGATGGTGGATTCTAACGCAATGACCGGCTTTCCCTCTGCAATAGCTTTCGCCACTTCTTGACTTGTTCTTACTTTCATAATTTTTCCTCCTGTATTTTCATACTTTCCATCCATTCACGCACCTTGGCGCTTTCTAAGCTGCGACGTCGTACAGCATCTTGTTCAATACTAACAACCGCTGCACTAAGACCAAATCGAATGGCCTTACGAGGACTAATCCCTCGAATTCGCTCAGAAACATACGCTCCTAACAAAGAATCGCCACCACCTGTTGCATTAGACAGACGAATCGGACGATGACGGTACCAGAACATGCCTTCTGAACTTCCAAGTATAACACCTTGATCGGCCAATGACACAATAATCTCTTGAACTCCTTGATTTAAAAACCAAGAAAGACATTGTCTAGCTGTTTCTTTATCTTTTACAAAAATATTTGTCAATGCTTCAGCCTCATATTGATTTGGTTTAAACACATTTAAGTGAGGAAGCACCGAAACCAAACGCTTGGATTTTTGAACCGAAACCGGATCGGCTACTAAAAATGATTTAGCCTGTTTCGTTAAATACTCAATACTTTTTAAATCCAAGTTAGCGTCTAAAATCAAAGCATCTCCTTCATCTAAATCTTCTAACGCTCGATCCAACAAAGCAGTATCCATTGCTCTTAAAATACGCATATCGCTCATGGCAATTTTCATATCGCGATTTTGATCTAAGATAGCCATATAAATAGAGCTTGGATACTCTTCAGTTTCAGAACTTTTGGAAATATCAATACCCAATTTTCGGCAATCTTCTTTCAGCATTTTTGCGTATGGATCAGACGCAAAACAAGTCACAAACTGTACATTTTCACCTAACAAAGCACAAATTTGAGCAATATTACGCCCTACTCCACCAAAACTTAAACTAATTTCACCGGGATTAGAATCGTATTGACGAAGTGGTTCTAAACTGGAACCACAAATATCAATATTAGCTCCTCCTACAATACAAATTTTTTTCATTATTTTCCCTTCAATATCTCTTTCAATAAAATCAGATGTTCTTTCACTTGCTCTTTTTCGAATTTTCCTTGTGATAACAATAGATATGAACTCATCAGGGCATGTTTAATTTCTTCCCTTTGTGATTTTTCTAAAGAGTTTAAGTCCAATTGATTTGCCCTAGATAAGATAGATTCCAATTCCATAACCATCGCCATCAATTCCTTCTCTCGAATCGCTTTACTAAATACTTCCAGAAGATTCCAATGTTGATTATGACTCGTTCTAATGATGACAATAACATCAAAATTCTTTATCCTTCTTTTGATATTTTCAAACAGAGTATACCATTCTTCTTTTGTGATTCCATCCATCAACAAGTATTCCCCCGACATTTTCCTATGATCACCTGTTTGATCTTTATCTAAAAGAAAAGCAAGTTGCACTGTTAACTTCAACTGTTCATCACCGATTAGTATAAAATCTGTTTTTTCTTGTTGCATGATCTCTCTAACAACACTTATGTTTTGTTCATTTGAACTATACATTAAAATTTTCTTCATAACTGTTATAATAATACTATATAAAAAGGAACTTACGAAGCATCGTTCTTCCTCAAACCCAAAAAATCAAGTATGATAATCAGAAAGGAGTTCAAATGTCTATTTACGAATCAGGTGAAGATTATTTATTGGCTATTTTAGTTATCAAAGAACGAAAAGGTCTCTGTCATTCTATTGATGTAGCGGAAGAAACCGGTTATTCCAAAGCAAGCGTTTCTATTGCCATGAAAAAATTGCGAGAAAATGGCTATATTCAGATGAATCAAGATGGAACTTTAGAATTGTTAGAAACAGGCCTAGCCATTGCCAAAAAGATCCATGAACGCAATACAGTGTTGACCGATTATTTTAAACAACTTGGGGTTGATCCGGACATTGCTTATCACGATGCTCATAAGATTGAACATGATTTAAGCGATCAAACTTTCAGTAAAATCAAAGAAGAATACCTAAAAATAAAAAATAAGAGAGGCAAGTCTTAAAAAACTTGCTTTTTTTTGTGTCATTTAAAACACCAGTTCTATTTTCACATACAACAAAAAAAGAAACCTGAAGGCTCCTTACTAAGAGCGCGTGATGAGAATCGAACTCACGTATGCAGCTTGGAAGGCTGCCGTTCTACCATTGAACTACACGCGCATAAGAGGTGACTCGGAAGGGACTCGAACCCTCGACCCACTGATTAAAAGTCAGTTGCTCTACCGTCTGAGCTACCGAGTCAGACACAAAATAAAGGCTGGGGCAGCGAGATTCGAACTCACGCATGAGGGAGTCAAAGTCCCTTGCCTTACCGCTTGGCTATGCCCCAATCCGAATTCATTGCGATGAACACAACAAATATAAATGGTGGAGGCGGGTGGTTTCGAACCACCGAACCCAGAGGGAGCAGATTTACAGTCTGCCGCGTTTAGCCACTTCGCTACGCCTCCAACATGGTGCCGACTATAGGAATCGAACCTACAACCTATTGATTACAAATCAATTGCTCTGCCAATTGAGCCAAGTCGGCATTTAGAAAAAAATGGTGGAGGTTAACGGGCTCGAACCGCTGACCCTCTGCTTGTAAGGCAGATGCTCTCCCAACTGAGCTAAACCTCCACAGTTATTTGCTGCTTAGTTATACTAACATGCCCCCTATCTATCCGTCAACATTTTTTTATGGTTTTTTTGAAAAATTTCAGACATGAATTTCAATCAAAAGATTCATTTGTCATGATAAAAAACACTTTATTTCAATACCATTCATTTATCTTTCACCTTCTTTTTTTAGTCAGCAAAGATGTGTTACTATATATTTGTATATCGTACATTTGGAGGTATCTATGCGTATCTATAACTTAAATACCCACAATGAAAACAAGCGCTTTTTGCTTTCTATCCTCATTGGTCTACCCGCTTCTATTTTAATGGGATATTTGTTTTATCTTGTATCAAGGTGGTTTACTTTCCGTTTAGATATCTTTTACATCGTGATTGCTTATACGATTTCCCTATTATTAAAAAAAGTAGGTCGAGGCGTTACTAAAAAATTCTCCATTCTAGGGGCTTGTTTAGCTTTTGTAGCTATTATTGTAGGTGATGCACTCATTCTATTTGGGCAGAACGCTATTAACCTTTTAACAAACGCTATTTTCTTCTCTCAATTTATTCGCATAGAAGTTTATTCTCTAACAGCCAATCTAAATGCTTTAATTGGTCTTTTAATTCGAGTAAGCGCTATTTATGAAGCCTATTACTATTCTGTATTGTTCTAAGGAGGAAAACATGCATCGTCAAACCTGGTTTGAAATTGATTTAGAAAAAATCAAACATAATGTTCAACAAGTTCAATCTTTTCAACAAAAAGAAGTGATGGCTATTTTAAAAGCAAATGCTTACGGTTGTGGAGATATACAATTAAGTAAACAACTGGAAATGATCGGTATCCATTTTATAGGGGTTTCTTCCGTTGATGAAGCTCTTGTTCTTCGTAAACATGGCTTCCAGGGCAAACTGTTAGTTCTAGGCGGTACTAATATAGAAGATTTAGAAACTCTTATTCAAAATCATATTACTGTCACCGCTTATTCTGAAGAATGGATCGAAAAATTCACACAACATGATTTAACCGGTTTAAGCATTCATCTTAAAATTGATACCGGTATGAATCGCATTGGTTTCGATAATGCCGATGAAGCTAAAAAAGCCCTATCTCATCTGCTAGACCAGAATGCGCAAGTTGAAGGAATTTTCACACATTATTACCAATCAGACCAAGACGAAAAAAATACCGCTCGCCAATTTAAAGATTTCAAAAAAATCGTCACTTATTTGAATCATTCATTTTCATATATTCACGCCGATAATTCCGATGCCTCTTTGTATTTTCAAGATAACTTTACCAACATGGTACGCCTTGGGATCGCTCTTTATGGTTATAGTACACACCATACCGGTCTACAAGAAGCTCTTTCTCTATACACCAAGCCCATCATGATCAAAGTCGTTCATCCTGGTGAAACCATCGGTTATGGAGCCACTTACAGGGCTCAAGAAGAAGAAATCATCGCCACCTTACCCATCGGATATGCAGATGGTCTACTTCGCATCAATCAAGGAAGAAAAGTATATGTAAATGGTCAATACGGAACAATCGTCGGACGCATTTGTATGGATCAATGTATGGTGAAATTAGAGCAGAAAATTTCCCTTGAAGATACCGTTGAAATCTTTGGATCCCATATTTCTCTTAACCAAATGGCTTTAGAAACCAACACCATTTCTTATGAAATCATCTCTTTGATCACACCAAGAGTCACTCGTGTATATAAAGATAGTCATACTTCTTGGGAAATGAACTGGCGATACGAATAGAATCCACTTTTCCAAAATATTGTACTGAATAACGACCAAGCTGACCTATTTCAACTTGGTTTTTTTATTTAGTTATCAACCCATTCAGTATTATAAATTCCCCCACTAAAAAAGGTTAGCTTTTACGCTAACCCAATCACTTAATCATTTCTTCTTTTATAAATATAGAGACCAATACCGATAATTGAAGCCGTACTAATAAATCCAATAGCAAGAGGCATAACAGAATTCTTCTTTTCTTCTGTTTCTTCCTTTTTCATTTTTTTATTAGTTGCCCCTTTTTCTTTCTTGCTGGTATCTGTACTTTCTGCTTGATTTTCTTTTTGAGTCTTCTCTTGTTTCTCTTCTTCTACTTTAGATGTGGTATCATTTTCAATCTTATCCTTGCTCTTAGAAGCAGAGTCATTTTTCTTCATTTTCGCCACCTTAGAAACTGTTTTCTTAGTAGAAGACTTTTCAAAAGAGGCTTCATCTTTAGACGCAGTATCAGCAGCTTTTTTCTGTTTTACTTTCTCTTTATTTTTTTCCAAATAATCCTTATGAGCTTTCAACGCCAAATGATATTGATGGCGTAATTTATCTCGTTTCATGGCTAATTCATTTAATTTAGCTTCTTTCTTTTCTAACTCTTTTTTAGCCAATTCTAAAGCCTGTATTGCTTTGACATGATTCTCTTGGGCTATCATTAACGCTGCGCTGGATTGCTTTAATTTTCTTTTGCCTTGGTCAAAGTGGCCTCTGTCTTCACCGTATCAAAACGATCCACCGCCTTTTTAGCTTCTTCTAATTTATCTTGTTTAGCTTTCAAATCTTTCTTAGCTTCTTCTAACTTACTCTTAGCATCTATGAATACCTTATAAGATTCATCAGACGATTTTTTAGCTGATAAATATTCCTGCTTCTTAGCTTCCTCGTTTTTCTTGAGAACTTCAAAATCATGATTGACCTTAGTTTGTTTTTGGACTAATTCATCGTACTCTTTCCAAACCCGCTTCTCAGCTTCTTCCAGTTGAGCTACTTCTTGTGTTAAGGTTTTTACTTTTTCTTTTGTTTTTTGTAGCTCAACCTCATAATTTTGCAACTTATTCGTTAAATCCGTTTCTCTATTTTTAAGAATATCAGAAGATTTCTTAGCATCCTCTAATTCCTTAGTAGCCTTTTGAACTTCTTGTTCAGCCACATCTCGAACCAATTTAGCTTTTTGTGTTTCTGCTTCTGCTTGTTTTAAGCCGGTTTCAAGATCCGATACCATTTTTTCTTTTTCTTGGACTTCCTTAGTGGCTTTAACTAAAGGTTCAATCGCCTTTCCTAATGCTTCATTAGCCGCTTTAACCGCTTTATCTAATTCAGCTGTCTTAGCTTCTAATTTGGCAACCTTTTCTTTAGCTTTAGCCACCTTCTCTTGTGCTTTCTTCAATTGAGTTGCACCCTGATTAGTCACCGCTTCATCATAAGATTTCTTAGCTTTATTGTAAGCCTTTTGTGCTTCTTCCTTTTTTGCTTCCACTTCAGCTTTATACTTAACTAATTTTTCTAAATACCTAGTATCTTCAATGCCTTCATGCCCATAATTAGGCTCATTTTTCATACCAAATACTTGGTTCATCAACGTGCCATACTGATTAGCCGTTTTAATACCATCAACAGAACCAACCGTCGTATATTTTTCAGAAACAATATTCAAATAATGTCCATCTTCACGTGTAAGTGGTTTGTATCCAAACTTTTGTTCAAATTTAGCGATATACTGATCATCTTCCAGTTCATTATTGTCATAAACAAACTTTTCTTCTTCATATAATGCTTTTAAAGCCTTTCCTTTGCCATAGCCTTGTGCTACATTTTCACCAACACCTTTAATTAAGTGAGAATGAGCCGACGCATGTTCATCTTTTTCCACAATTTCCTTCGACTTAGCCCCTTGAATTTGTGCAACAGCCATAATATCGTCATGGATCATCAATTTTTTTAAGCCTTTAAAGTTGCTATCAGTCGTACGCAACTTGTTCATTTCAATAATTCCCTTAACTCCATCAATCGCATTATCCAATGACAATAATGAGTTATTCTCGATAGTTCTAAAAACGCTCTTATACTTTTCTATTAATTCAAGTGCCTTAGTGGATTTATTGGTTTCATAGAATCCAACCATTCCCTTAGCTACGTTAGCTATTGCCACATCTAGCTGAGACTTAGCTCTATCTAAAGCGTTTTTCAATTCGGCAATCATTTTATCCACATTTAGATTTTTAAGCTCTTCTTCTGCTTTTTGAACTTCTTGTTTAGCAGCATCCACTTCTTTATTATGTTGATTGATATCGTTGGCCGCTTTCTTTAAATCAGCTTGTGCTTTATTTTTAGCTTCTTGTAACTTCTTTTGTTGCTCTTTAGCACGATCCAATACGTTTTTGGCGTCCTTTAAATCTTCTTTCTTTTCTGTTTCAGTCGCTTCTTTTGTTCCAAATTCATCTTCAGCCACCTCTAACTTTTCTTTAAGTTGCTTAACTTGTTCTTCTTTTTCATGAATTTTTTTCCTGAGCGTTTTCACATGATTCTTAATTTCTTCTAATTCTTTTGCGGCCTTAGATTTAAAATGGCTATCCTCCATCTCATCTAATTCCGTTTTAGAAGTATTTAGCTCACCGGTTTTTGTTTGTTTATTCTTAGTTGCTTGATCCCATTTCGCTTTTGAAGCTGCAACTTCTTTCTCTAATTTTGCTTTTTCTTTTACTTTAGTAGCTGTTTCCGTCTTGGCTTTTTTATACTCGGAAACTGTTTTATCAGTTGTCGACTTTTTATCATCATAGTCTTTTTGCGCTTTATTTAAACGTTCTTTTTTAGTATTCAACTCATCTTGGGCATGATTAGCCTCATCAGTAGCTAATTCCAGTTCAGCATCAGCTTTCTTCCTAGCTTCTCCACTATGAGCCTCTTGATTTGCTTTATCGGCCATAGAAAAATCATGTTCAGCACTCACCTTATCTTTTTTAGCCGCTTCTAATGCTTCTTTCTTTATTTTTTCCAATTTCGTTGCTTGATCATAGGTATTCTTAGCAAGATTAACGGCATTTTGAGCGCCAATTGTTTCTTGAACTGCTTTTTCATATTCACTAGAAGCCTGATTCAACTTGTCTTTCGTTTGTTCAGCTAATACAGGGGTTACTTGTGCAATCACTTGACCAGTAGATAAGGTAGCAAGGGTAGCGAGAGTTATTTTTTTCAACTTTTTACGATTCATATATTCTCCTATCGTGACTTTATTCTAATTAGTCCGTTGGTTCATTATAATGTATATTCACTTTTTTTCAAATTAAGAAGCTCTATCATTAAAATTAAACAATTTGATATCGTTATCCTCTCTTTCTTCAAAATCAGCTATAAATGTATTTTGATCATCAAAAAATGACCTGTTCAAGTCTAACAGATCATTTTCTAACAACTACCTCTTTGTCCACCATCAATACGGATGATGGAATTATTGATATAACTAGCTTCATCACTAATTAAGAAACGGACCAAAGCTGCCACTTCTTTCGGTTCACCATAGCGTTGAACTAGAATTTTTTCACATTCCTCTTTCAAGAAATCCGCATCGTAACCATCTAGTTCACTTTCTGTTCCAATAAACCCCGGTGCTATCGCATTCACATTCACGTAAGGAGAACATTGCCAAGCTAAGTTATGAGTCAATGAAATTAAAGCTGCTTTAGAGGCATCATAATCAAAACTCATTGGATAATAACTATTGATTCCATTCGTAGAGACAATATTCACAATCTTACCAAACTCTTTTTCAATCATGTGCGGATATACCCGATTGGCACAATTATAAGCACCAACTACATTGACATCTAAAGTTCTTCGGAATTCCTTTGCTGTTTTTAAATGAAATAAGTTTGATAAATCAATCGCCGCATTATTAATCAAAATATCAACATAACCCAACTCTTTTTCAACTTGTTTGACCATCCTATCCACTTCTTGTTCTTTGGAAACATCAGCTTGAATCGCCATGCAAGGAACTGAATACTCCCGTTGAATCTCTTCTTTCAAAGAGAATGCTTCTTTTTTAGAATGATGATAATTGAGGACGATCGCATATTGATTTTTAGCCAATTCTATGGCAATGGCTTTACCAATCCCTTTAGCGGCTCCTGTAATTAAGACAATTCTAGGCGCGACTGGCATATTTACCATCAGACGTTGACACAAGAATCTTTTCACCTTGCTCAATGAATTGCGGAACACGAATGGTAATACCTGTATCCAAAGTGGCATCCTTTGATTGGGTTGAAGGAGCCCCCTTGATGGCTGGAGTTGTTTCTACAACCGTTAACGTTACCTTATCTGGTAAATCAATGGATAATACGTTACCATCAAAAAACATCAAGGTGACTTCCATACCCTCCACTAAGAAGTTCTTACTATCTCCAACATGATTTCCATCTAATTCATACATTTCATAACTCTCTTGATCCATGAAATAATAAATAGAACCATCATTATATGAATATTGAACATCCTTCTTTTCAATCATCGCCGCTTCAAACTTGGTGGAAGCGTTAAAGTTTCTTTCTTGTGTCGAGCCCGTCTTAAGATTCTTCATCTTAGTTTTTAAAATAGCGGCTCCTTTACCCGGTTTCACGTGTTGGAAATCTAAAACCACCCATGGATCATTATCTACTAATACGGTTAATCCCGTTTTAAAATCACCTGCTAAAATCGCCATAAAATCCTCCTATACTGATTTTGTTCATCCTAATTTTAATCTTTTCGCCTCATTCACGCAATGACAAGTCTTGGTTAGAAAATGGTGAGCTTTTCCTCTTTATGCGACTTAATGTACTTTGTCCATTTGATATAACCATACGTTGTATTGGTTAAATATCCTAATTTTAAAACCAATAACACATACTGTCCCAACATGATATTCATCGAGGCTTCTAAAATAGCACTAATATACCAAGCCACCCATTGTTCACGAAAACGGAATAAAATAAACAAACCATTCGCTATCCCAACCGCCGTTGCACAAGCGTCTAGGTATGCAATCCATGTCGCCATAGAACGATTCACAAAATCTGTTCGAATATCCAATCCACTGATAAAGTATCCTACCACTACAGTAAACACAACAATTCCGGTTAACACAAGCACCTCTTGCCAGCCCGTTAAACGACGAACAATGGTTAAATCTTTCTCTTCTGAATCCTCATGTTTTGACCAGTTGATAAAGCTGATGATATCAATCGGTATCCAGAACAATAAAGTCACCACCATCGACGCAAAACGATACATTAAAACCAAATTAATGGCAATTTCTACCAACTCAACCGCAACTGAAATCATGAAATTATATTTATTTTGCTTAGAAATCAATAATTCACACAAAATATTGAGAAAGGTATCCATGAGATATAGCCACATGATGATAATTCCATTGACTCCATTCGCACTTTTTTCCGGAAAAGCAACCGCAAAAATAGTCGCCAATACCATGATAGATAAAAACCACGACTTCTCATAAGTACTAAACATGTGCCCAAAGACAATCATAATCAACACCGAAACAGCCAAAATAGTCAAAGAAGAACACAGGTTAAAAATAGCCATCGTTTTTTCAGCCATTTTTTCTCTATAAGTTGCTTGTACCTTCTCTAAACTAGGATTCTTTTCTGCAAAGAATAAATTCGTCCCATCTTTACTTTGATATTGATAAGCTTGAATCGTATCTTTCGCTAAATTTTCATACTCCTCCTTGGAATAATTCACAATCATTTTAGAATCTTTACGTCGATAAACCACCTCAAATACTGTTGCATTATCATCAAAATCCTCAGCCTCTTTATCACGTGTCATTTCCAGTTGGCCAACGTATTTTATCGTTCCAACAGCAGCGTGTAATTTGACATATCCTAACCATCCGGACACAACAGATCCAAGCATTAGTAACACAAATACAATTGTGCCCAGTTTCACCATTTTTTTAGAAAAATCTACTCTGATTTTCTTCATGTATAAACCCCATTTCTTCCTATTTTTTCAATCCGAATCTCAGCTATTATACTATAAAATTGCATCTTTTAATGCGACACTTTTTTACTATCTAACCTCTATTCGTCCCAACTAACTACAAACACCAAATCTCCTTTTGAGAAAACACTTCCCATAATCAGCACACGACTTCACATAATTAATCTCCTTTACAATTCAAAAGGGGATGATAAAATAGTTTTAGCACTCTATAAGAAATAGTGCTAAAGAGGTGACAATATGAATATGAATTCTAACAATCATAAACAACGAAAACCGTTGCTGTATTACTATTCATTGGTCATGCTCGTATTAATTTCTTTGAATTTAATCTTGCGGCCACTTGTTCAGCAACAAAACATTAAAGAAACATCTTACACAACTTTCATTGAAAAAACCAATAACAATCAAGTCAAAAAAGTTCGTGTTGAACAAAACCAAATCTACTACGAAGTACATAACGATAAAACCATTTATAAGACAGGTATCGTCAATGACCCTCAATTGACCAAGCGTCTTTATGACCATAAAGTCGATTTTTCTTCCACCATTAAAGAACCAAGTAATACTTGGTTAGATATTTTGATTGCTTGGATTTTCCCAATTCTAGGGGCGACTTTCTTAATTCGTATGTTAATGAGGAATGCTGCAAGAAACGGTTCCGACTCCTCCTTTGGAGGTATGGGTGGTATGTTTAATTTTGGCAAATCAAATGCTCGTGTGCATGAAAAATCTAAAGAAGATATTCGGTTTAAAGACGTAGCGGGTGAAGATGAAGCAAAAGAAAATCTACAAGAAATTGTTAATTATTTACATGATCCAAACCAATATAAATCCATTGGGGCAACCATGCCGAAAGGAATTCTTTTAGTCGGTCCTCCCGGAACTGGTAAAACGATGCTAGCCAAAGCAGTAGCTGGTGAATCCAATGTGCCATTTATTTCTATTTCCGGTTCCGAATTCATCGAAATGTTTGTTGGTATGGGAGCTTCCAAAGTTCGTGACTTATTTAAAAAAGCAAAAGAAAAAGCACCTTGTATTGTCTTCATTGATGAAATTGATGCAGTTGGTGGAAAACGTACTGCCGGTCATATGGGTGGCAATGATGAACGAGAACAAACTCTAAACCAGTTACTGACGGAAATGGATGGCTTTGAAGAAAACAATGGTATTGTAATCTTAGCAGCAACCAACCGTCCTGAAAACTTAGATCCGGCTCTTCTTCGCCCAGGTCGTTTTGACCGCCGAGTGCCGGTTGAACTACCTGATTTACAAGGTCGTGAAGAAATCTTGAAAGTTCACGCTAAGAAAGTAAAAACCGAACCAGATATTGACTATAACATGATTGCTCGTATTGCCTCTGGTGCATCAGGTGCTGAATTGGCAAATATCATCAATGAAGCTGCTTTACGGGCAGTTCGAGAACACCGTCAAGCTGTTAGTCAAAGGGACTTAGAGGAAAGCATTGAGGTCGTCTTTGCAGGCTATCAAAAGAAAAATTCGATTTTGACCGATAAAGAAAAAATGGTCGTCTCTTACCACGAAATAGGACATGCCCTTGTAGCTGCCTTGCAAACTCACAGCGCACCTGTTCAAAAGATTACTATTATTCCTCGTACTTCTGGAGCACTTGGTTATACTATGCAAGTCGAAGAAGGAAATCATCCTTTATATACCAAAGAAGAGCTGGAAGCAAAAATTGCGATCCTAACTGGCGGTCGTGCTGCTGAAGAAGTGACTTTTGGTTCTATTACAACCGGAGCTTCTAATGATATCGAGCGAGCTACTCAATTGGCTAGGGCAATGATTACTCGTTATGGTATGTCCGATTTCGATATGGTTGCTATGGAATCGGTTCAAAACAAGTATTTAGGTGGTGACACATCCATGGCTTGTTCCGATGCAACAGCCGCTGAAATTGATAAAAAAGTGGTAGCCCTTGTTAAAAAACAACATGAATTAGCGAAATCTCTATTAACTGAACATAAGCAAGATCTCGATAAACTAGCTCAATTCCTCTATGAAAAAGAAACCATCACAGGAGATGAATTCATGAATATCCTAAATGGTGAATCCGAGCAAGAACAGCCTCAAACAGATGAAAGCCAAGATCAATGATCTTGGCTTTTCTATTCTCAAAAATAACACCTATTTTCTAACCAATATGATTTAATAAATTCACTCTTCTTTGGTGACGACCACCTTCAAACTCCGTTTCTAAGAAAATGTCTACGATCATCTTTGCTAATTCAGAACCAACAACCCTAGCACCAATTGAAATAACTTGGGCATCATTATGTTTCCGAGCCAACATAGCTGAATAAGGTTCACTACAGGTACAACAACGAATACCAGGCACTTTATTACAAGCAATCCCGATCCCAATACCGGTTCCACAAATAGCAATACCTCTTTCCACTTTACCGCTCATAATCTCTCTGCTTAAAGTTTCTCCATAGGCCGGATAATCCACTGATTCTGTTGAATCGGTTCCATAATTTATCACCTCATACCCTTTTTGAATCAAATGATTCATCAATTCTTGTTTCAATTCTACAGCGCTATGATCTCCTGCAATCCCAACTTTCATCCAATCACCACCTTTCGTTTATTTTCAAGCATTAGTAAACCAACTCCACCTGCCACAACAAATAAACTAATAAATTGAGAAGTGGATAAGAAACCAACCATACCGCGAATCAAGTCACCTCGAATAAATTCAACCAAGAAACGACCAAAACCATATAAAATCAAATACCAAGCACCTGTCTTATTTGATTCTTTTGACTTAGTTAATACATAGTATAAAACGCCAAAAATAATGAAATTTCCTAAGGAAGAAATCAATTCCGTCGGAATGACTTTAATTCCAGCACCAGGTCCTAAAGAACCTGCCGGAAACGTTACCCCATACCAAGCATCTGTCGGTATTCCATAACAACATCCTGCCAAAAAGCAGCCAATTCGACCAAATCCTTGAGCTAAGGCAATACAGGGAGCTAATACATGAAAATAAGTTAAAAAATCTAAATGATAATGACGACAATATAAATAACCCGCCAACGCACCGGAAAGAATTCCTCCATACACCACAAATCCTTGTGAACCCAAAGTCGCAATTGGATTTGCCATAAATCCTTTTAAATCCGTTAAAATAAACAAACCCTTTGCTCCAACAAATCCAACAATCACACATAAGAAAATTAGATTATCTATTTTATTCGTTTCTAAATGAAATCGCTTCGCTAATCTTTCCGCCATCCAAAAGGCCGCTAAAATTCCCACGGCAATCATAACACCATAGCCATGAACCGTCACTGATCCGATTTTAAACCAATCATTATACATTTTTTTCCTCACTTTCTTTTATTTTTTCAACAGGAGTTGAATGATCTATCCTCTCAATCGCTTTTTTATAAGAACTTTCCAAAAAGAAAATCGCAAACAAGTCTGATATACCCGCATAAATCAACCCAATACCGATAACTATAAATAACACCTGCCGAGATTGGTGCCCAGCTAATAGAAAAATAATCACTAACCCAAGGATCAAAGCCACTACTGACAAAACCAAATAAGTCATCGCTTGATTGGATTGGATCCTTTGTGCAACAACAGCTCTTTGAAGTTTCATTAGCCCGCTTGCCATAATGACTAAGCCCAGTAAAATAGGGATTAAACTCAAAATCAAGTCTTTTTGAATAATGATAACTAAACCAGCCAAGATGGATAAAATACCAAACGCAAAATCATTTCGATATAAAATTTTATGAACATCTAATACAAAGTAAGTTGTTAACAAAATAATACCAATAACCGTAAATATAGCCCCCACACTAATAGATAACAACTGTGCACTCATACCCGGAAAGAAAGTCATCAAAGTACCAATTAAGATATATAGGGCAGCCGAAAGTATCGACATGTTTTTTGATTCTGGAAACATAAATTCACCTCTTTATTACCTATTGTATAATAAGATACTTCAAAATATCTATCTTTGTTCTCTATCGTTTAAATTTTCTGCTAAACTTCAAAGAGATTAACTCATCCGTAGGATTTCCTTGATGACTAATCCTACCAAGGAGTTAAAGCATATAGAATCCACAAGGTGAATTGAATTGTATAGCTTGACCAATGCTTGTAAAGAATAAATATTTAAAAACCACTCCCGATCTAATCATGAACAATATAAGGTGATGTCAATCTTAATTCAGCCATTTAAAAGCTTCATAAATTAGTGCAAATAATATCCCAAAAGTATGGAAATAGCCACTTTTTTAGTTTTAAGTGAAACGAGAGCATTTTAAGCAAAAAATATATTGATATACTTTTTATATCGTAAAAATAATCCGTTCCTCTATGAGTCTATACCTTCGCTTTCCCCACCCTTTTCAATTCTATATTCTCTGCAAATTTTATTTTTTGACATTTTCATATCAAAAAAGCAACCAAAAACAAACTTTTAGTTGCTCTAAACATCATCTGAATATTTTTGAAAAGCTCTTAAAAACTAAAGTTAAGAAAGCCACCTTTTTTTCAGAAAGCATTCGTTACTCTATAATTTCCAATTAGCCGCTCGTTCACGTGCGTTGATGAAAGATGAATAAATACCTTCTTCCTTTATCAAATCACTATGCTTCCCCTCTTGTACCAATTTACCACCATCAATCACTAAGATTTGGTCTGCTTTTCTTACAGTAGAAAGCCTATGAGCAATAGAAATCACGGTATGTCCTTTAGACAGCTCTTCAATAGCCGCCAAAATTTCATATTCATTTTCAGGATCAACTGAACTGGTTGCTTCATCTAAAAGAATAATTGGTGCATTTTTAAGCAAGGCTCTAGCAATAGAAACCCGTTGCTTTTCACCGCCAGAAAGTGAACTTCCACCCTCACCAACCATGGTATTATAGCCATCCGGAAGCGCCATAATGAAATTATGACAATGTGCCTTTTTAGCAGCTGCCACCACTTCTTCATGACTTGCCTGTGGATTAGCAAAGCGAATATTATTCTCTATCGTATCTTGGAAAAGATACACATCTTGAAAAACAAGAGAAAGATTTTTAAGCAATTTTTCAACCTTGTATTCTCGTATATCCTTACCTCCTAATCGAATAGCACCACTATCAATATCATAAAAACGGGATAATAAATTGATAATCGTTGTTTTTCCGGATCCTGAAGGCCCTACTATAGCCGTTCTTGAGCCTTGAGGAATAGTAAACGATATATCTTTTAAAACCGGATTACTTTTATCATAACTAAAATTTACCTGATCAAAAACAATATTTTGATTTGCTATGACTTCTAAAGTACCATCATTTATTTCAGGAATATCCAAAACCTCATCTAAATACTGCATATTAGCAGGATTTTTCACCATCAAGATAGCCGCATTTTCAAGCTGCTTCAAACCACCGAAAATCATAAAACCAGCTGCCGAAACCGTCAGTGCTTGTGGTAATAAAACCTCTCCTTTGGTATAAAGATAACAAGAAAGTAATGTAACAAGTAAGCTGGAAAGGTTGATAACAGTTATAAAAATTCTTGAATAAGCGACAAAGACCACCTCAAAATGAATTTGCGCACGCCGAAGTTCCTCAGAAGAATTTTTCAATTTAGAATGAACTTCTTCCACCACTCCTGCATCAGCCAATGGAAAGCTACGCAACACAGGAATACCACAAATACTATCAATAAGAGCATCACTCACCTTGGTAATTGCGGCATGTTCTCGAGTAACCTCTTTCTTAGACTGATTGACCATAAGAAATACACAAAACCAAATCAGAGCTAAGCAAATCAGCGTCAAAAAGCCAATTTTAATATTGACACCAAACATCCCAACTAAGAGGAAAAAAGATATTGAAGCACCAGAAATCGCAAAATCAATACTCATCGAAGAGTAGTTTTCAAGACTTTTCATAACATTAGTAAATGCTGCCATGATTCTTGAAAGACTCTGCTCAGCAAAATAACCCATAGGGGCTTTTTTTAATTTTTCACCAACTATCAGTCGGTAATCCTTAAAAATGCCAAAAAAGACTCCATCACTAAGACTACTTTTTGCCCAACCTGTTAGAAAATTAAACAAGAAAGACGCAAACAACACTCCAAAAATCATCCAAATATGAGCTTTGGTCGTTTCTTTCATCCAGCTAAATGAAAGAAAGAGGGCAAAAAAACCAAATAAGACAGAAGCGTTCTGTAGAAAAATAAAGAATATTCCAGCTTTAAGACGATTTTTATACTGGCCAGCTAATTTAAACGATAATTTAATAAACTTCATACCTTATTCCTCCCCTAAATATTGTTTCCAAAGTCTTGCATACAGTGGCTCTTTCATTAATTCATCATGTCTTCCTTTTGCTACAATTTGGCCTTTATCCATTAAGATAATTTGATGAGCTTGCTTGATTGTATTCAGTCTATGTGCGACTATCACAAGATTTTTTCCCTTTACAAGATGAGATATTGCTTCTTGAATAAGAGCTTCATTTTCCGGGTCAGCATAAGCGGTTGCTTCATCTAAAACAATGGTGGAAGCGGGTTTTAAAATAGCCCTAGCAAGTGTTATACGTTGGCGTTCACCACCCGACATTGCACCACCTGCCTCGCCTGCTTTGGTATTGTATCCATCCGGCAGTGCCATAATAAACTCATGACAATGAGCAGCTTTGGCCGCAGCAACGATTTCTTCTTCCGTCGCATTCGGTTTGCCAAGACGAATATTATCCCTGATGCTGACATCAAATAAGAAGTTGTCTTGTGAAACAAAAGAAACCTCTTCGGCCAGTTGCTTAAATGAAATATCTGTTGTGTCTACCCCACCAAGAGAAATTGTACCTGATGACTGATCCCAAAAGCCTACTAAAAGTTTTGCAATGGTCGACTTTCCGCTTCCAGAAGGGCCTACAAGTGCAGTTACTTCCCCTGGCTTAGTTACAAAGGAAATATTATGTAATACTTCATTGCCATCGTGATAAGAAAAACTTACTTTTTCAAATTCAATTCCCTTATTACTGTCAATAACCACCCTGTTTTCAGCATCAGGGCGCTTTTGAACAGGCATATCCAACAATTCTTTGATTGGTACCCAGTTGCTAGAAGCCATCTGAAAAAGTTCAAAGCTCATCATGATGGCAAAAGCCTGCGGTAATATAGAAATGGGAAGGATTAGTGATAATAACAAAGTTTCCATGCTCATCTGACCTTGTCCGTAAAAATAAAAGGCTAAAGGCATACTCACCAGCTGTGGCGTCATCATTGCAGCGGTCATTAAGGCTCTACCTAACCAACTTTGTTTCCACCACTTCATCGTAGAAAAATGATAAAATTTCACGGCATCAGAAAATTTCCCATAAGAAAGCTTATCCTGTGCAAAGGCTTTAATGACTGGAATCCCACGAACATATTCTGCACTTCTGTCAGCAACATTAGCATAGCTGGATAGCCAAACAGCCATCCTAGCACGATATTGGTACATCATCGCTGCCATACCGATAATGACAATAGGCAATGGTGCAAAAATAGATAAACCTATCCGCCAATCCACAAAAAATAAAATGATGACACAAAGTATTGGGTGTAAAAGCCGACTTGGTAATTCAGGCATAAGATGAGCCACCCAGTCTTCCATATCCGCCACTCGCTCCATAATAATCACCTTAATTTTACCAACAGGATTATCAACCAAATATCCCATTGGAATCACTTTTAGTTTTTCAAATAAAGCTTGCCTGAGCCTTGCAAGTATAGAAAAAGATGTTTTATGAGAAATAATAGTACTGAATCCAGTCAATATGAAATAAAGCAACAATGAAGCCATTGCCAAAAAAGCATATTTCAAAAGTTCATCAAAACCGATCGGAATGCCACCGGCTCTTTTTATAAGCCAGCTAGCAGCGTAAGCACTGAAGAAATAAGTAGCAAAGCTAAAAAGCTCTCCAACACAGGCAAGAATAACGGAAATACGCATCCACCCTTTACACTCTGGAGCAATATTCATCAGCTCCTTGCTCAAGCCACCTATACTGATTTGCGCCTGCTTTTCACTTTTCTGCATATCATCCTTAATACGATTCAGAATTTCATCAGGAACATCCAGATTTAGACTTTTGACCTCTTTCATTAAATCTTCCGTTTGTTTGACTTCCTTACTATCCAAAGTATGATGAAACTTTTCATCACAATGACACTTCTCATTTTTCATATCAATCACTCCTTTTTATTCGTATCAACCAGTTTATGCCTCAATATTATTTTATTTTGCCTTCATCGTGGCGATCCATAAATAGTTTTACTATTTCAACAAAAAATTCTCTATTCTTCACAAAGCTATCCCTTGCTCCATCCAAAATTTCGCATCCTAGAACAATTGTATTCATAAAAAAGATTAAAAAATCGTTGGCTAGATACATGTAATCACTGTTTTTTGCCTCTTGAACTCCTAAATATGTAGCACTTAGGGTTTCCTCAACCAAGATGGGAAATAATTTTTTTAAATCTTCATTATTTTTTTGCGCCTGAAGATAGATGACATATACACTTATCAGTTCGTTGTCATCGAGCACTTTATCCACAATGATCTGCGCTATAGCATTTTTATCCAATCCTCCTGAATAATCCTTCAAAAATTCTTTCATCTTATCTACACGATATGCTATACCTTCTTTCATTAAGTCATGTAATATTTCCACCTTATTTTTATAATGGTAATAGACACCTCCTCGAGATAAGGATGTTTCGGTAATAATATCTTCCATTACCGTATCAGCGAATCCTTTCTTCAAAAAGACTTTTTTAGCTACATCTAATATTTCTTTTTTTCTGATTTGACCAGCTTTTTGCTTTTTGTCTTCCAAAATAGCCCTCCTCTTACGGTCAATAAAAACCGACAGCTTTGTCGGTTTTTATTTTAACACCGGTCCTAGTTAGCGTCAACTAACTAAGAAATAATAGTTAATTTTAAAAGCTATTTCCCTATTTAACCACTATGATATGTGTCATAAATCTATAATCACTTTATAAATTAGATTCTTTATCCACTTTATTTACTCTCATTCCAAATAACCCAGCACACGAAATAAAAATATTTACACCACAAGAAGTAATTGAAAAGCCTATAACAATCATGGGCGAAGTTGTGGAAAGAAGATTCTTAAAAGTGGTGATAAGCTATGACCAATCATGCCAATATATCCAACTATATTCATGAAGTTTTAAACTATTATATTTTGCTAACAACTATAGATTTTTCAACATATAATAGAATCATGGAAAAACTACCATCTTATATTACTGGAATTATCATTTGGTTATTTATTATCTATCTTACTTATAGACATTATGCTGTTCCAATACGTAAGTATAAAAAAGATACCAAAATCACATGTAAACGAGAAGAAAAACCAAAAAACTTGAAATAAGAAAAATCAAAGAACAAACAATGGCAAAAACTATTGTTAAACATGCTAATAAAGGTCAACCTGATGTTGATTTCGTTAAAATTGACATTAGTTCTGCTCATCAAGGTGATAATATGGCACATGAACCCAGAAGATATAACAAAGAAGTACTATTGAAAAAGTATTAAAAAAGTTGACAAAAAAAATCTAAATGTATAGAATGAGCTTACTTAAAAGCTGTGGAAACTTGTGAAGCCCATTTGCGAGAAAAGGTCTACTCATTTGAGAAGACCTTTTTCTTTTATATCCACAAGAGGAGAATGACATGAAAAAATTCAATTCAGTTGATGAGCAAATCGAAAAACTAAAATCGAGAAATGTTAACATTTCAAATGAACAAATCGCAAGAAGATATTTAGAGCTCAACAACTACTATAATGTTATAAATTGTTGTGCACGTCCTTTTTTGCAAAATAAGGGAAATAGTGAAATGTATAAAGACGGTTCGAATTTTGATGAAATTATAGCTATCCATAAATTCGAAAATGCCATTAAACAAGATATACTAGAAAATTTACTATTAATTGAAAAACATTTGAAATCAACAATTGCACATGTTTTTTCAAAATATCACCAAGAACCTTTTTCTTGTTTAGACAAAGATAGTTATAATTTCAACACCTGCACAATTTTAGACATTTCTACTCTAATTTCATTGATTTCTAAGAAAATCAATGAGCAAACAAAGCAGAAAGAGCCGAATTCTGTCAAGCACTATATTCGAGATCACAAAGATATCTCGATGTATGTTTTAATTGATCATTTTACTTTTGGAAATATTGTATCAATGTTTAAAATTATGAAATTTAAAGAACGCGCAGAAATCATAGGTACATTTAACAAATTATTATCTGAAAACATAGATGGCGTTGTTTTAAATATTTCTCCTCATAATTTTGATACAATGCTAGCCAACCTGTTATCTTTACGAAATACAACGGCACATAATTCAAGTTTATTCTCATTTAGCACCAGAGCAAATATCTCATACATTCCAGCCCTTCATGATAAATATAGAATCAATGCAACCTCATCAAAGCAAAATCTATATAGTAACCTTATCACTTTTGCATGTTTTCTACCAAGCAACGATTTCAAAAAATTTTATAATTCAATTTTGAAAAGAAGCAAAAAACTGAATAATAAACTACATACAATTAGTGTTAATGAAATATACATGAAATTAGGTTTCCCTATTGGTTTTCACACATATCCAAATTTAATGCAAATATAACAATAAACTCAGTTGCATAAATTTGATTACAAGGTTAACCATCTATTAAGAAGCGAAAAATAGTACCTAATTACAGTTAGATATGTAAAAAACCGCCATTTCAAGCGGTTTTTATGTTATATAGTGGAGCTGAGGGGAGTCGAACCCCTGTCCAAGAGAAGTCCCACATTCGAGCCTCTACAGTTTAGTTACTTTGTCATAAGACGAATACTTTTAAAGTCACCAAAATATATTCGAATTTACCTATTCATTGTCGAAGGAATAAGCTAGGTTATTATTCCTCGTATCCGTTTTTTTACACTATTGAAAGAAGACGGCTACTCTTCCAATAGGGCGCTGCGAACGCCTCTAGCGTTAAATTAAGCAGCGAATGCGAAGCTTGCGCTTCTATTTGTATTTGCGTTTAATTTGTTTGATGATTAGGTCATCACTCCACTGCCACCCGAATCAAACATTAACCTGTCGAAACCTTGACAGCCCCATAAGATAACTATAGGTAACTTTTCTTTGAAAATCAATAGCGCTTTAAAGCTTTCGCCATTTCCCTCTTCGCATCTCTTTCCTTTTGGCTTTCTCGTTTATCATGAAGATTTTTACCCTTAGCCAATGCAACCTCCAATTTAGCCTTGCCGTTTTTTAGATAAATACGAACCGGAATCAATGTATATCCCTTCAAACGAACCTTTTGATCCAAGCGTTGAATTTCCAACTTATGCAATAACAGCTTGCGGTCTCTTGTCTCATCCACATTGAAAATATTGCCATACTTATACGGAGAAATATGCAGCATCTTGACCCAAGCCTCCCCCTTACGAATGGTAATATAAGAATCCTGAAACTGAACCTTTCCCAAGCGAATGGATTTAATCTCTGTACCCGTCAGCACCATACCACACTCAAAACGATCTTCTAAGAAATAATCATGTGCAGCACGACGATTGAACGCCACTACTTTTATAGAATCCATATTTCTTCTCCTTATCAATGACCGGAATGTTTTTTCCGTCTTTTTTTAGCGAAAGACTCTCGCTTTTCCTTTTTACGCTTTGGAGGCGAGGAATGAAATTTGAACTTTCGATCTCTTGGATTATCCCAATACGAAAAAGATTTTTCTTCCCTTTTATGTCTTTCCAAATTCTTTTTCAAACGAAAATCTTGACCCTTTTGCCTTGGAAGAACCAATTCAAAATCCACATTTCCCTTTTGTTTATTCGCTGCAACCACTTTAACTTTTACCGATTGGCCAACCCGATATACAACCCCGTTTCTTTTCCCAACCAACTCACTACGATCCTCATGAAATAAATAATAATCCCCTGGAATGGAACGTGTTTGGACTAAACCTTCTACTGTATTTTCTAACTGTACAAAAAATCCAAAATGAGTCACACCTGTAATGATTCCATCAAAATATTCGCCAAGATGATCTTGCATATATTCCGCTTTCTTCATATCCAAACAAGCGTATTCTGCATCACTACAATTTCTTTCTTGGATAGAAGCGTGTTCCGCAAATTCCCGATTGCGACGATTATCCCAATCTTTATCTTTCTTCTGATTTTCACCAAACATATATTTCCATAGCATACGATGAACGATTAAATCCGGATAACGGCGAATCGGAGAGGTGAAATGTAAATAATCTTGTTCCGCTAAACCAAAATGGCCAATATCCCGAATATCATACCGAGCTTTTTGCATAGTTCTTAACATCATCATATTCAAAATAGGAGCACTGTTTTCATCCTGAATACTAGTCAAAAATTGTTGTACATCTTTTGGCTGAACATTTGATGTTTTAAGGGTAAATGGTTTTCCTAATATCTCGGCTAAATGACGATATTCTTTCAATCGTTTAGCACTAGGTTCCTCATGAACCCGATAAATTCCCGGAATTCCATACTCCTTTAAATATTTAGCCACCGAAACATTGGCTACTATCATACAATCCTCGATTATTTCTTCAGCAACACCTCTTTGTTTTGGATAAATATGGATTGGTTTTCCCCTTTCATCCAAGTCTATTCCCGTTTCTGGATGTTCAAAATTAATAGCTCCTTTATCTACTCTTTGATGACGAATAGCATCCGCACAATCTAACAATACTTCAAAAAAGTTACCCATATCCGCATATTCTTGAATGACACTTTCATTTCCAATGAGGATTTGATTGACCTTGTTATATGTCATTCTCCGCTTCGAACAGATAACAGAAGGGTACACATCGTATGAAACAATTTCTCCCTGCTTTGATATCTGCATTTCACAAGTTAACGTCAACCGATCCACTTGTGGATTTAAAGAACAAATTCCATTAGATAATTCATGTGGCAACATTGGTACCACACGATCCACCACATAGGTCGAAAAAGACCGTTGTTGGGCTTCTTGATCCAAAGCAGTATTTTCCTGCACATAACTCGATACATCCGCAATCGAAACCCACAAATGGTAACCATTTTCATCCTTTTCAACCGATACAGCATCATCAAAATCTTTGGAACTATCCCCATCAATTGTTACAAATATTTGATTTCTTAAGTCCTTTCTTCCAATAAATTGAGAGGGATGTACTTCCTGGGAAATAGATTTAAGTTCTTCTAAAACCTCTTCCGGAAATTCCAAAGGAATTTCATGATCCACCAAGATAGAAGCAATATCCGTTCCCGGATCATCCTTATGACCAATCACTTTTAAAACAGTCACATCCAAAGGATCACCATAACGTGTAATATGACCAACTACTTTTAAACCATCAATCGGCAGAAAATCCTTAGAATACGATAAGCGAACTTTTCTTTCTTTCAGTCGCTCATCATCCAATCCCAAATATACTTTTTTACCTTTGGTAAAAATTGTACCGACAACGGTATCTTTTGCCCTCTCTTTAATAGCAATGACTTTTGCAAAAGGTAAAATCTTCAGAGCTTGAATCAAAACAAGATCTCCATTCATGGCCGTAGCCAAATCAGGAGCTTCAATTCGATATGAATCCTTGTCCTCTATATCCACAAAACCAACGCCCATTCGATTAACAGACAACCGTCCTTCTATCACTTTTGCTTGACTTTGTGTTAAAAATTCATTACGAGCATTGCGGAAAATAAAATATTCTTGTTCCATTTTCTCTAAAACATGATTCAACCGAATAAAATCCGCTGAAGAGGTCATCCCAAAAGATTCCAAGAGATGAGAAATCGTATGTTTATACCTTGGTTCTGTTTGTAAATAACGTAAGATTCTTTTTTCTAATTCTTCCATAAAACAACTCCATCATACAAAAAACCGGTAGGATTACCGGCTTTTATTTAACAACACGAATTGCAACAACTAGGATAAAGAAGATAACACCGAGAACCAACGTCATATTAGAAATCACTTTCTCAGATCCTCTTTCCTTTTGATTCGCAAATAAGTTCAGTCCACCGTTTCCTGTAAACGCTCCAGAAATACCATCAGACTTACCACCTTGTAACAACGTTAAGACGATGATCAAAGCGGACACAATCATTAAAATTGGATTTAATACATTTGCCATTTATACCACCTTTTTATCATAAGCATTATAGCATCTACTTTCTATTTCAACAACTCTAGCCCGCTTTACAACCGGACTTATCACTATTACAACCACCCACTTGATTTTTTTCTTGAGCTCGCTTATTTTGTTTCACCAATTGAGCTAAACGTTCTTTCAGAGAAGCTCTCTTTTCCGATGTCCAATAATCTTTGGTTTCCATACCACTCACTTCACTGGTTTCATTATCAAAACCAACAATTTTACCCTGCTCCACAAATAAGACCAAAGGCACATAAATCACTTGTTTGCCATCGTTATCGTACTTCACAATTTTCTTACCTGTTGTGTTATTTTTTTCCAAAATAGTCGCTACTTGGTCATAGAAAGTGCGATCAGATTTCTTTTGTTCATAAATATTAAAGTACTTCGTTTTTAAAGAAGCCATTTTTAAAACTTCATTTAAATCGGGATAATAGGCTTGACACCATTTACATTCCGGAAATCCTAGTGTTAAAACACCAGTTCCATGCTTTAAAAAGTTCAAAACATCTTCTTTTTTCATCTGTTCAAACTGATGATCTTTCGGTAAACCCGTATAAGAAGTCGCTAAATTTACTTCTTCTTTTTTTTCTGTTGATTTAGTCACCGGTTTTCCACAACCCATCAATAAAACACCGATCAAAGAAAAACATAGCCATTTTTTACACATAGCACTTAGCCCCTTCTAATTTGGTTCGAATATACCACACTTTCCTTTTTAAGTCTAACTAAAAAGAAGATCTCCTAAAAGAAACCTTCTTACTGAATCTCCTTATTTAGAAGAAACGGCTTTAACGTTATAGAAAGCCTTTCTACCACGGTATTGAGCCACTTCATCCAATTCTTCTTCAATTCTCATCAATTGGTTATACTTAGCAATACGATCTGTACGACTCAAAGAACCTGTCTTAATTTGACCGGCATTGGTAGCAACTACTAAGTCAGCGATTGTGCTATCTTCCGATTCACCAGAACGATGTGAAACAACCGCTGTGTACTTCGCTTCCTTAGCCATTTCAATCGCATCTAAGGTTTCCGTCAAAGTACCAATTTGATTTACTTTAATTAAAACAGAGTTAGCTGCCCCAAGTTCAATGCCCTTCTTAATGTAAGTCGTGTTAGTTACGAATAAATCATCACCAACTAATTGAACTTTTTCACCTAAACGTTTGGTTAATTCAACCCATCCGTCCCAATCATTTTCTGCTAAACCATCTTCGATAGAAGTCAGTGGATACTTTTCAACCCATCTTTCTAACATTTCAATCATTTCTTCAGAAGATTTCTCACCTTCACCAGAACGAGATAAAACATACTTGCCCTTTTCAGCATCATAGAATTCAGAAGCCGCCAAGTCCATTGCAAAACAAATATCCTTGCCTAATTCATAACCGGCTTCCTTAACAGCTTCCACCATCAATTCTAACGGACCTTCATTTCCCAACGTTTCTAAAGGACCATGATTACCTTTGATAGTTGATGGAGCGTATCCACCTTCATCACCAACTGATGTGTTATAGCCATATTTCTTCAATACTTTCTTCAAAGCATGGAATGTTTCAGCCCCCATACGAACAGCTTCATGAACATTATCAGCCCCTACCGGCATAATCATGTATTCTTGACAATCTGAAGCAGAATCCGCATGTTTACCACCATTTAAGACGTTCATCATAGGGACAGGCAATACCTTAGCGTTTGTACCACCAATATACTCATATAATGGAAGTCCACAAGAATCAGCAGCTGCACGAGCGGTAGCTAAAGAAACCGCTAAAGTAGCGTTAGCCCCTAAATTACTCTTGAATTCAGTGCCATCTAATTCAATCATCACACGATCAATTAAAACTTGATCAAAAACATTTAATCCCTCTACCACCGGAGCAATCTTTTCATTAATATTATCAACAGCGGTTAAAGTTCCCTTTCCTAAATAACGATTTTTATCCCCATCACGCAATTCCAAAGCTTCCCGTTCACCAGTAGAGGCTCCGGATGGAACAATGGCACGACCAAACGCACCGGATTCTGTATAAACTTCCGCTTCTACGGTCGGATTACCACGAGAATCTAACACTTCACGAGCAAATACTTCTACAATTGGATCAATAAAATTAGGCATTCTTATATCCTCCTATTCCTAATGTATTACTTTGTTGCCATGATCAATTCTTTAAAAGAGTCTTCCTTAAGAGAAGCACCGCCAATTAAAGCACCATCAATATCTTCACAAGCCATGTATTCCTTGATGTTGGTTGGTTTCACCGATCCACCATACTGAATACGAACTGCTTGAGCCGTTGGTTCATCGTACAAACCACACACCGTTTCACGAACCAATTGACAACAAGCTTCAGCTGTATTTGAATCAGCTGATTTGCCGGTTCCGATTGCCCAAATTGGCTCATAAGCAATAACCATTCTAGAAACTTCTTCTGCCGTTAAGCCAGACAAAGAACCAGACAATTGAGACTTGATTACTTCTTGAGTCTTCCCGGTATCATATTCCGCTTCCGTTTCACCAATACATAGAATTGGTGTAATTCCATCTTGGAATAAGCGCTTTGCTTTAGCAGCACAAGCTTCATTGGTTTCATTAAAGTATGTTCTTCTTTCTGAATGACCGATAATGCAATAGGTCACACCCACCGCTTTCAACATCGGAACAGATACCTCGCCCGTATAAGCACCATTGTCTTTTTCATGACAATTTTCAGCCGCAATCAACAGATGCTTAGCATGACGAACAGCCACATCCAAATCAATAAACGGTGCACCAATACCATAATCTGCTTTTTCATCTCCGGTCAAAACAGCTTCAATTTCTTTCACAAAAGCTTCCGTTTCAACCGGCGTCTTATTCATTTTCCAATTTCCAACAATAATCGGTTTTCTATTCATTTTATTTTTCAGGAATAATCGCAATTCCCGGCAACTCCTTTCCTTCCATGTATTCAAGAGAAGCTCCACCACCGGTAGAAATGTGGCTAAACTTTTCAGCGTAACCTAAATTTTTCGCAGCAGAAGCAGAGTCACCACCACCAATAATCGTTGTGGCGTTTTCCAAACCGGCTAATTCTTCACAAATGGCGATTGTTCCTTTAGCGAAACGTTCATCTTCAAACACACCCATAGGACCATTCCAGAACACAGTTTTAGCCCCTTCTAATTCCTTTTTAAACAGTTCCACTGTCTTAGGTCCAATATCTAAACCCATGAAATCACTAGGGATATGACCGGCTTCCACCGTTTTGATTTCCGTTGGATTTGAGAAATCATTCGCAATGACCGTATCTACCGGTAAGAACAACTTCCCCTCTCCCTTTGCCATAAATTCCTTGGCTAAATCCATTTTATCTTCTTCTAATAAAGAAGTACCGATTTCACCACCTTTGGCTTTAGCGAATGTATAGGACATACCGCCACCAATCAGAACCTTATCTGCAATCTTCAATAAATTTTCAATGACACCTATTTTATCCGATACTTTAGCACCACCTAAAATAGCCACGAACGGACGTTGAGGATCATTCACCGCCTTACCCAATACACTCACTTCTTTTTCCACTAAGAAACCCAATGCACTAGGTAAATGACTGGCAATACCCACTGTCGAAGCATGAGCTCTATGCACCGAACCAAATGCATCTTCCACAAACAAATCGCCTAAAGAAGCCCAATAAGCTCCCAGTTCTTCATCATTCTTGGATTCACCCTTTTCATAACGGGTATTTTGCATTAAGACAATTGAACCATTTGCTTGATTCTTTACTGCCTCTTCCAATTCAGTACCGCGAGTCGCATTCACAAATGTGACAGGAGCACTTTGAAGCTTTGCCAGACAATCCGCTACGATAGACATATCATTCTTAGCTTTGTCTTCTTCTGTCTTCACTTTACCAAGGTGGCTGAGTAGTAATACCTTTGCTCCCTGCTCTGTTAAATAATTGATGGTAGGTAATGCTGCACGCACACGATTATCATCCGTAATAACTCCATCCTTATGAGGTACATTAAAATCCACACGCACAATGACGTGCTTGCCTGTTACCTCTAAATCTTTAACCGTAACCTTCGCCATGGTTATCCTCCTTTTACTTGTTTATTATATCACTAAGTTTTCAGGGCTTTCTATCCTTTTCATAGACTTTCTAAATGAAGGAGCCATTTTCCTTTTCTATCTCAACAATTTAAAAGGACAACCGATCGAAATAAGAAGAATCAGTTGTCCATGGTGCCCCTAATTATCGCATTATTTTATTTATTTTCTTCCTCTAATATATCAATAATCACTGTGTAATAATGTTTAATCACCTTGAAATGTGACTTCAGTTGTTCTATTTTTTCTCTATTTTTTGGAGCATCCGGTAAGTAACAACATCAATACAATACAGATCTTTTCTTTTCTCATATGTTTCTCTCCTATCTACATACCATCTAAACAACATCCTATTTTATAGTCTTATTTTATTATGCTTTTTTTGGTATGATTATTATGTTGTGAATATACAACTAAATTGGAATTTAAATAATAAATGAGAAACGATAAGTGAAAAAGGAGAGATTATGGAAGCAGATTTTTTACAAGATAAACCAGAACTGATTTTGGCATATCCCCATAAGTCTAAATTTAATAGGATAGGCTATTTGTTTATAATATCTTCGTTTTTTATTGTTATATCGATACTGAATCATCTTAAAAGATATAGAACTGATTTTTCAGACAAAATGATTATTGTAATAGTGCTGATTTACTTTCCGATCCTCGTTTGTTTTATGGGATATTATCTCTTCATAAATGGAGTGAAATTAGAAATTTATGAAAACAATGTTATTAAATATTATACTTATGGAAGAAGAGGATATAGTGTCTTACATTTTAAATTTAAACTCGAAGATATAGAACAAATAAAAATTCAAAAACGTCCGTTTAATTGTTTAAAACTGACCATAAAAATCAGGAATCCTATTTTTTATGGTTTGCATGAGAAGAAACTAAATAAGCTAATGAATGTAAATATCATCACAGATAGAAAAAATTGGAAATTTTTATGTGACAGATGGGATAATTCCAAAGAAAACAAAGAAGAATAATTAATTAGACAAATGGCTGTATTAAACGAAGATAAGAGTAAATGTGTTAGGAAATCAGTAGGAAATGCTTTAAGGGATATTAGTAAAAAATTTTCAGAGTTAATTAAATCTGAACTCAAAAACCGGAAGTTAGAAAACAAAGAAATAAATTAAGTGTATAAATTAGAATTTATTTTATGTTAGCTATTTTAAATCCTTTTACTCTTAATTATAAAAAAGTGGTTTCTTTTAGAACCACTTTTTTACCATTGAATCGGATCATAACCCCATTTTTGTAATTGCTCATTGACCTTTCGAAAAACACCAGATCCAAAGAAACCTCGATATGCTGATAAAGGAGACGGGTGAACCGACTTCAACACCAAATGCTTTTGCGGATCAATCCACTTTTCTTTAGCTTGGGCTTGTCTACCCCAAAGTACAAAAACCACATGGTCTTTTTCCGCATTGATTTTCTGTAAAACCGTATCTGTGAACATTTCCCAACCTTGACCTTGATGACTCAATGGTCGTCCCTCTCGAACCGTTAAAATCGTATTTAGAAGAAAAACCCCCTGTTTAGACCAATCTTGCAAATTTCCCTTGTTCCTTTGATAACCATATTCACTTTCAATTTCTTGGAAAATATTTTTTAAACTGGCTGGTAATTCCCTTCCTTCCTTCACGGAAAAGGCTAACCCGTGCGCCATCCCTCTGGTTGGATAAGGATCTTGTCCTAAAATCACTACTTTAATATCTTCAAACGGACATAAATCAAACGCACAAAAGATTTCATTTATCGGTGGAAAGACCACTTGACGACTATATTCCCTCGCCACAAATTCATGTAAGTGCTGATACTCGGGATTTCCCAATTCTCTAGCCACATACCCATTCCAAGCTTTTGTCTTAGCCATGTTGAACCACAATTTTTTGGAAACTCATTGCCAAATTCATCACCAAAACCTTAAAAGAAAATTCCGTCTGCACTCCTTTTTTCTTTAAGAAGGCATCTACATCTTTTTGTACCATCCAAAAAGGACGATCCCCATTGGTTAAGAAAACTTCATTTAACTCTTTAAGTACCTTTGAACCAAGCTTTTCAACAACCTGATACTTCATTGTTAGAAATTGAGTCAAACCAACGCCATATGGTATATAAATAGCCGGATCCTTGATCACAGCTTCATACAATTCTTTTGCTGCATTGCCATCCAGTCCTTTGCTGTTGACATAATTGATCACATCCTCTCGCTTCCAACCAAGTCCATTCACACCAATATCAATAGCAGCCGGTAGCATGTAATTAATATTAGTTAAAGTACGATTATATTCCACTGCCTTTTTCTTTAAACCGGAAAACTGCCACATAACATCTTCCACATACATAGCCCATCCTTCACTATATCCAATATGACCCACTACCGAGCGAATCGGGTGTGGTTTCGTGTTTAAAAACCATGTCATTTGGTATAAATGACCAGGGTACCCCTCGTGAGCTAACGTGGAATACATTTCATTGGTATCTTTAACAGCCGAACGGTTAATCCGGATGACATTATTTCGAATATCATCAATTGTCGGATTCAAATAATAAGCGACCACTCCATCATTGGCAACAGACGGATCTAAATAACTAACTGTATATTGCACCTTAGCAGGGCTAGGGAACAACTTCTTCAAATTTTTCTTATGCTCTTCCAAAATTTGAACCGGATCTTTCCGAGGAATTCTTTCCCCCAATTCTTTTTCTTTGGACGTCATAGATACAGTCATTAAGGCTCGAATCTCTTTATCCAAAGCTTTATCGACTAAATCAAAGATTTCTTTCGGTGTTCCCTTTGTGTTGGATTTGGCTTGCAATAGATTTTTATAATAATCCAAGCCCCCTTTCATATCGTAAAGCGACCTCCCTTTGCGACTGCCTCGAAAAGACTCCAGTTCTTTCTTGGCTTTTTCATAAGAAGGGATAAAGTGTTTCAAAACAAGATCCCGATTTTTCTTTTTGTATTCTTCTTTTTTGGTATCGGAAATTCCCTTAACAGCATCTATTTTCTGATTAAACGTTTTAATCAAAGCACTATTTTCCTTTTTTCTAATAAATTTATCAATTTGTGCTTCCGTTTCATCTAAAGCCTTATCACTCATAAAGAAGCCTCGATTGGCTTGATCTTTCGTTACCTTTAAAGCTCCATCAATATAAGATGGAACCGACGTTAAAACCTTCAGATAATTTTGAATGTCCGTTTCATTTTCAATCTTAAATTCTGTGAAATTCGTAGTTAAATTTGTGATCAACCCTGATTGAGGCAAGAAATAAAATTGAAAATTATAAAAATTTTGTTGACTATCTCTTTCCAAATGATCCTTCAAAATATCATAATCCACTTTTTCTCGTGCACTTAATTTATCTCGATCGAATTGTTTCAATTCATTCAAAGTTTTCCTATTTTCAGCAAGTCCTTTTTCATATTCCTCTTTGCTAGGCGCTTTTCCTAAAGAAATTTCTTTGGCTTTGATGCCATATTTTGACGGATTTTTCAAAGAGAAATGAAGATTCATGAAATCATCTTCCATGCTGTTTTTGAACTGTTGCATCGCCCACTCACTAAAACTAGGTTCTGCCTTTATCGGTGTCAAAAGAGCTAAAGCCATCCAAATTGAACAAATAGATAAAGTTAGTTTACGCCATATCAATCGCATCATTTACCCCCTAAACGAAGTTGTTGTTGTAGGTCTTCTAAGAAGAGAGAAGCTTTTTGTTGTGCCGCTTCTTGATTCTTACCAACAACCGTTAAATAAATCTTTAATTTTGGTTCTGTACCGGAAGGACGAACCATTACTTGAGTTCCTGACTCAAAATGATAAGAAAGTACATTTGCTTTTGGTAAGCCCGTTTCTTCCTCATAGTCCACGACTTCCATCACCTTTTGCCCATCTACCGCTGTCATCGGATCCTTACGAAGACGGTTCATAATTGCGGCCATTTCCTCCATCGCTTTAAAACCGGTGAATTCATAGCTCATCACTTTAGCATAATAGTAGCCGTGTTTTTGATAAATCTCTTGCAGGGCTTGCACAATAGAGGAACCAACAGAACGATAATAAGCGGCCATTTCACAAATTAACATACTCGCTACCACCGCATCTTTATCCCGAACATAAGTTCCTGATAAATAACCATAACTTTCTTCAAATCCAAATAAGAAACGAGATTCCTCTCCCTTTTCTTCCAATTGATGAATCTGATCGCCAATCCACTTAAAGCCTGTTAAAGTATGGCGTAATTCCACCCCATATTCTCGCGCCACTTCATCTGCTAAAGGGGTAGATACAATGGATCGAACCGCTATCGGATTGGAAACCAAAGTTCCTAATTCTTTCTTACTCTTAGCTAAGTAATCTAAAAGAAGCACCCCCATTTCATTACCACTAATTAAGTGATATTCTCCATTATCTAATCGTGCCGCAATTCCCACACGATCGGCATCCGGATCCGTCGCCAAGACAAGATCAGCTCGTTTCTGTTTCGCTAAAGCAATCCCCAATTCCATGGTTTCTTTCTTTTCCGGGTTTGGGTAAGTACAGGTGGAAAAATAACCATTTGGATACGCTTGTTCCTTGACTAAGTAAATGTCTTGAATACCTACTCTTTTTAAAATTTCACAAACAGGTACTAACCCCGTTCCATTCAAAGGACTATACACCAACCGTAATCCTGATTTTCGAACCACATCCTGACGAACCTGTTGTGAAAGAACGGCTTGATAAAACGCTTCTAAGCAATCATCTTCTACAAACTCCACTAAGCCGGATTGAATCGCCTTAGCAAAAGACATTCTCTTGACCCCTGTAAAAATATCGGTCTTTTGAATCTCGTCATAGACCGTCGTGGCTCCTTCATCGGTTAATTGGCAACCATCCTCACCATATACTTTATAACCGTTATACGTTGATGGATTATGGGAAGCCGTCAACATAATACCAACTCCACAATGATAATAACGAGTCGCAAACGATAAAGCAGGAACAGGCATTGCTGCACTATATAAGTAGACATGGATTCCATTAGCCGCCAAAACACAAGCCGCATCCTTAGCAAAATCCCACCCTTTTAATCGTGTATCATAACTGATGGCTACTCTTGGTTTTTGAATTTGATTGACATAATGAGCTAATCCTTGTGTGGTTTGACGAACCACAAAACGATTCATTCGGTTTGTTCCAACCCCCAAAACACCTCTTAAGCCAGCCGTTCCAAAACTCAAAGATTTTCCAAAATGATCTTCAATGATTTCTTCTTTCCCTTGCATGGAACGTAATTCTTCCATTAAATCTAATTCTTCTAAATCTTGTTGACACCAACGTTTGTATTCTGAATTCATGTCATACCTCCTTATCTAAAAAAGAGGAGCCGAAGCCCCTTTTCCCATTTTCATTAAGCAATCACTTTTTGTGCGCGTAATACGTCTTCGATTGTCTTAGCAGCTAATTCTTCATCGTCACCTTCACAAGAAACCGTGATTTCAGATTGTGTCGGAATTCCTAAAGACATCACACCCATGATAGACTTCATGTTCACCGTACGACCCTTATACGAAACCTTCACTTCACTCTTAAATTTACTTGCAGCATTAACAGCTACCGTAGCAGGACGTGCATGCAACCCAACCGGGTCAATGACCGTAACTGTAATTTCCTTCATATAAAATCCTCCTATAGTCCTCACTAGTACACTGTCATTCTACACTTATTTATTTTTCGTTGCAATCGAAAGTTAAGCGATTTCATTTCTAAATAGGGACATGTAGTGATTGAATTTTCTATTCTCCAGGCTACCACAAATCTTCATACTGATGAATCCATTTGAATATAACAAAACCATTCTGTTTTTCAATATATCTGTTTAGAAAACCAGGACAATATCCTTAAATTCGTTCAAAAGATATTTTATTTGTGATAAGGTTCATGATTTAAAATTCGAAAACTGCGATAAATTTGTTCTAAAAGAAGAATACGGACCAATTGATGAGGGAATGTCGACAAAGATAAACACCAACGATCATTTGCTCTAGTCATGATTTCTTTACTCAAGCCTAAACTGCCTCCTACCACAAAACAAATTTGACTTTTTCCTTGAGTATAAAGATGATCTAATTGATTGGCTAATTCTTCGCTTGTCCTTTGTGTACCGGCCAAATCCAATAGAATCACATATTCCTGACTCTTAATGTTTTTCAGAAGACGATTACCTTCTTTTTTCTTGACTTCTTCATTTTGAGCCTCAGAATTTGATTCCGGTGCTTTTTCATCGTTTACTTCCACCACTTCCACTTTTTCATAAATAGATAAACGCTTTAAGTATTCCTGAATTCCTGAACGCATCCAAGACTCTTTTACCTTTCCAACCACGATTAAACGGATCATTAGAAACTCCTCGGAATAGATCTTTCTTTTTCATCTTGCCAAATTTTTACATGAATACTATCTTCTTTTTTCTTATGAATACACAACACCTTCATAAATTCCTCCACAGGCCTAATCTTTTAACCATCCAGCATGGTGATCACATACCATTATTCTGATACCACTATGATTTGAAAACAGTTACCAGCTAAGAATGAGATTCCATATCCACAACAGACCAATCATTACCAAAGTCCATTTCTCCAGCCTTTTCCCCTTTTTTTAAAGCGCAAAATTGTTTTGCTACTGCTACTTTGATCGAACCGTTTAATCTCATTTTCTTTAAAGCCTGAACCGTACAATTTAAAGCTAATTTCGGTGTATTAGCCTCTTGAGATAAATGTGCTAACCAAATATACTTAGTATTTTCCGTCACGATTTTTTCTAAAATAGCCGCACAATCTTCGTTATTTAAATGACCTTCATCGTCCAAGATTCTTCGTTTTAAATAAAGGGGGCGATTGGTATTCATCAACATCTCCACATCATGATTGCTTTCAATAATCACATAATCCATTCCCCTTAAATAAGAAATGTATTTTTCATTTAAATAACCTGTATCTGTCATATATAACAAACGTTCCACACCATTATCAAAGACATATCCAACGGTTTTTCCAGCATCATGTGACAAGCCAATCGGCATGATCTGAAGTGTTTCAATCGTAAACGCTTTATCTGCCTCGATTAGGAAAACATCGACTCCTTCTAATTCCACAGGAGAATAGATAGGATAGTCTTTAAAAGCAGTTACGGCTGCAATGTGATCACCATGATTATGAGTAATTAAAACCGCATCTAACTCTCTTTCATCTACCCCAAAATCGTGAAGACCCGCTAAAATCCTTTTTTTAGAAGAGCCACAGTCCACTAAAATATGAGTGGTACCATCTTCCAGATAAAAGCTGTTTCCTTTCGAGCCTGAACAAATCAATGTATATTTCATCATTTCAAATACCCCGTACAATCCATCAACCCGTTACAAGCATTCATCAATTTACCTGTTTTCTTTTGACGAATAGAAAAACCCACATGTGGGTGACTTGCCTTTCCACTCATTCCGATCCAGCCAATCACATTTCCTTTTTTCACAATTGAGCCTAATTCACCCTTCGCTTTTTCTTTCAGATGACTATATACAGTTTCATAACCATTATGATGATCAATGATGATATAGTTCCCTAACGTATCATTCTTCCCTATTTCCGCAATAGTTCCATCATCACTAGCATAAACCTGAGCCCACCGTTGATAGGCATTGATAAAATCCAATCCTTCATGCCCGGCATAACAAGCCCACTTGCAACTGATTTTAGGATTTTTAACAGGAGCTATATAGCTACCCGTTCCAATAGCCAGTTCATTTTTATTACCAACTGCAATCAAAGCATTTTTAGCTTCTTCTATGACCCTATGACTCTTTTTTTTACCACTGACTAAGATACCATTCACCCATTTTTCTTCGTATAAGACATTCTGAAAACCATTCTTCCCTGCTTGAAGTTGTTTCCATTCTCCCTTTTTCAATTGATTATCTTGAACATATTCAGTCCGAAAAGGAATTTCTTCTTTCTTTAAAACTTCTTTATAAACCACCACCTCCAAAGGTGAGCGAAAATATTGTACATTCCATACTTGTCCCTCGGAAATAGCTTTTACATTAGCATTTAGACGCTTCAACTGTTCAACACTCAAACCACCATTTAACGTGCCAATACCATCCAACTGATCCCCCTCTTTCGCCACATACGTGTTCCTCTTCTCTAAATCACCATATTCTAAGAAACGAAGAACTTCTTCTTCACTACTTTTGATTTCTTTTGGCAAAGCATAGGCAGTTTCTATTTTAGTGTTTTCCGGAAAAGAAACAGAACGAATTTTTGTGCCATAATCTTTAAATTGACTGGTTGGCTTTTTTAAAGAAGCTAAGTTATCTTCACTTACAAAATAATGTAAAAAACGTTGATAGGCTTTTTGATATAGATCTTCCGAAGCCACGTAGATCCTTGTATATTCCTTCCCTTCCTTCAAAAAGCGAACAGCTTTAGTTTTCAAGGTATAAGCTTCATTTTTTTCTAAATACGCAAATATTTTTTCATCTTGATTCTCTATCTTCTCAAAGCCTTTTTGTTTCAAAAGATAAAACCCATTTCCTAAAGAGCAATGGCTATTCGGGTATTTTTTCTTATAATTATTTTCATAGATTTTTTTAAGATGTTGTTCATAGGCTTCTTGAGAAGAAATAAAACCAATAAATTGATCACGATAGTATAAAGCCAAATGATTTTTTGGAAATAAGAAAAGGGACTCCACTTTCTGATTAAACATACCCACGAGTCTTTCTCTTGATAAATGCAAGGAATCAGGGGATTGACTACAGAATGTGATGCCAATAGCCAACCATAAAGCTACCAACAAATGAGCCCATTTTTTCATTAGTGACTACCTCTCCAATCCACCGAACTAACCGCATTGGTGTTACCTGTAAAGGCTAATTTAACCGTCCCTGTTTCACCATTACGATGCTTTGCAATGATCACTTCCAGTTCATCCGCTTTTCCATCTTCTTCCGGCCTTTTTTCCGCTCCTTCACCTGCTCGATCATAGTAAGCTTGGCGATATAACATCATAACAATATCCGCATCCTGTTCAATTGCCCCTGACTCACGCAAATCTGCCAGCATAGGTCGCTTATTTTCACGCTTTTCCACTTCACGAGATAATTGAGATAAAGCCATCACCGGAACTTCCAACTCTCTGGCAAGACCTTTTAAAGCTCGTGAAATTTCCGAAACTTCTTGTTGACGATTTTCACCTTGTCTACGATCTGTCGATAACAGCTGAATATAGTCTACCACTACCAGACTAAGACCATGTTGTTTTTTAATTTCACGACACTTTTGATACATATCCCGTACTTTTCGATTAGGAGCATCATCAATAAAAATCTTGTTTTTCATCTTAAAGTCATTCATGACTTCATACAATAAATTCCATTCATCATTATTTAAATTTCTAGGAGATTTTAATTTATTAGATTGAATACCTGATTCAGCACTTAAAATACGTCTTCCCAAGTCCACATTTCCCATTTCCAAAGAAAACATCACCACAGCACCATCGTTATGATTCGCCACATTCTTTAAAACATTTAATGCAAACGCTGTTTTCCCCATCGCCGGACGAGCAGCCACAACAATCAAATCCCCTTTTTGTAAACCATGGGTAATGCGATCTAAATCCGCATAGGCTGTTTTATAACCTGTCACATCGGTTTTTAATTCTGCATTCCGTTTCAATTCATTTTTTAACTCATCCATAGTTTGAATCATATCTTTAAAGCCACCGGCTTCCCTTGAACGGGCAATGCGCAAAATATATTCTTCCGCCTCTGAAAGATATTCCCCCAAATCAGAGACACCTTCATAGCCCTTTTCCGCAATAGCTTCACTGGCTTGAATCATTTCTCTTTGGATTCGTTTTTCCTTTAAGGTAGGAACAAATTGTTCAGGCTTATTATATGAAATGGCGGATTCTTGCAGTTCTAATAAATAATGAAAGCCGCCCACTAAATCTAATAATTTCTCATCTTCCAAGGCTGATTGAACCGAAGGGATCTCACTTGGAATTCCTTTTTCTCTTAGTTTCTTTAAAATACGAAACACATACTGATGTCTTTCTTCAAAAAAATCTTGTTCCTCTAAACTATCTAATACTTGATGATTCCCTTCCGGATATAACAAAATAGTTCCTAAAAAGCTTTTTTCAATATCAGGAACGGTTGGTAATTTTCTAGCCATCAGTTCGTTCCTAACACTTTCACGGAAATTGTACCAATCACACCCTTAAAGATTTCCAGACGAACTTTCGTTGTGCCTAAGCTTTGAATGGGGTGTGTATCTAAAATAACATGTTTATCAAAGTGATATCCCAGCCTTCTTAACTCCGTCATGATTTGCTTGGTAGAGACAGAGCCAAACATGCGACCGCTTTCTCCTGATTTCACATGAAAGGTTAAGACCAATTGATCCAATTCTTTAGCGGTTTCCTCCGCCTTAGCTTTACTGAGTTCATATTCCTTTTTCGCTTCTTCTTTTTGTTCGGAAAGAATTTCACGAGAGATTTTCGTTTCCATAACCGCTAAACCACGAGCTACTAAAAAATTACGTCCATACCCATCAGAGACCTCTACTACTTCTCCTTTTTTGCCCACTTTTTTAACGTCCTGTTTCAAGATCACTCTCATTTCTATTTCCTCCTTCTTGTTGAATTTGTTGAATCAATTGTGTTTTTAAGTCCTCAATGCTTAAATCATTCCTTTGAACAGCCGCAGCACTCAAATGACCGCCGCCACCCAGTTTTTCCATGATTCTTTGCACATTGACATTTCCATTACTTCGAGCACTAATACAACTTAATCCTTGTTCATCATTGGCAATCACAAAAGCCGCTTCGCTGCCTTGAACGCTTAATATTTGGTCTGCAATCTGTGACATCATAGAACGAGAAATACGCTTCTGACTCACCAAAGCAATGACAATTCCCCCCTCATACCGCTCAGCATTCGACATCACTTGATTTTTTAGTTGAAACTCTTCATAAGTTTCTTTCAAATACCCATACGCCACCTGTGGATCTCCTCCATAGCTTCGAATGATGCTGGCCGCATCGTATGTACGAGATCCCGTTCTCACACGCCATTGTCGCGTATCAATAATCATACCGGCCATCATAAAGGACGCATCCAAAGGACTAATATCTGCCTTAGGAGCCACATACGGGATCATTTCCGAAACCAATTCATTCGCACTGGAGGCCGCTGCTTCAATATACATCAAAATTGGTTTAACCCCCATTTCACTACTACGGCGATGATGATCGATGATGACCACTTTCTTGGCCTGTTCTTCTACCTTAGAACCATTGGATTGTTGCACATTATGGTGATCCACCATAATCACCAAGGTTTCTTCGCGAAGTTCATTTAAAGCTTCATTTTCCGAAATAAAATGAATACCCTCTTCTTCAAATTCAGAAAGGTGTTGTTCTAAAGCAGCTGATACCTTTTCTTCCAAACCGCCTGTTTTTGCAATAATAGACGTATCTTTTCCTAAAGACATGGTCATCTTCGCTACCGCTAAAGCCGATCCAATACAATCAAAATCCGCATCTTTATGCCCTGCTACAATCACATTAGAACTATTCAGAATCAAATCTCGAAGAGCATGTGAAATCACCCGAACACGAACACGAGATCGTTTCTCTGTCGCCTCAGAAGAGCCGCCGAAGAATTGCACTTCTTCCCCTTTGGTTTGAATGGCCACCTGATCTCCCCCACGAGTTTGAGCTAAATCCAATAACTTCGTCACCATTTCATCCAACTCTAAGAAATTACTGGTGCCTTTCGCAAAAGCCATGGATAGCGTAATGGACACATCAACCGCATTCGCTGCCTTTCGAATGGTTCTGAGAATAGAAAACTTATCTTCTACCAATTCTTCATAAATTTTTTCATTTAAGACCATTAAATATCGATTATTGCTCAAACGACGTAAAAACATCTTATGTTCTTGGGCATACACGTTCAATGGTGTACGGATACTAGCATTAATGAAAGCTATATCCCCCTCATCTGCATATAAGGTACTTTCTTCGTAGTTATCAAAATGAGCGATAGCAATTACAATTTTTTCTTGTTTTAATTGATCCTTTAATTGGTTTAGATCCGTGACATCTTTAAAAAAGATAATGGGTTCCTCTTCTTGTCTGGTTAACTCATAAACTCTTCCATCTAAACTGACATAGCTAATATCTGCTGCCCCACTCAATAAATCATTGGCTTCCGGAATCCAACTCAGCAGTTTATAACCGATACGATCAATCCCTAAATCTTTGAATAAATCGGACATTTGAATGACGACATAGTTTTCATCATAAACGACCATCCCTAATTTTGCTAAGCGATATCCATCCATCGCCGATTTTCCTAAAACACGTTCAATCGTTGTTGTCTCTTCTAAAGCACTTTTTTCCAAATAATCAAAACACCACACTAAAAGAACCACCTCAACAACAATCACCAATATCATCGGCCAAATCGTCATTTTAAAGACAGTTCCTAAGGCAATCGTTACAATCAGTTCAAACCCTATGACAATCGCTGCCATTCGTTGTATTTGTGATAACTTTTCTTTCATAATTCTTATCCTCTAATTTTTGGATAGAAGATGGAAATCATCCCTATCAATAAAACTACATAGTACAAAATAAGCGATACAATCAATACTAATAAAGCAGACACCATTTTAGGAAAACCAAGGTGCATCAACCACGCAATCAAACATAAACAACCCCAAAACATTAAATAAACCAGACCAACTAAGCCAATGGTTAACCCCAACATCTGCAAAATTTCTTGTGACAGCGGACGACGCATTAAATAGATAAAAAGAATGACAGCAGCGGTTGATAAATAACCATACAAAGACCTAGGCTTTTGGTTACCAAAACGTTCTAAAACAGGACTTTGAATCTTTAAGCGATCCAATAGAACTTGAGATAACAAGCACGTACTTAATGCTTGTAACATTCCTAATAAGATAGAACTCAAATACACTAAATTCTTCAAAACAGATGGTTGATACATTTTCACGATATTTGGAAATAAATCCGTCATTTCTTTGACTTGAGAATCCAAATTGACACCAAATACCTTTAAAGAAATTGTAAAATCAATTAATTGCACAAGCACCCCAAAAATCACCATTTTCCAAAGAATTTGTTTGAAATTCTGACCATGATTCGCTAAATAACCATAGAAAAAACCGATGATTTCTTGGGCTGATACCAAAAATAGAGATAACGGGTTAACTAATACAATATTCAGAAAAAAGGCAGCAACTAAAACCATCAAGCCTATCTTTCCTCCATGTTTCCTTGTATAAACAGCCATTGGTAATGGCATCACAAACGCAAACACAGACGATAAACTGCCCGCTAATTGACGATCCACTAGGAGAAACACTCCCATCATCGCTAAAATCATGGCTCCTTCTGTTATTTGTAAGGTTGTTTTTTTCATTGAATTCATTGTAACACAATGTCGAAAACAAGGAAAAATAGGAAAGTCAAAATATACTTCTCCATAGTGAAAATAATGGTTGATTTCCACCAAAATATCCCTTATTTCTTACACTTATTGATTATTCTTTGATGATATCTCCATGAGATCTGTTTCATATGGTTCATAACTCTTTCATATCAGGAAACTCTTTTTGTAAATCTTTAACTAATAATTTTACAAAGGTATCTTTCCATGAATGTGATTTCTGATGTTTACGATATATTCTTCCAAAAGGCTACTACAAATCTAATAGCTCATCACTGACCTTTATGACTGTTTTTAGTTGACTACTTCTTATTTTCTCTTTTAACTCTGATCATCGATTTTGATGATCTACATGTCCCTTTTCATCTTTGCGTAGTCGATTTTCTATCATGATACAAGTTTCTAAGTCATAACCATCTATTTAGAGACCACTCAAAAGAATCCTTTAAAGCTAGAGCTGCTCAATTAAATAATTTTTAATATCTTCTAAATAACTTTTTTTCCATTGCCCATTTTCCGCTTCTTTTGCTAAGGGATATATAATCCGAAAATCCAAGCCTTCGCCCTCCACACGACCACTCCTTTTTTCTGCTAAAAAGTTTTCTTCCCATTGTTTCTCACTTGCCTGCCTAAATTCTTCCGGCTTTTGATAGATCAATTGACGTTTATAAGCAGACACCATCATTTTAGCTGCCAATGGTTTTAATAATTCATACTGATCAGAAGGAACATGTTGGAAAATCACCGGCAATGGGCAAGCTTCAATGTGCTCTACATCTCGATTAATTTTAATCCCCATGGCATCCCAGACAAATTCCGTTTCTGTGAACTTAATTTTCACCAATTCTCCTATATCCGTATGAAATTGACTGCGTTGATAATCCGTATCAAAAATAAAATTTCCAAGGGAATAAAAAATAATCTTATCTTTTACGATTTCATAATTCATCGGTACATGCGGATGATGGGCGACGATCACATCAGCTCCCATTTCTAAATAACGCAAATATCGATCTCGAGTATACGGAGAAGGTAATGAAGTAAACTCTTCTCCTCCATGAACCACCAACACACACCATTGACAATTTTTCTTGATGGTTTCAATACTTTCTTGAATCAATTCCATTTCATTCCAGAGATAACAACCGGCTTGATTCTTACTTGCCGGTTTACACCCTCTACGATAGCCCACGCTAAAGATACCAATACCGCCGGCTTCCTCTAAGTAAACGGGTCTTCTAGCTTGCTCCAAATTCATGCCAGCTCCTATGGTTTGAACTTGATGCTCGCGTGCCAAATTCAAAGTATTTTCAACTCCTTTTTCACCCGCATCCATCATATGATTATTACAAAGATTCCAAATATCCGCCTTCATTTGTTCAAGTACTTGAATGGCTAAAGGATTCATCGTATGTTTCAATTCTTGATGATTTTCTTGTTGTTCAATCAAGGCCCCTTCCACATTCACAATCACATGATCTCCCTCATGCAAAAAATCCATTACCTCTTGAGCAATTAAATGTGGATCTTCCCATTTATGATCCATGTATTTATCAAAACCAATATCCCCGGTGAATACCAATGTACTACTCGTCTTCATCATGACCTCTTCAATTCTTTCTATCATCATAGCACGTATTCTATTTCTCTTAATGGAGTATAATGATAAACGTGTCAAAAGGAGACTACTCATAATGATTCAAAACCAAGTCAAACCTGAGCTATTAACACTTGCTCAACAGTCCGAACTGGATTTAAAAGAAATTTACGAGCAGATTGATGAAGTTTGCCTTTATAATTCTGACCGTATTCTTTCCGCTTTCATTGAAAACAATGTTTCTTATTCCGATTTTGCGGATATCAATGGTTATGGTAACTACGATGAAGGTCGGCATAAATTAGAACACATTTTCGCCACTGTTCTAGGTTGTGAAGATGCCCTTGTTCGCCCTCAAATCATGTCAGGAACCAACGCCTTATATCTAACCTTCTCCGCTCTTTTAAAATATGGAGATACGATGATTTCCTTAACCGGTACCCCTTATGACTCCCTACAAGAAACGATTGGTCTAAGCGGTCATTCCAGTCAATCTTTAAAAGCTAATGGTGTCCTTTACGAACAAATCGACTTAATTAACAGTGAATTTGATGAAGAAAAAATCATTAAACGCTTACAGAAAAAAGATGTCCGGTTAGTAGAAATTCAACGTTCCAGAGGCTATGCTTCTCGTAATTCTCTTTGTTTAAATAAAATAGCCCAGTTGATTCAAAAGATTCGTAACATCAATCAAGAAGTCATCATCATGGTCGATAATTGTTATGGAGAACTGGTAGAGAAACAAGAACCGGGGCATATCGGAGCCGATGTCGTCGTTGGTTCTTTAATGAAAAACTTAGGTGGTGGCATTGCCTCGACTGGAGGTTATATAGCTGGTAAAAAAGAGCTTATTCAAAGCATTTCAGATCGTTTGACCGCTCCCGGTATAGGAAAAGAACTGGGGGCTAACTTTAATACACATAACACTTTCTTTAAAGGCATTTTTATGGCTCCCAATGCAGTCCGTAGTGCTTTGAAAACCCAAGTGTTTACAGCTTATATGCTCGAAAAACTGCATTATAAAAATGTTTCACCTAAGTATAATGATGTCAGAACCGATATCATTCAAACCGTTGAATTAGAAACAGAAGAAAACTTGATTAATTTCACGCAAGGAATCCAAGAAACGTCCCCCATTGACTCTTATGTAAAGGTTTTGCCGGCACCTATGCCCGGTTATCCCTTTGATGAAGTGATGGCTTGTGGATCTTTTACACAGGGAAGTACCATCGAATTAAGTGCAGATGCTCCTGTCATTCCACCTTATGTGCTTTATCTTCAAGGTGGTTTATCTTTAGAATATGGTAAATTATCCATTTTATTAGCTTTATCAAAATTACATGAATCATCCTCTAAAAATCATGAAAAAAGCACTACTTTATAAAAGATAGTGTTTTTTATATCTGCTTTTTTTACCAGAGAGATTTTTCTCTTTGTTCAGTATCCAATAATTTTTTTTGATAAGATTTTCGTACCAAGCAATAACTAATCAAAACTGTTCCTAATTCCGCCGATAAAAACGATAACCAAACGCCATCTACACCAATCAATTTTGGCAAAATCAACGCAAATAAACAAATTAATGCCGTCCCTCTTAACATGGAAATCACAAAAGATTCTTTTGCTAAACCAATAGCACTATAATAACCGGCTTGAACCACATTAATCACCGCTAAAAAGAATCCTATAAAATACAACCGTGTTCCTCTTTGTGCTAATTGAGCTAAAGCCAAAGACCCTTCTTCATTAAACACCGCCACCAATTCTTCCGTAAACATAAACGTAATCCCCACTAAAACAGCGGTTAATGAAAGCCCAAACAATAATGAATATTGATAAACTTTTTGGCTTTCTTCTTTTTTCCCTGATCCAAAATAATGAGAAGCTAATGGCTGTAACCCTTGTGCAATTCCATTATAGATAGCGATAATCACCAAGGCACAATTGGCCACAATCCCATACGCCGCTACTGTAATATTTCCCCCAAGACCTAATAATACAAAATTAAACACCATGGTTGTCATTCCCGAAGCCATTTCACCAATAAAAACCACCAACCCCAAAGACATGGAACGAAATAATTTTGAAATTGATGGTCGACGCCATATCCAATATAAATGATTTTCTTTTCGCCAAAAATGAAGTGAACAGATACTCATGGAAACCATTGGTGCAATAGCGGTCGCAAGTGCAGCCCCCAGCATTCCTAGCCTCATTGGAAACATCAACCACCAGTCCATCACAATATTAAACAAACCTGAAAATAATGTAGCGACCATTGCCAGTTTCGGATTATGATCATTCCTGATAAAAGCCACAAAACAACTATTAACCATCGTAAACGGAGATAAAATCATCGCTGTCCGCATATATGGTATACCAACCTGTAATAAAACAGCATCTGCACCTAAAAATCGCAAAATTGGTTCTGTAAAAAAACCAAATATCAAAGCAAACAACAAACTAAGGCACAGATTCCACATAATCGCATTAGAAAAATAAAAATCAATATCTTTTGACCCTCTTGCCTTTTGCAAAGAATAGCGAGTAGCTGACCCAATACCAATCATCCCACCAACTCCATAAGTGATGGAATATAAAGGTAAAACCAAGTTTAAAGCCGCAATACCATTCGATCCTTCCGCTTTCGCAATGAAAAAAGTATCGGCTAAAATATAAAGCGATGTACCCATCACCGCCAACATGCTCGGTAATAAATAATGTGCCAATTCTCCCACTATTTTTTTCTTCATATCATTATCTTAGCAAAAAAAATTCTAAGCTACTATTCTTGTGGAATCTTGATTTTTTGAACCATGACACAAACCAATGTAGCACCCGATGCACATGTTATCCAACAAAACATCAAAAAGAAAGAAACTCCAAAATGATCTAAAAAATAACCACCTGTGATATTACTGATAACTCCTGCTATCAACATCATCATGGTAAATAAAGCTTGACCTTTAACCGCCTCCTTTTCACTCATAATTTCTATCGTGTAATTCACCATGGCCGGATAGAAAATCGCATAGCCAATCATCTGCAAAGATTGCGATACATATAACATCCAAACACCCTTTGCAAAACAAAAAATGCTAAATTTCAATACAAAACCCATCATTGAAAACACCAACATTTTCTTAGAACCAAATTGTTTTTGAAGACGACTATAGAAAATCATGGAAGGCACTTCTACGATAGCCATTAAGGCAAACAAAAAGCCCATATCCGTCTCTGTTCCACCGATCGGTTGAATCATTTGAAATAAGAATGCTCCTAAAGCATTCACATGATAAAAAACCAACATCACTCCGAGGTTTAATAATAAAAAAGTTCTATTATTTCGTACAAAGGTGCTTAAAGAAATTTCTTCCATTTCTTCTTTGTAAAAAGAGAGATTCGGTTCTTTTTTCATAAGTTGATGACACATAAAATTAGAAGCCATCAATAAAATTAAACAAATCAAAGAAGCCATTAAAATGGATTGATTCCCATAAATCATCACTATTGAACCTAACAATCCCGTAACCAATGCAAACCCAACCGAACCGGCCGATCGACATAAACCAAAATTAATAGCATACCCTTTTTTCAAAAAACGTTGATTTAAAGCATTGATAAATGGTTGAAATACCCCATGCGCGGCTAAAGCTAACACAAACAAACTAAATACCCAAAAGGTATGTCCCTTTGCCCAAAACAAAGCCAATAACGCAACCAACAGAAAAAGACCGATACCGGTAATAATATCGGTTAATTTCACTTTTTCGGATCGATCTGCCCAATTGGCCAAACCCGGTTGAATAAAAACAGCCAACAAATTCGCGATACTGACACATAATCCAATTTCAGAATTAGAAAACCCTTGTGCCAATAAATACACCGACACAAAGGAGCCGATTCCTGCATAAATCATGGAATAACTTCCCTGGATTCCGGCGTAAACAGCTGTTATTTTTTGTTTCATGTTATTCATTGGTGTAATTATCGAAATAGCCTTGAATATGAACAATTGGGGTTCCTTTATCACCCGATCCAGAAGTTAAATCGCACAAAGAACCGATCAAATCCGTCAACCTCCTCGGTGTAGTTCCCTCTGTTTCCATCTTGCCGACTAAATTTGTGTCTTTTTCTTTAATACGATCTGAAATAGCATTTTTCAACGCTTCTCCAGTTAGTCCCTTGAAATCATTATCCGCTAAATACTTCAGTTTTAATTCATTTGGTGTTCCATCTAACCCTTCTGTAAAAGCTGGCGAAACTACCGGGTCGGCTAATTCCCAAATCTGACCCACCGGATCTTTAAATGCGCCATCTCCATAGACCATTACTTCCACATGCTTCCCTGTCTTTTCTAAGAAATTCTTTTGAATTTTCTGAACTAAATCTTGGCATTCATTCGGAAATAATTTCACACTACTTTCTGTACTTTTATTTGAACCCAATAGACCATATTTTGCATTAAAACCACTGCCATTCACCGAAGTAGTTAAAATATCGGATAATGAACAAACCGTTGCTTTGGCTTCTTCCAAAATTCTTTTCGTTCTTCTACGAGTATGAATATCACAATTGATCACTTTATCCGTATACTTCAAGATTTCTTTAGCCTGATTTGCAAACACAAATTCCACCTCTGCCCCCGCTGATTGAACCACTTCTTTATAATAATCCACATAATCAATACCGGTAAATGGATGCTTATTTTCGCCAAATAAGGCTCGATATTCCTCTAAGCTCAAAACCGTTTGATAAGGGTCAATATGATGCTCATCTAATTGCTCTTCTGTTAATAACTGATTTCCCACTTCATCTCTTGGGAAAGATAACATCAATATGATTTTTTTTGCGGCCAGGGAAATACCTTTTAAACAAGTCGAAAAACGATTTCTAGATAAAATAGGGAAAATAACTCCTATGGTTTCAGTCCCTAATTTATTCCGAACATCCTGACCAATCGCTTCAATATCGGCATAATTTCCTTGGCTTCTGGCTACAATTGACTCTGTGATTGCAACCACATCTCGATCACGAATATCAAATTTTTCACTTTCCGCCGCTTCTAAAACAGAATCCACCACAATCTTGACTAAATCATCCCCTTGACGAATGATAGGACAACGAATCCCCCTTGAAACAGTTCCAACTTTTCTTTCCATACCTTTTTCTCCTATGACACTCTTAGTGTACCTATATCTCTGTACGCTGCCAATAGGATAAAAATAAATTTGTTTCAAATCCTACATTTTTGGTATTCCACGTCAATAAAATTTCAGTCTCTAAATCTTTTTCTTCCAGTGGTAATACTTGTAAGTCTTTCTCTATTAGTTTTAAAGAAGCCGGCACGATGGCTATTCCATTTCCTAACTTAGCTAACTCAACTGCATCTCTTCCATCATCACACAAGTAAGCAATCCGGCAATTCAGATGGCGATGATCAAATGCTGATATAATTAATTTTTGATAACGACGATACACAATCAAAGGATATTGACTGACTTGGTCTAATGCCACTTTTTTGAATTGGTAAGATTTTCGACAAAAAACAATCACCATATTTTCTTTCCGAATCAAATGGCTTTTCAAATTACCTAAAAACACAGGACTTCTCAATAGAGCTACATCAATCATCCCTTCTTTCAAAAGATGATTCAATCGATAACTATTTTCATCCCATAATTCATAATGAATGTGTGGATAATCCATTTGAAATCCTTTTAATACAGGCATTAAAACCGGTATCGTCGTCGGTGTTACTCCAATTCTTAAAATAGGATGATGTCCGGCTGATCTCACTTCCAATTTCAGGGCTTCTAATCTTCTTAATAAATCACCGGATTCTTGGTATAAAAGTTGACCGGCCTCCGTTAAATGGATCTCTTTTCTTCCTCTTTCAAATAATGATAAACCCAATTCATCCTCCAATTTTTTCATTTGAAAGGATAACGGAGGTTGGGAAAGGCTCAATTTTCTAGCTGCTGCTGAAATAGTCCCACTTTCAACGACAGCTCGAAAGTATTCTAATTGTTTAATTTCCATATTTTTTTCCTATACTTTTCTAATAAAAACAATATTTTACATGATAGTATCTTCAGTATATCCTAAAGACGAAAAGAAGAGAATATTTTATGAAACGACTATTTATGTATATGAAAGATGATCGTAAAGAAATCATCTTGGCTCCTTTATTTAAACTGTTAGAAGCTCTCATCGATTTGTTTATTCCTATTATTGTGGCAGATATCATCAATCAAGGAATTCAAAAAGTCAATTTTCCTTATCTATATTCCCGCTTTTTCTTGATGTTTATACTAGCAACCATCGGATTCTGCTTTTCTGTTTTAGCTCAATACTTTGCGGCAAAAGCTTCCTCTGGTACTTGCTGTCAGATTCGCCAATCCCTTTTTAATCATATCCAGGATTTATCATATAAAAATTTAGATCAAGTTGGAAAAAGTACGTTAATGACTCGTTTAACTTCGGATATCAACACCATTCAAAATGGTCTTAATTTAGCTTTACGCTTAGTATTACGAAGTCCTTTTGTGGTTTTCGGTTCCATGATCATGGCTTTTACCATCAACGTACAAGCCGCTCTCATTTTTGTGGTAGCGATTCCACTTTTATTCTTTGTCATTGTTACGATTATGTTGATTAGTATTCCTCTTTTAAAAAAAGTACAAGCCCAATTAGATGAAGTCATGACCGCTACTCGAGAAAATCTAGCCGGTGTTCGTGTGATCCGTGCCTTTTGTCAAGAAGAAATTTTTAATGCCTCTTTCCAGAAAAAAAATAATCAATTTACCAAATTATCCGAAAAAGTCGGTCGTATTTCAGCTCTTTTAAACCCAATGACTTATGTCCTGATCAATTTGGCAACTATTTTCCTAATTTATACCGGATTTCTTCAAATTCAATCTGGCATGATGAAACAAGGAGACTTAGTTGCTTTATATCATTATACTGCTCTAATGATCATTGAATTGATTAAACTTGCCTCTTTAATCATTACCATTAACCGCGCTTTAGCTTGTAGCGATCGGGTTGCAGATATTTTAGATATAAAATCTGATCTATCCTACTCCTCTGCTATTATCAAAACAAATGTCCAAGGAAAAGTCGAATTTCAAAATGTTAGCTTTTATTATGACAAACAGGGGGAGCCTTCTTTAAACCACATTAGCTTTATTGCTAATCCTCAAGAAACCGTCGGTATCATTGGTGGAACCGGATCGGGTAAATCCACCTTAGTTCAACTCATTCCTCGCTTTTACGATGTTCATCAAGGAGCGATTTTTGTGGATGACCATTCGGTAAAAGACTATCCTCAAACACAATTGATTCAAAAGATAAGTATTGTTCCTCAAAAAGCTGTTTTATTTAAAGGAACAATTCGTGAAAATCTATTATATGGCAATGAAAATGCCAACGATGAGGATTTATGGAAGGCTTTATGCCTTGCTCAAGCTGAAGAAGTGGTTAAGCAAAAAGAAGGACAATTGAGCTTTCTCTTAGAGCAAGGAGGAAGAAATCTTTCCGGCGGTCAAAAACAACGTTTAACTATCGCAAGAGCCCTTGTTCGAAAACCGGAAATTTTAATTTTAGACGATTCTGCCAGTGCTTTAGATTTTGCGACCGATGCTGCTTTACGAAAATCATTACAATCAATCCAAAATACAACTATTTTTCTAGTGAGTCAAAGAGTCACTTCAGTTCAACAGTGCGATACCATTCTAGTCCTAGACAATGGTCAACTTGTAGGCAAAGGCAAACATGAAGAGTTGATGAAAACCTGCCCTGTTTATCAAGAAATTTATAAATCGCAAATAGCTCAATAGGAAGAAAGGAAGTTCATATGAGAAAAATTCAAGAAAATGATTCTTTTATTCTAAGAAAACTTTTTCACTATCTAAGACAATATCGGGTTTTTCTAGTTCTCAGTATCCTATTTGCCATCATTTCTTCCATTTTTATGTTGTATGTACCGATTCTATTTGGTCAAGCTATTGATGACACCATCCATCTCAATCAATTTCAATTTTCCATCATTCTTCGAACTCTGATTTTCATTAGTATTTTTGTATTGATGGGTGGTTTATCAACTTGGCTCATGAATCTTATTAACAATAAACTTACTTACTGTATTATTCGCGATTTACGATCTGACTCTATGAATAAAATCCAACATTTACCTCTTCAATACCTAGATACTCATTCAATTGGAGATATAGAAAGTCGTATCATTGCAGATTGTGATCAAATAGGAGATAGTTTACTGCTCGGATTTTCACAATTATTTCAAGGCGTTATCACTATTATTGTTACATTGACTTTCATGTTTTCTAAATCTTGGTTGATCACTCTTTTAGTCATTCTTTTAACACCGATTAGTTTCTTTGTAGCGAAATTCATTGCCTCCCGATCGTTCTATCTTTTCAAAGACTTATCTGTCCTTCGAGGAGAACAGACATCTCTCATTGAAGAAATGATTGGCGAAGAAAAAATAGTGCAAGCCTTGGGTTATCAAGATAAAGCTAAAATTCGCTTTCAAATCATCAATCAAAACTTACAAAAGATATCGGAAAAAGCCATTTTTTTCTCGTCCTTAACTAATCCATCCACTAGGTTTGTAAATGGAATCATCTATGCACTGGTGGCCTTAATAGGTAGTTTCTCTATTTTAAAAGGACATCTTAGTGTAGGAGGGTTGTCAGTTTTGTTAGGTTATGCCAATCAATACATGAAACCTTTTAATGACATCAGCTCTGTAGTGACTGAGTTCCAAAATGCCCTAGCTTGTACTGCAAGAATCTTTGAAATTATTGAACAACCGTCTGAAAGTCCTGATCCAATTGGTACTTTAGGTAAAGCGAAAGGTCATATAAAAGTCAAAGATGTTTGTTTCAACTATGTTTCTTATCAACCTTTAATTGAACGATTTAATGTTGAAGCAAAACCAGGTATGCGGATTGCAATTGTTGGTCCAACGGGTTGTGGAAAAACAACCTTCATTAACTTATTAATGCGATTCTATGATATTCAAGATGGCTCGATTCAAATTGACGGGAAAGATATCCGATCTATTTCACGACATGAACTTCGAAAAAATTTTGGTATGGTTTTACAGGACACATGGATTCAAAAAGGAACGATTCGTGACAACATCATCATCGGAAAACCGAATGCCAGTGAAAAAGAAATCCTTCAAGCCGCAAAAAATGCTCATAGTTATGATTTTATTAAACGTTTACCAAAAGGGTTTGAAACAGAAATTGAGGACTCCAGTATGTCTCAAGGAGAGAAACAGTTATTATGTATTACCCGGGTAATGTTGCAATCTCCTCCTATGTTGATATTAGACGAAGCTACTTCTTCAATCGACACCAGAACGGAAATTCAAATTCAACAAGCTTTTGACCGTTTAATGAAAGGAAGAACTTCTTTTATTGTTGCTCATCGCCTTTCCACCATTCGTTATGCAGATTTAATTTTAGTCATGAAAGAAGGACATATTATCGAACAAGGAAATCATGAAACTTTATTAGCTAAGCATGGTTTTTATCATTATTTATATCACAGTCAATTTGAACGAACTTGCAAATGAATAATCTATCTTAGCACCATTTATTATTTCCACTTTGACTTACTAATCTATCATTTATAATATATAAAAAAGGAGGAATTCATTTATGACAAATCAAGAGATACTAAAAGCAATAAAAGGACAATTAATTGTTTCTTGCCAAGCATTACCAGAAGAACCCCTCCACTCTTCCTTTATTATGGGAAGAATGGCATTAGCAGCTTTCCAAGGAGGAGCTAAAGGGATTCGTGCAAATACAGTAGAAGATATTCAAGAAATCAAAAAAATAGTCAATTTGCCTATCATCGGTATTATTAAAAAAGTATACGTAGATGAACCGAATGTCTATATTACACCAACCATAAAAGAAGTAGATGCCTTAGTGCAAGAAGGGGTTGATATTATCGCCTTAGATGCAACTCAAAGATGTCACCCGGGGAAAAAATCAATTGATGATTTATTCCGAGAAGTGCGCCAAAAATATCCAAATCAATTATTCATGGCAGATACTTCAAATCTGGAGGAAGGACTTCATGCTGCTGAAATTGGCTTTGATTTAGTTGGAACAACCTTAGCCGGTTATACCGACTACACTAAAGGAGTTTCCTTACCACCTTATCGGTTCTTGAAAGACTTAGTGAAACAATGTCCTGTGCCTATTATTGCTGAAGGGAATATTTCTACTCCGGAACATTGCCGTCACGCTATGGATATTGGTGTTCATGCAGTTGTTGTAGGAAGTGCTATTACCCGTCCATTAGAAATCACTAAAAAATTTATGAAAGCCTTAACAGAATAATCAAGCTATTGGTATGAACTATATCGAAATTCCTTAAGAAAGACGACTTTGTCTTTCTTTTTAAATTCCACAAAAAAAGAGAATGAATTCATCCTCTTTTTATCCTTAAACCAATTCAATGAATGCCATTGGAGCAGCATCTCCACGACGTACACCTGTTTTAATAACACGAGTGTAACCACCATGACGTTCTGCATACTTAGGAGCTACTTCATCAAATAACTTTTGTAAAACTGTTTGTTGAGCCTCTTCGTCAGCTACTACATTACGAATATAAGAGGCAGCTTGACGACGAGCAGCCAAATTTCCTTTCTTACCTAAAGTGATTAAATGGTCAACGACCGAACGCATGTCCTTAGCTTTAGCCTCTGTTGTTTCTACACGACCGTATAAAATAACAGAAGTAGCTAAATTCCTTAACATCGCTTTACGGTGATCCGCATTGCGACCAAATTTACGATTCCACATAATATTCCTCCATTAGTCAAAGGTCTTAAAGCCAAAGCCCATTTCAATAAGCTTGTCTTTAACTTCCTTAAGTGATTTCTTACCAAGATTACGCACACGCATCATTTCATCCTCTGTCTTTTGAGTCAATTCATCAACCGTTTGAATGCCTGCACGTTTTAAACAGTTATAAGAACGAACTGATAAATCCAAATCTTCAATCATCATTTGATGACCCTTATTTGGTTTTTCTGCTGTGCTTTGCTTAATAACGCTATCGGATATCATAACCTCATCGTTAATTCCAGCAACAATCTCTAAATGATCCACCAAGATCTTAGCTGCCAATGATAAAGCCTTTTGTGGATTAATGGAACCATCGGTTGTTACTTCCATGGTCAATTCATCATATTTCACGTTCTCTCCAACACGGGTTGGTTCTACATGATAAGCCACCTTGGTAACAGGAGTATATATGGAATCTGTATAGACGGTTCCAATTCCTTGAGAAACTCCCGATCTTAATTGTTTATTAATATCAGCACTAACGTATCCACGTCCGTTTTGTACTTTGATTTCCATTTCTAATGATGCTCCTACTTCAAGATTAGCAATCACTAGATCTTTGTTTACTATTTCAACTTGTGCAGGAACAATTAAGTCCGCAGCCTTAACAGTACCTGGACCCTTAGCAGAAATTTGTAAAGTATATTCTTCATCATCTTCAATCTTCATTACTAATTGTTTTAGATTCAAGATAATCATGGATACATCTTCACGCACCCCCGGAATAGAGGTAAATTCATGATAGACTTGATCCACTTTGATGGAGAAAACTGCGGCTCCAGGCAAAGAGGAAAGTAGAACACGGCGAAGCGCATTCCCGATTGTGGTACCAAATCCTCTCTCTAAAGGAGTTAGGATAAATCTACCGTAATTTTCAGATTCAACGTATTCTTGAACTTCGAAATCAGCGCGTTCAAATTTTTGCATGTTTCAATCCTCCTTATCTTTCATTAACCACGAGGTCTCTTCGGTGGACGACAACCGTTATGAGGAATAGGTGTTACATCATTGATCACCGTGATATTCAATCCAGCTGTTTGTAATGAACGAACAGCGGCTTCACGACCAGCACCAGGTCCCTTAACGTTTACTTCAACACTTTTCATACCTTGTTGAACAGCGGCCTTACCAGCAGCTTCAGCGGTTAATTGAGCTACATAAGGAGTTGACTTACGAGAACCCTTATATCCCAATGCCCCAGCAGAGCTCCAAGCAACCACATTACCCGCTTCATCCGAGATGGTTACGATAGTGTTATTAAATGTGGAATGAATATGGGCGATTCCTTTAGCGACGTTACGGCGTGTTTTCTTCTTACGAGTTACAGCGCCTTTTTTCTTTGTATTAGCTGCCATATTATCCTCCTATTACTTCTTCTTATTGGCCACTGTACGACGTGGTCCTTTTCTTGTACGAGCGTTAGTTTTTGTTCTTTGACCACGAACAGGCAACCCTCTTCTATGACGTGTTCCGCGATAAGATCCAATTTCCATTAAACGTTTAATGTCTAATGCTGTATCACGACGTAAGTCACCTTCCGTCTTAACGGAATCAACTTTGGAACGAATGGCTGTTTCCTGTTCATCGGTTAATTCAGATGTTCTTGTTGATGGATCAATTCCACATTCTTCTAAAATCTTTTTAGCAGTTGTAGGACCAATACCATAAATATAAGTCAATGAAATTCCAATCACTTTATGACGTGGAATATCAACACCGGCAATACGTGGCATATTTATTTCCTCCCTTTATTAACCCTGTCTTTGTTTGTGCTTAGGGTTTTGACAGATTACCATAACAACACCCTTGCGTTTGATAACTCTGCACTTATCACAAATCGGTTTTACTGATGGTCTAACTTTCATGTTTTGTGCCTCCTAGACATTTTCTATATTGTATTACTTATGACGATAAGTAATACGCCCACGTGTTAAATCATATGGTGAAATTTCAACGGTAACCCGATCGCCTGGTAAAATGCGAATGTAATTCATACGGATTTTACCAGCAACGTGGGCTCGGATTTCGTGACCATTTTGAAGTTTCACCAGGAAGTTCGCATTCGGAAGAATATCTTCGATTACGCCTTCAATTTCAATTACGTCTTGTTTACTCATTTACTTTCCCTTATTTAACTGAATCAAGAATACTTTGGATATCGGCGAACACTTTATCTGGTTTTTGACCAGCATTCACATGTTTCGCAATCCCTTGTTTTTCATAATACTGAATCACAGGCTCCGTTTGCTTTCTATATTCATTCATACGTACTTGGAGTTGTTCTAATGTATCGTCTTTTCTCTGTGTCAATTCACTACTACACACATCACAAACACCCTCTACTTTAGATGGATGATTCTTAATATGATAAATAGAACCACAATTCTTACAAATACGTCTACCTGTAATTCTTTCTTCCAGCACAGCAATATCAACATCTAAAACCAAAGCTACATCCACCGAGCGATTAATCTTACTCGTGATTTTTGTTAAAGCTTCAGCTTGGCCTAGGCTACGAGGAAAGCCATCCAATAGATAACCATTTGCACAGTCATCTTGTTGAAGACGATCCTCCACCATATCGTTGACCAAGGAATCCGGTACTAATTTACCAGCTTCCATATATTCTTTTGCTTTTGTGCCAAGAGGAGTGTTATTCTTGATATTCTCGCGGAACATATCTCCTGTTGAGATATGGGGAACACTGTACTTCGTCTTAATTTCTTTAGACATTGTGCCTTTACCAGCACCGGCTGGACCCATGATGAGAATATTCATACTTTCCTCCTATTTTTTAAAGAATCCCTTGTATTGTTTCTGAGTCAATTGACCCTTCAACTGATTCATTGTTTCTAAAGCAACACCGACAACAATGATAATCCCCGTACCACTAACGGCTGTTGCTTGCGATAAATTCGTAAACTTGGTTAGTAGATAAGGAAGGACAGCAATAATAGTTAATCCAATCGCTCCTAAAACTGTAATACGATGTAAAACTTTTGAAACATACACTTTCGTTTCATTTCCAGGACGAATACCCGGAATATACGCTCCTGATTTACCTAAGTTATCTGCCATTTGATCCGGATCCACTTGTAAATCAGTATAGAAGAATGTAAATAAGATGGTTAATACAGCATATAGCCCAAGACCGGTCCAACTTGTCAAACTCAACCACTGACTTAACTTATTGTATAAGCTAGTGTTGAAAAAGCTGATGATAATCTGCGGTGCCAGCATGATACTTTGCGCAAAGATTACCGGAATGACCGAAGCCGAATTAATCTTAAGAGGAAGGAAAGTAACATCCGCTCCCCCTCTTGTGGTCGAGCTATTTGTATATTGAACAGGAATCTTACGAATGGCTGTTTCCATAATAATAACGAAAATAACAATCGCAAGGAATAATAAGACATATAAACCAAACTGCAGAATTCCGTTAAACACTTCTCCTCGTGATGATCCGCCTGTTAAAATAGCGTAGACTTGACCAAAAGAAGCCGGAAAATTCGACACAATACCAGCAAAGATAATCATGGATAACCCATTGCCAATCCCTTTCATGGAGATACGGTCACCCACCCAAATAAGGAACATGGTACCGGCCGACATAACGGTAGCTGTGTATAAGTATCCTGAAAGATTTGCGTTTTGTAAAATCTTATATTGAACATCAAATCCATATACAAGTGAGAAAGATTGAACAAAGGCTAATACAACGCCTAAATACCGTGTTGTCTTTTCAATCTTCACACGCCCTGTTTGTCCAGATTTACTCATTTCTGTTAAGGATGGAATCACATCCATTGATAATAACTGAATGATAATACTCGCTGTGATATAAGGAGTAACCCCCATTGCAAAAATAGAAAGTCTTTCCAAAGCACCACCACCAAGCAAATTCATCATTCCAAGTAATGAGTTGCCTGCAATCTGCTTAGCGAACTGGGCGGTGTTCACACCCGGAACCGGAATAGCAGATCCAAAACGGTAAATCAGCAGCATGGCTAAAGTAAAGAAAATCTTATTTCTTGTCTCTTTATTTTTAAACAAGCTGGCAAAGGTACCTAACATGTTAGAGCACCTCTACACTTCCGCCTGCCGCCTCAATTGCCTTTTTAGCTGATTCAGAAAATTTATTAGCTTTGACGGTTAATTTCTTTTCTAAAACACCATTGCCTAGAATCTTAACACCGTCAAATGTCTTTTTAACAAGACCACAAGCCTTTAACGCTTCTACATCAACTGTTACGTCTTCTTCAAAAACATTTAATGCTTCTACATTCACCACAGCATATTCTTTATGATTGAAATTTGTAAAGCCACGTTTAGGCATTCTCTTGAAGAAAGGAGTTTGACCACCTTCGAACCCAATGGCTACACCGCCACCGGAACGGGAATTTTGTCCTTTCTGTCCGCGACCAGAAGTCTTTCCATTACCAGAACCTTGGCCACGACCTACACGATTGGAACTAAAACGGGCTCCTTCGTTATACTTTAGGTTTTCTAATTTCATCTTGAACCTCCTTAGCGAACTTCAGCGACTTTTTTATCGCGTAATTTAGCCACTTCGTTAACTGTTCTTAATCCTTTTAATGCTTCTAGCGTTGCATAAACGACATTTACACTTGTTCTAGAACCAATGACTTTGGATAATACATCAGAAACACCAGCTAATTCAAGAATCGAGCGAACCGCACCACCAGCAATGACACCAGTACCTGGAGCAGCTGGCGCTAAGAATACGGTTGAGGATAAATGTTTACCTTTCACCTGATGAGGCACTGTGCGGAAGTTGTCTACCAAATTCACACGGAAAACATTCTTTTGAGCAGCTTCTGTCGCTTTACGAATCGCATCCGGAACTTCGGCCGCCTTACCCATACCAAATCCAACACGACCCTTCTTATCACCGACAACGACAAGAGCAGCGAAACGCATACGTCGTCCACCCTTGACTGTTTTACTAACTCGATTAATGGAGACAACAACATCTTCGAACTCTTTTGGTTCGCGTTTCTTAAAAGTTTTCTTATTTTCGTTTGCCATTTGTTTTCTCCTTACTAGAACTTCAAGCCAGCTTCTCTAGCTGCATCCGCTAAAGCTTGCACACGGCCGTGGTATACATATCCGCCTCTATCGAAACGAACACTTTCAATCTTAGCTGCTAAGCATTTCTTAGCGATATCTTCGCCAACTTTCTTAGCCGCTTCTACATTTCCGCCTTTTTCTAACTTAAGTTCAAGGGAACTAGAAGCACATAACGTCTTACCCGCAACATCATCAATGACCTGCGCATAAATTTGTGCATTTGAACGGTACACATTCAATCTAGGGCATTCAGGAGTACCGTTGACGATCTTACGTACACGTTTATGACGACGAATACGAACTTGATTCTTATCGATTAATTTCAACATATCTTATCTCCCTTCCCTATTTCTTAGCCGTCTTTCCTTCTTTACGACGAACATTTTCATCAACATAGCGAATACCTTTTCCACCATATGGTTCAGGTTTCTTAGTTGCACGAACAACAGCAGCGAATTGACCAACAATTTGTTTATCAATCCCACTCACATTAATGGTATTAGCGTCAGGCACTTCCACCTTAACATCACTAGGAACCGTGAACTTAACCGGATGAGAGAAACCAACATTCAACGTTAGTTCAGAGCCAGCTAAAGCAGCACGATAACCAATACCGACAATCTTTAAAGTCTTAGTAAAACCAGTATTGACACCTTCGACCATTGCAGCAATCAAAGCACGTGTCGTGCCATGCAATTGCTTTGTGTGTTTTTCTTCATTTGGGCGCTTAACTGTAAGTACATTAGCGTCCACAGAAATTTCCATTAATGGAGAAAAAGTCTTCACTAATGTTCCCTTAGGACCCTTTACAGTCACCTCATTACCACTGGCAATGCTAACTTCTACGCCAGCAGGAATGGTAATCGCCTTATTACCGATACGTGACATTTCTTTATCCTTTCCTTACCACACATAAGCGACAACTTCGCCGCCAATGTGATTTTTACGAGCTTCGCGATCGCACATCATACCCTTAGAGGTAGAAATAATAGCAACACCTAAGCCATTTAACACCTTAGGAATGTTATCACCCTTTGCATAAACACGAAGACCCGGTTTTGAAATACGCTTAATTCCCGAGATCACCTTCAAATCACCCTGATATTTCAAAGTGACTGTAATCTTCTTTTCTGTACCTTCACCAGATACAACATAATTTTCAATGTAACCTTCAGATTTTAATAATTTTGCAATTTCTACTTTCACCTTAGAAGCAGGAACAACATCCACACTCTCTTTGCGAGCTTGAACACCGTTTCTAATACGTGTAAGCATATCAGCAATAGGATCTGTCATATTCATAATGTTGTTTCCTCCTTACCAACTTGCCTTCTTGACACCAGGAATTTGACCTTTATAAGCTAATTCCCGGAAACAAATACGGCAAACTTTATATTTCTTCAAAACTGAATGTGGACGTCCACAAATTTCACAACGAGTATACTCACGTGTGGAGAATTTTGCAGGACGAGATTGTTTAACTCTTAAACTTGTCTTAGCCATGATATTCTCCTTTCTTACTTAGCAAATGGCATACCCATGCCCTTTAATAATGCTGTGGCTTCAGCATTTGTCTTAGCCGTTGTCACGATAACAACATCCAAGCCACGAACTTTATTCACCTTATCAAATTCGATTTCAGGGAAAATTAATTGTTCCTTAACTCCTAAGGTATAGTTCCCGCGGCCATCAAAAGCAGTAGCACTAACACCACGGAAATCACGAACACGCGGAAGAGAAAGATTGATCAACTTATCCAAAAATTCATACATCCTTTCGCCACGCAATGTTACCTTGCAACCAATGGACATGCCCTCACGAAGCTTAAAGTTCGCAATAGATTTCTTAGCCTTTGTTACCACCGGCTTTTGACCAGAGATAGCGGTTAATTCTTCAACAGCTTCATCCAATAACTTAGGATTCGCAATCGCATCACCAACACCCATATTAAGAACAACCTTAACAATTTTTGGTGCTTCCATTGCAGAACTGTATTTGAATTCTTTCATCAAAGAAGGCTTAACGACTTCATTATATTTAACATGTAATTCGTTCATTATTTCTTAGCCTCCTTCACTTCTTTCCCTGTTTTTTTCAAAACACGAACCTTTTTACCTTTTGCATTCACCGAATATCCCACACGAGAAGCTACTTTTTCTTTCTTGTCATATAACATAACGTTTGAAACATGAATAGGAGCTTCTCTTTCGATCACGCCACCTTCCGGATTAGCTTGTGTTGGCTTCAAAGACTTCTTAATCATATTCACGCCTTCCACAATCACTCGGTTGGTGCTTGGGCTAACCGCCTTAACCTCAGCGATGGTTCCCTTGTAGTGGCCACTGATGACCTTGACTGTATCACCTGTCTTAATTTTCATATTGGCCTCCTTATAACACTTCCGGTGCAAGGGAAACGATCTTCGCATACCCTTTATCTCTTAACTCTTTGGCAACCGGTCCAAAGATACGTGTTCCAACTGGCGTACTATCTTCCTTGATAATTACAGCCGCATTTTCGTCAAACTTAATATAGCTACCATTGTCACGACGAAGACCATACACTGTACGAGCAATAACCGCCTTTACAACTTGACCTTCTTTAACAGTCCCATGTGGAGTAGCATGTTTGACCGAACAAACAACAACATCCCCGATAGTAGCACTCTTACGCTTAGATCCGCCTAAACAACGAATAACCAATAATTCCTTGGCACCAGTGTTATCAGCGACTTTCAATCTTGTTTCATTTTGAATCATACTGTCCTCCTGTGCCTTATAAGATAATCGCTTTTTCAACAACCTTAACAAGGCGGAAATGCTTATCTTTACTTAATGGTCTAGTTTCCATGATTTCAACAACATCACCAATCTTAGCAACGTTTTCTTCATCATGAGCTTTATATTTTTGCGAATACTTAACACGACGGCCATATAAAGGATGGCTTCTAGTTGTGCTGATTTCAACAACAATGGTCTTGTCCATCTTATCTGAAACAACCGTTCCACGTAGGACTTTACGAGAATTTCTTTCCATTTCCAGCTCCTCCTTTACTTAGTTTCAGAACTTTCACGTTCTGTCAATACAGTGTAAATACGTGCAATCGTCTTCTTAATGTCCTTGATGCGAGCAGGATTTTCTAAACTTCCTGTCGCTTGAGCAAATCGAAGAGTATATAGTTCTTCTTTCAAACTAATCACTTCTTTTTGAAGTTCTTCGCTACTTAAATCTCTAATTTCTTTAACGTTCATTATTTAGCCTCCTCGCCTTTTTTCACAAAGCGGGTTTTAACGCCTAACTTATTAGCAGCTAAACGTAAAGCTTCGCGGGCAATACTTTCACTAACTCCTGCGATTTCAAACATAACGCGTCCTTTTTGAACAACCGCCACCCAGTGATCAGGAGCCCCTTTACCAGAACCCATACGGACTTCTAAAGGTTTCTTTGTCTTAGCTAAGTGTGGGAAAATCTTAATCCACACTTGACCTTGACGATTCATATGACGTGTCATTGCAATACGAGCCGCTTCAATTTGAGCAGAGGAAACATACGCTCCATCATCCGCCACTAAGCCATATTCACCAAAAACAATCTCACGACCTGCTTTGGAAATACCCTCGTAGCTTAAACGATGAGGTCTTCTATACTTTGTACGCTTTGGCATTAACATAGTTATTCTTGACCTCCTTTGTTTTCTTCAGCAACAGCTTCTACTTTTTCTTGGCGAGAAGCATGGTTGTTAGAACGACGATCATTTCTTCCACCACGACGATTGTTACGACGGTCATTACCACGTCCCTTAGGAGCTTCAGGTTCCTTAACCAGTTGTCCAGGAAGAACTTCTCCTCGGCAAATCCAAACCTTAACACCCAACTTTCCATAAGTGGTTGTCGCTTCTTGAGCCGAATAGTCAATATCACTACGTAATGTATGTAAAGGCACAACACCACGAGAATACCCTTCTTGACGAGCAATTTCAGCCCCACCTAAACGACCCTTAGCTAATGTTTTAATTCCCTTGGCACCGGATCTCATGGTTTGTTGAATCGCTTTCTTTTGTGCAATTCGGAACGATTGACGAGCCTCTAATTGTTCCGCAATACGACGAGCTACTAAGCGAGCGTCTAAATCAGGGTTAGCTACTGCGATCACATCAATCTTGACATTCTTGCCACCTGTCAGTTTGCCCAACTTTTTGCGAAGAACAACCATCTTATCTTGATCACCATCTTTGCCTAATAGCGCTCCAGGACGAGCACAACGAATGATCACCTTAGCATCTTTCTTACCAGTTCTTTCAATTTCGATGCGAGAAATGTATGCATCTTTAAATTCTTTTTCTAAAAATCCACGAATGCGATTGTCTTCATTTAGAAGATCACCGAAATCTGACTTGTCGGCATACCATCTGGATTCCCAATCACGAATAACGCCAACGCGTAATCCAATTGGACTAACTTTTTGACCCATTTTCGATCTTCCTCCTTACTTCACATCGCTAACCACAACTGTAATATGGCTAGTTCTCTTTAAAATTTGAGCGGCGTTTCCTTTTGCTCTAGGCATGAAACGTTTCATAACAACCCCTTCATTTGCATAGCATTCCTTAACATATAATGCCTCAGCATTTAATTGGTGATTATGAGTAGCATTAGCCGCTGCACTCTTAACAACTTTCGCTACGGCAGTAGCTGCGTGATTTGGCATAAATTGTAAAATTGCCAAAGCTTCTTCAACACTCTTACCACGCACCAAATCCAAAACCAATCTCACTTTACGAGGCGTATAGCGGACTGTTTTCGCTGTTGATTTAACATCCATCTTTACTTTCCTCCTTACGCCTTCTTGTCATCCCCATGGCCACCAAACTTACGGGTTGGAACGAATTCACCCAATTTATGGCCAACCATATCTTCTGTCACATAGACAGGCACATGCTCTTTACCATTGTGAACCGCAAATGTATGCTCAACAAAGTTAGGGAAGATTGTTGAACGACGAGACCATGTCTTAATAACTTCTTTTTTGCCGGCCGCATTCAATGCTTCAACCTTTTTCATCAAATGTTCATCACAGAATGGGCCTTTTTTCAAACTTCTTGACATCTAATTTCTCCTTTCAACTTACTTTCCATTACGTCTTCTAACAATGTACTTACTACTATGTGCCTTAGGATTCCGTGTTTTAAGACCCATAGCCTTCTTACCCCAAGGTGTCATAGGTGCCTTGCGACCAACAGGAGCCCTACCTTCACCACCACCATGTGGGTGATCCACCGGGTTCATAGCCGAACCACGTACAGTAGGACGAATACCCATCCAACGAGAACGACCCGCTTTACCTAAATTGACTAAACTGTAGTCCCCATTGCCGACAACCCCAACAGTCGCGCGACAATTGCCGTGAACTTTCCTTACTTCCCCAGAAGCCAAACGAATCGTAACAAACTTACCTTCAGAACCCAAAATTTGAGCAGAAGTACCAGCCGAGCGCGCTAGTTGACCACCTTTTCCGGCTGTCAGTTCCACGTTATGAACAAATGTACCATCCGGGATATTTTGCAATTCCATTGCATTACCAACTTTAATATCGACCGCAACACCGGAAACTACCGTGTCACCATCATGTAAATCCGCCGGTGCCAAGATGTATCTCTTTTCACCATCCGCATAATGTAACAAAGCAATGTTTGCATTACGATTTGGATCGTATTCAATGCCAGCAACCTTAGCAGGAACATTATCTTTATTACGCTTGAAATCAATAATACGGTACTTTTGTTTCACTCCGCCACCTTGATGACGAGTGGTAATACGACCTGTATTATTACGCCCACCTTTTTTGTTCAGTGGCGCCAATAAGCTCTTCTCAGGGCTTTTCTTAGTAATACGATCATTACTAAGGGTCGACATATTACGACGACCGGCACTGGTTGGCTTGTATTTAATAATTGCCATTTTCTTTTTTCCTTTCGCACTTTGTCCGGAGATAGCGATTTCCTCCGATAATGAATCAATTATTCAGCAGAACCGAATAACTCAATAGAACTTCCTTTTGGCAATTGAACAATCGCCTTCTTTAAAGCGGAAGTCTTCCCTTCGTAGCGTCCAACTCTTCTTGTTTTAGAATGAACGTTCACAACATTAACCTTTTCAGGCTTAATTCCATAAATTTCTTGGATTGCTTGTGCAACCAAAATCTTGTTTGCGTTTTTCTTTACGATAAATGTGATTTTATTTTCTTCATTTGTTAAACGCATTGTCTTTTCTGTAACAACAGGTCTTACGATGATATCACGTGCAGTCATTACGCAAATACCTCCCCGGCTTTTTCAGCAGCCTTTTCTGTGAAGACAACCTTATTTGCATTTACAAGATCATACACATTTAAGTCGAAAACAGTCGTTACTAACGCATTTGGTAAGTTCCTCATAGAAATATACGCATTAACAAAATCTTCCGAAGCGTCTACCACAAATAACGTCTTACGATCGAATCCGAACGCCTTTAATAAAGCAACTGCTTTCTTTGTCTTCATTTCCTCAAAGTTCAAGTTTTCAATCAATACAAAATTAGATTCCAGAACTTTTTCCGATAAAGCAGAACGTAAAGCCAAACGACGAACCTTACGATTTGTCTTTACACCATACTTACGAGGGTGTGGTCCAAAAGCAACAGCACCATGCCTCCATTGTATTGCTCTTGTAGAACCTTGACGAGCGCGACCTGTTCCTTTTTGGCGGAAAGGTTTCTTACCTGTTCCCGAAACAAACGATCTTGTCAAAGTCGAATGTGTTCCTTGTCTTAATCCAGCTTGGTAAGCAAGAACAGCGTCAAACATAACTTGTTGGTTCGGTTCAATACTGAACACAGCATCAGAAATTTCTACCGTCTTAACAGACTTAGCTTCCTGATTGAATACCTCCATTTTAGCCATTCGTTATTCCTCTACTTTCCTTCTTCAGTCGCAACTGCTTCTGAAGCAATTTCCTCATCAATTGTTTCCGCTACTTTTTCAAGTTCTTCTTCAACTGATGTGCCGGCATAAGAAATAATTTCTACTGGAGTTACCTCTTTAACCGGCTTAACTGTTGTCTTAATAACAACAAGCCCTTTTCTAGGTCCAGGAATATTTCCTTTCACTAGAATATAACCTTCTTCAGCATCCACTTTGATCACTTGAAGATTTTGGTTCGTTGTAGTGTATCCGCCTTCTTGACCAGGCATAGCTGTTCCTTTATTCACAACTCCGTTATTACGACCGTTTGTGGCCAAGGAACCGATGTGACGGTGATGGCCGGAACCATGAGACATTGGACCACGAGCCGCATTGTTACGAACAATTGTGCCGCTGTATCCTTTACCCTTGCTTGTTCCTTGTACATCGACAACGTCACCAGCTTTGAATAGATCCGCCTTAACCTCAGCGCCAACTTCAAAATTCATCATTTCATCAGCTCTGATTTCCTTGATGTACTTTTTAGGAGCGGTATTAGCTTTTTTAGCATGACCAATAGCAGGCTTGTTGGAACGTTGTTCCTTAACATCTTCATACCCTAATTGAACAGCTTCATAACCATCCGTTTCCTTTGTTTTCTTTTGTAGTACGACATTTGGTTTAACATCAATCACTGTGACAGGAATTAAAGTTCCGTCGATCGTGAAGACTTGAGTCATACCAAGTTTACGTCCTAGAATACCTTTCATGTTTTTTCCTGTCCTTTCTATAACTTAATTTCAATATCAACGCCTGACGGTAAGTCCAAACGACTTAAGGCATCAATCGTTTCAGCACTCGGACCAATAATTTCAATCAATCTCTTATGAGTGCGAATTTCGAATTGCTCACGAGCATCCTTATATTTATGGACAGCTCTTAAAACCGTGATGATTTCTCGTTCGGTAGGCAGCGGAACAGGTCCGACGATCTTTTTAGCACCGTGGCTATCAACCGTCTTTACAATCTTTTCACTTGCAGCGTCAAGACTTCTGTTCTCGTAAGCCTTCAAACGAATTCTTACTGAGTTCTTTGCCATGAATTTTTCCTCCTTATATTCACTCCACTTCCGTGGATCGCTCCGCAGGAATTCCCCGGTTATCACGCCTTGTGACAACGCCTATAGGCGTGCCGGCAACCTCCCACATCTATGCGAGTGCCCTAGTAGTTTATCATAAAAACAGGAGATTGCAAGCTATTTTCGCAATCTCCTCCAATATTTTTTTACTTGATACATCCTGTCCTTTTCAGAAAATTTTCATTTTGAAATATGACCGCTTACCCTATAAACCATTCACACTCTATTTCGCCAGTTACAGTTCTCCCTCAATTATTTTCTGCATGTATAAGGATAAATTATTTATAAATTCTTCAAAACTACACATGTCTTTTATCTCTTCATGCTCTATGTCATAGAAAGCCACCTTCTTTGTTTTAGGATTCCAGACGATGCAGATATGGTCATAATCCCCCATCAATTTAGATAGACGCAAAAATTTTTGTCTACCTTTTTTAATGGGAACGGTATCCATTAAAGAGAAAAACTCCATCCATTTAAAATCACAGCCTTTAAGCTCAAAATATAATTCATTACTTTGCAAGAATTCAATGACTGCCTTAGGTAATTTAAACGGCTTAAGTTCATCCAATTTATTCTGTAAGCTATGGTATCTTTCCGGTTCCAAACCCTTAAAATACTCAGCCATGGCTGTATCACCTTTTTCAAGGGCAATACTGTATGGGCGCATCCCATCTTTTTCGGTGATTGTCACATTTGCTCCATTTTCTACAAGATATTTACACATTTTCAAATCACCATATCTTGCTGCTATGCATAGAGGAGTCGGCTTAAAAGGATATACCATATCAGCTGCATTATAATTTATATCAACACCATTCTTTATAAAGAAATCAAGTACCGCATAATTTCTTTCTGAAACAGCTTTCCGAAATGCGTTCCCACCGTATTTCTCTACTGTATGACCTAACCCATGGATAACAGGCAAATTCTCATATCTTTTTCCATACAATGCTTGTTCAAACGCTTCCGTCTTTACATGATTTACACTGTTCACTTTTGCGCCATGTTCCACAAGGTACCTGATAATAGCTTCATCACAATACTTTACAGCAAGTAAAAAGGATGGATTACCTTTCACATTCAGATTTACCCCCTTCCCTACAAGCCATTTTACAGAGTTAAAGCTTTCCATAATCAACGCAATGTCTAAAGGAGACAAAGCAGTATACTTGCTTATTTTGATACTCTTTTCAATATCCCAGCCTTTTGAAAAATACTCATCTAGTGCTAATGTATTCCCATTTATAATATCAATCACCATTTGTGGAACAGATTTAAATTCCCCTATATCTTTTAATTTGATCATTTTAAATTTCCTATCTGTCATGGTCTCATCTATCATAACTTGTTTCACCTAAAGGAATCGGATCCCGATTTAACAACACCCAGAGAACCGAAAGTTCACACAAACGCTCTGTTATTGTTTCTTCATCATCCCCATTTGTACGGATACTTGAAATTAGTTTTTTAGTTTCTTCCAGTTCTCTCTTAGAAAGAGGTGTGCCTGAAGCAAAATGATTTGGCAAAGCACGAAGCATATTTCGATAGCTTTTATCCCAATTTACACCACCATTTCTGTATAGTTCATCCTGAACTCGTCCTGTTATACGAATCACTTCACCCTGTACTGTTTTCGCAGCTCCACTTGAAGGAATCAACATATCCCAAAGCTCATCAAATTGTTCCTTCCAAGAACCCTCTTTTACAATAATCGGAGAAACTCCATCATGCCTTTTATGCTTTGGGACAGGCTTTACATCAAATAGTGCATAGAGTTTTTCAAGCCCCGCTTCAGTTTCAGCCAAATAATCTTTATTGAACTTCTCCCTATGAAATTCAAAATCACTGCCGATTCGTTCGACTCTTTCCGCCATTCCAGAGGTTACTTCAGCACCTTCCTTGATTAACATTTCTGAAATTTCTGCCGCCTGCACGATATTAATGTTTCTACAAGTAGCAAGAGTACAAGCTAAAGGAGTTCTTCCCATATCATTTTTAACGTGAACATTCGCTCCTTTTTCCAGTAAAAAATGAACGGTATCCGGATGAAAGAACTCCGCTGCCGTATGTAGAGGTGTATTCCCATATTCATCCGGCTTTTCTATATCTCCGCCCAATTTGAAAAGTAATTTTACAGTCTCTCCACCCATCGTCGCATGCTTATATAAAGGCGTACGCCCATAGTAATTGACAACATTTACATCTAACCCTTGTTCTACAAGCCAGACAACAATTTCATCAGGAACCCCTCCGTAATGAAGGGCTGTGTTTAAGCTATATTTCCCGCTATGGGCTGAAAGCTCACATTTTTCATAAACAGCCTTCAGAGCTTCAATATCTCCTGATGTAATCAATTCATCAAAGTTTTTAGGTAAAGTAACCCTTTTCTTTGCCATTATATTTCTCCTTATTTATTCACTGCCAAATCCATCTAAGCTCATTAACATCTTTTAAAATCATGGTTTTTCCATCATAATCGTTTTTTAATTCAACTTCCTTTTCCTTAACAGATATATGATTGTACCAATGTTCCAAACTTACATATTTTCCTGTATGGATATTGATAAGCACACTTGTGATAGGATCCCAAGTGCCCTTCTTTACCGTTTCCGCCAACAAATAATAAGCATCTAAAAATATTAGATTTCTCCCATATAGCCAAAATGGAAGTTCAATATCTAACAACGGCAATTTGGCAGAAAAAATATCATCTCCATGTGGCGGTACTGTCTCATAATAAAATTCTATCTCACTTCCATAATACGCAACCGTTGCCCCCTCATATCCTATGCTTAACGGCATTCCTTCTTGGGCTATATGAAATTCCATTGTATTTATCTCCTTACCGTTTACTATAACAAGATTTTCATCGCACTTCTATATCAGCCAACCCATCTGAACTGGTATCATTCAGAACATTAACTTTGCCTAGTAAATTAAGGAAGATTTCTTTTTCATCAATTGATTGATTCACCTCTATTTCTTGCCACTTCTTTCCGACACTTTGTTTCATCACTTCATCAAATTTCTTGGCAAATTCTTCTTTTGAATCAATATGTTGATCAAAAATCCAATTTATATGTCTCAAATAGTTCAAATCATTCTTAAGTATTCTGGTCTTTCTGCACCATTGACACACTCACCATAGTACTGACTTGCATATTGAACAAACTCATATACATTTGAAGCTATACGTTTCATTTCAAAAGAACCCAAAGCCCCCAAATCATTCATATAAATGGTGTCATCAGAATCTTTTTTTATAAAGAAAGCCAAATCGCCATCTTGCCCAATTAGGAAAAAATCCGGCGCAAATTCTTCTATCTGATAGGTAGAGTTTCTTTCCGCCAAATCTTCCTTTGAATATAAAATAATACCGGTATTTTTTACTAAAAACTCTCTTGCCTCTTCCATTTCCGACAAAAACTTTGTGTATAAATTTGAAAACGCAAAATCGATTTGATGATTCATATCCATCTCCTAATATATTTCATTTGCCTTAAAATTCTTCACTTAAATTTGAAATAAAATATTTAAAGCGACCTTTTCTAATGTAATTCTACTTATATTTTTTTCTTGTTTGAATACCGACAACCGATATAATAAAACCTTTATAACAAAACTTTAGCATTATTTTAGTTTTGAAATCACCTCTCTGTATCCAATATCAGATACATATTTTCATCATTAATCACACTACATTTCTAAGTTTTATACTGACTGTATAAACAACCTCTTTCTACACGCTATCACATATAATCGATCCTGCACTACAATCATCTGATGATAAGCCAATATCCTATAACCGTTTTTTACCTTTTCTATTACCTCTACACTTTTTTCAATTTCGGTCATTTTCCAACATTGGAAAACTTATTTAATTCCCTTACTTTCCTTTCTCTCTTATCTCCCATAAATACTTTTCTAATTCTGTATAATCAGAAACTTGAGCAATGTCCAAACTGGTGATCCCTCTTCTTTCATAACAAAACCAGATTGGAACCAATCCAGCCCTAATAGCACCCACAATATCTGTCGAAAAAGTATCCCCTACAAACACCACCTCTTCCGGCTTTAGTCCCATTTCCTTTACAGCTGCTAGATAGATTCTTGAATCCGGCTTAGCACAACCAAACGATTGTGATACGAATAAAGGATAAAAATTATTTTCCATACCTAAGGCTTTTATTTTAGTCATTTGGCTTTCTGTAGGACCGTTAGTAATCAAACCAATTTGATAATTTTCCTTCAATCTTTCTAGCACTTCTTTGACTCCGGGCATTGAATGTTGATGTTCATGGAAATGTTGATACCACAGAACATACATATCTTCTATATTCAAATTAGGATAATACTTGGCTTTTAACTTCTCTAATACAAAACGTTTATTAATGGTTCCATATTGATCCCATAACAAGCAACGTTGCAAAATTTCCTCTTTCCGAAGTAAGTTTTCTTTTAGGTTTGGATCAATTTGTTCCAAAAACCAATGATACATCTCAAAAGCCGCCTGATAACGATAGCTAATCGTCCCATCAAAGTCGAATAAGATTCCTTTAATCATAAATTCTCTCTTTCTAATACCGAAAATCACAAATAGTCTAACACGAAAGGTAAATCAACCTTGCTATAATGAAATTATAAAAGGAGAAAATACAATGAAAAAACACCCTTTAATTCATTTGATTGATTTACAAAAGGCTGGAAAAGCAGTTGGTATTTATTCCGCTTGTACCGCTAATCCCTTAGTAATCCGTGCCTGCTTACAAAAGGCTAAGGATACTCATTCTATTTTATTGGTTGAGGCAACAGCGAATCAAGTGGATCAATATGGAGGTTATACCGGTATGAAACCGGCTGACTTTATCCAGTTTGTTCAAAAACTTGCTAAAGAGGAGGATTTTGATACTAATCGCCTTATCTTTGGTGGCGACCATTTAGGCCCATTAACTTTTGCTCATTACGAAGCCGAAAAAGCCATGCAAGAGTCAGAGGAATTAATTCGACAGTATGTTTTAGCTGGTTTTACCAAGATCCATATTGACACCAGTATGAAAGTGGCTAGTGACCCCGAAGATATTCGTTTAAGCGATGAAATCATTGCTAACCGTGGATCCCGTTTAGCTCGGATTGCAGAAGCGGCTTATCAAGAAAGATTGAAAGACTTTCCGGATTCCATTCACCCTGTTTATGTGGTCGGTTCGGAAGTTCCAATTCCAGGCGGATCCCAAGAAGCAGTGGATACCGGTATCCAAGTCACAAAAGTAGCAGACTTCAAGAACACTGTAGACACTTTTAAAAAAGCGTTTCCACAAGAAAGTTGGCCTTATGTCATTGCGGTTGTTGTTCAACCTGGTGTAGAAGAAAAAGATGCGGGTTGCACAGACTATGACCGCTCTAAAGCAGTTGATCTAATGGCTAGTATCCAAAATTATTCCAATCTTGTCTTCGAAGGGCATAGCACCGACTATCAAACCAAATATCATTTACGGGAATTAGTAGAAGATGGTGTCGGCATTTTAAAAGTAGGGCCCGGTTTGACCTATGCAGCCAGAGAAGCCCTATTTGCTTTAGCTTATGCTGAAAAAGAGGTTTATCGATCTCAGCCTGATCGACAAAGTCATTTTATGGAAATCTTAGAAGAAGAAATGTTAAAAGATCCAAAATACTTTGTAAAACACTATCACGGTACGAAAGAGGAAATTGCTTATAAACGCAAATTTAGTTTCTCTGATCGTTCTCGTTATTATTTACCACAAGAGCCGGTTCAAAAAGCCATTTCAATTTTATTGAATAATTTTAAAGAGGGGGTTCCTTATGGTGTATTGAGTCAATTCTTGCCAAGAGAATACACAGCCGTCCGTTGTGGGCAATTAAAAAACGATCCAATGGCCATCATTAAGGCTCATGTAGGTTATACCATTGATGAATATCTATACGCTTCTCATCAAGAAGAGTTAGGATAAATCGTCCTCATCTATAAAAGTAAAAGGGGTTCACTTCAAAGAAACCCCTTTTTAACTTAATTCTGTCACTAATTTTTCTAATTCTAACCAATCCTTCTGATCCATCATTTCTTTGATTCGAGTAGCATAGGTTGTTTCTTTAAGCCGCTCATAACCACTTGTTAAACATTGAAAAGCCACATCTTTTTCTTTACGATAATAATTCGCCAGTGCTGCTTTCAAGAAAAAAACTCCCGCTGTTAATCCATCTCGTTTACTCTTGGCTACCTTTTCCAAATCTTTTGCATAGTGACCGCTTCGTTCAAAGATCAGTGACTTCGTCATTTTCAATTCATCCAACAATGGTTGATATTGGCTCTTCTGTTTAGAAGTTAGATATTTAAAATTATCTTCTGCGATCTCTATATAATGATACGCTTCTTTTTGCTTGTGATGGCGCACACAATAAGAAAATTCCTTAACTGTCACAATCAGCCTTTCTACCGAACGCAATCGAAATCCATCAACAAGCGGTAAGATTTCTTGAATCTTTTGTTCATCATCTTCTAATAAAACAGCATCTAATCTCATCAATGTGCGTAATTTCTTCGTAAAGAAAAATTTACTGGATGGTGATTCTAACTCTTTGTAATATCCCTCAAAATCTCTGCTTTGGTACAACAAAATGGATAATAAAGCGGCTTGTCTCTGCGAGAAAAATAGATACGATAAATAAAAAATAATCGCTAAAATAATAAAAATAATTAATAATTTCCAATCCATACATGAATCCTTTCTATTTCATTATATTGATTCGCCTCTTTTTTGTCATACCTTTTTGAAGTATCCTTATATAGAAGGAGTACTTTTATGAACCAATTCGTCATTCCGGTTCTTTTATTGATCCTATTATTAGTTTCCTTTTTATTTTCCAAATGGAAACAAAGGAAAAACATTCAAGATAAACAAAAAGAATATCATGTTGAACTCAGTGATGTGATTCAAAAGGAGTATTTTGATGAATATGAAAAGGAAAAAAAGAGCCATGAAAATTGAAGTGAATCCCAAAAATTGGACAATAACTAAGGATATTCACTTTTATTATGAAACTTACATTTGAAGACAAAGTTAAAATTTATAAGGAACGAAAACGTGGATTCACATTTTCGCAACTCCAACAAAGATGGAAAATCACTAAAATAATATTCAATACCTCATTAGATTGACCGATAGACACGGAATTGATATCTTACATCATGTCTATCATGAATACTCTATTCCATTTAAGAAATAGGCTGTCCATAGAGTAGTGATGTACAATGAGTCAGTTTATAGTGTAGCGATAGATTTAGAATTATCTACCAATAGAGTTATATGTTCTTCAAAATCAGTGGATAAAGTGCTTAAAAAGATCAACTATCTTCTCCTTGGTTAAAAATAATATCTAATTTTTAGCTTTTCTATCTATCTTCATAAAAAGCCAAGCACGTTTTCATGCTTAAGACTCATAGATTCTTACTTATATAAACATTAAAAACACCGATACATAATATCACCATATTCACAATAGATTCCCTCATGTGAAGAATCTTTTACGCTTAATTTCTTAGATATCCTATTGGAACAATGTATCTTCTATCCTCATGAACGATGGTGAAGGCATTTTCATTGTATCCATTTTCTTTAGCAACGTTTAAGGCTCAATGCTCCTCTTTAATCAATTTCTGCCCACCCTTGTATCAAGTATTGAATACGTATTTTTTCAAATTTCCAATCCTTTTTTTATTTCTGTTTTAACTTTAAAATCTGATTTTTCAAGAGATTATTGATAAGGTCTGTATAAATCATTTGATCAACCACTTCTGTTATACTTGTGATTCTTTGCCCTGCATCTTTGGAAGATGCTCCACAATGATAGATTCTCTGATGTTCAGTATTCCAGTCGATAATAATGTACCTGTCATGAAACTCTCCACCGGATTTTTGGAATGTTATCTTTCTAAACGGATATTCTTGGCAAAAATCCTGATACTCAAGGATATGGAGCCCTTTGCCGATGTTATCGCTGAATATAATGACCTCTACTGATGAAGGGACATCTTTTAATAAAACCAAAGTTTTCACTCCGATGTAGTTATCAACAATATAAATACTCTTTTTCGCTATGCTGTAAATGTCCTTATAAGCAAGATTTGCTTCGATCGGCTGTCCGTTCAAAAGCAAAAATCCATATTTAAGCTGTGGATTGCTAAGGTCAAGAATCAGGTCAGACAGTTCGGATTTATGCACCACATTATTTAAGGTATCCACCACCTCTGCCACCTGATCTTCCACATTCATTAAATCTCGTCTTAAATTCTGCATTTCCACGACATTATTCGCAATCTGAATCGAAAGCTGTAAAAACTCTCTTTTCCCAATCAAACCTTGATTTTCTACGATATAGTCTTTCATTTGCTTGAAAGTGCGTATTAAGGCTCTACTTTGCCTTACTGCAAGATCACCTTTTAATACTGTCATCAGCATATAAATTCCCTGTTCAGTAAAGGCATAAGGAAGGTATCTTGTACCGCCCCAACTTGAGGTGAAAATTTTGCACCTCAAGTTATCCATTTCTTCTTCGGTGATCCTAAGCATAAAATCTTCGCCTTCAAACTTCTCGATATTGTTCTTGACCTGCCGATTGAAATTTTTAGTTTCATACCCATAAATCTCTGCCAGCTCAAAATCAAGCATTACTTTCTGTCCCCTAATAATATAAATCTTTTTTACAAGGGATTCTTGATTTACAAGCATCCTCTCATCTTTTTTATCCATTTTTTCCACTCCCTTCCTCAAATCCCCAAATGATTTCAACCGTATTCTTGTCATAAACAAGGTATCCAGATTGTCATTGACCGTCACAACTCTTACCCTAAGAAAGGGAAAATCTTTTCAATGAAATTGCCATGTTTGGTATAGTTTCTTCCAAACCTTGATAGGTCTTTTACAACAAAACAATTTACTTTCCCCCATTCGTACTTCTTCCATCAAGTTTTCAAATTCGGTTATTCAAAATTGATTTCTGAATATCCGTCATCCATATATTCACCTGTAAGCTCCATCTCCTCATTTTTATCAACGTTCACTTTAAATTAATTCTGGTATGAAGATATATATATAAGCAGAAATAAGTGGTAGAAACTTTGTATCGTCAAATTAAGTGTTCTCACAAGAAAGCAGATTGTATCATGAAAAAATTTGAAAACTTAAACTTCGAACATCGCAAGATGATTAATTATCAACTCAATACCCATAAAGCCAAGGCTATTTTTATTATCAATCTCATTGGCTGAAATCGATGGATAAGTAAAGAGTTTTCTCGAAATATAATCAACTCTATTTGCAAGAAAACTCTTAGATTTCCTTATGTTTGTACTAGCTGTTCACTCAAAGCTTATTGTCCCAAAAGACAATATCGATATGAAGCTCGCTATGTACAATAAAAAGCCGACTATAATCCAGTCTCAACCAGAAAAAGAATCAACTTTTTAATTTAGCAATAATACTTTAATACTTGTATTTGCATTAGTTATTTTTGAAATAGTTCTATTTTCAATGCTTTTCTTCTTATCACTCCAAACTGTTCAACATCTTTTGAACGAACAAAAACCACAGATTCTGTCAATATGAACTAGTCTTCTTCACCTCTTAAATCCAATTCATACAAAATTTCATCCACAGAACAATCTCTGTATTTCTTCACATTTCATCTCACGATTCAAAGTATCATTTTTCGGCGTTTTAAAGAGATGATTTATAGTTTTTATTATTGACCAAAAAAATAATGGGATTTCACTTTGTAAAAACATCTATCAAATACTTAAATACTCTATCTTTACATAGCGTAGCCGTACGCCAATGCTACTATTTTATTTCAAAAGCTTCTTACATTTTTATATGATCGTTAAAACACTACAAATAATAACCATTTGACTTCAATTTAAAAACCCCTCATTCCGGTTTCGTCCGGAATAAGGGGCATCTCAACACCTGATTTTCAGTGTGTCATTTATCCTGATTAATCTTTTCTCTTTAACAGAACAACTAAAACGCCTATCCCTGCTAAAGTAGCCACCAGTAATCCAACATACATCCAAAGATTAATCGAATCACCAGTCCTTGGATTTGTACCAGGTCTAATTGGCTTCTTAGGATTTTTCGGAGTAGAAGATTCTGAAGTATATTTCAAAGTAAGTGAAATTTCCTTACTTGTTGGAGCTATAAAATCAGCTCCTTCTGGAATTTGTTCTCCAAACCACTTCAAATCAAAATGAAGCACATTATTAGTAGCTGTATTCGTCGCTTTTGCTTTAAAGTGTCCAAAGACAGTTCCCCTAATGGTGTAATTTGTATTAGGTTTAGCATTTTCATTAAACACCACACCCTTCACATTCACCTTTAAGTGATCATCAACTGCTTCAACAGCTTCTTTAATTTGTTGGAATGTTTGAATATTACCAACCACTTTCATAGTGACTGTAATCTTCTTCCCATTGACTGTTACCTTTGTGATTTCAAACTTCCCACGAGAACCCATCAATTCAACTCGATAATCATGAGCAAAACTAAGTTCATTAGGCAGGGTCATTGTTGCAGTAAAACTTGTTTCCAAATCAGAAATTTGAATATGGGTAGGCATACTTCCGGATCCATATTGTGCCTCAAGTTCTCTCATTCTCTTTTTAATAGAAGATACATCTAAAAGCCCTGTCATCGTCATCTTGTCCGATTTCTTAGCAACATAAACACGATCATGCTGGGTATTTCCATTCACTAATAAGTCGCCCGGCAATTTATCGGTAGCACTAATATTTCCAACATTGGAAGAATTGTGTTTCACGGTTGCTGTGATTTCCTTCGTCATAGGATTTGTGAAATCTTCACCACCAACTAACTGTTCACCTAACCACTTGTAGTTAAAATGAATGATATTGTTCGTTAATTTGTTCGTTGCTTTTGCACTAAACAAACCGGAAACTTGTCCTTTGATGGTATAATTCTTTCCTTTTTCAGCATTAGCTTCAAAAGTCACTCCATCCACATGAACCTTAAGCTGATCAGCCACACCATCCACAGCTTTCTTAATATCTTGAAAGTTATTGACTGAGTTAGCTAAAACCATCTTAACCGTTAATTTTTTACCATTTACTGTTACTTCAGAAATCTTAAACTTAGTATTAGCACCCTCTAAAGTTACTTTATCTTTAATATTGCCAACAAATTTAAGACCATCAGGAAGCTCCATTGAAGCTGTAAATTCATGCTTCATATTCGTTACGGAAATATTAGTTGGATTTGTTGGATATTGAGCCTCAAGTTGATGCATCGTGTTCTTGATTGGAGAAACATCCAAAAGACCTGTCACTTTAAAGACATCATTCTTTTTAAATTCCATCACCTTTGTATGTTGTGTATCCCCATTCACTAACAAATCACCCGGTAATTTATCTGTTTTAGAAATCGTTTGTTCTGATGATGATTGATACTTAACAGAAAGAGCGATCTCATTCGGATTAGAAGCACTCTTGCCGGCCTCTGTTTGTTTACCATTCCAAGATAAATTGAAGTTCACGACCTTACCTGAAATTGTATTCGTAGCCTTAGCTTTTAAACTACCTGTAATAGAACCTGTCACTTCATAATCTGTACCAGAGCGAGCCTGTTCATTAAATTTAACCGTCTTAAAAGTCACCTTTAATTCATCCGCTACTTTATGGATGGCATCTCTCAATTGAGTATATGAAGTCATGTTCTCTGCGTTCACCAACTTGAATTTAACGACAGCTGTTTTATGACCATTTTCAAGAGTAGTACTTTCAATAACAAAAGAACCATTTGCCCCACTTAACTCTGGATTCGTCGAAACAAAACTTAGTCCATCCGGCAAATTCAACTTTGCTGTAAATGAAGTGGTTAAGTTACTCAACTTAATTTTTTGAATGTCAGTACTATATTGTTGTTCAATCTTCTTCATTTGGTCTTTGATGGTTTTCGCATCAATCACACCTTCAAAATCCAAGTTATCATTCTTTCCCTTGGTAATCACTTGGTGACCTGTATTACCATCCAATTTCAAATCAGCCGGTAAATCTACTGTTTGTGAAACTGTATTTTCTTGTGCTTTAAAAACATTCGAATTCGCAAAACCCTTGGTTAAAGGTTTTGTTGAAGTATCCGAGTTAAAACTTTGTAGACCGATACCAACCTTTCCTAAATTACTACTAGGATAAAATGAAAAATTACCCTTTGCCGTAATATTCTTATGATCAAAACTTTCCGCTTGACTTTTACTACTTGCTTTTACCGTATAAGGAATTTCAATATCCACGGTTCTATTAGCAGTTCCAGCCGCTTTATCATTCCGATAAGCCTGTAAAATTCCACTCCAGTTTACCTCTTTTAATTTAAGTTTAAACTTAACGGTTTTACCTGAAATTTCCTTTGTGATTGTTGATTTAGGAATAATCTCCGATGTGCTGTTCGTTACCGGAGTTCCAATTTCAGCTCCATCCGGGAAAGAAACATGGTAGTCAATTGAAGCACTTGTACTAACCGTCTCCTTATCCCAAGGAAAATACCCTTTATTCGCAAATTCCGTCATGTTAGATTCAAAAGCAGACATCACATCCGCCATCGGAACCTTCGCCTTCCATACACCTGCGTATGTCCCCTTATTGGAACCGGCAGCACCGCTAACCGTTCCACTTACGCTTGTGTATTTCGCAATCTCCAAGTCTTTAGCTGCATGTACAACATTTGTAGCGGGAATGATTGTTCCTAACGCCAAGACAAGTGCTGTAAATACTGAAGCAATTTTATGAGTTAATTTAGTTTTCATAAATTTCTTCTTTGCCCCTCCTTTTCGTGTATATATGATATCAAAAAAGTTTGATTAATCAACACATATGTTTTAAATATAATTTCTATTTAAATACTACCTTTTTTGAAAGAAGATACTGATTAATCCACCATTTGGTATCCTCAAATATAAAAAAGCCTGAGAATAAATCCCAGACTTTCTAGTCATAAGACGTATGATTAACGCTTACTAAATTGAGGAGCACGACGAGCACCCTTTAAGCCATACTTCTTACGTTCTTTACCACGAGAATCACGAGTTAGGAAACCTGCCTTCTTAAGAGCTGGGCGATAATCCTCACTTGCTTCAAGCAAAGCACGAGCAATGCCATGACGCATTGCACCAGCTTGACCGGTATATCCACCACCATAAACATTGATCTTAATATCAAATTGTTCCTTTGTTTCCGTTAAAACTAATGGTGAATTAACAACCATTCTTAACGTAGCTAATGGAAGATATTCTTCTAGTCCTTTTCCATTAACGGTCATTACACCAGTACCAGGAGTCATAAAGACACGAGCTACGGATGTTTTACGACGACCTGTACCAACATAGGTAACACCTGTTTTCTTCTTAGTTGCCATCTGTCTTTTCCTCCTTATTTAACTTCTAACACGACTGGTTTTTGAGCAGCGTGTGGATGTTTATTTCCAACATAAACAAACAAATGAGTACGCATAACATCACCAAGTTTTGTATGAGGCAACATACCCTTAATGGCTTTTTCAACCCATTCAACAGTATAGTTTTCACGCATTTCCCTAGTGCTTCTTGTACGTAAACCACCTGGGTATTGAGAATGACTGTAATAGAACTTTTTAAAGTCTTGATCGCCTGTGATTTGAATCTTGTCAGCATTCACAACGATAACATAGTCTCCACAATCCACATTAGGTGTGTAAGCAGGTTTGTTCTTACCTCTTAAAATAGTTGCAACCTGAGTTGCTAAACGTCCTAAAGTTTTGCCTTCACCATCGACGACATACCAAGTACGCTTAACCTCTGCCGGTTTTAACATAGTTGTTTGACGCATAATAATTTCTCCTTTTTTGACTGAGTTTCCGGGGCTCACGCCATAAAGTGTCATACAAGATGATACTTCAAAATATCCCCTAAGTCAATTTAATTTTACTTACTTTTATCCTAAAAATTTTTTCAAACGCCTTCAATTATTTCATACTTCCTCTAGTACAATCATGACGAAAAAAGATTAGATTCTTTCTAATCCTTTTCTTTGATCCACAATCCTCTTTTCCTAGCTTTTTCTACAATTTCCAAAAAACTAGGATTCGTCGGAATCGATCCCTTCAACAAAAAACCCGAAGCATCCAAGTGATATTGATCACCATTTTCTTTTCTTTCGATCAAGATATACGAAACATTCTCATCCAATTGATCATACCGACTAACGTCTCGCAATAGATAGTCTTCGTTATAGGCCAAAGCACGATAATATGAAACTTCTTTTAAACATAAACCCTGAGCAGGAGCTTTTTTTGTCGCATAGTGTCTGGAAGGATCATTCAACATTCTCTGAACTTCTTCTATGGTAAGTTTTCCTCTTCCCACTTCCAAGCAAGTTCCAACTAAGATACGAACCATATGTCTTAAATAACCATTGCCACTAATTTCCAATTCTAAGTGATCCGATATCTTTCGTAATTCAGTTCGAAAAATAGTTCTCACTTGATTAGGGTATTCCGACAAAGAAGAAGTATTGAAAGACAAAAAAGAATGTGTTCCCTCAAATAATTTCCAACATTTTCTCATCTCTTTAAGATTCAAGTCTTCCCTTAGTTGAAAAGAATCATCTTTTTGAAAAACATCGTAATCCCCTAAATGAATCCGATATAAATAGGTTTTTTGTTCCACTAAAAAACGAGCATGAAATGTTTCATCCACTTCTTCCACTTGCTTAACATAAATATCTTTTGGTAAAAAAGAATGAAAAATACCTAACCACCGATAACTATCAATGTTCTTTTCACTTTGAAATTGAAAACACTGGCCTAAGGCATTTACCTTGGCATCTGTTCTGCCCGAAGCAATAACAGTCGTTTTTTCTTGATTAATTTGGCTTAAAACGGCCTCAATCTTTTCTTGAATGGAGTTTCCTTTTTTTTGTGATTGCCAACCACAATAATTCGCCCCCACGTAAGCTACAATGGCTTTAAAATACCTCATAAATAAATCGCCATTCCAATCAAAATCACTAGAAGAACATGGACAAAAATCAAAACCACGTAATCCACTTGGGTAAAATGAAGTTGCTTATATCTTGTTCGCATACGACCAGGCACAAATCCTCTAGCTTCCATGGCTTCTGCCAAATCCTCCGCCCTTTGAAACGCCGACACAAATAAAGGAACAATTAGCGCTAAAATAGCCATCATTTTTTCTTTCAGTTTTCCTTCTTTCAAATCTACTCCACGTGATTCCTGCGCTTTCATAATCCGTTGCGTTTCTTCGATTAAATCAGGAATAAAACGCAAGGCAATGGATATCAACATGGCAATCATATGGCTCGGCACATGAACCTTTTCAAATGGCTTTAATAAATCTTCAATACCAAGTGTCATGTCCAAAGGCTTAGTCGTCGCTGTCAAACAAGTGGTAATCATAATCATCAATAATAGCCGAACTGCAATATATAAAGTTTGAAAAACAGCCTGTGAGTGAATTTCCAAAGAGCCGACCTTCAACCAAATATCCCCCGAATGAATCGAAAAAACATTGATAACGAATAAGAATACCAACATAAATAACATCGGTTTCATACTCTTCCAAATAAATTTAAACGATAACTTAGCTACCAAAATGGCTGAGCAGGTCACCATAAACATGACACCATATCCACGCCAACCTGCCGGAATGAAAATACACACCAGCAAAACCAACATAGCCATGATCTTAGCCCTTGGATCCATACGATGAATCGCTGAGTCTATTGGAATATAACGCCCTAATGTAAAACTAGACATGATTCACCTGGCTTTCTATCCATGCAAACAGCTCTTCTTTTGTACGAAATAAATCCGGTAAAGGAAAACCTTTTTGTTTCATTGCCTGTTGAAAACGGATAAAAGAAGGAGCTAAAACATGTAGCTGTTTTAATAACTCAGGTTCATGAAAAAAATCCCAAGCTTTTCCCTGAAAAGCCAATTTACCTTCTTGCATAACAATAACGTTTTCACAATATTTCAACACTTGATCCATATCGTGAGAAACCAAAATAACCGTTAAATCACGCTCTTTTTGAAGGCTTGAAAATAAAGTCATCATTTGTCTGGCTCCTTGTGGATCCAAACCGGCTGTCGGTTCATCCAACACTAGAATTTTTGGCTCCATAGCTAAAATACCGGCAATCGCCACTCTTCTTTTTTGTCCTCCCGAAAGTTCTAAAGGACTTCGTTCATATAATTCTTCCGGAATGCCCACCACCTTTAAAGCCATCTTTGCTTTTTCAACAGCCTCTTCTATTGAAACTCCAAAATTCTTTGGTCCAAAGGAGACATCCTTTAAAACAGTTTCTTCAAATAATTGATATTCCGGAAACTGAAAAACCAATCCCACTTCTTTTCGTAAAGATTTCAAACCCTTATTCTTATCTTTTGCTACAATGGTACGATTCGCAATTTGAATTTGTCCCTCATCTGGCAATAATAAGGCATTTAAATGCTGTACCAACGTACTTTTTCCCGATCCGGTATGACCGATAATAGCGGTCATTTTATGTTCTGCAATACTTAAACTAATTTTCTTTAATGCCTCTGTTTCAAATTTAGAACCTTTGGAATAAAAGTGACTCACTTCTTGGAATTGAATTGCCATAACTCATCCACCATCCCTTCTATTCCTTTCGTTGGGTCCAATTGGATTCCTTTTTTCTTTAGTTCCTCTTCCACTTCAATCACAAAAGGAGCTTCCACTTGAAGTTGTTTTAACAAATCAGGTTGATGAAATAATCGAAGCGGATCGCCTGTATAAATCGGTTTGCCATCTACTAAAGCAATGACATTCGTACTCTGAAGCACTTCTTCCATATCATGGGTAATAGAAAGAATCGTCAACCCTTCCTTTTGATACAACTGCTTGATCAATTGATTGATGCTATATTTCCCCATCGGATCCAACATAGATGTGGCTTCATCTAAAATCAACACCTCCGGAGACATAGCTAAAACTCCTGCAATAGCCACTCTTTGTTTCTGACCACCGGAAAGATGCATCGGTTCTTGATCTAAAAACGCAGACATCCCCACTCTTTGAGCATTGTCTTTAATGATAGCCTCCATTTTCATCGGTTCCACTTGGTGATTTTCTAACCCAAATGCAATATCATCGCGTACCGTAGAACCAATGAATTGATTATCAGGATTTTGAAATACAATACCAATTTGAGAACGAATTTCATCTAATCTTTCTTCGCTCATTTCTTTTCCTTGAATCCGAATAGATCCGGACTCTTTATCAAGCAAGCCGGCCAACAACTTAGCTAATGTACTTTTTCCACTACCATTATGACCAATAATAGTAGTATAAGAACCGGCTGAAATAGAAAAAGAGGCTCCTTGAATGACCGAGTGCCCTGGTTCATATGAAAAATATAAATCTTTTACTTCGATTGTATTTGCCATTCATTATCCCCTAATTCTTTAAAAATTTGTGGCAACGTTTCTACAAGAGATCTAGTTCGCTTATACTTGGTTTCATAATACTTTCGATTTCGATCTAAAAGAATAGAATTCAGTCCCACTTCGTTTTTGGCTACTTCTAATTCCCCTAAAATAGAACTAATATTCAATACTTCCTCTTTTTTAATACAAGCCACTTCTAAGGCCTTTTCAAACGTTTCTTGATACATCAAAGTCTTTCCCACAAAATCAGCACTAATCACCTCTGCCACATGCAAATTATTCCTCTTCAAATTCACCCGCACATAATCAGCCGATTCATTACAAACAATATACACAGGTACGGGACATAATCGTAGAAATTCCTTGAAATCATCACTTATTGGAGCATACATCCAAAAAGATTGATAAGCACGCACTACTTTTTGAGCATTTCCTTTAAATTTTATATCATCGGATTTATATTTCAGAATATTTAAAACGACATTTTCCAATTTAGTATAAGGCTGATTGTGAAAATAACCCTCTATATTTTTTAAAAGCCAATCCCGAACCTCTTCATGGGAATTTAATTTACTATGACAAACTATCTCATCGCTTGCAACTTGAAGATCCTCCCCTTTTGGTAAAATAACGGATAGAACATAGTTTATAAATACAGCTTTTATCATTTCCAATCCTCCTATGTATGACAAATGGGGCGATAAAAAAGTTGGTACATACCAACTTCCTTATCAGTATGAATCATTAGGCTTTTTCAACAAAAGTCTCGTGATAATTGCCACCCAAAGCAATCACTTGGTTCGCGACATTGAAGATATCACTGGCAATCGCTCCTTCTTCATACACGAACTTACGTTCCACACGATACGCTAAAGTTTCTTCCTCGGAAACAGTATAACCGGAACTCGCTAAAATATCCTTGAAGTCCTCTGCACTTTCTTGTGAATCATAGGCCACCTGATGTACAATTCGTACCTCTTCACCAGACATAAATCTTTCCGCATAGCTATTTTCATTAGCTAATGTTTCTTCCAAAAAGTTAGCCGGTAAGAATGGATACACTGTCTTTAATTCCAAAACCTCATCGCTTTCTTGCGGATTACCAACTTCAATTAGTTCTACTTCTTCCTCTTCCGCTTCACTCTTTTTGTCTAAAACCTTTTTAGCCACTACCACAGCACCAACTGCTGCCGCTGCCACAATTCCCCAAAGTTTAATACTCATAATTTTGCCCTCTTTTTATTTATTTTAGCATATTATTTATTTTTTACACCTGTGAGCCTTTTTTCTAACTTCTATATCTAATCATCATCCTATCTATCTATACAAAAAATGATAACACATCGACCGACAAGCCCTTTCCAAACAAATCAGCCTTATCTTAGTTGACTATAAATAAGAAGATCTTTTTTCATTCCAAACAATATCATTTTCTAACTAAAAAACATTTAGCCTTCTATGAAAAAGCTTCCCCTTGGGAAGCCTTGATTTATTTCTTAACAGAACCTTGGTTTGCAACAGCTGCCATCTTAGCTTCAATAGCCGCTTGATCTCCTAAGTATTCTTTCGAAACAAAATGACCATTATCATCAAACGTATATACAAGAGGCACACCGGTTGGAATATTAACACTGACAATTTCTTCATCACTTAGCCCTTCAAAATACTTCACTAAAGCCCGCAAACTATTTCCATGAGCCGCAATCAACACTCTCTTACCTTCTTTCATCTTAGGTAAGATTTCTTGTTCATAATAAGGAACAGCCCTTTCAATGGTTGTCTTTAGACTTTCTGATAATGGTAATTCATCCTTACTTTCATTACGATATGCGTCTTGATTCGCCGGATTACGATCATCACTTGCTTCTAAAGCAGGTGGTTGCACATCAAATGAACGACGCCAAATTTTCACTTGATCTTCTCCATACTTCGCAGCCGTCTCTGATTTATTTAAACCTTGCAAAGCTCCATAATGACGTTCATTTAATTTCCACGTTTTCGTAACCGGTAACCATTCCCGATCCATTTCCGATAAAATATAATTCAAAGTATGAATGGCTCTTTTTAAATAAGAGGTATAACATAGATCAAAATCAAACCCCGCTTCTTTTAAAGCACGACCTCCAGCCTTAGCTTCTTCAACTCCTTTATCCGATAATTCCACATCTGTCCAACCGGTAAATAAATTTAATTTGTTCCATTCGCTTTCACCATGACGAACTAATACTAATTTCATAACATCCTCCATCTATTAACACATTTACTTTATCATTTTTTAAACAAAGAAAAAAGGTGCCGAAGCACCTAATTCAATCTCTCAATCAAAACCATTAAACCAAAAAATATTTCAAAATAAAGACAACACTTAAGACATACATCAATGGCGATAATTCATTCTTCTTACCGGTGCATAAATGTAAAATTGTATATGTAATAAAACCGAAAGCAATACCATCAGAAATACTATACGCAAACCCCATCATCGTAATGGTCACAAAAGCCGGAATCGCTTTGGTTAGATCTTGCCAATTAATGTTCGTTACTTGTTGCATCATTAAGAAGCCGACAAACATTAAAGCAGGGGCTGTCGCAAAAGATGGAATTGTTAAAAATAACGGGCTAAAGAATAAAGCCAATAAAAATAACACCCCAGTCGTAACAGCTGTCAAACCAGTACGACCTCCTTCAGAAATACCCGAAGAAGATTCAACGAAAGTTGTAATAGTTGAAGTCCCTAAACACGCTCCAATCGTCGTACCGACAGCATCAGCTAATAAAATACCCTTGATTTCAGGTAATTTGCCATGTTCATCCAGCATACCGGACTTTTCAGCACAACCAATGACCGTTCCAATCGTATCGAAAATATCCACAAATAAAAACGCAAATAAGATAACAATAAAATCCCCTATATGCGATACCATAAAATTAAAATCAAATTGAAACATCGTTGATGCCATACTTGAAGGCATTGAGAATACAGCACTCGGAATCACGGAATAGAAGCCGGCTTTTGGATTTGGCACATAGAATCCTATCAATTGCAAAACCATGCCCAATCCCCAAGTAATCAAAATTCCCCACAGCATATACCCTTTGATACCCTTGATAAACATATAAGCAATCATCAAAGTGCCAAATAATGCCAACATCACTGCTACACCTTGTGTATGAATCGTTCCGGAAACAAGCGCTGCTTTTAAATTAAATAAACCAACCAAGGTAGGACTATCTACAATAATACCGGCATTTTGTAAACCGATAAATGTAATGAAGAAACCAATCCCAACTCCAACAGCCGTCTTTAAAGAAGCAGGAATAGCATTAAAGATAGCTTCCCGTACATTCGTTACTGATAAAACAATAAATATAAGGCCTTCCACCAAGACAGCTGTTAAAGCCACTTGCCAACTAAAGCCCATTTGACCACAGACTGTGTATGCAAAATACGCATTCAATCCTAAGCCGGCCGATAACGCAAAAGGCTTATTCGACAATAGAGCCATCGCAAAACAAGCTATTGCTGAAGCAACCGCCGTTGCCGTTAAAATACTGCCTTTATCCATTCCCGAGGCACTTAAAATAGTTGGGTTCAAAGCCAAAATATAAACCATGGTCATAAATGTGGTTAACCCAGCCACCAATTCAGTTCGAACGGATGTACCGTTCTTTTTCAACTTAAAGAAATTTTCTAACATATTCTCTCCTTTTTCTAATCACACATCGAAAAAAGAAAAACTCTGTAGATTTCTACAGAGTGTCTAAAAAATCTAGACACCGTAGTCCCATAGTTACGGCCATGGGGTAGAGACTCTCTCGCCAATTCGAGAGGATATACGATATGTGACTCTTGTATTATAAAGGAAAAATAAGAAAATGGAACAACTTTTTCAAAAGACTATTTTTTATCATATGAAAGCGCTTGCTTTTTTGGATATACTTTCTAATATTGAATTGTAAGAGGTAATACTTTTGAAAATAGAAAGGAAAACGCAATTTGGTATTCAAAATGAAACATCTAAAATCGATTCGAAATATTCTCTTCTTATTGGGCTTTGTATTACTTATAACAGGATGTGGTAAAAAAGAAATCACTTATAAGGGAGGCATGGGCTTTTCAGCCACTGATCTTCCATACAAAGAAGTCAAATTCCACATTTATCGATCCAACACGGATAATCATAAATGGAAACGCATCCATACATTCAATATTTCACTACAAGAAATTAAAAAAGATGAGTACATTGATATCAACTTAAGTTCAAAAAATAAAGAAATAATCGCTCAAGTGACTAAAAATTCAGTTACCAAAGATGAAACATCAAAAACCATAGAATCTAAAGTCATAAACTCTACAAAATTTGATGTCCCCGGTTTTACTTCTAACTTAACTAGTTATGAACGTAAATCCATCATCCAAAGTGACCAAGAACAAATATTCTTACTATATCCCATCAGTCATAAATCCTCTGCTACTTATTTCTCTAAAATTTCACTCAGTGAACCTTATGATATAGAAAAACGTAATCTTGACAATATCTTAGTAACCGTGGAATTCATGAAACCATAATGTGAAAAAGCTCCCTTGAATAGGAGCTTTTTAATGACAAAAAAAGGGGTTCAACCCTCTTTATTCACCTAAAATTTTAACGTAGATATGATGAGTTGCTTTTACGGAAATTAAGATAGTTCTTCCTTCATAAAGAACCGATAATGATTCATCGAAAGAATCTTTCCCCACAATTTCCAACTCGTCATGAAGCTTTAACCCAATTCGATCTAAATACGCTAAAAGTTGCTTTTCTTCATCATCCACTTTAATAATTCTAGCTTTTTGACCAACCTTTAAATCCGCCAAAAATAAACCCTTTTCCACAGGCTCATCGACATTTTCATAAATGATCGATCCATGCGGACAAGTCCTTGGATAATTTAAATACACATTCAAGTGTTTTTTCAATTCATCATTCGTCACATGTTCTAATAAGTCTGCCTGTTCATGCACATCTTGCCAATTGTAATGCAGCTTTTCTAACAAAAACGTTTCCCACAAACGATGACAACTCAATATTCGTTTGCTTTCCTGCATACCGGTTTTTGTCAAAATAATTTCATTTCCCTTAAATGTGATAAAATCCTCTGATTGTAACTTTTTCAACATTTCCGAAACTGAAGGCGGGGCAACATTCAAATGAATTGAAATCTTTTTATTCGTTACTTTTTCACCTGATTCATAAAGACGAAAGATGGTTTTTAAATAGTCTTCTCGATTGTTAGTCATATGAGTTCTCCACTAAAAGTGTAACACGCTTTTCTCCTTTCGGACTAAGTTCATACACACTTAATGCTTCATTTTTAACAATCCAATTTAATTTCAAAAGACTTTGAATGGTTTGGCGTGTCCTCTTAGATGACCAATTCAAATGAGTTTTAATCGAATCAATACCAACTTCCTGTTGATTTCCCGGATGGTGATATAAGTGCATTAAAAATAAATCTTGATAGACCACTTTTCTTTGTTTCGCTCTTTGAATTTTTTTACTAAGCCATCCGTTTTTATGAAAAAGAACCACCAGAACACCTTGTACAAGCCCAATAAAACTACACATACCAGCAATGGAAACGTTCCACATATTCGCAATCAGAAAACCTAGCACCGAACTGCTTATCGCAAATAACAAACTAGCTACGATGGTATATTTCAAATTCTTCGTCACAAGACAAGCGCAAGCCCCTGGAGCTACCAAGAAAGAAATCACTAAAATAGCCCCTACACTATCAAAAGCAGTGACGGTTGTCAATGAAGTTAACGTCATTAATCCATAAAACAAATATCCTGTTCGAATTCCTTTTAACCGGGCATATTTCGGATCAAAGCTAGTGATTTTTAACGGCTGATAGAACCAAATCACAAAAGCCATATTGACGATAAATAATGCCAGCATTACCACAAATGACTTTGGCAATCCGAACAAACGAATAAATGGTGCAAATAAAGGATTACCCATCAACACAATATCCACGTCTAAATGAGCATTCCGGAAAAGGCGACTAATCAAAATGACCGCCAGCGAAAAAAACATAGGGAAAATAATACCTAGGGCATCATCTTTCTTCACTCGATATTTATTCGCTATTGTCTCCACTACATACACCGTCAACAAACCAAACAGAGAAGCCCCTATAAATAACCACGGGGAGTTTAAATCCTGTACACCGATAAAGGCAATCACTATTCCCAATAAAACAGAATGAGAAAGAGCATCCGCTGTCATAGATAATTTTTGTAATACTAAAAATGGGCCTAAAACAGCACAAGCCAGTGAAGTCATAAGAATAACCAATAAAACTTCAATCATACAAGCGAACTCCTTTTTCGAATAGCACTATTCTTTCCAAAGAACATTGAAAGAAATGTTAGTGTACCCATCACCAAAATGATCGTTGGTCCTGTCGATAAACCATGATACAAAGAACTCAAGAAAGTTCCTAAAAAAGCACTAAAACCAGCCATAATAGCTGCAATGATTAACACCTGTTTTAAACGATGACTATGTTGATGAGCACAAACACATGGAATAATGAGAAAAGAAGATATTAAAATCGCACCCACGCTCTTAATACCAACTGCAATTAAACCGATGGTCATCATCAAAAGAATTCGATCCACCAATCGTGAAGAGACACCAATACTTTCTCCATAAGTAGAATCAAAAATACTTAAAACCAATTCTTTATAAAATAAAAATAAAATCAGTGAACAAATACCCGCTACCACAAAAATCAAAAGGACATCCTGCTTCATCATAAAAGCAGCCAAACCAAAAATATAGTTTTTCAAGCCGGCTTGAGAAGCATTCACATAATTAGGATTCCCCTGAATATAACTCTTTAAAACAAGACCTAAGCCAAAGAAACCGCTCAACACAATCGCTAAAGCCGCATCTAATTTGATTTTACTATAACGAACCAAAGCCTGTATCGTTTCATAAGCCAGTCCTGCGGATAAAGCAGCCCCAATTGTTAATAAAATAGGATTTCTTGATTGAAATACCATAAATATCAAAACAATACCCGGAAAAGTAGAATGACCCACTGCATCACCAACAAGACTTTGACCCTTATACACACTAAAGCAGCCTATCACAGCACTGACCATAGCTAATATAGTCGTTCCCAATGCAACGACCAGAAAATCATACGATGTTAAAATCTCAATCATACCGTTCCCTCTTGGAAAGTGGTATCCAGATTTTCTTGTGTCAAAACATCCTGTATAGAACCATAAGCAATGACCTTTCGATTAATGAGAACCACATGATCAAAATAATCCCTCAGTGTTTGCAAATCATGATGAACACAAACAATTGTTTTCCCTTCTTTCTGAAGAGCTTTCATTTTATCCATAATGATTTTCTCACTGGTTTTATCCACTCCAGCCAATGGTTCATCCATTAAAATCAATTGTGCATTTTGACATAAAGCACGCGCAATAAACACCCGTTGCTTCTGACCACCGGATAATTCTGATATTTGACGATCTTTCAAGTCACTGATTTTCATTTCCTCTAAAGCATCCAGTGCTAATTTTTTATCTTCATTACCTGGACGATGAAACCAGCCTAATGAGGAATACCTCCCCATCAAAACAACATCAAATACAGTAATCGGAAAATCCCAATTCACCGATGCCCGTTGTGGCACATAAGCTAAGCGATTTAACACATCCTTCAAAGGCAAGCCATAGAGTGTTATCGCACCGGATAAAGGCTTTAAGAAACCTAAAATAGATTTCAATAAAGTAGATTTACCCGCTCCATTAGGCCCAACAATAGCGGTTAAACTTCCCTCTTCAATATCGACATCAATATCCCATAAAACAGGTTGATACCCATAGGATGCCGTCAAATCTTCCACATGAATAACACTCATACACTATCCCTCTTTTACTTCAAATTCGATACCATTAAATCAACATTCATCTTCACCATGTCAATATAGGTATCTCCCTTTTGTCCTTTAGGTGCCAAAGAATCACTAAACAATTCTTGACCTTCACCCTTAACAACCTTGACTTTCCAACCTTTTGCGGCACAAGATTCTTTTAATTTTTCCATACGAGCCGGATCAGTTGTCGATTCCGCAAAAATAGCTTTGATCTTATGATCAACAATAAATTGAGCTGTCTTAGCCATATCTTTCGTACTTAATTCGGCATCCGTGCTAACCCCTTGTGGAGCTTTCACTTCAATTCCGTATTGTCTTGAAAAATAGCTAAACGCATCGTGTGGAGTCACCAAAATACGTGACTGCTTAGGAATGGAATTGATTTGAGTTTGACAATAATTTTTCAAATCATCTAGTTTCTTAAGGTAAGCTTGTAAGTTTTCTTCAATTTTATCCTTATGGTTTGGCAACTTCTCTTTCAAACTGCGAGCTGCTTCAACAGTAGCCTTCTTATATAGCTCTACATCAAACCAGAAGTGTGGATCGGTAATCTTAGAGCCATCTTCTTCCATTGTTAATAAAGATTTCTTATCAAAGTTCTTTGTAACAGCTTGTCCCTTAACAGATTCTAATAATTCAACCATCTTTCCTTCAAAATGAAGTCCATGATATAAAACCAAATCAGCATTCTTTAACTTTGAATGATCCTCTGGTTTTGCTTCATAGGTATGAGGATCTTCTCCAGCAGGAATGACCAATTGAACATCAACATAGTCCTTTGCTAATTGATTCACCATATCTTGTAAGAAAGAAGTGGTTACCGTCACCTTTAATTTCTTGTCTGTCGATTTTGTGGTATTGGTATTTGGCTTACCACAAGCCATCAGCATCAATACACTTAGTATTGAAACAATCCATTTCTTCATGTTTTTCTCCTTATTAGGTATACCTTATTAAATAATCTACACCACCTAAAAACAAGAGTCAACACATACTATCTATTTTTTCTTTTTATCTCCTAAGCCCCATCGAAACTGATAGACCATAACGACCGTAATATCATAAAAAAGCCTCTCATAAAATGGTGTTGAATCCACCATAAAAGAAAGGACTTCTTCAGAAAAATTTCATTTTTAGTGAACGTTATAAATATCTTTTCCTTGGCAAGGAAAAATGCTCCTCATTTGAAATGGGTTTTTTCAAATCATGATCAATAGTTTCCCACCAGATAGCTCTTGACACTCAATCCTTTTCGCAAGCCAAGTCATAAAGAATATTCGCATAAACCGCACAAGCTCTTAACATCGTTTCGATTTCAAAGCCTTCATCCGCTTCATGCTCCCCTGCTACCCAAGAAGGATAAGGACGATTTGGGAAAACCGGTCCACAAGCCACAAAATTTTCAAACGTACGAGCATAAGTACCTCCGCCAATACTCAAAGCAGGAGTGTATGTATCCCCACTCATTTCCCGATAATGTTTCATAACCGTCTTGACCAATTCACTATTCGGATCACTTAAAAGCCACTTGGAATCATCAAAAATTTCGGCTTCCAATCCCAATTGTTCTCTCACTACCTTAGCACTTTGTGCAAACAATTCTGAACCGGTGCATTCATTAGGATAACGATAATCGCAGAACATATCGATTTCTCCTTGATGAATAGTCACCTTACCTAAATTAAAGGTTAATGGCCCCATATAAGCCCCATTAAAATCCACACCAAATCCTTCACCATAATGATCCGCTAAAATATGACTAGCCTTCAAAGAAAATTCATCTTGATAACAACTTCCGATGAATTGGAACATTTTGACTGCCGCATTGACACCATGATATGGTTTTGAGGCATGGAAAGGCTTACCATCAATATGATAATGACTTCCCTTTTCATCTTCATAACAGCTTCCTGTTATGTGTTGCGATAATAGGAACTTTTCAAAATACTCTTTTTCTAAGGAACGATTGACAATCACATCTGCTTTTCCAATCACAACATTATACGCATTCCCAGCTTTCATCTCTTGAATACAAGTATTGACCTTACCATAAACACGGAAATCTAAAATGCCTTTTTCGGCATAAATACAAGGAAAATCAGCGTCCGGTACGATTCCCATGATTGGATTTTTCTCATGTTCTTTATAATACAAAACACCCGCTGAAGTAGTTTCTTCATCTGTGCCAAAGATACATTGAATATTATGTTTCAATTTAAAACCATGATCTTTTAAAATGCGAAGAGCATAATATGCCGCAATAGCTGGCCCTTTATCATCCGCACTACCACGTCCCATAATAAAGCCATCTTTTATTTCACCTTTTAAAGGGTCAAAATGCCAATCCGCTAAATCCCCTAATGGAACCACATCTAAATGGCCTAAAACGCCAACCGATTCTTCCAAATCACCATACTGAACAACCCCTGCATAGCCATCTACATTCTTCACTTTAAACCCATCACGCTTCCCAATTTCAAGCATCGTTTCCAAAGCTTTACGAATATTTGGTCCAAAAGGTTGACCAGGACCGGCGTTTGCATCATCACGAACCGATTCAATCGCCATTAAAGAACGAATATCTTCAATCATATCCTTCTCATAACGTCTTGCGTCTTCTAAAAATTTCATAATTCCTCCTATTTTGAACATGTATGTTTTCTATTCAAATTCTAGCATAAAAGCCTACTAAATTAAGAGAAACCACAAATGCAAATAATAATGTACAAAAATAAACCTTTTTTTAGAATCCCTGTCCAATTCCACTGTTCAAGAACAGTAATAGACCAATTGTTTCAATATATTAAAAGAAAAATCGTTTCAATCATGTCATAATAGACACAACTGAATATATACACTATGACAACAAAGAAAAGATTCAAACAAAATTAAAAGACCTAACTCCTTGTCAAGCAAGGAATCAAGCCTCATCCTGTCTATCCATTAAAGTGTCTAAACAAGCTTCACTTCAATTCACTTAATCGCTATTATTAGTCAGCTACGTACGGTAATAAAGCCATTTGACGAGCACGCTTAATTGCAATAGCCAATGGTCTTTGATATTTAGCACGAGTGCCCGTTACACGACGTGGTGTAATCTTAGCATTAGGGCTAATAAACTTCTTTAGCAACTCAACATCTTTATAATCAATAAATTTGATGTTGTTCTTTGTGAAGTAACAAACCTTACGACGACCCATTCTTTGTTTTCTAAAAGCCATGTTGGTCTCCTTTTCTAAAATGGTAAATCATCTGTGGATAAATCAAATCCACCATTACCGAAATCATCATCTCCAAATCCCGAATCATTTGATAAAGGATTGGAGAAATTATTTGATGGTTGACTATCACTCGAATCATTTGAATGATATGTCCCTGTCTCCAAACGTTGTTCACGAATCAAACGAACCGAATCCGCAACCACATCAGTAGTATAGATCCTTTGCCCATCTCTTTCGTAACTGCCGGTTTGAATATGACCATCCAAGGCAACCACGTTTCCCTTACGAGCATACTGCCCCAAGAAATCCGCCGATTGACGCCAAGCCACACAGCTAATGAAATCAGCTGTTGGTTGGTTGGAATTGGCATCTTTACTCACTCGACGATCACAAGCGATTGTAAAGCGAGCTGATGAAATGCCGCTTTGAGTTTTACGGACTTCAACATCTCTGGTCAAACGACCGACAAGCACAACACGATTGATCATTACTTAGCCTCCGCTTCAGCCGCTTCATCACGAGTAATCATGAAACGAACCACATTTACATTAATACTCATCAAACGGTCAAATTCTTTGACTGCTGCGTTATCAGCTTCAAACTTCAACACAACATAGTAACCTTTTTTCATATCATCAATTTCATAGGCGAAATCTCTCATTCCCCATTCGTCTGTCTTGGTGATAACAGCACCGTTGTTCGTTAAAAAACCAGCAATTTGGTTCATTAATTCACCACGCTTTTCTGTTTCAACAGATTCCTTGATGATGTACATTACTTCATATTTTCTCATGTGTACACCTCCTTCTGGTCTAATGGCCTTTTCAGGCAAGGAGTGGTTAATCCACTCGCCGTACTATGTTAGCATATATATACTTAAAAGTGAATACCCCTTTTTTAAATTAGGCTGATATCGGTAAGCGATTATCTTCCTTTTGTTTCGGAAGATCCATCAGAATGCCATTGACCTTATATTTTTTCATTGTAAACATTGTCACCGTTGCAGCCACTCCTTCAATTGGAGCTAATTTTGAGCCCACAAATTCAGCCACTTCTCTCATGGTTTTTCCATTCACATTCACTAGAAACTCAAAATTACCACTCATCAAAAAAATAGAGGATACTTCCGGATAACGAGCAATCTTTTCCGCAATCTTATCATAGCCTGTATTATTTTGTGGTTTGGCTGAAACACCAATCATAGCATCAATATGTTCTAAATTGGTATGATCCCAATTCACAATAGTGTGATATCCACAAATAATTTTTTCATCTTCCAGTTTTTTCTTAGCTTGCTCAATGGTTTCTTCACTTTCTCCAAGAACATCTGCCAAAAAAGTGATTTCAGCTCGTGGATTTTGAATTAATAACTCCAACACTTTATTTTCATCCATCATGACGACCCCCTTTTATGTACCTCTAAAAAATGTTCAATACGATTCATGGCTTCTTGTAAATATTCCAAGCTATAAGCATATGAGATTCTTGCAAATCCTTCTCCTGATTGCCCGAAAGCCGTTCCTGGAATAATCGCAACGTGTTCTTCTTCCAATAACCTTTCACAGAATTCTTCCGATGTTAAACCCAAAATTGAAATATTTGGGAACACATAGAAAGCTCCTTTTGGCTCAAACGTCTTCAATCCCATTCGGTTCAATTTTCTAACCAAATACTGCCTTCTCAAATCGTATTGATGGCGCATCTGTTCTACTTGCTTATCGCAATTTTTCAAGGCTGTTATCGCTGCATATTGACTGATAGTAGGGGCTGCCATGATGGATGATTGATGAATTTTTGTCATCGTTTGGATCAAGTCTTTAGGTCCCAGACAATAACCCAATCTCCACCCTGTCATCGAAAATGTTTTAGAAAAACCATTGATGATTAATGTCCTTTCCTTCATTCCCGGTATTTGGGCAATGGAATGAAAGCCCTCTTTCCCATACACTAATTCCGAATAAATTTCATCCGAAAGAATCGTTATGTTTGTGTCTTTCAATACATCTGCAAGTTCTTGTAAATCTTTCTTTTCTAAAATGGCTCCCGTTGGATTGTTAGGATAAGAAAGAACTAACAATTTTGTTTTCGGACTAATCTTTTTCTTTAAATCCCGTGCCTTTAAACGAAATTCATTTTCTTCTTTCGTTTCAATGGATATTGGAATCCCGCCAGTCAATGTCACCAAAGGCTCATAACTCACAAAACAAGGTTCCGGTAAAATAACCTCATCTTCCGGTTCCACCAAAGCTCGAATAGCTACATCAATTCCTTCACTACCACCCACACTCACAAAAATATTTTCCAATTGATAATCTAAGTTATATTTTCTTTTTTGATATTGTAAAATTTCCTGTCTTAATTCTTTTAAACCGGCATTAGCTGTATACTTTGTCAATCCCCATTCCAAGCTATGAATCGCTTCCTCACGAATGACCCAAGGAGTTTGAAAATCAGGTTCACCCACTCCCAAGGAAATACATTCCGGCATTTCCAAAACCAAATCAAAAAATTTACGAATTCCCGAAGGTCGCATTTTCTTAGCATTTTTCGCTAATAATTCTTGATAATTCATCTCTTCACCCTCAAGCCGATTCTGCTTTTAATTCCAAAACCATATCTCTCAATTCAGCCGCCCTTTCAAAGTTCAAATTAGCCGCAGCTTCTTTCATTTCCGCTTCTAAATGAGTTATCAAGGTTGCTGTATCTTGTTTCGACATCTTTGCTTTCTTGCGAATATATCGGCTGGCCATTTCTTGTGTTTCCTTACCACGAATCACATCACCAATCGACTTTTGAACAGTCTTTGGTACAATATGATGTTCCTTGTTATACGTTTCTTGTATATAACGGCGACGATTCGTTTCTTCTATGGCTTCTTTCATCGAGTCAGTTATAGTATCCCCATACATATACACATGTCCATTTGCGTTACGGGCTGCGCGACCAATAATTTGAATCAATGACCGTTTCGATCGCAAGAAACCTTCTTTATCCGCATCCAATATACAAATCAAACTAACTTCCGGTATATCCAATCCTTCCCTTAATAAATTAATTCCGACCACCACATCATATTTGCCAATCCGTAAATCATGGATGATTTGCGATCGCTCAATGGTGTTTGTCTCATGATGAATATACGACACTTGGTATCCTCGTTCTTTAAGATAAGAAGTTAAATCTTCGGACATATGAACCGTCAAGGTTGTAATTAAAACCTTTTCTTTTTTTTGAATTCGCTCATCCAAAGCTATACAAATATCATCAATCTGTCCCTTCGTCGGACGAACTTCAACTACCGGATCCAACAAGCCCGTTGGTCGAATGATTTGTTCCACTACATGGTTATGCACTTTTTCCAATTCATAATCCCCAGGCGTCGCTGAACAATAAATGACTTGCGGGATCATCGCCTCAAATTCATCCCATTTCATTGGCCTGTTTTCCAAAGCACTTGGCAACCGAAATCCGTAGTCCACTAACGTTTGTTTGCGAGAATGATCACCATTATACATTCCTCGAATTTGTGGCAAGGACACATGTGATTCATCCACCATGATCAAAAAATTTTCCGGGAAATAATCGAACAAATTCCAAGGTCTTTGTCCTTGCTTACGATGATCAATATGAAAAGAATAATTTTCAATACCGGATACATAACCATTCTCTCGCAAAGACTCAATATCAAAGCGGGTTCTTTGTTCTAAACGCTCATATTCCAATAATTTATCGTGCTTTTTAAAATACCTCAATCGTTCTTCCAATTCCGCTTCAATTGCATCACAAGCCCGCAAAATCGACTCTTTATTACGTGCATAACCGGAGGCGGGAAAGATATTATAAAATTGATAAGCATTCAATGTTGTACCCGTAGTCGGATCTACTTCTGTAATTCGATCCACTTCATCCCCAAACAATTCAATTCGAATATTGAATTGATCTGTAAAAGAAGGTGTTAAATCAATCACATCTCCTCGCACTCTCATTGAACCGCGAACTTGATCAACATCATTACGTCCATACTGCATTTCCACTAGTCGTCTTAATAATGCGTTACGGTTATAACTTTCCCCCACTCGGATGGTAAAAAACATATCTTTGTATTGCTTCGGATCGCTCGCCGCATAAATACAAGCCACCGAAGCAACTACAATCGTATCTCTTCTTTCTAACAAAGAATTAATGGTAGACTCTCGAAACATATCCAATTCATCATTGATAGCAGCCGTTTTTTCAATATACATATCTCTTTGTGCCACATAAGCTTCCGGTTGATAATAATCGAAATTAGAAATGAAATACTCCACCCGATTGTAAGGAAACAATTCCTTAAATTCAGAATACAATTGCCCTGCCAATGTCTTATTATGGGAAAAAATCAAAGTCGGCCTATTTACCTTTGCAATGATATTCGCCATCGTAAAAGTCTTACCTGTTCCCGTTGCTCCTTGTAAAACTTGTTCTTTTTTACCGGACAAAACACCTTTCACCAATTCTTCAATGGCTTTCGGCTGATCACCTGTCGGCTTAAATGTAGATACCAACTCAAATGGACGATCATCCATGTAAAACCTCTAAGGCTTTTTGATAGGCTTTATCTTTTGTTTTATCCGTATTATAAACATACACCAGCCGTGAAAGCAGTGCTCCATAGGTTTTTTGATTGATGGTTCCTGTCACCTCTAAACCTTCTTTACGCTGAAAGGCTAAAACAGCTTTCTTAGTTTGCTCAGAAAAATAACCATCCGTTCTTCCCGGTCGATAGCCTAAATAAGTCATGGCTTTTTGACTATACTTTGTTACCTCTGAAACAGAATCTTCTTTCAGAATGGATCCTTCCTTAAATTTAGGTTGTTCACTGGTCAAAACATCAGCCAAATCCATTTTAATATCCGGTTCAATCCCTTTTCCGTTGATCCATTCCCCTTTTGGTGAAACCCACTTGCTTGTGGTGTATTTGATGGCTGATCCATCTTGAAAGCTTCGACTCACTTGAACGGTTCCTTTTCCATAAGTTTTCGTTCCAATCACTGTGACATTCTTTCTCTGTTCTTTAAGAGCTAATGTTAATACTTCGGAAGCTGAAGCGGTATTACCATTCACTAATACCACAATTTGTTGAATATTCTTATACGGTTTCCCAGCCGTATAAATGGCTTCTTGACTTCCATCTGAATAAACTTGTTTCATCACTAATGTTCCAGGAGCTAAAAAATAAGAAGCAATATCCTTTAAAGTGGTTAAATAGCCACCGCCATTATCCCTTAAATCAAGTATCAATTTAGAAATACCTTTCTTTTCAAACTCATCTAAATAAGGTTTTAACTCCTTATGCGTGCTTTCACCAAATTGAAATAATTCAATATAACCAGTCTTATCATCAATCACTTTTCCATATGTAGAAGCCAAAACCGATCCACGAATAATTTCAATAGACAAGGTTTTTGATCCGCGTAACACTTCAACCACAACTTTGGTGCCTTCTTTTCCCATCACCAAAGCTTTCACATCATTAGCACTTTTACCTTCCAGAGGAACCCCATTCACTTTATGGATGAAATCGCCCACCTGAATACCCGCCTTCTCAGCTGGTGAATTACGGAAAACCTTTTGAACCAGTGCCTTTCCATTACTTTGAAGATACTGAATGCCAATTCCAACATATCGCCGTTTCAGCTGGTTGCTGAAAAATTCCATTTCTTCCTTCGTCATATATTCTGTATGACGGTCTTCTTTATTGTTAGTGATTCCTTTTAAGGCTTGATCTTCTAAACGAGAAGAAAGATCTTTCACATCTTTTCCAAAAAACCAACCGTTTTTCATAATGTCCAAAACCGCATTGATCTTATTCCCTGAAACAGATTGATCCTCTTGAATTTTCGTTCTTATATGATTCAAAGCATTGGATGGAAAAATAGATCCCCCCACATATCCTAGTGTCAAAGAAAGAACCATCGCTAAAAAAATGATCTTTTTTAATTTCTTTTCTTTCTTTAATGATTTCTGTAAAGCTTCCTCTTGAAAAATATGTTTCTGAAGAGGGATTAATTTTGTATTTGACTTTTCTAAATCTTCCATAAAAACCTACTTTCTATTAGGGCAAAAGCCTCAGATTTCTCCGAGGCTTTAACGATGTTGTCGTAAATAACGATTCACGGAAATAAATGAACCCACCAAACCAACACCCATTCCTACAGCCAATAAAGCTAAGGAAACATAAATCACAAATGGATTTGGTTTATATAATTTAAACAAATTCGATAATAAAATACCATTTGTTTTGTTGTAAATATAAATATATGACCAAACTGTCATTGCAATTGGAATAACAGATCCCATCATACCAATCAACATTCCTTCAATCAAGAAAGGACTTCGAATGAAATGGTTGGTTGCCCCAACATTTTTCATAATTGTAATCTCATCCTGACGCGAAAAGATAGTCAAACGAATCGTGTTTTGAATCAAGAAAATAGCCAAAACTCCTAATCCCACTCCTAGAATCAAACCCGAACGACGAATACCATTCATTGCCGTCACCAAGGTAATGGTACTTTGACCACCAAAATTCACAGAATAAACACCTTCAATCTTACGAATTTCTTTTGCGATCGATTCAATTTTATCACCGGATTTTGCTTCCACATAAAAGGAATCATGCATCGGATTATCTTCTTTAAATGGTTCAAAGATCTTTCTCGTCTTTTCATCTTCAAAAGAATTTAAATAATACTCCAATTCTTGAGCTTTCGAAGAAAAATTCACTTTTGAAACACCATCAATCGCCATAATTTGATTCTTAATATTCGCTTCATTTCCTTCTGCCGCATAATCCACCTGAACCGAAATTTGCACAGTATTTTCAATAGATTTCGTAAATGCTTCTAAATTAATGGAAAGGGTCGAAATCAAACTAATAATCATCAACGTAATCGTGACCGCCAAAGCGGAAGAAATAGACATCGCCCAGTGACGTCCCACGCCACTAAAGCCTTCTTTAAAAGGTCTACTGATCATGATGAACATAACCTCCTTCCTTCAAATCGGCCACCACATGACCATGTTCCAACACAATGGTTCTATTACGATACTTATTCACAATCGTTAAATCATGTGTCACCATCAATATCGTTGAGCCATATATCTTATTAATGCGTTTCAACAATTCCATAATTTCATCTGATTTAGCCGGATCCAAGTTACCCGTTGGTTCATCCGCTACCAATACTTTTGGACGATTGGCAATAGCTCTTGCAATAGCAACGCGTTGCTGCTGTCCTCCTGATAATTGATTCGGAAAAGAATTGCCTTTATCTTCCAAACCGACGACCGACAATACCTCTTTGACTCGCATTTGAATTTGACGTTTGCGCATTCCGATCACTTCTAACGCATAGGCCACGTTTTCACTAACCGTTTTTGCCGGCAATAATTTATAATCTTGAAAAACAACTCCAATATTTCTTCTAAACAAAGGAATCTGACGTCTTCTCAATTTTCCTACATTGATTCCTATCATTTTGACTTCACCCTTAGTCGGTACTTCTTCCGCATTAAACATCTTAATTAATGTGGATTTCCCCGATCCCGTTGGGCCAATGATATAAACAAACTCCCCTTGTTCAATGCTCATGTTGACATCATACAAGGCATTTGTACCACTTTTGTAGCGTTTATAGACATTCTTGCATTCAATCATAAAACTGCTCCTTAAATTCCTATGGAAGGATATGTGAATCCTTCTCCATGCATATCCGAGGCGTCAGTGGTAATCACAAAGGCTTTATCATCAATTTCATTAATGATCGTCATTAGTTCACTATACTGCTTGTCAGATACCGCACACAAAACCATTGGTTTCACTTCTTTTGTAAAGCCACCCGTACTTTGAATCACCGTCGCCGAACGCTGTAGGCGCTTTGAAATTTCTAAAATAATTTCTTCCCAATGCTCTGAAATAATTTGAACGGATTTTGCCCTGGATCCACGTCCATAACTTAAAACTCGGTCAATGGATGTCGCTGTCGCAAAAACAGAAACCAGACCAATCAAGGCTGCCGACAATCCATACGCCATGATTCCTAATAACACTGTCAAACCATCCGTTATAATCACCAAAGCAGAAATCCTTGCTCCGAAATATTTGTGAAAAATAAGAGGGGGCACGTCCATCCCTCCAGTGCTGGCACCCGTTCTCATCACAAGTCCAATTCCAGTACCACCAATCAACCCGGCATAAAAAGAAGCTAAAATCATTGGTATTTCAATAGATAAAGATACCTGTGACAATAAACTATTAAACACCGGATATAGTAAAGAACTCACCATTGTATTAATGGCAAAATCCTTTCCTAAAGCCCATGATCCAATCACAAATAAAACAACCACTAACACATTCGCAAAAAGAGTTTCATTGATATGAAAAAAAGGATTGAAAGCAACCGCTAATCCGGCAACTCCACCTGAAAGAATATGATAGGGTAAGATAAAAAATTGGACGGAAACTGTCAATAAAAAGGTCCCAATCACAACACAGCTTATATTTTTAATCATTTTTCCGTTCATGTCGATAATTATAACATAGCCACATTATTTCCAACTACCCCCAAGTCTTTGTTTTCTATCCACTCTAAAATCAAGTATAATAATTTCTGCAATTAACAAGGAGACCTTATGATTTATAAACTAATGGACGATCCTCAACAGTTTAATGCGTTCGTTCAAAACCATCCCTATTCCCACTTTCAAAAGACATCTATGTGGGGTGAATTTATCCAGAAAACCGAACACAATCCTTATCGGATGTTGGGCTTTTTCGAGCATAATCAATTAGTCGCCACAGCGATGTTGCTGGTTAAAAAAACACTACTCGGTCATTTTCTCTATGTTCCAAAAGGACCATGTGTTGATTATCAAGACAAAAAATTAACCAATCAAGTTCTTTCTTCTTTAAAAGATTACGCCAAAAAAGACAAAGCAATGTTCATCACCATTGATCCCAATGTTTTGCGTATGGAGCGAACTATTGACGGTCATGAAATAGAGGGTGGTGAAAACAATGAATTTGTAACGGAATATATTGATCAAATTGGTTTTAAACACCATGGTTACACTTATGCCTACGATGGTTCTTTTTCCAATCGTTTTACATTAATCACCAAATTAGACCAACCTATTGAATCCATCTTTAAAGGCTTTAGTACCTTACGAAAAAGAAGTATTAAGAAAAATGAGAAATTTCATTTATACACCCTAGAAGCCAATCGAAATGAAATTCAAGAATTCGTTCGTCTGGAAAATGACCTTGGAAAAACCAAAGAAGTCATTCGTCATTCCCTTTCCTTTTATGAAGCCATTTATGATGCCTTCAAAGGCCATGTTCATTTTTATAAAACCATCTTACCAATGGAAAAATACCTCTCCGTTTTATTGGAGAAAACAAAATCTGACAATCCTAACGAAGCCTCCAGCGCTTTGAAACACTATCAAGAAGCTATAGAACTTCAAAAAACAAAAGGAAATGAACCTGTTTTAGCAGTTGGAATGATTTTTGATGATGGTCATGTGAGTTATGGAAAATACTATTATCGAGATCACTCTATTGAAAGCTTAAGTCCTTTAGATTCTCTATTGTTTCATGCCATCCAACAAGCAAAACAAAATGGTCATAAAGCCTTTGACTTCTTAGGGTTTGGAGGTTTAACCACACCTCATGATTGGGATATCGGTTATTCTCTTTATCAATATAAGCATCAATGGAATTCTACTTTTATTGAAGAAATTGGTCAATTTGAATTTGTGCTCAATCCCACACAAAAAAAAGTTTTCGAATTATCTCGTAAGATTAAGCGAAAACTTCAATCTTTTTTCATCAAATTTAAGTAAATGAAAGCCTTCTATACAGAAGGCTTTTTCAATCTCTTAATTACCAAAGAAATTTTCCGGACGAACACGACACGGAGCTCGACCACCTCGGTTATCACAATTGTTTGAAACGCCAGCTGAACCCCAACCGGCTCCAAAGGCTAAATCACCATTCCAGTTTCGTGCGTAATTTACAAAATTGCTGGCATTTCCTAGATAGAAAATCTCAACATGACAATGAGGTCCCGAAGAATTACCCGAAGAACCAAGACGACCAATTTGTTGCCCAGCTAAAACAACCGTTCCGGTAGAAATCGGTGAACCTTGTTGCAAGTGCAGATACTTCACTGCATATAAATTCCCGTTAATCTTCGTTAATAAGTAGACTTGATTACCACCACCATAAGAGCCTCCATGAGCAGGGCCACAAGAACTACCAAGACCACCAATTGTCGGGCAACCATCTGTCGACTTCAAAACAACGCCATTACCCACTGCCAACACCGGGGTTCCTACCGCCGCCGCAAAATCATACCCCAAATGTACACCACCACCAGCATAATACCAAGTTCCTGCTGAGCGATAGGCGCCATTGACGGGTCTTGTCCAACCACTAGCTGTATTGAACGGCTTTTGTGTAGTCCCATTTGGATTAGTATCCGGGACTTGTTCTAAGCGGGTAACAATACTAGCCATTTTCTTTTTGATTTCCTCAATACCCCCGGCAATTCTATTCCCTTGCGACTCCAACTGAGCAGCTTGTTTTTCATAAGTTTCCTGAACAGCTTCCGCTCTTGCTTTTAAAAGCATAATATTTTTAACTTCCACATCCAAATTCTTCTTCTGTGTATCCAAATTATTTTTCGCCGTTTCTCGATCTGCTTTTTGTTTATCTAAATCGGTTTTTTCCTTATTCAGTTCTTCAATGGCGGACAAATACTCATTTCGAACACTTTGATCGCTTTTTGCGATAGCATCCAGCCCACTTAAAATACGTAGAATCTCATCAAACGATTTTGCTCCTAAAATCAATTCCACAATGTAGTTCATACGCATAGTAGGTTGTTTCTCCACCATTCGTTTCTTTAACTTTTGCTTGATTTGATCAATGATTTTTTGTTTATCAGCAATTTTAATCAACAGTTCGTCAATACTTTTTTGCAGATCGGAAATTTGTTGTTCAAAGCCCTTAATTTTACCAGAAATGTCATCGATCCTTGCTTGAACCTCTTTTGATTGTTTAGCATAGTCATCAATTATCTTTTGATTTCTAGCAATATCTTTTGTTTTTTGTGACAGATTATCTTTAATATCTTTTAATTGCTTATTTAAATCTTCCGATTTAGAAGCCAAATGAGAACGAAAAGCTTTACAAGCTTGCACATCACTTGCTTTAGGAACAGCTCGACTACATTTCTTTGTCCAATACGCTACATCATCATAACTTGGTTCAGCCTGCACATGCACGGCACCCGAACAAATTGCTATTGCAATGGTCAAAATTTTCACTAAATTCTTCTTCATATTCCGTATTATAACACTATTGTCTCATCTCGACATCCACAACTTTAGCCCGAACATAATTGATTAACGATTCTCTATCCACTTTCATTAGTAAACCCACTCTTCCGGCTGAACATAGAATTCTGTCATATTTCAAACAACTTTGACCTATAAAAGTCGGAAATGATTTCTTCATTCCTACTGGCGAACATCCACCATGCACATAACCTGTCAATCCCAATAAATTCTTCTGGGCGACCATTTCAATTTTTTTTGCTCCCACTGCCTTTGCGGCTTTTTTCAAATCTAATGTTTGATCCACCTGTACTACAAACACAACATATTCTTTAGTGTTGGTTTGTGTCACCAATGTTTTATAAACATTTTCACGATTATTATTAATTTGATGATCTAAAATCTTTTCATCCACATTAAATTCATGTAAATCGTAACCGATTCCCGCTTGTTCTAACAAACGAAGGGCATTCGTTTTATTCTCCTTCTTACCCATTATTACCATGCCTCCTTTCTTTTTCCGCTTTGAAAAGTCTAACACAATTTTTTCTTTCATTATAGAATAGAATTATGAATGAAGAATTATTTCAAAGAACCGCCTTTTTAATCGGTCAAGATCGCATTCAAGGCTTACACCAGAAACATGTTTGTGTCTTTGGAGTTGGTGGCGTTGGTGGCCATGCCATTGACGTTTTAGCTCGTAGTGGTATTGGTGAAATTTCCATTGTAGACCACGATCATGTCACTTTGAATAATATCAATCGCCAATATGTTGCCACAACCAACACCATCAATCATCTCAAAGTAGAAGTAATGAAAGAACATTTGTTAGCTATCAATCCTGATATAAAAGTTCATACTTACCCCATGTTATATTTACCTGAAAATGCGGATGAATTACCTCTAGATCACTTCGATTACATCATTGATGCTATTGATACCATATCCGCCAAAGTAGAATTAATTATTCGTGCAAAAGAAAAAAAGATTCCCATCATTTCTGCCATGGGTTGTGGCAATCGCATGGATCCAAGCAAGGTTCAAATTAGCGATCTATTCCAAGTAACACACGATCCTTTAGCGAAAATCATACGCCATGAACTGCGAAAAAGAAAAATTATTTCCCTACCGGTTGTTCACAGTGTTGAACCTCCTATTAAACCAACTTATTTTAAAGAAATATTCAACTTAAACAAAAAGCCTCCCGGTTCTTCTCCTTTTGTACCAGCCGTAGCCGGAATTACATTGGCTTATTTTGTGGTATCTGAATTAATTAATAAGATGTAAGTTCGATGTATCAATCAATAAAATTAAGCATATATTCTATTCCGAAGATATTAACTATCCCAACTGAAAAAAGGCTACTTCCTTTTTCCCACTTATCAATCAAATAAGCATTAAAAGTTCCATTTTACTGGGATTTTTTCACTAAATGCGGACATCAAAGAACTATCATAGCGTTTTTTAATATTGAATAAACTGCTTAAATACTGCATTTTCATGTATTTCAAAAAATAGCACTTTTGAAAAATTCTGTCACCAAAAAAGCAGATTATTTTCCACCTTTCCATTTTTTAATTGTGTCTTCCATGGCTTTTCTGATCACATCAGATTGAGAAATTTCAAGTTCTTTGCAGGCTTTACGAAAAGATAACACAAAATCATTTTTATAAGTAGCCAAAACTCTCATCATATTTTCCTCTCTCCATTTAGCATTGTATTCTCTTTGATTAAATGTTCCCACTATTTATCTCCTTTCTTTTTGTTTTTAAAATAAATAAAGAAAATAATTGCTACCGCAATAATACCTACACCTTTTTCCATACTATGTTAAAATGAACTAGGAAAGGGAGAGGAATTACTTCCTCTTCTTCCAACTTGAGATTTCCTTAATTGCTAGAACTATCGCAAACAAGTAAGCTAGTGTTTCAAGGAAATCTTTTATATCGCTCATCTTTATACCTCCTGGAAAATACATTTTTGGTAGAGAAATGCCATTAAGTCCATCAAATATAAACAAAGAAAAATCCTGTCAAAATCCTGTCAAAAAATAAAAAAATCCCTATTTTACTGGGATTTTTTAACTAAATGCGGATAACAGGGGTCGAACCTGCACTCCAAGGAACTAGATTCTAAGTCTAGCGCGTCTGCCAATTCCGCCATATCCGCGTACTTGATATTCTAACGAATTTCTATCCATCTGTAAAGGCAAAATAAAAGGCAATATCTACCGATTGCCTTTTAAGAATACTATGTTTTACAACTGATAAACCAACCTATTTTCAAACCCTTTTATTTTAAATACTCAAACACTTCTTCACTACAAGCTTTACCATCTTTCATCGCATTTCCAATTCTAGCTGGTCCATATAAAGCATCACCACAAACAAAAACCCCTTCTAAACTGGTTTTATGCTCACTCTTAGAAAGAATCTTTAATTCTTGATCTAAAATTGAAAAATCAACCTTTTGTCCAACTGCCGCAACGACTAAATTTGCCGGAATAAAATGCTTAGAACCCTCTTGTACATGAACGGAAGCACGTCCACTTCCATCTTTTTCTCCAAGAACCATTGTATCCGCTTGAACGCCTATTACATCACCCGCTTCATCACGAACAATCTCTGCAATATTTTCAAGATAATGAAAATCGACTCCTTCTTTAATAGCATCCTTTACCTCTCCTTTACTGGCCGGCATCTCTTCTTGCGAACGTCGATACATCAATTTCACATCCGGTAAAATTCTTTTTAAACTTCTGCAACAATCCATCGCTACATTACCACCACCCCAAACAATTGCTTGATGATATCTTTCTTGATATTTCTTTTCTTGATGAAGAATATTTAAGTTATACAACAAAGTCAAACCGGCTTCATAACCACTTCCTGCTTCAAAACCCGCTAAATTTTCCACCTGAGCGCCAATAGCGACAACCACAACATCATTCTCTTCCCGAAGTTTCGAAAAAGAGATATCTTTTCCTATTTCCGTATGGTAATAAAATTCAACTCCCTTTTCTTTTAACTCATTTTCCAATTTATCCATAAAAGCTAAGCTAAAACGCCAACTTGGGATACCTGTATAAGTTGCCCCACCTGAACGAGCGTTTTTATCATAAATAGAAATTTGATAGTCTCCTTTGTTTAATAAAGATTGTGCTCCAAATAAAGCAGAAGGTCCTGCTCCAATATACGCTACTTTTTTCATGTTTCATCTCCTTGCGGTCTCATTCTTAATGAAATGGATAAAAATGTCAATTTTGATGATTCTTCTGCTACAATACTGGCGAGGGGGATACCATGAAAAAAATAGTTCAAGTTTTATTTGTTCTAGTCATTTCCATTGGCCTTTTGGGTTGTAAAGGTAACACCGCAAAACCAAAACCAAAATCAGAAAAAGAATCTGTTCAAGAGACAGCGGAAAATTTCTTGAATTCCTTTGAAAAAGGAGATTATGTCACTTGCAGAAAATTCATGACCCAAAAAGCCGGAAAAGCCATAGACAACCTTGATAAAGAACTCAATATCGATAAATTAAGCAAAGACTTTTTTACCATCACGGAAGATCAAAAAAATCAATTAAAAAAGATCCTTCGCCAATTATTTGATAAAATGGTAAAATCTTACAAAATTAATAAGATAGAAAAAAATAATGATACATACGTTGTAGATGTTTCAATCAATGGTATCAGTCAAATAGGATCTGTTTTAAAAACTTTTCAAAAAAAATTCATTTCTCATCAAACTGAATTTCTTAAGATTTGGAAGGAAAAAGGAGAAGTAGAAGCTAAAAAAGCAATGGGAACAGCTTTTGTGAAATACTTACAAGAAACCGTAGACTCCATAGAGTCCACTTCCACTTACAAAGACTTTTCAACAAAACTTTCTCTTAAAAAAGTTGATGACAAATGGTTGATTAGTGAATTTTTAGAGTCAAAAAAATAGAGACTTTTTAGTCTCTATCTTGAGTGATTAGCTCAGCTGGGAGAGCACTTCCTTGACGTGGAAGGGGTCATGGGTTCGAGTCCCTTATCACTCACTATCCCATTAAAGGAAGTTCAATTCAGAACTTCCTTTAATTTGTTTAAAACCTTTTCAATAGATTCATCACATTGGAAACTAACCAACTTAGGCGATCCACCACCACGAACATTCAAACTTTCTTGAATCTTTTTCAGATATTCCCTTGCCTGTCCCTCACCGGATCCTAAAGCCACATGCACTTCACCATTTACTTTCGAAACAAAAGCTTTTTCAACTCCGTTGTTCAAGAAAGAATTCAGTGAAGAAGCTAATTCTTTACTGGTAAACCCATCTATCTCTATTACCTTTTCATCAGATGTTCTCACCCTCTCCAATTCAAAAGCCAAAACTTTCTCTTTCCAAACTTGTTCACTCTTATTCTTTTCTTTTAAATCCGTTTGAAGCTTTTCGATACGTTCTTTCAATTCAGATCCTTTGACACCTGCTTGCCTACTGGCTTCTAGTAAGTATTGATGTTCTGCTTGGAAACGTTTCTTCGTAGCTGGCCCAACGGTACACAAAACTCTTGTTCCACGTGAAGTTTTTTCGACCCCCAAAACAACAGCCGACCCAATTTCACTGGTGTGATTCACGTGAAGAGTTCCACATGGCTGTTTATCATATTCTCCAACCTTAACCATTCGAACAAAATCATGTCCTTGGTAGCGTAGATCTGGATAATCCTTTCCTTTGATATAAGAAAATTCCACAGGTACATCATCCCAAATCACCTTATCCATATACGCTTGGATATTTTTTAATTCTTCTTCATCCACCGTTTCATTAACTTCATACCATTGATTCATCGCTTGAACACCAATCGCAATAATATATTTATCTTTTTTACGACGATAATACCCATCCATGGCATGAAATAAAGTTTGGACACTTGTGTTAAGATAACGAGTTTCTCGATCTACTTTCATTTCAATTGGATCGGTTAATATTCCATCTACTTTGTGCCAAAGAACTTCATTTTCATCATATTTTAAATCTGTCACTTTCATTCCATTAATGGTACCAACATCTGCTAACATTCCACCCTTATCGCCATAAAAGATTGTTTCTTCAAATTGATAGTATCCTTCTTTTTCTTCTTTAATCGTTGTTTTTAATTCTAATTGTTCAAAATGATCGTTATTCATCCTAAAATTCCTTCCCTGTCAATTCCATGATAACATCAATCACTGACTAATTCTTGAGCCACGAATGGAATACTCAACATGCTATTCCAATCTAAAAATCCCATTTTTAGAATAAAGTGCTATTTTCTGATCAATCTCATGAAAGTATTTATACATCGCTTTATTAACACGACTATTAGCGTATATAACCCAATATGAAATACTGCTCTAACACTTATTTAGAAAGCCATTTCTTGCTTTTATTTCTGTATCCTCCCTTTCATCAAAACCATCATAAGGAGCTTCAGGATCATGAACTTTTGGTTTTCGCCTTAATGAATTACAAATCTCATCTGTATGAGCAAAAGCAAAGTCTATATCATCAGTCCAGCCGGTGTGCCCTGTAATAATTTTTAACTTAAGGTCTCTTTTTCTAAGTATTTCTTCCAATTTTTTCAGTGATTGAATTTGAAGTCGTCCATTTTCTGCAAGAGTATTTAAAAATGCGTAGCCACCATCCGCTCCAAACCAAATGGTATCTCCTGTAAACAGATAAGCTTCATCAATCAAATAGACAAGATGGCCCCAAGTATGTCCCGGCACCAGAAAAGCTTCTATCTTAATGTCTCCAATATAAAATACTTGACTATCATTAATTAAAACTTTTTTATTATCAATATGTACCTGAGGTAATTTGCATAATCCCCAAAAGATTTTACGCCGTTTGCGACCTTCTAAATACTCATTTTCAGTCTTTCCAATATATATGGTTGATTCACTAAATAATCCAACACTATCTTTTTCAATAGCTCCAACATGATCTGTATCTTGATGAGTAATTAAAATCTCTTTTATATTTTTTGGATGAATATTAATCCAACGCATTTTTTCCGCAAGCCTGTCATAGTTATATCCTGCATCAATCATAATGGTATGACCATCTTTTGTATAAAAATAAATATTAGCTACATACTCTCTGATACAGCTAACTCTTTTATCAATAAAACCTGTATTTAAAGGTTTAAATATTTCTTTTCCTCGAAATGCAAGGGACATAAATCTTACTTGAAAATTTGAATCCTTTTTCGCCATGATCATTCACCTCTTTTTCAACATCATTTTACTATATAGGCAGGAAATAAGATGAAAAAAGCCAACCTTTTTGAGTATATTTCAGCCATGTTGTTGTCCAAATCTTAAGATTCTCTACAAATGCCACACTGAAGTTCTGATTAAACCATCTTTATTTATGATATATAATAAAATTGGTAAATTTACAGATAAACCTATTGAAATAACAAGTTATATTAAGAACAGTTGAGGTAAAAAAGATATGAAATTGCCAAAATTTATTTTGATTTCCGCAATGATGTGTACTGTATTTTTGTTAAATGGATGTCGTCATTCTTCTAAAGGGTATGAACAACGCATCATTCAATGGCTTGATAATACCTATGGGAAAAATTCCTATACTATGAAAAAAGATGTGAATAGGAAACGTTATTTTATGGTCACATTAAATAAATATCCACAACTCAATTTTCGTGTAACCATCGCTCGTGATGTCAAAACGGGATCGTCATATTTGTGGACAAATTTTGATGAGATTTTTTGCAAACATGCCATAAAAGATTTCAAAAAAACTTATGATATCGGTTCAGATCAACTTCAATATATGGAGTCTCTACATTTCATATATACCACTAATGCACATTCTCTTGAAAAATTGAAAGTTTCTTATGACAAAATGATGAATTTTATTACGTTTGTTTCTAAACAATATCCAATTCTTATTGATATGGGTATTTTGGATATGAGAATGGATGTTAATGGTATCCGACTAAAGGGAAGAGACGATAGCGATAAATGGATTTATTTGAATATTGCCAAAGTGAAACAAAAAACACTTAAAACAAAGTCATATAAGGAAATTTACGATGAGTTGAAACCCATGTTGATCACTCACTCCGAAAATCCAAAGGGGCTTACTTTTCATGCAGATGAGGGGCGTTCATTTATTTTAGGTAGTGATACTCTTGATGATTGCTTATATAAAAATCTTGTATTAACAAATACGACACGAAAACAATTAAAAAATACTATTTTACAACCGGGAGAAATAAGTCAACCATATACTCTAAAAAGCGAAAATAACTATCAATTGATAACCATCACTTTACAAGCCAAAAATTTATCAAATTCTCCAGTTTCATTGCTTAATGCGACAATTGTCAAGGCAACTATAAAAGGGGGAAAAACGATATACATCGACCCTGCTTGGATTGAACTGGAAGACAATAAAATAAGAAAGTGGATAGATCCTTACAAAGCTCTGGGGATTTCACCTCCAAAAACAGAACAAGAAAAAAAGAGGGCGTTCTTTACAAACATACAAAAGTGCTTTTTGAAATGTCTGAGTATTATCCTAGTGTGAAAAAAGTTATATTGACATTTCAAAAATAAAACGAATTTACCAACTGTATAACTATTTAACTTGATGTCTAATCCTTTTCCATTATAAATTAAAGATAGATATCTTCTTTTTCCTCATATGTTTAATTTTTTACTGTTCTTTTACATACATAAGTATCGAAAATAAGGTTTCATAATTTATACTTTAAATCATGTTTTTTTACTTGCAAATATACTGTGGGTTGTTTTATAATAATCAGGCAATCCACAAATGGTTCCTTAGCTCAGTTGGCAGAGCAACTGACTCTTAATCAGTGGGTCGTCGGTTCGAGCCCGACAGGAACCACTTACCGGCACAATCATTAGATTGTGTTTTTTATTGTGGCAATTAGAAATGATAGGTATAAAATGAACTGATAATAAAGAAAAGGAACTCGTTTAGTCGAATTCCTTTTGAACATACACTTGATTGATGGAATCAATTTCTTCTAATTTCACATGTACAATTTCTTTTTTAGAAGTAGGAATGTTTTTACCAATATAATCCGGTCGGATAGGCAGTTCCCTATGTCCTCGATCGATTAAAATAGCCAATTGTATCGAAATGGGTCTTCCCATATCAAAAATAGCATCAATTGCAGCACGAACAGTTCTGCCAGTATATAAGACATCATCCACCAAAATGAAAGTATAGTCTTTTAAGGAAACGGGAATCTGACAAGCTCCTTTTCTTGGTTCATCCCCAATTTCACTTAAATCATCACGGTATAAAGAAATATCAATTTGACCAATCGGAACATCAACATTACCAAATTGTTTAAGCTTTTTGGCTAAACGCTGTGCTAAAGGGATACCTCTTCTTTTAATTCCCAACAATGCGATCTTTTCTAGACCATTATTTTTTTCAATGATTTCATGTGCTAAGCGACTTAAAGAACGATCGATTTGATTTTCATCCATGATTTGTACAATTTTGTTCATAATTACCTCTCTTCCTTATTCTATCTGAAATGACTTGATTTGGGAAAAAGATTTGATGAAAAAGAAAAGAATCCATAGTAATATGAGGATTATAGATTCGTTTAATTGAAGAAGGAGATTCATAAATGAACTTATTAGAAAATCGCATTTTAGCCGAGGGGAAAATATTCCCAGGAAATATTTTAAAAGTAGACAGTTTTTTAAACCATCAAATCGATCCCATTCTCATAAAACAGATGGGAAAAGAAATTGCCGACCATTTTATGAATAAAGAAGTTACTAAGATAGTAACAATTGAAACTTCCGGTATTGCAATAGCTTTGACAACAGCTTTTGAATTGGGTGTGCCAATGATTTTCGCCAAAAAAACAAAAGGGCAAAATATGTCAGATTCCGTTTATGTTTCTCATGTTTTTTCATATACGAAAAAAACAGAATCAACCATTACCATTGACAAACAGTATCTTAATTCTAAAGATAAAGTTTTAATTGTGGATGATTTTTTAGCAACCGGACAAGCCTTGCTTGGATTGATGGATATTTGTACACAAGCTAAAGCAGAAGTCTCTGGTTGTGGAATTGGCATTGAAAAAGTCTTCCAAAGTGGCGGAAATAAGATACGTGAAAAAGGATATGATATTTACTCATTAGCAAAAATCAATCACTTTGAAAAAGATAGAGTAGTTTTTGAAAATGAATAAAATCCTTTTTAAGAGGATATCATAGGTTTTAAGTTAAAAAGTTTGCACCATATGTTAAAAAGATTGAATTTAAGTTGGAATTTCACTTATTGAAAATATAAGCTCGTAATGATTGAAATATTCTGATTTTTTCAGTATCATTACTAAGTACGCCGATATAGCTCAGTCGGTAGAGCAACTCATTCGTAATGAGTAGGTCGTTGGTTCGATTCCGATTATCGGCATATCTTTATGTTCTGTTGGTGTTTACTGATGAACAAAGAGTCAGTTAGATACTGACTTTTTTTATTCTTTGATTTTTCTTTATTCTTTTAAAAAATATTGAAAAACCTAGAGAATATTTTCAAAATAAAAAGTTTATCCTATTAATGCAGTGAATCTCCTATGTTATAGTTCACTAAAAAATTAAGAATAAACTTAATTTGAAACAATTAAAACAAATAAGGCATATATCGATTCTGTGAAGATAGTTTAGTTTGTTGCTTAAAGTTGACAGAATTAGATTGTAATAAAAAACATGACTATATGTTGGAGTTGGTTGAATTCCTTCCACTTATGCGGGAACTACTATCGAAACGGTTTGGCCAGTATGTTCCGTATTGGATCACCCCCGCTCACGCGGGAACTACGCACTTTCAAGGCGAGATTTTCTATCTGTCCCAGGATCACCCCCGCTCACGCGGGAACTACGTCATGGTTCCAATGAACCGCATACTCATGATCGTGTCCTTCACCTACGATCTGGCTCACCAGCTCATCACAGATTTCTTTAAGTATGATTTTCTGTTCTACAGAAGTCTGATTTTTATTTTTATCTGCCAATTCATTAGGCAAGGCTATTATCATTTCCCTCGCCTCGTTCTGTCTTTGATTTTCTTGATGTGCATTTTCACGTTCATAAGCAGAATAAAACGACCAGTCATACACCATGTTTTTTTCATGTACGACAACTTCTTCCTGCTTATCCGATTCACCAGATATGTAGCGAGAACGACCGACGACATCGGTTATCTTAGTATTTTGACCATATACATTAGGCATAGCGATAGCAGCAAACCTCGAAGAGAACTGTTACGGCGTAGCCTTAACGGTGTGTTTGCGCTCTCATACGGCGAGGCCTCTTTCTTGTATGGTAGTGTGATTTCTATTTGTTGTCAATATTTACATTTTCATTGACTTTCTTATGGATAGATATATTATTATAATATAGGTAGTACATAGTACTACGGAAAGGAGATTTATTATGTCTTTTTCTATCAGATTAACTGATGAAGAGAAAGCCTTGGCTGAAAGTTATGCTAAACTTCATTCTGTTTCTTTAGGTGAAGCTTTTAAACGTGCTTTATTTGAGAGAATTGAAGATGAGTATGATATTGCAGTTGCAAGTGAAGCATATAAGGAATATGTGGATAGTGGTTATCAATCAAGACCGATTGAAGAACTATGGAAAGAATTAGATCTATGAGTTACCGTCTTGAAACATCTGTTCGCTTTGAAAAAGAGTTTAAAAAGCTTGATAGATATACTCAGAGGATGATTCAGTCTTGGATATCAAAAAATATTATGAATTGTGATGATCCTCGTATTCATGGAAAAGGTTTAACTGCTAATCGGAGTGGACAATGGAGATATAGGATTGGAGATTATCGGTTGATATGTCTGATTGATGATAATCAATTTGTAATATTAGCTCTAACAATAGGCCATAGAAGAGAAGTATATAAGTAAAAATACTTCTTTTTATTCATCAGTATTCCACCACTTTAAAACTGTTGGCTTTGATAATCTAAGCCTCCCTAATGGAGAAAAGAGATAGGATTGCCGTCCTATCTCTTTATTTTTTTCTGATTATAATTATTATACTAAATAGCATAAGCATACCAATTGTTACCTGAATTATTCTATTCGACGGAAATAAAATTATATTAAATATGTAGAGAATAGAAATGATTGTCAAAAAAGCAACTGCAATTTTTTTTAAATAGCACTTTCTCATATCGACTAATTAGTGGACGTTATACTCCCAATATCCAGAGTTACATGGTAGCGAATGTCTAGGTTCACATCCAGGAATATACCCTGCGTGGTATATTGCATCAACAGAGTATTCTGTTTTTTTAGGATTTGTAATATATCTTAAAACAATCCTACATATGTCGTGTCCTGTCACATATTGAATTGCTGAACAAGTACTAATAATCCCCCCTACTATTTTCAATACGGCTATCCCAATTGCTATCCAACCACTCCTATATGTTGCATCAAAACTCTCTGGCTTAGTTCCAAATGGAGAATAAACCGTTATTGTTCCGTCTTCGTGATAAATAACTTGTGTATTATCCTGAAAGTGATTAACCAGCTCGCCTTTTTCGTTTATGTAATTTTTATCCATTATAGGTTCTTCTGTCATCACACCACATGCACTATTTGAAATTTTTTTATTATTTTCTTCATATGCATAAATATTTGTAATATTGCTAAAAGTCGTTATCAATGACATAGTAAGAACTATCGTTATAATCTTTTTTATCATATTATTTTATCCTTTCTTTGTAATTTATAAAAGATTTTGATTGATAAAAAACACATATAAAAATATGTGTTTAATATATTTCTCCATTCTTGTAACGATAAGGGTTGTAATTTAATTTTGTTCCCCTCTTAGCGTAAGGGTATTTAATAAATTCCATAAATTCCCTCCTATACACTTCCATTATATATCAATCAAAATATTGTATTCAATAACGAAAAATTAGGTCGCGCGCACGCGTTGTGTATTCCTTAAATACTTCCTTAAATACTTCTTTTTATTCATCAGTATTCCACCACTTTAAAACTGTTGGCTTTGATAATCCTGTTTCTCTAACACAATCTATTTTTCTACCATTCGGATTATCTAATTGCCACTGATTTACTACAACTTTTTTTGAATTTCTTCCAGCCCATGAATTATTTGGATAATCAATTGCCTGTACTGCGCGAGCTCTCTCTAAATGAATACTCCGCTTTCTATAATTTCTTTTATTTTTTTGAATTGGGATATCCGTTCTTTGAATGATAGTATTGATCGGATACGTAATATAACTATCGTTATAGGCCTCTAATGCATGTAATACATCATCTTCTGTAAATTTATCACCCTTTGTATTCATAAAAGGTATTAGTCCATATGCATCTTTTTCTAATTCTTCAAAAGGAATAGCACATTTCTTTGCATATGTTGCCAAGGTCATGATGCACCAATATCTATGACCTTGTTGCACTCCAGCTTTTAATTTCCTGATCCACCAATAATATAAATCTTTCTTACATACCCATGTACCCTTTGGTTTCTTCTCTACAATTCGCTTTTGATACCATTCTGGGTACTTTTCTTTTGCATCTTTTAAGAGCAGATTAGATTTATAACTAAATTTGACAGCTCTATACTCTTCTGGAACATATTGATTCAGGTATTCTACCGTGACTTTTTCACCTACTTTGAACGCTCTTGTACGCTCTCCATTCTTTGTAATGCTTCCAACCATCCTAAATCCTTGAAAAAGACTCTCATATTGAACATTATCATGCAAACTTGAAGCTCCCTGTGTCCATGCTTGCCATGTAATTCTTCTTCTTAAACGCTCTAATTCCTTTACAGTGCTTCTAAAAAGCGGTATTGGTCTTTCAAATACAAAATATAAATGTAATCCTGTTCCGCTACCAACAATATAGGTAGGTCTAGGAAGTCCCCATACGAAAGATAACATCTCATGCCCTTTATCTATCTGTGTCATCAAGAAGGATCACCCCCGCTCACGCGGGAACTACTTAATCTGTATATAAAAATAACATCCATCGCAATACATAGTATTTCTATGGATGTTTTAAAATAAGTTCTCAATTTAAAATTTTAAAGCCTTCAAAACTAGTACCCTGTATATGAATAAGTACCCCATTTTTTCAACAATTGATGAATAGAACCACCAAAACGACGATTTACCTGTTGTATCACAAAGGCTTTATGAGAGGCAGGCGTATCCGATCCTGCATAGCCGGCTCCCGTTTGTCCAAAACCAGCCCCTTCAATCCGATGAATCACATAGACGGCTTCCGGAGTCGATAAACTATCAATTAATTTATCTAAACCGGTGATTTGATGGTAAGTGGAGCCCCTAGAATGTCCCGGAATTCTCAACAACATATTGATTGCTAATTGTGCATTTGGAGAAGCTCTCTCAACCAATAAACCACGGCTGTCAAATTGAAGACTGCCAATTTCTGCTTTGCTTAAAGAAGACACATCCACCGTTTGAAAAGGATTTTTCGACTTCTTAGCTTGTTCTTGTTTCGCTTTCACTTCCGCCGGTGTGACAACTTTTACCGTCATACTGGTATCTGATTGAATTCCGCTGATATCCACCGCTCTATAATTGATCGAATATGTCCCATCCTTCTTCATGTTCACATTACCTTGCGTTGTCAATAAAGGCAAAATGTTTGTTTCATCATAAATCGAAGAAACATGTGTGGAAGGATTAAAATCATCTCCATTATTCACAATGACTGTATCACTCTTTAATTTGATAACAGGTTTATTTGAATTTTTTACATTGACCAAAATCTTTTTCGTAAAAGAATAACCAATATTCTTATCAGAATCCTTTTCTTCCGTATTAAAAAGACGTGCTTTTACTGTCACTTGTTGAAAACCCACTTTACCAGGAATAAAATCCTGTACTTCCAATAAACTCTTTTCAATCGAAATCTTATCCAAACGAATAGAAGAGTTTGTTTTAGAAACAGCTTGAATCACATCTTTTTTGATTGTCTCAAAAGGCTCTGAATCATTTAAAGAAATCTCAAAAATAGGAGTGTTATCCGATTCTATTGCTTTAGTTGGCATAAAAACAGGTGTCAAACAAAGAAGAACCATCCCTATACCCACTAAGATTTTGATAATTTTTTTCTTCAACATGTTCTTATTATACCGTATAACGATTTAACACTTCAAATAAACGCCATCTCCATTATTTTTGAAAAATAACGAATTTTTTCATTAAAATTCATTTCGCGGGGATGATAGAATTTGTTATTTAACTCAAATAGGTAATTCTTTCTCTAAACAATTTCTATTGTTCCCTAACCATAGAAAATATTTTAAACAGATAGGATTCACCCATCATTTTTCTATCCCGCATTCCTTGGAAATAGGGTAGAATAGACGTATGAAAAAAATATTAACTTGTCTATTATGCCTAACATTGGTGGCATGCGGATCTAAAAAAGAGCCGATGAAGATACAATCTTTTCCGGAAGAAAAGAAAACGGATAACTACACCCTAGCTGTTCATTCTCGATACGATTTAAAATTTTCAGATAAAACATTAGACACTTATACACAGGATGCTTTACTTCAAAGAGATGGAAATCAAGCGACCTTTTCACAAAATATCCATGCGAATGGACAAACTTCAAAGCTTAAGGGAAATTATTATAACGGACGATTACATAATACTTTCAATGGCGTTTCCTATTATGAAGAAATGACAATAAATAAGTTAATTAAAACAATGCTTGTCCCGGTAGAACCAAGCCGAACAATCAAATCAGAGCAATTGGAACGATATCAAGAAAAAGATGGAGTTCATACTTTTTCCTATAAACCAGATGTAGCGAAAGAAGTTTTTTTAAAGCATTTTGACAGCTATGGCTTAAATAAAGTGGATGAATTAAAAGTGAAGAAAAATGAAATTGTCGATGTCTTTCAAAAAGATCGTTTTGTCTCAGAAACGGTGAAATTCACATTGGAAGTTAAAAAAAATCATCAAACAGTTGAAATTGAATACCAATCCAAAGCAGAAAGAAGTCAAGTCGGTCATACAAAAATAAACATTTCTGAAGAACAAAAGAATCTAGAGAAGAAATACATTCATTTTAAGAAAATTGATACTTCAAAAATCAAAACTGAATCTAAAAATGATGATGCCCCAGAAAGCAATGCTATGGCTACATTGAAAAAAAGATTAATCAGCCGCTTAAACTATAAAAAAGTATCCGACGATCATTTCAAATCAACCTTTAATACGAGGGAAGAATATAGTTTTATGTTTGATCAGTATACTTTCCAATATAGAAATTATTCTTTGGTATATGGTTATAACTGGAAGAGCGATGTTGCCAGTACGGGAAGTTGTACGTATCATTTCAAAAATGGTTCTAAATCCAGTTCTTGCTCACAAAATCATATAGAAACATTTGAAAAAGTAAAAAATTACTTCAAATTAGAACTTTATTATTGCGGATTAAGTAGCAGTGATTTCATAGATGAGAAAAAATAGATTATAATGTATGGGTAGAGGTAAGTATGGATAAAAGGATATTAAACGTTGTTCTTCAAGAAGCGAAAAATGGAAATGCTGAGAGTTTAAATAAACTGGTGAAAAGCTACCAACAAGAAATTTACCGTAATTCAAAGTTGTATACGGGAAATAAAGAATTAGCGAAATCAATCACTAAGAACACGATCACCAAGGTCTTCACACATTTGGATGTGGCACTGGAACATGTGGATCATTTTGATGCTTGGTTATCAGAAGAAACCATGGATAAAGCACTGGAAAGCTTATTGCCGCTAAATCCATTTGAAGTGGGTGAATTAAGGAACATCGGTCTATTGGATGATGAAAATGTTTGGGCTAAGGTATTTGCGTATAGTGATGGTTTAAGTGAGGGAGAACGAACGGTTTTAAATCTCTCAGCCTTTAAAAAGATGGATATTGGAAGCATTGCTTCTAAAATTCGTTTATCTCAAGAAGATGTTCAATCTTTATTGGATCGGGCAAAAGACCATTTATCTAAAGAAGGATATTCCTTTGAAGAATATGCTCAGTTATTAGTCTCATTTGAAATGGTGGTGCCTAAGCAAATGGTAGACACTCCGATAATCAAAGAAAAAGTATCTGCTCCATTAGAAGACATGCAAAAAGAAGCGGTGGAAGAAATTAAGGAGAAACCAAAGAAGAACGGCTTTAAGACAACTATGATTTATATCTTAGTTGGTATCATTATTTTAGCTGCGGAATGGCTAGCCTTGGATTATTTCCTTGGTAACAAGAATAAAGATCAAAAAGTGACGACTCCAAAAACTCAAGAAACAGCTAAACAACAAGAGTCTTCAAAACAATCAGAAAAAAATAATACAGAAACTCCAAGTACCCCTAAAGAAACGGTACTAGGAAAAGTTAGCATCATAAAGAGTGGTCTTCATATTCGGAATCAACCCACAACGAAAGGGAAAGATTTAGGAACACTCAATAACGGTGATCGTTTTGATGTCTTGGAAATGAAAGAAGCCGATAATTATACCTGGTATCGTATTGGTGAAAATAAGTGGATTGCCAATCCTTCCGGTTATGTTCACTTCGACAAAACAAATGAATGATTCAAATTGAAAAATTCTAGCTAATAATAGCTAGAATTTTTTGTATAGGATTCATATTTTTTAGAACTTGGGTTGTATGGTTTCAGTACAATATCAGTGAATGGTTTTCAATAAATTGAGTTGTATTTTAACATATTTCTATTGTGAAAATGAAATGTGAAACAGTAAAATAAAGATATGGATTTAAAAGAAAAAGCAAGACAAGATCATATTCCAATCATTCAAGATGATGGGCTTGCGTTTTTATTGTCTTTTCTAGCAGAACATTTAGAGATTCAATCAATCTTAGAAATAGGAACGGCTATCGGTTATTCAGCCATTCAGATGGCCAATGTTCGTTTTGACATGTGTGTTGATACCTTAGAAATTGATCCGAAACGATATAAACAGGCTTTAGAAAATATTCAAAATGCCCAATTAGAAGACCGAATTCATGTTTATTTAGAAGATGCCGCTAATTTTAAAAGTCACCAAGACTACGATTTTATCTTTGTAGATGCAGCGAAAGCTCAATACGCTCGTTATGTGGAACATTTCATAAGAAATAGCCATATTGGAACGTATTTTATGTTTGATAATTTAGAATTTCATGGTTTGGTGGAAGATGATTCCAAGACGAAAAATCGAGGCACAAAGCAACTGGTTCATAAGATTCAAAAATTCCAAGAAAGATTAAAAAAAGACAGCCGCTTCCACACTGACTTCTATTTAGAAATCGGAGATGGATTAGCTGTCTCCAAAAGAATTCGTTAGAAATGACCGGATGTATGACCAAAGCTACCACTACTGGAACTATGGAATCCACCTCCGTCATCAGAAGAATCATTTTTTGGTTTATGAATCACCGTGGTGGTTGTGTAGAGATAAATATCACTTTGTTTCGATAATTGTAGACCTCTTTGAATATAATCCATTGCTTCCAGTTGAATATCGGCACTATGATGGCGTCTTTTTAAAGCAAAAACGTACAAAGCAGCTATCAATAAAGGAACAATGCCGGAAATAGCACAACGGATATAGAAAGGAACCATCACAGTATTGACACATTCTTTCATAAAACATCTAAAGCCTTCATAATAGTTGTTTTGACGTAAGTAGTTATTCACTACTTTAGAAGCGATTTTTTCCCGTTTTTTAGCATGATAGATGGCTTTCGATTTTTTACCATGAGCTACGATATCAAAACCACGATCTCTCATGGTCAATAACAGCATAATTCCTTCACGCTCCTGACCAGAACCTAGGTTTTGACTGGTGTATATCTTTTCAGAGAAGGCTTCAATGGTGGAATATCCTTTCATATCTTGATAAACACGAATATAAACACTGATTTTTTGATTCTTTTCAATTTTTTTGGCGTATTGTTCTAAGTTTTCCTTTTGTTCTTGACTAAGGATCCCATGTTCATCAATCACATGATCACTTGAATCGGCACGAACAGGAAAGAAACAGAAGGACAATAGTAATGCAAAAAGTAGGAATGTTATTTTTTTACGCATACATTACCCCCATAGCACAAACAATAAGACATATAGAATCACAAAAAGAAGAAGAGCTGCTACTACAAAATAGCGAAGTGCCTTTCTTTTGTCTATCGGCAAATCATCGGAAACCATTTTGCCACTTTGACCATTCATCGCAAAGCGATAATTCTTACCTCGATATTGCGTTGTCAATAACCAGACAGGCAAAAACACATAATGAACATTGCCTGGATAAATCTCGTATTTTTCATGAATTGGATAGCTGACATCATACTCACAGAATTCTTGTTTCAAAAGTTCAGCAGTGGTATTTTGGATACGTTGATCAACGCGAGTGGCATCTTCATCGGAATTCACATCATAACGATCAGCGAAGTAACCGGCTAAATAGCTCATCTGGAAATTAGTTAACTCTTTATAATCAAACGGTTCAATCGCATCCATGAGTTCATCCGGCATTTTGGTAGAAGCATCTGCCGGAACACGCTCAAACGAAACACTTCCTTCACGAGTCACAATAAAGTGCTGCGTATATTGATAAATATCATCACCGATTGTTTGTGAAGTAGTGATGGTTGCTTTGCGTTGAGAATAACCTTCAACTGTTCCATCATAGAGCCAGAAAGGCACATAAATCCCCTTGATCTCTTGAATGTGATTTTCTGATGTGAAATGATCCGGTAACAGTGGCTTATTTTGATAGAATTTCTTTAATGTATCAATGGCTTTTTGTCTAACCATTTTAAAAGGAATGATTTGATCAGGTCGTAAGCCACCATCAATCTGTGATTCAATCACCATTGGATTACCACAATAAGGGCAGCTGGAAGCAACCATGGTTTTATCAGCCATGATTTGTGCTCCACAACTTTGACAAGAATAAGAAGCTAATTGATTTTCCTCTTCTTGTGACCAAGATTCTAAATCACTATTTCTCTGAGCGAACGAACCACTTGTTTCTTGTTTTTGTTCTGAGTTTTCTAAGCGATAATCCACCTCTTCAGGAGAAAAAACTGATCCGCAAGAACCACAAACGAGCTTCTGAAGATCGGCATCAAACCGCAAAGGAGAACCACATTTAAAACATTGAATATTTGTTGAGGATGTATGATTCATTATTCCGGCTTCTTTGTACCACAATTACTGCAGAATTTTCCTTCATTTGTGATTTGACAGTTTGGGCAAAGCCATGAACTGCTTTGTTTATATAGCTCGTTTACATTAATTCCGCCAGATTGTTGAGCCGCATTTAACCCCATGAAACCCATCATAGCCCCATTTGGATTTTTAGCAGCATCTTGCATGGCTTGTGCTTGTGCCGAAGCGAGATTGGCAGCCGCCAAATTTGGATCACGGAAAGCCGCTGCTTTTTGAAGACTCTTGAGAATGGCTTCATCTTCTTCATCTGCTACGATAGAGTTCACTCCAAAAGACACAATTTGAATACCACGTAAATCTTTCCATTTTGAACTCAATTGTTCATTTAAGCTTTGAGCCAACTCTTCCGTATGACCGGGAATTTGACTATAACGAATTCCTTGTCCAGAAAGCTTAGCCAAAGCAGGTTGTAAAGCAGTTAATAATTCAGCTCGCAATTGCTCGTTTAACGTTTCTAGACGATAGTCAGGATCTACATTGCCACTAACATTCTTATAAAAGAGAACCGGATTGACCACATGGATACTGTAAGTTCCAAAAGCTTTCAAAGAAATGTCCATATCAATACCGGCTTTTTCTTCCACCACACGGAATGGAATTGGATTCGGAGTGCCATATTTCAAACCCGTTATTTCTTTTGTATTAATGAAATAAACCCGCTGATCCTGCCCTGTTTGACCGCCATAACTAAAACGACTACTGATTTCACTAAAGACCGATGACAACGCTGACTTAAATCCACCTAAAAAAATACTTGGTTCAGCATTTTTATCATAGATATATTCACCCGGCTCAGCAACTAAATCTATGATCTTACCATTTTCAACCACCAATAAACATTGCCCATCCGAAACCAAAACCTTCGATTGATCACTTAAGACGTTTCCATTGCTTGAATTTCGATTCAAACCTTTCGTGACCAAGGTGTCGTTGTCTAAAGCATCACAGTAAATATAATCCTTCCAGACATCTTTTAAAGTAGAACGTACTGCTTCAATACCAACTGAAATAAAGCCCATAATTAAGCCTCCTTTAGAATTACTTTCATTATACTAAAAATGATTTTGCTATAATAGTGTCATGAGTATCATTTATCTAGTCGAAGACGATCATGCCCTAGCCATCCAAATCCAAAAAAGTTTGGAAAGATGGGGATATCAAACTTGTTTAACGAAAAATTTTCAATGCTTGGATCAAGAAGTAAACGTTTGCCAACCGGATTTGATTTTATTGGACATTCATTTACCCTACTACGATGGTTTCTATTGGTGTGAAAAGATTCGTAAGAAGTTAAATACACCGATTCTTTTCTTATCCAGTGCAAACGAAGAGATGAATATTATTCATGCTTTAAGTTTAGGGGGAGATGATTTTTTACAGAAGCCTTTTTCTTTGGAATTATTGATCGCAAAAGTACAAGCTATTTTACGTAGAAGTCAAGTACATTGTGATTTTTATCAATATAAAGAACTAAAGCTAGAAGAGTTGTCTCTTTATTATCATGAAAAAGAATTGGTTCTTTCACCAAATGAAGCGAAAATCTTAAAATGTTTGTTGAAAATAGCCCCCAAAATTTTAAAGCGAGAAGAACTGATGGATTTGCTTTGGAAAAGTGAAGATTTTGTGGATGAAAATACATTGAGCGTCAATGTATCTCGTTTGCGTAAAAAAATGGAGGAATGGGAAATTCCTTACCACATTGAAACGATTCGAGGAATGGGGTATCGTCTTCTATGATTGGTTTAATTCTGCTATGGCTATTAACTCTTTTTGGAATCGGCTATTTATATCAAGTTCCCCTTGAATTTTTGGTATTAATGACTTTAACATTAATCACCTTAGGAATTCCTTTGATACTATTCCGGTATTCTTCCAAGTATAAGATTGAAAAAGAAAGAAAGCGTTTATTAAAATCCGATCATTTAGAAAGCATCGGTTTTGAAACAGTATTACCCAAAAAAGAAAGAGAGCTTTATCAACGTTATCAAGAACTCATTCAGAAAGTGCAGTCCGACAATCAGAAGATACAGAAAGAAAATCAAGCATTCTTTACGATGTGGGTTCATGAAATTAAACTTCCTTTATCCACCTTACAATTAGCTTTGGAGGAGGAAGAAAGCAACAAATTGGTTCTACAGAGTCAATTAATCAAGATGAATCAATTGGTGGATATGATGTTGATGTATGCTAAACAAAAGGATAATCAACAGGATTTAGTGATTCGAGAAGTGAAATTAGATCATATCATCCGCCAATCCGTACAACAACTTCGTCCTTTGTTTATTCTGAATCATATTTCTTTGGAGTTAAGTGAAATAAAACAATCTGTACTAACCGATAATAAATGGCTAACTTTTATCATCAATCAGATTCTAAGCAATGCTATTAAATATAGTCCTCATGGAAAAATACACATCTATGAACAAAATCAAGAGTTGATCATTGAAGATGATGGCTATGGAATTTCACAAGAAGATTTACCTAGAGTCTTTGAGGCCGGTTATACAGGACAAAATGGTCATCAAGGACAATATTCCAGTGGCTATGGATTATATCTTGTGTCTTTGATTTCTCATCAATTGAATCACCCTATTGTGATTGAATCTATGGTTGGAAAAGGCACAAAAGTGCATATTTGTTTTGAAAACAAGAAAGTTTTATTATAGCTTACAAGATTGTAAGTTAATTGTTAGCTTCATCCATGGTGAAGCTTTTTTCTTTCTTTTAGACTAAGAGTATAAGGAGAGTAACTAATATGAGTTTATTAGAAATCAAACATGTTCAAAAAATTTATTCTTCCAAATTATCCAATCAAAAAGTCATGGCTTTGGAAGATGTGGACTTCACGGTTGAAGAAGGTGAATTTATTGCCATTATGGGAGAAAGTGGAGCCGGTAAATCTACGTTATTAAATATCTTAGCCACTTTGGATCAACCAACCAAGGGATCTGTTATTTTAAGAGGAAATGCGTTTTCCTCCTTGCGGGAAAAAGAGTTGGCACAATTTAGGCGAGAACATTTAGGCTTTATTTTTCAAGATTTTAATTTAATGGATACGTTAAATGTGGAAGATAACATTTACTTGCCAATGGTACTATCCAGAAGAAATTATGAAGAAATGAAAGGACGATTGGATACGATTGCTCCTATTCTGGGCATTCAAGATTTACTCAAAAAATATCCTTATGAGTTGTCAGGTGGTCAGAAACAAAGAGTGGCTGTTGCCAGAGCCATTATTACACAACCGGATTTATTGTTGGCGGATGAGCCGACCGGGGCTTTGGATTCTCATTCTTCTGCGATGCTGTTAGATTTATTTCAATCATTAAATAAAGCCGGTCAAACTATTTTAATGGTCACTCATTCCACCATGGCCGCTAGTAAAGCCAATCGTATCCTATTTATTCGTGATGGGCATTTGTTTCACCAACTCTATCGAGGTGATTTAAATGATGAAGAACTGTATAAGAGAATCAGTGATACCATCACCTTGATGAGTGTGGGTGGTGAGCAACATGTTTAAACTATATAGTCGATTAGCCATTCAAAATATCCGTAATGATAAAAAAAGATTTTTGCCGTTTTTATTGACAATGAGTTTATTGACAGTTATGCTTTATAACTTTATGTCAATGATGAGGAATCCATATATCCTATCCGCTCATGGAGGTAGAAGTATACAACAGGTTCTTTCCTTTGGCTCTTTAGTTACCGGTATTGCCATTATCATTATTAGTTTCTATGCGTACTCTTTTGTTTTAAAAGGGCGACAAGAAGAATTTTCTTTATTAAATACATTAGGACTGGAGAAAAAACACATTCGTTCCATGGTCTTGATTGAATTGATCATGCTCTATTTAGGGACTGTTTTATTAGGAATAACCGTCGGTATATTAGTGGATAAATTGATTTTTGCGACACTGACCGTTTTCTTAGACGGGCGAGTGCAATATGGCTTCTTTATTTCTCTTGATGCTGTTTTATGGACAACTTTGATTGTATTAGCGTTATACGTTGGATTCTTTATCCGAACAGGATTCCAAATTCAAATGAATTCCATTTCCGGTTTACGCCAATTATCATCACAAGGCGAAAAAGAACCAAAAGCGAAAGTCTGGTTAGCTCTTATCGGCATGATTTTCTTAGCCATTGGATATTATCAAGCGTTGACCATTACCAATCCATTGAAAGCAATTATGAATTTTGCGATCGCCGTCGGGTCGGTTATTATAGGAACTTATTGTGTGATTACAGCCGGTTCCATCACTTATTTAAAATGGCGTAAAAAGCACAAAAAAGTATACTATCAACCAGAACATTTCATCAATACTTCCAATCTTTTATATCGTATGAAAGCTAATGCGGTAGGCTTAGGAAATATTGCCATTCTTTCCACAATGGTCATTATCATGTTGGCCATGTCTATTTCTTTGGCTGTGGGAATCAAAAAAACGATTGATCAACAATATCCTCGCGACTATGAAATTTCAGTACTTCACACCAATCAGGAGAAGAATGTTTCTGACGGTTATTACTTCAAAGCTATCACCGACAAAGAGGTAGACGGTTATTGGAAAGCTATTACTTCTTTAAATAAAAAATACCATATCCAGCCAACAGACATCAGTTATTTTCGTTCTTTGGGAATTTCCGGCCTTTTAAAAAATGGAGAATTTTCTTTTGAACAGATTAACAGTGAAACACCCATGAATACAAGTACATTAGTCCAAGTCACTTTCTTGGTACAAAGTGATTTGAATCATAGTTTTCACACTAAATTGAACTTGAAAAAGGGAGAATTAGCTATTTATGATCCGGAAAATATATTACAAGGAAAGGATATTAATTTCTTCGGCACTAAGAAAAAATACCAAACGATTTCTAATCTGAATACCTATCTGATTGGAAATCATGACATGGATATATATAAGAAATTATATGTTGTGGTGGATAGTTTAAAAAGTTTAGAGCATGTGAATGTTTTACAATCTAACAAGAATGGTCAGGAAAACTCCATTCCATTATCCATCAGGTATAATGGGCAATCCATTCATGACCAAAATTACATTGATGAACTGGTTCAAGTTCTTTCTAAAGAAAGTCAAACAAATTCATCAAATTTAAAAACAAGCTTTATAGTGAACTCTAAACGGATTAGCTACCGAGACTTACTAAGCTTCTATGTAGGGGTCATCTATGTATTAGGTATGCTATCTGTATTATTTACATCCGTATCAGTTCTTGTCATCTACTACAAACAAGTCAGTGAAGGAACTAAAGATAGGGATAATTACTTGATCATGCAAAAAGTTGGTATGGATGATGATATGATTCATAAAACCATTCGTCAACAAATTAAAATCATATTCTTTTTACCACCATTAATTGCGATTGCCCATGTGTTGGGGGCTATGAAATATATGCACTTAGTGATGAGTGTGATTGTGACTATTCCACAGATGACTTTTATTTGGATTACATTAGCCAGTCTAGGAGCTTATTTAATATTCTTCTACATTGTATATACTTTAACGACTAGGACTTATTATGAAATTGTAAAAAGTTAAAAGAGTGAATTCACTCTTTTTCTTGTATAAATCTTGATTCTTCTTTCTGGAAAAAACATTCAATGATAGAATAAGTGAAGAAAGAAATGAGGGAACTTGGAATGGAAATAAAAGAATTGCAAGCTCATGCAAAAAATATTCGTAAAAATATTTTACGAGAAATTTTTGTAGCTCAATCAGGGCATCCTGGTGGATCGTTAGGGGCGACAGATATTCTGACGGAATTGTTTTTTGAAGTCATGGACATCAATGAAACGAATGTGAACGGAATTGATCGAGATCGGTTTGTGTTATCCAAGGGGCATACTTCTCCTTTATTGTATGCGATTTTAGTGGAAAAGGGTTTATTGGCAGATGAACAATTGGATACATTCCGTAAGATTGATTCTAAATTACAAGGGCATCCGAATATGAATTATGTACCTGGGGTGGATATGTCTACCGGTTCATTGGGACAAGGCTTTGCGGTAGCGGACGGAATGGCTTTAGCGAATCGGTTGAATGGAAATTCACATCGCGTGTATTGTTTGATTGGAGATGGAGAATCTCAAGAAGGTGAAATCTGGGAAACAGCCATGTCGGCCGCCCACTATAAAAATGACCACTTATGTGCCATTATTGATGTCAATGGTTTACAGATTGATGGGCGTACATCGGATGTGATGAATCCAAATCCGTTGGATGAAAAGTTTAAGGCTTTTGGATGGCATGTAATTGATGTGGATGGTCATGATTTTAAACAATTAAGAGCTGCTTTTAAAGAGGCTTCTGAAACTAAAGGTCAGCCAACAGCTATTATTGCAAAGACTATCAAAGGAAAGGGTGTTTCTTTTATGGAAGATCAAGCCGGTTGGCATGGTAAAGCACCTAATTTAGAACAATATGAACAAGCGATTCAAGAATTAGAGGCACAATAATGGGAAAAGCAACAAGAGAAGCTTATGGCGAAGCATTAGCTGAATTAGTTCAGGAAAATCAAAAAATTGTTGTGTTGGATGCAGATTTAGCCGGTAGTACCAAAACCAGTTTGGCTAAAAAAGCCGTTCCGGAACGTTTCTTTGATATGGGTATTGCAGAAGCGAATATGATTGGTCATGCGGCAGGATTTGCGACCAGTGGCTATACCGCTTTCGCTTCCTCATTTGCGATGTTTTGTACAGGAAGAGCTTGGGAACAGGTACGTAATAGCGTTGCCTATCCTCATTTGAATGTTAAAATTTGTGGAACACATGCGGGTATTTCGGTTGGAGAAGATGGTGTCTCTCACCAAGCCATCGAAGATATTGCGTTGATGCGCGTTATCCCTGAAATGGAAGTGTATGTGCCCTGTGATGCGGCTGAAACAAAAGCGGTCATTCGCTATATATCAACCACTAAAAATCCAACGTATGTACGTTTGGGACGGTCTTCTGTGAATGATGTATATGATGAAAAAGAAGTGTTTGATTTTTCAAAGCCTAAGATCATTAAAGAAGGAAAAGATGCCGTTATTTTCGCCTGCGGGGCAATGGTACAGTCTTCCCTAGAAGCGGCCAAGAAATTACAAGAAGAAGGCAAGGAGATATCAGTGGTGGATGTTTGTGCCATTAAACCTTGTTCAGAAGAAGAAATCACCAAGATTTTGAAACAATTTGAACAAGTATTCACAGCTGAAGAACATAACGTGATTGGTGGTTTAGGTGGCTTAATTGCCGAAATATCAACTAAGTCATGTCCACGTATCATTCATCGTATTGGTATGCAAGATTGTTTTGCGGAATCCGGTAGTGCAACGGCTTTGATGAATAAATACAAATTAGATGGTGATGGCGTTTACGAAGAAGTGAAAGCGGTCTTAAAATAAACGGTGAATCCTCTCTTTTTAGACAAATAAGTGATGAATATGATCAGACTTGATTCCTTGCTCGACAAGAAGTCAGGTCTTTTCATTTTATTTGAACCATTCCTTTCATAATAAAAGTGAACCTTCTAAGTTGTTATCCAACGTTTGAGGTTCACTTCATTTTTGATAAATCTTTTTTTGTTGATTCGTTATTTAGAAACTGTCCAAGGCACCGGTACCAATGGTTTATAACCACCACTAACCGCCCAAATGCCAAGTGCGCAACCAACAACACCAATAATAAGAAGTAAGAAGATACACTTAGTAGGTGACCATTTCTTTTTCTTAATCAATGTGTAGCACATTAAAGTTAACGCTAATGGAATTAACGCTGGTAAAATACCATTCAATAATGCTTGAATATCAATAAAGTTGGCAACGGATTCTTTCGTCTTTGGATCAATCTTTGTCCCATTAGGAATCATCATACCCAAAGATGTAGCCCCGTAGTTACAGGTCAAAGCCCCAACGATGAAGACTCCCAATAAAGAAGCGGCGTGTGTAAATTCACGAGCATTCTTTGTTAAGATTTCAATAGCACGTGTTCCTAAATCATAAGACCAATACATCAACCAATAACGTAAAGCCATTTCAACACCAAATGTGATGATGAAATACAAAATAGGTCCAACGATACTACCGCTAATAGCCATATTAGCTGTAATACCAGCTGTAATAGGCACTAATGTAAACCAGAATAAAGCATCCCCAATACCACCTAAAGGACCCATGGCCGCTGTACGTACAGCACGAATCGAGTTAACATCAGCCTTTTGTTGTTCAAGGGATAATACAATACCCATCACGAATGTAACTAAGAATGGGTGCGTGTTAAAGAATTCCATGTTGTGCGTCATAGACGTACTTAAGTCATCTTTATTCGTATGAATTTTTTCTAACCCCGGCAAGATACTCCACAACCAACCAGCTGCCTGCATTCTTTCATAGTTGAAAGCGGCTTGTAAGTTAAGAGAACGCCAAACCATCTTATTCAAAGTTGATCTGTCTAATGGCTTAGCAGGCGTTGTATCTACATAAGCTAACACTTTATTAGATTCCATCTGTTTCACCTCCGTTAGAAGAACCGGCACTGTTCTTAATCTTTACATTTGTTTGGTAATCAAATAAAGCAATTGCCATACCAACAAATGCTGTTAATAATAAGGTTGCTCCGGATGTTGCAGGGATGTTTCCAAAGATAGCCGCAAAAGCGAAACCGGCAAAGTAAATACCCCACATATCATTGGCTAACATAATCTTTAATAGAACGGCAAAACCAACGTAACGCATCATTCCACCAGCAGCACCTAAGCCAGCCATTACCCAAGAATAGTTTTCTTTGAAAGCAGATAAAGCCTCACCGGCAGCACTTCCACCATAGTAAGCAACAATCGATAATACTGCAAATAGAGAACCTAAAATAGCCATTGAAACCAACGTAACATTTGTGATTCCTTTTGGATTAGCTTCCGCCGCAGCCTTATCACCAGCCGCCATGAAGTAAGACATAACGGTAAAGGTTAATGTAACCACATATTGACCGAAAACCGAGAAAATAACAGCTAAGCCTAAAGCTTCTTCTACTGCCAAGTGTGACTTAACAGCGAAAATCATTGCAACGACCCCACCTAAAACGGCGTTTGGTGGCTGAGCTCCGCCAACAGGCATGTTACCAACCATCATCAATTCATAAGTACCACCAACGACCAGACCGGTCTTAATGTCACCTAAGATTGCCCCAATAATTGGACAAGCGATGATAGGACGATATAACAATTCTGTTAACGAGAATTGGTCAATCGCAAAGATGAATGTAACAATTGCAAGTAATACAACTTCCATCTTTCCATCCTCCTAAAATATTTGGAAATTCTTTGCAGAAACGCTCCTTATGTATGTAATCCTCTTACTACCTATTTAAAAAGTTTGCTTAGATCTTCAGCACCTTCTTGAGGTACACGGCGAATTTCTAATTCAACTCCTAATTCTTGTAGGCGTTTAAAAGTAGCCACATCTGCATCATTGACAGCAACACTTCCTACCACTTGTCGTTTTCCTTCCGACATGTGCATATTCCCAATGTTGACTTTTTTAATTGGAACTCCACCTTCTACTAATTTCAAAACATCTTGAGGTGTTTCACAAATCAAAAAAATATGTTGTGATGGAGAGGCTTTGTGAATGGTTGTGATGGTCTTCTCCAAAGTCCAATATCTCGTTTGAGCATAAGAAGGAGCCGCCATATCCATCAATCCTTGGCGGAAACTATTCCCCGCCACCTCATCATTGGCTACCAACAACAGATTAGCCCCAATCGAACCAGACCATTGTGTTGCTACTTGGCCATGAATCAGTCGGTTATCAATTCTAGTTAAAACTATATCCGGCATAAAAACATCCTTTCTAAACATGTAATACACTTGTAAGCGTTTCCTTAGCTATATAGTAACACCCTTTTCCCCATCCTATTTACATTTTTTTACACAATTTGTATATTTTTCGGTAAAAAAAGAAACAAAATTAATCATTTATACTCCGATTCAATCAAATTAATCTTTAAAATAAATATGGAGGTTTTCGATTATGTTCCAAAAAACAACAAGTTCACAATTTTTAGAATATGGGTTTGTCTCCAGAGAAATTCCAAAAAACCATTTGGAGAAACAAGACTATACTATCTACAAGGAAAACACAACCCGGTTGTTTTCTTATTCCAAACCCATTTACATAGAACCGATGGAAGGAATGGCTTTATTACATATTGCTGAAGATACTTCTTTAGACAAAATCAAGACCTTTGTTCTCCACCGCAATATTTGTATTTACCCGGGGAATGCCTTTGCTTTAGTCAGCATGGGAAACTATATTGTTTATAACTTATATCTTCCCAAGGATATCGAAATAAAAAAGATCACCCTTGAACATCCCCTTTTATATCATCGAATCAAGCCGACCATTCGTATTCAAGAACTATTAGCCTATTACTATGTTGTCAAAAGTCCTCATTATCAGTTCAAAGGAGAAGTACATCCTTATTATGAATTAACTTTTGTGGATCAAGGACAATTGGAAACTAAAGTGGAAGATGAAACGTTCACCCTGAAAGCTAATGACTGTTTATTCTATGGTCCTGGAGAATTCCATACACAAGAAGTCACTTCTGATAGCCCCTGTTCCTACTTGACTGCTATTTTTGAAGCTGATGGATTACGCCAAGATGAATTGGTTAAAAAAATTTATCACTGCAACCGCGAAGAAATCCAGTTATTACAACAATTTGTCAAATACACCGAATTTAAAAATGAGTATCAAAGTGATTTACTAATTTCCAGTTTAGAAACCTTTCTCATTCAGCTTCAAAGCCATATGGGATATTCTACCCAAAAGATCAGTTCACCAGCTAACCAACATTATGAAAACGGCTTATTAGAGGAAATCGTGCAATACATTAATTCTCATCTATATGATCCATTGCCGATTGAATCCCTGTGCGATAATTTCGCTGTTTCCAGAAGCACTTTGCAAAACCTATTTAAGAATTATATGAATATCACACCAAAAGCCTACATTAACCATGAAAAATTAAACCTGAGTCGCCTATTGATTCGAGATGGAAAATACTCCGTGACTCAAGTAGCTAATTTGCTGGGTTTTAATTCCATTCATTATTTCTCACGGAAATTCACACAAAAATTCCATATCAATCCTAGTGAATACGCCAAAAAAATTTATGATCAACTCTAAAGAAGCGAAAGCTTCTTTTTATTAAAAAAGAGTAGCTCTCACTACTCTTAAATACCATCTTCGATTTCAACTTCTTCCCGTTCAACAAATTCATACTTCATGGTCTGATCATGTCCTGTTTGAACCAATTGATCTGCCAAAGCATCCACGCTTTCCGAAAATTGACGTACCAAGTTTCCTTCAACGATCATACCTAAGTTTGTTCCGGCAATCACACGAATTTCCTTTTCTGGATGAGCTACGCTCAATTCAACCGACACTTTAAACGGAGATCCCCCTAACAAATCAGTTAAAATCAAAATACTTTCACAATCCTTCAATTGTTCTAGTGCACTTTCTAAATTTTTCTTTAAATCATCTGTGCTATGATTTTTCTCAAAATCAACCGGCACATAGTGATCAGGGTGCCCTGCAATCAATTCTACAGATGAGGTCATTCCCGTTGCAAAATGGCCATGACCACTAACTATCATTCCAATCATACAAATCTCCTCCTATTTACTATATGGATATAATATAACACCTTTCACCACACGATTCACCTCTCCGGTTGGACATGGATTATCCGGTGTAATGGACAAAGACAAAGATTTAAATAAGGCAATCAATTGAGCTATGGTGATATAGGCTAATCCATTCACTACATTATCTCTTGCTTGACCTTCAAAACAATAATACCAATCAGCCAATTCTTTCGCTTCTAAAGAAGCTGCATTCGCAACAACTAAAATCTTATTCCCTTTACGCTGAACCGCCATTTCTTTCAGTAAATCCAATTCATATTGACGTTGGTAAATATGGTCTGATAAGTATAGCACCGTTAATGTAGTATCATCAATAATACTCTTTGGACCATGACGGAACCCTAGCGGTGTATCAAACATGGTTACTACCCTACCGGCCGTTAACTCCAACATCTTCAAAGCGGACTCTTGAGCAACCCCTTTTTGAGTATTAGTTCCTAAATACACAATTCTTTCAAAGTTATATTGTTGCACCATATCTTGCGCTAAATGGAAGTCGGTTTCCAACCATTTTTCAACCGTAGATGCAAGATGTTCAACAGACTTAACCAATTCTTCATATTCCTCTTTTGCAAAAGCCAATAAAGTAGCTAAATACATGTTGGAATAACTGGAAGTCATCGCAAAGCTTTGATCCAATGTTTCTGGTGTTAAATTAATAGCAAAGCAACGATCTCCTTCTTTATTGGCTCTTAAACTCAAAGCCCCATCCTTGTTACAAGTAATAAAAAGATGATGCACTTTCGGATTTACCGCTTCTACTGATTGAATCGCCCCAATACTTTCCGGAGAATCTCCCGAACGCCCATAGCTTACCAATAAAGTTGGCTTCGTTGCTGAAATAAAATTTTCAGGACTAGCAGTTAAATCAGTGGTCGCATAACTCTTTACTTTATAGTCATAGAAACGATTTAGATAGGAATAAACACTATTGCCCACAAATTCACTTGTCCCGGCTCCAGTTAATACAATATCAAAGTCTTCTTGTTTCGTTGTCTTTTCAATAAATTTTGTCAATTCTTGGCGAATTTGTCCCACTTGTCGCAACGTTTTGCGCCATGTGGAAGGCTGTTGAGCAATTTCCTTAGCGGTGAAAATTGCCTTGTTTTTTACTAGTATTTCTTCACTTAAATTAAAAGTTTTCATACGTACCTCCATTCATATTGATTATATCAACTTGCAGAATACTTTTATTGTTTTCATTAAAAACTATCAATCATAAACGAAAAAGTGCAAACACATTCAGAGTATCCTCATTTCAAACGTGGTAAGATTATTAAAAAGGAGAGCATTATGTATATCAAAAGTACAAAAGTTTGGCTAGCTGGATCATTCCACCCAGCTACACTTCACTTGGAAGACAAAAAAATACTAGACATTCTTCCTTATGATTTTGAAGTTTGTGATCAAGACTATGGTCACTTGAGAATTGTTCCGGGTTTCATTGATATCCATTGTCACGGCGCTTATGGTTATGATACCAACTACGCTCAAGAAGAAGGTTTAAAACAATGGGCTAAGAAAATTGTGAAAGAAGGTGTTACCGGTTTCCTATCCACTACAATCACGGAATTAAATCCCGTTTTAACAAAAGCGGTTCAAAACGTTCGTCATGTTAAAGAAACCCATGTGGCCGGTCGTGATGGTGCAGATATTTTAGGGATTCATTTTGAAGGACCTTACTTAGATATGAAATATAAAGGAGCTCAACCTCCCGAAGCTATTGTGCAAGGAACTATTGAAGAATTCAAACATTATCAAAAAGAGTCCGGCAATTTGATCAAAGTCATTACTATGGCTCCTGAACACGATCCTGACTATGCTTTAACTAAATATGCCAGTCAACATGGGGTGGTTGTTTCGGTCGGTCATAGTGGAGCTACTTATAATGAGGCTTTGCTGGCCTTTGCGAACGGTGCTATGAGTGTCACACATACTTTTAACGGTCAATCCCCATTTAACCATCGTGCTAACGGAGTAGCCGGTGCCGCTTTACGTTTAAGAAACGTTTATAGTGAAATTATTTGTGATGGGCAACACTGTACCCCGGAAGCTTTGAATATTTTCTTCCAGACAAAAGGTAGTCATTATGGTGTTATGATTTCAGATGCTTTGATGGCTAAGGGACTACCAAAAGGAACCAAGTTCCAATTTGGCGGTCATGAAGTTCAGATTGATCAAAACGGGTTGGCTCACTTAACAGAAACAGGTGGCATTGCCGGATCTACTTTAAGTTTAAACAATGGTTTACGTATCTTAGTGGAAGAAGCGTTAGTACCATTTGAAACAGCTATTAATAGTTGTACGCTCAATCCAGCCACTTTATTAGGAATGGATGACCATTTAGGTAAGATCGTAGCAGGATATGATGCCGACTTAGTTATTTTAGGGGATGATTACTCGGTTGTTGATACGTATTGTAAAGGTATAAAGCAATAAAACATGGCTAATACGGCACGAAGCCCTATTGCTGGGCATAATATCTATTTAAACGAACATAACCAGAAAGTTCTTTTCGATCCGATCACCAAAACCGGTTATCTCATTCGAGAAACAGAAGCACAAAAATTCACTTTATACCATAATCGATGGATATTAGCATTGGCTATTGGGATTCTAGTCTATTCTTTCACCGATAAAATTCCTTTATCCATTCTAACCAGTTTTCTCTATGGAGCCATTCAAGAATATCGATATAGAAAGGTATGGTTACCGGGTTTAACCCAATATCCTAATTTTAAACCCAAAAATAAAGTAGCATTTATTCAAGGCTTGATCCAACAAAATAAGATTTGGGACTGTTTAGTGTTAGGGATTGCTTTTCTAACTTTTGGAATTCTATTTGTCATCAATGGGATTCAAAAACATAATGGCCCTATTCTTATCGGCTTTGAAGTCATCGTTATGATAGCTACCTCATGGAAAGCTATCCAATACTTTATTGCCTTTTACAAGTTACTAAAACTGAAAAAGAAGCACTAAACAGTGCTTCTTTTCATAATCTGAAAATCCATAGATAAAATAAGCTAGATATCATCTCTTAACGAACAAAACTTTTCAAATCAATCAACCAAAGGCTCATTTCTCTAACCTTTTACCGGCTGGATTATACTTATTTATCAAAAAGATAACCAATGTTTTTATTTTACATTTTTGTGTCAAATCAAACTTTATCCCTACAAAAAAAGAGCAGCTGAATGAAGCTACTCTCCTTATAAACTTTTCAATTACTTAATGATTTCTGTAATAGAACCGGAACCAACCGTACGTCCACCTTCACGGATAGAGAAACGAGTACCTTGTTCAATAGCAATAGGAGCTAATAAGGTTACGTTCATTGTCACGTTATCACCAGGCATACATAAGTCTGTTCCTTCTGGTAATGTAATCACACCTGTCACGTCCGTTGTACGGAAGTAGAATTGAGGGCGGTAGTTAGAGACGAAAGGAGTATGACGTCCGCCTTCTTCCTTTGTTAATACGTACACTTGAGCCTTGAATTCAGTATGAGGTGTAACAGAACCAGGTTTAGCTAATACTTGACCACGTTCAATTTCATCACGGTTGATACCACGCAATAATGCACCAATGTTATCGCCGGCTTGAGCGAAATCTAACATCTTACGGAACATTTCAATACCAGTAACAACTGTCTTACGAGTATCATGAATACCAACGATTTCAACTTCATCGTTTAAGTTCAATTTACCACGTTCAACACGTCCTGTTGCAACCGTACCACGACCTGTAATGGTGAATACATCTTCAACAGCCATTAAGAAAGGTTTGTCAAATTCATGTTCAGGAGCTGGAATATAAGTATCAACAGCATCTAATAATTCCTTGATAGCTGGTGTCCACTTTGGATCATCTTGTAAAGCTTGGAATGCTGAACCACGAATCACTGGAGCATTGTCTCCATCATAACCATATTCAGAAAGAAGTTCACGAACTTCCATTTCAACTAAATCAATCAATTCCTCATCATCGACCATATCACACTTGTTTAAGAAAACAACGATCTTAGGAATACCAACCTGGCGACCCAATAAGATATGTTCACGAGTTTGAGGCATTGGTCCATCTGTAGCAGCCACTACTAAGATAGCACCATCCATTTGAGCAGCCCCAGTAATCATGTTCTTAACATAGTCAGCGTGACCTGGGCAGTCAACGTGAGCATAGTGACGAGTCTTTGTTTGATATTCAACGTGAGCGGAATTGATCGTGATACCACGAGCCTTTTCTTCTGGAGCTCCATCGATCTTATCGTATGCCTCGAAATTAGCCTTACCAGCTTCTGGATGTTCCGATAAATACTTTGTGATTGCTGCTGTTAAAGTTGTTTTACCGTGGTCAACGTGACCAATAGTACCAACGTTAACATGTTCTAGCGATCGGTCAAAATGTTCCTTTGCCATAATGTTTTTTTCCTCCTAGTATTTTATACTTTTCAGTCTAGCTTAATTTTATAGTAAGTAACTAGACAATGCAATATTTTTCAATTCTTATTTTGTTGCGTTTTTCTTTACAATTTCCTCAGCAATGCTCTTTGGAACTTCTTCATAATGATCCATTAACATGGTATAAATTCCACGCCCTTGTGTGAACGAACGCAAATCGGTCACATAACCAAACATTTCAGATAAAGGAATATATGCCTTTACCTTAATAGCATTACCTGTTTCTTCTTGTTCACGGATTTGACCACGACGTTTGGTAACGTCTCCCATAACCGCACCCAAGTAATCATTCGGAGCTGTAATATCAACCGCCATGATAGGTTCAAGAATAACCGGATTACACTTCTTAGCCGCTTCACGTAACGCCAAGGAAGCCGCAATCTTATAGGCTTGTTCTGAAGAGTCGACATCATGATAAGAACCGTCAAATAAGACAGCTTTGATATCCACAATCGGATAGCCGGCAATCAATCCGGATTTCAAAGAATCCTCCAATCCTTGTTGAGTAGGCTTGATGTATTCCTTAGGAACCGATCCACCGACAGTTGCGTCTTCAAATTCAAATCCCTTACCCGGATTCGGACTAAATCTAATCCAAACATCACCATATTGACCATGACCACCCGACTGACGAACAAACTTACCTTGCACTTCAGCTTCCGAACGAATCGTTTCACGATAAGCCACTTGAGGAGCACCCGCTGTCGCATTGACCTTAAATTCACGCTTCATACGGTCCATGATGATATCCAAATGCAATTCACCAACACCGGCAATAATAGTTTGCCCTGTTTCTTCATCGGTATATGTCTTGAACGTTGGATCTTCTTCCGCCAACTTCGCCAAAGCCTCATCCATTTTTTGCGAGTCATTCTTTGTCTTAGGTTCAACTGACATTTGAATAACCGGTTCAGGGAAAACCATGGATTCCAAGATAATCGGAGCATTTTCAGCACATAAAGTATCTCCTGTCGAAGTATTCTTTAACCCAACTGCACCGGCAATATCACCAGCAAATACTTCATCAATATCTGTTCTCTGGTTTGCATGCATACGAATCAAACGTCCGAAACGTTCTCTCTTATCTTTTGTAGCATTTAAAACATAACTACCAGAAGTAGCCGAACCGGAATAAACACGGAAGTATGTTAAACGACCTACGAACGGATCAGTCGCCACTTTAAAGGCCAACGCAGAGAAAGGTTCATCATCAGAAGGATGACGTTCACTTTCCGTACCGTCTTCTAAAGTTCCCTTAATTGCCGGAATATCTGTAGGGGCCGGTAAATAATCCACAACCGCATCCAACAACAATTGAACACCTTTGTTCTTATAAGCCGATCCGCACATAACCGGAAAGAATTCAGAAGTCAATACACCAGCTCGAATCGCACGCTTGATTTCAGCTACAGTTGGTTCTTCCCCTTCCAAGACTTTCATCATCAATTCATCATCGTAATCCGCAATAGCTTCTAGCATTTCAGCACGCATTACTTGAGCTTCCTCTTTGAATTGCGCATCAATTTCGTGATCTGTAAACTTTGAAGTTTCACCTTCATAATCACGCTGTTTCATTTCAACTAAGTCGATAATACCTCGGAAATCCTGTTCAGCACCAATAGGCATTTGAATCGCTGCCGCTTTAGCCCCTAAACGATCTCCAATACTATGAACTGACATCTTAAAATCAGCTCCCGTAGCGTCCATCTTATTGGAAAAAACAATACGAGGAACACGATACTCCGTAGCTTGACGCCAAACCGTTTCCGTTTGAGGCTCCACTCCGGCTTTAGAATCTAAAACCGTGACTGCACCATCCAAGACCCGAAGAGAACGTTCTACTTCAGCTGTAAAGTCTACGTGACCCGGTGTGTCAATGATATTGATACGTGTATCATGCCATTGACAAGTTGTCGCTGCAGAAGTGATGGTGATACCACGTTCTTGTTCTTGCGCCATCCAGTCCATTTGAGAAGCACCATCATGTGTTTCCCCAATCTTATGAATTTTACCTGTATAGAACAAGATACGTTCTGTAGTTGTTGTCTTACCGGCATCAATGTGTGCCATAATACCGATATTACGCATCTTATCTAGAGATATTTCTCTTGCCATTCTAAATCCTTTCTAGATTACCAACGGAAGTGAGCAAATGCCTTATTCGCTTCTGCCATTCTGTGAGTATCATCTTTCTTCTTCACGGAAGCCCCAATACCATTAGCCGCATCCATGATTTCATTCGCTAATCGTTGTTCCATTGTATTTTCATGACGCAAACGGGCAAAGCTGACGATCCAACGTAATCCTAATGTCAATTTACGTTCAGCCGAAACTTCAACAGGTACTTGGTAGTTTGCACCACCAACACGGCGAACCTTCAATTCAAGTTGAGGCATGACATTAGCCAATGCCTTTTCAAATACTTCCATTGGATTTTCATCCGTCTTCTTTTCAATTAATGCAAACGCATCGTATAAAATTGTTTGCGCTGTACCACGCTTACCATCGATCATAATCTTGTTAATCAACTTCGTTACTAACTTTGAGTTATAGATTGGATCTGGTAGCACATCACGCTTTGCTACATAACCTTTTCTTGGCATATTCTACTTTCTCCCCTCTATTACTTAGCAGCCTTCGGCTTCTTCGCTCCATATAAAGAACGTCCTTGCTTACGATCCGTAACCCCAGCACAGTCTAACGTCCCACGGATAATGTGATAACGAACACCAGGCAAGTCCTTAACACGACCACCACGGATCATAACTACCGAGTGTTCTTGTAAATTATGTCCGATACCTGGAATGTAAGCTGTCACTTCCATACCGTTTGATAAACGGACACGGGCATACTTACGCAATGCAGAGTTAGGCTTTTTAGGTGTCATTGTACCGACACGAGTACAAACCCCTCTCTTTTGCGGACTACTTAATTTCGTAGTTTTGTTCTTCAGAGTGTTGACACCACGATTTAACGCAGGTGACTTTGACTTATAAACATTGTCTTGACGACCCTTACGAACCAATTGATTGATTGTTGGCATTGTTTAGCTCCTTTCATATGCACACAGTACCTAGTGTGCCGTGCTATTCATAAATAATAACCTCGCAAAGCAAGGTTCATTCATAAGCCTATAAATCATACTTCATTTTTATTTCCGATGTCAATCAAAATTTTATTAAAATGTATATACAAAAAAATCTATACGGATCTTTTTAATCCATATAGATTCCTCAATGTCTAACCAATGTTTATCTTAAAACACCATCACGACCAAAGTTATATACTTTACCAGCTATTTTTCTAAGTCCGGTTTCCATACGACCATCTGAATTAAACCAGTACATCTTTCCATCAATCCGAGCCCATCCAGTCTCTGCATGACCATCAGTATTCAAGTAATACTTACTACCTTTATACTCAAACCACTTGGTGTCCATCACACCACCAGGACTGAAGTGGTATTTACGACCATTAATTTTTTCCCAGCCTGTCTTGTTCACTAAATTAGCATCAATATGATATGTAAATGTTCTGTTGGATGGACTTGTCAAACTGACAAAAGCACCACCTTTTTTCTTAGCTTCTTCCTTAGCAGCGTTGATGCTGTTCACTACTTTAGAAGCTCTGGCGATTTCACCTTCAATACGGTTAATCTTTTTGTTAATCTCATCGATTTCCCCTTGAACACCCACAATGTCTTTTTTAATTCTTTCAATCGATTTTTCGTGATTTTCAATAGATATTTTCAACTTTTCGATGTCTTTTTTCTTTTTTTCAACAGATGTTTTCAACTTTTCGATGGCTTCTTCATCTTTTGGATTTTTCGCTTCTTCTGCCTTTAATTTCGCTTCCTCCGTCTTCAAATCAACTTCTGCCATCTCCAGATTCGCTTTTTCTAATTTTAATCTCGCTTCTGATTTCTTCAATTCATCTTGACGTTTTTGAATATAATCTCCAGCCGTCTTCTTATTTTGAAGCTCTACTTCTTGATCTTTTTTCCAAGAACTTAAACTGTCACTTGCATCCTTATAAATCTTTTGAACCACTCCGTGATCCGTTTCTTCTCTAGCCAATGTCTTCGTTGGTGCCACTATACCGGCCACCATTGCGAATGCAAATAATAATGTCGTCATTTTTTTCAACATAAATAAATAGCTCCTTTCTTTAGCCGGTTCATTCTAACATGGTTTTTTTCAATGTCAAAATAAATTGCACGTATATCATTAAGAACCCTATTGACTGAAACAACTGTTACAGCTACATTTTTACTAATCTATGCCTAGAAAACTCTATTTCGAAGTTCATTAAACCAAACTAGTTCCTTTACTCTTGAAACTATTGAAACATCTTAACCACCGATTTGAATGATACTCCCAGTCTTCTAGAACACATTTATTTCACCTAAGCCATACTTTCTTTTATATCCACCATCTATATTTATACATTCAATTGTTTAAAATGATTCATATCAAAATTTCAAAAGTCGTTTTATAGTATTCTAAATACGACTACTATATAATGAGAACAGTTAGGAGGTTATATGCCAAATCAAAAAGTATGTGATTTCGATTTACGCGAAGGCGGTATCTTCCACAATCGATTAGAAAAATTATCGGATGGGCATTATATTTGTAAGCACTGCAAAGAAATTATTAAAGGATATGGCTTGCCCATTAAGTTTGATATCTTTCAAATGTTAGTGACAGCTCAACCAAATATGGTAGATACCGTCATGGATACCTATTTGAAACATCACAATCCTGAGGAAGTCATTGCAACCCATTATCCATTACCAAGCATCGCATTGCACCATGGGGAACACTGTATTAATGCACTATCCGCTTCACAAGTGGTTCCGGAATCACAAATTCCTACAACAGAAGCAGTAAAATCTATTTCTGAAATTGATAAAGAAGCCATCTCCAATATCCCAAATGCGGATGGCAGAGTGGGTAGTCAACAAGTCAAGGGGATGTTATTTGAAACCGAAGCAGCGATTTATTTCTTAAGTGATCATTATGTTAATGTTCATCGCCTTGGTTATGTAAAACGCAATCAAGAACACACCGATCGTGTTGAAATTGAAACACCCACCAAAAAATTCACTTATAAAATAAAACACGCTGATTTATTTTTCTTAAGAGAACGCTTTTTCCAGAAAGTGAATAATGTTATCAATCATAAAGACAATAAATTGATCTTTATTAATAATGATAATCAATACACTGTCACTCCCGGAATTTATGATGTTCCCAAAAATCTTCGTCCTGGTGAATATAGTGTCAAAGCCATTCGAGATGCCGGGCTTCATGTGAAAGATATCCATGGTCGTGTGACAGATTATTATGAATCCGAAAGTTCCATTGTTCTTCCCGAAGGTGGAATTCTTGAAGTCACTGGTGAATATCAATTAGAATGGGTTGCCGGTTTAGGAAAATCGACCACAAAGAAAGAAAAAGAGGTCTAACTGCAATGAACACCAAACGTTTGACATTAATGGCTTTAATGATGGCCTTAGTGATTGTTCTATCCTCTTTCAGCCTACCGGTTCCTGGTGGTCACTTGTATTTAAATGATGTGGTGATTGTCTTAGCCTCTTTACTCTTTAGCCCTACAGAGGCGATGTTAGTTTGTGGATTTGGAGCTTTCTTAGGAGATTTTTTCTTTTATCCGGCTCCCATGTTTGTTTCATTAGTGACACATGGCTTACAAGGTTATATGATTTCCTATTTAGCTCATTCTGATGGTCGACTGATTTCTAAAAAACGCAGCTTATTCGCTACTTGTATAGGCGCTTTGATCATGGTTTTAGGATACACTTTAGGGAGAGCTTTCGTTTATTCAACCTTAAAAACGTCTATCATTAAACTTCCATTTGAAATTTTACAAGCTTCTTTCGGAGTTGTCTTTGGTTATTTCTTACGCTATCGTATCGTTTTAAAACAAATAGAAGAAATAGTGAATGAATCACTCTAACAAAGAAATTCCCTCTATTATCATTTTTAAAATTTACAATATCCCAAAGATTTTCTTTAGATACCGATTAAACTGAATTCACAGTTTCATAAAAACCACAAAAAAGAGAGGTCTAACTGCAATGAATACCAAACGTTTGACATTAATGGCTTTAATGATGGCCTTGGTGATTGTTCTATCATCTTTCAGCCTGACGGTTCCCGGTGGTCACTTATATTTGAATGATGTAGTGATTGTCTTAGCCGCCTTATTATTCAATCCAAAAGATGCCTTGTTAGTTTGTGGACTTGGTGCCTTCTTAGGAGATTTTTTCTTTTATCCAACCCCCATGTTTGTTTCATTAGTGACACATGGCTTACAAGGTTATGTGATTTCCTATTTAGCTCATTCTGATGGTCGACTGATTTCTAAAAAACGCAGCTTATTCGCTACTTGTATAGGCGCTTTGATCATGGTTTTAGGATACACTTTAGGGAGAGCTTTCGTTTATTCAACCTTAAAAACGTCTATCATTAAACTTCCATTCCAAATCTTACAAGCTTCTGTCGGGGTCATGTTTGGTTATTTCTTACGGTATCATACCGTTCCAAAACAAGTAGAGGAAATTTTATGAACGAATTAGAACAAATCCGCTTACAAATTGACCACATTGATCAGCAGATGGCTTCCCTTTTTGAACAAAGAATGAAAGTTGTTCAGCAAGTTGTTTCTTATAAAAAACAACATAACTTACCCATTCTCGATATTTCACGCGAAAAAGACATCCTTCAAAAAAACAGTGCTTATCTCAAAGACAGCACTTTTCTCTCTTATTATAAAACTTGGCTTAAAAAAACCATTGAGATTTCTAAACAATACCAGCAAGATCTACTTTAATCTGTTGTATCTGGATCTATTGTTAAATCAATAGCGTAACCCGGATACTCTTTTTTTATCCATTCTTTCAAATCCATTTGTTTCTGATTAAGAGATTTTACTTCAAAAGGAACCACAATATCAAAACGAATCCGTTTATTTTCTTGATCCACCAAGAAACCATGCACTTGTTTGACAAAACCCGTTTGTAAACAATGATGACTAATTCTATTTCGCATTTCATTCACGACTTCAGAACGAGAATTTCTAGCATAAATACCCACTGCCGATAAAGTCACTCCCGTTTCTTGATAAACTTGTTTCATCACTTTTCTAGACAATTGATCGATTTGAGAGGCTGAAGTCGTATCTTCTACTTCCACATGCAAAGAACCGATCCAACGATTTGGTCCATAATCATTAATAAATAAATCATAAACTCCACACACATTCGGAACACGTTTGGCCGCTTTGATAACAGCCCCTGTTAAAGAAGACGAAATTCTTTCTCCTAAGATTCGGGATAATGTTTCACTTAATACATCATAACCACTTTTCAGAATAAATACCGCAATGATCACCGAGACAAATTTATCAATTTCCAACCGAAACCACAAAGAACTGACTGCCGAAATCAAAGTGGCTAACGATAATATAGAATCATTTTTAGCATCCTGACCGGAATTTTTTAATGATGGCGAATCTAACTGAACTCCTATTTTTTGAACATAATTCCCTAAAAACACTTTAACTAAAATAGCCACCAGGACAATCAAAACAGACCACCAAGAATACTTCGCTTGACTTGGATATATCCAAAGTTTTATCGCTTCCATCATAGACTGAATCCCTACATATAGAATGATAAAAGCCACAACCAAAGCCGCAATATATTCATAACGGCCATGACCATATGGGTGTTCTTTATCCGCCGTTTTTTTTGATAAACTCGTCCCGCCAATGGTAATAATAGAAGATAAAGCATCACTCAAATTATTCACAGCGTCTAAAATAATTGAAAGAGAATTCGCCATAAGACCGATGCTCATCTTAAAAAACACCAAAAATAAATTGGTCATAATCGCTATCATACTGGTTTGAATGATTTTCTTTTCTCTCATAGCTCTATATTAAAACGCCTTTCTTTCTTAAAACAAGTCCCATGTTTCATTTAAAAAAGCTGTTTTACACAGCTTTTAGAATTCCTCTAAGATTTGGTAAAGAAGATCATATAAACCTTTGGCTTCATCCATAGGAAAAGAAACACAAGAAGACACTCTATGCGGAATATCCACACATTTTTCTCTCATATCCCGTCCTTTTTTTGTCAATTCAATGATGACAACACGTTCATCTTTTTTTGAACGAGTTCTGGTAACCCAGTTTCTTTCTTCCATTTTCTTTAACAACGGTGTAATCGTACCACTATCCAGATATAATTTTTCACACAAATCTCCTACTGTCAGATGATCTTGTTCCCACAATACCAAGAACACAATATATTGTGTATATGTCATTCCTAAAGGCTTTAGAAATGGTGTATACATACCTGTAATTTTTCTGGCTGCCGAGTATAGCGGAAAGCAAATTTGATTTTCTAATTTTAATCCTTCGTATTTATCTGTGCCCATATATCTTACTCCTTCTGGTCTTTACTTCGTTTTAAAAAACGGAGAGAACGATTTATTTTCTTCCTATTTCTTATAAACTGATTTCTATTTATTTGGCAAACGATAACCACAATTCAGTGTAATCTTAAAAAGTTTTTCTAGCAAGAGAAAATGATTATTGAAGATAATAATATAACACACTTTTGATCAAAACGATCAAAATATTTACAAAGCCATTGAAATTTCTTTCAAAACGAACAAGAACATGATCGATTCCTTTATTGCTATCAGAGTGATTCTTCCTTACAATAAGAAAAATGAAAGGAGTGATCCATGTCTCACTATCAACCTACTTTATCCGTTCGCCAAACACAAAAAGCCATTAAATTCATTCGCGATACTTTTCAATACGAATTTGGCAAAGTCATGCATTTAGAAAGAATATCCGCTCCTTTATTTGTATCGACAGAATCGGGTTTAAATGATCATTTAAGCGGTATTGAAAGACCGGTTTCTTTTAAGGCTTTAAAGGTCAAAAATACCACCTTGGAAGTTGTCCAATCCTTAGCCAAATGGAAACGATTTGCATTAAAAAAATATGGTTTTCAAAATGGAGAAGGTTTATACACCAATATGAACGCTATTCGAAGGGATGAAATACCAGATGCCACACACTCTTTCTATGTCGATCAATGGGATTGGGAAAGAGCTATTCCAAAAGAAAACCGTTGTAAAGACTATCTTGAAGAAACGGTTCGTTCTATTTTTAAAGTAATTAAGCATATGGAACATGAGGTTTGGTATAAATATCCTCAAGCTGTTTGCCCTTTAGCAAATGAAGTTCATTTTCTTGATTCCCAAGAGTTGTTCGATTTATACCCTAACTTATCCGCCAAAGAAAGGGAAAAAGAAATCACTCGTCGGTATGGCTGTGTATTCATTGAGCGAATTGGTGACACACTGAAAGGTTCAAATGAACCGCATGATCAAAGAGCCGCTGACTACGATGATTGGCAATTAAATGGTGATCTGTTTTTCTGGTTACCACAATTAGAACAAGCTCTTGAATTAAGTTCTATGGGAATCCGGGTCGATGAGCATTCTCTTTTATCACAATGCGAGAGCTCTCATTGTTGTGAAAAATTAAAAATGCCTTACCACCAAATGATACTCCATCAAGAATTACCCTACTCCATCGGTGGTGGAATCGGTCAATCCAGATTATGTATGTTGCTATTGAATAAAGCCCATATCGGAGAAGTACAAGCTTCTTATTGGCCAGAAGAAATTTTAAAGGAATGCGACCGTCAAAACATACCCTTATTGTAAAAAGATTGATTTTATACAGAATTATACAAAAAAATAAAGGGATTTTGGGGTGTTTCTAATTGTAAACGCTATCATAATAGGACTGTAAAGATAAGTAACTTATCTTTCGACTTACTTTTCAAAAATGATTTATTTACCAAAAAAATCTCCTTTTCCCTTTTTGGTTTTTTGGAAAGTACAGAAAAGTTGAGAATCATACCTTAAATCCAAGTGACTACATGACTGTCCCCCTTTATAGCTATTAACTAAATTTAGTATCTTTCTCAATTTTTAAAACTAAGAAAAAGAAGGTAGAACCCCTCTATCTTCTTTTTTACATGGAAAAAGATTACGACTCTTTTCTTTTGTTTCCAGTCATTAGATTATATTTTCGTAAATAAATAAGCACTAACACCAACAGAATCACTTCTATACCATCCATGATTTGAAATGGCTGAATTACCTCACAAAACACCAATGGATTGATAAATTTGCGACATAAATCAGCAATCATAATAATGACTAAGATACGTCCGATTGGATAGATGACTTTATCATTCATAATGATCACCTGAAAGCACCATTCATATAATTGTATAGATAACTTATCCCAAAAATAACCGCAAATATCTTTTTCAACATAAATCCTCCCTTATTTATCATTTATAAAAAAGAAAAGACACTTAAACTAAATTCCGGTTTTATACCTTGCAACAGATACAATTGCGTGCTCCTTTTCCTATTCCGCAACCCAAGTATAAGATAGATATCCAAATATATAAACCCTTACATATTGTATATTCGCTTCCTCTTTCTTAAAGTTATGAAGTTAAGAGGTCTTTAACAATCATTAAAATTAGCGAGGATTACCTTCTTTATCCATACTCCTTCATTTTTAAATATTTGCAAATAACTATATTGCATAACAATATAGTATGCGATATAATATTCTAAAGGAGGTAATTATGGATGCACAATTTAAAAAAGGAGTTTTAGAATTATGTGTTTTATCCAAGCTCGTTGATGATGATAAATATGGCTATGAATTAACCGAAGACATTTCTCAAGAGCTATCTATTACTGCCGGTACTTTATATCTTATTTTAAAAAGATTGAAAGATAACGGCTATGTGCAAACTTATTTAAAAGAGTCCAACAGCGGCCCGGCACGAAAATATTATCATATCACTCAAGCAGGTTTATCCTATCAACAAGAACAAAAGAACGAATGGTTATCCTTCGTTAAGAAAGTGAGAAATTTATTATGACCAAGCAAGAATACCTACAAGCCTTAAAAGATTACCTAAATGATTATCCTGTCGATGATCAAGTGGAAATTCTACAATCATTTGAAAATCATATTGACGAATCTTTGAATCAAGGAAAAACAATGGATGAAATTGTAGAAGAACTCGGTAATATTGAAGATGTCTTTTTAGACCAACCAAAACTGGAACAAAAAAATACCGGTCTTTCAGAGTTCATTAAGTCTGCTTTAGAAAAAGCAACACCTTTCCTAAATAACATGAAATTCAATGTAGATTTCAATGAAAAACCAATCTTGGAGGATAGTGATTCCTTCCCTTGTTCGAATGAAACCGAGGTGGTTATCATAGGAGATCATCTTGATGTTTGTATAAAACAGGGAGAAAACGCTTCTTATTCCTATGAAGGTTATCCTCTTTCTTTGTCAAAAGAACAACCCACCTTTTCCAAAGAATTCCATCATAACCAAGTCCATTTTCATTCCAAACACGGTCATGGTATTCTCAAAATCACTTTACCCTCTAACATTCACCGTTTAGATATCCAAACAAACTCCGGTGATATTCATTTTTCTGAAACGACCCTAGACACTCTTCAAATTATCTCTAAAGCAGGGGATGTGGATATCAATAGTATCACGGCTGTCAACACTTATATGAAAGTCTCTGCAGGCGATCTAGATATTTCCCAACACACCGGAAACTTAGAATTAGATTCTTTAGCAGGAGATGTCCATGTCAGTCAAAGTCAAGGTTCCTTACTAAAAATCGATTTTAAAGCAGGGGATATCCACATTTCCGGTGATTATCCAAAAGGGATCATCCATGGGACTGCAGGTGATATTGATGTTGATTTATCTCGCATTGAATCATTTGAAATCAAAACCACTACCGGTGATATTCAAGTCAATTGTGATCGTCATGATTTTGAAATCCATGTCGACCATAAAATAGGGGATACCCATATCCCTAACTACCATGGATCCGGTCACTTATATATCAGTAATACCATAGGAGATATTGATATTGATTAATCAAAAAAGGGAGTCCTACTGGAATTCCCTTTTCAATGACAACATTAACTCTTTGGTTTTGGGTGATCCGGATTGTAAAAATGAGAGTAGGTGTTAAATCGAACAAAAAAGTAAACTCCAATGTTCATAATCACTAAACTGCTAACAAACTCAGGCAAATTGAATCCGAGTCGAAAATCCATAAGAATCATTTTCAATATACCGATTGGAATGGTTAATAAAAATAAATATGTATACTTATTTTGAACATTGAGCCATTTTTTCATAAGAATCACTCCCTTCTTTAATTAAAGTCTTACATAATATTCTTTAAAATCAAGACTGATTTTTTCTTAAAAAGAATGGTATAATGGTGAAGATGTTATAAAAAGCTTCGGGATATTCTCGAAGCTTTTTATCTTCTTACTCTATTTTTTGATTCCTAATATACCTTCAGCATGTAATATTTCTTGTGCTGTCGGTTGTGGAGTGTCAGGAATGGGATAAGGAATTCCTAAATGTTCATATTCCACTTTAGCCATGGCGTGATAAGGAAGAATCTCAACCCTTTCCACATTTTCAAGAGTATCTATGAAGTTTTTTAACTGGATTAAATCTTCATCATTGGCTGTAATCCCCGGCACTAAAACATGGCGAATCCATACCGGTAGCTTTCGATCACTTAAATCTCTCGCTAATTCTAAGATATTTTCATTCGACCAGCCGGTTAATTTCTTATGTGTCACCATATTCATTTCTTTAATGTCCAATAAAACCAAATCAGTCACTTTCATCAAGCGTTCAAATTTTGCATACCATTCCGGATTTTTGGTGTAAGGATTACCGGAAGTATCTAGCGTGGTATGAATATGGTGTTTGTGGCAGATTTCAAACAATTCAATCAAAAAATCAATTTGTGCTAAAGCTTCTCCGCCGGATACCGTAATACCGCCACCATTTTTCCAATACGATTGATAACGAATGGCTTTTCGGAATACTTCTTCCGCACTCATTTCCATTCCTTGTTTAAATTTCCAAGTTTCTGGATTATGACAATACAAGCAACGCATCGGGCAACCTTGCATAAAGACAATAAAGCGAACGCCCGGTCCATCGACAGCCCCAAAGCTTTCAAATGAATGAATATAGCCTTTTGTCATGGTGTCCTCCTATGGATAAAAAGAGCATCTTGAACAGATGCTCCCTTCTTCCTTACATATGATCGTGGAATGTACGAGAAATCACATCCAATTGTTGTTCACGAGTTAAGGAAATAAACTTAACCGCATAACCGGATACACGAATCGTGAAGTTCGCATATTCAGGTTTGTCTGGATTTTCCATGGCATCCAATAATTTTTCTTTACCAAAGACATTCACATTTAAGTGATGTGCCCCTTGATCAAAGTAACCATCTAAGACATGAACTAAGTTTTCTTTTCTTTCTTCTTCGCTATGCCCCAATGCACTTGGATTCATTGTTTGTGTATTGGAAATACCATCCAATGCCCAGTGATATGGTAACTTCGTTAAGGAGTTCAAAGAAGCTAATAAACCATTTTGTTCAGCTCCATACGATGGGTTAGCACCAGGTGCTAATGGTGTCCAAGCCTGACGGCCATCCGGCATATTTCCTGTGTATTTACCGTATACCACATTAGAAGTAATGGTTAAGATGGAAGTTGTTGCTTCAGAATTACGGTAAGTATGATGTTTCTTAATCTTATCAATGAAACTCTTTAATAACCAAGTCGCAATTTCATCTGCGCGGTCATCATCATTACCATACTTAGGGAACTCTCCTTCCGTTTCGTAAGCTGTGACAATGCCATCTTCGTTACGAATGGTCTTTACCTTAGCGTATTTAATAGCACTTAAACTATCCACCACATGAGAGAAACCGGCAATACCGGTCGCAAATGTACGACGAACATCGGTATCAATCAAAGCCATTTCCGCTGCTTCATAATAATACTTATCGTGCATATATTGAATCAGGTTTAAGATATTCACATATAAACCAGCTAACCAGTCCAACATCACATCATATTTTTGCATGACTTCATCATAATCCAAATATTCCGAAGTGATTGGACGATAAGAAGGAGCTACTTGTTTAAAGCTCTTTTCATCTACACCACCATTGACGGCATACAACAAAGCCTTCGCCAAGTTCGCACGAGCTCCAAAGAATTGCATTTCTTTCCCTGTTTCAGTCGCCGATACACAGCAACAAATGCTATAATCATCGCCCCATTCCGGTCTCATTACATCATCATTTTCATATTGAATAGAAGACGTATTAACAGAAATTTTAGCCGCATACTTACGGAATGTTTCTGGCAAACGAGAAGAATAAAGAACTGTTAAGTTTGGTTCCGGAGAAGGACCCATATTTTCTAAAGTGTGTAAGAAACGGAAATCGTTCTTTGTCACTAAAGAGCGACCATCACTACCCATTCCGGCCACTTCCAAGGTAGCCCACACCGGATCCCCTGAGAATAGTTCATTATAGGCAGGAATACGAGCAAATTTCACCATACGGAATTTCATAACCATATGATCAATCAATTCTTGGGCTTCCGATTCGCTTAAAATACCGGCTTCTAAATCTCTTTCCAAATAAATATCTAAGAAAGTTGAAATACGACCCACCGACATGGCGGCACCATTTTGAGTTTTAATAGCTGCTAAATAGCCAAAATATAACCATTGGCAAGCTTCTCTTGCATCTTTTGCCGGTTTGGAAATATCAAAGCCATAAACAGCCGCCATTTCCTTCATACCTTTTAATGCTTTAATTTGTTCGGATAATTCTTCTCTTTGACGAATGATATCATCCACCATGGTTCCATCCCCACAGTTTAGTTTATCTTCTTCTTTCCAAGCAATCAGTTGATCAATTCCATATAAAGCCACACGACGGTAGTCACCAACAATACGACCACGACCATACGTGTCTGGCAAACCGGTGATGATATGTGAGCTACGAGCTGCTCTCATTTCCGGCGTATACGCATCAAATACCGCTTGATTATGAGTCTTGTGATATTCTGTAAAAATTTTATGAAGTTCAGGATTTGGTTCAAAGCCATAAGTCCTTAACGCTTCTTCCGCCATCTTGATACCGCCATAAGGCATAAAGGCTCTCTTTAACGGTTTGTCCGTCTGTAAGCCGACAACCGTTTCTAAGTTTTTCAAAGATTCATCAATATATCCAGGGCCATAAGCCGTCAACCCGGAAACGATATCCGCTTCTTCATCCAGCACACCGCCATGGTTTCTTTCTTCTTTTTGTAATTCTTGCAAACGAGTCCATAACTGATTTGTTCCATCGGTTGGTCCAGCTAAGAAAGACTCATCCCCATCATATGGGTGGTAATTCTTTTGGATAAAATCCCGTACATTGCATTCTTCTTTCCATGTACGACCTTCAAATCCATGCCATTGTTGATTATCAATCATTATGTTGATCCCCCTTCATCTGATTAATCATAGCAAACCTACCATTCCTAAGTCCATTCAGACTATCTCTTTTCTCCCTAAAAAAAGAGGGTTTTTTAGACAAAATGAAATAAATTCCATTTTCTGAATATTCCATTTCAGAATATATTTTCACTAAGCGCTTACATTTCAAAAAGAACCTCTTTATGAGGTTCTCTTGATTTCAACAACTTATTTATGTGTAATATCCTTACCAAAATATTTCTTAGATAAAGCAGCCAATGTACCATCTTCTCTTAATTCTTTTAAAGCTTGATTGACCGCCTTTTTTAAAGAATCATTTCCTTTTTTCATAGGAATCGCATATTCCGTAATATCCGGTAATTGAGCCACGACCTTCAACTTCTTTTCTCCTGTTGTATTTAAATAATCACTTACCGAAGTGTCTGCATTAATGGTAGCATCTACCGTTCCATTCAACACCAACTGCATTGTTTCCGCTAACGTAGGGACATTCGAGACAGTTGCTCCATATTTTTCAGCAATGGTCGCATAAGTTGATCCGGTGGAATTTGCAGATTTTTTAGATTTTAAATCTTCAAAACTTTTAATGTTGGTATTTCCTTCTTTCACCACCAAGTCAATGCGATCATAGGCATAAGCATCACTCATATCAAAGGCTTTCTGACGCTCTTTTGTCACATCCACTCCATTAACAACGATATCATATACACCCGTGGATAATCCCGTTAATAGACCATCCCAAGCCGCTTCTTTAATTTCAGCCTTAACCCCTAATTTCTTAGCAATATGCTGTGCTACTTCTGTATCATAACCAACCAATTTATCTTTACTATCATGGTAGGAAAAAGGCTTCCAGTTTCCTTCCAAACCAATTTTCAAAACCCCTGCCTTCTTAACTTTCTGTAAAGAATCCTCTGCTTTTTCATTTGTCTTAGTGCCACAAGCCACTAAGCCTAATGCTAAAATGGCACTCATAACCACTTTTCCTAGATATCTCATTTCTATTCCTCCTTCATTCTTAAAAACTCTCTTGTTCTCTTTTCTTTTGGATGTTCAAACATTTCTTCCGATGTTCCCTGTTCCACGATCCGACCATGCTCCATGAAAATGACACGGTTTGAAACATCTTTTGCAAAACGCATTTCATGAGTGACGACAACCATCGTTCTTCCCTCTTTCGCCAAATCCTTCATGACCGCTAATACTTCCTCAATTAACTCCGGATCTAACGCACTGGTCGGTTCATCAAAATAAATAATTTCCGGGTTTGGTGCTAAGGCTCGTGCGATCGCAACACGTTGTTGCTGACCACCTGAGATTTGTGACGGATAATAATTCCAACGATTTTCCATGCCGACTTTTTTTAATAATTCCATGCCAATCTCATGAGCTTCTTCTTTTTTCATGCCTCGAACTGTCGTTAATCCTAAGGTCACATTCTCCAATACTGTCCGATTCGAAAATAAATGATACGCTTGAAACACAAAGCCTGTTTTCTGTCGGATCTGATTTTTTTCTTTATTGGTCATAGAAACAAAGTGATACAGTTTCTCATCGAAAACGATCGTTCCCCGATCCGGTTTTTCTAAAAAATTTAAACAGCGAAGTAATGTCGTTTTTCCTGACCCGGATGGCCCCAAAATAGAAATCACTTCTCCTTTTTCCACTGATAAATCAATACCTTTTAACACTTCATTATCCTGATAAGATTTATAAATATCTTTTACCGTTAGGACAGCCATTTTAAGCCTCCTTTCTTTCATAACGAGAAAGTTTCTTTTCAATTCGGGATTGGAAGAAAGTAATGATCGTACAGAATAATAAATACACCAATGCTACCTCTATATAAAGAGGCATAAATGTATAAAATTTACCGGCAAAACGCTGGGTTGTCATAAACATTTCCACCACCGTAATATTCGCTGCCAAAGAAGAATCTTTCACTAAAGAAATCAGTGAATTTGATAAGGCCGGGAAAGCCGTTCGAAAAGCTTGTGGTAACACAATGTACCACATCACCTGAACAAAATTCATTCCCACGCAATATCCTGCTTCACTTTGACCACGAGGAATACTTTCTAAAGCCCCACGAATCGCTTCTGACATATAGGCTCCCTCACAAATTGAAAAGCCAACCGTTGCGGCCACAAAGGGATTACTTTGAATCCCAATCACCGGTAATCCATAGAAAATAATCATCAATTGCACCAATAAAGGTGTCCCTCGAATCAACCAAACATAGATTCGAACTAGCTTTTTAACAACCGGAATTTTAGCATATTGAACCAATGCTGCTAAAACAGCAATTATCAAACCAAAGAAAAAAGATAGAAAAGCTAACGGTAATGTCATGGTTAACCCTGCTTTTAAAATTGGCCAAAAAGAAGTTGCTACTATATTCCATACATGCTGATCCATGAGCTTTCCTCCTTTAATACCCGTTTATTTTATAAGTATTTTTTTTATTTGTAAAAAAGATTGCACTCAATTAAAAAAAGTGATTAAAAGATCTATTTCTCTTAATCACATCGTTCATTTTCTAAAACTATTCTTTTCGTATTTTTCTTACGATTCATAGCGTAACTTCCAAACGATTTCCATAACATTCAAACTATCTTTTAACCAATCATTGGCTTGTTTGAAATTCTTCTGATCCATCACTTCTTTCATCTTTGAAAATTCATTTTGAAAGATATTTTCCGCTTCCACATCCAGCACTCTCTTTACACCATTTGTATAAACATGTATTCCATGTAAATCACCCGGACGGCAAGGAATATAGATGGTTCCAAATTGACCAACAATCTTTTGATGAAGTGGTGCATCATTCATTTTAGAACCAACGCATTCCACCACAAAGCCAGGATATTTCAAATAAACAGTCCCTCGAACATCTACGCCGTTCCAACCTGTTTCTTTTTCATAATGATACGCCTCTGGTTTCCCCCACAATTGAATGGCAAAATGAAGATTATAAATATTAACATCCATTAAAGCACCACCATCCATTTTAGGATCAAAAGCCGGTAACACTTCATGCTTCAAATAAGCATCATAGCGTGAAGATCGTTGTTGATAATCCAGATGAACCGCTTGAATATTCCCAATTTCTTTGACCTCTTTCTTCAAATCTTCTAAATAAGAAGAATATCTAGTTAAGATAGCTTCAAATAGAAAAAGTTTCTTTTCTTGAGCTAGCTCTACCAATTCCTTCGCTTGTTCTAACGTGGAAGTAAATGGTTTCTCTAAAATAACATTTTTATTCGCTAATAAGGCCTTTTTCGCAAAATCATAATGCAGAGAATTCGGTAAACCAATATACACCGTATCCACTACCTTATTTTCCAAAAACTCTTCGTACTCATGGCATACTTCTATTCCATATTTTTCCTGAATAAGCTTTCCTTTTTCCACATTTCGGCAATACAGAAACGGTATTTCAACCACTTCTTGAATACCTGCTTTTAAAACCATGTCCACAATCTTTCCTGAACCGACGATTCCTAATTTCATACACACGATCTCCTTCATTCTCCCATCAAATGGAATTGTTCAAACGCATGATAAATACCATCTTCTAAAATATCTTTAGTGATAAAGTCGGCGTGTTCCTTCGCCACCTTAGAAGCATTACCCATGGCAATCGCCACACCACAATAGTCCAACATCGGAATATCATTGGCACTATCACCTATCCCTATCGTATCTTCCCTGGCTAGGCCAAAGTAATCCATCACTTTTTGAATGCCCGTAGCCTTTGTTTCTAAACCGTTAGTGATCTCAGCAATATGTAGTTGACGTTTTGGTTCAAAAGCGGATACCGTTAACACAAACGGTTCCTCTAATCGATCTTCTAAATCTTTCATCAATCTTAAATCCTGTAAGAAAATACACATCTTATAAATATTTTCTTCTTCACTCAAATAATCAAAGCGATAAATGTTATTCTCAAGAACAATTTTTTCTCTTTTCGCTCTGTCAGAAGTATTTCCACCATAGTAATCCACAATGTAACCATAGCCTGTTTCATCCCCATAAACACCGGCTGCGGCTTCCAACATATAAGGAATTCTTAAATCTTCCAATGGTTGTGTCAGTGCTTTCAGTTGTGATTTAGTTAAAGGATTATCATAAATATGCTGGCCATTTACATATACCGAAGAACCGGCCCCAAAGATAAAACCATCCACAGGATAATGTAAATATTTCGTGGCTCCGGCTAAACTTCTCCCGGTGCACAAAAAAACTTTATGCCCTGCTTTTTTCGCTAATTCAATAGCTTTTAATGCCGACTCTGGTGTTCCACCAATTTGCGGTGAGAATAAAGTTCCATCTATATCTAAAAATATTATTTTCTTATTCATAGTCCCATTATAAAAGAAAAACTTCTTTTATCGAAAAAATCTTTTTGAAAATATCAGTCACGAAAAAAATGTCTATGTTAAAATTAGAAAATTTTCCGTGAAAGAGAATGACTTTATCACGAAAACAACTTTACCTGTTACAGCGGAGAATAAAGCAAACGAAAAGAAAACCTATCACATTGAAATGTTCCATGGATGAAAAAGAAACTCGCATTACACAAGATACAGTTTATGTGAATGATTTAAACCCAAATCAATCTGGTGAATACAAAGTCTTTGAGTATGTGTCCAGTGATAAATTATCTGCTCTTAAAAAAGCCAAATTTAAAGTTGCCTCTATAAGTATGTACTAATCTAAGAAAACCTGCTGATTGATGTTAACTCCTCTTTTATTTTCTCAACTTGAAGCGTTTTTCCTTCTTTAACCCCAATTCCCATCACACTTGTATATGTTGAAAAAATAGTATAGCCGTATTGTTGTAAGCATATAAAAACCATAAAAGAAACAACTATTATCTGAGAGATATATTGTATGATTTTTTCATCCTACCTCCCCACCATAACTAATACAACCCAAATATAAATGATTAACGCATGATTGTAAACCCTTACATTATCTAACGGTATTCCTTCTTTGATCATTTCTGCTTCTATAGCAACTAAAAAACCTGTCCATTCAAAATGAATTAACAGGCCTTTTCTTTATTTCACTATTTTTTGTACTCTACTCCACAACAACGGTACAATCAATAAACAAATCACCATTGTGGCTAAGTTATACCAAGCGTTATAGTTTAAGGAAAAAATCCATGCGACAGTAGAACCGGCTGCACCTGTCTTCGGTGGCCAGAAATAAACACCCGACAACACTTGAGATACATATTTAATCCCCATGGCTAACACAATAGATAAACCGAATTTCTTGGGAAATATACTAGCCACTCCCACAATTCCTAATGGCAATACATAATCTAACATAATTTGAATAGGATGATTGAACCACATTTCCGCTCCCATCATAAATGTGATCAGCCAAGATAAAAAAGCAACGAATATTCCACCTGAACATCCCAAATGATAGCTAGCTATGAACAAAGCTATCAACTCAATCTCAATACTTCCACCTTGTGGCATTTTTAAGAACGGAATCAAGTTCCCGACAAACTTCAAAACAACATATAAGGCTGTATACATCGCCGTATATGTTAAAAACTTAACCTTATCTCTTTGCATAAAAAAACACCTCCTAAAAGGCGTAGGTCTACTCCCTACGCTAGCATTACCTAGATCAGGTCAAAGGGTACATCTCAGCTTTCGCGCCCCTGTAACGTGGTTATTATACACCTATTTATTAAAAAAGGCTCTGGATAAATCCAGAGCCTGTACAAATCTGTATCGAGGAGGACCAGAACTTGTACGATCTTCCAATCTGCCCTAAAGGAAGAGCCTGCTAAACTCTTTTTTATCCATGAGTTAGCCTAGGCTAACTAGACTATAACAAAAGCAGTTAGTCTTGTCAAACTATTTTATCTAATTTTTTAAAACTCTTTTTTTCATTCTTATTTTTTATGAAAACTTCCTTTGTAAAACTGATTTCCTTTAAATTTATTTCTTAAGAAACAGTGAATGGGTTGTTTTATCTTCTTTTTCGCAATACACTAACGGTATGAAAAAACTGAAGTTATCATCCTTCCAAGTGATTCTGTTAGGGTTTCTTGGTTTAATTTTGGCCGGAGCTTTATTGTTGATGTTACCGATTTCTTCCCAAAAAGGAGTTTGGACACCATTTCTTGAAGCTCTATTCACCTCTACCAGTGCTTCTTGTGTAACCGGTTTGGTCGTTCATGATACCGGTACCTACTGGTCTTTATTTGGTCAAATGATTATTTTATTATTGATTCAAATAGGAGGTTTGGGAATCATCACAGCCTTAACCGCCTTTTCCTTGGGAGCTCACCGCCATATCACACTAAACCAACGAAAATTACTCGTTGATTCTGTTTCTGCTCCTTATCTAGGAGGCATCGTCCGTTTCATTAAGATGATTTTCAAAATCACCTTTGGTATCGAAGCGATCTTTGCTTGTGTGTTGGCTTTCCAATTCATTCCCGAATTTGGTTTATTAAAAGGAATTTGGTTTTCTATATTCCATTCTATTTCCGCTTTCTGTAATGCCGGATTTGATTTATTAGGAACCGCCAATCACTTATACCCATCTCTCACCTCTTATGTGGGTAATCCCTTAGTTTCTCTCAGTATTACTTTCTTGATCATCCTTGGTGGATTAAGTTTTATGACTTACGAAGATTTTCATATCCATCATTTCCATTTCAAAAAATATCGTTTACAAACCAAAGTAATTTTGGTCACTACTTTCTTCTTATTATTCATTCCTACTCTCTATTTTTTCTTATCTCAGTTTCAAAACTTACCAATAAAAGAAAGATTACTAGCCTCTATCTTCCAAGCCGTTACCCCACGTACTGCCGGATTTAATACCGTTGATTTCACAACACTTTCCGAGAACAGTCTGCTAATCATATCTATTTTAATGGTCATTGGTGGTGCTCCAGGGTCAACAGCAGGAGGTATGAAAGTGACCACTTTTGCGATCATGTTAATATCATCCCTTGCCATCTTCCGGCAAAAAGACCGTTGTGAAGCTTTTGGTCGAACGATTCCAAATACCATTGTCAAAAATGCGGCTACTATCTTTATGTTGTATATATCTGCCTGTATTATTTCAGCCCTCATCATCGCACAATTGGAGAATATCCCGATCATTCAAACCATCTTTGAAACAGCCAGTGCGATCGGCACAGTTGGCTTGACCGTGGGTATCACCCCCACTTTAGGAATCGCTTCTCGCTGCATCCTTATCTTTTTGATGTTTATGGGAAGAATTGGCGGAGTGACTCTTATGATTTCGGTATTTCCAAATGTAAATAAAAATCGAGGTAAACTTGTTGAAGAACACATTGTTGTTGGATAGGAGAAAAATATGAAACAAGCATTAATTATTGGTATGGGTCGTTTTGGTCGCAATATTGCTAAAAAATTAAATAATCTGGATGTTCAAATCTTAGCCGTAGATATCTCAGAATCGAATATCAATGATGTCATGCCTTATGTGACTAATGCCGTCATTGGAGATGCTACTCAAAAAGAATTTCTACAGACTTTAGGAGTCTCTAATTTTGATGTTTGCTTTGTGACCATTGGTGATGACTTTCTAGCTTCCCTAGAAGCCACTTCTTTCTTAAAAGAACTGGGGGCTAAAAAAGTTGTTTCCCGAGCCGCTAAGAATACACAAGAAAAATTCTTATTGCGAAATGGGGCTGATCATGTGGTTTATCCGGAAAGAGAAATCGGTAATCTGACCGCTGTTCGCTATTTCAATGATATTATCATCGAATATATCCCGGTTGGCGATAACATTTCTATTTATGAAGTTTCTACGCCAATAGATTGGGTAGGAAAGACAGTTACCGAATTAGATGTTCGACGTGCCTATCATATCAATATCATTGCCGTTCGAACCAATAATGAAGTTAACTCCATCATTTCGCCCGATTATACCTTCAACCAAAAAGATTCTATCTTCATGTTGGGAGATGAACACAATATCAAAAAATTCATGCATCAGTTTGAAAAATAAAAAGAAGAAGTATTAACTTCTTCTTTTTATTTCAAATATTTTAGGGGATAGAGTACTGAAGAATTTTCCATTCATCAGGGCAAGTTTCTTTAACTTGCATCTATAATATAGGAAATCATTTTCTCATAACAGTGGAAATGCTATGTGATATTATGTGAAAATTTCTCTTTTTTAAAGATGAATCACATTAGACGAGGGGCTATGATGAAAATGATCATGATGCAACAAATACTTTCCATGTATTTTATTTTGATACCAAACCATCCATAACGGCATCACAAGTACTTTAATAGCGTAAGCTATTGATAATTTCAAAAATACACCAAATTTCAATCCTTTAACACCTTGAATAAAACCGATATACAATATATAGGCATTTAGAAAAAGATTGTAAAGCGTCGCCAATGTTGCGGATATCACATTCGTTTTAATCTTAGGATTATAAAAATAAATCCCATAGAGAGCTAAAACAGAAATATTGTAAATACAAATAGGTTTTTGACTCTTTCGATACACCACCAATGTTTTACGATTGTAAAAAAACATGACACGTGCATATCTTCCATTAGCTTCATTGATCCAGACATGGCTGACCGATTCTATCTCGTCCCAAGGAACCAGTAAATCTATTTTTTTCAAATAGATCCCTTCTTGAGAAATGGATAATTTCCACCCTACAAAAGAAAAGATCAGTAACAGTAATAAACTGACACCAATACTTAAAAACGGTATTTGTTTAGCTGAAATGCACTTCCCCGATAAACAAAAAGAGCCATTCTTATCTAAAGAAATTCTATATATCAGCATCCAGGCTAAAAGCCAAATAAATACAAAAAAGCGATAATATATGCTGTGAAATTTTATTCCTTTCTTCATACAAATTCTCCTTAAAATAGTGGATATCACTACCAGCCATTTTACCACATCACCATTTCTTGCCTACGCTTTTCCTTCCGTTTCCTGATAACAAGAAATGATCCATTTTTGATCCACAATAGGGAATACTTCATTTTGAATCGTCAAGCGTTCTTGATCTATCCGATATTCTTCTTCGATTAGATTCAATGGGGTCAAAAAAGACATCCCACCATCATTTGTTCGGATATTAATTTTTATCACTTCATGATCCATTCGCTGATATTCAATGGATGTAATCTCTTCCGGATTTCCTTTTTTATGATCCACAAACTCAATAAAATTATCATATTTCGCCAATTCAACCAAGCGATCATCCACACCATCTTCAAATATTTGAATTTTTTCAACCAACTGTTGAATGGTTTGCACGTGGCGAAGCGTAAAACCAACTTGATTCAAAGCCGGACCCGTTTGAGCCATTTCTTTTGGCAACATTTCTTCCTGCACCAAAACCAGCACAAATTTACGCAAACGATCCATATAAGTAAACGGAACTTGTAACAAAAATTCATGTTGACAATGAAGGCAACTATGATGAAATAAATCGCCACTCATTAATAATTCTTTTTCCTCTTCACTTGCCTCTAAACTGAGTGTAACTTCTAAGTCCATCGTTTCGCCACAATAGGGACAAGTATAAGCAATCCATTGTTTCTGCATATGATCTTCTATAAAAAAACAGGAAAGATTCCTGTTTTATTTTCTGCGACCTCCGCTTAAGATTCTTAACAAATAAATAAACATATTGATAAAATCTAAGTAAAGTTCAAAGGCTCCATAAATAGCTAAGTTTAGTTGCTTGTTCCCTTCCTCTTGAATCAGGGCGTATTTCTTTAATCTTTGTGCATCCCAAGCCGTCAATCCCATGAAAATCACTAAACCGGCGTAGGAAACCCACATATTTTGATGAAGACTAGGAACCCAGATAGCAATCAAGTGAATAATCACAAGAGCTACTAAACCGCCAATCAAGATACCGCTGATTTTTGATAAATCAAAACTCGTAAAAGTTCCCACCATCGCCAAACTGCTAAATAAAACAGCCGAATAAATGAATGCCTGATAGATGGTATACATTTCAAACAAAACAGGCAATACCGAAAAAGTAATTCCCGTGACAACGGAATAAACAACCATCATCAAACCATTCATCCACGCAGGAAATCTGGAAATGCCGGCGGATAACCCGAAAGCTAATCCTAACTGAATCAAAAACAAAATCCAAAAGCCGAACTCACTCCTTAATAAGCGATAGATAAATCCACCTGAAAGCAAAGATTGATATCCCATATAAGCAACTGCTGCCGTTAGGAATAAGGCTAATGCCATAAAACCATAGACTTTTGTCATATAGGATTTCACGAGTACTTCTGGGCGAGAACTAACATAAGAATCATTTCTAAATTCACTCATAATTGAACACATCCTTTCAATAACATCTTCATTCTACACTAAAGTAAATCATAATACCAAATCTAATACAATACCTTATTTTAACCAAACCATTTCTTTAATTTCGCAATGACTTTTTCCTCCTCTGATAAAGAAATCCAGTTCACCGGCACTTGGTGATGAAACCATGTGTATTGTCTTTTCGCAAAATGACGACTATTTTTTTGAATTAAATACTTAGTTTGATCCAATGTTTGTTCCCCATAAAAATAGTCTTTCCATTCTCGATATCCAATACCCTTCATGGCTTGATCCTCAAAAGTAGATCCATGTTCTAATAACCATTTCACTTCTTTTGCCAAACCAGCCTCAATCATTTTTTCCACTCGTGTATTAATACGTTGGTATAACACCTTTCGATCCCAATCAATTCCAAGCCAACAAACATCGTAGATTGGTTTCTTTTCTTGTCGATCCACCAGTGTACTTTGTGGAACACCGGATTGTTCATAAATAGTTAAACTTCTTTCCAACCTTTGCCGATTATTCGGATGAATTTTTTCACACTGTTTCGGATCCACTTCTTTTAATTTCTGATATAGTTCCTGATTAGAAAATTGAGAATAATCAAAACGGGCTATTTCTTCTTTCGGAAAATCATAGTCATATAACGCTGCCTTCAAATATAATCCTGTCCCTCCGCAAAAGAGAATTGGCTTATTGGTTGTCTCAATAATTTCTCGTGAGAGACTTTGAAATTCCTTCACACTATATTGATCTCTCGGATTTTTAATATCAATCAAATGATGAATCACTCCATCCATTTCTTTGAATGATACCTTCCCTGATCCAATGTCAAAGCCTCGATACACTTGAATGGAATCTCCTGAAATGATTTCCGCCCCCAGTTTTTTTGCTAAGCGAATAGCCAAATCGCTCTTCCCCGAAGCCGTTGGGCCAACAATCGCAACAATCTTTCTCATCGGTAAAATTCCTTTACCAATTCTTTTTCTTTTAAGAAGATGATCGTTGGTCGACCATGTGGACAATGATAAGGATTTTCACATGTATATAACTGACGAACCACTTCTTTCATCTCTTCTACGGTTAAACTACGATTAAAGCGAATCGAATGATGACAAGCCAATGTCGCAATGTGTTTTCTCTCTAAACGAGTATATTTAATTTCCTGATCATTCTTAAATCCATCTAAAACATCTTGCAAGAAAGGCTCCATCTCTAATTCTTTTAACCATATCGGAATGGTTCGAAGCACAAAAGAATTTTCTCCAAAAGGTTCTAAAGTAATGTGTAAATCTTTCAAAGCTTCATTAACTTCTTGTACTCGCTCGACAACGGTGCGATCACTATGCAACATCATCGGCACCAGTAAATCTTGCATTGAAGGATTTTGATTGAGTTTCTGAACATATTCCTCAAAATGAACGCGTTCTTGCGCCGCATGTTGATCCAAGATAGCCAATCCTTCCTCATACGCACAAAGAATAAATTTATCATGAAGTTGACCAATCACTTGCATTTGTGGCAAAGTGGTTTTTCTTTCTTCATAGATAGGTTCTTCTTGTTTGGGAAATGTAAACGATTCTTGTGCCGTTGGTTGTGAATTCCATTCCACTTTATTTTCTTGAATCGGTGTTTTTAAATCCATTTGCGTTTGGGTATAATAAACCTCCTGCCTAGACACACCGGTCTCTATTTCTGGTGCCAAGCGATCTCCCATTAGTGCTTTTCGAATACCATTTTCAATTAATGCTTCTAAATTAGCCAATTTGGATAAGCGAATTTCCCATTTACTAGGATGCACATTCACATCTATCAAATGTGGATCTAATTCCATAGATAAAACCACAATCGGATAGCGTCCCTTCACTATAAAATCCTCATAGCCATGTTGAACGGCTTGATCCAAACGGTATTGACGTACCATTCTCCCATTGAAAAATAAATGAATATGGTTTCTCGCCGATCTTGTGATTAATGGTTTTACCCCATAGCCACGTACGTAAAAATCTTGATCACGAAACTCAAAAGGAACCAAATTTTCTGCAACCGATCGTCCATAAACCAAGAAAATCACTTCTTTCAAATTTCCTGAACCTGTCGTTTGAAAACTTACCTTATCATCAGAAATAAAGGTAAATGAAATCTCCGGATACGCCAAAGCAAACTTATGAATCACACTCAACACAAGGCTGGTTTCATAAGCAGCGGAACGCATATGTTTTAATCGAGCCGGTGTCTGGTAAAATAAGCCTTCCACCGTAATGTCCGTTCCTTGATTTGCCGGATAAGATTCTATAGCCTTTTGTATGCCGTATTGAATCATAATACGATGCCCTTTTTCTCCATTGTGACTAATCAAACTCACTTTAGAAACAGAGGCGATGGATGGTAAAGCTTCCCCTCGAAATCCCAAAGAATGGATGGACCAAAGATCTGCTTCTTTAAAAATCTTTGATGTCGCATGTCTTTTGAAACAATTCACCACATCTTCTTTATCCATTCCAATACCGTTATCTTCCACCCGTATTCTTTGGATTCCACCTTCTTCAATACTGATTTTAATTTTGGTGCTTTGTGCATCAATCGCATTTTCAATAAGTTCTTTAACAACGCCACTAGGTCGTTCTACCACTTCCCCGGCCGCAATCATATTTGCGATATGTGCCTCTAACTGTTTTATTCTTGCCATAAGTACATTTATTATACAATAATTAAACTATGCAAGTGAAAGGAAGAAGTGAATACGAAGTAGTCATTAAAAAATCTCGTTTTATCGCTGTCGTTCAACCGGTTCAACATTTAGAAGACGTTCAGGAAAAAATAGCGGCTTTACGTAAAGAACATCCCAATGCAAGCCATGTGTGTTATGGCTATCAAGTCGGTCAATTCATGAAAAGTAGTGATGACCATGAGCCAAGCGGTACCGCCGGTATCCCCATTCTGGAATCTCTTCGTTATGCGGATTTAGAAAATACTTTGGTTTGTGTAGTTCGTTATTTTGGTGGGATTAAATTAGGAGCCGGTGGCTTGATACGAGCTTATCGTTCTACCGCCAGCATGGCTTTAGAAAAAGCTCCTAAAATTAAATTGATATTGTATTATCACTTTTCAATGCAATATCCTTATGAACTATCCAATCGCTTAGATCCTTGGCTTTATCAAAACAAAACAAACCCAACTTTCCAATATGGTGATCAAGTGTATTGTGAATTTGATTTCCCAAAACAAAATATTTCCCAAGAAATACAAGATCTAAGTCAAGGAAAAGCGACTCTTAAATTACTAACCATTCAAAAAAAGGAAGTGGATGTTTAATCATTCACTTCCTTCTTTAAAGAGAGATTATCTCGATACTTTAAAGCGATATTTCATAGCCAAGAACAAACTCCATAATCCAATCGACATAAAGCCAATTAACAACACCCATGTATTTGAATCCGAGGTCTTTACATTGACTCGGCGTTGCATAAAGAAACTTTGACTAACCTCACCATCTTCCGCCACGATCTTGATGGTGTGATTTCCTTGTTTCAAAGTCTTCACATACTCTTTCTTCAATTGAATGATCGTACTACCTTCTTTAGCTAAATACTGATCTTTCGATAATAGAACACCATCTATGAAAACATCCTTAAACTTAGCGAAAGGAATGCTCACTCGAATTCGATAAGATTTCTCTAACTCGTTTTCTAAAACTCGGTAGCGGACCGGCTTTGTTGAATTTTCGATTTTTTCTTCTTTCATGGAAATTGGATTATAATAGCTTCCATTTCCATTCAATAAAGCATAAACACCCTTTTGATTTACTTTGACATCACCAAATGTTTCCGGAGTCGTATCGTATTTCACAATACCGTAACTCTTTTGACGACGATCATACACCACTTGTGTTTCTTTCGTGTTTTTCACCAGTTGAATTGGATGATCTTTGACCATCTTAAAGAAATCTTCTTTTGTAACGGATGGAATTGTCGAATAAGCATAATGATCTATATTTTTATGCGGAATCACGAATTGATAGAATGTGTTTTTATGAACCGTCTTATCTTCCCCATTTACTTCTCGAATATCATACCACTTACCGCTTTGTTCAGACTTTGATAATTCAAGAGTGGTCGGTGTTAAGAAATGATAACCAATATTTGTTTTCTTATCCCCGGTATCCACAAAGACAGATTGTACATTTTGAATGGTTTTCTTTCCATGATCCAAATCCACCAATTGTCCATTCACGTAAAACCGATAATTTTTCTTAGGATCTAGCTTACGTTGATCAACAGTCGTATGACTATCTTTCTTTGAAATAGCACTACCCACCGAAACAATCTGATCATCACAAATAAACCAAGCTTTATGAGCTTTAAGAGATTTTAATTGATTTTCAAAATCCATCGCTACAGTTCCATAAGATTCACCCGCTTTAGTAGCCCCTACAAAAGCAGAAGACATCGTTGATCCGATTTCCTTTGGTTTTCTAACTTCACGATCTAAAACCGTTGTCCCCGGTAAGTGATATGGATCCACTGTTGGCCAATAGTGTTGGCTATAGTGAGCAATATCTCCATTATAAAGATACGTCATACCATCTGCCGTATACCATGCCTTACGGTTTTCATTATTCATCATCTCAAAATTTAATGTGCGACTGGAATGCATGGAAATACCGAAACCAAAGTCCTTCTTAGCGTTATAATACGCTACTTTATCCATGTGATTGAATAAGGATAATTTCGTTATTCTTTGTATCGTGGAAACGTTTTTATCTTTTAACAATTTTTCCACATTCGCTATATCGCCATAACTCTTCAAATTATCACTAATTTTATAGAACGTATCTTCTTTTAAAATGGTTTTCACTTCTGATTTTAATGATCTCTGATAATCCTGATCAAATACGCCGAAAACACGCACAATTCCACGTAGCACTTCCACACTCGTGACATGGTCTTCACTACCGGATCGACTGATTGAACGTCCACGGCTCATATCCATCAGTTCATTATGAACGATGAGTGGTAAGAAAGATTTATCAATCCAATGACGAACCACCGCTAATTTTTCTTTCGGAAGTGGTGATTTAGAGGCTTGGATCACCGGTAATAATTGAGAGAATCCGTCCATTAAAACATTTCCATAAGCCCCTGTATACGCTACATTAGTATGATCAATATAGGAACCGTCTTGATAGAAGCCTTCCCCTTTCTTAACAATTGAAAAGACCTTTTGAATCGCTTGAACCGTCTCTTTGACTTCTTGATCATCTTTTCTTAATAAACCGGAAATAATTTTAACACGACCCATATCAATCAAATTACCCCCAAGGGCTTCAAACGGATCGTTCTGTGTCACACGGAACCGTGTTGAATCCGGCACAAAGTGTTCAATGCCATCGGTATAGTTTTTAATTTCTTCTTTCGAAAAATATTGGTGCATGAGGGAAAGGGTATTATTAATCGCTCTAGGAGCTCCTATTTCATAATCCCACCAGTTTCCAATCACATGAGCTTTTCTATTGTAAACATTAGTACACAACCATTCCATACCCTCTCTAACCAGGCGAACAGCTTTTGGATCTTGGTAATACTTAGACTTCGGATTGGTAATTTGTTTAGCAATGGTTTCTAAATATCTAAAGCTGGTTGTCAATGTTCTAGAACGTTCGTATTCTTTCGCCTCTTCCCATAAGTAAGTTCGATTCGCCTCTTTTTTCATTTCTCTCAAATAGGTTTCACTATTGGTTTCCAAGCTGGTAAACAAAGACTTCATAGCAGGATTATTTTCATCATAAGACCGGTTACCGACAATGATTTCATTCCATTGATCTAATAATCGATCGTATTCATCCGCAACCGGCTTTGTAATATGAACAGAAATCGTGGCAATCGTTTTCCCTTTTTCTTGGACTTCCAATTTAGAAACACCCATTTTATTAGCTTTGATCATGCCCTCATGAACGCTTATGGTATCATTTAACGCTTTATAGTGATAGTTTTCATTTCTCAACGTATAAATCTTATCTAATGGAAAAGAAATTTCCTTCTCCAATTCTCGATTGACATCTTTCGGAGAAAAAGGTTTCTTAGAACCCACTTCCTTAAACTCCACCTCTTTGAAAAGAACGGTTCCACTACCTTTTTCATAAAATAATTCCAAACGGATGAATTGAGTCAAGCTTAACGGACTATAGTTAATCTTTAATTCTTGCCACCCTTGGCTGGTTCCCGTTAGAGTATTAGAACTAACCGAATTCACCTGCTCCTCTTTTCCTTGTGCATTTTTCCGTTTTTCTAAAATTCTTAATTTTGCAACACCTTGTTTCTGATTCAGTTTTACTTTAACGGTTAATTGATAATTCTTCGTATTATCTACATGAGGAATATCTTGATACACACAAGAACGAAAATTTTTTGCAGAAGAGATGGTTAATTCATGTTGATCATTCACAAACATTTGAGCCCCATCCGTTTTTTGATATTCTCTTGGAACCCATGCTGTCCAATGTTTCGCAGCTTTCCCCGTCCAAGGAGCTTTTCCATCTTCCGTTTCTTGAAATTTTGGATTTTTGATCCATTCTTTTGTTGGAAGTGGAGCAACTTCTTCTAATTTCACCTCATCCACAAAGACTTCTCCTGTCCCTGTTTCATAAATCAATTCCAATTTCACCGTATCCACATGTTGACCCGGTTGATAATCAAACACAATTTCTTTCCAGGCTTGGTCTTTATATACATGTTGAGTTTGCAATGCTTTACTGGTAGAAAATGTTGTCTCCCCTTTTTTTCTTTCTTGAATTCGCGCATAGAAAAAACTGATTTTATTTTTTGTATGAACGCGATAACTTAGACGATACCTCTTCGTATCATCAATTTTCTTATCCATTGTTTGATGAACTACAGCTCTTAAAGTGTCTTTTGCCTCTAAATGCAATTGACCCTCTTTCACTTCAATGGTATATGTATTTTTCTTAGTTTGATTTTTATCCACCCAAACCGACCAATCCTTAGCCGCTTGACCTGTCCATTGACCATTTTTCTGAATGGTTGTTTCAAAATTCCCATTCTGGATCAAGGAAGTGTTTGGATCTTGTGCTTGCACCACCAGAGATCCCGGTATAGCAAGGAATAATGATAAGGTCAGTAATATAGCCTTCACCATGGATTGAATCCCCTTTTTCGTCTTCATTTGCCCTCCATCTAGTAATCGATTATATTAGTAAACCGATTTACTAATATTACTTTATCATGAAACGAATCATCTGTAAATAAAGCGTTTTCAATAGAAAAATCCGACCATTTTCTTATTTCCGAATCAATTGAAGATTTAAATCAACATAGCGATTAATTCCATTAATTCTTCCTCTATGACTATATTGCCAGAATTGAAATTGATAAGGATACTTCACCACTTGATCATACTCCGCCACCCAAACAGGATATTTTTGTATCACATCCAATTGATACATGTTCGCAAAAATTTTTGTACTGGAATACGTCATGGCTTTATACCCATTCTGCTGAATGTTCTTGATAAAGGCGACAGCTTGTTTTGTTCTATCCTCTTTTGTCAATAAACCAATCCGTTGTCTTTTAGCTTCTGGCACAGTTTCTAAATCATACACAATAGGTAAGCTGATTGAATAGGAACGAATCCTTTTCAACACAAAATCCGCTTCTTCTTTCGCTTCTTTTTCATTAATGGCTTGGGAAAAGAAATACACCCCAACAGAAATATTTTGTTTCAAAGCTTCCTCTATGTTGTAACGAAAAGTCGTATCTTCATGAAGACCACCATTTTGATACCCCCGATATCCCAATCGGATATACGCAAATTGAACTCCGGCTTTCTTCACCTTTGACCAATCAATTCTCCCCTGATGAGAAGACACATCAATACCAAAACGAGAATAATAACGGGAATCTTCATATCGGTAAATCATCTTTGATCGATCTAAATGCGACCAATGATAGTCGTGAGCATATGGCTTTGTTATACCCTTATTGTCATTTGAATTCTTCCAAAAAGACCAACCCCAAACTGTCACTAACAAAAAAGAGACTCCGATGATCACCCTCATTCTCTTCTTCCATGTTTTACGAATTTTTCTTTTTTTCATTGTTTTTATTATACGAGATAAATCTTGTCATGGTTATAAAAGTCTCGCAAAGCTCTTTATATGGTATGATAAGTTCGTTCAAAGGAGGATTACCATGTTTTGTCCAAATTGTGGAAAACCGATTGAAAAAGAAAATTCAAAATATTGTTCTTATTGCGGCAAGCCTCTTCGGCTTTTCGCTGATGAAAAAAAAGATACTTCAACCATTGAAATCCATTTTGAAGAACTGAAGCCGATTTTTTCCGTCCTTCTTCACCCTATGGAAAGGTTAGCGTTTAATCAATTTGTATCTGTTTTTATTTTGTTTTTATCAGGTCTTTTGATGTGGTGGTGCTTTCAATATATAAATTTCACAGATCATCAACTTTTTCTTCTGTTTGTTAGTTTTTTAGTCGTATTTGCTTCATATGCCATCAACACCTTATTCCTTCAGTTTTTTGGAAAAACCAAATATAACTCCACGGAACTTGTCTCCACACTAACTTATTTACATGTCATACCCTGTTTTACTTTACTATTGATAGACCTTTGTGGCCTGATGCCCCTTGGTTTTCTAATGATGATCATTGGCATGATCGGTTACTTTGTCTACCTCTTTCAATTGCTCTCCTTACTAAAAGATTCTTTCCGAAGTTATCTGGGAGCTTTATTACTGGTAGCCGGTATACTTGCTTTGATGGTTATCATCTATATCAGTAACCCCTCTTTGATTCCTACTTCACTATAATACTAAAGAAACACCATGCTCTTTATCTGAAGATGAGTGGTGTTTTTTAGATTATTTCTAAGCTAGTGGCCTCTACTAACGACATCACAAGAGTCATGGCACAAAAAGAACACTCAACTATTAAAAAATATTTCAAATAGATCACGAAGTGTTCTATCATGCCCATGAAAGATATTTATCCACATTAACAGATGATTATGGAAGAAATAGTTTGATGGAATTAAAGGCAAAGAAAATAGATTTTGGAGATTTAGAAATGTCTCCTTAAACCTTATCTTATCATTTATCAAAGCCGAAAAAAGCCGATTTCATATACGAAACAACGTATACAATTTCATTTTTATGAGTTAAATTTATCCGTTTTAGACAAAATAATTATATGGATTCCTGATTTGAAAGGAGGAAAAGATGAAGTATCAAAAATTATTTTATATACTGATGTTTTCACCATTGGTAGTCAGTGTTATTGCGTTATGCTTCTTGCCTGATTTCATACCGGCTCATTATAATCTTAAAAATACTGTCGATCGATGGGGAAGCAAATATGAACTATTAATTTTTCCGATTATCACCATTTTATTTGGACAATTCCTATTGTTACTGGGAAAAATAGCCAAAAAGCAGAAGACACAAGGAAATAACAATGAAAAAATGAGTCTTATTATTGGGAATTGTTCATTATTGATCTTTAATATCTTCTCTGGAACCATGATTTATTCAAGTGTGACTAAAGCAGAAAATCTATCCTTTTTTTCTCTTGAATTTGGACAAATGATATTCCTTATCATGGGTGTGGTTTTCATCATCCTCGGTAATATCATGCCAAAATTGAAGATGAATAGTGTCCTGGGATTTCGTACAAAATGGAGTATGAAAAGCGATGAGGTGTGGAAAAAATGTCAAAAAGTATCGGGTATGACCACTAGGATATCCGGTATCGTGATCATGATACTTAGTTTTCATTTCCATCATTCAACATTACCTACTTTAGTGGTCATCACGATGTTATTATCATTGATGATTGACATACTATATAGTTACCAAGTAGCCAAATCAAAAACAATACTTTAAATGTTAAACCGTCAATCACCAAGGAATCATTGTGTAAAAGATGGCTGATTGCAACTTTTGAATCCTCTGGGACGCTCCTTATCATAAATGACGATTTTTTAAGCGTCCTTTTTTATATTATACTCATCACTTTTTTAAAAAAGTGAATCTGTAACAGGTTCTTGATCAAATAAAAGGGCTCTTCTTCAAGCCCTTTATTTCCTTTGTTCTAATAGTTTAGCACTTAATTGATTTTCAATACGACGCAATTCCATTTCAGCTGCTTCTCGCTTTTCATGGCCTTCCTTTTGGATAGTTAAAACTTCATCCAAGGTTTGAATCAATTCTTCATTAGTATGTTGTAACGTTTCTAAATCCACAATGCCACGTTCACTTTCCCTAGCCGTATCCACCGTTGCTTGATGCAAAGTCTCTGCATTTTTCTTTAATAAGACATTCGTCATTTCAGATACTTCCCGTTGTGCTTCTAAAGCTTTTTTGGAATGATGAATCCCTAGAGAAAGCACTATTTGGTTTTTCCACAGCGGAATTGTATTGACTAAAGTTGATTGAATTTTTTCTGTCATCACCGTGTCATTATTTTGAACCAACCGAATTTGAGGCGCCATCTGAACTGAAACCTGACGAGTCAATTCAAGGTCATGAAGTTTCTTTTCAAAGCGAATAATCGCTTGCTCTAAATCATTCGCTCTTTGTGCATCTTCCGGCAATCCGGAAGCTTGTGCTTTTTCTCTTAATGGTGGCAAGTCTTCCTTTCTGACTTCTTGTAATTTTCGACGACCGGCTAAGATATACATATCCAATTCTTTGATATTTTCTTGATTCCTCACATACAGCTCATCCAACATTGAAATATCTTTCATTAACGTGATTTGATGATCCTCTAATACATTAGCGATCTTACTAACGTTCTTTTCCGCATCTTCATATCGAACCACTATTTTTTCTTTTCCTCGGCCAAATAACTCTGCAAAAAATCCTTTTTTCTCTTCTGCATAACCAGTATCTTTTAATTGTGTTACTAAGTTTCCTAATAAATGACCAATTTCTCCTAAATCTTTCGTTTTAACATTCTTTAATGTGGATTCCGAAAAATCACTGATTTTCTTTTGAGCAGATGAACCATATTGAAGAATCGTTGTAGCATCTTCAATATTGATCTTTTTAGAAAAGTCACTGATCATTTGTTTTTCTTTCTCATTTAATTGATCTTCCGAAATTGGATCTTGAAGCAATTCTTTTTCCTCAGTGACTTCTGTTTTATCCTCTTTTTCTTCCAATGTTGGTGTTAACGTTAATGTCACTTCTGATTGTTGTCTTTCTAACTTTTCACTCATATTTATACCTTCTTACTCTCTTAGTATAACTTAAAAAGAGCCTCAAGAAAGACTCTTTAGAATAAAATCTACATACTCTTTAACCCCTTGGGGCTTTAGATGAATTCCATCTGCATAAAACCATTCTTTATGATTTTTAGCGTGTGTATACCAATCAATCAATTCCACATGGTTATTTTTATTGGCAATCGCTTGAATGGTTGCGTTCGATTTATCCGTCCATTTCATTGGTCCATACACATTAACCCAATAAATTTTCCTTTTTTTACCTAGGGCATGAATGACATTTTGCCCAACCTCCATGGAAAAAGGACTGTTTGTTCCTAATCCAATCACCACCGTCTCACCAAGATTTCCCTTGCTTGCTAAACTTTTGATAATTTTGGTAGCGTCCCAAACCTGACGTGATTCTTTTGCATCAATGATAGCTTCCGGTAAAGCTTCTTGCAAAGCGGAAGCAGATCCAAGCATGACAGAATCTCCAATAAAACTGATGGATTTCAAGTTATTTTTTTCTTTGGAACTCATCTTACTATACGCTTGAGACGCATGAATTTTACCCTCTTGCGTTTCCACAGTTGCCTTTTTTTCTTTCAAAGCTTCTTCTTGTTGACGAAGACTTTGTTTCAAGGTTTTTGCGTCTTCTTCTTTTTTATTCGTTGCTGTAAATACCGCAAAAACACCCACCATGAGAATGATCATAACCAGTGACCAAACGATGAATTTCACTTGTGCTTTTGTAGGCTTTTTCATGACCTTTCTTCCCCCTTTCCAAATAAAACATACATGATCTCTTCCAAAAAACCATGCGAATAATAAGCGAAAAACCAAATACCGACAATCATCACCACCCCTGCTAAAGGCAGTTCATCTAAATGTCGATATTGAAAGAAGAATACAATCGGATATTGCCATAAATACACTTCATAGCTGCATTTTGCTATCAATTTTAAAACAGGAATATCCAAATATTTCCCAATTCCAACTGTTTTTGCCGTGATAAAACGAATCAGTTCCACCGAAACCAAAGAGCTAACCAGCAAGCCAACACGGTACGTCCATTCACTTTGACCATTCATAAAGAAAACCATCAGAGCAAAAAGAAACACCAAAAGAAGTCCATATAGCCTAGGAGACAATAAGAATTTTTCTTGATAATCACTGTACCATTGCCAACAAGCCAAAGAAACCCCTAAAAACAAGGAGGATGCTCGACTAATAAAACCATAATACGCCATCATCACATGACCGGTTTGATAAGTAAATTGAATGGTAATGACACTAATGAAAGCTAGCCCCAGCCAAAAATAATTTGCTTCTCGTTTCCATTTTGTTTTTTTCAAAAATTGATAAACTCTTAACAACCAAGGCCATATAAAATAGAACTGCATTTCTATCGCAATTGCCCATAAATGAGTATATGGAGAAGTATTTACGGATTTTGTAAAATAATCTGCGTTTTGTCCGATCTGGTAGTAGTTATTATAACCAAAAAGAATGGATAAAATTTCTTTTTTACGACCATCTAAAATCATGGGATCCATCAACCAATAAATACCAGCACTAAAGAAAATCACCACCATCAAAGCCGGATAAATTCTCTTTAACCGTTTTAGATAATAATTTTTAATAGAGAACTTTCTTTCTTCAACCGACTTGAAACTTGTCCATGCGACCAAATAACCGGAAAGAGTAAAAAACAAAGAAACACCTACGAAACCACCAGGAAATTGACTTGGGAAAACATGATAAAGAAGGATCAATACCATCGCTAAAGCTCGCAATCCATCCATCCCTAAAATCCTCTTTGGTGTTATTTTTTTATACCCTTTTTCCTCCACCAGATCCCCCTAACTTATGTGTACTAATATACCATACTTCAAAACTTCTTTTAGAGTGAAAAAGTTAATTTTTTGATAATTCTTTCTATTTTATTTTTATATCTCCATGAAACGCTTAAAAAGCCATATTCTTAAAAGAGTATGGCTTCTTAACCTATATTACCCAAAATTCTATTTATCTAACGCAAAATCTTCTAAACAAAGTTGATCCATGGAAGCTGCTTTTTCTTTTAATAGACGAGTGGCTTGATTGACAATCGCTTTTTCCACTAAATTACGAGCCAAACGACCATTTCCATTCGTATCCACAGACGCAAAATATTGAACCAATGCTTTTCGAACCGTTTCATCCCAATGATACCCTTGTTTTAAAGCTTCCAAGACCGCAATCTTTTCTAACTCTTCCGGCGTGTAATCTTTGAAATGAAATTGATTTGGAAAACGGGAAGCCAATCCGGAATTAGCCGTCAAAAATTCCTTCATTTCCTTCTCATATCCCGCTAAGATCACCACCAAATCTCCCCGATGATCTTCCATACTTTTAACAATCGTATCAATCGCTTCTAATCCAAATGAATCCTGTTCTCCACGATATAAAGAATACGCTTCATCAATAAAAAGAACACCACCCCTGGCCTTTTGAATAACCGATTTTGTTAAGGGAGCGGTTTGCCCCACATATTTCGCCACCAGATCCGAACGTGTAACCTCGATTAATTGCCCCTCTTGCAATAAACCAATATTCTTGAGATATTGACCCAATAAACGAGCAATCATTGTCTTACCGGTACCTGGATTTCCCATAAATAACATGTGCATTGAAATAGGATTCACCGGTAACCCTTGTTCTTCTCTTCTTCTTTGCGCTAAAAATAAGGCTTGATAAGAACGAATCTTTTCCTTAACTTCTTCTAAACCAATGATGTTTGAAAAGGACTCTTCAATTTGAGAGAGTATTTCTTGTTCATGGATAGGTTCATAAAAAACAATTTCTGTTTGATCCACTCGAGCCGTTAAGCGCTGATCATGAACTTCTACCATAGCCTTACGCCCCTTCAGGTCCTGTTTTAAAGCCAAATCTTCTAGCTTTTGACGGAAAATCAAAAGCCACTGTTTCAGACCTTCCTTTCCTTCATTTTGCTTGTAATGATCCAACATATAGACCTTGCTTTCTTTTTGAAAGGTCAATTCAAATCCGAAATTCAAGCGTGCCTGTTCTTGAATATCTCTTAGATATTCTTCTAAAACTCGCTGTAATACATCCCTATTTAAAGATTGATATTCAATACAATCCACCATCTTAGCCTGCGCTTCCGGTTTCCATAAAGAGAGGAATTTCTTTAATGATAAATCCGTTAAAAAGATCAGGTATTTTTTAGAAACCGCTAAATGATCCACACTTTCTTTAACAAGTCCGGATTGATTTTCAACCAATATCCCTTCTTTTAAAACATAACGTTTATGAAACGGAAGTGAGCCATTCGTCAAATATTCCTCTATTCGGCGAATATAGTAAGGATCTGCTTCCTCTGCTTTTTCAAAAACCAAAAAAGAACCCCGTCCCTCATTAGCTTGATATAAGTCTTGTAAAAACACTTGCTCATTTGAACTATCTTGATATCTGGATAAATCTACTTTTCTAAAACTATTGGACAAAAAAACAGATTTTTCTTTTAAGATATCCAATAAAGCAACCAAGGACTCTCTTTTCCCAACACCCTTAGGGCCAGTTAATACCACCACATTTTGAATTCCTTCACGCTTTTGTAAGAAAGGCCGACGAATCGCTTGAATTAACTGTGCAACAGCCTCTTTTTGTCCCCACACTTTTTCATTCAATTCTTTTTCAATTTGAACAAAATCAATCTCCGCCACTTCTTTTTGAGCTTCCCGAAAAGAATTTTGCCCATAATCACGATGGATCTCTTTTTCCAATTGCTCTAGATCTACCTGATTTTGATCATAGATTTTTTGATTTTGCTTGTGGAGAATCTCATTTAATTGATCTAAGGCTTCTTGATTATTCTTTAATGTCTTTTGAACATCATCTCTTTGTTCATAAGCTCTTTTTTTCCCAAAAACCTCTTTCCAAAGTCTTTCTTTTTCTTCCGTTCTATTTTTCATGTTTCATAGACTCCATTCTTCCATCATTGGTTAAACCATCTTTCTTTAAAATAGCCTCCAAAGTAGACATATCTGCATTTAATTCCATGAAATCTTCATCATTCATATTTGAAATCATATTTTCCATCGCTTCATTTACCAAAGAAACCGTTCTAATAAGCTTGTCTTTAGAACCATCATAATCATCGTTCATTTTAGAAACTTGAACTTTCGCAAACTTCTCTAAGATACTGATGAGATACGGAAGGTAATATTCATACAGTTTTCTTAATTTATCTTTGCTTTCCGGAAAACTTTTTTCTAATTCTTCCACCTGAAGTAATAAGGCTCTTGTCTTATACAAAGCTTCTTTCACTTCCGGATCTTGAATCGAAGTATTTAAGTCATCAATTCTTTCCACAAAGCGATTTTCCTTTTCTTCGTGTTTCGTCACTTGTACATCAATCACATTATCATCTGCTGACACGGTTTTCGCTCTTACCATCATTTCTTGAAGAAGAGCAGCGTATTTTTCCGGTTGATTATTTTTGAAATTTTGAAAATGATCGACATAGCCATTAGACTCGTAAACATCTAAACTATCCAATCCTTGATATTCTCGATTTTTTAAACGCAGTTCATACCCCTGATCCATTTGAAGTGTTGCTTCATATCGAAACCACTTTTTTAAATAATCATTTAATTGAGCGTATTCTTGAATGGAGTATTTTCTCTCACGACGATATTCTTTTTTTCTCGTCACCATTCCAGCCGTTTTAAAAATACGACCGATAATACCTAAAATCAACCCAATAAAAACAAGGAATAAAATAGGATTAAACAAGGATAGTAAAATTCGAAATAATATACCAATCACCAATAGATTTCCAAATAGTTTCAATAGTTTTTCCATACTGATACTTTATCTCATTTTTCCTTTTTTTCATCCTATATGAAAGAAAAAACGATTGGAACAAGCCGAATCGTTTTCCTAAAATTCTTCTATTTTTAAACCTCTTTTGATTCAAAAGACATGATCTTTATCATAGAAACTATTGTATTAAAGCTTTAAAAAGTGCCACTCCAACCGGAATAATATCTTCCTTAAAGTAGAAATCATCCTGATGCAAAGCAGGGCAATCTCCTGTTCCAATCAAAAAGAAAACAGATGGTGCCCATTGGCCGTAATAGCCAAAATCTTCACTAGCCCGAATCGGAATTTCTAAAGGCTCTACCTTTAAACGATGCTGATGGATTCTTTTCAAAGCTTCTTCCAATAATCTAGGATGAGCCACGGTCGCATGAAATCGATCTAATTCTTCTATTTGAATATCAAATCCTTCTAAATTTCTAAAATACGATTGAATGAACTCTTCCAGTACTGTTAATTCTTCTTGTTTAGCAGAACGAAGCGTCAGTGATATAGAACCATTAGCCGGAGAAATCCCAAAATTTGAACTGCCAATTTCTATTTGAATAATCGTAGCCATGACTAAAGAAGAAAATGGATGATTCAAAAATGAAAAAGGTTTAAAACCACGATATTGAGCTAGTGGCTCTATCTCTTGTACAAACTGAGCGATCGCATAAGCCGGATTCAGTCCTTTTTCCGGTTCACTGGCATGGCTTTGTTTGCCTTTCAGATTAATTCGATAACCGACCGATGCGCACATAATGGTTTCCGGATGATAAAAAATCACTTGTTCTTTTAAACTGGGCATATTATGCAAGCCAAACACCTCATCAACCGGATATTTTTCAAAAAGAGGCTGGCACATCTTAGCTCCCGTACCATTTTCTTCCGCCGGTTGAAATAAATAAATCACATTATTCTCACTCGGAATATCTTCCAACATCACTGCCAACAAAATAGCGGTATGCCCATCATGCCCACAGCCATGAAACACTTCTCCTTTAGAATTGACGATGGCATCATGATCAGCTCTTAGAACAATGGTTTTCTTTCCTTTTTGATAAGGCTTCATACAATAAAACCAAGTCACATGATCATGAATTTCATACTGCGGGAGATATTTAGTGATAAAATCCTTCAAATACGCTTGTGTTTTTACCTCTTGATTAGAAACTTCCGGATGAGCATGAAGCCACTTTTTCACTTCTTTTACTTTAGCCAATCGCTCACTATCCATCCTAACAACCCCTATGATCTAAAGAGCAGGCGTGACCTGTATTTTCCCAAATCACTTCTTTACCCATCTCTTGTAAATAACTTTCCCAATCGGTAAAAACCGATCCGTCTTCTCTCACCAAAGCCGGTAAACCGATATCATGAATGGCTTTTAAGTGATTAAATACAGCTTCTTGATCTCTTAAAATCAAAAACTCCTTCAAAGTTTTCAACGAAGCGGTGATATCTAGAAATTCATACTCCACCCCATATCGATCAAAGTTTTGTTTGCATGCCACACAATCCGGACACATGGTACTTCCATAAATTTTAAACATACGTTTTCCTCCAATATAAAAACCTCTATCAGGATGGTTTATTTCGTTTGACCAACGCGCCATAAATCACTATACGGTATGAAAACAATTTCATCAGCGTTCTTTTTCGCTTGGGCTCGTTGTTGGCGAATATCCCCACCATGATGTGCATTCAACAGGTTCTTATTTACCATATATTGTACATAAAGAACTTTTTTCAACAAGAACCAATGCGTCACATAGAAACAAATTTTCTGTTTCCGATCGTATAAATCTTCCAAAATCAAGGGAGCTTCTAAACGCAATTGATTCGCCGCTAACAAAGCATCATTTTTCAAATTACCATATCCTTGAAAAAATTTATGATCTAGTTTTCTTTGTAATAACCCACATTTTTCATCAAACATTGTATGCAATAAATCCACCAAATCAATCTCGGAATCATTCCCGATGGCTACAATATCGTTTTTACAAGACGCAAATTCACTTTCCGGTTCACTCAAACAATAGAATAACCCCTTGGCATAAAGATAACTGTATTGTGGTTCATCACAAATCAATAAAGCTCTTTGCTTAGCCCCTTTTTCCAAGTATAAAAAGAAAGGAATTACCATTGGCTTACCTTCCAATTTAAAAATATCCTTGTAACGAATCATTTGATTACTAATGGTTGAAGAGTTTATTGAGGCTTGCAAATCAACACAAATACGAATTTGAGGAAATTCCTTTAAAATAGACTTTAACACTTCCAAAAAATCATTCGACAAATCATCATTTTGTACATCAAGATATTCTTCCAAGTATCCATTGAAACGACAATCCAAACCATTATTTTTCTTCTGTTCGAGTATATCACCAACCGACATCCTTCATCCTCCCTAATATATGCGCTTTCCAATATATTTTTAGTATACCCTCACAAATTTTAGTCAATATGTGATTTCCATTATTTTTTCTTGTATATTTGAATCTTTTCCTCACTTCAATCTATTCAAAAAAGCACAACCGTTCGATTGTGCTTAAAGATCCATACTATCCATCTGACCTCTTATAGTCTAACTTGTTTCTATAAGATACTTTCCTCTATCTACAACTATAGGCTTTTAGGTTTTTGTAAAACTATTTCCATTTCAGGATATCTATTGAAAGAAGCGTAGTTTAATACCTCTTGATCATTTTTAATCTGCTCAATGTAAGCTAAAATCTCTCCTATCCCTGCCTCTTTAAGAGTCACTTTCCTATGCCTTAACTCCATCACATATCCAGTAGAAGGTGTCTCAGTACCAACGATGGGATATATTTCTACATCCACTTTTTTGATCGGTTGATGTTGAATCTTATTGAAAAAGAATTTCAACCGATTTAAGTAATATTTATACTTACCATCAAATAACCTAAGCTCCGTATCCATGATCTCAAAAATGGTTAAGCCTTTAAAACTATCTTCCTGTAACAACTTGGTACTTAAATATTGATGATACTTAGAATAACAATCCTTACATAACCAATAGTAAAAATCTAATGTCACATATCCTTCTTTTTCACATCCATCTCGATTCATGATTTTTTCAAAACACAATGTGCAATGTTCATGATCAAAATCAGGATATTGTCCTAAATGATTCTCCAAATAAAAGGTTTTGTATTCTATACTACTTGAAATACCCTTCATAGACTCATACCATCCCGTTTTTTCACCCATTATCTTAAGTGTTTGCTCGTCCATCATGATTCTCCTTTATGGTTTAGGCTTTCGGAAATTCAGTTTTACCCAAGGATATCTATTGAAAGAAGTATACTTCAATACCTCTTGATCATTTTCAACCTGCTCAATATAAGCTAAAATATCCGTTATCTCAGCTTCTCTAAGAATTACTTTTTTATATTTCAATTCTATATGATATTTATAGGCCATATAACTGGATATAACCGGACATATTTCTACATCTACTTTTTTAATCGGTTGTTTTTTTATCTTATTGAAAAAGAATTCCAATCGCCCTATTTCATATTCATACTTACCATCAAATAATGTCAACTCCGTATCCATGATCTCAAAAATCGTTAAGCCTTTAAAACTATCTTCCTGCAACAACTTAGCACTTAAGTATTCATGATACTTAGAGAAACAATCCTTACATAACCAATAATAAAAATCTAATGTCACATATCCTTCTTTTTCACATCCATCTCGATTCATGATTTTTTCAAAACACATTTGACAATGGTCATGATCAAAATCAGGATATTGTCCTAAATGATTCTCTAAATAGAAGGTTTTATACTCTGTATTATCCAACACCATATCCAGAGCCCAACCTAAACCTGTTTTTTCACCTACTAGTTTAAATGTTTTCTCATCCATAGTGATTCTCTCTAATCTATCCGTTTTTGAAAGTGTATCTTAATCCGTGGAGATGTATTGAAAGAAGCGTAGTTTAGTACTTCTTGATCTTCTTCAATCTGTTCAAGATAAGCCAAGATTTCTGCTATCCCTGCATTTCTAAGGATTACTTTTCTATGCCTTAATTCTATCCTATATTCATTAGCCAACTCACTTCTAATGATAGGATATATCTCTAAGTCCACTTTTTTTATCGGTTGATTTTGAATCTTATTGAAAAAGAATTCCAGTCGTTCTATTTCATATTCATATTTACCATCAAACAACATCAACTCCGTATCCATCACTTCAAAAATGGTTAATCCTTTAAAACTATCTTCCTGTAACAATTTAGCACTTAAATATTGATGATATTTAGAAAAACAATCTTTACATAACCAATAATAGAAATCTAATGTCACATACCCTTCTTTTTCGCAACCATCTATATTCATGATTTTTTCAAAGCACAATTCACAATGGTCATGATCAAAATTAGGATATTGTCCTAAATTATCCTCTAGATAATAGGTTTTATACTCTATATTATCCAACACAATATCCAGACCCCAATCCAAACCTGTTTTTTCACCTACCAGCTTAAATGTCTTCTCATCCATCATAATTCTCCTTTATGATTTTTTTTGAAAAGAATTATCGGGGAAAATCCTGTATCCATGATTCCCTGAACCGTCATAGTTATAATCCCAATGAAGACCATATGGTTTTCCATGCTTTAAATCCGGATGTAAGTTTTCTCCTGTCTCCTCTTTTCTCCAAGCTCCCTTTCCGGTATCAGGAACATCATTCCCTCTCCATTTCCATCCTTCTCCCGGTGAAACGTTTGGATCGTTACCCGGATAATCGGGAACCGTATGCCCATTTCCCACATCTCTATTATCTTCTGGAGATTTTACTTCATTTTCCTTAATTGGTTGATCTTTGTTCTTGGATAAAGCTTTAACCGCTTCTTTGGTTGCCCAGCTATACCCAAAGGAAACTCCATTCAGTTTCAACCCTTTCGGTGTTACATTGACTAAAATCTCAAACCCGTTATAATCCAATTCCCATGTTGTATAAGCAATAGTGGTCAGTAGAAGAGCATACGTTACTTTTTCATAAGCTTCCGAAAGACCCGCTCCTAAAAGTTCTAATTTCGCAGCCACCCCGAGATCAAACTCATAAATTCCTATCGTCTCATTGAAAGGTGTGATTCGGGATGTTAAGTCACCCGTTTTTTTAGATGAAGATGAACTGTTCGCTCCATCATAAGCTCTATCGTGTTGTCTTGAAGGTGATTTTATAATTTCTAAAAATTCACTTTTACTGATTGTTACGCCACTTATGGTGATACTATCTTTCGTTATTTTATAATCTTCTATATTATTAAGCTGATTTGTCTTGAAAGAATTAGTAGCCTTCACGTTTACCGGAACAACAAAATGAATGATGACCAAAATAGATAGAAAAACCGATAAAATTTTTTTCATAAATAGCTCCTTATCTAGGTAGATTCCTGATTTATTTCATGTCATTTCTTTTCCCAATATATTATCAATTTTTATTTCTTTTTTTCTTCTAGCACATCTACAATCAATTTAGCCTGAGAATTTCCATCACTGGCTAATCTTTCATCTAAAATCACGAATTTTCCATTACGATAAAAAAGTTTACTAACTCCGTTTCCTGATTTCTGATATCCCTCTATTTCCAGCATCTCTTCTTTGCCATCTTTCAACTCTACCAATGCATCCGCTGCCATAAAGAAATGTCTATCTCCCACTGAAATCATTTCACGAGCGCCACTCGACAATTCGGTGATTTTTTTATTTTCTTTTACATCATATAAAACAGACCATTCCTTCTCACCATGTTGAAGTAAATATCGGTTATTTCCTAAATAGAAAGCTCCTGCCGGATCATCCACTTTTGTTATATCCGTCACCTTTCCTGTTTCCAAATCTAAAGAAAGTTGTTTTTTATTTTTCCCTTCATATTTTATGAAAGTCACAACATTTTTATTGATTTTATAGCTATCCGTAGGTACTGATTTCACTTCTTCTTTATATAAGGTTTTAATATCTTTTGAATCATTCAAATTAAGTGTTTTTATATGATAAAAATAACGACCTTTTTCTTTGGTTAAAAATTGATAAAGCAACCGATTTCCTTCAATCCTATTAAAAGTAGGTAATACCCAACGATCTAACCCAAATACTCCTTCATCTATTTTTTTATCTTGTCCATTCTCTCGATAACCCAACACAACCGTTTCGCCATCTTTTTTTAATTCTGAATAATAAAAGCCTTTCCCATGCTTCAAAAAATCCAAACAACGTACTTTCTCTTTAAAGTTATAAATAGAAGTATATTTTCCATTCGTTATATCCACATATCCAAGAGATTTTGCCCTAAGCTCTCCTGTTAAAGACGTCTTATCTTTGTCTTCTATGGAAATATAGATTTTATTTCCATCCATGTGACGAACACTAATATCTTCTCCTTCCATCTTGACTTCATAATGATTAACAACCTTAAATACTGACTTCGGCTGTTCTTTTGGCTGTTCTATTTTCTTCTCTATTTTTTTAGAACATCCGGCAAATAATACCATTAAAGCTAACCATACTTTTCCTTTTCTCATATTCTTCTCTCCTAAGCTCATCTTATCTAATTCATAGGATTTTAATAGTCTTATTTTGTTTTATCTTTTTTGTTATAATGATTGAGTTAGGGATAACTAAATCTAAATGGATACGCTTTATTGATTTCAACCATTTCTTTAAAAATGCTAGAATGAAGTATATGAAAAAAATACTAGCCAATGCCCCTTTAAATCAACAACTCTATCATCAATATTTCAATGCAACTAAAACAGTGGTCACAGACGTTAAAATTGTTTCTATCTCTTCTTACTTAAACCAAGATAACGAAGACCCTCTTTTTTTACTTTGGCAAATCCAAACTCTTTTATCCAAATCAGATACCTCTTTATTTCCAAACTATCAGGGCATGTTACAATACCCTTCTTTCATACAAGAAATCATTCACTTTGCGAAAGACTGTATCGCCTTTAATCTACAAAAAAAAGATTTACCCGAAAATGACTTTCTCGAAAAAGAGTTAAAAGAAATCATCGGTCTTGTTCTTTCATCCTCTTGTTTAAAAACCTATCGACAAACCATTCAGGAAAACAAAAATTTAGATTTCTCTTCTTTAGAAATCCAAGATCTTGTTCTTACCAACGATTACTATAATCATTTATTAAAAGATTACTTTCATCCTAAGATTGAATTTCAAGAATCTATTTCCGACTTACGCATGGCTTTAAATATTCGCCAAGAAATAGAAATCATGGCACAAGAAATTTGTACTTTCCAAGGTCGAGTCAATATCATATTAAGCAACTATTCTTCTCAGTTTCCTCTTTTAAAACAACTATTTCAGCGCTATGGAATTCCTTTTTGTGCTTATTCATCCAAACAAAACAGTTTAGTGGGCAGAATCTTTAAAGACTTATTTTTAGTTTCTTACGAGCAAAATACTGAGGCCTTCTTAGATTTAATTGAAAATAATGCTTTTGGTGATCGCTTACCACAAGAAACACAATCTGTCTTATCAAAATATCTTTCTAAAGTAGAAGTAAAAGCCCCTTTATTACCTCTTTTAACCATGGAAACCCTATGGCCAAAAGAAGCTGAGCTTTACCAACAACATCAAGAAAACATTGATACCTTTTATCATACGATTCAAGAATCGCTTTTCCTTCTCTTACAAGAAGGAAGTCTTTATGAAAAAATCCAACGAAGCTATACCGTGTTCCGATCTCTTCCTTTTTTAAAAGATCCTCATGAACAAACACTTGCTATTTCGCTAGAATCCTTTTTAAATCAAATAGGCGACGAAATTGATCGTGAAAGAATTCCTTTCTTTTTAGAACTGGTGAGTCAATTTCAATCCATTCAATTGCCAAATCAAATAGGAACCATCATGGTCACAGACCTGCGACATCCTGTTTTACAAGCAGATGTGTCCTATATAGTCGGATTAAATGGTCACACTTACCCAAATGTTCCAAGCAAATCCGGTATCTTTAATGAATCTTATTATGCTCAAATTCCCTACCCAAGTTATGAAGAACGGTATCATACCTATCTTTCTCAATTAAGTTGGATTTTTCATTCTGGAAAACAAATCCATTTTTCTTATTCTCAAAAAGATTATGAAGGAAAGAAATTAGAAGTTTCTTATGACATCCAAAAACTATTCTCACAAAAGGCTCAAACGAAGAAAGCCAAAGAATTACTGCCCCGAAAAAGAAACCGCCATGAAGACAATTTATCCTCTTCCTTTATGGAATCTTGGTTCACACAAAATCCTATACTAAAAGGTTCCGTTAGTTCTATTGAAGAATGGTATCGTTGTCCTTATCAATACTTTTTAAATCGCCTCTTAAAACTAAAAGAACAAAACGTCTTTGAACCAAATAGCTTATACATTGGAACCATCACCCACTCCCTATTGGAAAAAGCTCTAAATGAAAAAAAGAAACTTTACTATGAATTAAGTCTACAAGACCTTCAAAGTCAATTAGATCCTTACTTCCAACTTTGGAAAGTTTTAGATCCCGATCGCTTAGAAATGATTTCTCTTATTAAAGATAAGTTGGCTTCCAATCTTTATTTCTGTCTACAATACTTAAAAGAATATGAACAGAATTATGACTTTTTAGATCCGATCGCCAGTGAACAAGAATTCCAAATCGGTCTTTTTGACGGTTTAGAATTGGTGGGGAAAATTGATCGTCTCGATCAAGACCAACGCAATCAAGATTACTATCTATATGACTATAAATCTTCCCTCCATAAAATGGATAAATCCAAATACCTTTCTGGTCAACAGATTCAACTAATGACTTATAAATTGGTTTTAGAACAATCAGGAGATAAAAAAGTCAGAGCAACCTATTATTTCAGCCTATTACCCGAGAAACAACATTTGCCATCTCTTCAATATAAATTTGACCGTCGAAGTGTTGAAAAAGACCCACAAGATTTCTACGAAACAGATTATCTGCGTTCTATCTTTTTACAAAATCAATCCTTCCGTGGTTGGAAATTAGATGAAGATGTTTCTGATTATAATAAAAATGTGACTGTCGGTTCAAAATTTAAGCTTTTGAATAACGATTTTAATGAAGTGACTTTGCGTCTACTCAAACATTTTTATACCCAATTCAAAGAAGGAATGATAGAAAGAAACCCACAAGATTGCACCTTTTGTCCTTATAGAAGAATTTGCTCCTATCGAGGGACAGAAAGTCATCCACGCATTCCCGATGCCGTTTTAGAATTATTGGAAGGAGAAGATACTCATGACTGATCCCCAACAATTAGCCATCCAAGAAAGAAATACTAATGTACTGGTATCCGCTTCTGCCGGAGCCGGTAAAACTTATCTGTTGATTGAACGGTTAGCTCAACGGATCGTTCAAGATCACATCAGTTTAGATCAGATTTTAGCGGTTACTTTCACAAAAGCAGCTGCTTCTGAAATGAAAACTCGTTTGGCTATGAAACTCAATCGTTTAAGACAAACCGAAATTCAAGAAAGACATTGGATTGATCAACAATTGGCCATTTTATCCAAGGCTGAAATATCCACCATTGACTCTTTCTGTTTAAATCTCATCAAACAATATTACTCTATGATTGGATTAAATCCGACTCGACTCCATCAAACACTCTCCAATGGTCAAGAAAAAGAATTGAAGCACCTTGCTTTTGAAACAGCCCTTTCTCATTTTTATCAACAAAATCCGAAAAAAGCCTTAAAACTATCAAATCATTTCGATCTAAAACCTTTATCTTGTTCATACCTTGAAAAATCTGTTCATCAAATTAACGAGACCGCTAAATCCAGTTCAAATTATACTGACTGGATGAAACACGCTTTATCCTTTTATCCAAAACAAGCTTGTTTTTCAGATTATCCCAAGGAAATGCAAGACTATTTCTTTTCTTATTGGTCTAGACAACTCTTTTCTATTCAAACGATTCTTAAACAAATGAAAATCTGTTTGATGAGTGAAAAGCCTAATAAAACCACCGAAAAAATAACTTCCCTTTTATCACTCATCACTTCTTATCAAAAAGAATTAGCCACTGCTCATTACGAGGTTGCCGTTTTCATGATTAAACAATTGGCTCACTATCAATTCCGAGTGAATAAAAATGAGGAAATGAGGTATTTAAATAAACAATTCACGGAAATCCGAAATGCCTTGGAAGATTCTCTTATAGAAGAAAGTCGCTTGATTAAAGAATCTTCTTATCTACATGAGATCGCTCAAAGTTTATTATTCTTATGTCAAGAAACCGAATTTCAATATCAACAACTCAAAGAAAAAGTGATGGGTTTAGACTTTAATGACATGGCTTTATTTTCTCTGGAAATTCTTGAAAAAAATAATGGTTATCTAGCTAAAAAGTTGCAACAAAAATACGCTGAAATTATGGTGGATGAATTCCAAGATACTTCTGAATTGCAACATAAAATATTAACTATGATTTCCAATGGGAAAAATCTCTTCCGGGTAGGTGATTTAAAACAATCTATTTATGGCTTCCGTAATGCCAAGCCGGAATTGATGGCTGACTTAATGAAATCAAAGAAAGATAAAGTGTATCACTTAGAACACAACTATCGTTCTAAAGACCACATTGTTCAATTCACAAACGCTCTTTTTCAATGCTTAATGAATTATGAAAAAAGCTCTGTTCCCTATGCCTCAGAAGATATCGTTACCATTGGTAAACCTGAACAGCAAGACAAAGAATCCTCTTGTGTTAATCTGATACAAATCAATTCTAAAGACAACATGCTTGGTGCTAAGTGGATTGGTCAAGAAATTCTCCGCTTACTAGAAGAAGGTTATACTTTTCAAGATATTTGTATCCTAACTCCAAGCCATGCTGACAAAGCACAACTTCGTCGTGCTTTTGATGAAATCCATATCCCTTATGCGATTGATGAGAAACAAGGCTTTTTTAAATCTTCTGTAGTACAAACCATCATCAGTTTTGTACACTATTTCTGTGGTAAGCAAGAGGACATTCATTTATTTGCGGTGTTACAATCCCCTATCTTTCAAATATCAGATGAACAATTTGCCAAAAGTCGTCTATCTTATCAACAAGAAAAGCCAAACACTCGCTTCAGTACTTATTTCTTAGACATTCATCCTACGATTAAAAAACGATTAGAAGCCTTAAAAACTTGTTTCTTACAAGAAGGAACCTTGGCTTTCTTACAAGCTCTTTCTCTTGAAAATAGCTTCTATGCTCACCTTTCTTCTCAACAAAAAACCAATTTTGATTTCCTTTTTGAAAAAATCGTACAAGAAAATATCTTTACAGCCTATGATTTCTTTCATTGGTTAGAAAGAAGTGAAGATGAATCTTCTACAGAATCCAACTCTCATTTAGCAGAAGAAAATTTAGTCAAAGTAGAAACCATTCATCATTCCAAAGGGCTTCAATACAAAGTGGTTTTCTTATATAAATGTGATATGAAAAGCCAAAACAACGGCCCTGTTGAAGTATCTGGTCAATACGGTATCGGCTTAGATTATCAAGAGTACACTTACTACAGCTATCATTCCTCTCTGGTCAAATGGATGATTCAACAGGATAATCATCGAAAAGAAGGAGAAGAGTTTTTACGTTTAGCTTACGTTGCCATCACTCGAGCCGAAGAAAAGCTATATTTAGTTTCTCCTTCCAACAAAAAAGAAGGTTCCTTAACAAGAGATTTCATTCTTTCCAACCAGGATTTAGGGGTTTTGGTACAAGCTGCTTTAAAAGACTTACCTGCTTCTTTATATCATTGTATAGAAGTTGAAGAACTGGAAAATGTTCAAGAATATAAAATGCAACCCGACTATCCTTTTGTCCAAGAGCTACCTCATTATTCAAAAGATTTTTCTTCTATTTTCAAACAAGATTCACCAAGTCATCATGGAATAGAATTAAAACCACTTAATTTTGAGAAAAAGAAGGTGACCGGTCAAAACTTCGGTTCAAAAGTCCACACTTGTTTAGAAAAGCTTCCAAACCGTCCTATACAGCTTGATGAAATTGATCCCCAGTTGCCAATGGCTACCAGAGAAAGTATTCTTTTCTTCCAGAATAGCGATTGGACACAAAAGATATTCCAGACAATGGATATCCATCGTGAACTTCCTTATTATTATGAGGAAAATGGAATCGCCTACCAAGGTATCCTTGACTTTATCGCAACAAATCAGAAAAAAGCTATTATCTTAGATTACAAAACCGATCATCTCGATACGGAAGCTGCCTTCATTGCTCGTTACCAAGACCAATTGTGTCAATATCGAACAACTTTTGAAAAAATATATCCGGAAATCGAAACTTGGATCTATTCTCTTCATTTAAAGAGGTTCATTTTTGTAAAAAAACAATCACAGTAAATTCAAACAGCTAAACTCCATCATTCAACCAAATAAAAAGTACAACCGATTTCTATAATCTGAATCAGTTGTACTCGGTATCACTAATTATCGCATTATTTTATCTTATAAACTTACCAAATATAATATCCTCCATTCCCATTTTTTTCTATAGCCTTTGTCATTTTATAAGCCCCAACACTATCATGAGTTTTAAAATATGGGTCATTATAATAAAGAGATTTATTCTCCCCATTAGCTCTTAAACAATCCGCTGACTTTGATGCGGGCGTTCCTTGAATTCGATATCGGTATCCCGTTATGACAATATAATGGCCACTATCAAATTGATACTTCTCATTTAATAGTTTTGTATTAACGTTACCGACAATCGGATAATTCTTCTTGAGGCTCTCCTTGGTAGACTCGTAGATTCCTCTTTGTGCTATCGTTGTAGAACTATAGAAATTACTGTTTGTATACTTATTTAAACCTCTAACCATTTGCCAAACATAAGTTCCGCTTTTATTCGTATTCATATAAGAAGCCAGTGTGCTTTGACTCACTTTCTTTCCGGTTTTATACTTCACGATCATTTGAACACTTGCCGGTCCACACCAATACTTTGTTTCTTGTCTGAAAACCGGAACTGACAGAAATTTTTGTTCAACAATATGAGATGATTTTATGGAAATTTGATTTTTCGCTTCTCTTTCCTTTTCTCGATTTCTGGATTCATTTTCCTTTTCCACCCATTCCGGTGGATTCCCAAAACCATTCATCTCTTCCGCACAAACCGGCTTTATAAAACCAATCACCATTAATGCAATCACCGCCACTTTAATGATTCTTTTCATTTTCTTCATTTTTCTCCTCCACTACGTTAATAATCACTGTGTTACGACGATCTTTATCGTCAAAATGGACTAACTTTTGATCTGCGATAACTAGTTTCCCATTACTATAGAACATTCTTTCAAATTCATCTCCTACTTTTTTATAACCTTTGACTTCTACTGTTCTTATTTTTCCATCTTTTAATTCCACCAACTCCCCTCTTTTTGCTAGTGAACCGTCTGTTAATACATCCGTCGTCGAAAAAAACTGTCGATCTCCAATTCCTACCCATAGGCTTCTATTCCCCCCAAAACTAAGGATTTCTTTTTCTTTTCAATATCGTAGACAACACTACTATGACCATCAATGTTTTCTAATAAATATTGATTATTTCCAAGATACAAAGCATCTGAAATAATCGGATCTTCAATCACACCCGTTACATCGGTGACTTTCCCTGTTTTTAAATCCAAAGACAGATACCATCCTTTTTTACCTTCTCTTTTATTAAAAGTGACTCTATTTTGATTGACACTATATCGGTAATTAGAGTTGATTTCCGGTTTCACTTCTTCTTTATACAAAGTTTTAACATCATTTGGATAATCCAGATTGATTGTTTTTAACTGATGAAAATGACGACCGTTTTCTCTGGTAATAATCTGGTACAGTAATCGGTTGCCTTCAACCTTATTAAACATCGGTAATGCCCATGGATTCACCACAACTCCTTCATCAATCTTCTTACGTTGACCATTCTCCTGATATCCAACTGTCACTATTTCTCCATCTTCTTCAAACTCTGAATAGTAGAACCCTTTGCCTTGGACGAAAAAGTCCCAACAACGTACCCGATCTTTAAAATGATAAATGGAAGTATACTTCCCATTGGTTATATCAATATACCCAAGAGACTTTGATCTATATTGAAGTAGAATTTCTTGATCATACCTCTCCATAGAAGTATAGAGTTTATTTCTTTCCAGATAATGAAAGTTCGCTGAATCCCCTGCCACACTTTTTGTTTCATAATGTTTCACCACCTGAAAATGAGAATTCAATGGTTTTTTTGGTGGTTCTTTCTTTTGAACTACCGGTTTAGAACATCCCACCAGCAACATCACAAGTGCCACAAATACTTTTCCTTTTTTCATATGATCCTCTCCTAAGCTCATCTTATCTAATTCATAGGATTTTAATAGTCTTATTTTGTTTTATCTTTTTTGTTATAATGATTAAGTTAAGGATTAGAATGGAAAAGATAAAAAGACTTGATTCTTCATCCGGTAAAGAATCAAGTCCGATAATCATATATATTTAGGTAGATCTACTTTTATATTGACTACATAGAAGCTTTTTTAAGCTCTATTTTTGTTTGGAAATAATCCCCATTGATTTCAATATCAAACTTTCCATTTTGAAGCTGAACTAAGCTTTTCACAATACTTAAACCTAGCCCGCTTCCTTCATGACTTCTGGAATCATCCCCTTGTACAAAACGCTCCATTAATTCTTCTGCATTGATATTTAATGGCTCTTTTGATACATTCTTCATCACAAATAAAACATGTTCTTCTTTTTCAAGCACCTCTAAATAAATACGTGTCTTTTCTAAAGCATACTTCAATTGATTGGAAAACAGATTTTCAAACACTCGAAATAATAACTCCCCATCTGCTTGAACCATCAAATCCGGATTGGTATTGATCTTAATAATTTCCAATTCACGATCTTTAAAACGATCTGCATATTCTCCTATAATCTGAACCAATAATTCTTCACAATGAATATTACTCAAGTGAACCGGCATATTCCCCGTAGAGGCTTTTGAAGCCAGCAGCACATCTTCCGTCAATCGCTTTAACCGATCCGCATGGTGAATCATGATATCAATATGTTCTTTTCTTTCGTCTTCATTTTTATCTTCTTTGATGATTTGAGCATAATTTAAAATATTGGTCAACGGTGTTTTCAAATCATGGGATACGTTGGTAATCAACTCTGTTTTTAAGTGTTCCGATTTTAATTGATTCATGATAGCTTTTTGAACCCCATCTTTTACTTTGAACAAATCATCTAACTGTCTGGAGAAAATTGGTGTCAATCCTTCTTTGGAAACGGTATAGTTAAAATTTCCTTTAGCATATTCCCGCATCACTTTTGACAACAACTCCGATTGACGAACAAACATTAATACCGCCCAAAAGGAAATGCCAACCAATCCAAAGATGAAAAGACTCCGTCTAAAGACCAAAAACAAAAACCAAAAAATAGATAATAGGAAAAATGCCATCCATGTCAAACTGGTTCCTTCCTGAATATGAACCCATGTTTTCTTAATAAAGTGGAAAATTTTACACAACAAGGTGTTTTTCCAAAAAACCTTGGCTTTTAATCTGACCGCTATCGTTAAGAAGAATAAGCCCAATACAATTCCACAAAGTTCTATCAATAAAGCAAAAATTAAATTTTCTTCTACATTCATAAATAGGTTTTTATAATACTGTTGTAAAAGAGTTTTTGAGAAATAGTTTTGAACTACTATACTCATCAAAAAAATAAATAAACCACCACTTATGAATGCATTTATTTCCAGGGGAATTTTATCCCAAGCAGTTAGAACAATTTCATCTGTATTTTTACGATGCCCTGCCGCATTAAGTAAATAGATAGATGAAATAAGTACTCCAATAAATCCTCCATATAGTAAGTAGTGGATCTCTGCTTGATGATTCTGCAAGAAAGTGTAAACCTGATAACCTTTAAACAACTGATCTTTTACAGTTAATGGTTGTACAATCGTATACTCTACGACATAATCCGCATTTTTTTCATCACTTTGAAAAAAACTACTTTGTTCCCCCGGTTGTTCTAGTTTCGCCTTCTCAAAATATAACTTACCTGTGATGGACTTTGCATTGATTTCATAAGGAAAATTCTGAACCAATTTTTTTTGTCCTTTTTTAATCGTCATAGATAGGTTACTTGATTTTTTACCAAACTGTTGCTCGGCAACACTTTGTTTAAATTGGTTCGCTTCCATTTCACTTAAAAATGCTTTGACTTCCGTTTGGATTCCATAGTTTGCTTCATAAGTAGAAAAATAACTCGTCTGATTCACATGTTCTTGTTGACGAGATGAACTAGAAAGAGCCAGGCCATAAAAACCAATTAAAAAACTAAAACTAGATACACTCAACACAATCCATACAATTATTTTGATTCCAAGACTTCCCAATACTTTATTTTTCATAATCTGACTCCGCTTTATACCCTCTTCCCCAAACCACTTTGATATAGCGAGGATGAGAAGGATCAATTTCAATTTTTTCTCTTAGATGGCGAATATGAACGGCTATAGTACTTTCCGAACCAATGGGTTCTTCCTTCCATACTTCTTGATAAATATCTTGAGAGGTCAACAGTTTTTTAGGATTTTGAATGAAATATTTCAAAATCCCATATTCCACAGGTGTCAAAGATATTTCTTTTCCATCCACATTGACCAACTTTAAGGAATCGTTTAACGTGATCCCGCCCAACATATAAACTTCTTGATCTTTTTGTTGTGATCCAAGCTCTTTAAACCGTCTCAACTGTGCTTTGATACGGGCAATGACTTCTTCTGGGTGAAATGGTTTTGTGATATAATCATCTGCTCCAATGGTCAAACCTTCTATTTTATCCTCTCGCTCACCTTTTGCACTAAGGAAAATAATCGGAATGTTTTGGTTCTTGCGAATTTCTTTCGTGGCTTTTACCCCATCCATAATAGGCATCATAATATCCATTAGAACCAAATCTACTTTTTCCTTTTGAACAATTTCCAAAGCTTCTTTTCCATTCGTAGCGGTCAATAATTCAAAATCTTCTTTTGACAAAAAGATTTTAAGTGCTTCTACAATATCTTTTTCATCATCTACCAATAATATACGATCCATATTTCCTACCTTTTGTAGCCTTATAGTATCATCGAAATCCCCTTTCATCTTTTAAGAAATTATTAATTCCTAATGAAAAAAACCTCCTAAGAAGAGGTTTTTAACGGAAAATCAATTAGTAATTTTCTTTAGTAAGTTCGAAGTAGCTTTCTTGATAACCACATAATGGGCAAACTTTAGGAGCTTTTTTCCCTGTCATCGTGTATCCACAAATTTCACATTGCCATACAGATTCTTCATCCTTTTCAAACACACGATTATTGATCACATTACTCTTTAATTTGTTGTAACGTTCTTCATGCTCTTTTTCAACTTTAGCAACCATTTCCATTTGTGCTGCAATTTTGGTGAATCCTTCTTCGCGAGCTTCTTCAGCCATTTTCTGATACATATCGGTCCATTCATAGTTTTCACCATCAGCTCCCATTTGTAAGCAATCCGCTGTTGAAGGAATTTCTCCACCACATAAAGCTTCAAACCATAAACGAGCGTGTTCTTGTTCATTACGAGCCGTTTCTAAGAAAAGATTAGCAATTTGTTCATAGCCTTCTTCACGAGCTTTTTGAGCAAAAAAAGTGTACTTATTACGAGCCATAGATTCACCCGCAAATGCGTCATTTAGATTCTTTTCTGTCTTTGATCCTTTTAATTCCATGTATCTTGTCCTCCTCTTTCTGACAATCATCACAATATTCTTCAAAAAGCGTTATATGTGAACTCACTTTTCATTCAGGATGAGCTATCTCCTATTGACGATCCGGGCAGGAATCGTAAGTCAATTTCCCTAAATCAAGTAATTTCCCATACTTTAAACAAACAAAATGACTGTTTTCACCAACCATCTATGGATTTTTTGTTCTATTTGTCTTCTTTTCATACGCTTATTGAGAACTATTTTCATTATAAAAGAGAATCATCCGATTTCAAACCGTTTATAAAAAAGAATGTGTTTCCACATTCTTTATTCTTTGATTGATAGTTTTTTATATCCATCTAGCTTTGATACCGCCTCTTCATTTCCGATCACCACTTGAAAACGATGCTTCAAAGCTTCTTCCACTTGATCCGCTAATGCAAGATAATCTTCCTTCTTCATGGCTAAAAGGCGTTCCCGTTCCGCTTGACGAATATGATCGTCAATTGAACTTAAGACTAATGTATCTCCCGTCTTCACTTGACTACGATAATTCATTAACGGTTCCATCGTCGCAATAGTTCCAATAATGTTTAAGTCGTTTTCCGTTTCCGGTTTTTTCACAAAATCTCGTAAATAATCCGCAATTTTTTGATTTACCTCTAAAGAAACTATCGGATTCGGATCACGATAGGAGAAAGTATTGAAACCTAAACGATTACTTCTCATACCTGTTCCATACGCTCCGTTTTTCACTCGAACTTCTGTCCACAAAAAATCATAGGTCACCAAATGAGCCAGTACTTGGAAACAAGGATCATATGTTTCCATCTTAGCAGCTACACCCGTATAAGAAACTCCACCCGAGATTTGAAGAGCTTCTTTTTCATCTTGTAACAATGGATAGTGGACCACCGTACCGTTTGCTTTCACAGTATTTAATCCAAAGATAAAATCTTCAAACTTCTCTTTTTCAATGCCGGCTATAGATAAAATGAAGCGATCTTGACTGAAGATCACAGAGATGTTATTTTGAATAGCTTCTAAGAAACCTTCCCAATCTTCTTCAAAATGATCTTCTAACGATTGTAAATAGGCACCATAGGTAATACCACGTGTATATTCATTGAAAACCCCTTCTGCTGAAGTATGAGCCTTTGCTCGTAACAAGGCATATTGATGACCGCTATTTACTAACGATTGACGAATAGATTCGTTACTTTGTTTTAAAAGATTTAAAACAAATTCCTTTTCAAACTTCGTCTTAAACAGAATTTCTTGAACCAAAGCAATGGCTTGATCTACATTTTTCTCTAATGTGGAAGCCGTTACTTCTAAGAATGGTTGTGTTCCGTCGGTTCGGTTATATGGTGTAAAACAAGTGACTCCAGTACTTAAAACAGGAATGACATTCTTGATTTCAGAGGTTAATGCGGATAGAGAATAGTTCTCCGTTGCTAAATTACCCAACAATTGTCGAGTAAAGAAAGCCACTTCCGATAGCCGATCCTTTGGCAATCCGGCCAATGAGAAATATAAATTAAAATGCACAATACCGGATGGGTCTGATGGATGAATCAGAACACGTGTTCCACGATAGGAAATCTCTTCTGTTGGAAAAAGGATCACTTTTGATTGAACATCACTTAAGGATAATTTTGGCATGGTATCCAATTGTTCCTTGGTATCCGGTGTGGTTTGCCAAGCCTCTAAAGCCAACTGTTCCTCAATATATGGTCGTGCGTTTTCCCAGTTTGCTTGATCGGCTAACAAACGAGCTTGTTCCGCTTCATCTCTTCTCTTCGCAATTGTTTTAGAAGGTTTGGCAATCACCGTGACCCAATGTTCTTCATCATCATAAAATTCCTTCATCATTTCTTCAAAATAAGAAGTGGAAATTTCTTCTCTTAATTCATTGAAAATAGAAGATAACTGAATTCCGTCTATTGGATCTCCATCGTATAACCAAGTTTCCAAGGAGTGAAGACTGTTCAATAAGCCGGCCGGTTCACTCTTTTCTCGATAATGAAACTCCATGCCGTTAATGCTAGCTTCTAATTCTTTTGGATCAAAATGATAATCCTTTGTGACAAAACGAATCACTTCTTTGATTTTTTCCAAATGTTCTTCTTCCGTATTAACCAGCATTAAAATAGAGAATGGTTGTTGCAGTTCTGTTTCTAAACTATAATCCACATCTTGTGCTAAACCGGATTCTAAGATAGCCTTCTTTAAAGGAGCTTCGTTCGTTCCAACCAAAATCGAATGCACAATTGACATAGCTATTTTCTTTTTAATTCATAGAAATGACCCAAAATCTTACCAAAACTGATATAACTACGATTTTCCGAACTGTCTTCTGGAGCTATCTCAATTTCAATGGTAGAAGTACGAGCAGGCAATACTTCTTGATTTTCAATAGTAAACGATTCTCCTTTTTCATAATGAGAGAAATATTCTTCATCAATCAATTTCAAAACCGTTTCAATATCCACATTTCCATCTAAAATAACCCTTGCATTACTTGGATGATAAAACTTTTTATGAGTTTCTAAAAATTTTTCATACGTTAAATCCGGAATTGCTTTAGGATCTCCCCCTGAAACATATTGATACGAATTGGATGGATATAGTTGTCGGAACATTTCATCAAATATGTTGGAGTACACATCCGAAAAAACTCCTTTCATTTCATTTAGAACAACCCCATTGAATTTTGGCACTTCTTTTTCATCATGAATTTCATAGCGCCAGCCTTCTTGTAAGAAAATATTTTTATTCTCATAAATAGCCGGATTGAATACTGCATCCATATAAACAGACATTAAATTCATAAAGTCCTTGTCATTACGGGAAGAAACAGGATAAACCGTTTTATCCGGATATGTCATGGCGTTTAAAAAGGTCTGCATAGAGTGTTTTAGCAAATCGACAAAAGGTTCTCTGGTGCGGTATTTTTTAGAACCATTTAAAACAGAGTGTTCTAAGATATGGAAAACACCTGTATCATCAAAAGGTAATGTCTTAAAGGTAATCGAAAAAGTCTTATTCGTATCCGCTGTTTGAATCCAATTCAATTTAGCGTTTGTTTTATGGTGTGTAAATTCGTAAAGTTTTCCTTTTAAATCGGGTACTTCTCTGATTCGGTTTAGCGTAAAACCACTATAGTTTTCATTGATATTCATGAAAAGCCTCCTATTTCTATTTATTGTATTAAACATACCACAATCTAAAATGCCGGAAAACCTTTTTGAAAGCGGTCTTCCAGCATTTTTATCTTTCATTGTCTAATGGAATATCAATAACACCATCATGGTTTTTATATTGATGGTTCCAGCTGGGATCTTTTCAGTCATAAAAACTTAGTTTTTTCTATCCCTCACTTTGAATGCGATCAGTAAAATCACAGTGCTAACTGCCGTCATAAAAATCATGGATTGAATGAGAGGTCCAAAATTAAAATCTCGCCCCATCCAGAAATCGATATAACCACTTCCCAATTGCCTCATTGGTAATAAATCCGATAACCATCTTAATGATTTTGGCAAATCTGATACAGAAACCCCCATATTCCCACTTAGAATCATCATGGCAAAGTATATTCCCATGGACACTCCATACGTAGGTCCAAATTTTCTAATCATGGTCGCAAGCCCATGGGCTAAAGCCATCATAATTCCAGACAAAACATAAATTCCCAAAATCCAAATAATACCCGCCTTCAAAGTCGGTATTTTTAAATTGAAGAACGGTATTGTTCCTAGTAAATAGATTCCCAAACAAAGAGTCAAAAAGATGGAATACGAAATCAGTTTATTCAGAAAAATATCCTTTTCAGAAAAGCCAAATAGCAGAATCCTTTCCGGAACACGCTTGTCTAATTCATTGGAATACGTCGAAGCATGGCTTAGAAAAATACTGGCTAAAGGAATCAACATGGCCATTCCCATAAATATCGTCGTGATCACTTCTGATTTCATGTTCTCCGGTACGTTTTTTAACACGGATCGACTAATTAGGTGAATAAGTAAAATCGGAAATATGGTTCCAAAGAAAATGGAATATCCATTATACAATGTATTTAAAAATTCATATTTAATCGTATACTTATTCATAGTTTCTCCCCGCATTAATCGTCATCATCTCAATATCATTATCACTTCTTCTGTAATTGATCTGATTTTTAATTAGCTTTTCTGTGATGATCATCTCTTCTTCAGCATTACGACAAGATAATGCTATCAATCCTTCCCCGGATAAAATACGCTTGTGTCCTTCAGCAATAGCCGCTGCTTTTTTCGTATCTTCAACAATCAGTACCGCATTTCCACAATATTTTCGGAAAAGTTCTTCTTTTGAACCATAATCCACTACACGGCCATCTTTTAAATATAATATTTTAGTGGCTAAATTATCCAGCTCCGTATAGTAATGTGATGTGATCAAAAGAGTTGTCTTTTTATCCTTATACCATTCCACAAGCTTATCCATCAAACGCTGTCGTGTTTCAAAATCAAGACCCGAGGTAACCTCATCAAACATAGTGATCTTACTGTCTTGACACATGACCAATATCAAAGTCAATCGCTGCTTTTGACCACCCGAAAGATGTTTCCATCTCTTATTTAAGCAATCTTCAAATTCTAAAAATCGAATCATTTCAACAAGCTTCGGATGATCATGAATCCGACATCCCATCACCATTTCAATGATGATTCGGATTGGGACAGTTTCAATGTATTCATTCTGTTGCATATGAACAGCAATTTGATTCGATGGAATGGCAAGATTGATGTTCCCCTGATAAGAAACCAGTCCTAAGATACTTTTAAGTAATGTACTTTTACCGGCACCATTACTACCGATAATACCGACCCTTTCACCATCTTCAATTTCTACCACACGGCCAAGATTCAAAGCCACTTTGTCTTTGAAATGAACCTTTACATGATCCAATCTAATCATTTTTACCTCTTTTCTCTATCATAAACTCAACACCATCTTGTAAATTCTTACCTTTCAGTTCCAAGCCCAGTTTTCCGGCAAAATATTTCGCGATATAAAGGCCAAGTCCATGACCTTTCTGTTTATCAAGATTCTCCTCTTGTACACTTGTCACAAATGGTTCAAATATATTTTCTATTAGACCTTCTTCAATATGGCCAGGATGATTCAAAACTCGAATCTTTGTTTCTTGTATGATCAGTTTCACATCGCCATTTTCTGTCGTATGATCAATCCCATTCACAATCAAATTTTCTAATATTTTCCTAAGCATCCTAACATTCTTTTGCCAATAAACTTTCTTTTCAGGATTCTCTATTCGTAAAGTGATTCCTTTAGCCTCAGCATTAATCCGATTTTTTTCAATGATTTCTCGACAAAGAACTTCTAAATCAATCCACTCTATCTCTTGCTGATCACTCATATGATGAATACTAGATGCCTCATTTATAATGCTCATCATTTCTTGAAGCTGGTCTTTTACCTCGGGCAGATAAATTTCTCTATCTCCAAACTTACCAACCTTTCCAATCATACCGTCCACTAGAAGAAGCGAGGCTGTAACAGGTGTTTTCAATTGATGGGATAAAGCTCTCATATAGACTTCTTTTCGCTTGTTTTCCTCTTCCAACTCCTCAACTGCCTGTGCTTGTTTTTGATACAGAAGATTTAAGGCTGTTGTCAAATCTGCAATCTCATCCTTCCCCGAAACCTCTAACGGATCTAGAGAATAAGAAGAAGCATACATCCTTTTTTCCGCATCAATGGAGAGTTTTTTAATCGGTTTCACAATTTTTTTAGAATAAATTTCAGAAACTCCAAAGGCTAAGATAATCATCAATAACACAAGCGTTGGTATAGAACCATAAATCACTGGTAAAATCTCTTTGGCAGTAGGAGTCATCACACTATTCACAATCACCAACATGGTTTTCCCTTTTTTAACAAAGCCCACAAAATTGGTATAACTGGTTCCGGAGTAATTACTTTTTACTGTAAACTCACCCATTCCCATTCCACCACCAAGCATATGGATCTTCCGTTTTTGCGCCTTAAACGGCATGACAGATTTATCCACATCCATTGTAAACTTGAAATTCTTTTTAATTTCACCCATGTTTTCATGGAGAACGGAGGATAAAAGCGGCTTGAACTTTTGAAATAAATCATCACTTTTTTCAAAGCTTTTTTGATTTAAAGATCTAATTTGATCAATGAGCTTTCTGGCAGAAGGACTGATAAACTCAATATTCCCCTCAAACCCCGAACCCGCAATTTTAATCGTATACCCCTTGTCAGGAATGGCGATTCCAAACACACCTGAATCACGCATTTCCATTCCTTTCAAAGATTCATGATCCTTAAAATAAGCTAAGGAACTCTTGGCATTCTCCCTGTTCTGCTTTTCCTTATAATCCATATACATCGCCGGCATCAAAAAGATCATATAAGAGAAAATCACCATTCCCGTAATGAAAGCAATGATAACGCTGTATAAAAATGTTTTATTGCCCAATTTCATCTTCTTTCCTCCATCGATAGCCTAACCCGATCACTGTTTCGATATAATCAAAAGGCAATTTTTTTCTAAGATTTTTAACATGGGCGTCTATGATTCTATCGTTTGCAATATATTCTTCCGCAAAAATTTGATCGATTAGCTGATCCCGACTAAACACTCTTCCCGGACTATCACGCAATGTCTTCAACAAAAGAAATTCGCTTACCGTAAGTTTTAAATTTTTTTGATTATAATACGCTCTAAACTCCTCTTCATCGACAATAAGCCCATGTCCCATTAAAGAGGAAGGTTTCTTCCTTGTCCTTCTTAAAACAGCCTCCATTCTTTTAATCAAAATGATGGGAGAAGCCGGCTTAGTTATATAATCATCTGCTAAAAAATGAAACGCTTCCAATTGGGTATTGATATCATCATAAGCTGTCAACATAATCGTTCCTACTTCTTCTTTCATTTTCGCTTTAATCGCTTGTAGAACTTCCAATCCACTAGCACCCGGAACTCGTATATCCAATACCGCCAAATCAAAGTCTTTTCCTTCTTCCACCAAAGCAAGAGCATCATCTCCTCTTTCGCAAGGTATCACCTCATGCCCTGCCACTATCATGTATTCCGATAATACCTCTCGGATCATTTTTTCATCTTCTAGAAAAAGTATTTTTGCCACAATCAATTCATCCTTTCTCGGCTTCATCCATAGAGTAATATGCTCATATGAATTTAGTATGAATTTCTTTTGTTTCTTATCATTGAAAAAAATTCATATCTATTTATTTTATTCTGATCTACTGACACTATATCTACTATAGAGATTCATTTTAAAAAATAAAAAGTACTTAGGATATCCCTAAGCACGAATTTCTTGTTGAATCTTAAGTGATACATGACCTACTGTAACCTCGTCACCAACATTTAATTTTATTTTAGAGTGTGGTACTATCTTCGTTCCATTTAAAAAAGTACCATTATGTTCTGATAAATCTTCCAAGAAAAATGATTCCTCTTCTCTTAAAATTTGGCAATGTTTTCGGGATACTGCCGGATCATTTAACACAAAATCAGAAGCCGCTTCTCGCCCGATAACACATGGGAAATCCAAGAACGATTGACTCTTTGATTGATTTCCTACCGAGATTAAAATCAATAATCCCTTTAAGCTTGGTTTTTCTTGAATCACAGGAGCTACTTTTGTGACTTCATCATCTGTTACATCTAATTCAATCGGCTGTATTGGCGTTTTTTTAATGGCTGGAACCGGTTTTACCTCTTCTCCTGTCTCATCTACATAATATTCATTTTTCTTGAAAACCAAGTAAATAACCGCAACCGTCAACACCAAGATAATGCCGACTAAAATAAAAATCATATATTTTAATACCGTTGGATTTTTTAACATACTCTATCCTCTTTTTTCTTATTTTAGAAAAAGTCTACTCTTTTGGCAATGTTTCCAAGTATAGATCATAAACTTTATTTTTGGATAACCCCATTTTGTCAGCTATTTGTTTACTGGCTTCTTTGGTTCTAAATCCTTGATCCACCAACTTTTGAACTTCACCAACCACTTCGTTGAAATCGACTTCGTCACTCTCCGCCTTACCTTCAACCACTAACACCATTTCCCCTTTTAATTCTTTACATATTTCCAATATTTCTGAAAAAGTACCGCGAATGAATTCTTCATGCAATTTGGTCATTTCTCTGGCTAACGTACAAGAGCGATCCCCTAATATTTCCAAACAATCTTTTAAACACTTTTCAATCCGATGAGGTGCTTCATAAAAAACCATCGTCATTGGATAATCTTTAAATTCTTTCAGTCGTTTTCTTCTTTGACTGGATTGATTCCCTAAAAAACCCACAAATAAGAACGGTTGTACCACTAAACCACTGGCCACTAAAGCATTCAAAATGGCGGAACTACCTGAAATCGGCACCACATTATAGCCCGAACGACTCACCAATTGAACCACCTTTTGACCGGGATCTGAAATCAAAGGATAACCGGCATCACTAATCAAAGCCACATCTTTCCCCTCTTCCAATAAAGACAAAATCCCTTTGGAAGAGTTTTCTTCGTTAAAGTTTTGATAAGCTATCAACCGTTTATTAATACCCAATGTTTTCAATAACTGGCCACTATTTCGCGTGTCTTCACAAGCAATCACATCGACCTTTTCCAAAGTTTCTTTTTGTCGCATGGATATTTCTGTCATATTCCCGATGGGAGTCGGTACTAGAAATAAAGTAGCCCGCTTGTTATGAAAAGATTTCTGACGAATCATTGTACTACCTTTTTCTTACCAAAGCTGCGTGTCGTCACTTTCTTTTGTGTGACTTCTTTTTGTGGTTTCATCTTCGGTAAACCACCTTTTTCTTTTTCTTTGGAAGTGGTGCAGAATTTTCTTTTTTGATCGTTTCTTTTTTCACGACTTCTTTTTTAATCACTTCTTTTTTGACTGCCGATACCTTTGGCTCAATGACCGGTTTTTCTTCTCCTCTTAATTCCGCAAAACTGACATAGACCACACTTTCTCGATTATCCAACCGTGCTTCTTCTCGCAAAACATTGATGGAACTTAAACGATAATCCTGTCCCTCCCATTGGATATGAGAACCAATTTTAGGTAAAGACTGACTGGCCATTTTATAAGCATCATCCTCATATTTTAAACAACACATCAGTTTTCCACACATTCCTGACAGCTTATCAATATTCAAAGCAAGGTTCTGATTCTTCGCCATATTAATAGAAATAACATCAAATTTATCCTTAAAACTCGAGCAGCAAGTCTCACGACCACAAACACCAATCGCTCCAATCATTTTCGCTTTATCCCGATCTCCAATTTGTCTTAATTCAATACGACAATGCAGCTTAGATCCTAAGAATCGTAACAATTCACGAAAATCCACCCGTTGATCCGCCGCATAAATAAACAAGACTTTTGTTCGATCTAAATTATATTGAACATTCAATAAATTCATTTCTAGTTGAAATTGTGCAATTCCTGTTCGGCATACTTCTAAAGCTTCTTTTTCGAGGGCTATATTTTGTTCATTCATCCATACATCTTTTTCGCTTGCGACTCGTAGAATCTCTTTTTGAGGCATTTTTAGTTTATATTTAGCAGGATCTATCGCATCCGCTTCCACTTCAGCCAATTCTAACCCCTGTTCTGTTTCTACAACTACATAACTTCCCTTTTTAATCGTTCCATCTTGAGTCCCAAAGGAATATAATCTAGATCCATTACGAAAACGAACAGCCACACTATAAGGAAAATGAATATCCGGATCTTCTTGTTGAAGAGGACAGGCACAACTATTTTCTTCTACGGTTGTCATTTTTTAAAATCCTCCATTGATATATTGTTTGTTCAAAAAGTAAAGTTGGATCGTTATATTTATTCAGACGATCTAAAGCTTCCATCACCAAAGCATAAACCATGGCTTGTTCTTTATCATCTTTCGCTTTTCGAATGTAGTCCACCAACCAGGTAGGTCCCACTTCTTCTTTCATTAAGGCTTGACGCATGGCTTGTGCCACAAAATGAAAATAGGTATTTAATAAAAATAAATGGCTATCTTTATCTTTCGGTTTTAAAGACACATGATAATCCACCAACAATTCTTGTGGTTGTTCTAAACTTTCTTTCAACATCAAGATAGCCTTGGCATACTCTTCTTTTTCATGGTTCTGTTTTAACTCTTCTTCACTTTGACTGATCAGTGATAAGAAATACGCATCCTCTTGTCCATAGCCTAATTTCAACGCTTGTTGTAACAACTCCTTTTGATTGACACTTTGAAAATAAATTGGAATACAACGAGAAACTAAGGTAGGAAGAATAGAAGACTCCTTAGGCACACTCAAAATAATCACAACACCCTTTGACGGTTCTTCCAAAAATTTCAACAAACTATTTTGAGCGGATAGACTGGCTGTTTCCATGTGCTCTAAGAAACAAACCCTTCTTCCCTTTGCGTTTTCCACCGCTGTTTTTGAAAAATAGTTTTGCAGCTCATCTATTTCTTTTTTAGATATCGCTTTTTCTTCTCCGTTGAGGTGTTGGTAATCAGGATGTTGCCCTTGGATCACTCTTTCGCAAGATCCACAAATTCCGCAAGCGATATCACTCTTTGAGCACAGTAAACTTTGAGCAAAAAAAGTCGCTAAATCTCGCATATCTTGATGAGCATTTCCTACAAATAAATAAGCATGAGAAAAATTTTGATTTCTCAAAGTTCTTTCAATTTGTTGATAAGCCATGGTTTGCATGAAAGATAACCTATTGAGCATCCAGTAATCCTTTCAACACAACATAAGTATCTTCCACCACTTTTTCCAATCCTTGACGAGCATCTACTTTGATAAAACGATCAGGAAAGCGTTTCAAAATAGTTTGGTAGCCTTGGAATACACGAGTATGGAACGAAGCTTCTTCTTGGTCTAAACGATCTAACTGGTTTCTCCCCTTTTGAATTCTTCTAAGACCCGTTTCAGCATCAATATCCAGATAGATGGTTTTATCGGGTAAACAGCCCTCTATCGCAAATTCGTTGATCAGCCATACAGGTTCAATCCCAATACAACGTCCCACTCCTTGATAAGCCAAAGAGCTATCCACAAAGCGATCAGAAATAACCGGTATCCCATTTTCTAAAGCCGGTAATACTTTATCCATTAAGTGCTGACGACGACTGGCCGCATATAATAAAGCCTCTGTACGCGCATCCATATCTGTATTCTGGGGGTCTAGGATAATGGAACGAATTTGCTCGGCAATCTTCGATCCTCCCGGTTCTCTAGTTAGTTGTAAACGATAACCTTCTTGTTGAAGTCTTTGACAAACAGTTTGACTCACCGTTGATTTTCCTGACCCATCCGGACCTTCTATTGTGATAAATAATGCTTTTTTCATAAAACCATTATACCATCTGCTTTGTTTATTCGTCATAAGAATCACAAACAATGCCTTCAGAACTTCTTATTTTCAAAAAACAAGCTAAATACAAACCCATCTGTACTATCCTAAAACATCTATAAGCTCCTATGAAATTAGGACTTCTCTACTTTATTTATTGATGACACTTTATTATCTTTCTGTTTTACATCGACTATTTCTTCTATTCCTATCATCAACAATAACAATCCATTAAAAAGAAGAAACTAATTCTTGTAGTTTCCTCCTTCAACATTAAAGTATTCTTCTAACGTCACATCATTTCCTGCTTGTTGAACTTTTTTCGCTAAATTTGTTCCTATATAACGATAATGCCATGGTTCAAACATATACCCTGTAATGGATTCTTTTCCTTTAATAAAGCGCAAAACAAAACCGTAATTCGGGGCATGTTTTTTCAACCAAATAGCTTCTTTTTGGGTTTCAAACCTTTGACTAAAGTCATAGTTGACATCAGCCCCTAAGATATCCGCTGCTAAACCGGTTTGATGTTCTGAATAACCGGCACGAGCACTAAACTTATCGCTGGCCTCTTTCCCGTTTTGTCGAGCATAAGAGTTATACAGTTGTTTCTGATAAGAATAAGATCGATAACCGGAGCTTAAGCGCAAATAGATGCCATCCTTTTCTGCAGCTTTAAAAAGTTTGACTAATTGATCTGAGGCCTCTTTACGCAACGCCCAAGGAGTTCCATTTGTTTTGACGGGAACACGCACTAAATCGTTAGGTTCATATTCTGCCGGCAATGGATGCTTCTTGTTCACAATATAAGTAAGAGAAGATGCAGTTTTCGTATCTGCTGTCACTTGTTTGTTAGATTCTTCTGATTCAACTTTCGGTTTAGTTTCCGGCTTTTTTTCCTGAGGTTGTTTTGTTTCAGACTTCTGAGCAGGTTGAATCCCTTTATTCTTATTTAAAATATAAGCCGTTGTTATCAACAGAATCGAAAGCAATACAAGCATCACAAGAAATAATTTTTTCGTCATAAATTTCCTCTACTGGATCAATTTTTTCATTGGCTCCATCAATACATAACCCAAGATAACGCTAATAGCCTCTCCGATCGCCACACTGGTTCCTTGAATTAAGAAACCAACCATGAGATTCTCCGGGTTGAATAAGTACGCAAGCTCTGCACCGACAAAGATAAAATTCAAGACAATCGGACATAAAATACTAAGCAACGGAATGTTCTTGAGCTTCTTTTCTCGAAAATAATACGTTCCATAAGCGGCCAAGAAAGTCGCAAGAGTCCCAATTATAGCATCGAGAAATCCGGTTGGATTGGTTGCCATCATCGCTCCAATTAAATTGGTCAGAAAGCAACCTAATGTGACTCCCCAAATAGATGGAGCATAAATCAATGGTAACATCGTTAAAGCTTCCGCAATGCGAACTTGGACACTACCATAGGTAAACGGTGTCAGCACAAGAGAAACAACGGTATAAACCGCCGCAATCATGGCTATACGTGTTAATGTTTTTGTATTCATTTTTTCTCCTTATTTTGATTAACGTCAGGTAGCTGCTACTGACGTAATACCTGTTTATTATACATTTTATTTTAATCAGAGGCGATGCTCCTTTTACAGTTTTTATCAATAAAAAGAGTTCTTTAGAACTTTGTGAATAAATAAATAATTTATTAACGTATTTTATTGCCATATTTTTTGTATAATGAAATTGTTCAATTTGGGAGGAAAAAATATGAACATCAAAAAGATCTCTGTATCTCTACTCACAGCCGCTTTACTAGTTGGCTGTGGTTCTGGCAAATCTTCTGCTACCAACACCAAGAAGGATGCGAACGGACGTGTACTTCCTGCTGACACGGGTAAGAAAGACATTGATAGTCTTAAGTTTCAATTCGTTCCATCTCGTCCAACGGACCAAATCATCAAGGCTACTTCTAATTTAGGCAATTTATTCAAAGCCAAGATGAAAGAAAAAGGATATAACATCGGTAAAGTGGATATTTCCGTATCCGATAGTTATGAGGCGGCTGGAGAAGCGTTATCTGCCGGGTCAGTTGACGTGGCTTGGTTACCTGGTGGAACTTACGCTCTTTATTCCAACGACTCAGACGTTGTTTTGACGGCTACTCGTCATGGTTTCAAAAATGACTCTACTAATCCTAAAGATTGGAATGGAGATGCCAATAAGACACAAAATAGTGATAAACCGGTCACTTATTACAAAGGTCTCATTTATGCCGGACCTTCCGCTTATGGTAGAAAACTAGCCGCTAAAGTGAATGCTGGTGAAAAATTGACGTGGGAAGATTTAGATAAAGCCAAGTGGGCTGTTCGTGATGTGACAAGCTCTGCCGGATATATTTATCCAACCATGTGGTTACAAGAACAATTCAAGGGTAAAGGAATCAAAGATTTATCAAAAGTAACGACATTAAATTACGCTGCCGAATTCCAACAAGCCGCTGCCGAACAAATTGATGTCATCGTATGTTATGCCGATGGTCGTCAAGATTATGAAAAACAATGGCAAAAAGAATGGGGTCGCAAAGATTCAATCTGGAATGAATTGAATGTGATCGGGGTCACACAAAACGTTTATAACGATACTGTAACCGTCACTATGAAGAAGCCTGAAATTTATAACAAAGAATTCATGACCGCTTTCCAAGATTCCATCATTGAAATATCAAAGACAGAAGAAGGTAAAAAGATTTTTGGTATTTACAAGCATAGCGGATATGCAAAAGCAAGCGACAAAGATTATGACGGCGCTCGTCAAGCTCTAAAAGCAGTTCAAAAATAAACTGATTCTAGATGGTGCCTAAAAAGCACCATTTCTTTTTATAGGTAATGAGAAGGAGAACAACATGATTGAATTTAAGAATGTCTCAAAGACATACCCGAATGGCACAAAGGGTCTAGAAAATGTGAATTTAAAAATTGACCAAGGTGACTTCATCGCTATCATCGGTCTATCCGGTGCCGGTAAATCTACTTTAATTCGTACGGTAAATCGCATGATTGATATCACAAAGGGAGAATTAATAGTAGATGGTGAAGATGTTTCTAAACTAAAAGGAAACGAGCTTCGCAACTATCGGCGTAAAGTCGGTATGATTTTCCAGTCCTTTAATTTGGTTTCGCGTACAAGCGTTTTAAATAACGTTTTAGCGGCAAATGTTCCGGATATGCCTTGGTATAAAGTGCTGTTCTCCTCTTTTTCCAAGGAACAAAAAATTCATGCTCTGGAAGCTCTTGATAAAGTCAATATCTTAGACAAAGCCTATCATCGTGTAGATGAATTATCCGGCGGTCAAATGCAACGGGTTGCCTTAGCTCGTACACTAAATCAAAATCCATCTATTATTTTGGCAGATGAACCGGTCGCTTCCTTGGATCCCATTATGGCGGATACTGTTATGTCAGACTTTCAACGTATTAATAAGGAAATGAATATTTCCATTCTATTAAATATTCACCACGTTGATCTGGCTCTTAAATATGCGACTCGGATCATTGGTATTCGTAAGGGACGTATTGTCTACGATGGTCTAGTCAAAGATCTAGATCAAGCCACCATGGATTATATTTATAAAGGAAATGAAGAAGAGGTCAAAGCATGAAAGCATCTTTATTCGACCGTATCTTTAAACCCAAAACCATCCAATTAGAAAATGGGCATACCGTTGATAAACCGGTCAGTCGCATGCCTTTTATCTTGGTAGCTTTAATGATTGCTGTTTATATTTCAGCTAAAATGACTGACTTTGATTTTTCTCTCTTGGCTTCTCGCATCGGAGAATTCACTGTTATTTTAAATAAAATTTTCCATCCTAATGTTGCCTACTTCTCCCATGTGATAACCCCATTGATTGAAACCATTCAAATGTCAGTGACCGGTACTATTCTAGGCTGTTTGATCGGCTTGCCATTAGCCATTCTTTCTTCCAGTAATATCAATAAAAACCGGCCTAGTTTACTAATTTTTCGCTTTATTCTTTCCGTGTTACGTTCTGTTCCGGCATTAATTTATGCTTCCATTTTCGCACTGGTCTTTAGCTTGGGAACATTAGCCGGTACTGTTGCCATCATTGTTTTCACCGTCGGTATTGTGGCGAAGATGTTATACGAAAGTATTGAAACCATCAACATGGGACCATACGAAGCAATGACATCTATGGGAGCCACCACCTTTCAGGCATTCTGGACAGCTTGTGTCCCACAAATTTTACCAACCTACATTGATGATTGTTTATATTGTTTTGAATTAAATGTTCGTGCCTCCGCTATTTTAGGATATGTAGGTGCTGGGGGATTAGGAATTCTCATTCGGGAAAGAACCGGATTTAGAGCCTATAGTGACTTAGGAATGATTCTTCTATCCGTCTTCGTTGTCGTTTGGTTCATTGACTTTGTTAACGGCATTATTAGAAAGAAATTATCTTAAGGAGGGCTTTATGTATAACGAAATAGATCAAGCTTTAAACAGAGAGCCTAAAACATTTCTTCGTAATTTATCGGTTTTCTTAGTAATTTTAGTGGCTTTATCCTGGGGATCTTCTTCCCTTCAATTCGCCGGCTTTACAGAAGCGGGATTAAATGTAGCGAAAGGAGTCATTAGAGGACTTTTCTCTCCAAACTGGGCTTTAATCTTAAATTTAACGGAGAATGGTATTCCTTATTTAATTCTTCAAACCATCGCTATTGCAATCTTAGGCACCATTATCGGAGCTATCCTAGCTATTCCATTTAGTTTCTTGGCTTCTACCGCCATCGTACCAAAACCGATCGCCTATACTTTTAGAGCTGTTATTTTATTGATTCGTACCATTCCTGCTTTAATTTGGGCTTTGGTTTGGATTCGCGTTACAGGTCCTGGTCCTTTCTGTGGAGTTGTCACACAAGCGGTTTGTTCCATTGGTATGATTTCCAAAATGTATATCACCGCTATTGAAGATTTGGATACGGGTATCCTTGAATCATTAGATGCAATGGGATGTACTACTTTCCAAAAAATCCGTATCGGTATCTTACCACAATTAAGTGCTTCCTTTATTTCAACCGCTATTTACCGTTTTGATATTAACTTAAAAGACGCTACCATTCTGGGGATTGTTGGAGCTGGAGGGATCGGTTCTCCATTGTCACAAGCCATTTCAAATAGTAAATGGAATGCCGTCGGAGCATTCTTGTTATCCTTAATTGTATTAGTGATTATCATTGAATATTGTTCCACCAAGATTCGTGCTCGTTTAGCACATGGGCGTCAATAATTAAAATGGACTTCATTGTCCATTTTTTATTTCTTTTGTCACTACTTATCTCAAAGATTTTTTCTATAACTCCCTCAGCAGTATCCTTCTTAGTTTATCTTGTGTGGTTTCCCTGCTTTTATCATTAAAATAGGACATGTCCTTCTCCGTCATTTCTTTAATCTTCTTGATCGTCTTTATTACTGTATCCTGTTCATTTTTATTTTCTAATCGACTTAAGTCGTTCCTTTCGGATCTGTTACACAATAGTCGCTGTTCATTTGCTTCAAATTCGGTTTGACATAAAATCGAATCTTACCACTTCCTAATTTTCCTAGGAAGCGTTTTATCGAGTACCTTTTTATCTTTATGGACGCTTTTTTACCTTATTTCCACCTTAAGCAAGAAAAAATAAGGGTAACGATATAATGTACAGTTATACCATTGCCCATTAATCTGGAATATCAGGAACCTCAATTAATGCAAAGAATGTGAATAATAAAGAAATAGCCACTATAAGAAGTGTAGAAATAATAATAACCACAAACAATATTGTTAACATTTTATTTGTTTTTACAACATTACAATTATTTTTATTTCTTGTTTTATTGGCTTTAAAAATAAGGACTTTCATCATTATAGAGATTAATAAACAAATATATGCAATACAGTTTGTTATCAGCCCATAATGTACAAACCTTTCCGATTCTTTAAGCGTAGTTGTTGGCATCATATGAATAATATTCAAATTTTGTAAAATGACTAATAACATTAAAATGAAACTTAATACAAAAAAGATATTAGCAATAATATTTAACTTTTTCATAACCCACCACCAATTTATTTCGTTGAATATTTATGATATTACATTAAAGTACTATTTTATAGATCTTCACTTTTTTCTACCTGCTTAACTTCTTGAACAAAAAAGAATTAAGCAAACCATTTTTCATTAAAATTATGATTAAATGTTCTCCTTAACTCTATAACTCTGTATACCGTTCTATCAATCTTTCTCTAATTTTTATATCTATTCCAAATTCTTGTTCATAATAATGATCAAAACTACCATATTGATTTAAGATTGAGGCAATCATAGCCAATCCCATTTCTGATTTCACACCACAAGTTTCCATCAACGGTCCATTTAATTCCGGATATTCTTTCAACAAAGAAGCGCTTTCCAGAAAAACTTGATCAATAATTGCTCTTCGGTAGTCGTTCGTCTGTAAATAATCCTCCAACATCTTTTCAGGTTCCACTTCAAATAAACCTAAAATGACCATCGCCATCAATCCCGTTCGATCTTTTCCGCTAGCACAATGAAACAATAAGGGTAACTCATCTTCTTGAATCAATTCCATCACTTTCTTTAAATAAGGATTTCCGAATGGCATATTTTCATAATATTTCAATCGAAGTGCTTTTTGTTGCAAGCCCTTTTCCCCTAGACTCAACATCCCATTAAAACTAAAATCAATATCGTCCATATATTTTGCCCGATAGGCATCAAAACAGATAATAGGAACACCAAGATCCGGATCCGGATGTTTTTCTCTTTCTTCTTTGGAACGAAGATCAATGATTTTCTTCAAACCAATTTTTCTGATCTTTTCTAAATCTTGAGAAGAAAATTGATTCAAACCGGAAGAACGATAAAAAAAACCTTTTTTAATTTTTCTGCCTGTTTTTGTGTGAATATTACCTAAGTCTCTGAAATTTAATTCTTTTCTCAACGTATTCATAGTTTAATGATAGCATGGCTGTTGTATAATTAGTAAATCGAAAGGATTTTAGATCTATGAAAAGAATTCGTATCTTAGCCACTTCAGACGTTCACGGAACCATCTTGCCAACTCAATATTCCAACGGTTTATCCGTTCACATAGGTTTAGCTCGTCTAAAGACTCTCATTGACTCTTTAAGAGATGATCATACTCTTTTAGTGGATAACGGAGACGCAATTCAGGGTTCTCCTTTAACCCGTCATCATTATCATTTTCACGCTGATGAAATCAATCCGATGACCAAAGCCATGAAGGAAATGCACTATGACTTTATCGGTCTGGGAAATCACGATTTCAATTATGGGCAAAAAGCCCTTCAAATCCACTTAACTCATGTGGAAAGCCCTTGTTTATGTGCCAATGTCAAAAAAGAAAATGTGCCAATCGGCTTGAGCTATGCTATCAAAGAGATAGATGGTATCCAATTAGCTTTTTTTAGCTTAGTGACTTCTTATACCCCTACTTGGGAAAGTCAAGAACATATCGAGGGATTGGAGTTTATAGATGCTTATGAAAGTGCTAAAAAAATAGTGGAATACCTTCAAAAATTCGAACAACCGGATTATATCATCTGTCTATACCACGGTGGTTTTGAAAGAGATCTCTCCAATGGTTCTTTATTAGAAGAAGATCGTGGAGAAAACCAAGGTTATCGTATCTTAAAAGAAATTCCTGGAATTGATGTGATGATCAGTGGTCATCAACATCGTTCTTTATCAGGAAAATTGTTTAATACCGTTTATACCCAAACCTCAGATAAAGGGAAAGAACTAGCTTTAATCGATATTTATCCGGAAAATCACCATATCGAAAGTCATATTCTGCCTAATGATATGTTGGCGGATGAAAAGATGATTCAATTGGTTGAAAAAGAAGAGAAGGAAACCCAGACTTGGTTAGATACGGTTGTCGGTCATTCCAAAGTGGACTTAACAATTTCGGATACTTTTCAAGCTCGCTTAAAGAAAGCTCCTTTGGTTACTTTCATCAATCGCATTCAACAAGAAACAACCGGAGCGCAACTTTCCAGTTCCTCTATCTATGATGGGGCAGTGGGCTTTCAAAACAAGATCACTATGAGAGATATCGTCTCTACTTATATTTATGACAATACCTTAGTAGTGAAAAAAATTACCGGAGCTCAATTGAAAGATTATTTAGAACAATGTGCTTCCTACTGGACCTTGAAGGGAAATAATATTGAAGTTTCACAAAACTTTATTTATCCAAAAAAGATGCACTATAACTACGATATGGTTGAAGGAATTGATTATACCATTGATTTAAGAAAACCAATTGGAGAAAGAATCACACAACTGGTTTATCATGGAAAAGATGTTCAAAAAGATGATGAATTCACCATTGCCTTAAATAATTACCGTGCCGCTGGAGGGGGAAACTTTGATATGTTGAAAGAAGCTCCTATCATTCAAAATAATGGTATTGATTTTGCGGATCTAGTCTCTTCGTATTTAGAAAAACATCCTGAAATTGATTTTGTTCCGGAAGATAATATCCATCTGGTCAAATAAAATCATCTCCATTAGAAACTCTCCTTATCTTTTTCGATGACCATTTTTATCCATAAGAAAAAAGGGTTCAATAAAAATTGACGAAAACCTTAGAGTCATTAGATAATAAACGCAGACGTTCAATCAAACATGGATTGAAGAAAGGAAAATTTATGGGCTTTTTTATCGCCGACTTGCTATTTTATCTAGCTACATTAGGATGCTTTATCGCTACTTTATTTGTCTACTTTCAGCTAGTGAAAGCAGTTAAAAAACACCGAGATGTCCCTATGTGGATGTATAAAATGGGACACGCTTTCAAAGCAAGAGGACCGGATTACTATGAAAGCATCACCGATTCTGTCGCTCTTTTTGAAGTGTATGTTTTTTTAGTGGCTTTTCTATTAGCTAATGTATTCGTTGTCGCTATTATATACCAAAAAAATCATAGTCTTCCTGCATCGATCTATCTTTGCTTTAAATATGAATTTGTGATTGTTGTCGCCATGCGATTACTTGGAACCTTATCAAAACTGGTTCTGGTACTCTTATCCCGTAAAATCAATTGGTTTAAGAAGACAGAAAATCAATTATGGAGTTCTCATTTTTACGCCTCAAGCAACGCTGTTCTTGGCATGATTTTTATGACCTTTTTCTTCTTATTACTCACCGTGAATCTGACAGGGGTTCCGGCCAAACCGCTTGAAGTTACCGTGGCTAAAAGTCGTATTGTAATCGGTAGCACAAAAGCTTCTGAGCTTTTGAAAGATGGGTTCCAGTTTACCAAAAAAACAAGGGATAAGGAAATCAAAAAAGAGGCTGATAGTGAAATCAGAAATAAAAGAAACGATCATTTTTATTATGGTGAACTGATGGAATTGGTTCGTGATGGGAAATCCTACGGAACGGTTAGTGTAACACCTAAATCCAAAGATACCGATAAACTCAAGGATTGTGTGATTACCTACTACAGCATTCATGCCGAAAACAACCAAATAAAAGAAGTTCAAATTGAAAACAAAGCGATCTCTACATTAACCTATGACGATTTTAAAAACAAAAATTAAAAGATCTCTTTTCTTTAGATCCGGCTGATCATAAAGAAACCAAAAGATCTTCTGACTTTCGTTTAGAACTTCAAACTTGTGACTATAGTCTATGGCCAAGATATACATTAATAGCTAAATTTAATGACGATAAGCCGTTTAAATATGAAGTCAGAGCACAACATACGATTTGGGAATAGACTTTCATTGATTTAAAATAATAACATATACACCAAAAAACAATTTAATATAATGACTTATTTTATTTTTCTCAAACGTACAAGAGAACTTAGCGTTCCATAGGTACTTCTATCATTTTCTAAGAACGGCTTCGTTTTTTCCACAAATTCTGTAAAAAATTGATCAAATTGTTCAATATCTTTTTCCGGATTTTTCACCAAATTAAGTCGATCACCTAAGCAGGAAATACCTATATTTCCTTCATTTGTTTTAATCATAAGGCCTCGTACTTCTAGATATGATCCAGATCGGTACTGGGCTTCTTTTATATCTTCAAAAGGGACTTTCCACACCCTGCCATCACTTTCTATGACCATTTCTGTTTCACCATTTTCTAAGCAAAACAGCTTTATTCTATGCCTGTTATGGTATTGAAACAGCGATAATATCCCGATACATTCCACATATAATACAACTGCAATCACAATAATTTTCAAATAATCTAAAATTGACGGTAACCGCCAATGCCTCAAAAAAACCAGCACCAAAATGAGTTCAAAACCAAGCAGGACCAAAAAAGTTAAAAGCCACGGAAAGCCAACTTTTTTACGAAGTACATCACTTTCTATTCCATTTACATCATATTTCATTTAAATCCTCCTGATAGTTCATTTTTTATGCCTTTATATTTTATTAGTTATCTTTTGGAATTTTACTACTTAACTCAAAGGAAGTGATATCATTTTGTTCATCAAAACGAATATAAGAATAGTACTCATTCCAAATCAAATCACTGCGAGTTGACCACTGGATGCCATAACATAGGTCTGTTTTGGATGTTGGATTTGAAGGAAATAACCATAGTTTCTTTCCAAAGGCCTTTCGGACAGTTTCTAATGTCAACTTAGAAAACAGATCCACCCCTTCAAATTGGTAAGAGATAGAATTTTTCCTTACTTCAGGAAGATTATCTTGATCCAATACAAAATAAGTGATTTTACAATCTTCTAACGCCACCTCTTTATTTTTATCTCCATAAACTTCAATCCCACCAATCACAACGCCATTTTTAACCAACAAATAAGGAGAACGAGCTACCGGATAAGAATGTTGCTTAAACTCTTTTTTAATCAAAACACTTCGATTGGCTGAATATTTTTCATATTCACCAGAAGAGAGTATTTCTGAATATTTAGAACTAATATGTTTTTCTTGTCTGATATAAATGTCAAACCCGTCTTTCATCATATCGCCAACCGTTGTTTTGGTAACAATCAGTTTCGTATCATTAATTTTCAAGGTTGGTGCTTTTTTAGGAATCCCAATAATGAGATAAGCCATCATTCCAAACATAAAAAATAAGAATGCTATAATCAACACCAGCATGGATCGACCGGTTCTTTTTCTAGCATTAAAAAGAGCCATGATAGGAGGTAGAATAATCAGTCTTGCTAAAATAGCGTTTCCACTTCCTCCTTTACTTAGGATAGGAATAATGGCTAAAATAGCGACCACAATCATAGAACCATACGTCACATATTCACCAATTCCCATTTTATCTGTCCGTGTTTGTTCATTCACTGAATGATCAATCAATCGTCTTCCATGCACGACCTTTTTCTTCATATAATAATAGAATCCAAAACCAATACCTATGTATACAATTCCCAAAAAAACAACCAATCCTATTAAATAAAATCTGCCCATTTACAGTTCTCCCATTAAATTCATTGACGAGTTCATTATACAAGATTTGCAAGTAAAAAGGATAGCCACTCTACCCGTGATTATCCTCTTTATTTGCTGTAATAATAAAAACTAAATGTACCTCCGGAAGTATAAATAGTGATGGTATATTGACCGGATTTCAATTCCGTTGTCGTCGATGTATCAAATGTCCCCGTTTTATTGAAGACTTCAATTTCTTTTCCATCTTCCTGTTTTGCGGTTACTCTTAAGCCTCCTTCTCCATTATGCTTTGCAAAGAAGACAATTCTCGATTTAACCTGCATTTCATACGTTTTATACACCTTTTCATTAGAAGTGATCTTTGGGTTTGAAGTTGACTCTTTCGCTTTTTTAGAGGTTGTCTTAAGACTGGAAGATTGCAACACATATTCCACATTCCTATCTAAATATTGAATTTCAAACTTCTTTTTTTCTCCTTTTAAGACATACTCTCCCCTCGCCGTGATAACCCCTTCTTTTTTTGTGAACGAGATTGACTTTTGATCCACCAAATTCACATCTCCACCAAATTCTTTTCTCAATTCCTGATTGATAAAATTGGTAACCTCGTTTCGATCAAAATACGTCACTATATTAGGAGATAAAGATTTCGTAATATCTTTCTCTTTTTTCAACGGCTCTTCGGTTTCTGCCTTTTTTTCCGGTTGCTCTTTTGGCTTTTCTTTTTTAGTACCACAAGCTACCAAGAGAAAACTAATCAATACAATTAAGCTTATTTTTTTCATCTTCATTTGTCCTTTTTCGGAATATAGAAAATTTGTTCACCATCTTTTGATAACATGTAGTTTGAACGAGCATAACTTTCCACGTAATCCGGGTCCTGTAATTTCTCTTTTTCCGAATTCAACTGATTGTTTTCATCCTTCACCTTTTGAAGCTTTTCCTTTGCATCCGCCAATTGAGATTTCAAGCTAAAATACGTGCGTGCTTGACCAATCACCTGTACCAACAAAAAGAGAATAACCCCTAAAAGAAAAAGCTTTGTGAGCGGTTTTAAATGTGCTTTCTTAACTTTCTTTGCCATGACTTTCCTCACCTTGAATTTAACACGAAATATCCTCTTCATCAAGACTTAGGCGTTTTTCAAAAACAACTTCATACATTTCCATGGCTGTTTCCTTTTTCACTTTTTCTTGAATAGAAAGAATTCGAACACCTAGGATTCTTGAGCCATACTGCACTTCTAAAATATCCCCTATTTTTACTTCATGACTTGGCTTAACAATCCTATCATTAATTTTAATTCTTTGATGAAGAGCCAGTTCTTTTGAAATCGTTCTTCTTTTTAATATCCGTGAAATCTTTAAAAATTTATCCACTCTCATGACGAATTGCCTCCTTCGCTAAATAGATAGCTTGTGTACCTATTTTCAAACTTTCGTTATTTGGAATCATGACCGTAATCGATCGGTTTAAATATTTCAATTGAATATCCTTTGATAAATCTGAATATAACGAGAACAATCGTATTCCATCCACCGATTGAGAAAATAAAGGACTAAAAGTAATTTCCGTTGCCTTATCGGTTTGCAGATAATGTTGCACATGATTCTCAGATAAAGCTATATCCAATGCCTTCTTATCAAAGATCATTTCTACTTCTTTTGGTAAACGACCATATTGATCTTTAATTTCCAACTTATAATCTTCCAATTCTTGCTGATGACATAGGGCATCTATTCGTTGATACAAGTCCAACTTATCAAAATCATCGGCCGCAAATCCTGTTGGAATATACGAAGAGACTTGAATATTGTTTTTGACTTTTGGTTCTTTCTTTTGAATGGGCTGATGGTTCCTTTTAGCTTCAATAGCAGCCTCCAACATTTCAATATAGAAATCAATCCCGACTGTATCAATGAATCCGGATTGTGAAGAACCTAATAAATCTCCGGCTCCCCGAATGGTCAGATCCCGCATCGCCACTTTATAACCAGAGCCCAACTTCGCAAATTCTTTGACCGCTTGAAGTCTTTTTTGGGCCACTTCCGATAATTGTTTGCGGTTTGGAATCAATAAATACGCATACGCTAAGCGATTGGAACGACCGACTCTACCTTTCATTTGATAAATTTGCGATAAACCAAAGTTTTGAGCATCTTCAATCAAGATCGTATTCACATTCGGAATATCAATACCATTTTCAATGATAGTTGTAGTAACCAAGATATCTATTTCTTGGTGATTAAAACGCCACATGATATCTTCAATTTCATCTCGTCCCAATTTTCCATGAACAACCCCAATACGGGCATCCGGAAGTTCTTTTTGAAGTGTTCTAGCTCTGTTGTAAATAAATTCAATATTGTTATAGAGGTAAAAAACCTGACCTTTACGAGACAATTCCTTTTGAATGGCATCTACAATTAAAGCTTGATTTTTTTCCACCACATACGTTTGAACTGAGTACCGATTCAAAGGAGGGGTTTCCAATTGTGATAAAGAACGAACACCGATCAATGACATTTGAAGTGTTCTGGGAATTGGAGTAGCACTTAAAGCTAGTACATCAACCCCATTTCTTAATTCCTTGATTTTTTCCTTATGTTCTACCCCAAAACGGTGTTCTTCATCAATCACCAATAAACCTAGATCTTTAAAATGAACATCCTTTGATAAAACACGATGTGTTCCAATAAGAATATCCACATTTCCTTTTTCTAAATCTTCTAAGATTTCTTGTTGTTTGTCTTTCTGCACAAAACGATCTAAAACTTCAATGCGAACCGCAAAATCTTTATACCGATTCTTAAAGGTTGAAAAATGTTGTTCAGCTAAAATGGTGGTTGGACATAAAACAACCACTTGTTTATGGTCAATAACAGCTTTAAAAGAAGCTCGAATGGATACTTCCGTTTTACCAAAACCAACATCTCCACAAAGCAAACGATCCATGGGCTTACTGCTTTCCATGTCCTTTTTAATTTCCACCATGGCTTTTTTCTGATCTTCCGTCAAATCATATGGAAAAGCATCTTCAAACTTTTTCGTTTCTTCGGTATCTTTTGAAAAAGCATACCCAATGTGCTGTTCACGAGATGAATATAAATTTAATAAACGAGTCGCTACTTCTTCTACGTTCTTTTGTAATTTAGTTTTAGTTTTTTCCCAATCTCCTGAACCAAGCTTATTTAATTTTGGAACAATCCCTTCTCGCGAAACAAATTTACGCACCAAACGAAATTGTTCTAAAGGAACCAGTAATTCTGAATTAGCCTTATAAATAATTCTCAAGAAATCTCGCTTGATATGGTTGATTTCTTTTGTTTCGATTCCCATATACTGTCCAACACCATAATTGGCATGAACTACATAATCTTTTGGTTCTAATTCTTGATAGGCATGAATGATTTCGGCATTACGAAATTTATTTTCATAACGACCCTTTCGATGATGCACTTCAAACAATTCCCTTGCCGTATACACCGCTACCTCTTGATCCGCCAAAAAGAACCCTTGTGACCAATCAGCTTCGTATAGATAAAGAGCCTCTTTTTCTATTTCTTCTTTTTCTTTCAAAAATCGGTATTCTATTTTTTCATGATCTAAGATTTCACGAATTCTTTGTATTTCTTTCTTATTTAAAACAAAGACAGTGACTCTCTGTTTTTGAGCTATTTGAATTCTTTTTTCCAAAAGTTCATTTGGAAGATACACTTCTTCTATATGGGATACAGGATCCCCATAGCTATCTCCATAATAACAACGAGATGCCGGCATACTTCTTTCTAAGTCATGCCATAAATCAAATCTAGGTAAAAGTTTATTTTCTTGCGCCATTTCCTGGATATAAGAAATCGTATCTTCTTTTAAGCGTTTAATGGCATCATTTACCAAAATTTCATCAGAAATAAAAAGTTCCGCATCTTCCATATAATCCCATAAACCCGCCATGTTAGGGACAAAAGCATAATATGGATACATACTCTTATCAAACAAATGAGCTTCCATCGCTTGAATGGTGGTCATCAATTCATCTTGAAGAAAAACATTAGGATTGCGCTCTAAATCTTGTTGGATACCTTTGCGGATATCGCCTATTTGATTAAAAGAGAAAAAGACAATGGAAGCCGGCACAATTTCCACCTCTTCAATTGTTCCAATCGTTCTTTGGATATTTTCATCAAAGAATCGAATCGACTCAATTTGTGTATCAAAAAATTCCAAGCGAATCGGATGATCATAATTGATGGAATACACATCCACAATCCCTCCACGAATTGCAAAACTTAAAGGTTGATCGACATGAGCTTGTTGGTGATAACCACTAGCCAATAATTTTTCCTTTAATACTTTTATGGACCACTCTTCATTGATTTTTAAATGAATGGATGCTTCTTTAAACTGACTAGGAAGTGGTAAAAACCTTAAATATGCCGAAGGACAAGTCACCACAATCTGATTGGGATGTTTCTGTAATGAAAACAAAGTATCGACCTGTTGAGCACTTAATTCCGGAGAAGAAGCGATGGCTTCAACCCGAAGACTTTCATCTGTTCCAAACAAAGAACATTCTTTCTCGGATAAAAAAGAAGTCAATCTTTCATAGAATTGCTGGGCAAGGTACAAATTGGATTTTAAAACGATCATTGGTCTTGGTTTTTGTTGATAAGAAAGTGCCATTAAAAGAGCCTCTTGAATCGTAGAAGAAATCGCAATGGGGGATTTCTTCTTTTGAATTTGTTCTAAGGCTTTATTTTCTTTCGTGATTTGAAATAACCAATGAGGTATCGACACCATGAAGACTCCTTTGCTTAGTGATTATACAATAAAAAGAAGAGTTCGTTTCATTAACCCTTCTTATTAAATCGATTCATAACCAAATCCATTGGCTCATTGACCCACTCATAACAAGCCTTCGCCGCTTGTTCAATGGTTTGTTGAAAAATAGCTTTTTCTTCCGGAAAGACGGAAGATAATACCCAATCAGGGACTTTTTCATGAACCCCTTTCTCACTATGACCGACACCCACACGAATACGAGCAATCATTTGACTATTGAGATGCTGCTGAATGGACTTCATTCCCTTTTGTCCTCCACTGGATCCTTTTTGACGAATCCGGAGAGAACCCACTTTTAAATCCATATCATCATGAATCACCAATATATCTTCCAAAGCCATCTTATAGAAATCAAAAACTTGGCGAACCGCTATACCCGATTCATTCATAAAAGTTTGTGGTTTCATTAGGATCACTTGTTCAGCACCAATACGAACTTGGCTGATCAACGCATTCCATTTATTTTGAGAAATATTCGTATGACATAAATGAGCTAACGCATCCATCACTAAAAAACCACTATTATGACGAGTTTGTTCATACTTTTTACCAGGATTTCCTAAACCAACAATTAATTTCATTTTTTATTCTCGTCTTGTGGATCCGTTAATTTTTCCATCACCATGGTTTCATTCATTGTTTCTTCTGAAGATTCTTCTTTTACTTCTTCTTTTGGCATTTGGAAACTGAGATGATTTAAGAAACGTTGTCCTACACCTAACGTATTAAAGTGATTGACGGTTTCCATTTGTGCCTTTAATCCTTCAATATCATTTTCTTCTTGAGCTATTTTTGCTAGAAGACTGGAACAAACGGATTTATAAACACTGATCATATTCTTGGAATAGGTCAATGTTTCATAGTCACCTTCTAAAATGGATTGATAGAAAGATTTTCCAAAATCCTCTTGTCCTTGATAGTATTTTTTAGCTTGTAAACCAAGTTGAACGACCATTTCTGAGGATAATTGTTCACTGATCGAAGATAATTTTTGAAATAATTCCTCCATCAGTTCCAGTTGGTTTTGACCATAAAGAATATTCGGAATGGATATATAAAGATAGAAGAAACTGTCTTCATTTTCTCCTATGGATGTTCCTTTATTGTGCTGAATTAACTTTTCCGGTTGTAATTTTTCAAGAACAGAACTAAATGAAGTTGTTCGACCATGATTAGCCGCTCCCCAAAGTTTTAAAACCTGTGTTTTTTGAAAAAATTCCACATTTTTATCACGAAACTGATCTTCTAAAGCTATGATTCTATCATTAAATTGATTTTCATCATCTACAAAGCGAATCACCTCGATTAATCCCTTTGTTTTCCCGTTCTTTTGGCTTAATAAAATAATGCGAATCATAAAATAAATGACCAAAGCCCACATAATATAACTGAATAATTTTGGCATAATGACGTATGTCCTCCATTTGTATTGATTTCTATTATACAGTACAATGACAAAGAACCAACATGAAGGAGTTTTATGTCTAATCAATCTAAGAAAAAAATGAATCTAAATGTCATAGCAAAAGCTGTGATTGTTTTGGGAGTTATTGTATTACTGGGATCTGTTTATGTGTTAAATAATCCCCAATTAACCAAACCGGCTATTCAACCAAAACAAGAAACCAATCCAAAAGATACACAAAAAATCACTTTACCGAATGAATTAACAGAAGCTAGTAGTATTACGGTTCTTGTGGATAAAACACATGGTTTGCCAAAGGATTATGTGCCGGCGAATTTGTCAAGTCCTTATTTAAACAGTACAGCTGATGTCATTCAATTAAGAAAAGAAGCAGCTGATCAAGCTAAAGCTATGTTTGAAGCCGCAAAAAAGGATAAAGTTCCTATGTTTATTACAGCCGGTTATCGTAGTTATGAGCAACAAAAAGATTACTATGAAGATCGGGTCAATTTATTGGGAGAAGCGGAAGCAAAAAAAATAACAGCGAATGCCGGTTTTTCTGAAAATCAAACTGGTTTAGCCTTGGATGTTACCGACAAGGCGGATGGTCATAATACCGTTTCTTTTGCGAAGACAAACACTTATAAATGGCTGGTTAAAAATGCTCATAAATATGGTTTTATTCTTCGCTATCCTGACAATAAAGAGACTATTACCGGTTATACTTCCATGCCTTGGCATTGGCGGTATGTAGGAGTTGATGTGGCTAAAAAAATGGTTAAAAAAGGTGGTGTTAATCTTACTTTTGAGGAATATTTTCAAACACAAAAGTAGTTTGACACTAGCCAATGTTTTGTCTATAATTATCTAGCAATGTTTTCAGTTATGTAAAAAAGTATTGGAGGTGGCATGATGAAGAGAACATACCAGCCAAGCAAAAGAAAAACAAAAGCTACCCATGGCTTTAGAGCTCGTATGTCTACTGTAGGTGGACGTAAAGTCCTTGCTAGACGTAGAGCAAAGGGAAGAAAGGTTTTATCTGCTTAAGTCACCTTGGGGTGACTTTTTATTTAGATTATGAAAAAAAGAAATCGAATTAAGAAAAAAGAAGAGTTTCAAGAGTTGATTCATCAAGGAAAGAAAAAAGTGAATCCTTCTTTTGTATTTTATTATCAAAAAAAAATGGAAGAACAAGCTCGTATGGGCATTTCTATTCCTAAGAAAATCGGTCATGCGGTACAAAGAAATTTATACAAACGTCAAATTCGGATGATGTTAGAAGGAATGATTCCTTTTGAAAATTATCCTTATGATGTTGTCTTGATTGTCCGATTTGCTTATCCGACCAAGAATTTTGAAGAAAATCAAAAACTATTGGAAAGAACTTTAATTAAAGATATAATTTAACCATTATACAAGGAGTCCTTATGAAATTATCAACAAGAATGAAAAAGCTACTTATGTTAGCTTTAGTGGTCACAGTACTTGTGACAATCAGCGGCTGTACTGTCCCACATGATGCTAAGGGTAATGTTATTTTAATTACCAACAATACAACTTTTCAATATATTTTTGAAAAAGAAAGTTGGTTTTCTGCTATCTTTGTTTGGCCATTGGCTTGGTTGATCAATCATTTATCTATGATCATTGGGGTTGGTGGAGCCATTGCATTAGTGACCATTGTCATTCATGCTTTATTAGCCGCTTTCACTTCAAAATCTCAAGTAGCTATGCAAAGAATGCAGTTAATTCAACCGGAGTTGAATAAGATTCAAAGAAAATATGAGGGTGTTTCCACTGATAGTGCTCGTATGAAGATGGTTCAGGAGCAACAAGCTTTAATGAAAAAATATGATGTTCATCCTGGTTCTATGATGCTGGTTCAATTTCTTCAATTTCCTATCGTTATGGCGATGTTCTTCGCTATTCAACGTGCGGAATCAGTTGCTAAGGGATCTTTCTTAGGTATGATTTTACAAGTAACTCCTATGAAAGGTTTACAACAATTGATTGCCGGAAATATGGCTTCTCTTAGCTATATTATCTTATTTATTTTAATGCTTGGATCTCAATTTGCTTTAATCAAATTACCTCTAATTTTACAAAAGAAAAAAGCGGAAGCAGAAGCGAAAAAACATCATCGTCGACCAGAAGAAGTTGGTGGTGGTAGTCAACAGGTGATGATGCAATACATGATGGTTGGTATGATTGCTATATTTGGTTTCACTTGGTTTTCCGGTATGTCTTATTATTGGTTTATTCGTAACATAGTAGATATTGTAAAAACGTTAATTGTTCAAAAAAAGATTGATGAACAAAAACCGGTCGGAGGTCGCTAATATGGAAATCTACCAAGGAAAAACATTAGATGAAATTTTAGAAACTGTCGCAAATGAACGTGGTGTTCTTGTAGATACTCTTCAGTATTCGATTTTATGTCAAAATGCACAAGAAACAAAAGCTTATATTTATGATAGCGAGGATATTAAAGAATTCTTATTTGATTACTTAGGTTCTTTCTTCACCGAAATTGAACTAGATATGGAAGTTTCCATCGAAGATTTAGGTGGTTCTTATCATGTGAACTTAAATGCTGAAAATAACGCTATTTTAATTGGCAAACAAGGAAAAACATTACAAGCGTTAAATTTTGTTGTTAAAGCAGCTATTAATGCTTTCTTTAAGCGCCGTATTGATGTCATGATTGATATCAATCACTATAAAGAAGATCGTTATGCAAAGGTTAAATCAATTGCTAAACGAGTGGCTCGACAAGTCCAACAAAGTCATGTCGATGCGGTTTTAGATCCAATGCCAAATGATGAGAGAAAAGTGATTCATAAAACCTTGGCTGATTGGGAAAGTATTTCTACTGAATCAGAAGGAGTAGGTACTGATCGTCATATTTGTATCCGTTATCATGAAGAAGAAGTGGAAGAAATTCCAAATATGTCTTTATAAAAGTATATCTGAATCGATATGCTTTTTTTAATAGACATAGCTGTTTCCATTTATAAATTAATTCTTATTTTTGTGGAAATCTATTTTTTAACCATCTATTATCCACATTTTTATACCACATTTTATTTTGCTACTTTTCCACAATTGTGGAAAAACGTTTAAAAGTTATTTTTTATTTGATTTTATCTACCTTTGTGATGTGTTGATAGTCTGGATAATTCAATTTATTTTTTGTTTTTTCCACTTATTTTTTTATTTTCCACAATAAAAATTATTTTCCACAACTTATCCCCACTATTATTTTGTGGAAATTGTGGAAAACTCTTTAAAACACCTCTATTACCTACTTTATCTGTTTTTATTAATTGTGGATAATTTATTTTTCCACATTTTTTCCTTTTTTTATTTATTATTTAAGGCTAAAATAATAAAGCTAACAATATAAAATTTAGGTGAACAGCATGACAGTACTACAAGACCAATCTCTTAAAAGAATTTGGCAGGAGATTATAAATGATCTTCATGATCAATCTGATTTAGAGGATATTTTTTTCAATACTTACTTAAATCCTTCTTATTTACATTCTTTTGATAACGAAAAGGCTATTTTAGTTGCTAATAATCTGATCTCTTTTAAATGTATTGAAACTTCTGCTTTAAAAGATATTACGATTCTTTTTAAAGCTCGTTATCAAGATTTGGAACCAAATTTTAAAGTTCAATTGGTACAACCAAAGGATATTAAAACGATGACTACTCCTCTGTTGGAAGATTATGAAACTAATTTCAGTTCCTCTACGATTCAAAAAGATCGTACCTTCGAAAACTTCGTTATTGGAGATTGTAATCGAGAATCACAAGCGGCAGCCTATGCGGTTTCTTTAAATCCTGGACAATTATGGAATCCTTTATTTATTTATGGAAATAGTGGTTTAGGAAAAACTCATTTATTAATGGCAATTGCTAATTATATTAAAAAACATCAACCAGAAAAAAAAGTTTATTATACAGAATCTACTAAATTTGTGGAAACAGTAGTTCATGCCTTACAAACAGGAACGATTGATGCTTTTAAACGTTATATGTACAGCTTAGATGTTTTATTGATTGATGATATCCAATTCATAGCCGGTAAAGAAAAATCACATGAAATTTTTTTCACCATCTATGAAGAAATGGTCAATAACAGAAAACAAGTTTGTATTACTTCTGATCGAGAACCAAAAGATATCAAAGATTTAGAAGATCGATTAGCCTCTCGTTTCTTAAATGGGTTAACCGTTGGGATTGATTCACCGGAATTTGAAACAGCCAGAGCTATCTTAAATCAAAAAATTAAAGTAAATGATAATTCCATTGATGAAGAAGGAATGAATTATATTGCTTCAAACTTTGCAGGAAATGTTCGTGAATTAGAGGGAGCTTTAAATCGAGTTTTATTCTATGCTATTCAATTTCAACCTAATGATGATGTGATTCATTTTGAAACGGTTATGCACTCTTTAAAAGCACAATCCTCTAAGACAATGAAATCTGGTTTAAATGCTAAAAAAATCATTCGTATTGTGGCAGATTATTACGGTTTGACCAGCCAACAAATTAAATCTAGAAATCGAACAAAAAATATTGCAAATGCTCGTCATATTTCCATTTTTCTCTGTCGTAAACATTTAGATTTACCTTATATTCGCATTGGAGAAGAGTTCGGTGGTCGAGATCATTCCACTATCATTTCAGCAATCACAAAAGTTGAAAAACAAATTAAGTCCGATCATATCTTTGAAAAAGCTATTCATGAGTTGGAAACTCAAATAGTTGATTAATCCACATTTTTTATCCACCATATATCCACTGTTATTTTTTTAAAAAAATGCAGTAAAATAAAGATGTTCATGACTTTTCCACTTTTCCACAGTCTTAATAAAAATAAAGTCATGATAATTAAATTATAAAAAGGAGCTATCATGAAATTTTCAATTAAAAAAAATCCGTTTGTCACTGCTTTATCAGAATTAAGTCATGCTGTTTCAACTAATTCTCCTCAACCTTCTTTACGAGGAATCAAGATTGAAGTGAAAGTTGATTCTTTAGTATTGACTTCCAGTGATGCCGATATTTCTATTCAGAAAAAAATAATATCTGATGAAGAAAATGATTTAAACGTACAAGAAGAAGGTCATCTTTTAATTGAAGCTAAATATTTATTGGAAATTGTACGTAAATTAGACAGTGATCATATTTTTGTTGAATCTATTGATGGAACGTATACTCAATTTAAAGGTCATCAAGCTTTATTTAAAATTAACGGTATGGCGGTTCATCAATATCCTGCAATTGATTTTAACAAGCCGACTATTGAAATTGAATTAGATAAAAATACGTTTTTAGATTTGATTGAGCAAACGGTTTTTGCTTGTTCTAAGCAAGAAATGAAACCTGTTTTAACAGGGGTTAATTTTGAATTAAAAAACAATCAATTGGTTTGTACGGCAACTGATTCTTATCGTTTAGCTCGTAAAGTGGTTGATTTAGATAGTCAAGATCAGTTTAATATTACGATTCCGGCTAAATCATTGAATGATATGAAAACAACAATCTTACAAAATGCTAAAGAATCTGTTTTCTTTTCCGTAGATCGTTCCAAAATTCAAATTCGAATTGACAATATGATTTTTCAAAGTCGTATTTTAGATGGAGATTATCCGGCAACAAGTCAATTGATTCCAACTCAATTTATAACAGAATTAGAAATGAATCGTCAGGATTTATTAAGAGCTATTGATCGTACCTCTTTCTTAAGAAGTGAAGATGTCAAAGAAAATCGTCTCCAGTTAATTAATGATCAAGCTATTTTAACCAGTCGTTCACAAGAAATCGGGGAATCACATGAAGAATTGATAGCTCAACATAGAGGAGAAAATTTGGATATTTCTTTTGATGGTTCTTATGTGATAGAAGCTCTTCGTGGTCTTCATGGAGAAAAAGTATTGGTTCAGTTTAAAGGAATGATGAAACCATTTATTTTAACTTCTATAGATGATCCTTCTACGATTCAGTTAGTTCTTCCATTAAAGTCAAATCACTAAGGTCTTAAAAAGGCTTAAAAACTAGGTTTTTAAGCCTTTTTATGTTATAATTTATGAGGTTTTTGGAACTTGGAAAGTAGGAAAAATGACGAGAAGAAAACAAGACTACATTTGCTTACAAAACTTCTTAAAATTCTATGGATTAGTACAAACAGGAGGAGAATCAAAAGTTGTGATTCAAGAAGGATTGGTGAAAGTAAATCAGGAAGTTGAAACGCGTCGTGGAAGAAAGTTATATCCTGGTGATGAGGTTACTTATCAAGGAAAAACTTTCATGGTGAAAGATGTACATTAAGTCTTTAGAACTTTCTCATTATCGAAATTACCACCATTTGCAAGTTTCTTTTCAACCTTATCTCAATGTGATTGTAGGAAAAAACGCTCAAGGAAAAACTAATTTAATAGAAGCTCTTTATTATTTATCTTTGTGTCGATCTTTTCGAACTAATCAAGATCAGGCTTTGATTCAAAAAGAAGAAAAATACGCTAACTTAGCTTGTCAAATAGAAGAAAGAAAACAAGAAAGTTATTTACGTTGTATTCTTCATGGAAACGGAAAAAGCCTTTTTATTGGGAAAATAAATATATCGAAAACCAGTGAATTTATTGGTCGTTTGAACGTAGTATTATTTAGTCCGGAAGATATTTATTTATTTTCACAAGCCCCTAAAGCAAGACGAAAATTCATGGATCAAGAATTGATGAAACTCTCTAAAAAATATCTATTTCATCTGACACGATATCAAATTTTATTAAAAGAAAGAAATATGTTATTAAGAAAAACAAAAATAGATGAAACGATGTTAGATATCTTAGATCAACAAATGGTGGAGTCTGAAGTTGAAATTTTAAAGAGAAGAATTTCTTTTCTGCAATTCATCAATCAAAAAATAGAGAGTCTGTTTCAATCTATTTCCGGTATGCCTTTGAATTTAAAAATTGAAATAAAACAAGGGATAGAAGTAAAAAAAATAGAAAAAAAAGAATTAGTAGAGGCTCATCTTTCTTCTCGAAAAAGGGATATAGAAACACGTATCACTAATGTTGGAATTCATCGAGGAGATATTCAATTTTTACTAGATGGTAAGGATATTTTATTATCTGCTTCACAAGGTCAAAAAAGATTGGTTATGATTGCTTTTAAATTAACAATTCTTCGTTATATTGAATTTATTTCAAAAAGAAAGGCGATCGTTTTATTAGATGATGTTCTTAGTGAATTGGATTTAGAAAGACAAAAACGTTTAATTCACGCTGTGAAAAATGACTATCAATGCTTTATCACAGCGACTCATTTACCGGATAGTTTGAAATTAGAACAAACAAATTGTATTTCCATTGAAGATGGAAAAATAAAAGTATAGGAGGTTTACATGGCAAATAAATTAGAAAATAAAGAAGAAAACCGGGCTATCTTTAATGAAACACTTGATATGAAGGTAGATCATGCTTATGAAGATGAAGATATTCAGGTTTTAGAAGGTCTAGAAGCTGTTCGTAAGCGTCCTGGTATGTATATCGGTTCCACTTCCTCAGTTGGTTTACATCATTTGGTTTGGGAAATTGTTGATAATGGTATTGACGAGGCAATGGCAGGATATGCCAGTCAAGTAGAAATTACCGTAGATGAAGATAATATTGTGTCCGTTGAAGATGATGGTCGTGGGATGCCAACGGGAATGAATGAAAAAACGGGTATTTCAACGATTGAAACGATTTTTACAGTATTACACGCTGGTGGTAAATTTGGTGGGGGAGCGTATAAAGTTTCTGGTGGTTTACATGGTGTTGGGGCTTCGGCAGTTAATGCATTGAGTGAATTTCTGGAGGTAACGGTTTATCACGAAGGAAGTGTTTATTTCGTTCGATTTGAAAATGGTGGTCATCCGGTTGAACCATTAAAGGTTATTGGAACTTGTGATGTTGATAAACATGGTTCTTTGGTTCGTTTTAAAGCCGATCCAACAATTTTCACAGAAACAACGGTGTATGATTTTAATATATTAAGAAATCGTATTCGTCAGTTAGCTTTCTTAAATAAAGGAATTCGTATTAAATTTCATGATTTGAGAGAAGTTAATTTTGAAAAAAGAGATCACGACTATTTCTTTGAAGGCGGTTTAAAAGAATATGTGAAGTTTATTAATGAAAATAAAGATAAAGTGCATGAAGATGTCATTTATTCAGAGGGTTATGAGGATAACATTCAAGTAGAAGTGGCTTGTCAATATAATACAAGCTATAATCCATCTATCTATACTTTTTGTAATAATATTACGACTGTGGATGGTGGAACTCATGAAGAAGGTTTCCGTATGGCTTTAACTCGTATCGTGAATAAGTATGCTCGGGAAAATAATTTTTTAAAGGAAAAAGATGAAAATGTAACACAAGAGGACTGCAAAGAAGGATTAACGGCTATTATTTCTGTGAAGCATCCAGATCCTCAATATATTTCTCAAACAAAGTCAAAATTGACCAATAGTGAAGTTCGTAAGATTGTATCGGATATTTTTGGCACTCAATTTGAACGTTTCTTAATGGAAAATCCAAATCAAGCAAAAGCAATTATGGAAAAAATTGTGATTGCTTCACAAGCCCGTTTAGCAGCGAAAAGAGCTAAAGAAATCACTCGTAAGAGTTCTATTAAAGTAGGTTCTCTTCCGGGAAAATTATCAGATTGTTCTTCAAAAGATCCTAGTATTTCTGAAATTTACTTAGTCGAGGGAGATTCGGCGGGAGGATCGGCTAAAAATGGTCGTGATTCACATTTTCAAGCCATTCTTCCTTTAAGAGGTAAAATTTTAAATGTGGAAAAAACGAGACCTGAAAAGGCATTTGAAAATCAAGAAATTCGTTCAATGATTACTGCATTTGGAGCCGGAGTACAGGATGAGGTAGATACTTCTAAGCTTCGTTATCATAAGATTGTGATCATGACCGATGCTGATGTGGATGGTGCTCATATTCGAACGTTATTATTAACATTCTTTTATCGTTTCTTACGTCCTGTTTTGGAACAAGGTTATGTGTATATTGCTCAACCACCGCTATTTAAAGTTCAAAAGGGTCAAAGTGTTCGCTATGCGTATACGGATCGCCAATTGGAAGAATTAAAGGCGGAAATGGGAGAACGGTTGAGTATTCAACGTTATAAAGGTCTTGGAGAGATGGATGCTAGTCAGTTATGGGAAACAACCATGGATCCTAAATCTCGTACCTTGATTCGAGTAACCATTGAGGATGCAGAATATGCTGATCAAAATTTCTCAATGTTGATGGGGGAAGAGGTGGAACCTCGTAAGAACTTTATTTTAGAAAATGCTCACTTTGTTGAAAATTTAGATATTTAATAGGAGGTCAAGATGGCTTTAGAAAATTTTATGGAATTTGATGAAAATAATTTTGACCCTGGTCATATTACGGAAACAGAATTGAGTAAAGAAATTCGTCGTGATTTTTTGGAATATTCGATGTCTGTTATCGTAGCTCGTGCTTTACCGGATGTTCGAGATGGCTTGAAGCCGGTTCAACGTCGTATTTTATTTGCGATGAATGAAATGAATAATGGTCCTGATAAACCATATCGTAAGTGTGCTCGTATCGTTGGAGATACAATGGGTAAATATCATCCACATGGTGATAGTTCAATTTATGGTGCTTTGGTTTATATGGCTCAAAACTGGAACATGAGAGAGACCTTGGTTGATGGACACGGTAACTTTGGATCCATGGATGGAGATGGTGCGGCAGCCATGCGATATACTGAAGCTCGTATGTCTAAAATTTCAGTGGAAATTCTTCGTGATTTAGAAAAAGATACCGTTGATATGATGGATAATTATGATGGAGAAGAAAAAGAACCGATGGTTTTGCCGGCTCGTTTTCCAAATTTATTGGTCAATGGTTCTAGTGGAATTGCGGTTGGTATGGCCACAAATGTAGCTCCACATAACTTGAAAGAAACGATTGATGCTGTCATTGCTTATATGGAAAATCCGGAAATTTCTGTAACGGAATTGATGCAATTCATGAAAGGGCCTGATTTTCCTACAGGTGGCTATATTTTAGGTCGTTCAGGAATTCGTAAAGCTTTTGAAACAGGACGTGGATCAATTGTCATGAGAGCTAAGACTCATTTTGAAGAGATGGCTAATGGCAAAATGCGCATTGTGGTGGATGAAATTCCTTATATGGTGAATAAAGCCTCTCTTGTAGAAAGAATCGGTACATTAACCAGAGAAAAACTAATTGATGGTATTACCGATTTGCGAGATGAATCAAACATGAAGGGAATTCGTGTTGTGGTGGAACTTCGTAAAGATGTACAAGCTGAAGTGGTTTTAAATCAACTGTATCGTATGACGGCTCTGCAATCTAATTTTGGGGTGAATAATGTCGTTTTATTTGATGGAGCTCCTCGCTTAGCTGGTATGAAAGAACTTCTAAAAGGCTATATTGACTTTCAATTAGAAGTAATTCGTCGTCGAACTGCTTTTGAATTAAAAAAAGCCAAAGATCGAGCCCATATTTTGGAAGGCTTGCGTATTGCGGTGGATGGTTTGGATGAAGTGATTCATACCATTCGCCAATCTAAAGATGCTCAAGAAGCTTTAATCAACTTAATGAACAAGTTTCCATTAGATGAAATTCAAGCCAAAGCAATTCTGGATATGCAATTTAGACGTTTGACTGGTTTAGAACGAGATAAAATTGAAAATGAATACCAAGATTTATTATTAAAAATTGCGGATTATGAAGATATCTTAGCGCATAAAGAGCGAGTCATTGATATTGTAAAAAATGAATTAACAGAAATTAAAGCAAAGTATGGATCACCTAGACGTTCAGAAATTATTGATGCGGATGCGGAAATGGAAGATGAAGATTTGATACCGGTAGAAGATATCATGGTGACTTTATCTACGAATGGTTACGTTAAGAGATTAACAACGAATACCTATTCGGTTCAAAACCGTGGTGGTAAGGGTATTAAGGGAATGGACTTGAATAAAGATGATAGTATTGAATCTGTTATCAATATGTCTACTCATGATTTCTTACTCTTATTTACGAATAAAGGTCGTGTGTTCCGTCTAAGAGGGTTTAACATTCCTAATTTTTCAAGAACTTCGAAAGGAATTCCAATTATCAACCTTGTGAATATGGATAAGGATGAGAAAGTGAAGGCTATGGTTCCGGTGAAAAAGAATGACGAACAAACAAAATTTTTATTCTTTGTGACGAAAAAAGGGATTGTAAAACGGACAGCTATTTCTGAATTTGAAAACATTATGAAGAATGGTAAGAAAGCGATTCTTCTTAACGAAGATGATCAATTAGCGTTTGTGAAACCGACAGATGGACAGGCAGAAGTTTTGATTGCTGGAGCTAATGGTAAAGCTGTTCGTATATTAGAAGATAAGGTTCGTCCTCAAGGACGTAGTGCTCATGGTGTAAAAGGTTTTAATACAGATGGTTCTTCGGTGGTTGGAGTCGCAACCACTTTGGAAGGGTTTAATGTACTAACTGTTACAGAAAAGGGAATTGGTAAAGTTTCTTCCATCGCTTCTTTCCGTTTAACAAATCGTGGTTCTAAAGGTGTTAAGGCGGCTAAGATTAATGAAAAAACAGGTGACTTGATTTCAATGAAAGCAGTCAGTGATGATCAAGATGTGATGATTATGACAGAAGGTGGAATTGTAATTCGTATTTCTCTTGACCAAATTGCAGAGTCCTCTCGTTCGAGTATGGGAGTTCATTTGATTCGTGTTGATCAAGATAAAGTTTCTACCGTTGCTATTGTTGATCAGGAAGTAGAAGAAATGATTGAAGAAGAAAGTGCTGAATAATCAGCACTTTTTATATGTATGTGATAATAAAAATAGTTAGTAAATAACTGATGTTTTTAAATAACTATCAAAAAAAGTTAAAAAATTAGCACTTAACGGTTGACAGTGCTAAAAATAAGGTTAAAATAAGAGTGTAAGGAAATAATCCTTAGGAGGTTAATATGAATAGAATGATTAGAAGAAATGGTTTTGATGAATTATTTGATGATATGTTTGGAGCTTCTTCCATGAATAATGGTTATAACCTAATGAAAACGGATGTTCGTGAAAAAAATGGTCTATACTTATTGGATATGGAAATTCCGGGTGTAAAAAAGGAAGATATTAAGATTAGTTTATTCAATGGGAATTTAACGGTTGAAGCAAGTCGTTCTTCTCATAATGAAGAAACGGATGAAGCAGGAAAGGTTATTCGTCAAGAACGCTTTTCCGGAACGACAAGTCGTACTTTCTACGTCGGAACAGCGATTGAACAATCGGATGTTAAGGTAAGTTATGATGGTGGTGTTCTTCATATTGAATTGCCAACAGAGAAACAAAAAGAAGCTGATACAAAGAAATTCATCGAGATTCTTTAAAACAAAAAGGAGCTTAAACTCCTTTTTGTTTGACATAAGAAGGGCTAAATGGTTTAATTTAAGTGGCTGTATAAAGAATAGTAAGTAGAAATTCTTGTTTAGAAAGTTGCCGGTTGATGAAAGGTAACCTAGAATTCTGTTGAATCCACTTTAAAGAAAATCAGCTCAGTCTACACCGTTATTGTAAAGAAGAGATAAATTGTTTCACGTGAAACAATTTAATTAGGGTGGCACCGCGAGAAATCGTCCCTATAAAGAGGTTGCCTTTTTTTATGGAGGATAAATATGATTGATATTGAGTTGATTCGTAACCATCAAGAAGTAGTGAAAGAAAATATCAAAAAGAAATTTCAGGATCAGAAATTGCCATTAGTTGATGAAGTGTATGAATTAGATAAAAAATTCAGAGCTGCTAAAACAGAAGGGGATCAATTACGTGGTGATCGAAATCGTATTTCCAAAGAAATCGGCGTTTTTATGCGTCAAAAAGAATTTGATAAAGCGGAAGCTGCGAAACAGTCAGTAAAAGATATTGACCAAAGAATTACAGATTTAGAAGCGGAAGAAAAAGAAATGGAAGTGGAAATTCGCAAGCGGATGATGGTGATTCCAAACATCATTGATCCGACGGTTCCAATTGGAAAAGATGATTCTGAGAATGTAGAAATAGAAAAATATGGTGAACCGCTGATTCCGGATTATGAAATTCCGTATCATGCAGATATTTTTCAAAGTTTTGATGGATTTGATTCAGAAAGTGCAGGTCGCACATCAGGTAATGGTTTTTACTATTTGCAAGGAGATGTGGCTCGTCTTCATTCTTCTATTATTTCATACGCTCGAGATTTTATGATTGATCATGGCTTCACTTATGTGATACCTCCATTCATGATTCATTCCAACGTCGTGACGGGTGTGATGAGCTTTGATGAAATGGAAAATATGATGTATAAAATCGACGGAGAAGATTTATATCTAATTGGCACTTCGGAGCATTCGATGATTGGTAAGTTTATGGGGCAAATGGTAAAAGAAGAAGATTTGCCAAGAGCTTTAACTTCATATAGTCCATGTTTTAGAAAAGAAGTGGGAGCTCACGGTATTGAGGAACGTGGGGTTTATCGTGTGCATCAGTTTGAAAAACAAGAAATGGTGGTTGTTTGTCATCCGAAAGATAGTGCTTACTGGTATGATCAACTTTGGAAAAATTCAGTTGATTTCTTTCGCAGTCTGGAAATTCCGGTTCGTACTTTAGAATGTTGTTCAGGTGATTTAGCTGATTTAAAAGTAAAATCCTGTGATGTAGAAGCTTGGTCACCTAGGCAGAAAAAATATTTTGAAGTTGGCAGTTGTTCAAATCTAGGAGAGGCACAGGCTAGAAGATTAAGTATTCGTATTAAAGGTAAAAATGGTAATTATTTGGCCCATACTTTGAATAATACCGTTGTGGCTTCACCTCGTGCTTTGATTGCTTTCTTTGAAAATCATTATCAAAAAAATGGAGATATTACTATTCCAAAAGCTTTACAACCTTATATGGGCGGGCAAGAAGTGATTCATCCGAAGAAGTAATTGTTTCACGTGAAACAATTACTTGAAATTGTTTGTCAGAAATAGTACACTACTAGTGGTACAGCAGTTAGCACATGAACTTGGTCAGGGTTGGAAGACAGCAGCCATAAGTGATTCTAATTGCGTGTACCGCTTTTTAATTATGAAAAATAGAGAAGAATATTACATGAGCTTAGCCATTGAAGAAGCTAAAAAAGCGGAATTATCAGATGAAGTTCCCATTGGATGTGTGATTGTTTGTGACGATATGGTGATTGCACGAAATCATAATCATAAAGAGAGTAAAAACAATGCGATTTATCACGCAGAGGTGGAAGCTATTTTAGAAGCTTCAAAAGTGAAAAATAACTGGAATTTAAATGATTGTGATCTCTATGTGACTTTAGAACCATGTATGATGTGTACAGGTGCAATTTTGAATTCCAGATTGAGAACAATTTATTATGGGGCAGATAGTTTTAAAGCGGGTTTTTTGAAAACTAAAATTAATCTTGAAGCAATCAGAGGGCTTAATCATTATCCTGTGATAAAAAAAGGCGTTTTAGAAAGAGAATGTGCTCAATTATTAAGTCGTTATTTTCAAAAAAAGAGATCTGACCAGACTGAATAAATCTGGTTTTTTTGTTATAATTTCACTGGAGAATTTTATGGAAAAACAAGCACTATATCAAAAATATCGATCTAAAAAATTTACAGAAGTCATTGGACAAGACTATATTGTTCAAGCCATTCAAAATACAGTGAACCAAAATAAAGTAGGGCATGCCTATTTATTTTGCGGACCAAGAGGCACGGGAAAGACGACAATGGCACGCTTGCTGGCAAAAGCTATTAATTGTGAAGATTCGAAGGAAAAACCTTGCAATCATTGTGTAAGCTGTGAATTAGCGAATAAAGGCATTCATCCGGATATTATCGAAATCAATGCAGCAAATGAAACGAGTGTAGATCATATCCGTGATTTGATTGATAAGGCCTATTTAGCTCCTATGCAGGGAATATACAAGGTATATATCATGGATGAGGTTCATCAATTATCTTCAGCAGCTTCTAGTGCCTTATTGAAAATTTTAGAGGAACCACCGGAAAATGTGATTTTTATTTTGGCTACCACCGATCCACAGAAAATGCTGCCGACCATTATTAGCCGTTGTCAACGATTTGATTTCCATCGGGTTCCATCAAAACAGATCCAAGACCATTTATTACATGTTTCTAATCTGGAAGGCATCCAATTGGAAGAAGAAGCGGCTAAAAATTTGGCTCGTTTAGCTGATGGCGGTATGCGAGATGCGTTATCGTTGTTGGATCAATGTTCAGCATATACATCCGGCGACATTAAGGAAAGTGACATTCGCCGAATCTATGGATTAACTTCTGTAGAAGAAAAGATGACTTTATTAAATCTGATTCAAACAAAGAATTATTTTTCCATCATAAATCACAGTAAACAATATCAAGAACAAGGAATCAATTTAGAAAAATTTTTAGAAGAATGGATTGAAGTAGTGAAAGAGATTGTCCTTTATGTCAATACGAAGAGTCGAGAAATTTTAGAAATTTTGACCGATGAAGAAGCTTCTCAAATCAGTTTGCTATTTTCAAAACAAAATTGGATGAAAATATTAGACTTGTTGATTGAGTTTAGAGAAAAGTTCAAACAGAATAAGAATCAAACCGCTTATTTTGAGGTTTTGTGCATTCAATTAAGCCAAATTTCTCCTGCAAAAGAGGAAGAAAAAACGGAATTGGTTGAAAGTCAGGAACCGGATCCGGTTTTATTGGTAGAAGAAAAAGATCAACCGGTTTTAACTGCAACGACAAAAGAAATACGATTAACTACAGAAGAAGTGGTTGGTTTATTGATTCAATGTAATAAACAAGATAAAGCTAAAGATAGTGAAACACTAAAGACGGCTAAAATCAGGGGAACCGTAGAAGATGATCGAATTACATCAGCTTTAGAACAAGTTCAAGTGATGGCTGTTGGTGAAGATTGTGTCCTTTTAGTTAGTGAAGGAGAACAGCTTCGTACAAGGATGATGGAAAGTGATTTTCATAAATCGATCTATCAATTTATGAAATCGAAATTATTGTTGGATAAGATGCCTTATATTTTCACAAAACAAGAGTTTAATGAAGCCATTGAATTATTTAAAAAATTAAGAAAAAACAATCAATTACCAAAACCGTTTGAAGTATGCCGTTACCAAGAAAATAATAATGATAAAAATCAGATTGAGGATCGATTGAATCAACTGTTTGGTAAAGAAAATGTCACAATTATATAAAAGAGGAGTTCATGATGAAGTATCCAGATAGTTTGAATCATTTGATTGAAATGATTCGTCAGTTACCAGGTGTGGGAGAAAAAACGGCGGAGAGATATGCCTTTGCTTTATATGAAATGGAAAAAGAAGAAGCAATAGAATTTGCCCATGCTATTGTGAATATGAAAAATAAAGTTAAAAACTGCTTAATTTGTGGCAATATGTCGGAAGAAGAACAGTGTGCTATTTGTTCTTCTTCCAAAAGAGATCATACTAAAATTTTGGTGGTTCAATCCCCGAAAGATATTATTGCTATTGAAAATATGGGAGAATACGACGGAGTTTACCATGTGTTAAATGGATTAATTTCTGCAACAAAGGGAATTTTACCAGAAAATTTAAAAATCAAAGAACTCATTCAACGAGCAAAGGAAGCAAGAGAGGTTATTTTAGCAACCAGTGCCACTTTAGATGGAGAAACAACTTCTCTTTATTTAACCAAAGTATTGGACCAAGAATATCCAAATTTATTAGTCACTAGAATAGCTCATGGATTGCCATCTGGAGCTATGTTGGATTATGCGGATGAAATGACATTGAGTCATGCTCTGTCAGAGCGAAGAAAGGTGAAAGAATGAAAACGGACTTAGAAATTGCACAAGAAACCAAAGCCTTAAACATTCAAACAATCGCTGAAAAACTTCATATTCCGGAAAAAGAATTGTATTTATATGGAAAAGATAAAGCTAAAGTGAACTTAAATTATTTAAGTGGTTTATCAGAAAAGAGAAGTCATTTGATTTTGGTGACAGGAATTAGTCCAACGAAAGCCGGAGAAGGAAAGTCAACGGTTACGATTGGTTTGGCGGATGGATTAAATGCTCAAGGAAAGAAGGCAATGGCTTGTTTGAGAGAGCCTTCTATGGGACCTGTTTTTGGATTGAAGGGAGGCGCGACGGGAGGCGGCTATTCTCAAGTCATTCCTATGGAATCTATTAATTTGCATTTTACAGGGGATATGCACGCTATCACGGCGGCGAATAATTTAATAGCGGCCATGTTGGATAATTCTATTTATCAAGGAAACCCGCTCAATATTGATCCCGAAAAAGTGGTTTGGAAACGATGCTTGGATATGAATGATCGTACATTAAGAGAGATAACGATTGCTCAAAATAAGAAAGTTAATGGAGTGGAAAGAACGGATCACTTTGTGATTACAGTCGCCAGTGAAATCATGGCTATCTTATGTTTGGCTACATCGCTATCTGATCTACAAGATAGAATTGGACGTTGTGTTTTAGCTTATACGATGGATGGTCAACCGATAACGGTTAAACAAATTCAAGCGGATGGAGCAGCTACTTTACTGTTGAAAGAAGCTTTAATGCCAAATCTTGTACAAACTTTAGAAGGAACGCCGGTTTTTGTTCATGGAGGGCCATTTGCGAACATTGCTCATGGTTGTAATTCTATTGTCGCAACAAAAGCGGCCTTGAAACTAAGTGATTATGTCATTACGGAAGCTGGGTTTGGGGCAGATTTAGGAGCGGAAAAATTCTTAGATATTAAGTGTCGTATGGGAAATTTAAAACCGTCTGCAACGGTCATTGTTGCCACGATTCGAGCTTTAAAGTTTCATGGTGGCGCCAAGGTTGATCAATTAGAAAAAGAGGACTTAGAAGCTTTGAAAAAAGGAGTCGCCAACCTGGAAAGACATGTGAAAAATTTAAAAAACTTTGGATTACCGGTAGTCATTGCAAATAATCGCTTTGCATCGGATACAGAAGCAGAATTGGAATTTCTTAAAATTTGGACAAAGGAAAAAAATTATCCGTTCGCTTTATCGGAAGGATGGGCCAAGGGTTCGAAGGGGATGCAAGCTCTTGTAGAGCAGGTCTTATTGGCTTTGAAACAAGAAAACCGCTTTAAACCAATTTATGAAGTGAGCCAAAGCATTGAAGAAAAGATAGAAACGATTGCCAAAAAAATCTATCAAGCAAAATCAGTCATTTATTCAAAACAAGCACAAGCTGCCATACAGAAAATGAAAGAAAATGGATGGGATCAATTAGCTATTTGCATGGCTAAGACACCCCTGTCCTTTAGTGATGATGCTTCGTTAATAGGAGCTCCAACCGGGTTTGATTTGCACGTTCAAGACATCTTGGTTTCTTCGGGGGCTGGCTTCTTAGTCGTTTTGACAGGTTCCGTTATGACTATGCCCGGATTACCAAAAGAACCGGCTGCCAATCGTATGGGCGTTGATGAAAGTGGAAAGAGTTTTGGAATATTTTAGGAGGTGACGTATGAGTTCAATTGCGTATGTTTGTGATGAAGCCATGGTTGAATATCATCGGTTAAGTCAACATAAAGAAATCTTATTTTGGCGAATCGCAACCAAAAGAAAATTTAGCGATTTTCATGTAGGAGATCTCTTGTTTTTCTACGCAAGGACACGCTACTCCAACGAAAAGAAATTCGTAGGCTATGGTCATTTCACAGAGATAAAGCGCTTATCTTTGCGTCAAATGTGGAAAGAATATGAAGAAAAAACAGGATATGATTCATTCAGAGCTTTAGAACAGGCTATTCAAAAAGCAGCACGCCATAAAATACCGGCGAAGATGAACTGTTTGGTGTTAAAAAATGTGGTCTTTTTTGCCAGGCCAATTCATTCGGAAGAAGTGGGTTTAAATTTGTCTAAGTCTTTAGAAAGTTTTTCATACATGGATCATCATCAACCATCAGCCACTTCGGATATTTTAAAGATTGCTGAAAAAGAAGGTATCAATATCTGGAGTAATGCGGCGGATAAACAAACAGAGGAAGTTTTTGCGATGGACGCCATCGAACAGCGTTTTTTATCCTTGAGTTATTTTTATCCAAATGAATTCTCAGATCGTTTACAACATGAACAGAAAATACTTTTGGAAAAGAAAGAAAATTGGAAAGTTCGAAAAGATTTTCGGTATAGAATTGAAAATAACCAAAAAATGAAAATTGAAATACCGATTCCAAAATTTGGTCAGTTACGGCAACGAAATATTCAGCTTTTCATCGGAAGATGGACTTGTATTTTGGCAGAATTACGTAAAGAGTATCCCAAAATGGAGATTCAGTTGAACACATTTGGTCAGGATGAGGAAATTAAAGAAATAGTAAAGAAGGTTTATTGAATGGTCGATTATGACATTATTGTGATTGGAGCAGGTCATGCCGGAATTGAAGCCGGCTTGGCTGCCGCTCGCTTGGGAAAAAAGACAGCGCTGATTACGATTAATCAGGAAACAATTGGGAAAATGCCTTGCAATCCTTCTGTGGGTGGTCCGGCAAAGGGAATCGTAACCAGGGAGATTGATGCACTAGGTGGTCAAATGGGATATGTGGCTGACAAAACAGCCTTACAATTTAAAATGTTAAATTCCGCAAAAGGGCCAGGAGTAAGAGCTTTACGGGTTCAATCGGATAAGTTGGCGTATTCTTCTATGATGAAAGAAATTTGCTTAAAACAAGAAAATCTAACGGTGATTGAAAGTCTTGTTGAACGTTTAATTGTAGAAAAACAAGAAGCAAGAGGAGTGGAATTACAAGATGGATCCGTTTTGTTGAGTCGGGCAGTGATTATGACGACCGGTACCTATATGTCGGGTAAAAATATGATTTCTGATGACGTTAAAATAGGAGGGCCGGATTTGGAACCAACGACCAACCAACTGTCTGAATCGTTGCGACAAGTAGGTGTTCGTACATTCCGTTTAAAGACAGGAACTCCGCCAAGAATACGAACCAGCACGATTGATTTTTCCAAAACAAAGTTAGAACCAGGAACACCGGGGTTTTATCATTTTTCTTCCTTGACTAAGCCAGATGATGTCCTTCCTTTTGAAAAACAAGTATCGTGTTATATGACTCATACCGTACCGGAAACACATGAAATTATTTTAAATAATTTGACTAAATCGAGTATGTATTCAGGGGTGGTCGAAGGAGTGGGTCCGCGATATTGTCCATCTATTGAAGATAAGTTGGTTCGCTTTAAAGATAAAGAAAGGCATTTGTTGTTTTTAGAACCAGAATCTCTTTCTTTACCAACGACATATATTCAAGGGTTTTCCAGTTCTTTACCAAAGGAAGTCCAATTTCAGATGGTGCATACTTTACCGGGATTGGAAAATTGTGAAATTATGAAATATGCCTATGCCATTGAATACGATGCTTTAGACCCTGTTCAGATGAAGTCTTCTTTTGAATCAAAAGTCATCAAAAATTTATTCACAGCTGGACAAATTAATGGAACCAGCGGTTATGAAGAGGCGGCTGGTCAAGGCTTATTGGCAGGAATTAATGCAGTTCGCAAATTAGACGAAAAAGAACCAATTATTTTTAGTCGAGATCAGGCTTATATTGGTGTTTTAGTAGATGATTTGACCACTAAGGGAACGAAAGAACCGTATCGTTTGTTAACCTCAAGAGCGGAATATCGTCTTTTACTAAGACATGATAATGCTGAAGAAAGACTAACAGGAATCGGACATCAGATTGGTCTTATTTCTGATGAACGGTATGAGGCTTTTTTGAGAAATCAATCCTTATTAGCTTTAAAAAAGGAAGAATTACAGACAAGTTTATTCTCTATGAATGATGATCGAGTAAAGCAATATTTATTGAATCACGGTTATGATGATTTAAGTTTTTCTATGAATGGAGAAGATTTGGTGAAAAGGCCACGACTTCAAGCTAGAGATCTTTTTAAACTTCAAGGGAAGGAAATTGATGATAATATAGCAGAAAAAATAGATATTGATATTAAATATGAAGGCTATATTGCGAAGGCAAAAAGGGAAGCGGAAAGGCTAAAAACGATGGATCATCGGATGTTATCAGAAACGTTGGACTATGATGAAATACCAAATCTTTCGATAGAAGGTCGCCAAAAATTAAAAGAGTTTAAACCGGAGACGTTAGGAAAGGCTTCGCGTATTTCAGGGGTAAATCCGGCTGATATTGCGGTATTATCAATGTATTTAAAAAATATGAGAAGGAGAAAATAATGGAAATTCAGGATGTAATCAATCGGGTAGAAATATATGGCTTTGAAAGTGCTGTTCGTGGTTCTAAATACCCAATGGCTGTTAATCTGTCACAAGTGACAGAAGAAGTGGTACCACGTACTTTTACGTTAGCGAAAGCTGTAGCCGGATCGGGTCACGATAATTTCTTAAATGGAATTATTGTTCAATTTGACTTAACATTCAGCAATAAAGCTTGGGTAGAAGCAGAACGGTATCATTTCTTAGATTTCATCAGTTCACAATCGACGATGCATCGCATTACGAAATTTGATTTAGAAAAAAGTTATATTGAATATGTGGATCCTCGTATGATTGAAATCATGAAGGAAAAAGTAAAAGAATATAACAAATTACAAGAATGGCAAAAAAATAAAGTAGACTGTAGTGAAGAAGAAAAAAATAGTTTGAAACAAAAATATTTAGAAATTTTATATTCCAATCCTTGCGGATTTCGTTTGACTGCTCGCATGACCACCAACTATCGTCAGCTGAAAACAATCTATAAACAAAGAAAAACACATCGTTTACCAGAATGGAGAGTTTTCTGTAAATGGGTAGAAACCTTACCCTATGCAGAATTTATTACCGGGGAAAAATAATTAAATTGTGGAAAAATGAGTTATCCACAATTTTCGTTAACGCATTACTTTCAATGAGTGTTAAAATGGAGTGGAAATGAACTATCAAGAACTAAGTCAACATTGTCAAAAGATGGGGTTGTATTGCCCAATCGAATCATTTCAAAGATACGCTTCTTTATTACAAGAATGGAATGAGCGGATGAATTTAACGGCAATCACAGAAGAAAAGGAAATCATAGAAAAACATTTTTTAGACTGTATTCTTCCTTTACATCATTCTGTGATTCAAGGGCACTGGGCGGATGTTGGCTCGGGGGCGGGATTTCCGGGGTTGGTTTGGAAAATCATGAAACCGGAATTAGAAATGACATTGATTGAACCGACGGGAAAAAGATGCCAGTTTTTGCGGCATGTGATCAATGAATTGCAATTGGAAAAAATCAAAGTAGTGAACGAACGAGCCGAAGATTATGCCAAACTGCATCGGGAAGAATTTGATGGGGTGACCGCAAGAGCAGTATCGAATTTACCTTTGTTGTCGGAATTGTGTATTCCCTTGATCAAGGTCAACGGATATTTTTTCCCTTTGAAAGGTAAACAAGGGCATCAAGAACTAGAAAGCGCAAAAAATGCGTTGCAAAGATTACATGTGCGACTGATTGAGGAACAGGAAGAGACGATTGGCCAAGATGAGAGAAGGGTTAATCTATTGTTTCAAAAAATAAAGCCAACGGATCAAAAGTATCCAAGGAATTATAGCCAAATGAAGAAGAAACCATTATAGGAGGAAGTATGGCAACTATTTTTGACTTATTTGAAAAGAAAGATGAATCACGAATTATCCAACTTCCAGTGGATAAGGTGGTTCCTTCCCGATATCAACCACGCCTTCATTTTGATCAAGAAGCCTTAGAAGAATTAGCTCAATCTATTAAAGAAACCGGACTGATTCAACCAATTACAGTTCGTTATACAGGTAATCATTATGAAATTATAGCGGGAGAAAGGCGGTTTCGGGCTTGCGAAAAATTGGGCTATCGAACTATTCCGGGTTTTGTGATGACACCAACTGAAGAGCAGGCGGCTCAAATGGCATTGGTTGAAAATGTGCAACGAGAAAATCTGAGTGCAGTGGAAGAGGCTAAGAGTTATGTGGAATTGATGCGTCAATCTTCTTTGACCCAGGAACAAGTGGCTCATAAAATCGGGAAAAGCCAGTCGTCTGTAGCAAATAAGATTCGTTTATTGAACTTACCGGAAGAAATCCAGCAGGGTGTGATTGATAATAAAATTACAGAACGTCATGCTCGGGCTTTATTGACAATTCCCCAGGAACAACAAAAAGAAGCCTATCACTATATTGTAGAAAATGGCTTGAATGTTCGACAAAGTGAAATCTATTTATCCGATATTAGTAAAACAAAGAAAATAAAAAAGATTCATTTTAAACGAGGCTATGCGAAAAATATCAAATTAGCTATTAATACCATCAATTACCAAGTAGAACAGTTGAAAAATATGGGTTTGGATTTAACGTCTAGTGTGATTGAAGAGGGAGAAGATGTGAAAATCATCATCTCTATGAAGAAATAGTGGAAAGGATTTTATGGGAAAGATTATTGCAATAACCAATCAAAAAGGGGGGGTGGGGAAGACCACGACAGCTATGAGTTTGGCTGCCGGGTTGGCCTATGCTAAGAAAAAAGTCTTATTAGTGGACTTTGATCCCCAAGGAAATGCGACCCATGGAATTGGTGCTAGTAAAACCGGTTTTCAAAAAACAGTTTATGATGTCTTGATGCGAGAAGACAGTGTAGACGAGGTTAAAATTACGTTGGATATGCCGCCAATGGATGTTTTACCGTCAACTGTAGATTTAAGTGGAGCAGATATTGATATGGCTAATTACGATGTTGGTCGTGAACAGCTTCTTAAAAACAAATTGGAGGTGGTTAGAAATCAATATGATTACGTGATTATTGACTGTCCACCAGCGTTAGGGTTGTTGAATACGAATGCTTTAACGGCAGCGGATTCGGTAATCATTCCGGTACAATGTGAATATTTTGCGCTAGAAGGATTGACACAGTTATTAGCCACGATTCGTTTGGTTCAGCGACTTTGGAATTCGAAGTTGACCATTGATGGTATTTTACTAACGATGTATGATGCCACAACCAAGCTTTCGGTTGAAGTGCAACAAGAAGTTCGGAAGTGTTTTAAAGAAAAGGTTTATCAAAGCTATATTCCTAGAAATGTCCGTTTGGCTGAAGCTCCAGCTCGAGGGCAAGATATTTTTAGTTATAGTTTCAGTTGTGCAGGAGCTAAGGCTTATTTGTCTTTAGCACAAGAAGTCGTTGCTCAAAATGAAAGGGGACGAAAAAATGCCAGATAAAAAAAGAAATGGGTTAGGACGTGGCTTGGATTCTTTATTCGGAACAGATGTTTCAGAATTGATGAACCAAATTGAAAATGGATCACAAAATTTTGTTTCTACCAGACAGGATGAAATTCCGGTGGATAAAATTCAACCGAATCCGTATCAACCAAGAAAAGAGTTTGATCCAAAAGCCTTAGAAGATTTAGCTCAATCCATTCAAGAACACGGTATTTTTACTCCTTTATTGGTGATCAAACGAAGAACAGATTATCAATTGGTAGCTGGAGAGAGGCGATTAAGAGCGGCTAAGATGGCTCATTTGGAAAAAGTCCCAGTCATTATTGTGGACTTTAGCGATGAACAAATGATGGAAATTTCTTTGTTGGAAAACATTCAAAGAGAGGATCTAAGTCCTTTGGAAGAAGCTCTTGGCTTTCAAACTTTAATGAATCAATTGCACTATACTCAAGAAAAATTAGCTGAGCGAGTGGGAAAATCAAGAGCCTATTGTGCTAACTTGCTTCGTTTATTAAAGTTGCCGGCAGAAGTACAATCTTTATTAAAAAATCAATCGTTAACCGTGGGACATGTACGTCCGTTATTAGCCCTTCAAGATGAAAATGAAATGATCCAATTGGCTCATGCCATGGTCAGGGAAGGGTTATCGGTTCGTGAAGCAGAAAAACGATGTACCAAAAGAGAGAAAGATAAGAAACCTATTCATGTGAAAGTGAAGAAAGATCCACAGCTTATGGATATTCAAAACCAAATGAGTCGTAAGTTGGGAACTAAAGTTGAATTAAGTCCTAAAAAAATCAGTATTTCATACGAAGATAATGAAGATTTGAATCGAATTTTATCTTTATTACACTGTTTGGATCAAGAGTAGTGAATATAAGGAAAGAAGACAGGGACTAAAGATAATCATCTTTCCTTTTTTTTAATGAAGAAAAGTGTAAAATGGTAACTATGGAAATTGAAAAAAGATGGATGTGGCTTAGTCTATTAGGTTGTTTAAGTATCTTTTTAGGAACAAAGTATGGACTGGGTTGGGTTCTTGGTTGTTTGGTTTCTCGAATTTGTTTGGAAACGACCAAACGTTTTGCTAAGAGAAGTTTAGAAAATCAAACATCAAGTGGCACAAATGCGCATTTTGGAGTAAATTATCTATTGATGGCAACTGCTATGATTTTTTCGGCTGTTTTCCCTGAGATAAGTAATATTTTCACTTGTTTTTTCGGCTTATTGAGTGTGAAGATTAGTATTTATCTGGTGGAATTGATTTAGAAAGGAGGGGGTATGCAGATACAAACAACGGTTTTTCATATCGCTATTGTGACGGCTGTGGTTGGCTTTTTGATTGTCTTTGCTTCTAAAAAGATTGATCAAGCTGATCCGATGCAAAAGCCATCTATTTTTGTGACAATAGTGATTAGTTTTGTGACAATGGTGTTAAATACTGTCAAAAATTCTTTGGGTGAGAAAAAAGCGAAGATACTGACTCCATATATATTGGTACTTTGGATGTATATTTTCTTGAGTAATATTTCCGGCTTGTTTGGTATTGAAAGCCCGACGTCCAATTTTTCAGTAACAGTTTTATTGTCATTTATTACTTGGGTATTGATTCAAATAACCATCTTTAAATATAGTGGTGTTAAAGCTTATTTTAAGAGTTTTTTTGAACCGATTCCGGTGATGTTACCGATGAATATTATCGGTAAGTTCTCAACGATGTTATCCATGGCTTTGCGTGTGTTTGGTAATATTACATGCGGTTCGATCATGATGCAATTGGTGTATATGGGTACTCAGGGTCTTTCAAAAGCGATCGCGGGTTTATTTGGAGCGAATACCGGTTTTAACTTTATGGCTCCAATGATTGCACCATTCTTACATCTATATTTTGATTTATTTGCTGGGTTTATCCAGACGCTTGTGTTTGTTACACTGACTATCGTATTGATTGGTAATGAAATTCCAGATACAGAAAAAAATTAAGGAGGATATTATGGAAAAAGGTTTAATCGCTATTGGGGCAGGAATTGCTGTATTCACAGGATTTATGACAGGTTTAGGGGAAGCTACGGTTGCAGCTCACGCTTGTGATGCGATTGGTAAAAATCCGGAAGCTGAATCAAAGATTCGTTCAACGATGATTTTGGGTATTGCTTTATCAGAAACATGTGCTATTTATGGACTACTAGTGGCTGTTTTGTTGATTTTGGTTTACTAAGGGGAAATTTGAATGTCGGTAGATATTGTTGGTCAATTATTTCCCAATGGATTGACAATGATCGCACAATTACTGAGTACCTTCGTTTTATTTTTGTTGATGCGTAAATTTCTTTGGAAATCTATCCAAACTTATTTGCAAAAGCGTTCTGATAAATTGCAGTCCGACTTATTGGCGGGTGAATCTGCAAAAGCAGAAGCAGAAACTGACCGTGCATTAGCGAAGAAACAACTAGAACAGGCTTCTTTGAAATCGAAAGAACTGGTGGAAAAAGCCACGGTTCAAGCTAAACAAGAAAGACAACTGATTTTAGATCAGGCAGAACAAGAAGCAAAGATTCGGGAAGCAAGAGCAAGTGAACAAATCGCGAAAGAACGTCGGGATTTGGAAAACTCGATCAAAGCAGAAATTGTGAATGTGGCTTTGAGTGCAACAGCGAAAGTGGTTGGTGAAAAACACGCAAAGGATATAGACGAAGAAGCTATTGCTCGATTTGTGGAAGGAAATAACCATGAATCATGAGCTGGCAATGCGCTATGGGCAAAGTTTATTTGACATAGCGAAAGAAAAGAATTGTGTTGATATTTTTTTGAAAGAAGTGCAAGAACTTAAGTCTGTGATTGAAAAAGAAGCGGGATTTGTCAAAGTGCTGATGGCGGTTCGTATCAACAGGCAGGAAAAGCATGATTTTTTAAATCGCCTTTTTAAGGATAAGATTCAAAAAGAACTGTTAAATTTTGTTCATTTGATTGTGGATCGTAAGCGAGTACCGTATTTGATAGATAGTTTAGAGGCGTATGAAGAATTGGCTTATGAGGCGTTAAAAATCAAATTGGCAGTGGTATACTCTGCTCGTTTGTTGACAGATGATCAAATCGCAAAAGTGAAAGGAAAACTTGAACAAAATTCAGGATTCCAAGTATTACTTCGTAATGAAGTGGATGAAAGCTTAATTGCCGGGATTAAAGTGAAAATGGGTAATCAAGTGATCGATATATCCACACAATACGAGATTGAACAATTAAAACAAAGATTATTGAAAGGAGTACGAGGATGAGTAATATCCGACCAGAAGAAATCAGTTCACTCATTAAACAAGAGATTGAACAATATGGCAATAAAGTAGAGTCCAATGATGTCGGCTATGTCATCAGCGTTGGAGATGGAATTGCTATGGTTCAAGGTATGAGCCAAGCAATGTCTTCGGAATTATTGGATTTCGGTCATGGAGTCATGGGGATGGTTCAAAACTTGGAAGAAGACCATGTAGGGGCTGTTTTATTAGGTAATGATCGAGCCATTAAAGAAGGTGATGAAGTTCGCCGGACAGGGAAAATTGTAGAAGTACCGGTCGGTGATGTTTTGTTAGGACGTGTTGTGAATGCTTTAGGGCAAGCTATTGATGGTGGTGATCCGATCAAAGTGGAAAAAACAAGACCGGTGGAACGTGTGGCACCTGGGGTAATGACCCGTAAGTCTGTCTCTCAACCTTTAATGACAGGATTAAAAGTCATTGACTCCATGATCCCGATTGGAAAAGGGCAACGTGAGTTGATTATTGGGGATCGTGAAACCGGTAAGACGGCGATTGCTTTGGATACGATTTTGAACCAAAAAGGAAAAAATGTGTATTGTATCTATGTCGCTATTGGACAAAAAGAAAGTACGGTAGCTCGATTGGTTCAAAAACTTCGTGAAAATGATGCTTTAAAGTATACAACAGTGGTCAATGAGGGAGCTAGCGCTTCTGCACCATTGCAATACTTAGCTCCTTATGCCGGTTGTGCGATGGGTGAGGAATGGATGGAACAAGGCAAAGACGTCTTGATCATTTATGATGATTTGTCCAAACATGCGGTTGCTTATCGTACAATGTCCTTATTGTTACGTCGTCCTCCTGGACGTGAAGCGTATCCGGGAGATGTCTTCTATTTACATTCCCGTCTTCTAGAAAGAGCAGCGAAGTTATCAGACGAATTGGGAGGTGGTTCATTGACCGCTTTGCCAATCATTGAAACACAAGCGGGAGATATTTCCGCCTACATTCCAACTAATGTCATCTCAATTACGGATGGTCAGATTTTCTTACAAGCGGATTTATTTGCAGCAGGCGTTCGTCCGGCTGTGGATTCAGGTTTATCGGTTTCTCGTGTTGGATCAGCCGCTCAAACTAAGGCTATGAAGATGGTTTCTTCTTCTCTAAAATTAGAATTAGCACAATATAATGAAATGTTGTCTTTTTCTCAATTTGGGTCTGATTTGGATGATAGTACTAAGAAAATCATCAATCATGGAGCTCATTTGACAGAACTTTTGAAACAAGGACAATACAAGCCTTATTCTATGATTGACCAGGTGATTAGTTTATTTGCGGCTAAAAATAATATATTTGATCAAGTGGATTTAGAAGAAATAGCTGAGCTGGAAAATCGAATTTTACGTTATTTCCATGATGAACAAGTGGATTTATTAAATGAAATTGAACAGTCAGGAAACTTAAACGATGATCAGAAGAACCGTCTAAAAGAAGGATTGAAACACGTCTTAGAAGATTTCTTATTAGTTAAAGGAGCGAAGTAGTTATGCCGGCATCTAGGCAAGCTCTTAGAGGACGCATTCGTTCCATCCGAAGTACGCGTAAAATTACTTCGGCAATGGAAATGATTTCCAATGCAAAGCTGTTTCGTCAACGTTCCAAGATGGAAAGTAATCGGGAATATGCGACTCGTTTACAATCGGTTGTGAATGAAATCATGGTGAAGAGTCCACAGATTGAAAGTCCTTTTATGGTAACATCCAAGCAAGACAAAGCCATTGTGTTTGTGTTTTGTTCAGACATGGGTCTGGCTGGAGGCTATAATGCGAATGTTCTAAAAGAGCTAAAAATAAATGTTTCATTGGATAGTGAAATTGTGTTAGTTGGTTCTTCTTTACGTCGTTTGATTAAGGAGGCAGGGTATTCAATCCGTTCCAGAATTGAATCAGATCATGTTGATTTTAATGAATTAAAGAAATTGCTGGATTCAGCCGTCTATGATTTTCAAAAGGGAAAAGTAGGTAAAATTCAGATCTTATATACCAGATTTGTTAATACGATGCGTTTTGAACCAATGATGGAAACTATTTTACCATTCTCTTTTGCAGGGGATAAACAAACAACGCAAACGGTTGAAACTTTATTTGAACCAAATCCGGAAGTGTTGTTGAATTCATTGATTCCCATGATGTTAGCATCTTTGTTATATTCTCACTGGTTAGAAAGCACGACTTCGGAACAGGGAAGTCGAAGAGTAGCAATGAAGACGGCAACCGATAATGCGGATGAGTTATCCGAACAATTACAGCTTGAATACAATAAGATACGCCAAGCAACGATTACGCAAGAAATTACGGAAATTGTTGGTGGCGCAAGTGTAGAAAGTTAAGGTGTTAAGAATGCAAGAAAAAGGAAAGATTGTACAGGTCATCGGACCTGTCATTGATATACAATTTGCCTCGGAACATTTACCGGCTATTCGTAATGCGATTCATATTCCTTATCAAGATGGTTTTATGACGGCAGAAGTGGCGCAACATGTTGGGGATGATGTTGTCCGTTGTATAGCGATGTCTTCTACGGATGGATTGGTACGTGGGTTAGAGTGCTTAGATACAGGATCTCCGATCCAGGTTCCGGTAGGTGATGAAGTGTTGGGTAGAATGTTCAATGTTTTGGGTGAAACCATTGATGGATTAGGTTCCATTCAAACAGATAAAAGGCTACCTATTCACCGAGAGGCACCAAGTTTTTCTGAACAGCGAACCACTTCCGATATTTTAGAGACCGGTATTAAGGTCATTGATTTACTTTGTCCTTATGCAAAAGGAGGTAAGATTGGTTTATTTGGTGGAGCTGGTGTTGGAAAAACCGTCTTAATGCAAGAATTGATTCATAATATTGCAATTGAACATGGTGGACGTTCTGTCGTTGCTGGAGTTGGAGAAAGAACTCGTGAAGGGAATGACATGTATCACGAAATGAAAGAATCGGGGGTTTTAAAGAATACCGTTTTAACTTATGGACAAATGAACGAGTCTCCTGGGGCACGTATGAGGGTGGCGTTAACTGCACTAACGATGGCGGAATATTTCCGTGATGAAGAACGGCAGGAAGTACTTTTATTCATTGATAATATTTTCCGTTTTACTCAAGCCGGTTCAGAAGTATCTGCCTTATTGGGACGTATGCCATCCGCGGTGGGATATCAACCAACTTTAGCGACAGAAATGGGGCAATTACAAGAAAGAATCACTTCGACTGATAAAGGGTCAATCACTTCAGTGCAAGCTATTTATGTGCCTGCCGATGACTTAACAGACCCGGCTCCGGCGACGACATTTTCACATTTAGATGCTCGTTTGGTTTTAGATCGTTCCATTGCGGCTTTGGGTATTTACCCGGCGGTGGATCCATTAGGTTCTTCTTCTCGTATGCTGGATCCATTAGTGATTGGAGAGGAACATTATCAAGTGGCTCGTCAAGTGCAAGAAATTTTACAACGATATAAAGAATTACAAGATATTATCGCTATTTTAGGGATGGAAGAATTATCAGAAGAGGATAAGAAAGTGGTTGCTCGTGCCCGTCGTGTACGTAACTTCTTATCCCAGCCATTCTCAGTGGCAGAACAATTCTCCGGTTTGCCAGGTAAGTATGTTAGTGTGAAAGATACAGTTCGTAGTTTCCGTGCTATCCTAGACGGTCAGTATGATCATTTGCCAGAAGCGGCTTTCTTGAGTGTGGGAACCATTGAAGACGTGGTAGAAAAGGCTAAGCATTTATAATGGCTAAAATTCATTGTCGGATCATCACACCACAAAAACTCTATCGGGAATTTGATTCAGATATTCTAACGATTGAAACGACAGAGGGACAACGAGGTATTTTACCAAATCATATGCCATTAGTGGCTAGTTTAGTGATTGGGAAATTAAGCTCTGTGTTGGATGGTGAAAGAGAGGAATATGCGATCACAGGAGGTCTATTTTATTTCCGGGAAAATAAAGCGGAAATTTTAGTCGATGCGATTGAATCAAAAGAAGAAATTGATTTGGCGCGGGCTGAACAGGCTAAAAATAGAGCAGAAGAGAGAATTCAACATAAAAGAGAGGATATTGATTTAAGACGAGCAGAAGTAGCTCTAAAAAAAGCTTTAAATCGTATTCGAGTTAGTAAACTATAGTAAAATAAAGCAGGCAGTTGCCTGCTTTTTCTAGGAGGTTAAGTATGATTAAAAAATATTATCAATCTTTGCATAGTTTAAAATATTCGTTGGTTTTGCCAGGATTTACCTTTTTGATTTTTGTGGTTGCGTTTATTCGGGACAAAAGAAAAGAACCATTTCTAACCGGTGTGTTGATGGTGCTGGTGGTTCTATTGATGATTCTTATGTTCTTTTATTACCTGGGAAAAATTCGTATTTCTAAACAATTAAAAGCGATTGAGAATATTGATGAATATAAAAAAGGCGGTATGGTGGATCAATCTTGGATTTTAGAATATCGGATCTTAGCCTATCATCAGGGAGTGATTCAAGAGGTCTTAGTGAAAGATATTCGTTCCATGGTTGTTCAAGAAGGTCAACATGGAAAATATACATTTATTTTCAATGATTCTATTCGCATGTCTTGTCAAGATTTATCAGAAGGAAGAAGACTATTGGCCATTCTATTAAAAACGAATCCATCCATTCAATATACGGGATTAACTCCGGAAGGAGATGGCAGGATTCAAAGTTTAGGGGGGAAAGAATATGAGTCATGATACTATTGCAGCTATCTCAACTGCCGATGCGATGGGGGCAGTTTCCATTATTCGTATTTCCGGACCGGATACTTTTGAGATTGTCAAAAAACTTTGCCATAAGGATGTGCGAAATATGGAAGGATATCGTATGGTTCGATCGGAAATCTATGATCAACAAGAAGTAGTGGATGATAGTTTAATTTCTGTATTTCATGCTCCTTATTCGTATACAGGAGAAGATGTGGTGGAATTAAATTGTCATGGCGGGGTTTATTTGACGCATAAGATTCTTCAGTTGGTTTTAGGTTTAGGAGCTCGTTTAGCGAAAAGGGGAGAATTTACACAAAGAGCTTTCTTAAATGAAAAAATGGATTTATCCCAAGCGGAAGCGATTCAGGATTTAATTGTGGCAGAAGATGAAATTAATACCAAAGCGGCGATTCATACACTGAAAGGGTCAATACTAAGAGTCTTGCGACCATTAGAAGAAGAATTGATTCAAATGATTGCTCATATTGAAGTAAACATTGATTATCCTGAATACGATGATGTGGAAATGTTAGTAGAATCGGATATCCTACCAAAAGCTAAAGCATGGCGTCAACAATTAGAAAAACTGGTCTTAGAATCTGAAAAGGCGCAAGTGGTTAAAGGTGGCGTGCAAACGGTCATTGTCGGTCGTCCGAATGTGGGAAAGAGTTCTTTGTTAAATGCCTTGTTGGAAGAGGATAAAGCTATTGTGACTGATATTGCCGGGACCACAAGAGATATTGTGGAAGGGAATATTCGCATCGGTTCTTTCTCTTTGCATTTGATCGATACTGCCGGAATCCGGGATAGTAACGATCGAATTGAACAAATGGGGATTGAAAAATCAAAGAAGATGATAGAAAAGGCTCAATTGATTTTATTGGTCATGGATGGCTCACAAGAGTTGACTATCGAAGATCAAGAACTTTTGGAACAAACAAAGGATAAAACCAGAATCATCATTTATAATAAGAAAGATTTGGGATCTAAGTATTCAGGCGTCCAAATTAGTGCTTCTACCGGTCAAATTGAGGCCTTGAAAGAAAAACTGGAAGCCTTATTCCAACAAGAAGTGTTGGCGGCTAGTGGAGATACTTTAGCGAATGATCGTCAAATTGGTTTGGCAAAAGCGGCTTTAGGAGCAATGGATCAAGCGATTGCATCTTTGGAAGCGGGGATGGAATTGGATTTAGTGACATTGGATTTACAAGAAAGCTGGAATTGTTTAAAAGAGATGAGTGGAGGTAGAAGTCGAGAGGGTTTATTAGATGAGATCTTTTCTCGCTTCTGTTTAGGTAAATAAGATGAGATTTTTAGACAGTCATTTTCATTTAATGGTGGAAGAATTTGAAGAGGATAGAGAATCTGTTTTACAAAGAGCTTTGGATCAAGGCGTGAAAGATTTAATGGTCATTACCTTGGATCATGCAGAAACAAAAAAAGCAATTGCTTTTAATCAAGCACATGGGAATCCCTTCTTGATTGCGGCCGGTATTTTTCCGGAAGATTTGGATAAGGACAATGAGGCCTATTGGAAAGAGTTTTGTGAGTTATGTGCAAAACCTGAAATTGCTGCCATAGGAGAGATTGGCTTGGAATACCATTGGGTGAGGGATGTAGAGCTCCGTCGTAAACAAAAACTTTTGTTTGTGAAACAAATTGAATTGGCGAAATCCTTGAATAAGCCGTATTTAGTGCATAGTCGGGATGCGATGCAGGATACGTTTGATATCATGAAAGCTCATGGTGGCCGTGGTTTGGTCCATTGCTTCCCGGGGTCTTTAGAAATGGCCAAAGAATTTCACAAACTGGGCTTTTATACCGCCATCGGGGGAGCTATAACGTTTAAAAACGCAAGACATGCTGTAGAAGTGGTCAAGGGAATGGATATCCGCTATTTGTTAAGTGAAACGGATTCTCCTTATATGGCCCCGGTTCCTCATCGTGGTCATCGTAATGAACCAAGCTACATTCCAATGATTGTTGAAAAAATGGCGGAAGTCCGAAATGTTTCTCTAGAAGAAATGGCTGAGCAAATTCATCATAATTGGATGAATTTTTTGTCATTAGATACTATAAAATTATAGGCAGGAGTACTTAATAATCATATGTGAGGATATCGTTTTGTTGACGAAGATAGTGTTAATTAGGCATAAGATTTTATAAAAGCAGGTTGGTAATCATTTTTGATTGGTGTAGAATAAGTATTCGTAAAGAAAAGGGGCTATTATGAATATCTATGTACGTCGTGTGATTGAAAACGCAACCGAAAAAAATCAACATCAACCGGAATTTCTGCAATCTGTTACAGAAGTTTTGAATAGCATTGAACCTGTGATCGAGGCCCATCCTGAATATGAAAAAGCGGCTTTGTTGGAGCGTTTGATTGAACCCGAGAGGCAAATTATGTTCCGAGTGGTTTGGACAGATGATGCGGGAGAAATTCAGGTGAACCGCGGGTATCGAATTCAGTTTAATGGAGCGCTTGGTCCTTATAAAGGAGGGTTACGATTTCATCCGTCGGTCAACCTTTCCGTTCTTAAGTTTCTGGGATTTGAACAGGTATTTAAAAACAGTTTGACGACTTTACCGATTGGTGGAGGTAAAGGAGGAAGTGACTTTGATCCTCATGGGAAAAGCAATACGGAAATTATGCGTTTCTGTCAAGCTTTTATGACCGAATTATATCGCCATATTGGTCCAAATACCGATGTGCCGGCTGGTGATATTGGGGTTGGCGGACGAGAGATAGGTTACTTATTTGGCCAATACAGACGAATTCGAGATTCTTTTGATAATGGTGTTTTGACGGGGAAAGGATTAACGTTTGGAGGTTCTTTGATTCGCCCGGAAGCAACGGGATTTGGAGTTCTGTATTACATCCAAAGAGTTTTTGAACATGAAAGAATTGAACTGGCGGGTAAGACAATTACAGTATCCGGTTATGGTAATGTGGCTTGGGGTGTTTGTAAAAAAGCAGCTGAGTTGGGTGCAAAAGTGGTCACGATTTCAGGCCATAATGGCTACGTGTATGATCCAAACGGAATCACAACGGAGGAAAAAATCAATTTCTTATTAGAAATGAGAGCTTCTCAAAAAGCGAATGTGAAGATGTATGCCGAAAAATTTGGTTGTACTTTTGTTGCAGGGAAGAAACCTTGGGAAGTAAAGGCGGATATTTGTATTCCTTGTGCGACACAAAATGAAGTGGATCTTCATGAAGCAGAAAAAATGGTTCAAAATGGGACGCGGTTTTATTTTGAAGGAGCGAATATGCCGGCTACGAATGAAGCCATCGCTTATTTGCAAAATCAGGGTGTCTTAGTTGGTCCGGCCAAAGCCGCTAATGCCGGTGGGGTTGCGGTATCTGCTTTGGAAATGAGTCAAAATAGTGAACGAATTCATTGGAGTAAAGAAGAAGTGGATGCAAAGCTGAAAGAGATTATGTTTAATATTGTGGATGTTTCTTATCAGGCAAGTAAGAGATATGGTCATCCTAAAGACTTGGTTATCGGGGCTAATATTGCCGGTTTTGAAAAAGTAGCTGAAGCCATGATGGCGCAGGGATTGATTTAGAAACAGATAAAAGCCACTTCAAATGGTCAATGAAGTGGCTTTTATGTGCTGATTGGAACTAAAGGGCTGGAAAGTATATAAAGATAAGGACCTTTAAGAAAAGCATTGAGTTAATTTGGTCATTCGTCATATTTTTTGAAATTAGAAAGCTGATATACTATAGCTAATGGAAAAAGAGAAAATACAGGAAGTGATTGTGGTGGAAGGAAAACACGACACCATGACTTTGAAAGAAATTTTTGATTGTGAAACAATTGAAACCGGTGGTACTTCTTTGCCCGAGTCGGTTTTTCAAAGAATTGAAGAAGCGATCAAAAAAACCGGGGTTATTGTGTTTACAGATCCAGATACGCCCGGCAATCAGATTCGTTTTAAGATTAAAGAACGTTTCCCGATGATTAAGGAAGCGTTTATTCCTAAAAACAAGGCAAAAACAGCGAAAAAAGTTGGTGTAGAGCATGCGAAAGCAAAAGACTTACAAGAATCCCTTCATCATGTGGCGACATCCTTTTCTAACATAAAATCGGATATGACCATGGAAGATCTCTTGGATTTGGGTTTAAGTGCTGACGTATGGGCCAGTGAACGGCGAGAATATGTCGGTCATCAATTACATCTTGGAACAGCGAATGCAAAGACTTTCTTAAAACGTCTTCAGCATTATGGAATACAAAGAAAAGAAGTACAGGAGCTTATGAAATCATGGCAAAAGCAATTTCAACCCCATCTCGAACGAAAGAAATTCTTGAACAATATCAATTAAAAGCCAAAAAAAATTTTGGCCAGAATTTTTTAGTGGACCCTGTTATTACGAAACGAGTGGCGGAAGAAGCCAATGCGGACGGTATGGTTTTAGAAGTAGGACCTGGTATTGGAAGTTTAACGGAACAGTTGGCTTATGTAGCTAAGAAAGTAATCGCTTATGAAATTGATTTGGGTTTAAAGAAAGTTTTAACGGATCATTTTGCGAGTTTTGAGAATGTGGACATTCAATTCCAAGATTTCTTAAAGGTGGATCTACATGAAAAAGTAGAGGATTGGAAAAAACAATATGGGAAAGTGGTGGTGTGTGCCAATTTACCGTATTACATCACATCGGCAGTGTTGTTCAAAGTCTTTGCGGAAGAAAAAATTGAAACGATTACCGTTATGGTTCAAAAGGAAGTAGGAGATCGTTTCCATGCCATGGTCAACGATCATGAATATTCGGCGTTAAGTGTGGAAGGACAGAGTTATTATGAGGTTAAAAAATTATTCACAGTTCCAGGGCGTTCTTTTAATCCAAGCCCTAAAGTCGATTCCGTTATCATCCAATTTCAAAGAAAAGAAGTGACACCGTCTTTTGATCGAGAGGCATACTTCGGTTTTATCAGAAATTGCTTTGGACAAAGAAGAAAGACGATCCGTAATAACTTACAAAAAAATTTCTCGAACGAAGAGATTGATAAAGCTTTACAAAAGTGTGAAATTGATCCAGGACAAAGGCCGCAAAGTCTAAGTGTTTTACAGTATCAATCTTTATTTGAGGTGCTATATGAAAGATAGAGCGTATGCCAAGATCAATTTGGCTTTGGAAGTGGGGCCAGCCAGAATGGATGGCTATCATGATTTAAAGATGGTCATGGTTCCCATTGATTTTTATGATCGGGTAGAAGTGGTGGAGTCGGATGAAGATGCTTTGATTTGTGATAGAGGCTATATTCCGTTGAATCAGAAGAATACCATGTATCAAGCATTAACCATATTGAGGAAACGGTATCATTTTCAAAATAAGTTTTTAATTCAACTCCAGAAACAAATTCCGGTACGTGCCGGTTTGGCTGGCGGTTCGGCGGATGCGGCGGCGGTGATTCGAATTTTAAATCGAATGATGAAATTGCATATGAGTCAAGAAGAAATGATTGACGTAGGTTTGTTGGTGGGAGCGGATGTACCGTTTTGTTTATTTAATAAACCTTGCATTGTTGAGGGCAAAGGGGAGGTCTTAGTACCGATCGATATCCATACGAATTTTGAGATTTTATTGGTAAAACCGAAAGCAGGTATTTCGACAAAAGAAGCGTTTAGTTCTATACAAGAAGAAGATAAAGTTCCTTTGGATATTTCTAAACTGGTTCAAGCTTTGCGAAATGATGATTATGACACATTGGTTCATCATCTAGGGAATCATTTAGAACCGGTAGCGATACGTCTGGTGCCCAAGATTCAAGAAGTGAAAGAAGCTATTTTAAAATTGGGTTTTGATGCTGCTTTAATGAGTGGGTCAGGATCAACGGTCTTTGGGATTACAAAATCACAGGAACTTGTTCAAACGGCTTTTGAAGAATTCAAGAAGAAAGGATATTTTGTGCGTAGAACGCATATATGGAAAAGATAAGATGAAGTCAGCGATTATTATGGCGGGTGGTAAAGGTACCCGAATGAACTCAAAGTTAGCCAAAGTATTACATCCTGTTTTGGGCGTACCCATGGTGCAATGGGTGATTGATGGGTTGAAAAAAGCAGGTAGCGAAAGAATTGTGACGGTGGTTGGTTTTCAACATGAAGAAGTAGAACGTCAATTAGCCGGCCAATGTGAATTTGCCTTACAAGCAAAACAATTGGGAACAGGGCATGCGGTCAAACAAGCGACACAATTGAAAGAGCTGGATGGAATTACGATTGTGGCGAGTGGGGATTGTCCGAATGTGCGTCCAGAAACTTATGCTTCTTTATACGATATGGAAGAAAATTGTGACATGATGGTTTTGACAGCTGTTTTAAAGGATGCTGGTGCATATGGAAGAGTCATTCGTTTAAAGGATGGCTCAGTGGAAAAAATTGTAGAAGCTAAAGATGCTAATGATCAAGAGTTGGCTATTCGGGAAATTAATTCCGGCATTTATGCATTTCGAACGAAGAAATTATTTGAAGCCTTGGATTTGTTGAAAAATGATAATGCCCAAAAGGAATATTATTTAACCGATGTAGTGGCTATTTTTAAAGAAAAGGGATATACGGTTCAAGCTAAGGTGGTTGAAGATTATCATGAAGTGGAAGGATTGAATAGTTTGGTGGAAGTCGCTTCTTCTGGTAAATATTTACAAAAAAGGATTAATGCGGAATGGATGAAAGCCGGTGTTCAGATGGTGGATCCGGATCATACTTACGTGGGTCCTTATGTGAAATTAGAATCGGACGTATTTCTTTATCCGAATGTTTTCATCTATGGGCATAGTGTGGTACATACGGGTTCTACGCTTTATCCCGGTATTTTCTTAGAAGATGAAGAAATTGAGGAAAATAGTATTTTATCCATTTAGAAAACGCTTAAATTAGGCTATAATCTAATCAGTTAAGGAGAGAAATAGCCCCCATGTTAAAAGAAACAGTTGTGTTTGCACTCACTTCCAGTACCAATCTTGCGTCCGCCATTTGTGAAGCGTTACAAATTCCTCTAGGAAAGATCAAAGTGGAACATTTCGCTGATGGTGAAATTTTAGTAGAACCGCAAGAATCGGTTCGTGGCCGTTCAGTTTTTATTGTCCAATCCACTTGTACACCTGTTACGGAACATTTAATGGAAGTCTTGGTTTGTATTGATGCTTGTAAGCGTGCCTCGGCTGGTGAGATCAATGTTATCATGCCTTATTTTGGCTATGCCAGACAAGATCGCAAAGCAAAACCACGTCAACCAATCACTTCAAAATTAGTAGCTAATTTATTGCAGGTCGCTGGTGCTAATCGTGTGGTAACGTTTGATTTGCATGCTGCTCAGATTCAGGGATACTTTGATATTCCAATTGATGACTTGACGGCTGTTCCGATGTTGGGAGAATATTTTAAGTCCTTGCACATTCCGAATGAAGATTTAGTGGTGGTTTCTCCGGATCACGGGGGAGTGACTCGGGCTAGACGATTAGCGGATATTTTGGATGCACCTATTGCGATCATTGATAAGAGAAGACCTAAGCCTAACATGGTAGAAGCCCAGAATGTGATTGGTGATGTAGAGGGTAAGACCTGTATTGTCATTGATGATATTTGTGATACGGCGGGTTCTTTGGTGGCTGGATGTCAAATTTTAAAGGATCGTGGAGCAAAAGAAATTTATACCGGTATCACACATGGTATTTTCTCACGAGATGCGATTGAAAAGATTGAGCATTCGCCTATTAAGGAAATGGTTATTTCTGATACGATTCCGATGGATGAGGATAAGAAGGCCAGAAGTACCAAGGTAAGAATTATTTCAATTTCGAATATGCTGGCCAAAACGATTTTGGCAATTCGTGGTCATGAACCTGTTTCCAGAGTTTACGAAGATTATCATTTTGATATGTTTAAGTAAAAAGGATCCTGAAAGAATCCGTTGAGGTTTCTCTCGGGATTTTTTGTGTTTTACTAGAGAAAAGTTTTGTAGAAAAGAAGGGGCATATAAATTGACAGTTGTGATTTAATTATTTAGTCTTTGAAACAGGAGGGTTATTGATATGACCAAAATTATTCAAATTGGTGCAAACCATGCAGGTACGGCTTGTGCCAACACAATTTTAAGCTATCCGGGAAATGAGCTTACGATTTATGACAGAAACAGTAACATATCTTTTTTAGGATGTGGGATGGCGTTATGGATTGGGCAACAAATTCATGATGGAAACGGCTTATTTTATCAGAAACCGGAAGATTTTGAGAAAAAGGGAGCGAAAGTACATCTCGAAAGTGAAGTACAGGACATTGATTATGATCAGAAGATGGTTACGGTTCGTTTGAAAGATGGCACTATTGTCAAAGATCACTATGATAAGCTTATTTTGGCAACGGGAAGCTTACCGAACCAACCACGTATTCCGGGAATGGATTTGGAAAATGTGCAAATGGTTAAGTTATACCAAAACGCTCAAGAAGTCATTGATAAGCTGAAGACGAATGAATACAAACGTGTGATTGTCCTTGGTGGTGGATATATCGGGATCGAATTGGCAGAAGCTTTTGAAAGGCTACAAAAAGAAGTTACGCTGATAGATATGGAAGAGCATATCTTAAATGGTTATTTTGATACTGAGTTTTCCGATAATATGCTATCGGTGATGAAGGAACATGGAATTAAGTTTGTCTTAGGGGAAACGGTAGAAGAAATTTTAGGAGATACAAAAGTAAGTGGTCTTAGAACAAACAAGGGAACGTATGAAGCGGATATGGTGATTTGCGCTATCGGCTTTCATCCAAATAGTATGCTTGGCAAGGCACATTTGGAAAAATATAAGAACGGTGCTTACCTTGTCAACAAAAATCAATTGACATCGGATCAGGATGTTTATGCGATTGGTGATTGTGCAACTGTTTATGATAATGCAAGAGAGCGTGTCAATTATATTGCGCTAGCAACGAATGCGGTACGTAGTGGTTTGATTGCCGGCCATAATGTATGTGGTACAAAGATTGAAACAGAAGGTGTACAAGGCTCCAGTGCATTGATGATTTATGACTATAAGTTAGTTTGTACCGGGATGAGTCTAAGTGCGGCGAAGAAGGAAGGAATTGAGGTCGATTATGTTGATTTTGAAGATACACAAAAACCGGCCTTTATGGAAGTTGAAAATCCGAAAGTGAAGATTAGAATTGTATATCGTAAGAGTGATAAAGTGATTGTGGGTTGTCAGCTTGCTTCCAATTATGATATGTCGGCAGTGATTCATACATTCTCACTGGCCATTCAAAAGAAAGTGACGATTAAAGAATTGGCGCTTTGTGATATCTTCTTTATGCCTCATTTCAATCAGCCATATAATTACATTACGATGGCTGCATACACTGCTTTATTAAAGGGTTAAAGTATTGCTCCCATGTTTCTATGTAGAGATGACTCGTGACATAGGACATGGGTTTTTAATTGAAGATGGACGATAACGAATCAATACCGGGTAGTTGTTCAGAAAGATGGTTCAGTTTTGAGGAATTAAAAAAGAGTGTTACCACTCTTTTTTAAGTCATAATGTTTAAATTATAGCTTTTCTACATTTGAAGCGTGAGGGCCTTTTTCACCTTCTTCAACTTCAAATTGAACGGCTTGACCTTCTTTTAAAGTTTTATGCCCATTTTCATCGCCTTCTTTGATAGCAGAGAAGTGAACGAAAATATCTTTACCTTCATCATCGGATGTGATAAATCCATAGCCCTTTTGATCGTCGAACCATTTAACTTTTCCAGTTAACATTGAATGAATCTCCTTACTATGTATTACGAAAATTTTTAAGGTTTCAAATACAAGACAATTGTACTTTAATTCTAAAGGGATATGCAAGTGAAATATGATGATTTCAGTAAATTATAGCAAAGTCTTTGCTATAATAAATGAGAAGCACTCATTTGTGCAAGGAGGAGTCCATTGATGAGCGAAAAGAAACCATATTATATAACAACAGCGATTGCATATACATCCGGCAAACCACATATTGGTAATGTCTATGAAATTGTTTTAGCTGATGCGATTGCTCGCTATAAGAAAATGGAAGGATATGATGTTCGTTTTCAAACTGGAACGGATGAACATGGTCAAAAGGTCGAACAAAAGGCACAAGAACAAGGAAAAACACCAAAAGCATTTGTGGATGAAATGGCTACGATTGTTAAGAAACAATTTGATGTCATGAATGTTCAATACGATCGTTTTATTCGTACCACGGATGCTGATCATGAGAAACAAGTCCAAAAGATTTTTAGGAAATTTTATGATCAAGGGGATATTTATAAAGGTGAATATGAGGGTATGTATTGTGAAGAAGATGAAGCTTTCTTTACAACCAGTCAATTAACGGAAGAAGGATGCTGCCCAGTGTGTGGTGGCAAAGTGAAACCAATGAAGGAAGAAACTTATTTCTTCCGAATGAGTAAATATGCCGATCGTTTAATGAAGTATATTGAGGATCATCCTGATTTTATTCAACCGGAAAGCCGTAAAAATGAAATCGTGAATAACTTTTTAAAACCCGGTTTACAAGATCTAAGTGTTTCTCGCACTTCTTTTAAGTGGGGAATTCCGGTAGATTTTGATCCAAAACACGTGATTTATGTTTGGATTGATGCGTTAAGCAATTATATTACCGGTCTTGGCTATGAGGTGGATGGCAATCATGATCCATTATTTAAAAAATATTGGCCGGCCGATTTGCATTTGATTGGAAAAGATATCATCCGTTTCCATACGATTTACTGGCCAATTATGTTGATGGCATTAGATTTACCGCTTCCGAAACAAGTCTTTGGTCATCCGTGGTTGATGGTTGGTGAGTCAAAGATGTCAAAGTCTTTGGGTAATGTGATCTATGCGGACGATATGGTGCATGTTTTTGGAGTGGATGCGATGCGTTATATTTTCTTACATGAGATGCCATTTGCTCAAGATGGACATATTACCTATGACTTGATGATGGAAAGAATCAATTCTGATTTAGCGAATAATATGGGTAATTTGGTTAATCGAACGATTTCTATGCAAAACAAATATTTCAATGGTATAGTTGCTAATCCTCATGTAGATGAAACGTTGGATACGGAATTTAAGCGGACGATTTTAGGTAAAGTAACGGATGTGAAAGCTCAGATGGAAGAATTGAGGGTTCAAGATGCCATAGGGACTATTTTGGAATTGTTTTCTCGTTGTAATAAATATATTGATGAAACAATGCCGTGGTCTTTAGCTAAAGACAGTGATCAAATTGGTCGATTGGCGACTGTTTTGTATAACTTATTGGAAGCGATTCGCATTGGTGGTATTTTATTAAGACCTTTCTTACCGGAAACGTCAGCCAAGATTTTAGCCAACTTAAATACTCAACAAACTTCTTTTGAATCTTGCGATACGTTCGGTTTGTTGGAAACAGATATTCAGGTGGTGGGACAACCGGAAATTTTATTCCAACGCTTAAACGAAAAAGACGTTGCTCAACAAATTGAAGCAGCTAATACCAAGTACATTCAGGAACAAAAAAAGAGATCTATTCCTAAGAAACCACTGGTGGATTTAGAAGATTTTAGCAAATTGGATTTGAAAGTGGCGAAGGTTTTAACTTGCCAAAGACATCCCAATGCAGATAAGTTGTTTGTCTTAACGGTTGATTTGGGCGGTGGAGATATTCGTCAAATTGTGAGTGGCTTGGCGCAGAGTTATATGCCTGGTCAAGTTATCGGTAAGAGAGTTGTGGTCATTGCCAACTTAAAACCGGTGATGATCCGTGGGTTAGAATCTAAGGGAATGTTATTGGCAGGTAAGGAAGAAGGGCGTATTGGCTTGGTGGAAGTCAATGGCTTGGAACCGGGGACGATCATTTCTTAAACCAAGTTGAAAAACTTGGTTTTTTACTATTCTGATAGGAAACTTGTTATACTATCTTTATGAAGAAAATGAATCAATTTGTTTGTATTGCTCGCCCTGATGCGACTTCCATGCAATTAAAAGAAGCTATCCAAAACCGAATGATTGAAAAAGGTTGGAAAGAAAACCTGATACAACCAGACTTGGTTTTTGTGATTGGGGGTGACGGAGCTTTTATTCATGCGGCTCATGAGTATGTAGATGTACAGCCTTTATATTATCCGATTCAAACCGGAACACTGGGCTTTTTTGCACAATATAAGTGGGAAGATTTTGAAGCTTATTTAAAGGCATTAGAGGGAGATTATTACGAACAAGTTCTTCCTTTGTTAGAAACAAAAATTGACGATGAAGTGATTTATGCTGTGAATGAAATTCGCATTGAAAATGTGATGCACACGCAAATCACCGATGTTTTTGTGAACGATCATTTCTTTGAAAACTTAAGAAGCTCAGGGGTTTGTGTCAGTACACAAGCCGGTTCAACGGCTTATAATCGTTCCTTAGGAGGAGCGGTGATAGCGGATGGTTTAGAAGCGATGCAAATGGTGGAAATTGCGGGCATTCATAATCAGAAATATCAATCTTTGAATGTGCCGATTGTTTTTCCGTGGAATACAGTGCTCCATTTTCAATCGAAAGATTTTGAAGATGCGGTTTTGGGAGCCGATTCAAAGGTGGTCTCTTTAAAAGGAATCCATGATGTAGAAATACGCTATTCTAAAGAAAAAAAGGTACGTGTTTTACGAACCAATTGGTTAAATCCCCTAGATAATTTAAAATCATTGTTTTAGAAAAGGAGGAAAGATGAAAACCTGGCACGCTATTTATGCGATTTTAAAAACACCGTTGGAAGTTTTGTCTTTATCTCTTCTTTTGGCCGGTCTATCAAATGTTTTGATAAATCCTTATTATGGATTGAATATATTGGTACAAAATAATTACCTGTTTGCATTGGGAACGTTATTGATGCAAGTCGCTCGTTTTGTGATCATCAATTTTCCTTTTATGGTGCTTCTTTCGTTTGCGTTTGAAAAAAGAATGGGAGTTAGTGCGGTGGTTTCTTATGTTGGCTATATCGTAGGAACGCTCATTGCACCTACAGTTGAGTTACCAACTTTTGCCTATGCTAAAATTTTTGATATTCATCGTTCTTTATTGTCCAGTTCGACGTTGCGTTATCCTTTACAGACAGGGTTAGTAGGTGTTTTATTGGTGACGGCCATTTGTGGTTTTGTACAGAAAAGAAATAGAGAAAAAAAAGAAACTATGATTGGCTTGGAAACAAAATTGTTATTAAAAACAGGATTTCTTTGCACCTTCATTGGTATTGGGATGGGCTTTGTTTGGCCGTTTTTTATCAAGGGAATTGAATATATCAATGCCTATATAGCCATGGATACCAATGATTCATTTCGAATTGGCTTGTTTGGCTTGATGGATAAATTATTACAAACATTTCACCTCGGGGCTTTTGTTCGCCAACCTTTCTGGTATGGATTGAACGGGGGGACTTGGGTCAATTTAGCAGGCGGTATTATCAAAGGTGATGCGTATATTTGGACAGCTCAAATGAGTGCCAATCAAACGACTGCTTTAGCGGGTCATTTGTTTACTCCTTTCTATGCGATGAATTTAGTGATTGTACCCGGTTTGATTTGGACTTTTTTCTTTTTGGAAACCAACCGAGCTAAACGTAAGAAAAAAATGGGGCGTTATCTTTTATTGACTGTGACTTCTTGGTTAGCTGGGGTTTCTCTTCCGATCCAGTTGGCTTTATTATTTTTAAGTCCATTATTGTTTATGTTCTATGCAGGAATCAATGGCTTACTATATGCTTTTTTACAAATCACTCAGATTCGTTTAGGCTATCTCACAAGTGAAAGTCATACTTTTATGGCCATGCCGGGGACACTGACAGAATACCTTCATTACCTAAACGAAACTTTTTTACATCAGAACTTGATGTGGATTGTGGTGATTGGAATCGTCTTTTTGATTTTATCGATAGTCATGACACGCTTTTATTTTAAATATTTGGCTTTGGATATTTTTCATTCCGGAAAACGAAACAAGATGGTGCAAAAGGTACTTCTAGCTTTGGGTGATGTTTCTAATATTCAACAAATAGATTCTAGTATGGATCGATTGACCGTTCGTTTGTATGATTCTAGTTTGTTAGATGAATTTTTGTTAAAAGAAGCGGGTTGTAGTCAAGTTGATCATAGTTGTGATGGAGAAGAGTTGTTGTTTGGGGCTTGTTCTACGATGTTACGAATGGATATATTAAAAGAAATACGGGAAAAACCGAATCAGTAAAGAAATCAATTTTTTTGAGAGATGACAGTCAATGAAATTTAGGAGGCAGTATGGCAGAGAAATACACACCCATGATGGAACAATATTTAAATGTCAAAAAGAATTATCCGGATACTTTATTGTTTTATCGCGTGGGTGATTTTTATGAAATGTTTTTTGAAGATGCTGTGAAAGCCTCGAAAGAACTGGACTTGGTATTAACAGGAAAAGCAGCAGGCGTTGAAGAAAGGATTCCTATGTGCGGGGTTCCTTTTCATGCTGTGAATGCGTACATTCCAAGATTAGTGAACAAGGGATTTAAAGTGGCGATTTGCGAACAATTGACCGATCCTAAGTTAAGTCAAGGATTGGTGGAAAGAGATGTGATTCGCATCATTACCCCGGGAACTATGGTGGATGAAATTCAAGACGATAGACAAAGTGTCTATTTAGCCGCTATTGAAGATATGGTTTATGGCTATAGTTTAGCGATTGTGGAAATGAGTACGGGTGAAAATTATGTTGAGGAAATTGATCATCAAAGTGTACATTTAATTCAAAGCTTATTAAAAGCAAATGTGCGAGAATGTGTGGTTTCTTCTTCATTTTCTGAAAAATTAAAAAATCAGATTCAAGAACAAGGGATTCTTATTTCCATTAGTGATGAAACCAAGATTGATTCAATATATGACTCTTTAATCATAGATATTCAAAAAGAAGCTTTATTAAAAGCTTATGGGAGAATGTTGAATTATCTTCAAAATACCCAAAAACAAGCATTGACACATTTACGTCAACCAAGTTTAGAGAAAGAGGAAGAGGCTTTATACATGGATTTTTCAACCAGATTAAACTTGGAATTGGTACAACCGCTTCGACAAAGTGCCAGGGCTGTGACACTTTGGTCTTTCTTAGATCATTGTGCCAGTGCGATGGGTTCACGTGAATTGAAAAAATGGATTGAACGTCCTTTAATTCAGAAAGAAAAAATTGAAGAGCGTTTGAATAAAGTCAATTGGATGATGGAAAATATGATGGATCGTTCTTTCATTCGGGATCATTTAAGCCGTATTTATGATTTGGAAAGAATTATCACGCGTTGTGCGATTGGCTCAGCGAATGCGGTGGACGTACAGCGTTTGGGAAAGACTTTAGCAGAAGTTCCCGATGTGTTGAATCGTTTGCCAGAGTCTTTTTTTCCTGAGTTTCAACATTTAGATGTTCTACCGGACTTGTTTGAAAAAATTGATTCGGCTTTAGTAGAGAATCCGCCTTTATTAATATCAAATGGTGGGCTGTTTAAGGATGGTTACAGTGCAGCATTGGATGAAGTGCGTTCTATTCAAAAAAATGGACAGGATTTTATCATGCATTTAGAAGCCAAGGAAAGAGAACGAACAGGGATTAAAACCTTGAAGATTGCCTATAACAAGGTCTTTGGCTATTATATTGAAATCTCAAAAGTGGCGGCACAGTCGGTACTTCCGGAATGGGGCTATACCCGTAAACAGACATTGACCAACAATGAACGTTTTATTTCAGAAGAATTAAAGGCGGAAGAAGATCGTATTTTACATGCTTCCCAAAGAGCGGTGGAATTGGAAAAGAAATTATTTCAAGAGTTGATGAATTCTATCAAAGATCAATTATGGCCGTTACAAATACTGGCTCGGGCTTTATCACAAGTGGATGTCTATGCGAATTTGGCTGAAATGAGTCAAAAGCACCAATATGTACGTCCTGTTTTTGATGATGTGATTTTAGATATTCAATCCGGGAAGCATCCTATTTTAGAGGCACAAATGAAGCATCCAAGATATGTGGCGAATGACATTCACCTAGATGCTGAGAAATACTTGGATTTAATCACCGGACCAAATATGGGTGGTAAAAGCACTTATATGCGTCAAGTGGCTTTGATTGTTTTATTGGCTCAAATTGGTTGTTATGTGCCAGCGAAACAGTGTGTCATGCCTATCTTTGATAAAATCTTTACTCGTATTGGAGCCAGTGATGATATCTTGAGTGGTCATTCGACGTTCATGGTGGAAATGAAAGAGGCGAATCAGGCTTTACAAGAAGCGACGAATCGTTCATTGATTTTATTTGATGAAATCGGGCGTGGCACTTCAACCTATGATGGCATGGCTTTGGCTCAGGCTATGATGGAATATATTGCTCATGTGGTAAAAGCTAAAACGATGTTTAGTACTCACTATCATGAATTGACGGAAATGGAAAATTACTTAGATTGTGTGATCAATGAACACGTTTCTGTCAAACAAAAGGATCAGGATGTCACCTTTTTATACAAAGTAGAAAAAGGGGCGGCAGGCCATTCGTATGGAATCAATGTGGCTCGCTTGGCTGGCTTACCGGAATCGGTTTTAGAAAGAGCGAAGGATATTCAAAGAGATTTAGAAAATGCAGATCATTTACAACAAGCCGGTTTTCAATTTGTAGAAATGAAGAGGGAAGATCCGATGGTTTCAAGACTGAAGGATCGTTTAACTGGATTGGATATGGATGAATTGAGTCCGAAACAAGCTTGGCAATTCTTGTCTGATTTACAAGAAGAGGTGAAGAAACATGAATCATAAAAAAATTATTATTAAAGGCGCAAAGGAAAATAACTTAAAAAATATTAGTTTGGAAATTCCGCGCAATAAAATGGTGGTGATGACGGGATTATCCGGTTCGGGAAAAACCAGCTTAGCTTTTGATACTATTTATGCAGAAGGTCAACGTCGTTATGTGGAATCTTTGTCGGCATATGCCAGACAATTCTTAGGCGGTGTGGAGAAACCGAATGTGGAGTTGATTGAGGGCTTAAGCCCAGCTATTTCCATTGATCAAAAGACAACTTCTAATAACCCGCGTTCAACCGTCGGCACGGTAACGGAAATTTACGATTATTTGCGTCTTTTATACGCTCGTGTTGGAATACCCTATTGCCCAAATCATCATATTCCCATCACAGGTCAAACGATTACAGAAATGGTTCAGCAAGTGATGAGGTTAGAAGATGGAAGTCGTTTGAGTTTATTGGCTCCTGTTGTTCGCAATAAAAAAGGAAGTTTTAAAGAAGAATTTCAAAATTGGCTGAAAGAAGGGTATATTCGCATTCGGGTGGACGGATCTATTTTTTTGCTGGAAGAAATAAAAGAGTTGGAAAAAAACAAGCGTCATGATATTGATGTAATCGTGGATCGTATCGTGAAGAAGGAAGATTCCCGATCCAGAATCCATGACTCTTTAGAAACGGCATTGAATTTAGCGAAGGGCCATGCGTTGGTGTTGAATGGGCGTGAGGAATTGTCTTTTTCTTCTCATTTTGCCTGTCCGCTATGTGATTTTACCGTACCGAATCTAGAACCACGTTTATTTTCGTTTAATGCCCCTTTAGGGGCTTGTGATTGTTGCCATGGTTTGGGGATTACCGAAGAAGTTGATTTAGATAACCTAATTCCGGATCGTCATAAAACCATTCGAGAAGGTGGTATTCGGTATTATAAGAATATTGTGGGAACAGATAATATTGAGTGGCAGACATTTGCGACTTTATTAAAAGCTTATGAAATAGATATAGATACACCGATTGAGAAATTCACCACGAAGCAATTAAATCGCATTCTCTACGGTTCAGATCGGCCGATTGCTTATCAGATTACGTCTTCTTCAGGTAGAAGTTATACGAGAAATGAATTTATTGAAGGAGTTAAAACCATGATTGAACGTCGCTATGTCGAAACGACTTCTTCTATGAGTAAAGAATGGTATCACAGTTTTATGGTGGAGAGTCCGTGTCCTAAGTGTGGTGGAAAACGATTGAATCCGGAAGCTTTATCTGTTTTGGTTGGAGATAAAAACATCTATGACTTTACAAGACAATCGGTGGTTAAAGCCTTGGATTGGGTGCAGTCTTTGAAATTAGATAAAGAAGCCAAGATGATTGCGGAATTGGTGTTGAAGGAGATATCAGCTCGCTTATCATTTTTAAAAAATGTTGGTTTGGACTATTTAACCCTAGATCGTTTGGCAGGTACTTTATCTGGTGGAGAAGCACAGCGCATTCGTTTGGCAACGCAAATCGGTTCGCAATTAAGTGGTGTGTTATATGTTTTGGATGAACCTTCTATTGGGCTACATCAAAGGGATAATCAACGTTTGATTGAAACATTAAAGAAAATGAGAGATTTAGGCAATTCTTTAATTATTGTGGAACACGATGAAGAAACGATGAGCGAAGCGGATTGGATAGTTGATATTGGTCCGGGGGCCGGCATTCATGGTGGTCAAGTGATGGCTAACGGGACACCGGAAGAAGTTATGAATACCCCACATTCCATCACAGGACAATACTTAAGTGGGAAAAAGATTGTACCGATGCCTAAGATAAGACGTAAGGGAAACAAGCATTTCATTGAAATTAAGGGAGCTTGTGAACACAATCTAAAGAATATCCATGTTAAATTTCCGTTAGGTGAATTGGTTTTAGTGACGGGTGTTTCAGGTAGTGGTAAGAGTACACTGGTGAATGAAGTATTGGTAAAAGCAGTTTTAAAAAACTTAGGTCGAAGTAAAGTACACCCGGGAGCTTTTAAGTCTATTAAAGGCTTGGAAAATGTGGATAAACTGGTACAAATCGATCAAAATCCCATTGGACGAACACCAAGATCAAATCCGGCAACATATACAGGTGTTTTTGATGAGATTCGAGATGTTTTTTCGAAAACACCGGAAGCGAGAATGCGGGGGTATGAGCGAGGACGTTTTTCCTTTAATGTTAAGGGAGGGCGTTGTGAACATTGTCAAGGGGATGGGATTAAAGTCATTTCGATGAACTTTTTACCGGATGTTATGGTACCATGTGAAGTCTGTCAAGGTAGACGGTATAATGAAGAAACCCTTCAATGTACCTATAAAGGGAAAAATATTTATGATGTTTTAGAAATGTCTGTGGAAGAGGCTCTTTTATTCTTTGAAAATCATCCAAGAATTAAGAATAAGCTACAAACACTTCAAGATGTTGGGTTGGGTTATTTGAAATTGGGTCAATCTTCCACAACATTATCCGGTGGAGAAGCGCAACGAGTGAAATTGGCTTCGGAACTTCAAAAAAGGCCGACCGGCAAGACGGTGTATATTTTAGATGAACCAACAACGGGGTTGCATACGGATGATGTTAGTCGCTTGATTTTCGTTCTACAAAGAATTGTAGAAAACGGGGATACGGTCATTGTGATTGAACATAATTTAGATGTGATTAAAAACGCAGATTGGATCATTGATCTTGGCCCGGAAGGGGGCGATCAAGGTGGGACAATTGTAGCTCAAGGTAGTCCGGAAAAAATTTGTGAAGTGAAAGAAAGTTGGACAGGAAAATACTTAAAGAAAGTGATTGACTGGACTAAGGAGCATTCATAAAAAGAGTCTTTAATTGGTGTATGTCCCATCATCTGGATAGGGTGAAATGGATGATCGGATAGTAGCGAAAACAGAATGGATATTTCCTATTCATTACAGGAAATGATTCATTCTGTTTTTCTTATATTCGATGGTGGTTTCGTTTAAAATTGAAGAAATAATGATGAGTAGATGACCTCAAACAGGTACTAAATAAGAGATGAAGTGAACGCCACAGGCCTAAAAGTTTAGAAAAAACGTTCAGGAAATTAAAAAGTGATTACGAAAGTTCCTGAATATTGAATGTTTTTAGTTTTCCTTTTTCTTTAAATGTGACAAGGTAGGTGGTATTTTTTTTAAAATGAAATGATATTTCTTCTCTAAAATCTTCATAATAAGGGTTGATTCTTTCGATAGTATTTTGTGAAAATTTTGAGAATTCTACTTTATGTTCTCCTGAAGTAATGAGTATTTGTTCTAATAAGTGAAACGAATCATCTGATTTTCCAAAAGGTTTTTCGTCTATTGAAAGAAAGAGAACTCCTTCTCTTTTTGGCCAGTGTGTCTTTTTTTCTAATTTGATGATGGCATAATCAGGGTGTTTTCTTGTCCAAATCACTTTGGAAATATAGACAAGAAGATAAAGAGGCGCTACTAACAAAAATAGGATGAGCAAACACATTCCCAAGAACGCATACATATTGACGGATGAAGCTGATGAGAATGAGCGTAGAAACATGGATACGGTACTGGCTATTAAGATAAGGATTCCTGTCGCCAGTATAGGTGTCAGTAAGATGATCCATAGTTTTTTTTGAAGACTGATTTTAACATAAGAGGATTTAATCATTGTACTTAAAACAATAATAGGCAAGAGTGTGAAAAAAAGAACCAGATAAATAAATATTTCTTTAGGTATTCCAAACAGCATTATTTTCCTCCAACATAAAACTTTAATGAAAAGTAGCGCATGAGATGAATACGAACAAGGATTGTTCCAACTCATGATTTTTAAATGACTGATCGGATTTGTTCGTCATATAAATCGGTTAGCACTGAAACTATCATTTTGATGGTCATGGGTTTATATATATTTAGATTAATATCAAATCCGGATTTTATCAAACAGGTAGAAGCGTATGATTTGCTGGAAGGGTGAATATTTAGCTCTTATGGAATGGATATAGTCATGAATCTTTAAAGGTATTGATATTCATAGAAGATCTAATTTATATATGGAAACAGCGGAGGTATATAGATGAAGTATGGGTATATTCGAGTTTCGACCAAGGAACAAAATATAGATAGACAGCTGAGTGTCATTCTAAAAGAAAATATTTCTATGAATAGAATATACATTGATAAAGCCAGTGGGAAAGATTTTAATCGAAAGAAATATAAAAAACTTGTAAAAAAGCTCAAAGAAAGTGACGAAGTATACATCAAATCAATTGATCGGTTGGGAAGAAACTATGATGAAATTATCCGAGAATGGAATTTAATCACCAAAGAGAAAAGAGCAGAGATTATAGTACTTGATTTTCCTCTTCTGGATACAAGGGACAAATCGTATGATCTGACAGGAAAATTTATATCGAATATAGTTCTACAAATTTTGTCTTATGTAGCTCAAATAGAAAGAGAGAATACTCTTCAAAGACAATCAGAAGGTATTCGAGAAGCGAAAAAGCGAGGGGTTGTTTTTGGCAGACCAAAAAAGGAGATGCCGGAGAATTTTATTTCGGTTGCAGAAGATTGGAAAAGTGGAAAGGTCAGTCTTCGTACTGGCGCAAAAGTTCTTGAAATCAGTCATACAACATTCATAAGATGGTTAAAACAGCTGGGATATAAGTAAGGTAACTTCTATGAAAATGGAAAAATAGGTAGACTTAATGTGACACCCTTCTTCTGTATCTATTTTTCTTTTTAGACATAGTCACACTTATACGAGTTTAGAGTATCATTTTTGGAATTTAAAGTCTGCTTTTTGTGACAGTATTACACTTATTATGAAATTACAATGAAGGGGAGAGAAATATGAAAATTCAAAAAATATTTTCAAAAATTTTCACATTTTTGATGTCACTGACTATGATAGTTGGGTTATTTTCAGTGCCTATTTATGCCAGAGAAACAGAGACGGATATTACAGATAAGGTAACGATTGATTCTATCACGTCACCAAATGCTGAGATCCATGATTCTACGAACGTGAATGATTTCCATTCATCGGTGCCGTTTAATTCGAATGTGGATTATAAGATTGATTTAACGGTCAATAAAGGGACACCGATTCAAACGGGTGATGTCATTGAAATTCCCATCAAAGCAGATCGAGGAGAATTCTTTGAAAGTGTTGGGCTTTCAGTTTTGGATTCAGAAGATGGATCACTTTTAGGGGAAGCCACGATTACCAAGGATAAGATTCGAATCAAATTTACTAAAAAGAATAATACTAAGACATCGGCTAAGTTGACGATATCGACAACACTAAGGAGTGTTAGTGCATATTATGGTGGTTTTCCAACACAAGCAGAGGTAGATGCGGCATATGCGGCACATCCTACAGGAATTGATAAAGTAAAGATTTTGGATAAAAACGCAAATATCAATGTTAAGTCGAATTATTGGTTGAGTAATACAGATAAGTTTTATGGGATTTATCCAAAACCTTTCATTGGCGATCCAACAAAATTTTTTACTAACGGTCACACAAAAATTGGAAAGACTTCCACTACAAATGCCAGCACGTATTGGACGATGACTTGGAATGATTCAATTTATCGGTATCGTGTAAAATCTCCGGTTGATGGTAAAGAAAATGAAACGTCGTCAGATTCATCGACACTTGTTGCTTTCCTATTTGGCTATGATAAGGCTTATGGTTCTTATTCAGCCACCGAAACTTCTTATCTGGAAGATACACTTCCGGGCGATGTGTATAAAGATATAACGATGAAAAGAACCGCTCTAAGAGGGATACATTTATATAAGGATGGAAAAACTCCTGTATTAAAACAGATTTATAGTAACGGTAAAGCTGGTAATTGTAGTAATCCACAAGAAAGTTGGCTTGTTGATTTCACGGATGTTTTCACAAAAAGAGAAGCGGTATCGGGACAAACTTATGAACAATTCAAAGCTTCCTTAAAGCCGGGAGAGTATGGAATTTATGAGAGTCCTAATGGAGATATAAGACTGGTAGCGAGCCTTGGGAAGCTTGGTTCGAAAGATCCAAACCAAATGTATACATGGGGTGCTTTATGTGATAAGTTGGGGAAGGAACAAGTAATCAGACGCTTATTTCCTGTTTATGAAATTACTGCGAGTAATACCTTAAAAAAGCTGATTACTTCTTCGGAAATAATAGATCAAATTTATAATCAAATCAAAAATTGGCCTATCACAAGAGTTCAATTTGATTTTGCGGCTGATTTAGTCAAACCTGTGATGAGGACAGGGGCTTCGGTAGAGAATACAGCGACCATATCAGGTCAAACAGTGACAGCGAAGAACTATTTTGTAGTAGGAGAAATCAGCTTGCATACGTATAAAGATGGGATGGCCATTTTAAAGACGGATGTTAAAACAGGACAAGGGATTGAAAAAGCGGAATTCAAGCTACAGGAAAAAGACGGAACAGGGAACTGGATCGATTCGGATGTTCAAAATGTTACAGTGGTCGGTCATGCAGGTAGTAAGGAAAATAATCGGTTTTATACGAATGAGAAAGGCATTTTAAATATCCGTGGTCTTGCCAACGGAAAGACCTATCGACTTTTAGAGACAAAGGCACCGGAAGGATATGATCAGACCAATCCTGCCACTTCTAAAGAATTTGCGATCAGTTTTACCGAGCAAGATAAGAATGCTCCAAGTAATAATAAGGATTTAACATTGACGAATCGAAAAGCGGAATATAAAGTGACGTATAAGATTGTCAAAAATCCAAATGGAGAAGAGATACCAAGTGGAAGTCCAAGTGCTCCTGTTGATTCTAAGAAATACACATTTAAG
>NZ_ADFR01000001.1 GCF_000177375.1 Bulleidia extructa W1219
TTTTATAACACTCTAAAATCAAATCTGTTTCAAAGCCTTGTGGAGTTTGGGCTAACATCAACTCACTTCGGGGATAAGTTTCCAGTACATAGCCATCTTTTACACGTTTGACTGTATCCTTGGACGAAATCGCCAGTAAAGCCGCTTTTTCCGTTTCCAAAGCCCTCTTAATACGTTCAATCAATTCTAAACTCACATAAGGTCTGGCTCCATCATGAATCAAAACATAATCACATAAAGTCCCTTTCAAACCGGAATAGACACTTTCTTGCCTAGTTGCCCCGCCTCTTGCGACCACCAAGCGACCATATTGATCTGACAATTGCTTACTGTAGGGATCCTCCATATCTGTCACCAATACAATTTGTTTACAATCAGGGTCTTGAAGGAAAACTTCCACCGTTGTTTCAATAATCGTTTTACCAGTGGATAATTTTGCATAAGCTTTATTAAAGCCCAATTTCATTCGTTGCCCCACCCCGGCAGCGACAATGACAGCACTATACTTCATACACACCTCGTTTTTCTTATTAAAACACAAAATGAAAAGGATTCCTATCAAAAATCCTTTAATGCACTATATTTCCTAAAACACCATAGGATACAAGCGACATAATCAATGCCGCCAAACAAACTCCCAGTGTAATGGCCATACTCGCTTTCTTACGATCCATATCCAATAAACCGGCAATCAAAGCCCCCGTCCAAGCTCCTGTTCCAGGTAAAGGAATCCCTACAAACAGAACCAGTCCCCATAAGCCGACTTTCTCTATTTTGGCCTTATTTTTTTCCCCTTTTCGTTCAATGAATTCAGCCAATCGACTCATGTGATGTTTCACCAACCAATGCAAGAGGCTTTCAATCCCCCATAATAGGAATGGTACAGGTACAATATTTCCAAAAACCGCTACAAGGACGGCTTGCCATAATGGAACCTTCAATAAAGAAGCTAAAATTAAACCACCTCTTAACTCAACAATAGGCAATAAGCTCACTAAAAAAGTGGATAACAAAGGAGATACAAATTTTCCTATATTTTCTGCCCACCACACCACAAAAGATTCCATAGCTACCTCCGTGTCACAAGAATACCAAGGCTTTTAAAAAAATTCAAGAAAGTTATTGACATCGAATAATCGCATTGGTATTATAGATGAGCATTCAATGAATGGGCCTGTAGCTCAGTTGGTTAGAGCGCACCCCTGATAAGGGTGAGGTCGATGGTTCAAATCCATTCAGGCCCACTACTTGATTCATTGACGTTAGATATGGGGTTTTAGCTCAGCTGGGAGAGCACCTGCTTTGCAAGCAGGGGGTCAGGAGTTCGATCCTCCTAAGCTCCACTTTACCGAGTACCGTTATCAGACGGTATTTTTTATATTCTGAGAAGAAATGCATAAAATCTATTTTCTATAATCAATTATTCCATGACTTGGCTCACTTTTTTCTATTTCTAATAAATGACGTTTCATATCCTCTCCATAAAAATAACCGCCCAAAGAACCATTTTTTGAAATCACCCGATGACAAGGAACCACAATTATAAAAGGATTTTGATGAATGGCTTGTCCTACTGCTCGGCAAGCTTTTTCTTTTCCCACCATGCTGGCAATCTCTTGATAACTTCTTGTTTCACCATACGGTATTTTCAACAAAGCTTTCCAACAAGCTATCTGAAAATCCGTTCCTTTCATCTGAAGTTTTACATCAAAGTATTTTCTTTCCCCTTCCCAATATTCCTTTAATTGAGACTCCAGTTTTTGTACAACAGGTGAACCGGCTTTCTTTCCTTTTTGTTCTGTTCGATAGATGCCATCAATTTCTTCGCCTTCGTAACAAACTCGAAAATGATATCCATGAACTGTAATCGTTTCTTCTTTCATCATACTACCTTAACACAAAACAAGTGAGTTTCGACTCACTTGTTTTTCTTTTGTAATTCCTCAGTCGAGAAATGTTGAATCGGTGTCCATTCTACCTTCTTAAAAATGGCCACAATAGAAATCGGAATATAAGATAACAAATACACCGGAAATAATAGACAAGCCCCTAGTTTTTCCACTTTTGTGGCCGGAATTCGTTTCCATTCCTGTACCGTCGTCACAAAAGCCATTAAAGTCAAGCCGATCCAAGAACCACCAATCAATTTAATCAAATACCATAACATCTCATTTTGAAATACAATGGCCACATAATAAGGCATCACTGAAGAAGATACCAAAACCCACAAAGCCAAAATAATCAAAGCTACTGTCAATAAAGAAGAAGGTAATACCGTCATTAAGATATCATAAAAAGCCAAACGACGGTTTTTCCCCTTGACCACTCCACTAGCTAATGGGCCAAGATAACGACCATCAATTTGATAAAATCCCTTAGCCCAGCGGAGGCGCTGACGCCAAGCTTGTTTCCAAGTAGCCGGTTGTTCATCGTATAAAATAGCTGTATCACAATAGCCGATATGAAACCCTTGTAGCGTACTGGCCACCGAAAATTGAATATCTTCTGTCAATAAATAATAAGGCCAACCTTCGTTAATATCCATCAATTTTGTGGAAACCACAAAACCCGTTCCTGAAATCATGCACTGAGCTCCCAGCATCATACGAGCATAATTCAAGTGACGAGCTTCGTGCATAAACCATAATGAGTACGCTGCTGTTAACCAGTTTTGCCCAAAATTTTTAGAATTTCGATAAGTTGTAAGAGCATCATACTTTCCCGTATCAAAAGTCTTATTCATTTCCTTTAGAAATTGTGCATCTACAATATTATCCGCATCAAAAACCACAACCGCCTCATAATAGCCTTGCCCTTTTAAAGCGATGACTTGATGATACATTTCATTTAAAGCATAGCCCTTTCCCTTTTTCTCATCATTAAACCGTTCAAACGCATAGGCTCCATGATCTCTTGCTACTTGGGCTGTATCATCGGTACAATTATCTGCTGTCACATAAATATCATATTTATCCCTTGGATAATCCTGATTGGTCAAACTATCCAACAACTCCCCAATCACATTTCTTTCATTACGAGCTGAAATAAACACGGCATAACGATGAAGTCTTTTCGCCTCCGGCATCACCGGAACTTTATACTTAAAAATGCTGTAAATAATATAGAAAAATTGATATAGATACGCTACTGTCATTACCACAAAGATCACATCTGTAAATAACTCAAATTGGTCTAGAAAACGCATAGAACCTCCTCATAGACGGTATTTGTCCTTTTAATCTTACCCATTTATTTGCTTTTCGCAAGTCCTTTAAAGTACTCAGGTAAACCCTCTTAGTATCAAAACATACGATCAATACAAGCCGATGTTAACTCAATCCCCTATTTCTTATTTTTTTCTTAATTTTTCTAAGCTTTGATGGAGATGATTCTTTTATGACAAACTCTCTTGAATCAACATTTCTTTAAATTGACGCGTATATAAGTTAAAGTAATACCCTTTTTGTTCCATAAGTTCCTTATGTTTACCTTGTTCAATGATTTTACCATCTTTAAATACTAAAATAATATCCGCATCCACAACAGTAGATAAACGATGGGCAATCACAAAAGATGTACGCCCTTGAATGACGGTTGCCACTGCATCTTGAATCTTCTTTTCTGTCAATGTATCAATCGAAGCTGTTGCTTCATCTAAAACCAATAAAGAAGGATTAGAAATGATCGCTCTTGCAAAGGAAATCAATTGTTTCTCACCCGTAGAAAGGCTTCCTCCTCCTTCACCTAAAACAGAATCCAAACCATCTTCTAATTTCAAAACCACTTCATCTGCTTCCACTAATTGTAAAGCAGCCCAAATTTCTTCATCTGTCGCATCCGGTTTTCCATAACGCATATTCTCGCGAACGGTTCCCGAAAATAATTGTGGCGTTTGAAGCACATATCCAATATGAGAATGCAACCATAACTGTGAACGATCCCGTGCATCTTTTCCATCAATCAAAATGCGCCCTCGTGTCGGTTCATAAAAGCGACAAACTAAATTCACCAAAGTAGATTTTCCGGCTCCTGTTTCTCCTACAATGGCGACATTGGTACCATGGGGAATATCCAAATTAAACTGTTCTAAAACCAGTTCGTCTCCATCCGGATATTGAAAATCCACATTTTCAAACCGAATATCACCTTTCAATTCTTCCCAATTTTCTTTCTTAGGATGAAAAGTGTCTCCATATATTTCAATCACTTCCGGTCGATCAATCACATCCGACTTGGTACTCATCATCTTGTCAAAACGTTCAATATTCACCTGTGTGCTGATAACACCGGAAAGCTCTTCAATCAAATATTGAATCGGATCCATCAAGTTTAAAGCATACGTCATAAAAACAGAAAGTGTCCCTAATTCAAAGATCCCTTCCAATGTTAAATGGCCACCTTGCCAAAGAATGATGGCTAAAGCCACTGAGCCAAGTAAACTCAAAATAGCATTAAAGCTGCTGGAATAACGAGCTGTACGGATGGATTCACGATGCATCTTGTCAATATCTCTTTGAAAATCTTCTCCCATTTTTTCTTCAATGACCATCGTTTTAATGGATTTAGCTCCGGTGATTCCTTCATTCAAATCAGAAGTGATGATTGAGTTTAATTCCCGGACGCGTTGATTTTGAAGCAGTAATTTCTTTTGAAAGAAGATGATGGTCATGACCGCAATAGGAACTAATACAATCACCCAAAGAGCCAGTTTTGCATTCAACAACACCATATTTACCAACACAAATAAAATATAGGTGAATTGCCAAATAATATCCATAAAGACCCAAGACATCATCTCGCCCACACGACCGGTATCTGAAATCACACGGGAATGAATGTAACCAACATTATTCTGATTAAAATAAGAAAAGGATAAATTTTGTAAATGATAAAATCCCGCATTTCTTAAATCCCGATTCACTTCCATTTCCATTTTGGCCGCCAAAAAAGTTGAATGACGATCCGACACTACTCTCATCAACATACAGGCCATGTACAACAAAACAAAGAAGATAATCGTATCCATGGTCTTTAAAGCCACAAAATGATTGATCGCATAGCGGTTGAATAAAGGAAATATTGAGTCTGCGATAGAAGAAACGCTTCCCAAAACAGCCATTACCAGCAACCTTTTTCGATATCGACGGATATAAGGCCAAATGCGAGGAATGCCAAAATACTTTAAATGTGGTGTTTTTGTTTGTTCACTCATATAGCTCCCCTATTCTGCTTGTCGTGATTGCAAATCATAAATATGACGATACATCCCTTCCTGTTTCAGAAGTTCTTCGTGAGTTCCTTTTTGGATGATCTTTCCTTTATCCAAAACAACAATCTGATCTGCCTTCATCAACGTTGAAATTCGATGGGTGATCAAGATGATTGTGCTATCTTTTAGGTTTTCATAGATAGCTTTTCGAATCTTGTCATCGGTTTCCGCATCAACGGCTGATAAAGAGTCATCAAACACCATGATTGGTGCTTTTCGTATCAACATTTGAGCAATCGCCGTTCTTTGTTTCTGACCGCCGGAAAGAGTTACCCCTCTTTCTCCGACATGTGTTTCATATCCTTGGCTAAAATGATGAATCGCTTCCTCTAAAGCTGCCATACGAGCCGCTGTTTCCACCTCCGATTGATCCGCTTCTTGTTTTGCAATACGGATATTTTCTTTCAAAGAACGTGAAAACAAATACGGTTCTTGCAACACCATCCCAATATTCTTCCTTAGCCAATGAGCTTGAATCTGTTTGACATCAACCTCTCCAATTTTAATGGATCCTTTTCCATCTTCTAGAGTATATAAACGATTTAGCAGGTACATAAGAGTGGATTTACCCGAACCGGTAGCCCCTAAAATACCAACGGTAGTCCCCGCTTTGATATCTAAATGAATGTTTTCCAATACCCAAGGCAACTCTTTTCCATAGCGGAAAGATACATGGTTAAAATGGATATCTTGTTTCATATCTACTTCTTTAGCGTCCGGTTCATCTTGTTCTTCTTCTGAATTCATAATATAAGCCAAACGTTCTATGGATACACCGGCCTTTGACATATTCGAAATCACTCTTCCCAAAGAGCGAATAGGCCATTCCAACATAATGTTATACGCTACAAAAGCAATATAAGAACCGGCACTCATCCACCCTTGCACCACAAAATAAGCCCCTACCGTCATCACCGTTAACTTTTGAAAAAGGGCCAATAAATCCATGCTTGCCCAGAATTTTGAAATTTCTCTAATAATCCCAATCCAAAGTCCTGTATAGAATGTATTTTGTTTCTCAAAACGTTCTTTTTCATAAATTTCTCGCCCAAAAGCTCTAACCACTCGAACTCCTGTTAAATTTTCTTGAACAATACTGGATAAAACCCCTTCTTCTTCATCCGCTTTTTTAAACTGCGTCTGAAAGTTCTGACTAAATTTGACACCTAAGCCGATAATCAATGGTGAAAATGCGAATGCAATAAGCGTTAATACTCCATTTTCTTGCACCATAAAAAAGGAAATCGTACAGACAAAAATCAAGATACGCACCAGCGCCAATAATTGTTGTGTTAAGAAATTACGAATCGTATCCACATCTGAAGTAGCCCTTTGAATAATATCTCCTGTATGATTCATCCCGTGCCAAGCATAGGGTAGGGATAAAATATGATTGTATAAATCATGACGCATTGTACAGACCAACGTCTCAGAACCTTTTTGATTATTGATTTGTGATAAATAGCGAAAAATCATCGCTAAAACAGCTATCAAAACCATCAATAAGGCAACCAAAAAAAGGTTTCTTTGAAGATAGGATATGCCCCCGAATTTTCCTATGATTCCCTTTATAAAAGCCGGTAATTTTGACTCGTTTTGATCCAATATCGCATCTACTGTATATCCAATAATTTTTGGATTAATCAGTTGCAAGGCCGTCACAAAGAAAGAGAAAACAATGGATAGAATAAAATAACGTTTAGCACCTCGAACAAAATGTAACAATAACGAAGTCTTTGATGAAAATTTTTTCTTCATTCTCTTCTCCTTTTTCATAATTTACATTATACCTTATTTCAAAGAAAAAGAAGAAGCGTTCCTGATTAAAAAGCTTCTTCTAAAACAAAATAGAACCACCAATAAATTCTCGCATGATGGCGTTATTCGGAATCCATTCTTCTTGTGAAACAGACACGAAGTACATCAATAAATTCAACAGACGTTTCGCCTCTTTACCCACTTGTTCATCCAGCAGAATTTCCTCTAATAAAGGTTCCACTAAAGGCTTTAATAAAGATAATTCATAAATTGCTTGAGTATTAAAAAACGCATCAGCACAACTATTGTATGGAAAAATATTCACGTCTTCTCCATGGCGAACGTTGGGCCAACATAACAATGTCTTTCTAGCACTATATCCACGTGTTCGATGATCTCGTAGAATTCGCCTTAATAAACGCACATCAGTCGTTGGAATACGTTGTAAAGTATCAATATTCAATTGGGTTAAGGGACTAATATAGATTTTAAATTTTACCTCATCCGCCACTTGTTCACTCAAAATCGGATTTAGACCATGTATTCCTTCAATGACAATCGGTTGATTCATCGCTAACTGTTCAAACCGTTGACCAAACACTTTCTTACCTTGAATAAAATCAAAATGAGGAATATCCACTCTCTTACCCGCTAATAAGTCATTCATTTGTTGATTAAAGAGTGTTAAATCAACCGCATCCAAAGACTCAAAATCCACTTTCCCATCTGCCCTCGGTTTTAATTCTAAACGATCTACAAAATAATCATCCGTTCCCAAATATAAAGGTTTTAATCCCAATACCTTTAATTGCAGAATCAGCCGTTTTGCAAAACTGGTTTTTCCCGAAGAGCTAGGTCCGGCAATTAAAATCAACTGTTTGTGTTGACTTTGAATCTTCTTAGCAATCTCGGCAATACGCATCTCATGAAGAGCTTCAGACAAAAGAATTAGATCCTTTCCCTCTCCTTTTCTAAATTTATCATTCAAGTCATACGAGCATTGCGCTCCTAACAACTTTTCCCATTGCGTTTCTTGTGAAAAAGCCTCATATAAAGTCGGTTCTTCTTCAAAAGCAGGCAATACATCCGGTTCATCCGGTGTTGGATAACGTAATAAAATACCGCTTCGATACAACCGACAAGCAAAGATAGGCAATAAAGACGTATGTACTACCAGCGGTTCAAAAAACACATGTTTCTCTCGACCGATTTCACAAGCATAACCCATTTCCAAAATAGGATTGCTTTCCAATAGTACCAACGATTCCTTTAATTCATACTCTCTTGCCCATTGGATCAATTCATTTCTTCTCAATCGTCTTTGAAAAATAGGTAAATGGCAATCTTTCATCTTTTTTTCAATCTTTATGATCGTTTCTTTATTGATTTGATTTGATTTAACTTTTGTAAACACCCCTTTTGAAATAGCGTTGGCAATGACCACTTTGGTTTCATAACCAAGTACCTCATGAACCGCATAGCGATATAAAAACGCCAATGATCGCTGTACCATTCGATTCCCAATGGAAGAGCGCATATCCAACAATTCAATTGAACCACCGCTTATTTGATCCTCCATCAATAAAAACTGATAACCTTCCATAGCCGCTACTAAAGGATAACAACAATTCTTTTGTATTTTTTTGACAAGGTTTCGAATCATTACCGCTTCTTGAATGTTTAGTTCATAGGTTTGATCGTATGTTTTAATTTTTAATTTTGTCATGATTCAATCCCTCAATCTTTTGATAAACATGAAAAGGAATATGACAATAGCCGGTTGGATTCTTTTCCAAATAACGTTGGTGATACTCTTCAGCCGGATAAAATACTTCCAATTGGTGAATTGACACATAAAACAAATCCCGTTTCTTCTTTTCCGATTCAAAATATTCTTCAATCACTAAACGATCCTCTTCACTTTCATAATAAACTCCCGCTAAGTACTGATCGCCAATATCATTCCCCTGACCATTTTTCTGATCGGCATGAACAAAGAGAAAAAAGGCTTTTAAAATAAGCTTTAAATCCACTTCCTCTGTTTCATACTTCAATTCAACCGCTTCTTTGTAGCCTGTTAAACCGGTACAAACTTCTTGATAACTTGGACAATCTCCACGCCCATTAACATAACCTACTTTTGTTTCTTTGATTCCTTTTAACAAACGAAAGGCTTTTTCAACACCCCAGAAACATCCTCCCGCTATTATGATTTTCTTTTTCATATCCAATTTCCTCTTACGTTTATTATAAAAGAAAAGACCCACATTGTGAGTCTTAGTGCTTTCCAAAGCGAGCCGTCAATCGAGATAACGCATCTTCCATAGTAATTTTCTTCTTTGACTTACGATTCTTAGCCGATTTACGGTACTTCACTTGTGCCTCTCTTTCCTTTAATTTTTCCAAAGGTAACAGGGATAATTGAACTCGATTTCGATTTATATCAATCTCATATACCCAAACTGTCACAATATCACCTACCGATAAAATTTCGCTTGGGTGATTAAACTTTTTCATGGCCATATGGGATATATGTGCTAATCCATCTTCGTGTAACCCGATATCAATAAAAGCTCCGAAGTCAACAACATTTCGAACTGTACCACTTAATTGATCACCAACATGAAGATCTTCTAAACTTAAAACATCGCTCTTCAATAAAGCCCCATCAAATTGATCACGATAATCTCGTAATGGTTGGCGGATCGCTTCTTTAATATCCTTTAACGTATACGCATCAATACCCAATAGTTGATCTTTAGAACCATCCATTGTCACCTCTTTTTGCCCTAATTGTGTAATACCATACGCTTCCATCACCTGTCTTGCTGCCTCATAACTTTCCGGGTGAATAGACGTTTGATCCAAAGGTTCTTCCCCTCCTTTGATCCGTAGGAAACCGGCGGATTGAGTATACGCCTTAGGCCCTAATTTTTTCACTTTTAATAATTGATTTCGGTTAGTAAAGCGACCATTTTCATTTCGATATTTCACAATTTCCTGGGCAATTCCGGCATTTAACCCTGAAATGTGCGTCAGTAATTCTTTAGAAGCTGTATTCAAATCAGCCCCCGTTCGATTCACAACTTTCATAGTGGCTTCTTCTAATCGCTCAGTCAATTTCTTTTGTGGTAAATCATGTTGATATTGACCCACTCCAATGGATTGCGGGTCGATTTTGATCAGTTCTGCCAGTGGATCCAGTAAACGGCGACCAATAGAAACAGCTGACCTTTCTTCCACCGCTAAATCAGGAAATTCAGCACGTGCTTCTTCTTGGGCAGACCAAACCGAAGCCCCTGCTTCTGAAACAATCGCATACGAAATATCCAATTGGTTTTCACGAATCACATCTGCCACTAATTTTTCCGATTCACGAGAAGCCGTTCCATTACCGATGGCCACAATTTGAACTTGATATCTTTGGATCAATTGCCATAACTTTTTCTTTGAAACTTCCAGCTCTTCTCCCTTTTTAGAAAATGGAAAAATCTTTTGTACTGCTAACATTTTTCCGGTTTCATCAATGACTGCTAATTTACAACCATTAAAGAAACCAGGGTCAAATCCCAAGACCACTCTTCCCTTTAAAGGAGCCTGACTTAAAAGTTTTTCTAAGTTCATTGAGAAGATCTCAATCGACTTTCCTTGTGCCCGTTCACTTAAATCCGAACGAATTTCTCTTTCAATAGACGGAAACAGCAAACGTTCACAGCCATCTTTTGAAGCAAAAGCCAATTGTTCTTGAGCAATCGTCTTTTCTCCTTTTAAGAGTTCTTCTAAAGCTTCTTGTTCCAAATGCTCTTTATCATAAACCAAAGAAACGGTAATCACCTTTTCCTTTTCGGCTCGATCTATTGCCATGATTCGATGGTCCGCCACATGATTGATTTTTTCGATACGGTCGTAATACATTTCATACGTATGTTTTTCATCTTGTGCGTCCTTCTTCAATTTTGTTTGAATCTGTCCGGAAGTTAAAATAAATTCTTTAAAACGCCACCGCTGTTTAGCTTTATCCGACACAAATTCTGCAATGATATCTCTAGCACCTTGTAGAGCTTCTTCGACATTGGTCACCTGATCATTCACAAATTTCTCAGCCATTTCTTCAATACTACCTTCTATTGGTAAACCCAATAGCCAATCCGCTAACGGTTGTAAGCCTTTCTTAACCGCTTCGGTCGCTCTAGTCTTTTTCTTTTGAGCGTAAGGTCGATAAATATCTTCCACTTGCGATAATTTTTCACAAGCTTGAACTTCTTTTTCTAATTCCGGTGTCAATTTACCTTGTTCCGCAATTAACTTTAAGACCGCCTCTTTTCTTTCCGCTAATTTATTTTGGTAATCAAAGTGTTTTCGGATGAAAAGAATTTGTTCCTCATCCAAACCTTTTGTTGCTTCTTTTCGATAACGAGCAATAAAAGGAACCGTATTTCCTTCTTGTAAAAGCGATAAAGTATGTTCTACCTGATCCAATTGTATGTTTAGCTCTTTTGCTATATTTTGAATAATTTGTTCGTTCATAGTCACTCTCCTTGCCCTACTATCATATCATTATTTCTTCTTGTGGATTTTATAGAATTTTCGCTATATGATAATGAGTAAAGGAAGGTGATTAATTATGCCTGATATAACTGAATTAATTTTTTGGATCGTTGTTATTTTAATTGCAATACTGATTATTAGCAGTACACTGAATGTTGTTCCTCAAGAACACGCTTATGTCATTGAACGACTTGGTCGCTATCATACCACTTGGGATGCCGGAATTCATGTTAAATTCCCTCTAGTGGATCGTATTGCTAAACGAACGCTTCTAAAAGAACAAGTGGCGGATTTTGCTCCTCAACCAGTTATTACTAAAGATAATGTCACGATGCAAATCGACTCTGTTGTTTATTTTAAGATTTTCTCTCCTCATGAATACGCTTATGGTGTTGAAAATCCAATTATGGCGATGGAAAATCTAACCGCCACCACCCTTCGTAACATTATCGGTGATATGGAATTGGATCAAACTCTCACTTCACGGGAAGCCATCAATGGACAAATGTTACAAACCATTGACTTAGCTACAGATCCTTGGGGCATCAAAGTCACTCGTGTTGAATTAAAAAATATTCAACCACCAGCTGCGATACGTGAATCCATGGAAAAACAAATGAAAGCAGAGCGTGAAAAACGTGCTGCCATCTTAACTGCTGAAGGTGAAAAACAAGCCATGATTTTAGCGGCAGAAGGAAACAAAGAGTCTGCGGTATTAGATGCGGAAGCCAAAAAACAAGCAACTATTTTAGCCGCAGAAGCCAAAAAGCAAGCAACTATTCTAGCCGCTGATGCAGAACGCGAAAGGGAAATTAAGGAGGCTGAAGGTCGTGCTGAAGCAATCCGATCCGTTCAAAAAGCAACTGCTGATGGCTTAAGAGCCGTCAAAGAAGCCGATGCCAATGAAGCTGTTATCAAATTAAAGAGTTTAGAAGCTTTTGTTCAAGCGGCTAACGGAAGAGCCACAAAGATTATTGTTCCTTCTGAAATTCAAGGCATTGCCGGTCTGGCAAAAGGTGTTGTTGAAACTATTAAAGAAGAAAAGAGCGAATAAATATGGATTTTCCTATTCCTATTTTAATTTATTTGATTGTCTTTGTTGGTATATTGATGATCATTATCATTCACAAGACTATCCATGAAGAATCCCACAAACCGGCTAGATATGAAGCCCGAAAAGTAAGTCTTCAAAAGATATTGGGAGATTCAAATCAGTTTCCACAGCCAAAAATCTTAGATAAACCGGAAGCTGAGCAGGGTTATGTCATTTTAAATGGTATTAAGAGAAAGCTCGAAGATTGTAGTGATTTATAAAAAGAATCGGTATCTGATACCGATCTTTTTTTAAATTCTACTACGATAGGATTCATCTTTTTCACAATGGTTCTTCCAATCATATCTTATTTCCTAAAATCTCCACAGTACTACCTTTTTGCAGGCTCTTTGTGACCACTATTTTCTTTTCAATACGATCTTTTAACTCCTTCACATGTGAAATAATCCCTACCAAACGATGATTACCCGCTGTTTTTTCTAAAACAGACAATACTTTCTTCAATAATTCTTGATCCAAACTACCAAAACCTTCATCAATAAAAATGGTTTCCATCTCAATCCCTCCATGTAAAGAACGAATCGCATCCGCCATTCCCAAAGCTAAGGATAAAGAAGCCATAAACGCTTCCCCGCCACTCAATGTTTGAACAGGGCGACTTTGACCGGCGTAAAAATCCTGGATATCCAAAGATAAAGTTTGTTCCGTTTGACCACTTTTTTGACTAGTTCGAACCAGTGCATATTGACCATTAGACATCTTTTGAAACCGTTCATTCGCAAAGCTCAATATCTGATCCAAATAAAGGCTCAACACATACGATTCCAAACTCAATTTATTCCCATCCTCTCCTGCACGAACATAATACTTTGTTATATCTTGTTTCCAAGTTAATGTTTGAATCTTCTTTTCTTGTTGGTGATAGGATTTTTGAACTTTATGATAAACTTCTGTTCCTCTTTTCAAACGAACGTATGTATCTCGTCTTTCTTGATCTAATCTTTCTTTTTGTTGAGTGATCTCTTCTATTTCTTTTCCCAACTTTTCAAGACTTAGGGGCAATTCTTCTTTCAGCTGTTTGGAAAGCGTCTCTATTTTAGCCGTCAAAGTAGCCAGTTCCACTTGATGACTCTGTATTTGATCTTGATACTCTTTATTTTGTTTTAAGAAATGAGTGAAAAGAAGACTTTCTTGTTGATACCTTGCTTTCGCTTCTTCTTGTGAAATAGAAGGTAGCTTCTTCTTTTCTAAATCGTATTTCACTTGAACAGATTTTAACATCAACGCTGCCTTTTGAAGATCCATCTGTTCCTGCTCTATTTCTTTGTGGCACGTTTGAATAAAAATAGCTCTTTGTTCAAAATCTTTTTTTTGTTGGTTGTAATCACTTAAAAGAAGGTGATTTCTCTGTAATTCTTGTTTTGATTTCCGCCATTTTTTCTGAAGATCTTCATAAAAGGAAGACCATCGTGCCAAAGGAACTTCATACTTTTGAGCTATAGCTGTTAACTGTTTCTCTTGGTGATGTAACGAGGCTTTTTCTGCACTCATTCTCTGTGCCAATTCCATTCGGCTTTGATTTTTCTGTTGCACCTCTTTTTGCAATTGTTGGATCTTTTCTTGCGAATATACAGAGGCACTTTTTTGGGCGATGACCGGATGATCCAAAGAACCACAAACCGGGCATGGTGTTCCTTCCTTCAACTGCTGTGCCAAAATACCTGCTTGTTCTTGTAAAAAACGAGTTTGTTGATATTCATATTCTTTTTGACACTGTTCATACTCTTGTTGAAAAACATCGTACTCTTGTCCATGTTTTTGGTATGTCATTCGAGCCTTTTCAAAAGCTTTTTTTTCTTCCAAGTTCACTTTTAATTCTTGAATCAAAAGGCTCTGTTTCTCTAAGTCATTTTCTTCTTGTTGTACCAATAGCCTTTGTTGCATTTGTTTTTCATCCAAGTCTTTGAAAGACTCTTGCTTTGCTTGAGCTTGTGTAAAATTTCCCCGTTTCTGTTCCAAATTTTTCTTCATCTTTTGAACAATATGTTCTTGTTCTCTCAATTCAATTTCCAATTGCTCAACCACTTGATAAAGAGCTAATTGATTTTTCCACTGTTCCAGCTCTTTTTCTCTTTGTTGGAACGATTCATCATTATGTTCTAATCGAAAAGCTTGCCAAGCTTCTTGTAAGACTTGACTCTTCTTTTCTAAAACCGACTTTTCCACTTTGGTTTTCTCATATTCCTTCCGAATGATTTGTTGATCTAAAAAAAATCGTTTTTGAAGAGTTAGATTTTCTAAGTGCTGCTCTATTCGCTCTAGATTAGATTCAATATCTTGATAATCATGCAAATCTTGTTTTTGTTGAAGCTTCACCAGTTTCAATACTTCCGGAATACTTCTTCCCTCTAAATACCAGCCTATTTCAGCTAAAAGACGCTCTACTTCCTGTTTTGATTCATCCACTTCTTTCTGAAGAAGATCGACTTCTTTTTTGCTTCGTTCAATAAAGGAACTAAAAGCCGATATATCAAAAACCGTTTTCAATAAATCCGCTCTTTCATTTCCCTTCTTAGAGAGAATATCACGGAAAGTTCCCTGAGCAATCATCACTACTTGGCGAAATTGTCTCTTATCTAAACCAATCATTTCTTTGATTTTCTCATTAATTTCCACTTGCTTAGTTAAAACTTTCCCATCCGGTAAAGCTAAAAAGGATTTCTGCTGAACTTCATTTCCCGTTTTTTTCAGTTTAAAAGAGCGATGAATAGTATACTCCAATCCTTTATTTTCAAATTCCAATTCAACAATAGTTTCAACTTTTGAATCCTGTTCTTGACGATTTCGAAAGTCAAGTGGTTTATGTACCTCCTGACCACTTTGTTCTCCATATAAAGCATAAGAAATACCATCAAAAATACTGGTCTTCCCTGATCCCGTATCTCCCCAGATCACAAAAACTCCCGTTTGTCCCAATAATCGAAAATCTAAAACCGTCTTTTTTTGATAGGAAGAAAAAGCTTGCAAAGTCAATTGTAGAGGTCTCATTCTTTTTCTCCTTTATTCCATAATTCTTGAATCCAACCCAACTGTTCGTCACTTAAATTTCGTCCACTGACTCTTTGATGCCAAGAATTGATGATTTCCATTGGTTTTAATTTTTGAAGATGATCAAATTCATCATTTTCTTGAAATAAATAATTTTGATGAGATGGAAAAATGCTTAAATAATTTGGATACTTCTTCGCTATTTCTGAAATAGCCGCATACGGAAAATACGCATCTGTCAATTCAAGATAGAGATAATCCATCATTTCTAATCCTCTTATCCCATTTAAAACATCACTTGCTGTCGTTTTAACCATTTTAACTGGATGTTGGGGGAATAGAGAAATCAATTTCAGTTCCCAATCAGGTTTAGTTTTCAACTCAAATATAGGCATGGATTTAAGTTGATTCGCTTCTGCTTTCGAATAAGCTAATGGAGAACCACTGTACCGAATACGACCGCTTAGATTTAAAATGGTTTCCGGTTTGTGAATATGTCCTAAAGCCACATAATCAAAGTCTTCTAAAATGGGACTGCTGACTTCCTCCAAACCACCAATCAATAGTTCTTCAGAGCTATCTTCACCCGGCTCACTCACCCCAAGAACGAACTGATGAGCCACTAAAATATTCCTTTTTTCTAAGTCAAGATTCAATTGTTCCAGTAAACGATGGTATCCTTCTTTTAGACTGGGGGTTTCTTCTAATCCAAGTGCTTTTTTTATGTCAAAACGATTCATATAAGGAATCGCATACACATCAATCAATCCATATTCATCCTCTAAAACAATTGGTTGATTGGAATAATGGGTTTGAATAAAGACATTTCCTTGTTTAAAAAAACTAGATCCAAAGGCTAAACGAGAAGCACTATCGTGATTACCACTAATTAAAATCACGTTAATTTTTTGTTCATTCAAGCACTTTAAAAAATGGTTTAATACTTCCGTTGCTTCTGAGCTGGGAATGGTTTTGTCATAAATATCGCCGGCTATCAATAAGCAATCCACCCGATGACTCTTTAAATGATGAAGTATTTGATCTAAAATATACCTTTGATCTTCTAATAAAGAATGACCATTGAGTATTTTTCCCAAATGTAAATCACCAATGTGTGCAAACTTCATACAACCTCTTTCTGTCCCTTATTATATCAAACAAAAACAGAATCAGTTTCCCGACTCCGTTTGAACTGAACTTTCTATGAAAATCTCAATCACCAATTTTTACTGTATTTTAACACATACATGATATGTCCCGCTCCAAGAGTTGGAATATAGATATACCTGATGATTGATAAAGCAGCACTTTCAGGTTTCCAGATCATAAATATAAAAATCAAAAATATAGTAAGTCCAACCATTTCGATGATATTTTTCTTTTCTATTTTCTGTAGATCAATGATATAAAAAGTAATCATCCCCACTACAACAATCAACGTATTAACAATAGGAGCCTGTGAAATCAATCCTATTAAAATAGAAATGACAACATTGGATATTAAAATGATTCTTTTCTGTTTCTTAGTAAACATAATAACCTATCCGTTTATACCTATGAACCCATCCTCTTAAGCCCATATTACATGGAACACTCCTTTCCTCATTCTAATTTACCTCCCTTTCTTGCCATTTTAAAGGAGATCTATCTTAACAGATAAACCTGATTTTCCTATTTCCACTCATAACCAGACTTTGTTTGAATTAACGATCGACTAAAGAATTCTGCCAAAGCCTCCACCATATAAGTTGTATCCTTTACCCCGGCAGTTTCCACAGGAGAATGCATAGCCAACTGAGCTAATCCAACATCCACCGTCACCAAAGACACATGAGCATTTGAAATATTTCCTAATGTACTACCCCCACGGACATCTGAGCGGTTGGTAAACACTTGGAAAGGGATTTCTTGGCTCTGACAAATATCTTTAAATAAAGCAGCACTGATACCATCAGTTGTATAATGTTGATTAGCGTTAAACTTAATGACAATCCCTTCATTCAACTTAGGATGATTGACAGGATCATGCTTTCCAATATAGTTTGGATGCACCCCATGAGCATTATCCGCCGATACCATCATTGAATTCGCAATGGCTTGTGCATAAGTCTTTCCATCATGGCCTAAAGCTTGATGAATACGGTTTAAACAATCACTTAAGAAGGTACTGTCTGCCCCTTGTTTTGTCAAAGAGCCCACTTCCTCATTATCAAAAATCACCATAATCGGAATACTATTGGAATCCTTAGCCGCTAAAAAACCATATAGATTCGCAAAAGCACATTGTAAATCATCTAAGCGAGGAGCAGTTAAAAACTCTTGATTCATACCCCAAATATAAGCTTCATTTCTTGGATACAAAAATAAATCATGAGAAAGAATCGCTTCTTTTTCAACCTCTAACTTTTTCGCAAAATAATGCAAAACTTGTTCATCTTTCTTTCCTTGAGCAATGATTGGTAATAAGTCATTTTGGATGTTATAACTATGATTTTCATTGGCTTGACGATCCATATGAATGGCTAAATTTGGAATCATCGCAATTGCCTCTTTTGAATCCACCAAATGTGAAGAAAACGTTTTTCCTTCCTTGACCACCACACGTCCGGCAATCCCTAAAGGACGATCAAACCATGGTGCCATTAACATGCCACCATAGCCCTCTACATTCAATTGAAGATAGCCCTCTTTTTCAATTTCTCCATTTTCTTTCAATTTAAAACTCGGAGAATCAGAATGAGCCGCTCCAATCATAAATCCATGGTAATCTTTCACAGGAACACGAAAAGCTAAAAGGCTAGATCCATTTCGACAAACAAAATAACGTCCATCCTCTTCTAAATGCCAAGCTTCGCTTTCCAATAGTTCCGTATATCCACCACGAATCAATTTCTTTTTTACCTGATCAATCGCATGATAAGCCGTTGGCGAAGCATCAATCAATTTCATTAACTGTTCATTTACATTTTGCATCATAGCGTTTCACCAATCACAAAGTTTCCTTTCCGAAATACAGGAACAACCGTTCCATCTTTTTGAATCCCATCCACCTTCATTTCTTTGGTTCCAAACATAAAGTCTACATGTTGGAAAGAGGTATTCATACCCCGCTTCTTTAAACTTTCTTCATCATCCGTTAAACCACCTTTGATGTTTTCCGGATAAGCACGACCTAAAGCCAAATGGCAAGCAGCGTTTTCATCAAATAGAGTATTAAAGAATAAAATACCCGATTGTGAAATAGGAGAATTATACGGAACTAATGCCACTTCCCCTAAATGTGAAGAGCCTTCATCAAAATGAACCAATTTATCCAAAGCTTCCTTTTCCTTTTCAGCTCCATATTCCACCACTTTTCCATTTTCAAAACGGAACCAAAAATTTTCAATCACCTTTCCCGAATAACTCAAAGGCTTAGAAGCATAGACAATTCCATTGACCTTATCCTTATGAGGCATTGAAAAAACTTCTTCGGTTGGAATATTTGGTTCAAAGTGCACCCCTGAAGCAGAGATGGAACCTCCGCCTTCCCATATATTATCCTCTACCAATCCCACTTCTAAATCTGTTCCTAATTCAGAAATGAAATGTAATTTTGTAAATTGATAGTTTGTCATTGTTTTTGCATAAGCTGTCAAACGAGCATCATGTTCACGCCAATTTTGTTCCGGATCCGAATTTTCATCAACTCTGGAGGCTGAAAAAATCGCTTTTTCCAAAGCATCATACGCTTCTTTCGGATTTAACTTCGGAAATACCAATTCTGCCCAATCTTGTGAAGGCAAAGCAACGATAGACCATTGGCCAATATTTTTCATCGTATAATCCACCAAATCGTGCATCTTTTCAGAGAAAGCTTGCGAATAAGCACTGATCTTTTCTTGGTCAAGATCCTTTAATCCACCTGGACAATCCGACTCCACTCGTAAAGAACATACCCTTTGTTCTTGAAGGTACTTGTTTTTATCGTGGACCCAATCCGGAATATTCTTTAACTCTTCTAAATTTTGGTATTGAAATTGATAACGAGTTAATTTCTCATCACTCCAATCCACGATAACATTTGAGGCTCCCGCTTCATAAGCTTCCTTCGAAATCATACGTACAAACTCCACATCCTGTATATTCGCCTTAACCAATAATGGCTGACCTTTTTGAACGTTCACCCCCATATTGACTGCCAATTTCGCTAATTTTTCATATAAATTCGAATTTCTCATTTTATGTTTCCTCCACGCATCGCTCTTATCACACGACTTAATTCTCTTATTTGATTCTCAAATTGCTGAATATCCACCACAAATCGACTTGTTCCAAAAGGGTTGATAATGATCCCCATTTGATCTTGTTTAGCCTGTTCTAAAACTTCTTGAAAAGGAACTTTCGTCAACTTCAAGCCTTCCAATTCCAATAAGTCCTGATTACGAAACGCTTCCTTTGGGCTGGTATAAATAGACTTTAAATAGGCATTTGTCGCCGGAATAAAAACCTTATCGTACAAAACGGTATTTTGTTCCAGATGACCATTGTATTTCAACTGATAAAAATCCGTCTTTTCAAATGAACAAAACAGTTGATGGAGATATTGATAATCCGTCACACGACTTTGAACTTCCTTCAATAAACCATTCACATATTCACTCTTAGTTCGATCTTTAGGCAAATAGCCTAATAACAATTGGTACGTATTGATGGTTAACGGTTCATCAAAACAAATTTTCAAACGAACTTTTTCTTCCTTTACAAACTTCCTACGCTGATCCTGTACCAAAATTTCCTCTACTGTTCCTTGGGCTAATACAGTCGGTGTCATTTCCCCATCTTTTTCAATCAGCTGATCCAACAAAGACACTTTTTCACCCTGAAAAATTTCCCCTCTTAAAAAGCCTTCGATATAAGAACCGTCTACTCGATCAATCAATAAACTAAACGCTTCCTTTCCTTTCTGATTAGACTTCTTTTTATCCTTCCAAAGTAAAAAGTAATTTTCAAACCGATTCAAATACCATTTTCCTAGGTAATAAATCCCAAAACAACTTAATACCAAAACGCTGACTTTTTGATTCCAAAAGTAAAATTCCGACTCTAACCAACAAACGTCAATGATATAGTAAATAAAAAGAATCATTGCCTGAAGCACTAATGATAAATACACATAACGCCCTAAATGAAACCGTTGTGAAATAATACGACCGTCTTGTCGATCAATGGCTTTATTTAAAAAATAAAGCATGATCAAATGAACCAATTCTACACTGACGATGAGAGAATATGAATAAGATAAAGCTATTTGATAAATAGGTGCCACTAGCCATTGAATCAATAAAAAAGTAGCTAATAAACCAACGAATAGTGCTATCACCTGATTGAATCGAATGAACCATTTTTTCATGCGTTTATTTTAGCATTGTTCCCCAATAATTAGTAGTAACCAGCCCACTAGAAACAACCACGGGCCAAAGGGAATTCTTTTTTTCTTCGTGGCCATAGAAAATAATAATCCCAAGCCACTGGCAATCCCTAACCACAAATGAACCAATTCCAACGGTAAACCCAATAAAAAAATTCCAAACAACCAAATATCTCCCTCCCCTATCCAAGGATTTTTCAAATAAGGAGAAATGAAAATACATAAAATAGAGATCAACCATTTTCCTTTTATTCCTTGAAAATAAAACAATGCCATCAAAACGCTGCTTAATCCCAAGTCAAAAGTTCGCATTCTCTCACTATAGGCATCTTCTAAACCCATCTTGATAAATAAAAAAGATAAACTCATAAATGGAAGAAGAGTCATCTTAGATTTTTGCCAAGCCACCCCTATCAAAAGACTATATACATCCATGCCGAACCAAAAAAATGGAATCGGCTTTTTACAATAAGGGCAATGACCTTGATTCAACAAATACCCCAAGATCGGTATTTTCATCCACCATTTCAATTCTCTATAACAAGCATCGCAAACGCTCTTTCCTTTTTGACTACGGTGAAAATACTGTCGATAAGAAAACGTCAAACAAAAACTAAACCATACCAATGAAAAAAGAATTTTCTCCATACTTATCTATTCCCAAGTAAAGAGAAAAATCCTTTTCATCGTGGCATCTTTTTCACAGACACTGAATGTTTAGCTAAATAAGCACGAAATTCTTCGTATTGAGAAGGTTCAAAAAACAAAGCATTTGTTTTACGTAGGTGCTCAAAAAATAAGCTGGAATCTTTTTTGGATAAAGTTAACTGTCCTATCTTCTCATATGAAATTAAAGACCCCATTAAAACCACTCCTTTTGGAGAAAGTCCAGATTTCATCGTCATATACATCCAGCCCAATACCAAAACAATACCAGATTGAATGTAACGGAAGAATCCTTTATTATGTCCAAAACCCACAATAGCTAACAACACAAATAACCCAAACACAGCCCAACGATTACCAACCTTGGTTTCCACCTCCACTTGCCTAGAATGAATCATCATTCTCACAAACATCACAAAGACAACACTATCTAATACTAAAAATACAATTTGATTGACTGACATACCGCTACCTCATACCTACTATAACAAAAAAGAATTCCATGTTGTGAATCATCTATGAAAAATCTATATTCTTATAGAAAGAAAAAAGCTTAAAATGGAAACCACTTTAAGCTTTCAGAAAACTAATTGAGTTTGTTCTTTAAATCCTCAATGTCAACTTTTGTTTGATCTAACATAGACTTCTTGCGAGCGATTTGACGTTCCATTTCATGAACTTCTTCATAATCATCAACTTGGAAAACATCTTCTTGAAGTTGGTTGATCTCCTTTCGTAACGATTCAGCCAGTTCTTCCTTATGGGCTAAAACTTCTTGAAAACGTTGTTGATTGGCCTGATGTTTTGCTTCCCAGAATTGTTCCTTAACAGCTTTGAATTCTTCCCAGATACGATCGTTATCTTTTCTGCCCGAATATCCCGTATCTTTCCAAGCCACATCCAAATTCTTCATCTTTTCAGTATTTTCTTTATCTAAATTGCCTGTCGCCACAATTTCCTTTGCTTGTTCAATCAACGCTTTCTTCTTCGCTAAACTAGTACTAAATTCTTCATTTCTCTTCTTAAAGAATTCTTTCCGTTCAGCAAAGAACTTTTGTCTAGCCCCATTAAAAGCTTCCCATAACTGATCATCCCATTCGCGACCGGCAGATCCTAAAGCTTTCCAATCGTTCATCCATTCATCCATCTTGCTGGATAAGGCATTATAATTAGCGTTCTTTTCCATCGCTTCTTGAACGGACTTAATCAATTCTTCTTTTTTAATCTTCACTTCAGCTCGAATACTGTCTAAGTTAGCGAAATACTCTTTACGTTTCTTATTAAATTCCTTGCGAGCTTCTTTAAAAGCTTCCCAAAGAGTGTTTTCCTTTTCTCCTGCATGCCCGGTTTCTTGCCATTGATCTTGCAATTGATGAAAAGCTTCTTGGGTTTCTTTCCATGTAGTAGAATTTTTTAATTCTTCTGCTTTTTGAACCAAAGCTTCTTTTATACCCGCATTTTCAACCGCTTTTTCTCGACGAATTTCTAACTTTTCTAATGATTCATCAAACCAAGCCTTGTATTCCACTTCTTTCGCTGTTTTCCAATTTTGGATAGCTTCCCATTCTTTCTTCACGGCTTCAATTTCTTCAGCACTTGTACCAGCATGGAACATTTCCACTCGACGACACAATTCTTGCTTATGACGAACATCCTTTTCTAATTCCTCAACCGCATTTTCTCTAAACTCTGTTCCGTATTCAATGTCCCCACCTTGGCTAACCGGTTTTTGCCAAACAAGCATCATATACTCCCCATTTGATTCAATTCCATACCAACGGCCATGTCCATCCTCATGCCCCTCTACAGCCAACGTTGGTTGCCCATTTTCATCTAAAGCTCCATAAAGGACTTCAATGACCTTTCCATCAAATGTTTTATGCGGTTTGACTGTGATCTTCGCATATTTTTCTTCATAACCTTGTAACGTTTTCCAATCCATCGTGTATCCTCGCTTCTACCTTCTGATTTTATGCGAAAAAGGTTATTTTGTCTAATATTTCCCATTATTTTTGACTTATTGAAAATTTAATGCTACTTGTATCATATATAGGAGATATCATCTATGAAATTCGAAAAAGAAATTCGAAAACTCTATACTTCTTCTTTCCCATTTTTGGAAAGAATTCAATTTCGGATTCTCAAAAACATCCAAAAAAGGAAAAAGGAAAATTCTATCCAATTGTCCAAGAAAAGAAGTTTATTGGTTTCTTCTTTACTGTCGAAAATAAAAATTGTGTCTATTTATTCTTCTTCGCTCTTGAACCATCGGTCAGAAACCAAGGATTAGGGGGCGAGGCTTTAGATCGCATTGTCCAACATTTCCAAGACAAAAAAATATTTCTTTTAACCGAACTGGTCGAAGAAAAACATTCTATTCCTTATCGTCGAAAGCATTTTTATCTCCGCCATGGCTTCCAAGAAACCCATTATTATTTTAAAGAGAATTATGTATGGTATGAAATGTTATGCCAAACCGATGACTTTAAATCAGATGAATATCGTCAATTAATGAAAGAGGCTTTTTCTTTTTTTGAATATCATTTCTTTTTTAAACCTCAAGATGTTAAAAAAGCTTCTTTTAAATAGCCATTCTTAATGACATTTCACAAAGCAATACCGTTATTATACTATATAATTAAGCTATCCTATCCGGCATAAAGCCAAGATAAAAAGGAGGAAACATGGGATTTGACATTAGCTATCATCCAATTCGTCAGGATCAAATGAATTCATGGTTTTTTCAACCATTAAAAGCACTTCAAAATGGAGATGACTCTGTTATTCAAGACATCATCCAAAAACAACCAGAAACCTTTTTTGCTGAAAAGTACAGCTATGTTCTTCAAAGTATTGTTAACCAGCTTGATTTACCTTCCGAAAAAGGGCTTCTCTATGGAATGGCTGTGATCAGTGGTCTATTCACTCGCTATCAGTATATTAGGGGAACCGCTTATTCTTTCCTATTAGAGAAACATCCCGAAATGGAAAAATATTGCAGTCCATGGTCTAGTTTCCTTCCGGATTGGGTAAAAGCCCCCATCCACTCACGCATTGAAGAAAATTATTCCTCTGGAATTTATATGAATCCCGATCAAGTCAAAGCTTTGTTGTCTGATTATGAAAACGATGAGACAATCCATGAAATTTTAAAAGATTTTTTCGCAACCAACTTAGAGGTTTTTCTCTTGGCTTTGCAAGAAGCCTCCGACACAAACAGCGGTCTTATGGAAGCAACGGAAATCATTGAAGTTGATCCCTTCGACATCAATAAGTCTACTTGTTATTCAGACATCCGTTTCTGTGATCCGAAAGGTGCCTATGTCTATCATGATGTTGCCATAGCACAATTCAAAGAATTAACCGGTATGGAAGAAAAGGAGATTTTGCAAAAAATAGTTTCTCAAGAAATCATTTATCAAAAAAGCGCGACTGATATTCCGGATACAACGAAACAAACTTCCTCTGCTCCTGAAAAGAAAAAGGGATTCTTCTCTCGTCTATTTAAGCGAAAATAGGACTCGATTTCATTTTAAAACCATGACCATTCAATAGAAAAGGAGATTTTTATGAATGATATCTTAGCTGCTATCCAAACCCGCCGAAGCATTCGCAAGTTCAAGTCAGATATACCGAATAAAAGGGATATTGAACAAATTATTGAAGCTGGTCGCTATGCGGCTAGTGGTAAAGGGCAACAAGCAACCATGACCATTGCTGTGACCAACCAAGAACTTAGAAATCGAATTTCAGCTGATAATTTTAAGATTGGCGGTTGGAAAAAGGATTTTGATCCTTTCTATGGGGCTCCTGTTATTCTGATTGTTCTTGCTGATAAAAATCAAGCGACTTACTTATACGATGGAAGTTTAGTTCTAGGAAACATGATGCTGGCTGCCCATTCACTTGGTTTAGGAAGTATTTGGATTCATCGTGCTAAAGAAGAATTTGAAATGCCTATGTATCAGGATTTATTAAAGAAACTTCATATTGAAGGAAAATGGGAGGGAATCGGTCATTGTGCTATTGGTTATATTGATGGTACTATTCCTAATCCTGCTAAGCGAGCAGAAGGAAGAGTTTTCTGGATCGAGTAAATGATTATGACCATTCAAAAAGAACTATTTGTTTTACAAGATACCAATTACGCCGATTTTCAAAGTAATCTAATCCCCAACATACCCAGAACCTCTATCCTTGGAATACGTGTTCCACAACTTAGAAAACTAGCTAAAAAGCTATCAAAGGAAAAAGATACTTCCATTTTTTTAAGGACACTTCCCCATGTCTATTACGATGAGAATATGTTACATAGCCTATTGATTTCTGAAATTCAGGACTTCAAATCTTGTATTTCAGCCATTGATACCTTTCTTCCCTTTGTGGATAACTGGGCGGTCTGTGATATCTTATCTCCACGAGTTTTCAAACAAAATCACTCCTTACTTATGGCTGAAATACCGCGTTGGATTTTTTCTAAACATCCTTATACCTGTCGCTTTGGTATCGAAATACTAATGTCACATTTTTTAGATGATGACTTCAATGACTCCTATTTGAAAATGCCGGCACAAGTTCACTCAGATGAATACTATGTCAATATGATGATTGCCTGGTTTTTCGCTACTGCTTTAGCTAAGCAATGGCAAGCTACTATTCCTTATCTAGAGAATGGAAATCTTGATCTATGGGTTCATAATAAAACCATCCAAAAAGCCCGTGAAAGTCATCGTATCACTTTTGAACAAAAAGAATATCTCAAAAGTTTAAAGAAGTAAATCATACCTACCCGTAAAACAGGTGGGTTGAACTGAGGCTATCAGCCTCTTTTTCTTTGCCTGACTCTCAAAATGACTGGCTTGTCCAAGTCATAGTGCATCTTGTCTCTTCTCCAAATGGATCTTTATATTCTTTCAAGCTTAATTTATCTTTGAGTACATCTGCCCTTACTCCTACATAAATTGTCTTTCTTTATTTGGGAATCTCGTCCATGCGATAAGATCGGAATGCTAAGAAACTTTGAAAGATAAATCAGAAATAATTCAGAAATCTGTTTGCCAATATCTTCTTTGCTAGACCCTCAAAAAAATCAACCGGATTCCTCTTCATGAATTTGCAATATTTCATATGAAATCTGAAGTTAATTCTTATCCCTTCACTTGTACAGTCTTTTGCAAAAGTGTCTTCTGGCATATCAATACTAATTCTAATTTGTCTTTTACTAATTTTATTCTCCGCTCTTTTGCAAGTTTCGTTGTATCTTCAAGCGTATAATTCCATGCAACAATCTCTTCTTGGAAAACACACTTATACATACTTATTCCTCTTCCCGAAATATTTAAGAAATACCAAAAAAGGTGTCTACATGACTACTGTAAACACCTTTCTATTAAGTTACAGCGCCTTAAACAGGGCTCGAACCTGTGACCTAGCGGTTAACAGCCGCTCGCTCTGCCGACTGAGCTATTAAGGCGTGCTTAAATAATATACCATACATTTTTTGAAAATCAAGCTGTAAATTCCAAAACCGTTAAATTCCAACGAAATGCTCCAGCAAGTGGCATTTACTTTGAAACTTAAGCTATATTTTTCAATAAGCGACGTTTTACCATTTCAAGTATAAATCTTTTTCTTTTTTCTTGTCTTTGGCCAATTGATTTTAGCTAATTCTTCCCAATTATCTTCTTTCGAAAATAATTCATACAACTCCAAAACCGATAGATTTTCTAATTGAATACACTCCTTTGGATGAAACACTCGCTTGATCGCCATCTTGTTATCCTCTCTTTCTATCTCTACTTTATCCTCTTCGAAGAATATCAGACAGAAAATATTTTCCCTTTGAATAAAATATCTATCAAAAGAAAATGAGGGTATAATAAAAATATGAAAACAGCCTTTCGCACCACGATTTTACATAACGGTGTTATTATTCCCTATCCAGGATATCGTATTGATCACTCAAGAGAGAGTGCCATCTATACGGATGTTTTAAACGCCCTTCAATGTGGCTTCCGTCATCTTGATTTACCCTCAAATCCAACCTATTTCCCCCTTATCCAAAAAGCGATTGAAGAAAGGCACATCCACAGAGACGATCTGTTTCTGACAGCCAAGCTTCAAAATCACGACCATGGTGCTAATGGCGTTAAACGTTATTTTGGTCATTTGTTAAAAGTTTTCAAGACTGATTACATTGACTTATTCTTAATAAATTGGCCAAATCCTTTAGAATTTCGAGAAAATCATACAACCATTGAAAAAGAAACCTGGTTTGCCTTAGAGGATTTATATCGAAATGGAAAAATACATGCGATCGGCATTGGTAATTGCCAAGCTCATCATATCGAAGAATACTTGGAATTTTCTAATATCTCCCCAATGGTCAACCAAGCTCGTTTTTACCCGGGCTTCCCTTTTGAGGATAATTTAGATTGTGCCAAACTTCACGGAATTCAAACAATTGGCTTTTTACCACCAAATCATGAGGCCATTTTAAATGCTAAGGAAATCAAAATTTTTGCAGATAAATATCAAGTATCCACGCGTATGATATGTGCTAGATACCTATTGGATAAGGAGGTTATCCCCTTAGTTCAAAACAATGATTTAGATGAAATGGAAGATTATACAAAACTCCATTCTTTCCACCTAGCAAAAGAAGATCTTCAATTTTTAGATGGTATTCGAAACTATGGTCCAGATCATATTGATCCGGATACTTGCGACTTCTAAAAGACTGGAGAATTCCTCTCCAGTCTTTTATCATGCTTAAAAAAACAAAGATTTCTTTTTGTATTCGCTTGTGGAAATACTCTTACATTCATACCCAAGCCCTTCAATTGTTTTTTGAATCGTCTTTGGATCAAGTATTTCTTCCGATAAAAAGCTGACTTCTTTTTTCTTCCGATTGGCTTTTACTTTGGAGACAGATCCTAAACGACGAATTGCCTCTTGCACATGATTTTCACACATGGAACAAGCCATACCTTCCACTTGAATTGTTGTTTTAAACATGTTCAACTCCTTTGAAACCATACTCTTTTTCTTCAATTGCTTTTTGAAACAGTTCATCGGGGACTTCCTTAGATAAGGATACCTCAGCCACCCCTTTTTCATGCGAAACAACCGCACTTTCCACTCCATCAATCATCTCTAAAGTTTTCTTTACTGTCATTTCACAATGATGACACATCATTCCTTCTACTTTTATAATTTTTTCATTTGGCTTTTCCTCTTTTCTTTCCACTCTTCCCAATGAATTTCTATTTTCTTTTTATTTTTTGGAACACGTTTGATATTCATATAATTTAATCTTAACGCATTTAATACCACTGTAACAGAACTTAAAGCCATCGCTGCCGCTGCCCACATTGGTTCAATTGTGATCCCAGGAATAAAGCCGGTTGCGGATGGAACTAATATTAAGTTATAAATAAACGCCCAAAATAAATTTTCATGAATCACATTAACCGTCTTTTCACTGAGATCAATGGCTTGCACTACTTCTTTTAAACTGGATTGACTTAATACAATATCCGCCGCCTCTACAGCCACATCCGTACCAGCCCCTATAGCTAATCCTAAATTAGCTTTTGTCAAAGCAGGAGCATCGTTAATTCCATCACCTACCATAGCCACTTTTCCAAAATTTTTAAGCCAAGAAATCACTTCTTCTTTTTCATTTGGTAACACACCAGCAATCACATGTTTCACCCCTACCTGCTTTCCGATCGCTTGTGCGGTTGCTTCTTGATCACCCGTAATCATGACCACTTCTCGACCGGTATTTTGAAGAATTTCAATAGCTTCCTTAGAATCTTCTTTGATTGGATCCGCTACTATCATAGCTCCCAAATAACATCCATTTTGAATAAACAATAATGGCGTTCTTCCCATATTTGCTTGAGCTTCTAATGCTTGTTTCTGAGCCTCACTTAATAGACTCAAAGAAGAAATATAGCGATATGAACCACCAACCACTTCATTTCCATTTACATAAGCTTTTAAACCATGGCCGACTAATGTTTCAAATTGTTGTACTTCTTGTAAGACTATCTTTCTTTTCATCGCTTTTCTTACGATCGCTTTCGCAAAAGGATGTTCACTCTTAGCTTCCAGAGCATAGGCTAATGGCCATAGTTCTTCCCTTTCTTCAAATACTTCCACCACTTGTGGCTGCCCTTTTGTAATCGTTCCTGTCTTATCCAATGCAATAATATCCATTTTGGCCATTTCTTCTAAAGACTCAGATGTTTTAAATAACAACCCGTTTTGAAAACCGACACCACTACCTACCATGATAGCTACCGGTGTTGCTAAACCAAGGGCACAAGGACAAGCCACCACCATAACTGATACCGCATGTTGCATTGATAAACTAATATCTTGACTTATCCATAACCAAATTAAAAAGACAACGAAAGAAATTCCTAACACTGACGGCACAAAAACAGAAGAAATTTGATCAGCAATTTTAGCAATGGGAGCCTTAGTCATAGAAGCTTCTTTTACTAACTCGATAATTTGAGCTAAACTGGTATCTTCTCCAACTTGTGTTGCCCGAATCACTATATACCCTGTTTTATTGATTGTAGCCGCCCTGACAACATCTCCCACTTTTTTATCCACCGGTAAACTTTCTCCTGTTAATGTACTCTCGTCCACCGTTGCTTGTCCCTCTAAAATAACACCATCTACAGCGATTTTTTCCCCGGCTTTTACTAAAATGAAATCCCCCACCTTCACCTCTTCAACAGAAACTCGCTTTTCTTTTCCATGAATCAAAAGGCAAGCTTCATTTGGGCTTAATTGAATCAAAGATTTCAACGCATTGGTCGTCTTTCCTTTAGAATAAGCTTCTAAGGTTTTTCCCAAGATAATAAAGACTAAAATCATAGCCGCTGATTCAAAATAATACTGATGATGAGCTAACCACATTTGTTCAGAAATAGAGGCTGTCGTCATTCGAAATAAAGTGCCAATTGACCAAAAATAGGAAATTCCCGATCCCAATGTCACTAAGGTATCCATATTTGGCGTCAAATGAAACAATGATTTCCAGCCTGACACAAAGAAAGCATAATTGATTCCCATCACTCCAAAAGCTAAAATAGCTTGAATCAATCCCAAAGCCATGTAATTTTGATCCAAGAAAGAAGGTAATGGCCAATGAAACATCCTATAACCCATACTAAAATACATTAAAATTAAAATAATGACCAATGAGGCCACAAAACGTTTTACTAATTTTGGTGTTTCCTCTTCAGGTAATTCATTTCCTAATGATTGTTTTCCTTTTTGTTCATTCAAAACAATCCGATAACCAGCTTTTTCCACTGCCGTTTCAATTTCTTCATGATTGACATTCCCCTCTACTACCATTGAATTCGTCAATAAAGAAACCGAACAAGATTTCACGCCGGGAACTTTTTTTACGGCTTTTTCTACTGCCGATTGACAAGCCGCACAACTCATTCCTTTGACTTGATACTTCTCCATGTATCCTCCTACTTCATTAACCTTTGAACCATCTTAACCAATTCTTGAATGCTTTCTTCATTTCCTTTACGAAGATCTTCTACCACACAAGTTTGAATATGCGTCGTCATCAGTTCTTTCGCAAAACTATTTAAAGCGGATGAAACCGCGGAAATTTGAACCACAATATTAGGACAATACTGATCTCCTTCTACCATTTTTTCAATTCCTCGTACTTGTCCTTCAATTCGTCGCAACCGTACCATCAAAGCCTTCTTTTCTTCTTCACTTCTTTTTTTATGTTCATGCGCATGAAACTCCATAAATGTTCCCCTTTTTATAGGATATTAATATATACCCCATATAGGTATATGTCAATTAAAAAGACCATTTAACTCTTTCGTTAGTGGCTGTTTGATTCCATTCACAACTAAAAATTTCAACATATGCCTCTCTTTTTTTCATTATGCCCTCATTTTTGCTATTATTAAAAAGATGAAACCGTATTCCGTTATGACTTTTAACCTTTTATCCGACTTCACGTATCCATGGAGTTCTAAAAAAATTTCTGACCGATTACCGGCCATTTTAGCTTGTTTAAACGAACATCAACCCGATATTCTTTGTGTCCAAGAATATACCAAATCCATGCGAAGGGCTTTTCGATCATTGGAAAAAGACTACCAAGTGGTCGGTCAATATCGTGCCAGTTTTTTCAATAATGAAGCAAATTTAATTTTTATTCGCAAAAATCGGTTTCAAATCCTTCGTTATCAAACTTTTTGGTTATCCAAAAAGCCCACCCAAAAAGGCTCTAAATTATTCTTGTCTCAGTTTCCAAGAATTGTAACGCTAGCCACCGTTCAAGATCCATACGGAAAAAAATTAACCATTGCCAATACCCACTTGGATGCCAATTTTGAATCCATTCGTTTTAGGCAATTTCAAATTCTTTTATCTCTTCTTCCTGAAGATTCTGTTATTTTATGTGGAGATATGAATACCACTTTATCCAAAAAGACACTTTCTACATTAGATTCTTCTTGGACTTGTCCACCTCCTTTAGGAACAACTGTAAACCGTAAAATTGGTTCTATTGGTCACCAACAAGAAGCCATTGATCAAATCTTTATCCATCATTTAAAGCTTCTCAACATACGAAAAATAAAAAAGGATTATGCGGAACAAGAACCTTCCGATCATTATCCTCTATTCGCTACTTTTTCATTTTTAAATGAAAACCCAGTAGATGAAGATGATACATTTCCTGAATCTTAGCTAAATAATGACAAATATCCTGATGACTCATTTCTTCAGGCAAGTCAATAGATTGTACTTTCCCAAAGCCATCTACACTTTGGGTTTTTTCTTGTAACATAAATCCTTTCATGGCATCCGGTTCTTTTTCAGGAATAAATTCCATATAAATTCCTTCTTTTTCAAGAGCCTTCTTTTCCTGTTGTATCCATTGCACTAAACCCTCTGCTTGTTCCAAAGAAAGATTCTTCCAACAAATTTTTGCGACCTTTTTCCTTGGTAAACCATAGGCCTTGGTATATGGATATAACCCATTTTCAAACAATTTATCCAAGATAATTTGTTGAGTTAATAAGACTTTTCTAGCTAATAACAACTTTTCTTTCCAAGTTGCTTGATCAAATGAAATACTCACCTTCCCACTCACCATTTGGTTAGGTACTTCTTGGGGAACAGCTCGCCAAAATAAACATTGATCTTTCCTAAATAAATCCAACGCTCCATCTTCTAATTGATATAAGCTAATCCACGGATAGGCAAACGGCTTACCTTCACCGTCTCCTTCCAACAAAACTTCATAGAAAGCTTGACGGATTTTTCTGGCTTCTTCACTCAAATCTCCATAGACAAAATTCTCTTTTTTATTAGCAATATAGACTTCTTTGTTCGCAAAAGATTCCGGTATATCCCCATCCAATGCAAAATGACTAAAAGGGGCTCTTCCTCCCCAGCGAGATGGAACATTCAATCCATATACAAGAGTTTGAATGGATTGCTTGATTTCCGCATAATTCAATTGATCTTTGCGTACAAAAGGAGCCAATAAAGTATCTACATGTTCAAAAGATTGAACACTCACCCACTCATTTTGAATGATTCCCACAAAGTTCATAATATGGGAACAAGCAGTGCTGAAATGCTTCGCCGGTAAGGTTCCCACCTTTTCTTGAACAGATAAAATCCCTTTTTCTAACAAAACACTTAGATCCCACTTGCAAGAATAGGGAGCCATCATTTCCATGCCCCTAATCTCCAATTCCCCTCTTTGAACGGCTTCTCGTATACTTCGATCATAAATATCTTCCAACCAATAAAGTTTTGTTAAAGAAGCTGAATGATTAAGAATTAAGCCACCAATCGTATTTTCTGGATTTCCCTCTAAATAACGCTCCATATCCTTTAAATATCGGTGATTCACCTCTTCAATCTCTCGAATCCGTTCATGTTCTCTTCGATATAAGATATATGCTTTAGCCACTTCTGAATATCCGCATTCCGAAAGAACATGCTCCACACTATCCTGAATATCTTCCACGCTAATGACATCATCCACCATTTTATCTTCAAAATCAGCCACTGCTCGAATAGCAAGCAAATCCAACACCGAGGAATGAATGCGCTTTTTAGAACCATGAAAAGCTTTCTTAATGGCTGTTTTGATTTTATCCATTTCAAATTCTGTTAAGCTATTATCTCTTTTCTTAACTTTCCACATGACTCATTTTCTCCCATTCTTCTTCACTCCATTCAGACAAATTCGCTTGAATAACCTGCTTACTTTGACGGAATGGATATAACTTCCAATGTCGATCATTTTCTAATTCTTTACTCATTTGTCGTATTTCTTTCTCACTATGGAGCCCTTTAACGACAGTGGTATGAATCTCATATGGAATTCCTGACTGACGAACCAATCTCAAGCTTTCTTTCATACGAAAAATTGGTACATCCTTTTCCAATAAACCAACGGTTTCAGGAAGTTTACGACGAACATTTTTCCAATCCAGTTGAATATAATCTACCAACTTTCTCTGTATCAACTGTTCTAACACATGCGGAAATGTACCGTTTGTTTCCAACTTTATTGCCAAGCCAAGTTTTTTGATTTCTACTAAAAAAGGAATCAAAGCTTCTTGCTGGCAAGGTTCTCCTCCACTGATACAAACTCCTTCTAAAAAACCAACTCTTGTTTTCAAATCATCTAAAATATCTTGAGTCTCTAAAAAATTGGCTTCTTGAGGCAAAAAAACCAAGTCTTTTTGATTACAAAAAGGGCATTTCAAATTACAACCGGAGACATAGATAGTAGCACTGATTTTAGCAGGATAATTCCCTAAATCTAAACATTTATAGCTTCCGATGCGTAGACAATGGAAATCTTTCTCCTCTTCATGGACACTTCTTTCGGAATTTTTCATGACCATGGCTAAATCTTCTAAAAAACGAGCAAAGTCCACTTTTTTTGATAAAATCTGCCCATATTCTTGGCGATAATGATAAATAGAGCTGATAATATCCGAAGCTTTGGAAGTGGTATAAAGATGCTTGACTCGGTGATCTTGTTCATCTACTTTAACCTTTAAATAACCATGATCCAGTAATCCTTGAACCACTTTAGAAGTAGTTCCCTTATCGACCACAGATTTCTGAGTTAATTCTTGCATGGTAATTCCAGCGTGTTCATTGACCATGAGTAAAGGAAGCACTTGACCCCATCCCAAATGATATGGAGATAGGTTATGATCAAAGTACTTTTTAGCATTTCGATAAAGTAACGATAGAGTGAGTAAATAGTTATCTTCCATCACTTTTATTGTAATCAACTATCTTCCGTTCTGAAAGGGTTAAAAAGCACCTTTTTAATTCCTTTATTTTATTTTGAAAATCAATCTTTTTTGATAGATCCTTTTTGATCGGTATACACTTTAGTTTTTAGGCAAAATTTCATTGTGTGTTTGGATAAAGTCTTGAATATATATATATATATATAATTAAAGCGTATTTTTATAGGGAGAAGTTTATGAATCCAAAAACGCCTTTATCGCAACAAGATATCATGAAATTTTTAGATGAATCTTACAAAAAAACATTAAATGGGATTCCTTTGGTTAGTCCTTCAATAGAAGATTTTGCGAATGAGTATTTATCTAAACACACCTCTAAAGAAGAAGCCTGTAAAGATATGATGAATAAACAAATATTAAAGTGTACCACATCCGGAGTGCTCAGTGGTTTAGGTGGAATCATAACCCTACCTGTTACTCTACCGGCTAATATAGCGAATGTTTTATATGTACAAATGCGCATGATAGCGTGCACCGCTTATATGGCAGGCTATGATCTGAAAAGCGATCAAACACAAACATTGGTTTATTCTTGCTTGGCAGGAGTTGCCATTCATCAAATTCTGAAAAAAACAGGAATCAAACTAACAATGAAAGTCACCACCAAATTAGTTGAAAAAATACCTGGGAAAGTTCTAATTGCTATCAATAAAAAGGTAGGTTTTAGATTACTAACAAAGTTTGGAAGCAAAGGTTTTATTAATTTAGGTAAACTTATTCCGGGCATTGGAGCAGCCGTAGGTGGTGGGCTGGATTATTTTGAAACTAAAACGATAGCTTCAAGATCGTATAAATGGTTTTTTGAAGGAGACTTTGATAGTCATGTTAATCATAAAGATGAAGAGGTAGAAGGTGAAATACTATGTGAGTAGCTTACCTATAAATACTTTTAGGATGATAGACCTATATCATCTTTTTTAATACATTGAATAAAAATACCCATTTCAGCTTATTAGCCATATAAATACACAATATGATCTTGATCTGATAGATCTTCTCGATACCGATATCGGTCAAAATCAACCCTCAATTCATTCACTGATGTCACTTTTCGTTCTGCCATGGAATAAACCAAGTCGCCGCGAGCTATTTTTGCTAGTGTTCCTTTGGTTTTCAGTTTTCCATCAGCCAAATGTCCAAAAATAATATGGGTTACTTTCCCCGGATACTCTTTCAAAAGGACATCACTGTATTCCTTAGAAGCCACATTGATAATTTCCTCTTTTTGAAAATAATCTTTTAACTTATTTTGCCAATACGCATATAAACTGCCCAAAGGTAAAGTTGTTTTCATTTCCAGGCGATAAAGAACCACTGCATCTTTTGGTTTCAAAACACCATACATAGCAGATAAAATACGCAAATTTTTTTCTAAATACGCTAATTCTTCTTGACCTAACGAATTCGCTGACAGATGTTGAAAAGCCAGCCCTTGATACGCAAAAAGGGAAGGTGTTCTTCCCATCATAGATTCCGTATCTAAAAGCGTTTGATTCACTTTCTGAAACAGCCCTTCAGAAGTATTAAAAATCTTCCTTCTCTGATCTTCAGAATAAGTTTTCATCTGTGCTAATAATTCATTCGCTTCTTTTAAAAAAAATGGTTTTTGATTTGAAAAAAGATCATCCTGTATCTTCATTCTTTTAGTTGGTGAAAAAATAATCTTCATATTCTCATTGTACTAAAAAATCTTGGCTTAAAACAGTATCCCGTTTCCTATAAAAGATCTGATGCCAGGCTCTTTTTATAATCTTTTAAAATTTGTTGTAAATCTTTTAAGGTATGAATACTCGATAATGCTTTTTTAATTTGTGAACAATTAGGCATTCCTGTTACATACCAAGACGCCATCCCCCGCATCATCTGGATCCCATTTTTTTCACCCATTCGAGCAGATAAATGAATCGCATACTCTTCTAATAAATGAATCCGTTTTAAAAAACTCGGTTCAATAAACTCTTCACCATTTAAAAAAGCCACCATTTCCGACATAAAATATGGACGTCCTAATAAGCCTCGACCAATCATGATGGCATCCACTCCTGTTTCTTCCAACATTCTTTTTCCATCCTCTACAGTCTTAATATCTCCATTACCAATAACAGGAATTGATACAGCTTGCTTGACTTGTTTGATCATTTCCAGATCCACCGTTCCACTATACATTTGACTTTTGGTTCGACCATGAATCGTTATGGCGGATACCCCGGCTTCTTCCAAGACTTTCGCTACTTCCACTGCATTTTTATGTTGATGATCCCAACCCGTCCTTATCTTAACCGTAACCGGTTTTTTAGAATGATCCACAACCGCTTTCGCCACCTTTTGTGCTTGTCGCGGATCTTGTAATAAATAGGACCCGGCATGTGATTTAATGATTTTTTTGAACCGGACAACCCATGTTGATATCAATGACGTCACAATTGCTGTGCTCATTTAGATATTCCGCCGCTTCTGCCATAGTATCTGGATCAGAGCCAAAAAGTTGAAGAGATACAGGATGTTCTTCTTCTACAGTTTCACACATTTTAAATGTTTTTTCACTTTTATAATGTAAAGCTTTATCCGATATCATTTCTGATACCACCAACCCGGCTCCTGATTGACGCATCAAAGAACGATACACCGGATTAGAAATTCCGGCTAATGGAGCTGCAACGACTTGATTTTCTATTTCCAGATCAGCGATTTTCCATGTGTTTTGCATATAAGATTTCCTTTAATTCTTCTTCGGTAAATTGATATGTCGTATTGCAAAATTGGCACGTTACTTCTGCTCCATGATCCTCTTCTATCATTTCTTGTATCTCTTGATCAGAAAGTGTAGTCATAGCTTGAAAATAATGTTCTTTTGAACACGGACAATCCCACATAACTTCTTTTTCACCAAGTATTTGGGCTTTTGGAACATAAGCATAAATCATTTCTTCTGGCGTTAACCCTTCATCGATTAACTCAGTGATTGGCTTCATCGTATGAGCGATTTCTTCCAAAGCACAAATGGTTTCTTCACTAGCTTTCGGCATCAATTGGAAAATCATTCCTCCGGCCACCCGAATATCCCCTTTCGGATTCACCAGCACACCCACCGCAACAATGGATGGTGTTTGTTCAGAAACCGCAAAATAATACGCAAAGTCATCTCCCACTTCTCCACTTTGAATATCCACCACACCCGAGAAAGGTTCTTTCAATCCCAGATCTTTAATCACTTTTAAAGTTCCTTTTTGACCAATAGCGGCTCCTACGTCTAAATGACCATCTTCACGAACCAAATAAACGGATGGATTACCAACAAAACCACGTATATGACCAGCTCCATCCCCTTGTGCCAATACCGTTCCTATTGGTCCTTCACCATTGAATATAGAGGTTACTTTCGCTTTTGGATCCTTCAATTCTGATGCCAAAATAGCTGTAACTGTCATGATTCTTCCTAACGCTGCGGCTGAGGTAGCCATCAAATGATGTTTTTGCCGTGCTTCTTCCACTAAATGAGTACTATGAATAGAACGAATACGCACTTGTCCATCAAACGCTTGTGCAATAACAATTTTATCTTCCATGCTTGTATAACCTCCTAAAATGGCGATTCCAATGTTTCAATATTCTTTCATTCACTTTGATCACTAATGATTCCTTACTAAATAAACCATCATTTTTAAGCCCACAATCCTGAAATCGCTCATAAAAGTAACCGGCATATCCTTTTTGCACGGCAGTTTCAAGTTGAGATTCCAGTAATTCTTCAATAGCTTGATTCCAATCAATTTTATCATCATATTGTTTCCGAGCCTTGCCTAATACTTCTCTTACTTCTTGCCAATAACCCAAGCTCCCAACAGTCTTCATAGAAATACGGTTTGGATCTAAGTTTCCATTTAGACAAAAATCACCACCTGTTAGTTTTCGTCCTTCAGAAATATCCCATAAACAGTTTATTTTTAATGACTCTATCTCAAAAGCACCCCACCCTTTTGGAAAAAGAATCCAAGCCACTAAACTAGGATGATTCCGGTATTGCTTAAAAAGAATAGAAGACTCTCGAATATAGTCTCTTTTTTCCTCTTCATTTCTTTCCTTTTTATTCCCAAATAAGAAAGATTTTGTCTCAGAAAAACTTTGAGGAACTTCTTGAAAGACCAAAATTCCCAATTGATCACATAGATAAAACCAGCGGTTTCTCTCTAGTGTGCCACATTTACGAACGGCTTGGAAACCAAGTTCTTTGATTTGAAAAAGACGATGTTTTATTTCTTCTTCACTGACACAAATAGGTCCACTTTTTTCTAACCATGTTTCATCTACAATACCATTCAGCCATAATGCTTCTCCATTTAAACAAAATTGTCCTTGTTTATTTTCAATGGTTCTTAAAGCAAAATAGCTTTTGACAACATCCTCTTCCGTTTGAATATAAATATCGTATAAAAAAGGATCCTCCAATGACCATACATGTGGATTTTTAATTTCGGCTTCATAAACCTTTTGATTGGTGATACCAGAATGAACCGGCTTTCCTTTTTCTGTAATGGTGATGGCTGCTTGTTCAAAGTTTCCTTTTAAATGAATAAACACTTTCTGATTTTTATACTCTACCTCAATTTCTTCCACGCAGTTCATCGCTCTATCTTCTAACCAAACAGACCCATAAATACCCGAAAAGGGATGATCTTTTTGATATCCAAAAGCTGATAACTCATGATCTTCTACACGTACCACAAGAATATTTTGATATTTAATCAATGAAGTAACGTTCACTTCAAAAGCATCATAGCTACCTCGATGATTCTGTAAGAAAATTCCATTTAGGTAAATTTCACAATCTTGATCTACTGCTTCAAAATGAAGAAAGGTTTGTTTATCACAAGGTAAATATGCAAATTGAAGTTGATACCAAAGAACATCTGTCTTTTTTGGCTTCTTGGGATATAAAGAAGCAGCAGTACCCGGTACAAATGGAACTAAAATAGACTGAAAATCCTCTTCCGTTGGTTCCTGTCCTGATGGACAAATTTGTAAATCCCATAAGCCATTTAGATTGACATAGCTATCCCTTTGTAAATGCATTCTAGGATATTCCTGAAATGGTTTAATGTTCATGCGCTTCTCGATTCTTCTGAAATAATACATGGATGTAGACAACACCAAATTCAACAAAATGCCAGATAAGCCAGAAAATAACTAAGGAATATTGAAGTGAACGATAGCTGATATACGCAATAAAAAGAAGACCAATAATGGAACTTGTCATCACCATAGTGCCTTGTACAAGCCAAACTCTTCCTACCCATCTTCTAAACCAATCACTCCACAATACCAGTGCTCCTCCCATTAGTGTTAAGAAAAAACCATCGACTTGAGAAATACTAAGAGATCGAAATTGCCATATATATATTTCCAAACTAGCCAATAAGAAACCTAAAATGATTCCTAATCCTATACTTTTTTTCATCTCTTTTATTTTACCGAATTATCTGCTTTTTTGATAGAACAAAAAAACGGGTATGAACCATACCCCTATTCTAGGCAAAACCAGAATGAAGGATATAGCTCATATTCCCCTCGTTTTTCTATTCATTACTTTATTTCAGTTGTATTTGCGAAAGCTTTGACTATTGTCTTTTGGAATTCATCCACCCCGAATGTCGCTCCTGATAAGAGATCTTTATCCGTTGAAACCACATGATTGTTTTTGACTTCTGTCTTCATATTTTCTACATCAGTCTTTGTTTTACCAACAAACCACTTATCTAAAGCAGCGTTTTGTTCATACCATTCTTTACCAATCTTAGAGGCTTTCTTCATACCATACTCGTCTTTTCTTTCCACTTTTGTCGGTGTTTCTTTCACTTCACCGTCAAAAGCCCCTTTATTCGTTACTTTCACCTTATTTTGTGCCACATCTGTTAAAGCCAATAAAATTTTTCCGTCTTTATCTAAAGCCAAAGCCGCATAAGTTACATTTGATTGAGCACTGATGGCATTTTTATTGACGATCTTAGTAGAACTTGCATTTGCGACTTGAGTAGCTCCTTCTACTTCGGTAGCTGTCTTCACCGCCTTATCAAAACTAGCTAAGAAACGATCTACACCGATCGTCACACTTGTTTGCAAGTCAGTTTCAGCTGTCTTCATACCATGACTACTCTTCTTAGTTTTCATATTTTTGAAGTCCGATACCTTCTTGCCAATAGCCCACTTTTCAAGAGCTTCAGCCTGTTCATACCATTCTTTACCAATCTTAGAAATCTTCTTCATGCCATAGTCATCTTTCTTTTCCTTCTTTGTCAGCGTTTTCGAATGATTGGATGTGAATTTACCGGCACCATCAAAAGTAGATGTATTTTGAGCTACATCAAAACTCAAATACTTGATGACGTCCCCTTCCAAGACAACTGTCGCAATCGTTGTATTAAATTGAACCGAACCTTTATTATTCTTTAACTCTTTTGACTTCAAATTCGAAACAGATCCAATACCAATTTTTAATTTTTTAGTCGCTGCTTTCTTAGGAGCTGCTGTACCGGCACAGCCAGCTAATAAAGCTATCGATAAAACAGCCGTTAACACTTTCTTCATATAAATTCCTCCTAGAGTGCTTTTCTTATTTTAAAATCTGTGAAACTTTTGTCAATATAAAAGTGTTTCATTATGAAAACGCTTGTCCTTTTCAAAAATGAGATACAAAAAGTACTCTTTCGAGTACTTATTGAGCTTCCGGAAGAGCTTCTCCATCCATTGGTAATCCTTGAACAATATTGCGAATTTGTTCATTCGTTAATGTTTCATTTTCTATTAAAGCATTTGCGATGGACTCTAATTCTTTCTTATGCTGTGTAATGATTTCTCTTGCCTTATCATGACAAGCATTCACAATCTTGCGAACTTCTTGATCAATTTCATACGCCACTTCACCGGATACATTATTTGGTCGATTGTAATCACGACCTAAGAAAACATTCTCGTTTCCTGAGTGGTACTTAATCGGTCCAAGATCGGACATACCATATAAAGTAACCATATCTTGAGCAATATTAGTAGCTCTTTTAATATCATCCACTGCACCGGTTGTAATATCGTCAAAGAATAATTCTTCTGCCGTACGACCGCCCATATAAGAAATAATAGAAGCCATCAAATCCTTCTTAGTATGCATCATCTTTTCTTCTTTTGGTGTCATTAAGTTATATCCACCTGCTTGACCACGTGGAATAATCGTCACCTTTTGAACAATTTGAGCATTGTCAAAGAATAAGCCAATAATCGCATGACCGCTTTCATGATAGGCTACTAATTTCTTCGTCTCCTCATCATAAGTGCGAGAAACCTTAGCCGGTCCCATCATAACACGATCAATGGCCTCATCAATTTGGTTCATACTGATTTCATCAGTATTTTCACGAACGGCTAAAATAGCGGACTCATTCAAAACGTTTTCTAAATCAGCCCCTGAAAAACCAGGTGTTCTCTTTGCAAGTGCTTCCAAATTTACATGGGAGGCTAATTTCTTGTTACGAGCATGAACTTCTAAAATAGCCTTACGTCCTTTCCAATCTGGAAGAGAAACCATGATTTGACGATCGAAACGACCGGCTCTTAACAAAGCAGGATCCAATACATCCGGACGGTTAGTAGCTGCAATGATAACGACACCATTATTTTCTTCCATTCCATCCATTTCAACCAGTAACTGATTCAGTGTTTGTTCACGTTCATCATGGCCACCACCGAATCCGGCTCCACGTTGACGCCCTACAGCATCAATTTCATCAATAAAAATCATACAAGGTGCTGTTTGCTTAGCCTTTTTAAACATGTCACGAACACGAGAAGCCCCAACACCAACAAACATCTCCACAAAGTCAGAACCGGAAATACTATAGAAAGGTACGTCCGCTTCCCCGGCTACCGCTTTAGCCAATAAAGTCTTACCCGTTCCCGGATAACCGCTTAATAAAATCCCTTTTGGAATACGAGCTCCCATTTTTTCAAATTTCTTTGGATATTTGAGATAGTCGATGATCTCTGACATTTCTTGTTTTTCTTCATCACATCCCGCCACATCTTCAAAACGAGTTCGAATTTTACTTTCCAAACGAGCTTTTGAATTGGAGAACTCAAAAGCTTTCCCATTCGCTCCGTTAGCTTGAGCCATACGAGAAATCATCCAAAAACCAAAGCCCATCATCAACACAAAAGGAATTAAATTGATGATGGCATCGACAAATTTATTAGATGCCTCTGAATCTACGACCGAAATATTCTTCTCTTTCAATTTATTAATGCTTGTATTAAGCAATTCACTGTGACTAGGAAATGACACCTCAAAGGTGGCTTTTTTAGCCATATCCGTATAAGTTCCCTTTACAGTGGTGATATTCTTTCCAACTGAAAAGGTTGCCTCTTCAATCTTTCCCGATTCCACTAATTTTGAATAATCGTTAATAGTAAACTTACCAGACGAACGATTTGGATTGAATAAAACTAAATTAGCTAGTGCAACCAAAATAATCAATACCGGTAAATAACGCTGAATTAAATTTTTATTTTTCATTCTTACTCCTCAATTTGGTAACATTCATCTTTCAAAACACCAATGTAAGGTAAGCAACGGTAATCTTGATTAAAATCCATTCCAAAGCCAACCACAAATTCATTACCAATCTTAAAACCAATATAATCTGGTGTTACATCCACTACACGACGACTTGGCTTATCCAATAAAGTCACCACTTGAACGGAAGTGGCTCCCTTATTCATTAACGTTTCTACAACCGTTTTAATTGTACGACCTGTATCCACAATATCTTCTACTAAAATAATGCTCTTTCCTTTGATAGAAGAATCCAAATCCTTGATAATACGGATATCCCCAATGGACTCCGTCCCTTCATAAGAAGAAACATCCATAAAGTCATATTGAAGATTTAAATCAATATTTTTAATCAATTCAGCCAAGAATGGTACCGAACCACGAAGTAAAGCCACTACCAGCGGTTTCTTTCCTTTATAGTCTCTCGTAATTTCAGCACCCAATTCCACACAACGTTGCCGAATTTCTTCTTGATTAATTAACACCTTTTTAATCGTTTCTTTTTCCCACATAATTACTCCTTAGTATTTAAGTATTGTATCACATTGAAAGTTGGGTTTATAGAGTAATGGTTCACATCTGAGCCCAATCCGGGAACTAAGATGACCTCTGCCTTTTTATTGAGAACAATTGGCCATACTTTCCGTAAATACAAAGGTATTTTTCGATCAATAAAAAAACGGGATACTTTCTTTTTACCAAAACGAAGCTGAATGGTATCTCCTTTTCGATAATTGCGAATGGTCAATGGATAATCTGAAGCGTGCACTGTCACTGCATTAACTCCACTTTCCCCTTTTTCCACTTTAAAGAAAGGATACTCTTTTATTTGAATATCCGAATATGAGTAATTTTCCTCCTTCCATAAAAAGAAGAACTGACCATCACTGGTGAAATACCACTTTTCAAAAGGAATATAAAAAGACTCTTTCCGCATCACAATTTGATCTAACTCGATCAGTTGAACTTTTGTGTGATGTTTTTTTTGGTCTAAAAGTTGTCTTAAAGTGGATAAGCGATCTTCTTTTTCCAAATTTCGATACAACTTTAACGATACTTTTCCTTTCTGAATATACTTCGCTACTCGATGTCTTCTTTCTTGTAGAATAGAATTTCTCCTATTAATTTCCTGTAACAAGGCTTCCCGCATAAAATCGGTCATTGTTTCCACTTGACTATGGCGAATTTGATTACGGCGATATTTATCTTCCAAATTGGTATGATCTATAAAATAGCGATACTGATGTTCATCTAAATACCGTAGAATCTCAGCTTTTCTCATGGTCAATAAAGGACGCACAACCGAAATCCCTTGCATCATCGTTCGCTCTTTTAAACCAAAATAATCCGGTTCTAATCTCTTCTCTTCTTGCATTAAAAATGTTTCTAAAAGATCTTCTTGTTGATGAGCTACCAATACGCCCTTCAATTGTTCTTTTCTGACAATTTTCGCAAAGAAAGTGTAACGCCATTCTCTCGCTTCAGCTTCAAAGTTTCCTTTTGGTTTAAAAGCATCGTTTCGAACATGAAGAGGAATTTGGTTTTCTTCCGCAAAAAAACGAATAAACGCTTCTTCTTCAGCCGCTTGCTTGCGATGATGATAATTCACATGAGCTATTTGAATATCCATTCCCAATTCTAAACATTGGTGCACCAAATACATAGAATCCGGTCCTGTTGAAACAGCCACTAACCATTTTCCTTCTAATTTCTTCATGTTCCTATTTTACAACATTTCAACGCCTTCTTTCTGAAAAGACCACTTCTTTCACTCTTTCTTCAATACGTTTAAACAAAGAAGAATCCGGTGAAATATATGCCTTGACATCAATCACTCTTGCCGTATTGATAAAACGTAAATCGTTTAAAAATAGCACAGAGGGTCTGATCAATCCCGGAATTAGCCCAATGCGCATCAAATGTTCCTTACCATGTTGTTGGTAACGAGCATCATAGGCTTTTGCATAAGTGTTTGGATTAGAAGTCATTGGTATAATCAATGCTTTTTTCGCAAATAAAGAAAAAACTAAACCAAAATGCTGATAACCCATTTCGTTAAGATACGCTTGTCCATAATCCAGGTAACAAATATCCCCTACCTTAACATGCACACCTAGATATTGCCCTGAACTATATTGTGATCTTGTGATCCAGTTCGCTTCTGAAATCAAAGCAGAATTGACTTGTTCTGGAACCACCAGGCCATACACTTTTCTTCTTTCATCCATATAATTTGCCCATAATTCTTTTGCACTCATGATAAAAAGCCTCCTATGGTTATATTCCCATAGAAAGCCAAATTTCCTTTTTATCATTTAATGAATAAAGAAACAGAAAAATGATCCTACCAAATAAGCTAAGGCAATCACCAATAGACCATATAAAACTTGTGCCTGATACACTCTATTTTTTCGCAATACCTTTTCAAAATTAAAAGCTTGTAAAGCATAATAGCTTATCACCAAAGACATCAAATAAAGAAAAGATTGAATCATCGACTTAAACAATTACTTTGTCCCAAAAATACGGTCTCCCGCATCCCCTAAACCAGGTACAATATAGCCATGCTCGTTCAATCTTTCATCCAGTGCCGCTAAATATACATCCACATCAGGATGATTCTTTTGAATCAGTTGAACACCTTCTGGCGCTCCTACCAAACAAACCAACTTGATATTTTTCGCCCCTCGTTTCTTGATTTGATTGATAGCATCGTTCGCACTACCTCCAGTTGCTAACATAGGATCTACGATCATCACGATCGAATGTTCCAAATCATTAGGAAATTTTGCAAAATATTCAACCGGTTCTAAAGTTTCTTCATCTCGATACATACCAATAAATCCAACTTTAGCGGTTGGCACCAAACGGCGAATTCCATCCAATAACCCAATTCCTGCCCGAAGGATAGGCACAATAACAACTTCCTTCGACAATTCGTAACCAATACACTTAGAAACCGGTGTTTCAATTTCAATCGGTCTTGTTGGTAAATCACGGCAAACTTCATAAGCCATCAATTCAGCGATTTCATCTAAATTTTCACGAAAATCCTTGGTTGTCGTTGAATTTTGGCGCATTTGCGTTAATTTATGCGTAATAAGTGGATGATGTAAGACTTCTAGCATGATTCTACCTCCAATTTTCTTTCGCTATTTTATACGAAATTAGAGAGGAATTCAAGACAACCTCATTTTCCCAAAACCCAAATCATGCTATATTTGAGCCATGAAAGTACTTTGGTTTGTTCGAAATCAAGCGGATTATCAATCTCTTTTAAGAAGTCTTCAATCTAATCTTGACGCCGACTTTGCGATTTGTGCCACTAACACCTTTTCTTGGGCGAAAAAAAATTATCCTTCCCCAAAAAACCATCATCTTTTCTTTTTCTGTCCTGAAAATGCTTTAGAAGATCACTACGCTAAAGGAGAACTATCCTATTCCTTCTTAAAAAAAGACCTCGCCTCTATGGAAAAAGCGATTCAAGATTACCAGCCTGATTGTTGTATTTCTTTAGGTAGATATGCGGCGTTTGTAGTTACTTCGCTATACCACATCCCTCTTTACTTTTTACAAGAGCGATACCTTGAAAAACTACATAGTGATCATAATCTATTTCGTGGTTTAAACCGTTTATTTAGAGAAAATCGTCTTGAACAAATCTTCCAATATCAAGATCTTCGAAAACTGGGTATCTATTTCAGTTTTGATATCCCCGGTCATCTTTTAAAAGTTCAAAATAGTGAATCCTTTATTTCTACCAATAAAGTTCTTTTAGAACGTGGTACTGATTATGAAAAGATATTGACATCAATACTGGATCAGTATCGTTTTTTAGAACCAGGTCAAATTTTATTCTATAAAGCCCCTTTAGTCATCCATCAAGAAAATATATATTTATACCAAACTTGCAAGCAAGCAGGAATTCCTCAGCTCATATTGCCTAAGAAAAAGCACATTCCGTATTCGGTCGGCTTATGTCTTGAAAAAGAAGAGTGTCATCCTGATCAACTGCAAGAAGCCATCCATTACGCTTTAAATAGTCGAAAATTTCATACCAAAGCTTTACAAGAAAAAGAAAAGACTCAGCCATTGACTAGTCTTTCTTCCCTTTTGAAGTAGCTTCTTGAATCTGTTGTAGCAAAATTGGTCCTTGACGCAATACTTTCCAACCTGCTTCTCCATAGAAAACAATGGTACTGGCTTGGGCAAACTCTACCTTTCCCGCCAAAGCAGCTTTGACCCCCGGAACGTCTTCTACCGTCAAAGCGGCCGGCTCACCTGATACATTTGCACTCGTCATATAGACAGGAACACCAAGCTTTCCAATCATTTCTGCTAAGATAGGACTCGTCGCTAGACGAATCGCAATTGTATCCTTTCCCCCATTCACAAAGGAAGGAACTCCTTTCTTTTTCTTCAGAATCATGGTCAAAGGACCGGGCATAAACTGATTCATAACCCGTTTTTCTTCTTCACACATTTCACAAATTTGTAAAACTTGTTCCATATCTGCACACATGATTGGAAAGGCCTTGGTTTCCGGTCTTTTTTTTAAATCTCTTAGATTTTCCTGCGCTTGTATATGATCATAACGAGCACAGACACCAAAAACCGTATCCGTAGGCACCGCAACGACTTCATCTTTTCTAAGAAGGTCTACCAACACATTAATTTCACTATTTTGACATATAAGCATCGTTTTTTCTCTTTTCTATATTTAGGATGAATCCACAAACAAATAAAAGGTCTTAGATCAATATTTTAGGCTTTCCAACATCAAATTTTATTCCACTATATTTTCACTATTTTCTAGTATCTGACACCATCCTATTTACATCTCTATCTTCCCAACATAATACATACTGCGGCAAGCTTCCGGTTCTAAATCAGAGAAATCTTTCACAGAGACGCCCCAAATTACATTTCCCTCTAAAATTCCTTTCTCATCACATTTTCTTTCAAATTCACCTATATCTGCGATATAGTCTTTTGCCAGCTCTCGTATCGTACATAAAGAAGCCCTATCAGAAAACCAAAAATCTTTCTTGTCCAATTTTTCTAAGCCCATTTCCTTGCAAAATCCGCACTTTAAGGTTTCACTCGGTTTAGCTCTTTGTCCTTTCTTCCACAGTTCTATTTCATTTTCATAAAGTTCATTATCCCAATACTGTTCAAAATCACCCTCTTCAAACGTCCCAATCCATACATAATAAGTTTTCATGTTGTCCCCTTCACTTTAATACGACTCTACCCATCGATTTTAGTTTCTTGGTACCCACCGTTCCTACCTATGCACAATCGCCATCCCAACAGGAAAACCCCTCACCTCGAACAAACATAAGATACGACTTAGATTCCGGTTACTTCACAACTTAAAATCAAGAAGTCAATCATTTATTACTGATTGATACAACAAAAGAAAAAGATTTCACAACCTTCTTCTTTCAATTCCCATCTACAGACCAAAAAACACTTATCTTTCTTCTTTTATTCTTACAATTACATCCGTTTTTTTCACAATACTATTCTCCGGCACAAAACCACGAACCCCCGTTGTCGGATAAACTCGTGAATGAGAACCGATAACTGTACCCGGATTTAAAACAGAATTACAACCAACTTCAACATAATCCGCTAAAATAGCTCCAAACTTTTTTAGCCCCGTTCCTATTTTCTGATCCCCTTCCCGAAGAGTCACCAAACTATGATCGGATTTAACATTAGAAGTGACTGCACCGGCTCCCATATGGCTATAATAACCAAGAATAGAATCACCGACATAATTGTAATGAGGCACTTGAACATGATCAAACAAAATCACATTCTTTAATTCCACAGAATTACCCACTACACAATCTTCTCCTACCAAAGCACAACTACGAATAAACGCACAGTGACGCACTTCTGTACGTGCCCCGATAATACAAGGAGATCCTAAATAAGCTGAAGGGAAAACCTTCGCCGTCTTATGCACCCACACTTGTGGTTGTACTTCTTCATATTCATCACCAAGCTGATTTCCTAAATCCAGAATCAACTCTTTGATTCCCGACAAAGCTTGCCAAGGATACTCATATTTTTTCAAATAATCGCCAGCTAAACTATGGCTTAAATCAAAACAATCTTTTGTTTTTAACATATATCCACCTTCTACTCCTTAACCAACTTCGCAATTAAGGCATAACGACCATCTTCCAAACTATAATCACAAGTTGAAAATAAAATCAAGCGATCCTTAGCACTCACTTTTTGCTCAGAACGAAACGTACTATTCTTTTCAAACCTTTGAACATATTTCATAAAATCTTGATCTGATCCAAAACGATATCGCACATAATCATCCGATCCGGTCGTCTTAATACCGGCAATTGGATACACTTTATATTTCCCACTAGGAGTTTCTAATTCCATTTCTTTATGACTATCGTAATAGGATTGTTTCTGGAATTTATCAATATCTGCAAACATAGAACCATCTCGCATATGGTGACCATACACCACCAGTACTTTCGAATTCAAGTGACGACCATTTTGAACATCCAAAAATAAAGTTCCTGAATTTTGGTAACGACCATCCATCAAGTGATGCAAATAAAATTCATTCCCCCTTCTTTCCGGAATCAAAGAATCACCATACGCAATTGGATAATTAATGGCACTATTTTTCATCTTAATCCAAGCTGCCGTATCCGGATAAAGCTGTCTCAATTTTTTAAAATCCACTTTTTCCTTTTTTGTGATTTTATCCACTACCACAACTTCTTTACGGACTTCTTCGTAAGCTTGTTTAGATTCTTGATATCCCTTTAAAACCTGAACAATATTCCAAGCTGAAAAGCCCGCCACCAATAAACTAACAACCATGGCAATATCCAAGAAAATCTTCATTCCCTTACTTAACGGCTTTTTCGTCTTATTTTGTTTCATGCTTACCTCTCATCTTATCTTATCTTCATTATATATCAGTCCTATATTTTACTTCTTTACCTCCATGTCCTTGATAAAGTATATTTGATTCTTTATATTCAAGAAGCCCATGACTTTTAACTTTGTCTCATCCATTCCTTGAAGATCCAAATCCGCCTTCCACACTCCATTTGATAAATCCAAATAAACCATTCTTCTTTCTTTTCCATCACTCACAAACAGAAAATGGCCAAAGACTTCCCCCATAATACCGGAATACTGAGCCACTTCAACGTGAAGATGATGATTCTTAACTCGAATGGATTTTTTAGCAAAAGAAGGATATCCTTCAACGGTATTAAAAGAACGATTGGTAACTTCCCCTGTTTCCTTATTAACCACAAAGAAATTAATCCCTTGCGAAATAGGGTATTTTTTTCCTTTATAAATGAATCGAGCTTTTTGATTAGAATCTGAAGAAGAAAGGCACTCCACCTCATCTTGTTTCTTATAAATTGAGTCTTTTGAGCTTTCTTTAATACCGGTTGATGTCAAAAGTACATTGGAATCCGAAAGAAATTTTTCTTGTAATAAACCCAGAGATTCTAGATCCTGTTTTTTTTCTGCATCTAATTGGTTCATAAAGTCACCTGAACTGACCATATACCAATCATATTTCTTTAAGTCAGCTTGTTTTAAGCTTTGTATGAAAGAATGAAAATCTAAACTGAAAAATTGAGGATCTCCGCTAAGAACAGATTGGTCTTTCACTTTCAAAGTGATCGGTGCCTTTTCATCTAATAAGTGATAACTATTATCTGAAGACTTGGTTAATTCCTTATTTTTTTGCCAGACATGGACTTCTTTTATATCGATCCATTGATCTTTTTCTAATAGATATTTCCAATCAATTTTCAGCTGTTTATCTTTCACAGTGCTGGTAAAACCTAATGTATAATTGTGTTCATTTGACGGACTCTTAAGCGAAGCTAATTTTTCCATAAAAATTGATTTCTTAGCCAATTCTTCATTCAGAAAGTCTTCCCCATATTCTTCCACAAGCGTCTTTTTATTAGCGTATAAATTCGTACCTAAAGCCAAACGATCACCAGGTATTTTCACCCCTAGCGCTGCTAAGGTCGTTGGGAAACTATCCATGGTGGAATAATACCGACTGACAGAGTCATCTTCCCTTTTAGCTGCCCCATTGACAATCGTGTAATACACCGTTCTCTTATGATGAGCATCCACTCCTTCCATAAAATCTTTATCCATAGTGGGATGATCCCCAGAAAGCACAATGGTTGTATTTTGATACCATGATTGTTTCTGACACCACCGCACAAATTCCCCAACTCGATGATCTGATCCATAAATCACATTACCATATTGATCTTTGCCAAATTTAGTTGGTGTTTCCTGATCCTTATAGCCATCTTCAAAATGTGTATCTACTGTTAACAAATGAAAATTAAATGGCTGTTCTTTCGTCCCTAAATCAGTTAATTTTGTTTTAGCAAAGTCAAACAGTTTATGATCTTCAAAGCCCCAAAACACATGATAGTTAGACGGAATCATTCCTTTTGCTTTGGCATAATTATAGTCATTAATTTCATAATTTCCATGACTCTTAAAAAATAACCGGCGGGCTCCAAATTCAGCATCCGATCCCAACATAAAGACATTATGATACCCTTCTTTTTGGAGAATATCTCCTAGATTTGTGATATTTGGGAAAAAAGAATCTTGCGTATTCATTCGATGATCTTCTGCATTAATTTTTAAAGGAAGACCTGATGTTTGAGCAAATAACCCTCCCATTGTCCACGTCGTTCCGGTTAGCGAAACTGCTCCATTTAAGCGGGATTGATTCGCTGAAAAATTTTGTTCGGCAAGAGATAATTTAGTCAATTCCGGAATATAGTTATCCTGTTTTTTTCCACCATATTCTTTGCTGGAATAGCCGGTTTCCATAGATTCTAAACTAATATAAATTAAATTTCTTTTTTTCTTTGGAAACTGCAAATTTACTTTAGATGGATCCACATATTCTTTTTGAATAAATGTTGAATCCATGGCTTGATTTTTCAGATAATGACCAACATCCAGTTTTATCCAAAAATGTAAAAAGCTTAAAATCAGAGACAGACTTGATACAACCAATATCACTTGTCGATATCTCCTTTTCCTTTTTTCTTCTCTAAGATGATAATAACCCAAGCCTACCAATATCAATCCTAACAGCGTTGGCAAAAAGACCCATACTATAAACTTTTGAATTTGATCTGAACCCGTTCCTTTTAAGGGAGTCGCAATTTCAAACATCAATTCCTGTATTTGTAATTTAGGCCAGGTATGAAATAACCAAACCACCGTAAATGTCAACAACAGTGACAACAAGAAAAATAAAGTTGTCAAAATAAGAATCCACTTTTTCGGTTTACTATTTTTCGTTTTCATCACGGATACATTATAGACGAAATAAAAAAGAGTACAAATGAAGTGAGCGTTTTTCCACTTCCATCGACTCTTCATCCGTTATGATACACAAACAACATTCGATCTTTTCCATTCATATCTTTAAGAATTTCAAAACGATCATTTGGCAACATTTCTTGAATCAGCTGAGATATGGCTTCTCTTTGGTTCCATCCCATTTCAAAAGCCATAAAAGACTTCTTTTTTAAAATACGATTGGCATTTTCAAATACTTCCCGATAATATTTCAAACCATCTTTTCCTCCAAATAAAGCAATATGGGGTTCATAATCCACAACAGATGACTCCATTTCTTCCTCTTGAGGAATATAAGGTGGATTGCACACGAGCACATCCAAGTAAATTCCTTTTTCAATCAAAGGATCTAGCATATTTCCCACAAAGAATTCAATAGTAGCTTCATTAAGTCGGGCGTTCTTCTTCGCCATTTCTATCGCTTCTAAAGAAATATCGCTCGCTCTCATTTGACATTTTTTTTCTTCCTTGCAAAGAGTAACTGCAATAGCTCCAGAACCGGTTCCCACATCCGCAATATCAATTTTTTCTAAATGAGGAAAAAAAGTATCCATTCGATTCAAAATATTGGCACACAATTCTTCCGTTTCATAACGAGGAATTAAAACTTCTCCATTCACCAACATTTTATAACCATAAAACCACGAATAACCCAAAACATGAGCCATGGGTTCCCCATTTAGAATTCTTCCCATTCCTAAACAAAATTCTTTTTCCAACTCTTGCGGAGCCTCTTCTTCAAAGTGAAGGTATAAATCATAACGTTCTCTTTGACTCAATTCCACCAAATACGCCATGACGGTTTCTTCGGGAATCCCTTTCTCTAAAGCTTTCTTTTCAAAATCCAACACCAATTTTCTGAATAGGCTCATCCTTGGCTTTCCTCTAGCTTCTTTTTTTCTTCTTCTGCTTGTAAACCTGCGATGATGCCATCCAATTTACCTTCCATAATGCGATCAAGTTGTGTAATGGTTAATCCAATTCGATGATCGGTGACTCGATTTTGTGGATAATTATACGTGCGAATCTTTTCCGAGCGATCTCCTGTGCCAATCTTAGCTCTCCGTGCAGCACCAGCTTCTTCATCTCTTTGACGCTTAATTTCCTCATACACACGAGCACGAATCAAGCGCATGGCTGTTTCTCTATTTTCAATCTGAGAACGCCCCTCTTGGCAATTAACAGTGATACCGGTTGGTACATGAACAATGCGAACAGCTGAATCTGTTTTATTAATGTGCTGACCTCCGGCTCCTGAAGCCCGATGCGTTTCAATCGTTAAATCAGCCGGATCAATTTCAATGTCCGCTTCTTCCGCTTCCGGTTGACAAAGAACCGTCGCAGTTGATGTATGAACTCTCCCTTGCGATTCAGTTTTAGGCACCCGTTGAACACGATGCACACCGGATTCCCACTTTAGATCCCGATACACTTCATTACCCTTGATGGAGAAAATCACTTGTGAGAAACCACCCGCTTCACTAATAGAAGTTTCCATGACTTGAACCTTCCATCCCTTAGATTCCGCATAACGTGTATACATTCGATACAGATCCCCTGCAAAAATATTCCCCTCATCTCCGCCGGCACCACCACGGATTTCCATAATAACATCATGGTCATCATCCGGATCTTTTGGAATTAATAAGTGTTGAATATGTTCTAATAGCTCTTCTTGTACTGGCAAACATTCTTCCAACTCCATTTTTGCGATTTCTTTTAACTCTACATCACTTTCTTTCATCATTTCATTCGCTTGTTCAATTCGTTCATCCAAGGCTTTTAATTTATGCCAAGCCTCTACCGCTTGTGTCAAAGAAGCTTGTTCTTTGGATAATTTCGTTAATAAAGCAGGGTTACTAAATACTTTTTCATCCATTAAATCATTAGTAATAGTTTGGTATCGCTGATCCATTCCTATTAATTTTTCTCTTACTGCATCCATGTATAACACTCCTTACTAAAACATTGTACTCTAATTGGACTGCCAAAAAAAAGAGTGATTTCTCACTCTTATTCGCCTTCCTTAATGCCGTATTTACGATTAAACTTCTCAATACGTCCTTGAGCTTGAGCGAAACGTTGTCTACCTGTGTAAAATGGGTGACAGTTTGAACATGTATCTGCCTTTAATTCTTTTGCTGTAGAACCTGTTTCAAATTCCGTACCACAACTTGAACAAACCACTTTTACCTTATGGTATTCCGGATGAATCCCTTGTTTCATAAATATGATCTCCCTTCTGCCTTAAGCCTCATTTGTGCTTAAAGTAAGTGCTTATTGCCATAATATAGTACCATATTTCTCTTCAATCGCAAGTCTTATTCAACCTCTTCTCGCCAAATTTCTGCCCCTAACGCCAACAATTTTTGGTCAATCTCCGAATAGCCTCTTTCAATATGATAAATATCATGAATTTCTGTAATCCCGTCCGCAATCAAACCGGCCACCAACATAGCTGCTCCACAACGAAGATCCGTTGCCGTTACCTTTGCTCCAAATAAAGGAGTTGGGCCATGAATCACAGCCTCTCCCGGTCCCACTTCAATATTGGCCCCCATACCATTGAGCTCTTCACAATGTTTAAAGCGTTCTTTATAAATAGTTTCTTCCACATGAGAATCACCATCTGCCTGGGTTAGTAATACGGTTAACGGTTGCTGTAAATCCGTTGGAAATCCCGGGTAAATACGGGTGGTAATATCCGTTGTTTTTAAAGAATGACTTTCTTTCACGATGATCTTATCAATTTCAATCTTTAAAGGAACACCCATTTCTCTTAATTTTGAAGTAAGCGCTTCTAAGTGGGGAGGAATCACGTTCTTAATAGTCACATTTTTTCCACAAGCCGCAGCCATGATTAAGAAAGTACCCGCTTCAATTCGATCCGGGATAATTTCGTGAATACAACCATACATAGTATTAACTCCATCAATGGTGATCACATCCGTACCGGCTCCACGAACCTTAGCTCCCATATTATTTAATAGAGTTGCGACATCAATGATTTCAGGTTCTTTCGCCGCATTTTCAATCGTCGTCCTACCTTTAGCATAAACAGAAGCCATCATAATATTGATAGTCGCTCCAACAGAGGCAAAATCCAAGAAAATATTAGTACCCACCAATTCATCGGCTTTAATTACATAACAACCTCTTTCATAGGTCACCTTAGCCCCTAAAGCTTCAAACCCCTTTAAATGCAAATCAATCGGTCTTGGTCCTAAATCACATCCCCCCGGCATTTTCATTTTGACATGACCATACTTCCCCAATAAAGCTCCCATAAAATAATAAGAAGCTCTTAACTTTGTGACCGCCTCATCCACTAATTCCACATCTTTCATTTGACCCGGGTCAATAATAAGATGATCCTTGGCAACCTGATGTACTTCGACATGTAATAAATTCAAGATTTTCGTTAAGTTTTGCACATCTGCAATTTGTGGGACACCAACAATCGTCACCGGCCCCGAGGCTAAAATCGCTGCCGGAATTAAAGCAACCGTCGCATTTTTCGCTCCCGATACAGAAACTTCTCCACTTAATGTTTTTCCACCTCGAATTTTAATAACCTTTTCCATGATTGACCCTCTCTATCCATCTCACTAATTCTTTTATATTTTTCACACAAAAATCCGCTTGGCTCTGATCCTGCCCATAGCGTAAATCTTCTCTAGCAATGGTGATCATACCTGCATTTTTACCGGCTTGAATACCAATCTGACTATCTTCATAGACAATTGCTTCAGATGCATCTACCTTTAATCGCCTTAAAGCCTCTAAGTAAATATCAGGATTCGGTTTGAAATGAGCTAAATTCTCTCCCGATTCAATATAATCAAAATACGATTGAATGCCCATATCCTCTAGCATATTCATGACTGTTTCATATGGAGAAGAAGAACAAACCGCCATTTGAATACCCTTATTTTTAAGCATTTCCAAGGCCTCCGGTACGTCTGAAAACATCACTTCTTTTGCCCGAATTGGTTTTTTTTCGTAAAATAAAGATCATTTTCCTGAGCAATCTCTTCTTTTGGTTTTTTCCCATTTAAAAGATGGTAAAGGATATCATACGTTTCTTCCATAGAAGTACCAATGATTGTATATATTTTTTCAATAGAACCTTGATAGCCCCAAGATTTCATTTGAGAAATGGTTCCCTGCATATAAAAAGATTCTGAATCCAGTAGAATCCCGTCCATGTCAAATAAAACAGCTTTTATCATTGTCTTATATTTTAAGATAGATTAGAAAGAATGAAAAGATGAATTAAAAAAGCCAGAAAGGAATATTTCCTTTCTGACAGATGATCTTTAAGATTAAGCCTGATTAGCTGAACCAAAATCCTTAATCATCAAGATAACTTTAGCTGTAATAGCTTCTGTACCTGGTTTCAATAATTTACGAGGATCAAATCCCTTACCTTGTTGATCCTTACCGGCTTCAATGTAAGCACGAGTCGCTTTCGCAAATTCAATCTGTAAATCTGTGTTGACATTAATCTTGGAGACACCCATATCAATAGCCTTATGAATTTGATTAGAAGGGATACCTGAACCACCATGTAATACCAATGGTGTGTGGTGAACCGCTTCATCAATCTTAGCCAATAAATCAAAGTTCAACCCTGCCCAATCAGCTGGGTAAACGCCATGGATATTACCAATTCCAGCCGCTAAAAAGTCTACACCCAAATTAGCCATTTCTGCACATTCAGCAGGATTTGCCTGTTCGCCATTAGAAGTAACCCCATCTTCTGTACCGCCAATGCCACCAACTTCACATTCTACCGAAATGCCCTTTGAATGAGCTAATGTGATAATTTCTTTTGACTTTTCTTCATTTTCCTTGAAATCATAATGCGAGCCATCAAACATAACAGATGTGAAACCAGCTTCAATAGCCGCTTTAGCCCCTTCATAAGTTCCATGGTCTAAATGCAACGCTACCGGAACTGTAATGCCCATTTGATCATGAATGTTTTTAACCATGTCAGCTACTTGCTTGAACCCACACATATACTTACCAGCACCTTCCGACACTTGTAAAATAACTGGTGAATTTGTTTCCTGAGCACCTGCTAAAATAGCTTTTGTCCATTCCATGTTATTGATGTTGAATGCACCAATCGCGTAGTGACCCTGACGAGCCTTGTCAATCATTTCTTTAGCCGAAACTAAAACCATAAGACGTAACGTCCTCCTTTATTAACACTAGTATTCTATCCCATTTTTTCCTTTTTTAAAAGCAGAAAATACCACCGTTAATTGTCAAAGGCATCATCTCCCTTTGGTAAATCTAAACCAATGACATCTAATTCATCATCGTCATCATCAAATGCAATATCTTGTGTATCCACATGGGTTTCATCAAAGCGGTGGCGATTTCTTAAATCCCAACGGTTATTCTCAAAAGAAGCGAAACGGGTATCTAAAAGTAATTCAGAATAAAACTGACTCTTTTTTCTCCTTTTTTTATCCTCTGGAATACTAAATTGTTTAATCACCTCATCCCAAAGCTTTAAAAATTCAATTTGTTTTTTATGTCGACTCAAAAAATCATAAGCGACATCTGTCATAGTTTTATTGACACTCATATAAATTCTCCTTTAATACATCTTCACGCTTTGAATTTCTTAATGAATATAAAGTAAGAACTTAAGATTGTCAATCAAATAGCAAACTTTTTTAAACAAACCTATCCTAAAGGTTCAATATTCCAATAAAAATGATACAAATCTTCCTCATTCATTTGATAACTGAGATAAATTCCCAAAGGATATATCTCATATTTCAACAAACGAACCGGCACCTGCATACAACCATACTGTGAATTCACTTCACAGCTGGATAAACCAAATCGACGAAACCGTAATCTTGTTTCCACTTCACCTTTACGAACAATCTCGATTTTATCTTGATCAAACCAAACTTCCTGCTTAGTTTTCTGATCTAATTCAAAATAGCGCAATCGCCCTTTGGAATAAAACCCTACTCCATCACTAATTACTTTTTCTCGCTGTTCACCGACTCTCAATTCAATCTTTGCTTTCAAATCTCACCTCTTTTGGAAAGAAAATTTTGTTATCATTGTTATCTTTACCGTGCGTTAACCCATCCACAATGACAGAAGCCGACTCCAATTCTTTGGTATCCCCACTCTTCAAGCGAACCCAAATGGCTCCCTGTTCATTCTTCGTATAAGGTTGATAAGGCTTCTGATTCACTAAATCTTTGGTTAAATAATACTTCTTATCAAAACCTTTTTCCTTCAAAACTTTGACGATCATTTCCTGTTGAACACCACTATAATCCACATAGTCAAACAAGTCACGATCTCTTAGACGACGGCACAAATCTGCTACAATCGGATCCGGATGATCCACCCATTGCCCAAACGCATAGCTAAACGCATATTCATCCAAACGGAAATATTCTTCTAACGCCAATCTTCTCCCTTGAAGAATCGGTTTCATAACTTCCACTTTTTCTCCTTGTATCGGAATATCTTTCAAGCGACGGAACAAAGAGTGCAAAATACTTTCAAAAGAGCGAGCTACCGGGTGATAATACACCTGCCAATACATGTGGTAACGAGCCATAATATAATTTTCTACCGCATATACCCCCGACTCCTTGATGACCAATTGACGATCATCATGAACACGAATCACCCGCAAAATCCTCTCCAAATCAAATTCCCCATATTTTGTCCCTGTAAAATAGGCATCTCTTAATAAATAGTCCATTCGATCGGCATCTAATTGAGAAGAAATCAGTTGACTTAACAAAGGATTTTGACTTTTATGCCGAATCACATCCGCCACCTCTTTAGCCAAACCCTTGGAAGCGTGATTTAAAATTTCTGTGATTTCTGTTTCTTCTTCAATAATACGACAAGTAAAAAGCTCATGGTTTTCATTGGTAATGGCTTCTAATGCATGGGAATAGGGACCATGACCGATATCATGCAATAAACCCGCTAACATAGCTATCATTTTTTCTCTTTGATTCAATGATTGATCCAAATCCGGAATTTCTGTAACCATTCGTCGAACCAGTTCATACACTCCTAAGGAATGTGAAAAGCGCGTGTGTTCCGCTGTGTGATAGACCACGGAAGCTCCTCCCAATTGTCGAATACGACGCAATCTCTGAAACCAACGATTGTTGATGACATCCCAAATGACTTGATATTCGACATGAATATATCCGTGAATCGGATCTCTTAATACTTTTACTTCATTTGTTTTATGAAACATCATTTATCTTCCTCCAACAAAACCACCGCTTGTGCCATAACACCCTCTTGGCGACCCACAAAACCGAGCTTTTCTCCACGTGTTGCCTTCACATTCACTCGCCCTTCTTCACATTCACAAAGTTGAGCAATGTTTTCTTTCATCTTTTGAATATACGGTTTCATTTTTGGCTGTTCAATTAAAATCAAGCTATCAATATTACCAATGCGATAATGGTGTTCTTTCATTTTTTCAATCACATCTCTTAGTAGTAAAGAAGAGTCAATTCCTTTATACGCTACATCCTGATCGGAAAACCAAGTCCCCAAATCACCTAATCCTAACGCCCCTAATATAGCTTCCGCTATCGCATGTAATAATGCGTCCGCATCACTATGACCCATTAACCCTTTCTCATAATCAATTTTCACACCACCTAAAATCAAATCACGATCATCCGCAAAGGGATGAATATCGGTGGATTGCCCTATTCTCATAAAAGCTCCTTTTTTCTTTATTATACAAGCTTTTTCTTTATAATAAGAGTATGGAACTAGACTTACCCAAATATATACAAAAATTAATACACGAATTACAGAATCATGGCTATGAAGCTTATCTAGTCGGCGGTGCTATTCGCAATCATCTTTTAGGCTATCCGATTAAAGACTATGATCTCACCACCAATGCGACTCCCGAAGAAATGATGCGTTTCTTTCAAAACTATCCCACCATTCCAACAGGTATTCAACATGGTACTTTAACAGTCTTAAGCCAAGGACATCCCATTGAAATCACAACCTATCGAGTGGATGGAGAATACCAAGATCACCGTCATCCCAATCAAGTTCAATTTTCTTCTTCCTTGAAAGAAGATTGTGCTCGTCGTGATTTTACTATTAATGCACTTTGTTATCATCAACAAGAAGGATTAGTTGATTTCTTTCAGGGGCAAAGAGATTTAGAAAAAAGACTGATTCGTTGTATCGGAAAAGCAGAAGATCGCTTTGAAGAAGATGCTTTACGTATTCTAAGAGCTTTACGCTTTGCTGCAAGATTAAATTTTGAAATAGAGAAAGAAACAGCACAAGCCATGTTTAAGAAAAAAGATTTACTGGCTTTTATTTCCAAGGAAAGGATTCATTCCGAAATCATCCAATTATTTTCATATCCCAAAAGTGGCCAATTCCTTGAACCATATTTTGATATTTTTATATCGGCAATTCCTTCTTTATCTCAGATCCAAAAAGAAGTGGTTTTTAAGGTTATCCAAAAGGAACCTCTATCTCAAATCAGTCGCTTAGCTCTTTTGTTTTCAACCTTATCTGATTATCATTCTGTTTTAAAAAACTTTACTTTTAGTAATCAAGAAATCCAGAAAATTGAAACCATTCTACAATACCAATCTTTACCTATAAAAGAAGACTACGATGGCTATCGTATTCTTTCCCTTTTTTCCAATGTAGAAGATTATCTTTTATATCGAGTGGCTTTAACCGAATCTTTGGATTATTCAAGTCTTTTATCTTGGTTAAAACAATTAAAAGAAAAACCAATTCCCACTTCTCTATCTGAATTAAAGTTTAACGGTTATGATGCCAAGAGATTAGGATATGAGGGTATTGAAATCAAAAAATTATTAAATGAACTGTTAGATCTTTGTATGCAGGAAAAAATCGTTAATCATCACCACGAACTATTGAAATATGCTCAAAATAAAAAGGACTTTGCCAAAAAATCGATCCACCAGATTCATAAATAGAAGCCATTTTTTCAAAATGGCTTCTATTTTAGTTAACTATTTTCCCCGACCTTTAACTATTACATTATATACTTAATTTCAAAAAAATATAAGTCTTGTTTTTTTATATGTCAACATTATATTTTAGTTAGAAAGGCAACCAATATATCAAATAGGAGGGAAATTTTATGTATATCTCGCGGTATAAAAATGGAATTTTCTTAGTTTCAATTTATTTCTCATGATACATACAAAACATACTTAAAAAGGAGAAATAGAACCTTACAGATATGCTGTTGTACACTGTTCTAAAAGTTATAACAGTCTTAAAAAAACAGCCTCAAATAAATCGAAATTTGAAAGTGGAACAGGTTACTATATTGATCCAAAAGCAACAATTACAATCACACATACTAAATCGGTAACTCTTTCCAATTCAATGACAGTTAACTGAATTCCCGAATTTCTCGATTATGGATACCGTGTTTCCTATACAGCAGGTGGTAGTGTATCGTGGAGTAAATATAATAGTTCTTCCAGTGTGAAACAAGTTGTCATCAAGAGTGTTTATGATACCTTTAAGGTCACCTCTTATACGGAAACTTATCCTCACTCTGGAACATGTACCGTTTCCACGTCCTATAAGAATATCTATAAAGGTTGGCATTATGACTTTGATTAAAAATAAATTACTCTTATCTTTATTCGCCTTACTACTTTGTGCCTGTAGTACTCCTAAAAAAGAAACCAAACAGGATACTTTGAGCCATGAAACCTTGGATACGTTCATTCATAAATACACATTTCATATAAATCAAAATTCCAAATATAAGAAGTATCAGTTGATCTACTATGAAATGGAAAATGAAAAAACCGGCTTTGTGGAAAAGTCCAATCATTCCTTTCCTATTAAAGAAAATAGCCATTTCTTAGTCTTTCCTACCGATGATCACCTTCACATCATCGTAAGCGAAAAAGGCACCGGTCAAACGTATAAACTCATAAGGCAAAAGAAAATTGATTCCAGTTTTGGAATTGGTGAAGCGGTTCAGTTGAAAGAGGGAGATATTCCGATTCTAGTAGATGTTGAACATATGTCTTCTATACAATCCGATGTGACAAAAAACTGGAAAACTTTTAAGGGTAGAGGAAAAATTTTAGTATTAAGACTAAGTTCATAGAAAAACAGCTAGGTAGAAATGATTTCTACCTAGCTGCTTCATTGTCTTTATAACTTCTTAAATTGATCCACATCCAACACAAAGATAGTAGCTCCACCCACTTGAACTTCCACCGGGAAAGAAGCGTAATGGCTTAAATCATACGAAGCTGTTGAAGGAACGATTTCGGTTCTCTTTTTGGCTTCCGTACCAATGATTTCAATACATTTATCCACCAGTTCATCCTCTGTACCGACAATGAAAGTAGTGTTCCCCGCTCTTAAAAACCCTCCGGTCGTAGCCAACTTAGTCATGTAGAAATTATTTTCCATTAAAGCAGCTGAAACAGCCGTTGCATCATCATTAGAGACAATCGCTAATACAAGTTTCATAGGATTTCCCTCCTTTTTACTACTTTCATCATAGCATACACACGTCTATTTATTCACCATTTTTTAAAATCAAACATTGAAACGGAAAAAAACCACATCCCCATCTTTCATGACGTATTCTTTTCCTTCCAAGCGCATTTTTCCATGTTCTTTTACGGCTTGTTCAGTTCTATACTCTAATAAATCTTCATAAGAATAAATTTCCGCCCGAATAAACCCACGTTCAAAATCTGTATGGATGACCCCGGCACATTGAGGGGCTTTCATCCCTTCATGAAACGTCCAAGCACGACATTCCGGTTCACCAACGGTAAAGAAAGTTCGTAGCCCCAATAAATGATACGCCGCCTTAATGATTTGATCCAATCCGGATTGTCGAATCCCCAGATCCTCTAAAAAAGCAGCTTTTTCTTCTTTATCCAAGGCAGACAATTCTTCCTCTATCTTGGCACAGATGGCAATACATTGGCTATTTTCTTTATCCGCAAATGCTTTTACAGCTTGATAATAGTGATTTTCAAAAGGATCACTAATTTCTTCCTCTGACATATTCGCTATATAAATGACCGGTTTAAAACTCAATAACCCATAATTTCGCACAAAAGACTTTTCTTCCTCTACTAGATCCAGTAAACGAATCGAAGTGCCTTCTTGTAAAGCTATCTTTAATTTTTCCAATACCTTTACTTCTTTCATTGCTTCTACATCTTTGGAAGAGATAGCCTTCTTAGCAATTTTACCGTACCGATTTTCAATCGTATCTAAATCCGCCAAACATAATTCCAAATTAATTTCTTCAATATCACGAATCGGATCCACACTTCCTTCCACATGTTCAATATTGCTATCATCAAAGCAACGTACCACATGAATAATGGCATCCGTCTGGCGAATATTTGCTAAGAACTGATTGCCTAAGCCCTCTCCCTTCGAGGCACCTTTCACAAGACCGGCAATATCCGTAAATTCAAAAGTCGTGTAAATCGTTTTCTTTGGTTGAAAGATCTTGACAAATTCTTCCATTCGATAATCCGGCACTTCCACAACTCCGACATTTGGTTGAATCGTCGCAAAAGGATAGTTTTCTGCTAAGACTTGGCTATTTGTGATGGCGTTAAATAAAGTGGATTTACCTACATTTGGCAAGCCAACAATTCCAGCTGTTAATGACATGTTTTATTCCTCTACTTTTTCTACTATCTTTTTCATTTTTTTTTCAAATTCAAACCTAGGCATCATAATCGTTTTTTGACACCCTTGGCATTGAATTTTAATATCTGCACCCACTCTTGTAATCGTCCATAATTTAGACTTACGACAAGGATGTTCCTTCTTCATTTCTACAATATCACCAATATGAATATCAATCATGGCATCTCCTTTGGTGGGCTTCATACGTATTCCACAACAACATCGTAATCGTCATGGGTCCAACTCCCTTTGGAACCGGGGTGATATAAGAAACTTTATCTATGACACCTTGAGTATCCACATCCCCACAAAGCTTCCCATCTTCCATCCGATTCACACCCACATCAATGACGATAGAGCCTTCTTTCACATCATCTTTTTGGATAAATTTTGCTTTTCCAATCGCCACAATAAGAATATCCGCTTGTCTGGTGAAATAGGAAACATCTCGAGTTTTAGAATGACAAATCGTAACCGTCGCATTGGCATCCAGCAGTAAACGTGAAACAGGAGCCCCCACCAAGTGACTTCTACCCACCACAACCGCATGTTTACCTTCTAATTGAATCGGTAAAGACTTCAAAATTTCCATAATACCTAAAGGTGTACATGGTACAAATGTTTCTTCATTACGATATAGCTTACCAACGCTAATTCCGGTTAGACCATCCACATCTTTTTCGGGAGAAATACTTTGAACCACAATATCTTGGTTAATTTGTTTAGGAAGTGGCAGTTGAACCAAAATACCATCTATACTTTCATCTTCATTCAACTGTTTCACAAGAGTGACTATTTCTTCTTGAGTACTATCTTGTGGATAAACATAGGTTTTGGCTTGAATACCAACTTCAACACAAGCCTTCTCTTTCCCCTTGACATAAGAAGCAGAAGCGGGATCATTTCCCACTAAAACAACCGCTAAAGTGATAGGACAAGATTTTTTTGCTATTTGTTCCTTTAATGTTTGGCGGATTTGTGCCGCAATTTCACTACCGTAAATTATTTTCCCCATGGCATCTCCTGACTATCTATATATAACGTCACCGGCCCATCATTTTGAAGACGAACCTGCATCTCAGCCCCAAATTCTCCTTCTTCCACAGGAATTCCTAAAGCTCGTAACGATTCATTAAAGTACAAATATAATTCTTTAGAATATTCCGGTTTTCCCGCTTCAGTAAAACTTGGTCGGTTTCCTTTCCTCGCATCCGCAAATAAAGTAAATTGACTAATCGAAAGAACGGAACCTTGTTTATCAAGAATGGACTCGTTCATTTTCCCATCGTCATCATCAAAAATTCGCAATGAACTCACTTTCTTTGCCATACGTTCAACAATGGCTTTTGTATCGGAATCGTGTATACCGACCAAAATCACATACCCATGCTTAATTTGACCAACCATACTTTGATGGATTTCAACACTGGCTTCTTTCACTCTTTGAATAATAATTCGCATGCGTTTATTATACCAAAGCTATCTATAATATTATAGAAAACAGTGAAAATGAAGCCATATTTAATGCTTTAAATCTTGTGAACATTATGTGAAAAATCCCAAAAACTTGCTAAAAACAGGGTTTTAGTCTTAGAATATATACATGCTGAATAAAAAACTGAAAAGAATTGGCTCATTTGTAGCCAGTTTAGCTACAGCTTGTATATTCGCAGTAGCTAATAGCTCTCCTTCTATTGTAAGAGCAGCCGGCAATGACACAAGTAACGCTGTTGCCGATTTGCCTTTGATTGAAATTAGTATGGAAGACGCTAATCCAAAAGAAACGATCAAAAATCTCGTCATACAAAATCGTGCTCAATTTGACAAAAATATTGACATCAACAATGTTGATTTTGCAAAGAGTACTTCTGAAATTTCTGACTTTGATCGAACCGTTTCCGGCCTTCAAGCTGTAACGGCTAAAATTAACCTTGTCTATCGAAATCAAAAAGCTAAGAATGGTTCTGATAACTCGGTTGGTTATTCTTTAGTTCAAAATGTCGTGGTAAAAGTGGAACAAAATGGTGCTCCTATTTTGAAACTAAAGAGCGATAAAGTGGTTGTCAACAATGGTGATAAGTGGAATCCGGCCAGCTATATTTCCTATGTGAATGATGATTCTGGTGTATTACCGATTCTTCAATATTCCGGAAATGTCAACATGAATAAAGATGGTCACTACGTGGTTACCTATACAGCCATTGATCGAGACGGTAATTCTACCTCTGCTACCCTAGATGTTATTGTTCGTACACCTACAGAAGTGAAGGAAACGATTGAGAAAGATAAGAAAGACGCCGAAAAGAAGAAGCAGGAATTAGAAGAGAAACGTAAGAGAGAAGAAGAGAGAAAAGAAGCTTCTGATGATTTGGATTCGCACGGCAGTTCCAATCCGCTAAGGGGTGGTGGAAATAATCCTTATGGCGGTGGTTGGTCGAATTGTACCTTTGGTGCATGGCAAGCCGCTCATGATCGTTCCGGTGTTAATTTACCAAATTGGGGTAACGCCGGTTCTTGGATTGCTAACGCAAGAAGAACGGGTTACGCTACCGGTTCTACTCCTAGAGTTGGCTCTGTTGTTGTGTATTCCCATCATGTTGCCTATGTGACGGAAGTATCCGGTAATCGCATTCATATTGTTGAAGGAAACTTTAACGGTCATTACAATGAACGTTGGGTATCTCGTTATGGAACCGGAACGCAGTCTTTACGAGGCTACATTTATTTGAAATAAAGTTTTAAAAAGATGCTGATAAAAGCATCTTTTTCTATTCTAAGCTTGTCTGTTAGAATCTTAAAAACATGAACAACCCTGTCAGTTGCTCATGTTTCTTTTTTTAAAAGCGAATAGCAAGATTGATAATTGTCAATAAAATACCAACCACAAACGCTGTTGAAAAGTCCTTAACTTCAACACCAGACAAACGGAAGGCGATTAAGACAACCATTCCATTAATCACAAAGGAAAATAAACCCAAAGTAAGAACTGTGATTGGAAATGACAATAAATGAAGGATTGGCTTTAAAAACCCATTTAATACCATCAACACTGCTGCTGTCAAAATTAACTTCTCATAACCATTAAATTTGACTAAATTAAACAAGCGCTCAATTAACCAAAGCGCAAACACATTCGCCAGCCAACGGGCTAAAAATGACATATAACCTCTCCTTTTTTATTGAATATCCGGAACCTTTAATAAACGCAAGGAATTGAAAACACATAAAATCGCCACTCCTGTATCTGCGAAAATAGCCATCCACATATTCGCAAAGCCAAAAGCCCCTAATACCAACACAAGCACCTTAATACCAATCGCAAACCAAATATTCTCTAAAGCAATTCGTATCACTTTCTTTGCTTGTTCTAAAACACTTTCCACCTTAAGGATAGCATCATCCATTACAATAACATCTGCCGCTTCTATTGCAGCATCAGAACCCACTCCGCCCATCGCAATCGAAATGTCGGCACGACTTAAAACCGGCGCATCATTCGTACCATCTCCTACAAAACAAGTAAATCCTTTTTCTTTTTCTAAATTCAAAGCCGCCACTTTATCTAAAGGCAATTGATTCGCTAAATACTGGTCAATCTTCAATTCTTTCGCTACTTTTGCTACTATTTTCTCCTCATCTCCAGAAACAATGGCTGTGTGAATTTTTTTTGCATGCAAATACTTAATAAAACTTGCCACATGATGCTTCAATTGATCGTTAAGAATTAAGCAACCTAAACAGACATTTCCTTTCGCCACAAAAACCTTTGTTCCAATTTCATTTATTTCTGCAACTGAAATACCCGCTTCCTCCAACTGCTTTCGATTACCAACGCGAATCAATTCATCATTCACAAAACCCTCTAAGCCTCTGCCCGGAATTTCCTTCACATCTCTAACCTTCCAAAAACTAATATCCGTTTCATTTTTTGCTAAAATCGCTTGAGAAAGAGGATGATTAGACTGTGTTTCCAAGGCCGCGGCGTATTTCAATACCTCTTTTGGACATTCAGAAATAACTTGCTCCACTGTAAATTTTCCTTGAGTCAATGTGCCTGTTTTATCAAAAACCATTCTTTGTACACGATTGATTTTTTCAAATACGTGAGCTCCTTTAACCAAAATTCCTTTCTTCGATAAACCTCCGATTCCGGAAAAGAAAGACAAAGGAATAGAAATGACTAAGGCACAAGGGCAAGAAATCACTAAGAATGTACAAGCTCTACGAATTCCTTCCTGATAATCGCCCAATTGAAAACTAACCACAATCGCGACCAATACGGCCAAGATAACAACCACCGGGGTATACACTTCCGCAAACTTTGTAATAAAACGCTCTTCTTTAGATTTCACTTGATCATTATTTTCAACCAGATCTAAAATCTTAGCAACCGTTGAATCCGCATAGCAATTTGTACAGGTTAAAAGTAACGTTCCATCACGATTGATGGATCCACTCATCACAAAATCCCCTACTTCTACATCCTTCCATGCACTTTCCCCCGTCAAAGAGGCTAAATTTAAACTACTTTTTCCTTCAGAAATGACTCCATCAACCGGAATTTTTTCCCCAGGTAATACACGAACTAGATCTCCGATTTGAACTTCTTCAGGAGCTACTATTTTAAATTCATTTTCTCTTTTTACCATTGCCAGTTCAGGTCGAATCTCCATTAATTCACCAATGGATTTGCGAGAATGATCCACCGCTTTAGCTTGGAAAAATTCTCCTACTTGATAGAATAAAATAACAGCAATAGCTTCTCTCCATTCTTGTAAAAACAAAGCCGCTACCGTAGCCACCATCATCAAAAAATTTTCATCAAAAACTTTCCCTTTTAAGATATTTCGGAAAGCCTTGTATAAAATATCATACGCTAAAATGAAATAACCAGCTAAAGAAACCCCTATTTCTATATAACCCTTGGTTATCATAGAGGCGATAAACAAAGCAAAACCGAATATCAAACGAATCACCATCCAGTCAATTCTATTTTCTTTCAACTGACTATCTGTACCAAACGTCACGTGAATCTGAGGTTCATTCTCCAGAATGATTTTTTTTATTTCCTGTTTAGCTTTTTCTAAATATCGTTTATCCAATTGAACAATGATCTTCTCTTGCATAAAATAAGCTTCTGCTTGACAGATATAAGAAAGCTCCATAATTTCCTTTGCCAAATAATCCGCACAATCCACATCATCAATCCCTTTGATACCAACATGAACGGTTTCTTCATTTAATGGATAAATAATAGCCTCTTCCTCTTCTTTAGCCGCTAGTTCAACAATCTTAGGGAAGACAATACCCTCCTCTTTGCCATAGTCCACTTTTAAAGTACCCTTGACATAATTGATTTGAGCTTGATTCACATCTTCCAATTGACAAATCTTCTTTTCTAAATGAGCAGCACACTCTGCACAATCTAAACCATCAATTTTATAAGTTTTGGCTTTCATGATATCACCTCATTTGAACAACTGTTCAAGTGTATTATAAATCCACTCAGCCACCACTGTCAAATTCCATTCTTATTTTTAACATAAAAAGGATACCTACGTAGCCATCATGGTTACTCAATATCCTTCACTTTTAAACCATACATTACCATGAACATTTATTCATAATCACTATTGATCAAATGGCGTATATATCCGGGAAAAATATACAAATACCTCATAAATTCACCGCCACCATATTTCGCAAAACCACCAAACATGAATAAATACATTCCAATCACAATGATTGTCCCAATTTCAATCGCATCCTTTAGTTTCATTTTCTTTAAATCAATGGTATAAAAAATGATAATTCCCACCGTAAAAATTAACGTATTAACAATAGGAGCCTGTGAAATCAATCCTATTAAAATAGAAATGACAACATTGGATATTAAAATGATTCTTTTCTGTTTCTTAGTAAACATAATAACCTATCCGTTTATACCTATGAACCCATCCTCTTAAGCCCATATTACATGGAACACTCCTTTCCTCATTCTAATTCACCATCCTTTCTGATCACTTTAAAGGGAAATGTATATTTTATACAAATTCATTCTAGTCTCATTATTTATAAATATAAACCCTTACATTATTGAAGGAAACATGTATCTCACTTTTATGAAATGAACAACATAATAAAAAATGAATCTCCTATGTTGTTAACCGATTTCTTAGATGGCACTTCAACTAGTAGATTCACTTTATATTTTGGAATATCCTTATTCCAATTCAAAGGCACCGGTATACAATTGGTAATACTGACCCTTTTGTTCTAATAATTCTTGATGTGTACCGCGTTCAATGATATGACCATGATCCAAAACAATGATGACATTAGAATTCTTGACCGTGGATAAACGGTGAGCAATCACAAATACGGTTCGCCCATTCATTAAGTTATCCATGCCGGTCTGTACAATCTGTTCAGTACGGGTATCAATGGATGAAGTCGCTTCATCTAAAATCATAACAGGAGGATTATTCACAGCCGCTCTAGCGATAGCTAATAACTGCGTTTGCCCTTGTGATAAATTAGAAGCTCCCCCATGTAGAATAGTGTGATAGCCTTGCGGTAAGTGCTTGATAAATTCATGTGCCCCCGCTAATTTAGCAGCAGCGATACACTCCTCATCCGTTGCTTCCAAATTCCCATAACGGATATTTTCCATCACGGTTTCGGTGAATAAAACGGTGTCCTGAAGAACAATACCTAACGACTTGCGTAAAGAAGATTTCTTGATCTTTTTAATATCCAATCCATCGTACAAAATTTGTCCTTTTTCAATATCATAGAAACGATTGATTAAATTGGTAATCGTTGTTTTACCGGCTCCCGTTGCCCCCACAAAAGCAACTTTCTGTCCCGGCTTCGCATAAAGGCTTATATCATACAAGATTTGTTTATCTGACGCATAAGAAAAATCCACCTGCTTAAACTGCACATCTCCCTTTAATGGAACCAGTTCCTTGACACCATCTTTCATCACTTTCCAAGCCCAGCGTTTTGTTTTTTCTGAAGTTTCAATCAGTATTTCATGGTCTTCTTGAACGTTGACCAACTCATAGCTACCTTCGTCTTCTTCTATCTTTTCATCCAACAAAGAAAACATCCGTTTCGCCCCTGCTAACCCCATCACCATAGAATTGATCTGAGGTGAAATTTGTTGAATAGCACCTGAAAATTGACGGGACATTTGTAAAAAAGGAACCACTACTGCCATTGAAAAACTCAGACCGGAAATAGAAAAATTAGGGAATTTCATTTCAATGAAAATACCACTCATAACAGCCACTAGCGCATACACAATATAATTAATATTATTTAAAATCGGCATTAATGTATTCGCATACCGATTTGCTTTATAACTGGCTTCAAACAAAGCATCGTTGGCCTTATCAAATACCTTTTCAGCCTCTTCTTCATGATTAAAAACTTTAATCACTTTCAAACCATTAATCATTTCTTCAATAACCCCTTCGGTTTGTCCGGTCATTCTTTGTTGCGCAATAAAATATTTAGCCGATAAACCACCCACCTTACGCGTTACCGTTATCGTCACAAAAGCCCCCAATACAATCACACTAGCTAATGGAATAGAATAATATAACATAATGATCAGAATGGTGACTAATGAAATAGCAGAAACTAAGAGCTGTGGTAAACTCTGAGAAATCATCTGTCGCATAGCTTCAATATCATTAGTGTAATACGACATGATATCACCGCGTTGATTTTGATCAAAGAAACAAATTGGTAAATGTTCCATATGATTAAATATCTTTTTTCTCATCTTATCTAAGCTACCTTGTGTAAAAATAGCCAGCATTTGTTGATTGATAAAATTAATAGCCAAGGCTATCGCATAAACAAACAATAAACCAAATACCACTTCCATAACGAGCGGTCTTGTGATTTCCCAAGTCCAGCCATTGTCCCATGCCTGCTGTAAAATCGAAACAATATTTTGTTGAAAAACAGCCGGCAATGACCCTAATATCGCATTTACAATGGTTAACAATATGATAACTGGTAATAATTTCGGATAAAATTCAAAGAGCATCTTAATCAGTCGTTTTACCATTGAAATTTGATTCGCTGTTCTATTTTTCATATTAAGACGCCTCCTTGCCAACGGTTTCTGTTTCTTGTTTATTTTGTGATAAATAAACCTCACGATAAATTGCATTATTGTTAAGCAATTCTTCACTTGTACCAATGGCATCAATACAACCATCTTTTAAAACAATAATTCGATTAGCATCTTCTACCGAAGAAGTTCTTTGTGCAATGATAATTTTTGTGGTTTCTGGAAGATAAGTCCGCATTGCTTTACGAATCAAGGCATCCGTCTTTGTGTCTATAGCTGAGGTACTATCGTCCAAAATCAGTATCTTTGGTTTCTTCAATAGTGCTCTGGCAATACATAAACGCTGTTTTTGACCACCTGAAATATTATTTCCACCTTGTTCAATCCAAGTGTCATACCCCTTTGGCATTTGATCAATGAATTCATCAGCACAAGCTAAATGACAAACTTCTTTTACCTCATCTAAACTAGCCTCCTTATTTCCCCAACGGATATTATCCCCAATCGTACCGGAAAATAGAACATTCTTTTGAAGAACCATCGCTACTTCCTCACGAAGACTAAAGATATCATAATCCCGAACATCTACACCGCCCACTTTAACCGATCCTTGGTTAACATCATATAAACGAGCAATTAATTGTACCAAAGAAGACTTAGAAGAACCGGTTCCGCCAATAATCCCAATGACTTCTCCAGATTTAATATGAAGATCAATATCCTCCAAAACATTCGAATTCGCTTCTTTTGAGTATGAAAAAGAAACATGATTAAAATCAATTGATCCATCTTGGACTTGTCGAACCGCATTTTTAAAAGACACTAAATCACTTTTTTCCAATAAAACTTCTGTGACACGTTTCATGGATTCTTCGCAAAAAGTGAGCATAACGAAAATCATGGATAACATCATTAAAGAAACTAAAATTTGGAAGCTATAGGTTAATAAAGTCGCAAACTGGCCAATATCCAACCCTTGTCCAGACGTAGTAATGATCCTTTTCGACCCAATGATCATGACAAAAATAACAACTGTATAAATAGAAATAGCCATTAATGGGTTGTTTAAGGCTAAAATTCTTTCCGCTTTTGTAAATAAAGTACGAATCCCTTCCGAAGCAGTATTAAATTTTTTAATTTCTTCATCTTCACGAACAAAGGATTTCACCACTCGAATTCCCATGATATTTTCTTCAATGGAATGGTTTAATTCATCGTACTTAGGAAAAGCTTTCTTAAAAATTGGAAGCACCGTTCGGCCAATTAAGAATAACCCTCCAAATAAAATTGGTGCTACAACCAAAAAAATCAAAGCCATGGATCCACCCATAATATACGCCATTGTAAATGAAAAAATAATATTCAGTGGGGCACGAACCGCCATTCGTGTAATCATCATGAATGCCATCTGAATGGTTTGAATATCGGTAGTCAATCGGGTCACCAATGAAGCGTTTGAAAATTTATCAATATTTGAAAAAGAAAATTTTTGGATATTTTCAAAAATATCATGACGCAAATTTTTTGAAAAACCCGTTGAAGCTTTGGCAGAATAAATACCGGATAAATAACCAAACAACAATGCCACCAAAGACAATGCAATTAATTTCCAGGCATAACTTAAAATAACCGATAATCCCACTCCTGCTTTAATATCATTTATCAAAAGTGAAATCACATAGGGAATTAGTGCTTCTAACAATGTCTCACCAATTACAAATAACGGTGTCAAAATGGTTGAACGTTTATATTCTCGTAAACTTTTAACTAAAGTTCTAATCATTAGATCCTCCCTTCATAAGTCATAAAGGCCTATCTATAAGTCCTTGCAAGTTATTCAAAATTCTGATTAAATCGACTTTATTCTATCATCTTTTAACTATAAACCATCATTTTCCCCAAAAGAAAAAGGCCAATGTTACTGTGCCTTTTCTATCTTTCATTTACTTTAATTTTTTGTAAAGATCCACAAACTTTTCAGCTAAAATACCAAAAGCTTCCGCACTCATTAATTGATCTTCAGCATGTGTTAAAAGCAGATCCATCACGATTTCCTCTTTCGCCATTATCGCTAACAAATCTGTATGTGCTTTATGACCTTCCAGAAAAATTGCCTTTCCCTCTGCAATCAAACGTTCTGCCTCTTCAAAATCTCCTTGAGAAGCCACATCAATCGCCCCTATATAGTTAGAACGCGCCGTCCCTACAGAAGCGATGATACGAGAAGCAACTAATTCGGTTCCTTCCATGCTGAATTATTCATCCATCAACTTTTCAGCTACGCTAATAACACCCTTACCATCCATCATGCCATACATTTGCATAGGAATATCTATAATCTTATATTCCGGATGAGCCTCTTGTAACTTTGGCAACGCATAGCGAACTTGAGGTCCTAACAGACAAACATCTGCTTCAGCTGCATGTTGATCAAATTCATTTAAAGAAAACGCTGTGATATCATAGTCCTTACCAGCCGCTTTCGCTGCATCTTTCATTTTATTTACCAGTAAGCTTGTGGACATACCAGCCGCACAAAATAATCGAATTTTCTTAGCCATTATTAATCTCCTCTTCTACATAAAACAACTAAATCTTTCACAATGTACAATGTACTACTTTTCAAGAATGTTTGCAATCGCCTTCATTTTAAAAACATCATTTACGAAGGACAAATTCATCAAATGTCAAGCCGCTTTCATAAATCTCCAAGGCCAATTTTTTACCAACATATCGAAAAGACCAGGGATGAAATTTATAGCCTGTAACACTTTCCTTCCCTTTTGGATAACGTAAAATATAGCCGTATTTATAAGAATTCTTTTCTAACCATTGAAATAATTTCGTGTTCGCAAAATCGGATTTTAACAAATATTTTTCAGCATAATCCCCCAAATCAACAGCTAAACCCAACTGATGCTCTGACTTTCCTGGCAAATCATCAATTCTATTTAAATCAGCAATGCTGGATTCTTTTCGATAGTGATCATAGAGTTGTTGCTGATACGCAAAAGAACGATACGCACTAATCAATTTAATAGAATACCCTTCCTTCTTAGCTGCCACAAAGAGATCTTTCAAAGCAATCATCGCTTCTTTTCGCAATTGTTCTTCTCTTAGTGACGGTAAATCTACTTTCACTAAATCATCCGGCTTATAGTCCTTTGATATAGGATTGTTCTTGTTTAGATAAAATGTAATATCTCCTATTTTTTGAAAAGAATACTCATTCTTTTTTACCGGATCTTTCACTGGACTAGTAGGATCACTTTGACCTTTTCCCGATGTTCTAAGAGACTCTTTTGATTTATGAAAAGAGTCCAATAATAAATACGAACAAGCGCTCATACCGACTAATGAACTTAATAAGATAGCCATATATTTTTTTTGGATCAAATTCATGCTTTCATTATAACAAAAAGGTTATTTCTACGAA